>NZ_KB902239.1 GCF_000379445.1 Fangia hongkongensis FSC776 = DSM 21703
AATTAAATTCCCCTAAAGGGTTGTTGAAGACTACGACGTTGATAGGCTGGATGTGTAAGTGCAGTAATGTATGAAGCTAACCAGTACTAATTGCCCGAGAGACTTGGTTATTACTCTATGATAGATTGTTAAAGCTTTATGCTNAAAAGTTTTGGCGGTAATAGTGCTGAGGCACCACCTAATTCCATTTCGAACTTAGAAGTGAAACTCAGTTACGCCGATGATAGTGTGGCATTCGCCATGTGAAAGTAGGTCACCGCCAAGTTATTCCAAGCCAGCAGGCTTCCATTATTTATTCAATAGCAAAAAACAGCAATACACCAGAATCAACAAAGATTCTCCATGTGTGCAAACGCTATATTCAATCACAAAATAACGACACAATAAGCACATCATAAATATCACACAACAAAATATTAATTATACGTTAATAGCACCAAATCATATTCGGGTGTTGCACTCATACGGGTGTGTCCTGTTCTAGCTAGGCTTAGTCTATTATAGTAATTCTAATAAATATCCGCATCGCTCAAACCTATATGTAACAAAGGATTGATATGAACACATTTGGTCGGTTATATATTGGAACCACTATATATTAGGCGTCATTGATATACCCGTTCTAATATACAACTAATTCCTGTTTGTAAAAAGACTAGCATTAAAGTATGTGCAGCAGACACTGGAACCACTATAAATAGCTTGTGATTATGTTTGTGCAAAGTAGGTGATATAGGTTCACGCGCCATCAACTTATACTTGTTGTAAGCTAATGGCAAATTACTTTTTAAAGCTAGGCCTTAATTTGTCCACTGGCGTGATAAAAAATTATCTATATTGAGTGTTTTTTTCAGAAACTCTTTGCTTTGTGAAAGCATTGGCGTTGGTTCAGGTTGATGGAAAGTAAAATGGTATTTCCGAGCGATACGCCGCAGATTACTTACACTGCAATTAATCATTGATGCAATTTCATGTGTATCCATCTTTTGATCAAGACACTTTTGAAAAAAATCAACAATTGAGCATTGATAACGTGCTTTAATTTTACTTTCAACAGTTAACTGTTTCACTATGTTCCTCCCTATGACAATATCGTATAATTATTGCTCCATACGGCTAAAAAGAAGCTTGACTCTTTTAGCTTGAGATTACTCTATCGTAAATTGGATAAAAAAACCAGCTAGAAAAATGACAAAAACATAAAAAAAATTAATATAATCATTGGAATTTAATTCTCTGGATTTTGTTGGAAAATATCAGTAAAGTGTCGGTCAGTTCAATAAGAATGACATTAGATTAATTATGGGGCAATTACCGCCATTATCTCATCAAGAGTCTGAAAGAGTTAAAAATTTAACTCAATGTATTAAAAAAGAGATAGATCAAAAAGGTAGAATTTCTTTTCATGATTTTATGCAGCAAGCTTTGTATGCACCAAGTCTTGGTTATTATAGTGCTAATAAGTATAAGTTTGCTGAAAAGGGGGATTTTGTTACAGCACCTTTAATATCACCACTATTTACATATACCTTTGCCAATGTGTTTGCAAACATCTTAAAAGGATCTGATCTTGAAAATGCATCCATTATTGAGTTTGGTGCGGGAACTGGTCAATTTGCAGAAGATTGTCTTTTAATGCTTTCAAAGCTGAATGCTTTACCGAAGAGCTATATTATTATTGATACAAGCCCAGATTTAGTTAATTTACAGAAAAAACGATTGAAAAAGGCATTACCTGAGTACTATTCATCTATTCTCTGGTGTCATGAAATTCCAAATACAGTTTCAAATGCAATTGTATTTGCTAATGAAGTGCTAGATGCAATGCCAGTAGAGCTTTTCAAATATGAAAATAATGAATTCTCCCAGCAGATGGTCGGTTATGATGGTGAAGAATTTATGCTGATTGATAATAAAGTTATAGATCAGCGTTTAGAAAAGGCATTATCAAAGACGGGTATTTTGAGTGCCAAGCCAGATTATTATCTCTCAGAGGTGAACTTATGGATTGAGCCATGGCTTAGCACTATTAAAGATGCTTTAGATAAGTGTATTGTATTTATTTGTGACTATGGCTATCACCGAGAGATGTATTATCAGCTTGCGCGAAGAGAGGGCACGCTTAGATGTTATTATAAGCATCATGTTCATGATAACCCTTTGATTAATGTTGGTGTACAGGATATTACGGCACATGTGGATTTTACGGCTGTTGCGGAAGCTGCGCTTAATAATGGTTTTGACTTGGAAGGATACGGTCAGCAAAACCAATTTCTATTGTCTGCAGGGATTTTGGATTGCTATCAAGCTCTTTTGAAAAAAGCAAGTGGGCGTCAAAAAAACACGTTGACTGAGGGGCTGAAAAAACTGACTTTAGGTGCGGATTTTTCAGAGGTTTTTAAGGTAATGATTCTTTCTTTAAGCTATGATGGTGAAGTTGATTTATTTGGTCGCGCTGATTTGAGTTACTTATTGTAATTTGCCTATCAAATTCTGTGAATATGTGATTATTAAATAGAGGATATGAGAATGTTGAAAAATAAATTACAGGCGCCGGAGTATATCTTTCGAGCCTATGATATTAGAGGGACTTACCCAGAGGATCTTAATCCAGATGTGGTATATAATATTGGGCTTGCTTTTGGTAGTGAAGCGCAGTCTCAGGGACAAAAAAAAGTTATTATTGCTAAAGATGGTCGACTATCAGGCCCTGTTCTGATTAAAGCGCTTGCAGAGGGGCTTAAGCACGCTGGGTGCGATGTTATTGATGTTGGGAGTGTCCCTACACCGGTTTTGTATTTTGCTACAAAGAAAATTGGTACCGGGACGGGAATCATGCTAACAGGCAGCCATAATCCTGCAAATTATAATGGCCTTAAAATGATGATTAACCATACAACGCTTGCAGAGGAAGCAATACAGGCGCTAAAAAATCGTATTGATAGCGGAGAGGTGAATTTTTCTGATCAGGGGAGCCATCATCAGCAAGATATTGCAAATGCCTATATTGATTATATCTGTGAAAATGAGTCATTAGCAAGAAACCTTCATATTGTGATTGACGCAGGAAACGGGATTGCAGGAGAAATTGCGCCAAAGCTATATCAAAGGCTTGGCTGTCAGGTTGAGACACTTTACTGCGAGGTGGATGGGGCTTTTCCAAATCATCACCCAGATCCAAGTAAACCTGAAAATCTGCAAGATCTGATTGAAAAAGTGCGCGAGACTGGCGCTGATGTTGGTCTTGCATTTGATGGTGATGGTGATCGTTTGGGAGTGGTGACGCCAAATGGCGAGAATATCTTTCCGGATAGACAGCTAATGTTATATGCAAAAGATGTGTTAGAGGCAAATAAGGCTCAAACGATTTTATATGATGTTAAATGCTCAAAGAATGTAGAGCTCTTTGTCAAGGCGCAAGGTGGCAATCCTGTTATGTCAAAAACAGGCCATGCACTGATTAAAAAGAAGATGTTGGAAATTGATGCAGCGCTTGCAGGTGAGATGAGTGGTCATGTGTTTTTTAATGATCGTTGGTTTGGGTTTGATGATGGTTTGTATACAGGTGTAAGATTATTGGAGATATTAAGCCAGCATAACAAATCATTAGATGAAATATTCTCTGAAATCCCGCAAAGTATTAATACGCCTGAAATTAATATCACCGTGCCAGAGAGTAAAAAATTTCAGGTAGTTGATGCTTTAATGAAAGGGGCAAATAGTCAGTTTAAGAATGCAAAGATTATCACAATTGATGGCGTGCGCGCTGAATTTGAAAAAGGGTGGGGGCTTGTGAGAGCTTCCAATACAACGCCATGCTTGGTACTTCGCTTCGAGGCGGATACAAAAGAGGATCTTATTGCCATCCAGAGTGAATTTAGCAAATGGGTGAATGAAACAGTTGAACTAATTGGGTAAAAATAAGGTATAACGACTAAACCCAAAGCAAGCACAAGGGGGAGCTTGCTTTGGATGTGGCGTCCAATTTGCTATTGCTAACAAATTGCGTTCCCTTCTCTTTGTAGATATTATCCATATCCACCCTGCTAGCGGCAATAATGTAAATGTATATAGATGTGCGTTAATAATTTTATATTCCTTCTTATCCTATGTGTGGTAAGCGTTTGCGCCATATACAATAATTCTGCAAGATAACTTTTAAATGCTTTTTACTTGAAAAGAATTTTTAGTGCACCTATTTATGTTATGTTGAAATAATATTTTGTTATGTAAAACGGTTATTGTATGTTTTGGCTGAGATGCTTATAAAGTAAGTTACTTTGCCTGATGTGAATATCATGGGCGTTTTCATAAATTGGAAGTGATTTTAAGTAATAGTTAGATAAAAAATAGGATGGATATGAAAGCGGAAAAATTTACAACAAAGTTGCAAGAGGCGCTATCGGATGCGCAATCATTGGCAATTCAAAAAAGTCATACAATGCTTGAACCAGTGCATGTGTTAAAAGCATTATTAGATCAATCAGGTGGTATGATTAGTTCTATCATTACCCAAGCAGGTGGTGACCTTAATAAAATAAAGAATGAGCTTGATAAGTCATTGAGCGAACTTGCCACAACTAGTGCGCAGTCTCAAATTAGCGCATCAAATAATCTGGTCAAAATTCTTCAGGTGATGGAGAAAATCTCATTAGAGAAACAAGATGAGTTTATTTCAAGTGATCTATTTTTGATTGCCGGATTCGGTGATGGAAACCTAAGCAAAATTTTAAAAGCGGCAGGATTGAGTAAAGAAACACTTAGTGAAGCTGTTGATAAAGTAAGAGGCGGAGAGCGAGTTAGCAGCCAAAATGCCGAAGATATGCAAGGGGCATTGCAAAAATATACGATTGACTTAACTGCAAGGGCGCGTGAGGGGAAAATTGACCCTGTTATTGGCCGTGACTCTGAGATACGTCGCACAATTCAAGTGTTGCAAAGAAGAACAAAAAACAATCCCGTGTTAATTGGCGAACCAGGGGTTGGAAAAACGGCTATTGTTGAAGGGTTGGCACAGAGAATTGTAAACGGTGAGGTGCCTGAAGGGATTAAAAATAAACGTATTTTATCGCTTGATCTTGGTGCGCTACTTGCTGGCGCTAAATTCCGTGGGGATTTTGAAGAGCGGCTTAAGGCAGTATTAAAAGATCTATCAAAACAAGATGGTAGCGTTATTTTATTTATTGATGAGCTTCACACTATGGTGGGTGCAGGTAAAGCAGAAGGCTCTATGGATGCGGGTAATATGTTAAAACCAGCCTTGGCAAGAGGTGAGCTACGCTGCGTTGGCGCAACCACTTTGGATGAGTACCGTGAAAATGTTGAGAAAGATCCTGCGCTTGAAAGGCGTTTTCAGAAAGTTTTAGTGCAGGAGCCTTCAGTTGAGGATACTATCGCTATTTTGCGTGGCCTAAAAGAGCGCTACGAGCTCCATCACGGGGTGGATATTACGGACCCTGCTATTGTTGCTGCGGCAACTTTATCGCATCGTTATGTAACAGACAGGCAGCTGCCAGATAAAGCCATTGATTTAATGGATGAAGCAGCAAGCCAAATTCGTATGGAGATTGATTCAAGACCAGAGGAAATGGAAAAACTCTATCGCCGTATTATTCAGTTAAAGATGCAGCGTGAGCAGCTCAAAAAAGAAAAAGATAGTGCAACCAAGAAACGCCTTGGGGTGTTAGAAGAAGAAATTCAAGCTTTAGAGAAAGAATACTCTGGTTTTGAAGAGATTTGGAAATCTGAGAAGGCACAAATGCAAGGCTCTCAGAAACTCAAAGAGCAGTTAGATCAGGCAAAAATTGATTTGGAAGCGGCAAAAAGAGGGGGAGATCTTTCTAAAATGGCAGAGCTTCAATATGGTTTGATCCCTCAACTTGAAGAGCAGATTAAAGATTTAAGTACCGCCGATCCTGTAAAAAATAAGCTCGTTAGAACGACAGTTACCGAAAGTGAAATCGCTGAAGTTGTCTCAAAGGCAACGGGCATTCCGGTTGCTAAAATGATGGAAGGTGAAAAAGAAAAACTGCTTCATATGGAAGAATTTCTGGCAAAACGTGTCATCGGGCAAAAAGAGGCAATTAGTGCTGTATCTAATGCAGTAAGGCGTGCACGCTCTGGGTTGTCTGATCCTAATCGTCCAATTGGTTCTTTTTTATTCTTGGGCCCAACAGGTGTCGGTAAAACTGAGCTGACTAAAGCATTGGCAGAGTTCATGTTTGATAGTGAAGATGCAATGCTGAGGGTGGATATGTCTGAGTTTATGGAAAAGCATTCAGTTGCAAGATTGATTGGTGCGCCTCCAGGGTATGTTGGTTATGAGCAAGGCGGTTATTTAACAGAGCATGTTCGACGCAAGCCTTATTCTGTGATTTTATTAGATGAAGTTGAAAAGGCGCACCCTGATGTATTTAATATTCTGTTGCAGATTTTGGATGATGGTCGTTTAACAGATAGCCAAGGGCGTACGGTTGACTTTAAAAACACACTATTAATTATGACATCGAATCTTGGATCGCAGCTGATTCAAGAGAAGATGAGCACAGAGAGTTACGATGCAGTTAAACAAGAGGTGTTACAAGTTGTATTGCAGCACTTTAGGCCTGAATTTGTCAACAGGATTGATGAAACAGTTGTATTCGAGCCACTTGATAAAGAAATGATCAAGAAAATTGCTGAAATACAGATTAACCGTGTGAGAAAGCGTTTGACTGATAGAGAGCTTAAGCTCGAGATCACTGATGCTGCAATGAATGATTTGGCTGATCATGGTTTTGACCCGGTATTTGGTGCAAGGCCGCTTAAGCGTGCCATTCAGCAATATATTGAAAACCCGTTGGCAACTTATTTGCTGGAAGGTAAATATACCTCTGGCGATGTTATTAAAGTTAGTATTGAAAATGATAGTTTTGTTTTTTCCAAGTAAGGTGACAGTATGACAAAAACAGTACTTATTACTGGCGCAAATAGAGGTGTGGGGCTGACGCTTGCCCAAGTTTACAGCGAAAAAGGCTATCGTGTTATTGCGAGCTGTCGTAACATCTCTCGAGAAATGGAATCACTTAATGGAGAGCTTATTTTTGATGCTGATGTTGCAAGTGATCAAAAAGTGAAAAAGCTTGTAGCGCAATTAAATGGTGAATCCATTGATGTTGTTATTAACAATGCAGGTGTATGGGGGAGTGAGTCACTGTCTAATATGGACTTCAATAAAATGCTAGAAGATTATAACACCAACGCTTTGGGTGCGCTTAGAGTGGTTGATGCGCTTTATACGCATGGTTTATTATCTGAGGCTGCAAAAGTCGCACTCATTACAAGTAAAATGGGATCAATTGAAGATAATGGCTCAGGTGGCCGCTATGCTTACAGGATGTCAAAGGCAGCGCTTAATGCAGCAGGGAAAAGTTTGGCAATTGATCTTAAGTCAGAAGGAAAAGCAGTTGTTCTTATCCATCCAGGTTGGGTGCAAACAGATATGGGTGGGAAGAATGCACTGATTAGTGCACAAGAAAGTGCCAAAGGAATTTATAAAGTGATTGATCACTTATCAATTGAGACGACAGGAAGTTTTGTGGATTATAAAGGACAGGTTATTCCATGGTGATTGCTGCATAGACAGTAAAAATGCTCTTTTTGTATGTCCCTAAAGGTGGTTTTATCAGGAATTTGCTTGTCAATATATGGAAATTGATCGGAGCTATAGCGAAGTCGCTGCTTTTGTGGTACAATCCGCTCGCTTTTTTATGAAATTAAATGTAAAAGAGCAAATGTAAGTAAAAAAACTCACATTACTCGACACGCTTTTTGGGTGCTTTATCTTATCTGGATAAAGTTAAAAAGTGGGGAGTAGTGGCGGAATAACCCTAAAGTGGAGAATAAATAATGTCTTTAATGAAAGATATGTTACAAGCAGGTGTACATTACGGTCACCAAAAGAGATTCTGGAACCCTAAAATGAATGAATATATTTTTGGGATCAATCACGGTATTCATATTATTAACCTTGAAAGTACGGTACCTTTGTTTGAAGATGCGGTTAACTTCATTGGTAAAACAGCGGCAAAACGCGGCAAAATTTTATTTGTTGGTACAAAACGTCAAGCACAAGAAATCGTAGCTGAAGAAGCTTCTCGTTGCGGTATGCCATATGTCAATCACCGTTGGTTAGGTGGGATGTTGACAAACTATAAAACGATTCGTCAATCAATCAAGCGTCTTCGTGATCTTGAGAAAATGCAAGAAGAAGGTGTTTTTGAGCGTTTAACAAAGAAAGAAGCGCTTCAAAACTCACGTGAAATTGAGAAGTTGGAAAAAGCCCTTGGTGGTATTAAAGAAATGGGTGGCTTGCCTGATGTTGTCGTTGTAATCGACAGTAAAGAAGAGCACATTGCCATTGAAGAAGCAAAGCGTTTAGGTATCCCAGTTGTTGCTGTTGTTGATACAAACTCTGACCCTGATGGCATTGATTATGTTGTTCCAGGAAATGATGATGCTGTAAAAGCAATCCGTTTCTACTTAGCTAATTTTGCTGATGCAATTATTGATGCAAAACAAGCTTCTCAAGTTGCAGCTGAAGCTGAAAAAACTGAAGAAGAAGCACCTGAAGATCAAGCATAATTAGAACTTAGATAATATTTTGAGGATAAACTTATGGCAATTACTGCTCAATTAGTTAAAGAATTACGTGAGCGCACAGGCGCTGGCATGATGGAATGCAAAAAAGCCCTAACTGCTACGGGCGGCGATATCGAAAAAGCAATCGAAGAGATGCGCAAATCTGGTCAAGCAAAGGCAGATAAAAAAGCATCTAGAGTTGCTGCTGAGGGTGTTGTTGTGATGGCTGAAGCAAATAACAAGGCAGTTATCGTTGAGATTAACTCAGAGACTGACTTTGTTGCTCGTGATGATAACTTTAAAAAATTCGCGGATGATGTTGTTAAAGCAGCAGCAAAAGAAGGCGTTTCAACTTTAGAGATGCTTTTAAATGCAAAGCTTGAAGATGGCTCAACTGTTGAAGAAGCACGTAAGGCATTGATTGCAAAAATTGGTGAAAACATTAATGTACGCAGAGTCAATGTTTTAGAAGGTGAAACACTTGGTCAGTATAGCCATGGTGGTAGAATCGGCGTTATTGTTGCGATGACAGGTGGCAGTGAAGAACTTGCAAAAGATATTGCAATGCATGTTGCTGCATCTAATCCTATGGTTGTTTCTCAAGATGATGTTCCAAGCGATGTTGTAGAGAAAGAAAAAGAAATTTTTGTTGCTCAAGCACGTGAAAGTGGCAAACCAGATAATATTATTGAGAAAATGATCACTGGTCGTATCCGTAAGTTCTTGGATGAGCAAAGTCTTGTTGGTCAGCCATTTGTTAAGAACCCAGATCAAAAAGTTGCTGAGCTTCTAAAAGCGAATAATGCTACTGTAACTGGATTTATTCGTTTCGGTGTAGGTGAAGGCATTGAAAAAGAAGAAAGTGACTTTGCAAAAGAAGTAATGAGTCAAGTGCAAGGAGCATAATACATGGAGCCTCGTTTTAAACGAATACTGATTAAATTAAGCGGTGAGAGTTTATCAAATACTGGACGAGGCATTAATGTTGAGGCAATTCAGCCAATTATTCAAGATATAAAAACCCTGATAAAAAACGATGTGCAAGTAGGCATCGTTATTGGTGGGGGCAATATTTTAAGAGGCGCTCAAGGTGATTTTAAAGGTCAAATTGAGCGTTCTACTGCTGACACGATGGGTATGCTGGCAACTATGATCAATGCGCTGGCACTTCGTGATTTGATGAAGTTTCATAATATTAATACTACAGCCCTATCAGCGCGCTATGTCGATGCGGTTATGCAAACAGCAAATGCCCCGCTTGCCAATGCGCTTTTAGATAATGGGAATGTGGTTATTTTTGCCGGTGGTACCGGCAATCCTTTTGTAACAACAGATACAACAGCTGCACTTCGTGCCTGTGAGATAAAGGCAGATGCGCTTTTGAAGCTAACAACGGTTGATGGGGTTTATGATAAGGACCCGAATCAATATAAAGATGCTAAGCGCTATGAAGCGCTGTCATTTTCAGAGGTGTTAGATAAAGAACTGAAAGTGATGGATTTAGGTGCTTTTGTGCAATGTCGTGATTTTAATGTTCCTATTTGTGTTTTTAATATGAATAAGTCTGGTGCACTTATTAGAGTTGTTGCTGGGGAAGATGAAGGTACGTGGATACGTAATTAGGAGAGTGTAATGATTAATGAGATTATTCAAGATGCAGCTTCCCGAATGGAAAAGTCCTTGGAAAGTTTGCGCCATGATTTGGCAAAAGTAAGAACAGGGCGTGCTCATCCTGATTTATTAGCGCATGTTTCAATTGATTACTATGGTATTGATACACCCATTTCTCAGGCTGCAAACATTACTGTTCTTGATGCAAGAACGCTTGGCATTACGCCTTGGGAAAAAGGTCTTGCCAGCAAAATTGAGAAAGCTATTTTAACTTCAGATCTTGGTTTGAACCCTGCTAATATGGGCGATACTCTTCGCATTCCAATGCCGCCTTTGAATGAAGAAAGACGTAAAGAGCTTGTTAAGGTTGTCAAAGGAGAAGCGGAGAAGGCGCGTATTGCCATTCGTAATATTCGTCGTGATGCGAACTCAGATATTAAAGAGCTTTTGAAAGAAAAAGAAATTTCTGAAGATGAAGCAAAAAAAGCAGAAGAGAAAATTCAGAAATTAACGAATGATATGATTGCTAAAGCGGATAATATCGCGCAAGATAAAGAAAAAGACTTAATGGAAATCTAAGCGTTTATATGTCTTTAAACCATATGCCAAAACACGTGGCCATAATCATGGACGGCAATGGGCGTTGGGCAAAAAAAAGACTATTTCCTCGAACTTCGGGCCATCGGGCAGGTATTAAGAGCGTTCGTCAAGCTATTGAATATGCTGTTGAGCATAAAATTGAGCGATTGACGCTTTTTGCCTTTGGTCGAGAGAACTGGCAGCGACCACAAGAAGAAGTTGATACGCTGATGAGGCTTTTTTCTGAAGTGCTAGTGAAAGAGCTGCCAATGCTGAAAGAGAATAATGTATGTCTGAATGTTGTTGGTGATCGCTCTCGTCTTTGTGCTGAAGTGCTAGATAATATGAAGATAACAGAAAGCCAAACGCTGAGTAATACAGGCCTTCAGCTTAATATTGCGATTGATTACAGTGGTCAGTGGGAGATTGTTGAGGCAGCTAAGTCTATTGTAAAGGCAGTTCAAGATGGAAGTTTAGGTATTAACGATATATCAGAAGAGATATTTTCTCGGCATTTGCAAACGAATATCACTCAGCCTGTGGATTTGTTCATTCGTACAAGCGGTGAGCAACGTATTAGTAACTTTATGAATTGGCAGTTGTCGTATGCTGAGTTTTATTTTTGTTCTAAGATGTGGCCGGATTTTAGGAAAAAAGACTTTCAGGCAGCAATTGATAGCTTTTTAAAGCGTAAACGTCGTTTTGGGAAAACGGATGAGCAACTATAAGGGAAGGGTGTGAAAGAGCGTATAATCACTGGTATTATTCTTGGGCTTTTGGTCCTATGGGCAATCTTTAAATTAGGAGGCGCTGTCTTTGATACAATTGTTGTCATTGTGCTTTTATTGGCAGCATGGGAATGGAGCGATTTATCACATGTTAGAAAACTAAGCGTTCGTGCTATTTATGTTTTAGTTATTGCAGTACTTATCTACCTTTCATCTTTTGTTCCTCTTTTAACCTTATGGTTGTCTTTGGTGTTTTGGTTATTTGTATGTTGTTTGCTTTATTTTTATCAAAAAGATGTAAAGTACCACCCTGTTTTGTGTCTTGTTATGGGTGCTTTCACTATTGTGCCATTTTTTGTGGCAATTGGTGCGCTTCATATCGAACGTCCCATTTTGCTGCTTTTAGTGATGTTAGTTGTGACCGTTGCTGATAGTGGTGCCTATTTTGTGGGTAAAAAATGTGGAAAGACAAAGCTTGCACCTGTGATTAGCCCAAATAAAACAATTGAAGGGCTTTTAGGTGGCGTTGTGTTTGGCGGTGTTGCTGGCGCGATTTGCAGTATCTTTATATCTACTACTTTATGGCAACATATTGCGGTTATTGTGTTATCGTTCTTAATTGTTTTTATTGCTGTAATAGGGGATTTGTTTGAGAGTATGCTCAAACGTCAACGTGGCATTAAAGATAGTGGCAATATTTTGCCTGGGCATGGCGGTATCCTTGATCGCACAGACAGCATGCTGGCCTCTCTTCCCATTTTCACTTTAGTTTGTGTACTTATTGGGGTGATAACGTTCTAAGGATCCTCCGTGATGCTTTAAAGCGCCCACCAAAGTTCTCAAGTGCTTTTTCACGCATAACTTTTGCATGTAAGCGTAAATATTCCTCTAGGTGATTCATTGATTCTAGTTGGTAAATAATAACTAAAGCTGTTTTCTCATCATCATTTTGTTGTGTATCGACATAGATTTCAGAGTGATTAAACCCTTTAAAACTTAACATCTCTTTTTGATGTTGTTTTAACCATTTGGCATAGCGCTCAAAAATGCCATTATCAATGCTGATATTAATCTCGTAGATGACCAAAGTGTTACTCCTATTTATCCCTATAGCTATTAGCTTAATACGGCAGGTGCATCTTGCAAGTTATATCATTACCACTCAAAGGGAATTCTTATCAATTGTTGTGATTCAGTTAATCATTTGAATGGGTCTGATAGAGAATATCAGCACCTGTATCAAGGGAGGTAACATCACCTTTAAGTTTCCAATTAGGTGTTAAAGCAAAAGTGGCGATACCTTGTTGCTCACCGGTAAACACGCCAACACCATAGCTAACATAGAGTCTATCGGTGAGCTGTTTGCCAATAAATACAGCAGTATTGTTTTGCCCTGAATTTGCACTTGAATTATTTGTAGTATTATTTGTCGTGGTGTCATTGAAGCTGCCAAGTGAAAACTCAGCTAATGACAAACGCTCTTTAAGCTCATTAATAACGCCACTTCCGCCTTCATTGAGAGCTAATAGAAGTGCTGCCTGAGAGACTGAGCTCGATGATTGTTGGGTCTGATCTTTATCTAAAGCTCGACCAAAGAGGATGTAAGATAAAATATCCGTTTGTGAAAGTGTCGGCTCTGAAAAAAGAGATATTTTGGGGTCATTTGCCGTGCCGGTAATATTGATCCCAATTTCACTTGGTGCGTCAGATTGTGTGAGTTGAACAGAGGTCGGTATACTATAGTTAGCTTTGATATCTAACAGCGGGTTGTTAATGTTGCTGTTATTAAAAGAAATGCTTGAATCACTGCTGATGGTAAAGTGTTTCCCGTAAGCGCTAAAGATTCCATCAACAGGTTGCAGCACGCCCACCCCTAAAACAGGCTTATTTGGCTGGCTAATCACATTCACCTTTCCTTGAATTTTAGTATTAATCCCAAGGCCGGATAGATGCGCATTTTTACCAAAATCAACCATAAGGTTCATGTTAAATGGGGCAGTCTTTTGCTCGCTGATAGCTTGATTTTCACTGTTGATATACACAACATCATTTTGGATGGTATTTTGTAAAGCCGTGCTTTTAAGCTCAGCGAGATTAACATTTAATTTGTCAATATTGACGCTTCCTTTAAGATAGCTCTGATCACTTTGAGTGAAAGTTAAATCAGGTGAAGCGCTGAGCACTGTCTCTGGCGTGTTCAGCAGCAAAAGATCATTTCCTTTAATATGAATTTGTGTCTGAAACTGAGCATTTTGATAGCGTATTTCACCCTCGGCAGTAAGTGGTTTGTCTTTAATTTTGGCATTCAGTTGTAGCTTGGCGCTAAAAGGTGGGCTGATAATAAGATTGGCATAGAGTTGATCAATCTGTGTGTTAAGTGGTAAGAGATCAAAGCTGCCATCTGTTAGATGAACCCTACCTGTTACTTTAGGGGATAGCAGTTTATCTGCAAATGTCAGATGAGCATTTAATGCGCCACTATTAACTTGCACAGGAAACTCAGGAAAGAGGCTTGTTAACCAACCAAACTTATCAGCATGGATGCTGAGTTGCCCTGAGAGTAACGCAGAGGAAAGATCAAGCACATTAAAGTTTTTAATGGTGGCGTTTGCTTGTAGTTGGTTATGCGGTAGTATGCTTTTTAAATGCGCGCTTAATAGGTTATTTTCAAGTTTAGCATTTAGTGAAACCTTTGAAATATCCAGCGCCTTTTCAACAGGATTTTTAAGGTATAGCGATTTTCTAAGTTTATCAGAGAAATTGATCAGCTGGCCATGTCCATTGAGTGTAAAGCTCCCAGTTGCAGGTTGGCTGCCAACTTGTGAATAGTTGAATTTGTAATCAACCTTAAAACTGCCTTGGCTAATAGGGGTGTTAGGTAGAAAAAGCCCTGGGGTAATATTGCCCTCAGATAAGATGGTTGTATTATTCGCATGAAGATTAGCTTTAAGACAAATATAATCACTTTTGCCATTTTCAAGGCAAGCATTGCTGATAGAGAAATAGTTTTGCGGACTAATAGAGATCTTGCTTGGTTTATTAAGCTGCCACAGTTCGGATGAGAATGGCTCGTTAATACTGAGTTGGTTGAGTTTTAGATCAGCTAGATTGTAGGTGAGCTTATCAACAACAATATCGCTTTTAAGCGTGGTATTATTGGCAGAAAGACTCACTAAAATGCTTTTGTCTTTTGTCTGTATATCCGCATTATCAAGCTCGATACTATGATAATTGAAATCACGTACCTGTGTGTTAATATGGAAACTCTTGAGCACTTGTTTAACAAAGTGAATGTCTCCAGTGGCGTTAATATTCCCTGTGGCATTGGTGATATAAGTACTAAGCTTATTAATGAACAAGGTCCATTTTGCATGTAAATGCGTGTTATCAGAGGCAAGGCTCAATGAAATGTGATCTTTATTGTTAGGATTGGAAATGGAAAATGCTTTTAAAAAGAGTGCTTGCCCACTGCTAGAAAAATCAATGTTGCATTTAAGTTGCGTATTGGCGAGGTAAATATCACAAAACTGGCTATTGATCGCTGTTTTATTGTCATTGCTATCAATGTTGCCACCGATATTGAGTGTGCCATCGATGTCTTTATTAAGAGATTGAATACTTGCTTGCCAGTCAATTTTATCGCTAAACAGGAAGTTTAGCTTTATCTGTGCATATTTCTCTAAAGAAAGTGATGTTTGAATATGTCCTGCCTGAAATGTGCTAACAAACTTGTAGGGGTAAGTTTTTTTATCGTAATCTAGCTTTCCTTCGGAGTTAATAGTAAATACCTTGCCAAAATCACCAGATATCTCAACAGGTTGATGGTAAAGATGAAAAGGAAGCTTCTCAGTTGTGACATTCAAGCTAAGTTTTGTTGTAAAAGGATCATTTAAAAAAATGTAGCCTTCGGTTAACTCAACTTGCCCATAATTAATTACGTTTGCCTTGATGGTGTGCAGTGTAAGTTTATCGTTGATAATTTGGGTGCGTGCTATTTGAACGTTATCTGCTGAAATAATATGATCTCCACCCATTAAATAGTCGACTTGATGGACAGTCAAGTTCTTCGCATCTAGATCAAAAGGCATGATAAAAGGCGCATCATTATTGGTAATGTCATTATTGCTGCTAGCCGAATCGGGAGAGTTAGGAATATTAATATGAACCTTTTGCGCTTCTAGTGATTCAACCATCAGTTTGTGATCAAAGATAAACTCTAAGAGTGACCATTTAAGGTGAATTTGACTGATATTCAGTTCGATAGCATCATTTTTGATCGTAAGACCATCTAATCTAAGGTTTTCAATATTGCCTGAGATATTGCCTGTAAGTGTGATGCCTTGAGAGCTTAAAATCGAATTGGCAATCGATTTACTCACCTTCAAACCGGGTGTGGTGAAAAGTAAAAGTGCAAGTATGGCTGTTAGTAGTACAACAATAGCAATGACTGTGTAAAGCACTCTTTTGATGTGTTTTTTTAGTTTTTTCATAGCGTGATTCCTATGCTGAAATCAACGCGCCAATGCCGGTCGTTCTGGTTGAGCGTTCTGGAGAGGAAAAACATTAAAGGTCCAAGAGGTGTCTGATAGCTAAGACCAATCCCCGCTGCCTTTAAAATTTCAACATCATGAAAATCAAGATCATTGGTAGCGTTCCCTAGGTTGTAGTATAAAAGGGTGCTGAAGTTGCCGACAATACGCTGCTCAATGCCTACTAAACCTGTTGCTAAATACTTTCCTCCTGTGACATTACCATTTACCTTTGGTCCTTGACTGAGATAGGGATAGCCAAGAAGATTCCCAATACCGCCTGAATAAAAGCGAAAATTAGGGGCAATGTCTTGAATATTATCAACATCAATAGCACCGAAGTTTCCATTTAGTACAACACGATTCCAGTTTTTATCAAGCGGAAAGGTGTAGGTGAGTGTTGCTGCATTTCGGATGAAACTCTGGTCAGAAAAAGGAGAGTTAACCGACACTTGAAAAACATTATTCCAGATAAATCCATTTTTCCAGAACCCATCTTTTTGGGTTGTATCATAGCGGATGGTAAACCCAGGGACCAGATACTTTGAGCGCTCATTTGTGGAGTTTGCAGCGGTAGTATAGCTGGTGAAATACTGTTGAATACCAAAGGTAAGCTTCCAATCGCCATATTTATGCATTCGCCCGACACCAAAGTTAGTTTGCCTTTCATCAAAGCTGTCGGTTTGGGTGTAGCTTTGTTGAGCGTTGATGCTCCAGTTGTCATGTAAGGGATCCTCTCCCGGGAAGATATAGGAAGTTTGAAAGGTGCTATTAGCAGGTGAGGCTTGGATGTTGAATGAAAACTGCTGCCCTGTATCAGTAACATGGCGAAATAAAGTGCCAAAACTCACACGAGGACCTGTGAAAGTGCCATAACCGATACCGGTTGAGTAGTTACGTGAGTAGCCTGCTGTTAAGTTGACGGCAAGCGGAATTAAGTGATTTTTAACATCACGTTTCGCAAGTTGGGGGATAATTTGTGCACTTGAGAAATAACCGCTATCCTGTAGGCGTTTATTGGCATTGGTGATTTTATCTTGCGTGAATACTTCACCTTCTTTTAAGCGGGTAATGCGATCGATAAAACCTAAATCATAGTCATAACGCTTTTGTGTTAGCTGTATTTTACCAACGCGATATTGCCCTTTTGTATCGAGTGTTAATAGAACCGTGCTAGTATAGCTTTTATTATCGATTCGGATTTGATGTACATTTAAGTTTGCATCCAAATAGCCAGCATTTAGTGCTTGGTTGGTTAATGTTGTTTTTGCTTGCTCATAGGCAGCTTGTGTTAGCACATCACCTTTTTGCAAGGGAAAGTTAGCCAGCAGCGTCTTGAAAATAGGATCATCCTTTCCCGGGCCTATGACCTTAACCTCTAAATGGGTGATTCTAAGTGGGGTATTCAATGTGATATTAAACACGGCATGCCATGTGCTCTCAGTATGTGTGAGCTTGGTGGATATTTTTGGTTTGTAGTAGCCGTAGGGCTGTAATAAGGTGTATATTTCCTTTTCACTTTTGCGAAATAAAATGGGAATTTGGGCGGGATGGGTTAGCGCATATTCTTTAAAGTTATTAAGCGTAATGTTGTCCATCAGCACCTTTTTGATGGCATCATCAGCAATACCATTGATTTCAATATCCAGTGAAGCTTTTGGGTTGTTAGCAGGTGAATTTGTCGCACTATCTTTCGCAACACCCACCTGAAAGCTTATTAAAATAAATAAGAGATATAAGCATAGAGTGTGAAGACGTTGCACTTTTTGTTGCACAGCCAAGCCGTAGTCAATTTTCCTTAGCTTAAGTATATACTATGGCTTGTATATTTTGCAGCGCTTAAATTGCAGTTTGCTTACTTTGTCTCGAGGGGGTGGTAAAATAAAACAAAATTAAAATCATACTTGGCACATAAAGAGAGTATATGGCAGCTTTAAAGACAGATGAGCATTGGATGAAAGAAGCATTGAAAGAGGCGCAAAAGGCTGAGGCAATACAGGAGGTTCCTGTTGGTGCTGTGATTGTGAAAAATAATCAGATTATTGCCCGGGGGTTTAATCAAGTTATTTCACAAAATGATCCAACGGCGCATGCTGAGGTTGTAGCACTTAGAAAGGCAGCAGAAGCGCTTGGAAATTATCGGCTGGTTGATAGTGAAATGTACATTACCTTAGAGCCGTGCATGATGTGCTTTGGCGCTATGGTTCATGCGCGAGTCAAAAAGGTGCACTTTGCCACAAAAGAGCCAAAAGCGGGTGTCATTTGCTCACATCTTCATTTAGATAAGGCGCCTTTTTTAAACCATCAAATTGAAGTTGAGTCAGGTGTGCTTGAAGCTGAAGCGGCAGCATTACTAAAGCAGTTTTTTTATCAAAGAAGACAGGAGAGGAAAAACAGTTAATTTCCCTTTTGAGCATCTCTGATAGAGATAGATGTAATCACCTAGAATCGCAAGTTTTACCTTGGCATATTTTTCTAAGTTGATCGATGATACAACAGATGAAAGAGGATATAAGTTTTATCGCAATAATGCTGTGCTTAATGCTTAAAATCTTTTTTGTGAACGTATATAAAAGTAGGCTAAGAAAGGCTGTAAAATGCCTTAGGATGGGTATATTATTAAGCTCAGTTGCGAGTTTGAACATATAAGGCGGTGTAAAGTTGGAAAACAAATTTGGTAGAGTTGGTCTGCTTTTGGGAGGAGATTCCCCTGAGAGAGAAGTTTCTTTAAGATCTGGTAAAGCTGTTTTTGAGGCTTTACTAAGGTTGGGCATTGATGCAGTTGCGATCGATGTGCCATCAAGTAAACTAATTGCCAAAATAAATGAAGAAAAGATTGATTGCTGTTTGATTATGCTTCACGGTGAAGATGGTGAAAATGGCCATATTCAGGCATTGTTACATATGCATGATATTCCCTTTAGTGGCAGTGATATGAGAAGCTCTGCTGTTGCCATGGATAAAGTGCTATCAAAGAGAATCTGGCAGGCATTAGGGCTTAAAACACCAAAATTTACGCAACTAGATGATCAACTTGAAATAGGGGAGCTTTCTTTCCCCATAGCTGTTAAACCTATTGACGCAGGTTCAAGTGTGGGAATTAGTAAGGTATATAAAAAAGATGATCTGGAAGCAGCCTATCAACTGGCAAAGCCCTATGGGCAAGTGATGGCAGAGGAATGGATTGAGGGTGATGAGTACACGGTATCTATCGTTGGCGAGCATGTACTGCCCTCTATTCGCATCGAAGCATCAAATGATTTTTACGATTATGATGCTAAATATATCAGTGGTTCAAATTACCACTGCCCAAGTGGGCTCGGTGACAAGGAAGAGCATTATTTACAAAAGCTTGCCAAAGAAGCGTACTTAGCAGTTGGTTGTAGTGGCTGGGGACGAGTTGATTTTATGCGTGAGAAAACAACAGGGGAGTTTTTATTAATTGAGTTAAATACGGTTCCGGGTATGACCAATTTAAGCTTAGTGCCTCAGGCTGCAAAAGCGATTGGCTGGGATTTTGATGCGCTTGTTTTGAAAATTCTTGAGAGTGCTTTATGAGGGCAAAAACGCTGATTAAAATCATCATTATATGCATTTTGATTATAGGAGCAGCGGCTACAGTGAAGTGGTATATTGCCAACAATAAAAATGCGCTTGGGAATGTTGAGATTAAAACTGAAGGTCAGCTTCAATATATTACGCAAAAAGACATTATCGAACTTGTCAAACCTTATCGTAAGGACAGTTGGTTTGATATTGATGTCACTGCGATTCAAGATGCCATTAAAACCTATCCGGGTGTCAGTAGCGTGGATGTTAGTAAAAAGTGGCCAGATAGTCTTTTTATTGATATTCATGAAGCAAAGCCATTAGCATACTGGCAAAATAAAAATACATTATTGTTAAATGATCAAAAGATCATACACCCTAAAGTGATCATACTTTCAAAGCGCCTGCCTATGTTTTATGGCACACTCTCAGAAGCTAAAGAGATTAATAATACTTACATCAAGCTAAATAGTATTGCAAAGTCACATCAGTTAGAGGTGCTTGAAGTAGATTATGAGGGGAATATCTGGAAAGTGCTTCTGTCAAATGGGGTTAAGGTTGTTTTAGGAAGTGATGATATTTATAAAAAGCTTACAGAATTATTAAATAACTTTGCTAAGATTAAACTACCGAAGGGTAAAAATAAGCAAACTACACAAATAGATGAAATTGATATGCGTTATCGAAGTGGTTTTGCCGTGTCATTTAAAAGTGAGAAAACAGCATAGTATAAAACTAAGACAAACTGTGTATAGCATGTTGTTTTTTTGTTTTTTTATTGCCAATCGGTAGAGAGATAATACTCAGTGAAATAAATTTATGTTACATTGTGTGGCAGTGTGTTTGGATTGGGTCTTTGAGAATGATCATTTGTTAACATAACAAAGAGTATCGTTTATTTAAGGCTATGTGAAGGTGTATTTTAGGTAGAGTATTATAGATATGTCTGATGTCATGGAGAAAAGAATTCTGTGCGCAATAGATATTGGCACATCAAAAGTAGTAGCCCTTGTGGCCGAAGTGAATGACAGTGATGAGCTGAATATCATTGGCATTGGCACACAGCCGTCAAAGGGGCTGAAAAAAGGGGTGATTGTCAATATTGATGCAACTGTCAAGGCCATTCAAAAGGCGGTGCAAGAGGCAGAAGATGTCTCTGGATTTTCTATTAAAGAGGCCTATATCGGTATTGCCGGGAGTCATATCCAGAGTTTTGACTCGCACGGGGTTGTTGCCATTGAAAATTCAGAAGTGTCTTTAACCGATCTTCAGCGGGTTATCGATTCGGCAAAAGCGGTTCCCATGCCGGCAGATCAAGAGATTTTACATATATTGTATCAAGATTTTATGATTGATAACCACAGTGGTATTAAAGAGCCAGTGGGGATGTCAGGTGTGCGCTTAGAGGCAAAAGTGCATATGGTGACAGCTTCTTCAAGTGCGGTGCAAAACATTAAAAAATGTGTGAATCGCTGTGGCATTAAAGTTGAAGATATTGTGCTCGAACAGTTGGCCTCCAGTTATGCTGTTTTAACAGATGATGAAAAAGAGCTAGGCGTGGCCTTGGTTGATATTGGTGCTGGAACAACGGATATTGCTGTTTTTGTTGAAGGTGCGATTAAACACACCTCAGTGATCCCCATTGCTGGCAGTCAAATTACAAGTGATATTGCGCACGCGCTTCGTGTGGCAACAGATACAGCAGAGCGAATAAAGATTCAATATGGCTGTGCGATGACAAATCTTGTCAAATCAGATGATGCCATTGAAATCCCAGGGCTTGCAGATAGAATGGCGCGCCGTGTTCCACTTCAAACGCTCTCAGGTGTTATTGAAGCCAGAACCGAAGAGTTATTTGGCCTTATTTATGAAACCTTAGAGCGAAATAATCTTCTAGAGTCAATTTCAGCAGGTGTCGTGTTAACTGGGGGAGCTGCGAAGATGAAAGGCATTTCTCAACTTGCAGAGGAAGTATTCAGGGTGCCTGTTCGAATTGGCGGCCCAACTAATATCACTGGTGTGCAAGATGTGCTTCATAACCCTGTGCATTCAACAGGAGTAGGGCTTTTAATGTATTCACAAGCACAAGTTGAAGAGGAACAAACTGAATATGATACACCAGAAGATGAAACAAATGGCATGTGGAATAAAATGCGCGGCTGGTTTGGTAAGCATTTTTGATTTAAGGTGACAAAGAGAATTTATTGATTGACATTAAAAACGAAGGAGTACTACTAACATGTTTGAGATTTCAGAATCATTGAACGACAATGCGGTTATTAAGGTTATCGGTGTCGGTGGCGGTGGTGGTAATGCTGTTGAGCATATGCTATCTGAGAATATTGAAGGCGTTGAGTTTATTTGTGCAAATACGGATTTACAGGCGCTTAAAAACTCAAGTGCCAGAGGCGTTATTCAAATTGGTAATGAGCTGACAAAAGGGCTTGGTGCTGGTGCAAATCCTGAAATTGGAAAGCGCGCTGCACAAGAAGACAGAGCACGTATTCAGCAGGCTTTAGAAGGTGCTGATATGGTGTTTATCACCGCGGGAATGGGCGGTGGAACAGGAACGGGAGCCGCTCCAGTAATCGCTGAAGTTGCTAAAGATATGGGCATTTTGACCGTTGCAGTTGTTACAAAGCCTTTTCCATTTGAAGGCAGAAGAAGAATGCAGCTTGCTGAATATGGTATTAACGAGCTGACACAGAGTGTTGACTCGCTTATTACGATTCCAAATGCAAAGCTATTGAGTGTATTGGGTAAAAACATCAGTCTTTTAGATGCATTTAAAGCGGCAAATGGTGTTTTACAAGGTGCTGTTCAGGGGATTGCTGAGTTGATTACTCGACCAGGGCTTATCAATGTGGATTTCGCTGATGTTAGAACGGTTATGTCAGCGATGGGTGTTGCGATGATGGGAACGGCAACTGCTTCAGGCGAGCACCGTGCAAAAGAAGCAGCAGAGGCAGCTGTTGCAAGCCCGCTTTTAGAAGATGTTAATTTAGCGGGCGCAAAAGGTGTGCTTGTTAACATCACAGCCGGCATGGATATGTCAATTGGTGAATTTGAAGAGGTTGGCGATGTGATTAAAGCCTTCACTTCAGATCAAGCAACGGTCGTTGTCGGTACGGTAATTGACCCTGATATGGCTGATGAGCTTCGTGTGACTATTGTGGTAACTGGATTAGATACAGATGAGAAAACAACGTTGATTAGCGGTGGCGCAACAGCGACAAATAATTTTCACAAGCCAAGCCAATATGCTCGCCAGTCAGTTTCATTTGCTCAAGGGGCAGCAAATAAACAAGCGCAAAGCACAAAAGAGGCGCCTGTTATTAGTTCAGTAGGGGCGCTGAAACGCCAAGCTCCAGCAGCTGAGAGTGCTTCATCTGATGCAGAGGCGAAGGTGCAAAGCACTGCCAAAGATGATAATGAATATTTGGATATTCCAACTTTTCTTCGTCGTAAGGCAGATTAATAAAACTTAATATTTGATATTATATGGATACTTTAGAGCAATAAGGATCGTTGCTAAAAACCGCTTAATTATTATTTTTTGCTGCATTTCAAGTGCATATCTGCACGTTTTCACATACATAAACAAACTTTACATAAACTATACATTTATAATTTCAAGCAACATAATTCAGAGTGATTCTTTTGCTACAATAGTGATCAGTTGGCAAGCGTCAGCTATTTAACGAGGGGGGTTGTTCTTGAAGGTCACATGGGTTTTCTTTGTGTTTTAACGTTCAATCCACAATATAAATATAAAGAATAAAATAAAGAGGAAAACTTATGTTGTTAAATTTATATTGTAAAGCGGCAGCTGCATTTATGAGCTTTAAAAATGATCAGCGCGGTGTGACGGCAATTGAGTACGGCTTGATTGCAATAGCGATGGCTATTTTGATTATTACTTATTTTTCGTTCTCAGGAAGCTCAAGTATTGTAAAGCAGCTAAATGACGGGTTTTCTAAAGTAACGAGTAATCTAGCAAGTTGGAATTCTGGGCCATAGTTTGCCCTTGGGATTTGTCTTGAGTATTGCTTGTATAAATAGATAGTCAGTTTATTCACCTACCTAATTAGTGGTGGTTGTATCTAAGGTGGAGCTGTAATGAATATAGTTATGATGGCTGGCTTACTAGCTTTGAGTGCAATCATTAGTGTGGATGATATTAAAAATAGACGCATCAAAAATACATTGGTCGTCGCTCTTTTCCCCATTTTTATTGGGATATCCATTTATAATCAGGTGCTTGGTGCTGGGATAATTAACTTGCTGATCGTTTTGATCGTCGGCAGCGTTTTATTCTTTCTTGGCACTATGGGCGCGGGGGATGTAAAGCTTATGGCATTATATGGTATTTTATTTGAAAATTTAATGAGTTTGCTGCTGGTCATTTCAGTAGTGGGAGGACTCTTAACGGCAAGTTACATCTTATATTATGTTAGTAAAAAAGACTATGCAACGTTAAAAACCAGAGGGATTCCCTATGGTGTTGCCATTAGTGTTGGTGGGTTTATCTCATATCTGTTTGTCTATGTTTATCACATATAATGTAGGAGTAAAGCGTAGAAGCTTTGTTATGGGGTTAATATAAAAATAATAATGCTATAGGGCGAATATCGTGCATTTTTCTTATTTTAGATAACGTGCAAGTGATTTTGGAGGAGTGATACTTATCCTCCTTTGAAAGTAGTTCTTTTAGTGCCTTAATTTATTATCAAAAGTAACTGGGTGGTGTGGTGTGTTTAAGAAAATTATCATTGTGGTATTAATTGTAGGTATAGTCATTCTGGCTTATAGAATGATGAGCCCAAAAGTTGATACACGTGTTGTGTACGAGAAAGCAAAGCCTAATGTAATTAGCTTTCCTATATATGTTGAACATATTAATAAAGGCAAGCTTTTGAAGATAACTGATACGAGAAATGAGACAGTGAAGGAAGGGGCAAGTTATCACGGTGAGATTATTATGTCGTCACTAAAGATTCCCTTTGGCCAAAACCCCATTATGCGTATTGAAAAATCAAAAGGCGAAGTGGTAACAAGGGGAGATTTTGCCTTACCTGATGATAGTGATTATTATGCATTATTACAAGGAAGTCACTACATTGCATTTAGTGTTAATGTGGAACAAAAAGGTCTTGATAAATATGTCCATGTTGGTAGCCAAGTAAATGTTGTTGCATTTTCAAGTCTAAATAAAAATTTATCGGCAAAAAACTCAGTATCTAAGCTCAAAGTATCATCTGATAAACTTGCTGCTGCATTCCTATTAAAGAATGTTAAAGTATTATCAATTAGTTCTAAAGGGGATGGCACTTTTGATGTCAGTTTATCCATTCCGCAAGCTAAGTTGGCAGAGATGATTGAAGCAACAAAAGTATCAACAATAAATTTAACACTTTCTGGGGACGAGCTAGGGAATAAAAATGTCTCCCACTATCTGGCAGAGCTTGGGTTTAATAATGTCAGAGAATATAGAGGGGATGCTGATTATGATTAGAAGTAAAATTGGATTTTTAAGTTGTTCTGCTGCACTTATGTTAGCTCTCTCAAATGCGTATGGTGATATCACCATTGAAAAAGGGCAGATGTATAATTATAGTACAGATAAGATGGTCGGTTCTGTATTAATCGCAAATAAAAATATTGCTGATTACAATGTTATTGATAATCACCATGTGGCTGTGTATGGCAAAGGCTATGGCAAAACAAGCTATGTTATTTATAATAAAAACGGACAAGTCATAACTAACACTGAGATCCAAGTTATCCACTCATTTTTAGGCAAAGTTGAGCAAGATATTGCCAAAAAATTTCCAGGGTCAGTCGTAAAACTTGAAGCAATTAAAAACAACATAATAGCTAGTGGTACTGTGCCGACAAGTCATATGAAAAAAGCCATTGTTGATTATGTTGGTAAAACTTTATTATCGGTTAAAAAAGAGCGTACAGTAGAATATAAATTAGGTGATGATAGTGGCTCTAGTGGCTCATTTTTACTCCCTGAAATGACCTATACTGAGTACAAAAACTTTATTGATAATATCAAAGTTATTTCCTTGAAAGATCAGGCAAATGTACGTGTGATTATTGCTTCTGTTGACAGGCAGGTGATGCAAGATATTGGTATTACATGGAGTAATATTGGCTCCAATGGCGCTTTTATACTAAAGAATCTGACCGTTGGTGATATTTCAAATCTGGTTTCTTTTTTAGATAGAGAAAATGTAGGCAGCATTTTAGCAGAGCCTAATTTAACCGTTGTTTCTGGTAAAGTAGCATCATTTTTTTCAGGTGGAGAGCTTCCCTATGCTACAACTTCAAGCTTAGGTCAGACAACCATACACTATAAAAAATATGGTATTAATATGAGTATTGCTTTACAAGTCAATCAGGGGGGAATTATTGATTTGCAGCTTTCTGCTGGTATGAGCGGAATCGATGCCGAGACAATGACAAATTTAGGCTTAACTAGTGTCGTGCCTTTAAAAGCAAATTCAGTCACATCAAATGTACAGCTGCGTGATGGGCAAAGCTTTATTATAGGCGGCTTGTTAAATAGAACGGAAATGCAGCGCCTTGAAAAAATTCCATTTATTGGTGATATTCCTCTTTTTGGTGCTCTTTTCAGACATACGCATAAGGAGCAAAAGCAAAGTGAGCTAATTGTGATTGTCACTGTTAACACTGTGCATCCAATGAACCGTATAACGAATTTACAAATACCATCAGTGAAGCTGCAATCATCACTCAAAACATTATTAGCTATTGATGATGATAGTGATCAAGATGCAAATCATTATTTGGAAAAAGGAGGCTTCGATGGCTAAGCATGCTTTAAGTATACTATTATTAGGAACAGTACTCTCTGGATGCATGACGCAACCACTTAATACACAGGTGAAAGATTCGCCGAGAGTTACTGTCTATGAGTCAACACATCGCTTTGCAATGACAAAAACATTCAACTCTGATTTAAAAAGTTATCTTGAGAAGCATTTGTATTATTTGCATGAAGGCGTGAAGGCAAATGTACACGTTAAGACACAAGCACGTTTTAACGATATACAAAATATCCTTTTGCAATATGGTTTTGTGGAAAAAAACATCCACTACAAAAAGCAGGTTGAGAAAAGCGCATTTATTGATTTCACAACCTACAAGGTGAAAAATTACCGCTGTCCACAGTACCAAATCAATCAAAAAGTACCACCTGGGTGCTTTGTTGCACAGAATCGCTGGCAGTCTTTTGATGCACCACAAAATGCACTGGGTATTTAAATTTTAGCAAGGGGGTTAGAGATGCTTTTTAAAAAAGACGCGCATAGCGATCGTATTTTTATTTTTACAGATACTGCAGATCACGAAATTGAAAAGATTGTCCAAGAGGCACAAAGCATTTCCAGCTATGAAGTGCAGAAAAAAGCCAAAGAAGAAGTGTTTTCTGTTATAAATGATGACAAGCTTGCTGGGGTGAATGTGATTGACTATCGCACATTAAGCTTTGTGGATTTGCAAGCACTTGTTGAAAAGCTAAGCCTTTTGATTCCAAAAGAGCAAAAAGAAGAAGTGATTATTCTTGGTGCAGATGAGAGTATTCAGTGTAAATTATATGTTGAAAAGCACGGTTATCGCTATTTATCATTACCTTATCAGCTAGATAGTTTCGCCAAAGAATTAAAAGCATCGATTGAAAAGTATAAATTTGGTGAAACAGCAAAAGTTAGCGAAGGAAATAAAAGTGCCTTTAGAGTTGCTTTTATTGGTGCGGGCGGCGGTGTTGGTGTAACAACGCTTGCAGCTTCGTTAGCGAAACGACTAAGTGAGCAAATCAGAAGTCAATTATTGTTAGTAAATCATAACTTTGACAGTAAAGCATTACGTTTTCAACTCAGTATGAATGATGAAGAAGCTAATGAAGTGTTGCAACCAATGTCACAAACTATAACTAAAGAGTATGTATATTCTTCGTTAGCATCAACAAAAAAAGAGCAATTACGTTTCTTATTACCAAAGTTATATGAAAGTGAGAGTTATAGCGAGCATAGTGAGAAAGTTAGCAAAATGCTTGCTCATATTGAACATGAGTTTAACTTTATTATTGATGATTACTCTGCCTATCAGCAGCATGTTATTGATCAGCAAGGGATTGATAGGTTCTTGGATAATAAAGATCGAGTCTATATTGTCACCGATAATACGATTCCTGCAGCACAAAATGCCTTAGCATTATATGAAAAGCTAGTAAGTGCATCTGAGCGTTATAAGAAAATTGTACAGTTTAATATTATTGTGAATCAGATTGGCCTTCGAAAAAATGATATTTTAAATGATGATATGCTTAAAAAAGTATTTTCTAAGCCTTATATCAAATTTCACTTTGATAACAAGCTTTATACAGAAGTACTGTCAGCAAAGAAAAACAAGTATGCTCTTCCAGCAAAATTGGATAGAGATATGGGAGGGTTTATTGAGAATGAGCTTAATTTAGGTGTAAGCACAAAGCAAGTTATGCCTGATTATCTAGAGAAGCTTAAAAAGCTATTAGGACGCACAAAATGAAGCGTTTAAAGCAGCTCGTTGTCAATAATCAGGGGGTGTTTGCACTTGAGTTTGCATTGACATTTTTGCCATTTATATTAACGATTTATGTGATGTTTAGCATTTTTTATCAAGCAATAATCAATGAGCAAGTACGTTTTGCAGCTAAGTTTGTGACAAGAGATACTAAGGTTTGGTCGGGGTCAAACGATTACCAATCAAGGGCTGAAGGTGTATGGAGTAGTTATGTCAAAACAAGTTTTTTAAACAAAAGTAATATGACAATTACGGTTTCAGGGTATCACACATTGGGTGATGTTATAAGCGGTACTACAGCAGGATTGGGTAGTGCAGAGTATGCGCTTTATACATTTAGTTACAAATCACCATCGCTTTTTAATTTATTTGGGGGGTTAAATGATACACAAGTCTATAGCGTACTTGCTGTGCAAGAAGCAAAAACTCCTTAGTAATGTGCTTGAAAAATTTGTTGTAAATAAATCGGGCGTTGCGGTAATAGAATTTGCGTTGTTGTTGCCATTTTTTGTGATTTTAATAGCGGGATTTTGGTTTTATGCTGAGTATCAGTTAAAACGTGCGATATTGGATGATACAGCGTATTCATTGGTGAATTTGGTTAAAGAAAACCCAACTATTCATGTGGGTCAATTAAAAACTTTACTAAGCAATACTTTGTTAAAAGGAAAAACGGTAAAGTCGGCAGATGTACAGCTTGGTCTTAATGTGAAGGGGGTTAATGATCCAGCTAATGATATTACCTGTCAAACTTACTCGCCTCCGGCAGGATTGACTCCAGAGGTCGCAGTGGTTTGTTTAAGTTATCCGATGTTTAGTGAGGACCTTTTAGGCATGAATTTACATCGATTTACGATTAGAACCCAAGCTGTGATGTATATACGAAAGTAGTCATTGTGCTGTAAATGAGCGTAAGGCACAAACAGATGTGTTGAGTGAATTAAGAGCATAGATAGCTGATTTGTAGACGATAAAGTTGAAAGAGATAAAAAAGATAAAAAAAGAAGTTTTGAAGAGGGTGGAGGAAAAAATGCAAGTGAGTAGCAAGTTTAAAAAAACATTAATTTCATTAGGTATCATGGCTGGAGCAACATGCTCAATCGGTTTTGCAGATACAATTGGTAAAAGCTATACGCTTGAGCTTGATAACAACGGTTATTATGCACCAGATCAGGAAATAGAGGTGCATAACGATGATCTTAAAGATGATCTTAAAATTAACATTGCAGATGCGCCTGAGACTAAAGCTGTCACAAGCGCACAAAAAGTGAAAAATGTGCCGACAACTGTGGTGACTAAAGCAGAAAACAAAGAGGCGGTTGTATTACCAAAGTCTAAAGAGAATGATAAGGTAATGGCTGGTCAACTTGACAACCAAGATACTGTAACTTTACATACTGCTCAAGTTCTTGCTAAGCATGCAAACAGTTCTACAGAGTTAAATAGTAATAAGAAGGTAGAAACTGTGCCGAGTTCCACTAATGCAAAGAATGTGATAGTAGAGCAGACAGTAGCTACTCATCCATCGCAAAAATCTCTTTCTGAGCATAGTGTGGAAGAGACGAGCAAAGTCAAGAAAGACAAGCCTCTGAAAAGTGGCAAAAAACTGTCAGAAGTGAGGATAAAAGAAAATACGCAGGGTACTAAAAAAGATGAGCCATTGCAAAAGCCTGTCACAGAAAAGAAAGGTTCAATTAACCCTCCTCAAGTGCATAAGGCAGCAAAAGTAGCAACACCAGTAGTATCAAACAATAAAGTTGATCCAAATGAAAAGCCTATGCTTGAGAACACAAAAAAGATAATGGCAAATGCTGTACCTAAAAAAGAAAAACCAAAGGCAGTTGTTGCTGAAAAGGCATCAGTTATAGCAAAAGATGACGCAAAAACAATGAAAGCACTCAAAGAGGAAAATGCCAAAAGGGTTCAAGCACTGCTAAATAAGACGGAAGCTGGTGATGCTATACAAACACCAAGAGGATTAAAAGCATCTGAAGGAACTGAAGCCAAGTTGGACCATGATACAAATAAAATATTACAAAGTAGCAAAATGCCTTTAGAGCCTGCAAATAATGTAAAGGAAACAAAGGACGTTTTAGCAAATGTTAAGCCTAAGCATATGACAGTAGCTAATAATCCAGAGCATGAAAGTCAGGACATTATCAAAGCGCTAAGCACACAAAAAGTTGTTTATGGCAATGTTGTTGCCTACTTGCTTGAACATCCGGCGCATCCATATCGCGTGTACTTTAATTTTGATGAGGCCGCAATCAAAGACAAGCAAGACAATGTACTTAAAGTGTTTATTCATGATTACACTAAGCAGAAAAAAGAAAATGAAATCGTGCTTGTAGGGCGTACAGATGAGCTTGGTTCTGATAAATATAATTATAATCTGGGGTTACTGCGTGCAGAGCGTGTCAAAGAGATGATGGTGCATCGATATCATCTGAGTCCTGAGAATATATATACCTTTTCTTATGGCAAAGGTGCAGCACTATCTCCTGCTAGTGATCATATGCTTAACCGCAGCGTAACAATGTTGTTTTTAGCAAAAAAATAGGGGGCGGTATGAAGCACGAAAATACACAAGAGTCAAAATTTAAAGAAGAAATTATGAGTCAGTTGGCTGATGTTGATCTTGAAGATGTTGATAAATCAGTATTACAAAAAGATATCCAGCGTGCGATTAATGTGCTCTCTAGAGAAAGACGTTATTTGATGACAGAAGAGCAAAAACATAAGCTTTCAGATGCGATCTATGATGATATTTTTGGCTTTGGTGTGCTGCAAGATTTCATTGAGGATGAATCCATTACAGATATATTAATCAATGGTTGTAGGGATGTCTATTTCGAACAAGGCGGGATGTTACAACGTTTTGATGAAACATTGTTTAATAATGAAAATGAGCTTAGAAGGTACGCACAAAGACTCGTTGCCAAGGTTAACAAACGGATTGATGAAGTAGTACCATATTGTGATGCACGGATTGATGGGGTCGGGCGTGTAAATGTGATTATCCCGCCTATTGGTTTAGATGGAACACTCATCTCTATTCGTAAGTTTAAAAAGTCGACTTTTGGTTTAGAGGATCTGGCAAACTTTGGTGCCTTTACACCACAGATGTGTATGCTGTTTGATTTATTTGCAAAATCAAGAGCTAATATTATTATCAGCGGTGGGACAGGCTCTGGTAAAACAACGCTTCTTAATGCTGTATCACAATCAATCCCTTCGCAATACCGGATTATCACCATTGAAGATACCGCTGAGCTTAATCTAAAACAAGATCATGTGGTTCGAATGGAAAGTCGACCACCTAGCATTGAAGGCACAGGCGAGGTTAGTATTCGAAAACTTCTTGTCAATGCACTTCGGATGCGGCCTGATTTGATTGTGGTTGGGGAGTGTCGTAGTGGTGAGGCCTATGATATGGTGCAGGCAATGAACACAGGACATGATGGGTCAATGTCAACGCTTCACTCCAACAACTCTCGCGATGCGATTAACCGTATTGTAGCAATGTCAATGATGGCGCAGGGGAATAACTTCCCTGTTCGTTATATTCAGCGCCAAGTGATAGAGTCTATTAATGTTATTATTCATGTTTCTCGTATGCGTGATGGCAAAAGGCGTGTGACAGAAGTCTCTAACTTAATTGGTCTTGAAGGGGATACGCCGGTCATTAATAACATCTTTCGTTATAATCACACATTGGATAGATATGATATCGATTTAATCAGTCAGAACTCACAGCTTTATCAAAAGATCATTAACTCTGGTTTTGAAAGTGAGCTTCATGGGGTTTTTAGGGGGGTAACATGATTTTACTTATTATCTTTCTTCTTGCATTAGCCACGGTGTCTATCCTTGGGTATTTAGATGCGAGAAAGCAAAATGCGATATTGAGGCTTTATTTTGGTTATATGTCCAAAAAGGTGTTAAAAGAAAGCACATACATTCGAACAGAAAACTTAATTAGTCAGACACGTTCGAGAAAAAGTGGCTTTCTTATCTGGCTTAATGCAGTATCGTTTCGTATCGGTGGAATGAAAGTGATGGCAATTACTTTATCTATCTGTATGGCTGTCTCACTTGGTGTGTATTACCTTGTTTCCCACTACACTATTATGAGCCATTTTTTTATTCCGTTAGTGGTATTTTTATTGTTATTTATTTATCTATTTTCTTATTTGAAGCAAAGACGTCTAATACGTTATGTTCAAGATATTCCAACAGCGCTTGGTGTATTAAGTAGTAATATTTCGTCAGGGAAAAGCTTAGAGGCGGCTTATGATACAATGCTAAAATCACTACGTGAGAGTATCTTTTCACAAGAGTTAAAACGACTCAATAACCAGATTAAATCAGGCAAACCGCCCGAGGAAGTGTTCACGCATTCACTTACACGTTTTCCTTATCGCCCGTATGTGTTGTTTGTGGCTACCATGATGGCGTGTTATAAAGGTGGTAACTCGTTTAAAAAGTCGCTAAATCGGATTGCAAAAATTGTCCAAAATGATCAGCGTTTGAATAAGCGAAAAAGAGCAATTTCAGGTGAAGCAAGAGCCTCAATATTAATGCTTGCCTGTTTTCCTTTTGTCTTTTTTATTCTGATGTCATTTGTTAACCCTGAGAGTATTCATTTTCTATTGAATGATTCAACGGGTATTTATGTTGTTTACTATCTTCTTATCAGTGAAGCCTCCGGTATCCTTATCAGTTATATTCTCTACAGGAGGGCAGGATAATGGCGTATATTATTTTTTTTGTACTCATATTAGCACTTGTTTATATGCTTTATTCGCCATCTGATCGCAGAGTAAAAGCATTTATTAATAATACTCATAAAACAGATGAGAAGGCAAGTTTGTTTGGTGGTTTTAAAGCCCTGTATACTAGAATATCGCTTTTAAATCGCACTAATGCACTTGAGAAATTCGGTGTAAGCAAATTCAATATATTTGTTTTTTTTCATAGTAATAAGCTCTATTTTGGCTTTGCTGTTTGTTTACTTTTAGTTATAACACATCATTTATTGATGGGCATTTTTGCTTTTATTATATTTTTATTTATACCTGATATATTAGTTTCGTTTCGTGAAAAACGACTATACAAAGATTTTTTGAATGATCAGCCGATTGTAATGGAAATGATAGCTATTTATATTCAGGCAGGAAATAATTTTGAAAAAGCCCTAGGCCTTGTGATTAAAGATATTGCGCCGATTAACAAATCTTGGCTTTATCAAGTCAATTTACTGATACAAAATACACGATTGTTTGGACTTAGAGAGGCAATGGAGTTATTTGGTAAAACATTTATTGATTCAGATAATATTACAAAGTTTGCCTATTCTATGATTGCCGCTTTTGATAATGGCACACCGATTGTTGATATGTTATTAACCGATGCAGAAGATTTACGAGAGCTAATATATCTTGATATGGAGGAAAGAATGTCGTCATTGCCTACTAAATTAAGCGTTCCAATGATTTTGTTTTTTCTGATGCCAATTCCAATTATTATTTTGGCGCCACAATTTTTAATGTACTTAAAGCCAGTGCTAGGGGGCTACATGCACTAAAGTTAAGCTTTTATAATATTAAGTTGCATTTAATACACAGTGGCAAAATTGCAAATTTTAACACTTACAGAGCTAAGCTCTTCTATGATTTTGCTAGTTACCCATAAATAACTTTGGGGGAAGTTATGAAACAATATGTAATAAAGTTTATTCAATCACAACGCGGTGCGTATACAATAATGACAGCGCTTATGCTGCCGGGTATTTTGCTTTTTATGGGCTTAGGCATTGGTATACTAGCGTTGTTAAACGACAAAGCAGAGCTCGGTGATGCCAGTGAAGCTGCTGCATTTGCAATGGCAGAGGAGAATAAAGGGAATAATACTAGTGTTAATAATGCAATTAGCCAGTCGATCTATCAATTTTATTTTCCACATTTACATAATATTGGCAGTAGTAATCAATTTGAAGTTGGGTTTAGACAAGCACCTAATTCTGGAGGGGGTACTCACTTGGAAAATCATTGGAGCTACTATTGTCAGGTTACAGATCCTATATATAGTGGTGGGAAATATTATCGGGCTTCAGGAGAAAACTTTAAATTTAACTCTTTTGCAGGAAATCTATTTGGTAGTATGGGATTTAAAACACTGGAAAAGGTTGTAAATACCGGATTGGCAAAAAATGGCGGAGGAAATTTAGTTACACCGGGGAGTAGGACTTGCTTTTGCGCTTATGGGTATACGGGAACGTATCCACATTGTACTAAAGTACCTAGTGGTGGGGGTGCGCATAGGTTGGCGATATCTTTTGTGATAGATGTAAGTGACTCAGTTACGTCTGGTGTTTTTTTGCAGGTAAAAGAACTTATAAAAAAATTAGCACAACGTCTATCTCATTGGGGTGGGATAAATATTTATGGAGTACGTGTGCAAGCGATTTCTTTTAGTACCAATATGACTATTAATGGGGTTTCTCCACTATCAACACTGAAAGGAAAACTTGCAGATACTATAAACAATAAATCTTATCTAGATTCTTCTATATATACGGAATGTGCTGCTGGTTGTAAAAATAATAGTGCAACAAGATTTTATGAATTATTTCATACAGATGAGTATAATAAATTTATAAATAACTTAAACAGCTTTAGCTTTTCAGGTGGCAAGTCTACCCTATCTGCGCCTTTTTTATATGCAAGTAGAGAGTTATATACAAAAACGGATAATCGAGATACTATAGTTGTTCTAATCACAGATGGTCATACAGAAGGCAGTAGCTCTGCTAAACGGTGTTCAGTAAAAAATGGGACTAAATGTGAGGAGTTAGAAAAGTTGGATGAGGAAAGTGCGTTTGCTGAAATTAGGAAACGATTTAATTTAAAATATAAGGGATACAGTGCTTTATTGATACAAGTTCCGGGGAAAAAAGGCAATAGGAACTATTTTAATGATAATTTTTTGAGGAGTATTTTTCCAAAAAAGACTTACGGATCTCACCGTCAGAGTTTAACAAGTGCTGATATGAATAATCTTGATAGCCTTGCTTATCGGCTTCAGAATCTGCTTTTACGTATTTGGAATGATCAGGGAAGCTCTAGTCTTTCCCCTCCAGTAAAAACAATTTCTCATGCATACCTTCCTGATAGTGAAGGTGCGCATAAAATCACTGGAAAACTGTCGCACAGCGCTTTTGCGGTGTCGACAAGTTCTCCGCAATTAATCTACCGCTGGAATCAATCTGAGGTACCTTTACCGCATTAGTAATTTGTTGCGTATCGTTACAGTAAAACTTGAAAATTCAGTAGGAAACTATCTCTTTTTACATCTATTTACATTTTTTTCGCAAAACTATAAATCTGCCTTTCAAGCCGAGTTTAATCTATTGATTGACGTTAGAGGGGATGCGTCATTTGTCACTTGTGATGAATTCTAATGTTTAACTGGGGAGTAAAAAGCAGGTTGGGGTATGGGAAAAGCGATTAATAGTATATCTAAAGTCATTCAATTGAGCGCAATTTTAAGCATGTTCACATTAGTTGGATGTACAACTGTAATCAGTGGAGAGGTAAGTAGGACAGCGAATATTAGTGATGCAAGTAAAGAAAGGTTATTCAATGAGACAAGTAATTATCAGGCATTAGCTAAGTTATATCAAACGGAACTAAAGGCACAGCCATCGAGTGTAAAAGTAAGGCTGAAGCTTGTTGATACCTATATTCAGATGCACAACACCATTGCCGCAAGTTTCTATTTAGATCCCTTATTAAAAGCCTCCCCTGATAATGCAAAGGCGCTGTTACTCAAAGCTAAAATATTCTACAGCAAAGATGATTTGCATTTGGCAAAACAATATGTTGAGAAGAGTATTCAAATAAATAACACCGCTGTCGCCAATGTGCTCCTTGGGAAGATTTATACCAGAGAGAAGGATTATAAAAATGCAATAGCATCCTTTAAAACAGCATGGCATCAAGACTTCGATCAAGATAAGTCAATTAATAACATTGCAGTTGTTTACTTAGCAGAGAAAAAATATCACGAAGTTATTGAGCTTTTATATCCGCTTTATATCAATGGAAATTACGATAAAAAAGTTATTAATAATCTGGCATACGCTCTTTATAGCATTGGCGAGAAGGAAAAAGCGCGTGTTGTTTCTCAAAGCGTGTATCGATAGGGAGGGGGTATGATTTTATCTAAAGAGAAAGCATCTAAGAATCTTGTGGCTATCACTTTTTTAACAGATCCCATTATTGTTTTAGCATTAATAGGGTTTCTTATGGTTCAGCTATGGGCATTTATTATTGATTACCATGGCATTAGTGTACAAGATACGGTGCTTTTTTGGTTTTTAGGGGTGTTTTTTTATTATTTGGCGCACCTATTTTATGAATTTTCGAATAGGTATGAGAAATTAAACTATATTGCAAATTCATTCAAAGCTATCTCTTATATTGTGATACTGCAATTATGCTTTATTGCTTTTATGGTCACTTATGCGCCACTGTCACCTTTCCCCTACTTTGATCACATTGTAAATAACTGGGATTTGACTCTTGGGTTTAATGTTGCAAATTTTTGTCAATATTTTCAGCATCAGCAGCCTGAGACGTTTTCATTTTTTTATTATATTTATGGTACTGGATTAAAAATAGCAATTGCCAGCTATTTAATTCTTGGTATTACCTTGTTTACAAAGCGATTTCAAAAAAGTTTAGTGTTATTTGCATTGATCAGTGTAATTACGCTTCTGATTATATTTTTTTTCCCTATACTGTCTCCTGTTTCATCCTATCCTGATGCTAAACATTGTCTGGTGCACTTTTATGATTATGTTACGCCAATACTTAAATTTAGAAAAACACATCTTAACCCTGTAAATGACGATGTGTCGTTTCCAAGCTATCACGTTATTTTGATTCTAACTGTTGCTTACGGCTTATGGTCACGCTTTAAGTGGATGAACTGTCTGTTAGTTCTAATGGTGATTCTAATTACTTTAAGCACGCTTGTTTTGGGGCAGCACTATTTGGTCGATGTGCTATGTAGTTATTTATTGTTCTTTGTAGTTTGGTTAATTGAGGCTTTTAGAAGCAAGAGGATAGTATTATGAGCTATCAGGGGAATATAAATCAACCTAGTCGTGATGCATTATTTACTTTTAGAGTCTGCGTTATTTTAATTTTAGCGATTGGTATTATAACTACTACTATTAACTTTGTATTTACAGACTATCAGCTTTATCAAGGTCAAGCAGGGACATTAGGAGTTCTTGTTTTATTTGTTGCTGTAATGTTAATATTTTTTATTTGCCGTTTACCGAAATATCTTAATTTTAGTTATCGTTATTCTAAACGCACTGGTATTTTACTCCGTGTGCTGGCTATTTTACTAATAGCTTCAACAGTGATGAGCTTTTTTGCAGGCTCTGTTGCCTTAACGCCTTTTAAGCCAATTGATAAGGTTTTATATCATCTAGATATGATACTCGGCTTTCAGCAAAATTATTGGTTGTCAGTGGTGTATAAAATGCCTTGGCTGCATGAGCTTCTAACAATTGCATACTATTCATTAACCCCGCAGGTTTTAATATTGCCTTTTGTTGCGGTATTTTTGACATCAGAGGAAAGAATATATGATTATTTTAATAAGGTGTTTTTACTCAATGTTATTGGTTTTAGTATCTACTACTTCTTGCCGACCGCGTCGCCAGCAAGCCTTTTAAATCATCAATACCTAGTTAAAGGGCAAATTAACTTGGCACAGCAGTTTATTACGCTGCACTCAGGAAAGTTGCCACATGTATTAGGTGAAGGACTTATTAGCTTTCCCTCTTTTCATGTGATTTGGAGCTTAATGGTCACGTTGCTATTTAGGAAAACATGGCTCTTTTATCCACTGCTAATATTAAATATTTTTTTATGGTGCGGGACGGTACTTTTAGGCTGGCACTATATTGTTGATGTTATCGCGTCATTTATATTAGTTGTAATGGTTTATATCCCATATAAGAGGCTACTTCGAGTGCTCTATTTTGCGATGACTCAAGTAAAGAGAAGGGCGCTACGAGGTCAAAGCCGTACTATTAAATCTCAGGGAGAGACTGCATGATAGGCGGATTAGTAAAACTTCAAGGAGCATATTTTCGCTGGTTGTCTATTGGGGTTATTTTTCTTCTTGCAATCTATATGGAAGCTGGAGCATATATGAACTGGGATACCAATTGGTATTTGGTGTCTACCGGTTGGTGGTTAGGAGGAGTTAAGCTATATAGCCAAATTAGAGAAGTTAACCCGCCTTTAATGTTTTATTTAATCATCCCACCAGTCCTTATAGCTAAGTATTTTGTATTGAATAAGATTATGGTAATGAAGGCATATACCTTTGGAGTTGCCTTGGTATCAGTCATTATTTGCTCAAAAATCATCAAAAGAGCAAGGGCGCTTTCTGATACACAGATGAACTTGATCTTACTAGTAATCAGCATAGGGTTTGTATTAATTCCTGTTAATAGTTCAGTGTTCAGTGAAAGGAGTCATTTTATGGTAATGCTTTCACTTCCTTATATTATTCTAGGAACAAGTAATATATCTGAGCGACAGGACTTGTCAAAAGGAAAACGATTTTTTATTGGTTTGTTTTCTGCTGTTGGCTTGGCAATTAAACCTTACTATCTTATTATTCCAGTGTTAATTACAGTTGTTCACTGTGTTAAACATAAATCATTTCGTCCAGTTTTGATATCTCAAAATATTGCTATTTTATTGTTTTGTGTGTTCTATCTTTTATATTCATATACTTTCCATTACGCATATTTTTCCGAAATAATTCCAAAAGCACTTTTAGTTTATGGAGCGTATAAAAGGAGTATATTTGTACTGATTATTGATGTACTACCTTTTATGCCATTTTTTATAGTAGGAGTGTATGTAGCTTTCTCAGATTCTAAGAATCATGTAAATATGTTTTTAGTGACCTTAGTAATGAGTTGCATTGCTGGTTTTTTTATTTATTTTGTTCAAGCAAAAGGATGGACATATCAGCAATATCCACTTCGTTTCTACCTATGGTTCTTTTTAGGTTCTGTTAGTATTGTTTTATTTAATAACTGGAAGGATAAAAAAGAAAGATTGCTGATTATTTTATCAATAACAGCAATGCTTGCATTTGTAGCACCCAATATGGTGAAGTTTACAAAGGAAGGTCCTTATACTATCACAAGCGCTAAAGCTCTTACCCGTTACTTTCTATGTCCGGTTAACCATCAAAGTTATCAAGCTTTTAGTGCCAGTGTCTCATTGGTATTTTCACTTTTAAATAATACAAATGCGCAGGCAGCAAACCACACACCTGCTTTATGGCTTCTTCCTGAAGCTGTCGATATGCTATCAAAGCAAAGTATAACAAATTTTCAAAGAAAGCAGTTTGAGCGTATTTTATCGGCATCAAGAAATGCAAATGTAGCTGATTTTTTACGTGTCAAACCACAAGTTGTTTTTATTGATGCGAGAATTAACAAGCCATATTTTCATGGCGTTCAATTTAGCTATCTAGATTTCTTTAAAGAGGACAAGCGATTTAGTGAGCTATGGAAGAAATATAAATATGTTGGTGAAACTATGGGTGTGAAGGTTTACCGACGTAAAGGTTGCTAGAAATAAAGAGGGGGAGATAAGTATGAATATCTGTAGGTATAGTTTTATCATACCATGTATGAATGAAGAATGTGTATTACCAGCTCTTTTTGAGCGACTAAATGGAGTGTTAGAAAAGTTAGATGGTGAAAGTGAAGTTATTTTTATTGACGATGGAAGTAGAGATAAAACAGCGGATTTAATTTATCAAGAGATGAGAAAAAGCAGTTACATAAAATTAATTCGATTGTCACGTAACTTTGGACATCAGTCAGCGGTAACTGCTGGTTTAGACAGAGCTCAAGGAGATGCAATCATTATTTTAGATGCAGATTTGCAGGACCCCCCAGAAACGATTCATGATTTAATAAGAAGTTGGCGGGCTGGAAATGATATTGTTCATGCTCAGAGGGTTAAGCGACAAGGTGAAACATGGTTTAAAAAGAGCTCAGCATCACTATTCTATTATTTTCTATCGAAGCTATCTTCAGTTAATATCCCACAGAATGTTGGTGATTTTCGCTTAATTGATAAAAAAGTGTTACATGCGCTTAGAAAAATGCCTGAAAGAGATCGTTTTTTAAGAGGAATGTTTTCATGGGTTGGCTTTAAACAGTCAATAGTCCAGTTTGAGCGTTCTTCTCGCTATGCAGGGAAAACTAAATATTCATTTAGTAAAATGCTTAAACTTGCTATAAGTGGAGTAGTCGGGTTTTCAGATATCCCTTTAAAGCTTGCATTATGGCTAGGTGGTTTAGTGTCAATTGGTGCTTTATCCTATGGTCTTTATATTGTAATTATGGCGCAGTTATCAGACATAATGGTCAAGGGCTGGGCATCAACCATTGTGATTTTAGCGTTTTTAAATGGAATTAGCCTATTAGTTAATGGAGTTATTGGCTTATATATTGGACGCATTCATACTGAGAGTAAAAGTCGACCTCTTTATTTGGTTTCCAATGAGTACAACTTTGATAGTAATGTGAAGCATATGGAGAGATACGCAAATGAAACAAAGTGACTTTGATAAATATGAAGATAGTTATGTGGAAACTGTTGAACGTTCTATTCAGTTTTCAGGCTTAAAGCATGATTTTTTTCAGCAAGCAAAACAAAAAATGTTAAGACAGGTTATCTATAAGCACTTTAGAGGGAATGAAAAGTTATCACTATTAGATGTTGGCTGTGGTGTGGGCTCACTCCATCCTTATATTAAAGAGCTTGTTCACTCTATTGTAGGTGTTGACATTTCACATCAAAGTATCAAACGTGCAAAGTTAAATAATAGTGATAATCGGTACTTTTCTTATGATGGTGAAAGATTACCATTTGAAGCTAATAAGTTTAATATTGTAATGGCTGTATGTGTTATGCATCACGTTCATCCTGATAAATGGTCGTTTTTTTTGTCTGAGATGTCAAGGGTTACTCAAGAGAATGGATTGGTCGTTGTAATTGAGCACAACCCTTTAAACCCTTTGACAAAGTTTGCAGTGTCTCGTTGTCCATTTGATGTTGATGCCACTTTATTAAGTGCAAGAAGAGTAAGTAAGTTAATGAAATATAATAACCTTAACCATTTAGACTCTAAGTATTTTATTTTTTCTCCTTCAAATAAAAGTTTCGTTAACCAAGTGGAAAAAAGATTAGCTTGGCTGCCTTTTGGTGGGCAGTATATCGCTGTGGGAATAAAATAGTTATGAGACTATTTATACAAAGTATTCGGTTTACAGTGGTTGGGGTGCTTTCAACGAGTCTTTATTATTTGTTTGCTTTATTTTTTCAAAAGCTGTTTGTTGATAATAGAGTTGTTGCATCTATCCTTGCTTATTGCCTTTCTGCGGTATTCTCATTTTCTGCACATAAACAATATACTTTTATAGGGTCAACAGGAAGTTTAAAGGGGGAGGTAATTAAGTTTATGATTGTAACGACTGTTGGCTTAATGCTTGCAGCATTAATTCCTTTTATTCTTTCTAATTATGACTCAAAATATATTTATTTAATTACTGCATCAATTATCCCGGCTGTGACATTTGTTTTAATGAAGTTTGTAGTTTTTAAGTAATTCATTTCGCATATTGTTGCTTTATCCATATGAGTTTACATTCTAAGTGTAACTATAAATATTTACTTTACATTACTGGTGCATACTGTCTTTTGCTAAGCATTTCAAAATACAAAGATGTTTTAGTATCAAAATAAATAATGGGGGATTTATTTTATGAAGAAGTATTTATTATTATCAGCAACGTTATTCACGCTATCAAGTGGTGCAGTTTTTTCTGCTGATAATCATATCACAAAAAGCGGTTTGGTTGTCGGTGTTGAAGGTGGCTATGGTCAAATTCAAAGTAGCTTTTGGGATGACCCTAATTTGGATAAAAAAGAAGGGGGCGCGATAGGGGGCGTCACACTTGCTGGGCAATATGCAATTAACTCTTTTTTGGCAACAGGCGTTGAAGTTGGAGCTCAGTATGGGCGTAGGCTACTAAGTTATAGCTATGGTGGGGATACGCTCATTAACTATAAAGATACGCTGATTTTTCCAATTCAAGCATTTATTAAATTCCAGTCTGCTTTTGGCTTAAATACTACCTTGGGTGCAGGCTATGCTTACATTGCGCAGCATGTGACTTATGGCAGCGGTAATAATCAAGATGAAGAGGTTGCTAAGAAGTTTAAACCAGTTGTTAGTGTAAAAATAGGCTGTCAAATCACCCAGAAGCTAGAGGTGTATGGCAAATACCAGTATGTATTTGGGGATAAAGACAAACCAGTTACTCATGAGATAAATAAGCCCAATCCTACTCAGGCAATTATGCTTGGTGTTTCTTATACATTGTAGTGATGAAGAGACTGCGCAAATTACGCATTTTTCTTTAAATAGAGATAGATATGATATTAGGTAAAAAAGGAAAATGCTTGAGAAAATAAAGGATATAGAGGTATATTCGGTATCAATTGTAAAGCCAAGCAATTGATTTTTACATTAAATACATATCTTTTCATAAAGTAATCATACCTGCCTGTTAGATTTATCATCAGAATGAGTAATCTTATTTAGACTATAATTCATCTATCAACTGTTTAATTTTTACTAAACAAATTGGATTACTCAGAGAATAACTTTATTGGAGAAGGTAGGATGAAGAAGATAAAAATAAAAGCACTGGCCTCAATATTGGCATCTATTATATTTGCAGGTATTTTAGCAGGCTGCCAAGGAAGTGATGGAGATAGTAATAATCAAGATGAGTCTAGTTACTCTGTTTCTGCAAGCGCTGAGCCAACCACTGCAATTGGAAAAACACATGAAATTAAAGTTACCGTACACTCTGAACATAAAATCCTCAGGGTGAAAGGAGAAGATCAGCTCGCGATTTCAAATGTTAGGCTACATTTTTTAGATCAAGACATAAATAATGATTTCACGGTGAATTACTCAGACAGTTGCCAGGTGCTATCTGATACAGCAAGCTGTATTATTAAACTGGTGCCACATCAAAATGAGATGAAGATTCTCAATCGTGATATTTATTATACTATTAGTTATAACGTCAATGGTGCGCAGAAAACCCTAGCAAAATCATCATTCAAAGTTGAGTCGTTATCCTTCTCTGACCCATTGGTGGTGAGCGCTGGAGACAGTAAAGTTTTTTCGCTTAAAAATGATACAAAAAGTGATTTCCACCTTAAAAGTGATGAGTTTTCTATAGAAGGTGCTCTGGCAAGCCAGATACAGCTCGCCAATAATACTTGTGTGGGAAAACTTGCTGCAGGGGCTAGCTGCTCTTTTACATTAAATGCAGATAGTCAGCTCTCTTCAAATGAGCAAAAGCTTGTGATAAAAGAAAGTAATGGTGTTTCTATTTTATCAGGTGAGATAAGTGTTATTCGCCCTGAGATAACAATAGAGAATAAGCTTGGTTTAATTAAGCCGCATACTGAGATGAATCGCTTACGTATTGTAAATAATACTGATGCAGATATTATTGGGCTTCATGTAAAAACGCCTGATTTGACGGATGTTGTCGTGCGAAATGGCTGTACTGATGCACGTTTAGAAAAGCATGCAAGCTGTGAGATACAGTTTATTGGTGATGCTGAACCAGAGGGGAAAGGCAATATTACAATCAGTGCCAATAATGCAGATAGTAGATCGGTTGATGTTAATGCATACACGCCGTCATTTAGTGTGAGTCTGCCTAAAACACAAACAACACTATCGGCGAGAGAAGAAGATAGCTTCACTATTTATGTTGAGAATAACTATCTTCAAGAAGAGATAAAAAATCTTCAATTAAAAGGCCTTAACCAATTCCCTAAGTTTTCACTTTCTGAAAAAGAAAGTACCTGTTTATCGCACTCAGTGCTAAAAGCAAAAGAGCAATGTATCTATGTTGTGAAGTATAATGCCTCCAATCCATCACAAGTGAAGAACTACGCTGTCAATTTAAGTGTTAGTGCAGATAATATGAAAACTGAAAAAGCAGCGTTTCAGCTTAAAGTTTATCCAAAGTTCTATGCAGTTCCTTATGATTTACTTTCCTATAAATTACTGCCATCTCTAGCGATCAATAGCATTGCTACCAGTGGAAGTGATTTATATGTAGCAACGGATAATGGTATAGCCAGCTCAAAAGACAACGGGCAAACTTGGCATAATTATCGGGATTTAGATGTCAATCAGGAGCGTTTTTCAGCTATTGCTGTACAAGATGGTACGATATATGCAGCCAATGAAGCAACACTATATGTCTCTAAAGATGATGGGCAGTCATGGGTGAAAAAAACCTATCAGCAGATTTCAGGCAAGATATTACCTAAGCATTTATCACTTTATCGTATTATAAGTACAGCACGCAGGGTATATGTAATTTATATGAGTGAAGTGAGTGCTGAAGTCTATCAATCAATAGATGGCGGGGATAGCTGGAGTCCTGCACCAGATGCACTAAACAATGTCATTTCTATTACTCAAGATAAGGCAAGTGGCAAGCTTTATGCCATCTCACCGCTTAATGGTATATCGGTTTCGGATAATGGTGGTAACACATGGCAGGTTAAAACAGACATACAAACTGAAATAGGTGAAAAAGGCGCTCTGAGTTACTATCAATACGGAGAGAATGCTTATATTGTACCGTTTAATAATCAGTTTGAGCCAACAGGTTTATATATATCCCATGATGGTGGTAAGACTTGGGAAAAGAATGAAGCAATTGAGTCATTATTAGTTGAAGATGCCCCTACATTTATATACGGCGATCAAAATGAAATCTATGTCACTGACTCAAATGGAGAAAAGCTACTGGTTTCCAAAGATGCTGGCAAAAGCTGGCAGGTAATAGGCGCACAAACAGACTTCCCTGATGAGGTGAATGTTAGCGGAATTGTGTATCAGGCTGATAAAACCTATGTAGCAACTGATAAAGGCTTGTACCTTTCTGAAGATCAAGGTGCTACTTGGCGTATTGTTGGTGGCGATGCAGATACTATTATGACAGATGATGATAAAGTGGTTGACTATTATGATGGTGTGCTTTATAGCACAACAGACTATGGCGTTATTGTTAAAGCATCTTATGATCAGGGAAAAACGTGGAATGTGCTTGTAAGAGGGCGTGATTTACCACCAGAGGTGCTTGATATTCATCACAGTGGTTTAGCTTCAAAGACTTATGTACATGAAGGGAAAATCTATATTTGGAATCCAGAACATCAGAAAAACTGGGTTTATATTAGTAAAGATCAGGGTCAACACTGGGAAAAATCAATGTTACCTTCGTCAGGAAATGATGTGTCAGTCAAAGATTCCATGTATACCCATGGGGAGAATATCTATTTTGCAACAGGAGGCGGCATATATCTCTCGCGTGATGGTGGAGTGAGTTGGAAATATGAAGATGTTAAAACATTTTTCCAAGCGGATAATGTGTATGCTATTAATGCAGTTAGCGGGTTTGGAGATAATGTTTATGTCATGGGAAGAGGAACCTATCGAGTCTTTATGGCTAGAATATCACATGATAATGGTGTGAGCTGGGAAAGTTCAAACTTTAATATTCCCACAGGCGAGGACAGTCCGATTATGGGGCTCACTACTTGGCAGGATAAAGTCTGCTTTATTAGCGATGAGCCAACGATTTACTGCTCCGATGATAAAGGAAAAAACTGGAAAGCGATTAAGCACTTTGCTGATACGAATAAATACACATTTAGTGATATGTACATGTATGACAACAACTTATATCTATACACTGGAAGTAATGAGCTACAAATATTAAAAGAAGATGGTAAGTTACTCAGTTACAGTGAACAAGATGGGATAAAAGGCGTACGAATTGAAAATGTACTTGTTGCAGGGAAGTATCTTTATGTATCATCAAGCTCAGGCATATACAGAGCAAATCTGCTAAGTGTATTATCGTAGTGAATGTAAAATCAGGCTATTTACAAAAACTACAACTTCTTTCAAATTAACTACATAACTGACTGTTACCTTTTCTACGCCCAAATAAAGAGATGATTTTTATTTGGGTTTATTTCATCCACGAGGAAACCAGAAAAGGGAGAATAAATGTCACTGATAAAAATCAATCGCTTTAGTGCTTATTTCGTTGCTGCTGGCGTTGGCGCTATGCTATCGCAATCACTGTATGCATCGCTACCTAATGTACAAAGTGTTAAAGCTGTGCTAGAGAGAGATAATACACAAAAAAGTATTAATAATGGGGAGAGTATTCTAGCTCAACCGCATGCTTTTGCTCAGCGCTTTAATCAGAGTAGCACCAATCAGAGAATTACCTCAGATGCACTTAATCAAGCACTAAAGGGTGACTATCAGGTCGATAGGCAAACAGGGGTTTTAAATCTTAAGTATAAAATAGGCAGTATCTTTGCCAATTTTGGCTTAGGGCCCAATTACACGCCAACGTTGATTTACCAACAAACCTTAAAAGATAAAGATACAGGTTTTGGTAAGGGCTGGTTTTTAAATACAACCCGCATTATCCAAGTAGGAAATAGGCATTTAATTGTATTTTCAGATGGCTCAAGTCAGTATCTTACAAAGCTTGGAGAAGGCGGTAAACTTCAGTATCATAAAGAAAATGATATTAAGCTCCAATGGTTAACAAACTCGCAACATAACCTTCTTAGAATTCGCTATAAATCAGGCATAACAGAGACTTTGGATAAAGAAGGTAGGCTGAAGTCAATTAAAAATGAGGCGCATAAGGGCTTACGTTTTTATTATCGGGATGATGGCCGCATTGAGAGCATTGCAGACGATGATGGTAATGAGGTTTATTTTAGCTATGGCACAAATGAAATTACTGTTAACTCCGGCAGATTTATTAATAATAAAGACAGTAAAGTTGTCTTGAGTTTATCCAATGATCGTTTAGAGGATATTGCTTTTAAGGGAGCAAGTGAAAATGAGCTTCTTAGTACAGCAATAACTTACAATGCTTTAGGACTGCCAGAGGAGCTGAAAAATCATCTTAAAACAGATCATTTCACTTACCAAGCATTGAGCATGCCTGATGGAAGTAGTGTTTATGCAGTAAAAGAGCAAGAGATGAGTGCTTTAAATGCAAAAACTTTACTGACAAGTTACAGCTATGATGGCAGTAATTATACAGGCTATCCGTTAGCAGCAGGTATGCACTATCAAGCTAATGAAGATAATGCCTATGCTCAGTCAGCTGATTTTACTTATACAACCAGCCAAATGCATGCTGGTCTTAAGATTGAAAACACATACAATAAATGGCACCTATTGGTATCACAAAAAAAGATTAACCTTTCAAATAATCAGCTCTTGAGAGAAACGAGCTATCGATATAATCTAAATGATGCCACAAACTACGCTGAGCTTGCTAAAAATTATAGCCTCCCAGTAGAAATTAAAAAGACCTATTACAATGATATTCATGCAAATCAGCGTGTAGGAACTCATTTTAACACTCATGATAAACGTATTGAAACGACTACAAAAAGCTATGATGATAATGGCAATTTGCTTGAGGTGATTGAGAGTGATGGCACAAAAAAGCGCTTTCGTTATTTGCCGGCTAATCGTTATGGCTTTGTGAGGGACTTAGAAGAGGAAAGATATTTTCCAAGAAATAGTAACACACCAAATGATATTGAGTATTACATTACCCAATATGGTTATGAGGATTATGGTCAAGATGGGTATGATCATGTGAAACTATTAACCTCGGTTAAAAAAGGCGCAAAAAGGCGTGATAAAGAAGCACAGTATTACTTAGAGAGCGTGAATACGTATTACTCAAATCCAGATGAAGAGAGTCTTTATACAAGGCTTAAAACAACGGAGACTAAAGATTTAGTAGGTGATCCTGATTTAAAGGCAGTAAAAACAAGTTATCAATATACGCTTAATAGGAAAGCGGGCGAGCTTAATTATGTCATGCAAAAACATTTGAATAAAGCACAGAATAAGGTGGATCAAAGCGCCACAGAAGCGGCAGCAGTTACTAATACAATTGATATTAGAAATGGCAAGCTGTTACGTATCACCAAAGGTGATCAGGTACAAAAAATCTTTGAATATGATCCTTATAATCGTTTGAAAAAAGAGGTAATACACCCTGAAAGCCAGTATGCAAAGGAAGTTAGCTATAGCTATATCTCAAATGATCATGAGCTCTCTACAACGGTGATTAAACCTACTGATGAAAGAGTGAAAACGCGCTTTAATGGTTTTTATCAGAAGGTCGCCCAGTATGTGCAAAATGCACAGGGTGCTGATAGTTATAAACTTATCAACATTAAATATAACCGTAAAGGGTTGCCACATGAGTGGATTGAGTATGATAATTTAACAGCTGATAATGCGGCAGATGTGGTGAATGATCAAGAGACTTTCTATGATGTGCTTGGTCGGGAAGTAAAGACACTCTTAAATGACAAACTAGAGAAATACACCTTTTATAATGATGTTGACAACCTAGAAGTGAGTTATTTAAAAGAGAAGGGCTCATCTGTAATAGAACGTGTGGATAAAAAAGCCTATCGTAATGGTCAGCTTGTATCTGAAGGCACTTATAAACTAGACAGTGATATTAATCATTTAACGCCTTTAAGCAAAACAGACTATGAGTATGATGGTTTTAATCGTCTCTCAAAGACACTTTTGAGTAATGGCAGCACACAAGAAAACCACTATGATATTGCTGGGAACCTGATTAAAGAAATCACATCTTCTCTAGATAAACTAGAGCAAAGTGGAACATACAAAAAATATAACCTATTAGGACAGGTTATTGAAACTGGGCGATTATCAGGCGATCAGCTTGAAGTTGAGAACCCATATGGCACTCGCCAGTACAATGCTTTGGGTCAGCTTGTCAGTGAACAAGATCTGAAAGCCTCTCAAAATCGTAAAACCTACACTTACAATAGCTTCGGCACACTGGTGTCCAAAGTAGATTTATCTGGAAATCAGATCAAATATGATATAGATCCAACTTTGCAGCTGCCTATTTTAGCGTACAGCACTACAGGTGGTAGTAAAGATACTGAAGGTGAAAAGCAGTTTGAATACAATCACTTTGGTGAGTTGAAAAAATTAACAGCCAATGGTTATAGCATAATCTATGAACATGGAATAAATGACTTAATGGACACTTTAGTTGTACTCAAGGGTGATCAATTGATTCAAAATGAGCGCTATAAGTATACCAAGGCAGGGCGCTTATCACAGTCAAACAAGGAATATTACAATAATGAGCAGTTATTACTTAAAAATGATGATACATATCACTATGGGGACTTTGGTCGCATAGAAGAAAGAGAAATTAATCTCACAAAAGAAGGTGAGAGTAAGTCATTTGGACTTATTTACGCATATGATGGATTAGGTAGGCAAACTGGGATCTTATTAAATGATTTCATTGATGCTAACTATCATTATAATGATAAGGGTTTTTTAGATAAAATAGCCTATTCACAGTCAAAAGGTGAAGTACAAGATTTATATGCTGTGCAATATGGTCGCTCACGCAGTAATAAGACTGGGTTTTATACTGGCAATATAGCCTCTCGTGAAATAAAAACACCTTATTATGCAGGGGAGAGATCTTATAGTTATGACTATCTCAATAGGCTTAAGACGTTGGAGTGTAACTCAACTCAAGGTCGTGTATGTTATGCAGAGAATACATCTGCCAGTGGGGTTAGGCATGATGCAAAGAATAATTATTTCTATGATGAAAATAATCAAATAAGTTCGGTAGAGTTTAGTAATATAAATGGTGCTCAACAAGCAACTACAAGCTATGATTATGATGGAAATTACGCATCACGTCTTCAAAGCATAAACCATTCAGTTGGAGGCGCGCGTGGGATGGTGTACTATGATTCAGGCAGTTTGGAAAAAACCTGCTTTGCTTCAAACTGTATCGGTCAATACCGCTATAGACACTATGAGTATAATAAATTCTCTAAGCTTGATTCAATTCAAACTATTGCAGGTGGTGCCATAGCTGATAGCACAGAGTATAGCTATCTTCCGAATGATCAGTTGGTCAATGTATTGTATCAAAATGATAGAGGGAGGCTGAATACTAAACTATTTTATAGTGATAATAAGCTTTCAGCTATCTATACCAAGGATCCTGATCATAGTGAAAATACAAACCTAAAGGGCTATATTTATGCCAATGGTATGGCCGTTGCTTCGATAAATAAAGCTTTGCAATTGAGCTATTTGTTGCATGATGAGAAAGGTAGCGTTGTCGCTGAATATCAAGAGGATAGCGAAATACAAAACAAGCTTAATTGGATGAAAGCTTCTGAGTATACCGCCTATGGGGTCGCTTATCATCCTATGCTAGAGCGTCAATCACGCATAAAAAGGAGCATCTCTGCAACTTCGAATATAAGTCCACTTGGTTTTCTTGGTCAGTATACGGATAACAATACCAATTTGCAGTATCTGGGTAATGGGTATCGAGCTTATGATGCAAAGGTAGGAAGATTTATTTCACCTGATGGTCTCTCTCCCTTTGGAAAAGGTGGACTAAATGCGTATGCTTATGGTGAAAATAACCCTGTTTTATACTCTGATCCAGATGGGCATGCAATTATTATTTCAATGCTAATCGCCTCAATTGTTTCAGGCGCTGTGATTGGCGGAACAGTCGGTGCCATTACAGCGGGGATAAATAGTAACTGGGATTTGGAGAAGACTTTATTAGGTGCACTTAAAGGCTCACTTCAAGGTGCTGTAACAGGTGCATTTATAGGTGCAGCACCTGTCTTTGGCGCAGGTGCGTTTATTGCGGTTCCAGCTTTAGCGAATGGTGTGAATTTTGGTATTGATCTTGCCTTTGGTGTTCCAGTTGAGGAAGCACTAGTAAAATCAGCAATTGGAACCTTGACAGGCGGCATGCTGGGCGCAGGTGGATATGTTGGTACCTTGAGTCGATTTGCAATTAAAAGTGCCGTAAAAAGTGCAGCGAAATTTTCCACACCAATGGTAACAAAATTTGGAGCAAGCTATCTCTCTTCTGTAGCCTCTCGCATGCCAGCTTTTGCAGCAACCATGCTGATGAGTAAAGAAGCAATGGTTACAAATGCAGCAAAAGCTTTTGCAGGTGTTAGCTCACGCACGATTAGCTCTTATGCATATAAAGGGATTTCCATTCTTAATATGCAAGATGACAGTACTTCGCTAGATCCGCTTATGTGGGGCTAGTTATAGCGCTATTCTCTAATAAAATAGTATTCTTTAGCGCCTTCTGGGCACTGATAACACCATTTTCTTGTACGGATAATTGTAAAATCTTTCTCACATAATCAACATTGGCATCTGGATTTAATGCATAGATCAGTGAAACAATGCCTGCCACATGAGGCGCTGCCATTGATGTACCTTGCATATAGCCATAATCGCCATTGACTGTAGAGAGGATCTTACCTTTTTCTCCATAGATTTTATCATCACCACCAGGCGCTCTGACAACCAGTGATTTAACTGGCCAGCTATAGGGATCATTGTAGGTTGAATAAAAACTAAGTGCACCTGTTGGGCCACTTGCTTCAACAACAATGGCGTTGATATCTGGGCAACCAGAGGGGATGCTGTAGAAAAGGGTGCGGCTATCATTTCCAGCAGCAAGGACAACAGTGGCATTCATCTTATTGACGGTATTAATTGTATCTTGCCATGCGCTACAAAGTGATGGCATATAATAGTATTGCCATGCACTGTCAGACACATACCATGGTTTACTCATTCCAAGGCTTAAATTGAGCACTTTTGCAGGGTGTGGGTTGTCTTTAATGTTAGCAATATTCAGTTTGTCACCTGCTGCCCATTTTACGCCATCCATAATCGAGTATGTCCCACCTGAACCATCGTCACCTAAGACTCTAACGGGGGTGACTTTAATCGCTGAAACAGACCCTATTACGCCTGTGACATTGGGTCCATTTGCTGCAATGGTGCCTGCAACGTGTGTGCCATGAAAGCTGCCATTATCATAGATATTATCCGATATAGCGACACTTTGATTATTCATATAGAAGTAATAAGTCGTGTCCATATAGAGGTTTTGTTGAATATCAAAAGGCGCATTTTTGGCGATGCCGCTATCAACAACAGCAGTGTAAATAGCTTCTTTGGCTTGGTTAACTAATTGCCAAGCACCATCAGCGCCAACGCCTATACCATCATTATGCATATCCCATTGATCATCCCAGCGTGTAACATTCATTGTGTGACTGTTATTGACCTCAGTGTAGGCTTTCATGGTTGAGTTTTTAGGAATGGCATAGATAACCTCAGGGTGTTTTTTCATAAATTCACTAGCAAGTTTATAGGCATTGATCTCAGCTTGTTCTTTCATGCTGACAAGTGGGGCTAAGGCCATATCCTTATAGGCACTATTTTCAAGGCTTAGAATATAGGTGTTATTACTGAGCTTTTCCTTAATATGATAGTCACTTTGCGCTGTTAGATTGGATGTGCTTTCAGCGTCAGGTTTATATTTGACAATAAGCTCAATATTTCCACTTCCATAACCTAAACTTAAAGTGACAAGTAAGCTGATACTGGCAAGAATAATGGACAGTTTTTTCATTTCTCTCTCCCGATTGATTAAAGCAATGAACCATAGGTATGATTCAAAGTCAGCTCTAGTTTAAGATTTTTACAGTTGCAAGTAGTTGGCTTAAAAGCATGGGCTTTTGTCTTATTTGGTAAGTATTTTGAGCTTTTTATAATCACTTTCTATTGCTTGGGAATAGTGCATTATTAATGCTCAGTGTAAAAATATGAAATCTGAGGAAATTCACTTTATTTCTATCACTATTTGACTACGATTTATTTCGAACAAGGGAAAAGGTAAGTTTTAAGATCAGGGAGATTTGTGTGCATGCGTTTTATCATATTCATATCACTTTATAAAGAAAGAGTGAGTGTCCAAATATGTATGTCTTTTGCCCTTAAATGGCATTTACACATTAGAAATGAATCTCTAGCTTTTTAAATCAGCAAGCTTGTCTTTGATAAAAAATCTATTTTGAAGAAGAGAAAAAGGAGAGAGATTGTGAAATATAAAATACGGTGCATCGCTGTTTTCCTAGTGATTGTTAATAGCGTATCACTTGCTGAAGCTGAGATTATCCCACAATACGAGCGGCTTAAAAGTCAGCTGAGCCCCGTAAGCTTTATGGCCATGGACGCAATAGGCAGTAGTGCCTATTCGGTGCTTGATTTTGCGGAGCTTGGCTCGGGTGTGATGCCAGCGGATAATTCAATGGCGCCAATCATTTGCATTAACAGGCCGAAAGACAATGAGGTCTCTTTAGGTAGCACAGAAAGTCAACTTCGTTTTAAATTTATTAAAGATACGAAAGAGCTCGCATCTGAGTTAAATCTAAACTCATCTTTAAAGGCCAACTATGGTCTTCTCTCTGGTAGCATACAAGCAAACTATTTAAGTCAAACGGAAAATAACTCAAACACCCTGAACTTTTCTTTTTTATCCAAAAATATCACCAAAGTCAGGTTGAACACGAATGTGAGGCTAAATGATAAAGGCGCGTTGTATCAGGCTGAGCCTTTACTCTTTGCCAAACGCTGTGGAACAAGCATTGTAACGGCGCAGTCATTAGGGTCATATCTATATGCAAGTTTAAGCATTCAAACTGCCTCAGAGATGGAAAAAAGAGAAATTCAAAGTGAGCTAAAAGTCACCTATTCATCTTTAGTGGATGCGTTGGTATCGGTAAAAAATGCGGTGACCAACTCAGGTTTACGGGCAAGCATTGTACTTAATATTCGCCAAATTGGTGCTAATCCTGTGATGCTAAATTCAATTCTGGCAAAAGAAAACATGAAAGATGGCGTTTTAAACTGTAGTGCTAAGAATATTGAACCTTGTGTTAAAATTGCAACTGTGGTGATGGATTACATTGGCAGTGATAGTGATAGCACGGGCTATTTATATCAATTGAAGAAAATTGGTGAAGCCAAAACTTACAGTCAACTGAAGGCCGCTGGCGCAGTTAATATCGGATCTCCTTATACCATTTCAAGTGATGATATTGTGGAGGGAGCAAATGCTCCAGCTGACTTTGGAGAGAATTCAGAGGCACTTTTTACACGCTATCAGCACCAAGCTGAGATCTATACAGCAGCAGATAGTTTAAGAAGCTTATTACCTGTACGAAGCAGTTTGTACCCTTATGCGCAAGCGATTACTGAAACAGCGCGTCAGAACTTACAAAAAATAGAAAATGCACTTAGAAAGTGTATGGGATCACAAGGGTTATATAGTTGCTCTGACGCGGTATCTTTGCGTTCATATAACAAAGAAAACTTAAGTGCATTAAGCGCGCTCAGTTCCAATGGGCTTTTGAAAAACAACTTCCAGAGTTTTTTGATGTATCCATGGAGCGCAAGCTTGAGTAATAACAAATCTTGGATTATATCGCTTGTAAATAATACACTTTTATTATCTGGGGACTTTGGAGAAAATCAAAACTATTACTATCAGGGGATTAATGCAAACAATACTGAGGTCGGTAAGTTATATAACGACAAAGCAATTTATGCTCAGAACGTTGATAGCTTTAATTTCAGCGGTAAAACCTATTATTTGACCTATGCGGCAAAAGATCAGCTCCAATTAGAGGCGCCAAGTATAGGGATCAGTGGCTTGCCTAGAGTGCCATCCAGCATGTTTTTTTGGGATCCACAAAATGATAAGGGTTTTGGTGGAATTATCTCATTTAATTACAGCTACATTCCTGAAAATCAAGATTATAAGACCTTGCAAAGACTCATTAATTAAGGATAGAGAAATGATAAAGCGATCGATTCAATTATGCATGTTTTTAGCGATGCCGATGACACTTTTGGCATCAGCGGGCGTGGAAATTTATGTCAAAAACCTATGTCCAAAGAGTGTGATTGTTACAACCTGTTCAAACGACATAAAAATGGCTCTGGATGTACAGCAAGAGAAGAAGCTTGGCTATTTTACTACTGGGTCTATCTCACGGACACTTGAGGAAACAATCAAAGTAAAAGAGTCAGGTGATGGCATTATTTATACCATTGGCGAGGTAAGATTTCTTTTAAGTCCAACGCTCTATACTAACCATATCTCTGTTGCGCCGATTCAAGGTTGGCTAAAAATGGCAGTATATGACTGGTGGGAGGCAGATTTAGATGATAGCAGTGAATGGTGGAGTCGACCTTCTGGCACACCAAAGGTTCGCATTACTGTATGTGGTTAAATAAAGTGTATTACTGTTTACAAGAGCATGTGTCTCAAATGGTAATTATTTTGTCTAAAATAGGCATTTTGCTGTGTAACGATATCCATTAGGCTATAGGTGTGACTGTTGCAAACTCCTTTCCAAACGTACTAACTTTGCAGCAGTTACTTTGATTATGCACTTAATGCAAGCAATCAAAAATTGGGAGAGATATGACAAGTGTCAGTGAGCTAGAGGATATAGCTTTAGCAAGATACATTGAGGTTGATTATTTATTATTATCTTCAAATGTGACAGATACACAAAGAAAGACAAATACATCAGGGCACCTTCTGTATGTCGATACAGGGCAGATGATTATTACCGTTGAGGGTAAGCTGTCAGTGCTTTGTCAGGGGATGGCGATATGGCTACCTGATAATATATGTTATCAGCTTTCCTCAGTACACCATTGTCAGTACTATTTTGTACAGATGCTGTCAAATTTCACTTGGAAGTTGCCTAAAAAAATCAAACTTATGAATGCATCAAACTTACTTGAAGTATTGATAAAACGGCTGATTGCACATAAAGGTGAGCTATTTGACAAGGTGCATGAAAGCTTCTTTTTGTTAATGATTCAAGAGGTAAATGGAAGTGTTACTTTAAAGTATCATTTGCCGTATTGTTTGCACCCCAAAATTCAAAAGCTAACCGAGTATATTCTAAGCTTTGAAGATAGAAACTTCTCTTTGGAAGAAGCGGCAAAGTATTTAGCGGTTAGTAGTCGAACGTTAACACGCATATTCAAAACAGAATTCGGCTATGGCTATGGGAAGTGGTATCAGCAGCTAAAGTTGATAAGAGCGATTGGGATGCTACAACAAAATAAATCAGTTACCACCGCAGCTTACTCACTAAATTATAATAGCGACTCTGCGTTTATAAGAATGTTTAAACGATTAACTGGAGAGACTCCCGCAAAATTTTTGGCGCATATGAAACTGGAGTCAGGGAAGTAATTCGTATTTTTCTCAGAGGGGTTAACACGCATTAAGTGTTTCTACACATTTATTACACATTTTTCATTGATATTGAGAAGTTGAGAATGCCGGAAGAGTAGACATGGAGTTGTTTCAAGGGGGCTTTATGCAGCAATCCTCTTATTCTATTTTACGAGTATTCTTGTTTGTTATTTTTTGTTCAACAAATAAGAGTAAAAGGGAAATAATATGAAAGTTCTTTCATTATTGGTATCAGCATCATTAGCATCCATTTCACTGCCACTAATGGCAAGTGATGCTGTAGACAATGCGACTGAAATAAAGGTGCAAAACTCGCTTAATCAGTTATGCTCAAGCATCACGAGTACTACCGGCAAAGAGGTTAAGAGAGATACACTTGGCAATTATATTCTCACAGCAGGTGAGCATGCAGTAAATAACTATCTTTGTACTGTCTCTGAGAATAAGGCTTCAGATAAGCTGTATATTTATCAGATAGAACAGCATAAGGCAAATTGGTATGCTTCTTCTGACTATCAAGGTCATGATAACTGGAAAAAGAACCTGCAAGCAAATCAAAAAGCGCTTGATATTTCCAAATTTATCGACAGTAATAATTGGCTGGCGCTTAGTAATAAAGAGGGTGTCATTCGTCTAGGGTTTAAGACAAATGTACAAAGACAAAACCGCTATGCAATTAAAGTACATAACAATACCGCTGAAAACTTTAAAAATTGCCAGATAAAGCTAAATGATAAAGAGCTCTCATTTGCGGAGCTTCTACCAAAGCATGTGACAAACTTGTCAGTTGAATATGATGAAAATGTAAATTTGATCAAGTTAAGCTGTGATGTTAATAGTAAAGAGCTTGATATTTTTATAACAGGTGGCAGTAAACATGATCGCGAGTATAAATGGGCTAAGAACTTTGCCAAAACACACTATTATACGCTTCATAAGGAAAGTCATAGCACACCAAAAGGGCAGCTATATGATATAAATGTAAATGTATATCAAAAAAATACATCGAAAGCTAACTTGCTTATGCAAAAATCATCAGCGCCTTATTTTACTGATATGACTAATATAATTCAGCTTCTACCAGGCGGCGGCACAATCACTGAAATGTTTAATGGTGGCTATTCACTTTTTAGGATACTAACAGGGCAAAGTGTATCGCCGTTTAATAGTATCGTGACAAACTTGACTAATAAAATTAATGAAATTCTCAATGAGCGAGATTTAGCAACACAAAAAGCGAATGTACAGGCAAGCATAAATGGTAATAGAACAAAGCTTGATGCCCTAGAACGAGCAAGCACTGATATGCAAAAAGTTCATTTTCTAGTTAATGATAATGGCTATCTGGATTTTCTGAGTAATCAGTTAGATTTGACAGTATCAGGGACTTTAGAGAATGCAAATTCTCAAATTATTAAACTATGGAGTACACCATGGAGTGAAGGCAGATATTTAAAATCTATTTTAAAAGCACAAATTGCACTCGTTGCGCAGAAGCTCTTTTTATACAAAATGAAGATATTAAATTTGGCCTACGTTTCTAAATATTATAAAGCACAACATGACAGTACAAATCTTGAAACATATAGCTGTGATTATAAGAGTGCCGTTGACTCTCTTGATAGCTATATTGATGATACAACAAGTGGTTTAGCGTCCGTTATCAACCGAGTTAATGCATATATTGGGCATAGAACAGCCAATGGCACAATTTATGTGAATAGTACAGATGGTGGAGGCGATTTTACCGTTTCTTATGTTGACTGGGGTGCGAGTATAAGAGGTGCTCAAACTTTCTGGCTGTTTGGTGATACGTGGAAGTTGTATGATGCAATGGATAATGATAAGAAATTCTGGTCTACTGATTACTTTGCAAGCTACTCTCTTGCAGATAAACAGCAAGATGTCAGAAATAGAATGTCCCGTTTTCGAAGTGATAATCAGCAATATTGGGTGAGTGAGTTGCAGGAAATGAAGCGACAGTTGGAAAGCTACAAGCAGCTTGCTCAAGAACTGATTGATAAAACACGAGATAATATCCGTGGGAATAGATATTGTGGTGTAACACCGGTTACCTATAGTTGTACCTTCAGTCCCGGTATTGGAATTATGGGTGTCTATCAGAATGTCAGTTGTACCCCAGTGTATAATGGACAGTCTCTCTTTACAGAAGGCTCCGGATGTTTTTTCCATGACTGGAGTGAAATTGGAGCTAGTGGAAAAGACTTAGTATGCTTATATGCCAATAGTGGGCCTCTATATAAAAAATATGGGCAAACATTACAGTCTAATCTAGTGAATTGTTCAACCGATAGCGGTGCGCCAGTTTGTACTGTTGAACTGTAGTGCTATAGCGTTAAATCTGCATCTATATACTCATAATAGACTTTGCATCTTTATACAGGCGTTGTGATTATGCAAAGTCTTCAGATTGATCACCATGATAGAAATGTTTGAGATAAATGAATCATGGTGGTCATCTAAATGGAAAAAGAATAAAAGAGGGATAATGAACTTTCATAAACTAAAATCTATATTCAAAGATCAATCCGGTGCATACACAATTATGACGGCATTGATGCTGCCGGTTATTTTGTTATTTATGGGGCTTGCTATGGGGATGCTATCTCTTTTAAATAGCAAATCTCGCCTGTCTGATGCCAGTGAAGCTGCTGCATTTGCCATGGCGAAGGAAAATCATAAAGCTGATGATGATAAAAATCATGCCATTACGCAATCTGTCTATCAGTTTTACTTTCCTCACTTAAGTAATATTGGCGTAGATGAAGATGATAATACCCATACATTTAAAACAACGCATGTGGAAAAAAATCATACGACTCCACCCAATAGCGCCATTATAAAATATCCAGATAAAAACTACAGCTGTACATTAACAGAAGGCTATTATCAAGGCAGTGTTCATCACTATCGTGCTTCAGCTACAGATTTTAAAATAGCTTCGTTTGCTGGGAATTTGTTTGGCAATATTGGATTTAAAGCAATAGAGACAGTGGTTGGTACCGCTTTGGCGAAAACAGGTGGAAGCTATATTTCAGCAAGTGAAAGCTGTGTGTGTGATGTGGGGTTTATAGGTGTGCCACCTAATTGTATTCAAAAACCACATCCAGCATTAAGTAGTATCTCAGTTTCATTTGTTTTGGATTCAAGTAGTTCGGTGAGAAAAAGTTTTCCCTATGAAATTGACATGATTAAAACACTTGCAAATAGGCTTAGAAATACAATTGATCGAAATGCACGAATTAATTTTCATGTGTTAAGTTTTAATACACGGTTTAAAGACAGTGAGGGCACAGCTTATAGAACCTTAATTAAGAATATACAAAAAGTCATTGATAAAGAGCACTATTTAGAAGATGGTATTTTTACTTCAATGGGAATTTTGTCATGGCTTTCGCCTATGCCAAAAGCAAGTAAGGTGCGTAATATTTTAGATGATGGCGAATATCAGCAGTTTCTATCCTCACTTGATAATATTACCTATCATGGTGGTGACACAGGTATGTCAGCGCCTTATTTATACTCAATTCAAAAGCTGTATTATACAAAAGACACTAACCACAAAACGGTGAATAATCTATCCATTATCATGACAGATGGCTACCCAACCATCAGAAGGCCAGAAGATCATGACTATCAAATTAATACGTTAGATAAAGCATGGTTTTGTAATACAATTAGCGATCAGTTTCGACAAGATGGTAGAGAGTTCACTTCAATGCTATTTTTGATTCCAGGACAAAATGGTGCCAATGATTTTCCAAATAAGGATTTCATGAAAAACTGCTTTAGCAGTGATAGACGTTTTTATAATGAAACACTCAATCCAGAAGATATTGAAAGCTTTGTGAAAAGCATGTATCAAAGTATTCAAAAAGTGCTACAAAGTGAGTCTGGGACCGGGTTAACTGGAGGTGGAAACAATAACAAGCCAATAATAACGGGTGGCGTGAGAACAGCCAATAGCACACCGCGATTGATCTATCGTTGGGATACAAGCGAAATTGACCTGCCAAATTAAGCTTTATGGTTGTTATTTATCGCTTAACTCTCTAAAATCAACGGTATAACAAGCGATTTGAAGTGAGCATTATGCCAAAGAATGTTATCAAAGAAATCAAAGATGTTTTACAAGCATCAGACAAGTTAAGTTATTCTCAAACAGAAAAACTCTTAGGGCTTTTAGATCAATTACAACAAGAATTAGAGAAGTTGCCTGAAGATCAAAAAGTGCAGGCACTCGAGATTGCCAAGCTGACAAAAAGTAAAATTGAGTTAAGTCGTTTGCAAGATCCGCAAGATACCGAGTTTAATGATTTGCAACAAGCGGTTGTTGAATATGAAGTGACTCATCCAAGGCTGACTCATACAGTACGTTCAATTTGTAATTTTCTTATGAGCATTGGTGTATAAATTGTCACAAAGTACAAATATATTAGAGGCGCTTGGCATTGATGTTTGGCAATTATCTACAGCGCTTAAAGACAAATATCCACTAGATGATAATGACAAAAAGCGGCTTATTCACGTTATTTTAGCAAAGAATGAGGATCAAAATTGTATCAATCCGATGCTAAATGCCCTTTTTTTTGCCAGCGAGAAAAAAATATATTCACAAATCAGTACACTTGCACAAATAAACGTAGCATCTTCGGATATAGTCCTTTATGATAATCGATTATCTTATGAAATAAACCATGACAAAAGTTATGCAATACCCGTGTCAGAACTTAACAAAGCTAAGATTAAAAAACAGGTGATGATGGATGTCTATGCCGTATCAGATTTTGCCATTAAGTGAACATAATTTATCTAAAATTATGGAGATAGAGCGGGAGGTCTTTGAGTATCCATGGTCAGCATCACAAATGAAAGACAGCATTTTATCGGCACATACTGAAGGCTGGGGATTGTTTGATCAAAATCAGAAATTGGTTGCTTTTATGGTTATTTCAGTGTTGTTTGATGAGGCTGAAATTATTAACTTTGCAGTGAGAAAGTCTCAGCAGCACCAAGGGTTTGGTCAAAAGCTTTTGGCGTATTTATTAAATCATCTATCTTATAAAGGTATTGAAAAGTTATTCTTGGAAGTAAGAATCACCAACACCCCTGCAGTATCAATTTACCAGAAATATGGATTTCAACAAATTTCAGTGCGCAAAAATTACTACCGCGTCGGTGATAGTTATGAAGATGCTTTAGTGTTGCAGGCAGAGCTTCAACGAAAAGAAAGCTAACTTTACACTCTTTTACATTATTTTCACAAAAGTTAATATTTGAATCTTATCTTTCGGTAATAATATGAATTATCCAAACAGCTCTACCAAGAGAGATCTCTGGAGATGTTTGAGTGAAGTAAGACAATCGTGGGGGAAGCAAGGCACCGGTATTTCGATATTGGTGCCTTTGCTGTTATAATTTTGTGATGACTTCCCTGTAGATAAAATAATAATGGATGCAATCAAGGCTGCGAGAAAAGTTGAGCTTTTGCCACATGATGGAAATTGGAAGACTCTATTTGATCAAGAAGAAATTAGATTAAAAAAGATATTAGCAGATAACTTAATGGATTGTTATCACATTGGCAGTACAGCAATTAATAACATATATGCCAAGCCAATTATTGATATTTTATGTGTTGTTAAAACAATTGCTCTCTTGGATAAAATGGATGAAGCGTTTATTAAACATGCGTATACCCCTATGGGGGAGTTTGGTATCACAGGGAGACGTTTTTATATTAAATCAAAAGAAAAAAGAACCCATCATCTGCATATTTTTCAGGAAGGAAACAGTGAGATTAAGCGCCATTTAGCATTTAGAGATTTTTTGAACCAACACCAAGAATATGCCAGAGGCTACTCACTGATAAAACTTAAACTGGCCAAGATTTTCCCAAATGATATTGAAGGCTATATAAAAGGAAAAAATGCCTTTATTGAGTACATTGATTATCAAACGGGGAATGCGAAAAAGAGGCAACTGCAAGCAAGTGACACTATTAGTATTCAAGCGTATGATCTGAAATGGCGTCAGTTAGCTAATGCTGAAATAGAGATAATAAAAAGTTACTGTCAGAGTTTAGATTATTATCGTATTCTGCACATTGGTAGCACCGCAGTGCCAGATTTAGCCAGTAAGCCGGTAATTGATATTTTTATTGTGCTTTATAATCTTAATGAAGGTAGCAAGTGGGTGAAAGCTTTGGCACATTTAGGCTATGTATTTTGGGAAGATAATCCAGATAAGTCACATCTAAGACTATTTAAAGGGATGCCACCATTTGGCTCTGGCAGGACGCATCACTTACACATTGTGACAAAAGATAACGCTACTTGGGAACATCGAGTTGCCTTTAGAGATATTTTACGTAAAGATAAGCTGCAAATGAAAGCCTATCAAAAGCTAAAGCACCAGTTGGCTAAGCGATATAAGCACGATCGAGAACAGTACACTGAAAAGAAAGGTGAGTTTATCAAAGCGGTTTTAGCCGCTAATGGCTATGATAAGCCGGTGAATAGGTAGAAGGCTTTATTTATCAATAGCAAGAGGGATGTATATGGATCAAATCATTGAAACAAAAAGACTGATACTCAAAACTTGGGAAGCGCATGATATTGATCAAATGAGTAAAATTAATGCAGATCTACAAGTGATGGAGTATTATCCAAAAGCGCTTACAAAAGATGAGACAGCAGCCATGATAGCGCGATTTCATCAATATTATTTGCAATTTGGCTACACCTTCTATCCGGTTATTTTAAAGGAGAGAAAGGAGTTAATTGGTTTTACTGGTTTGTTAAAAGTGGATTATTTTAAGGCGCATTTCACTCCTTCGATTGAAATTGGCTGGAGAATAGCTTCAAAACACTGGGGCAATGGATATGCTCCTGAGGCAGCAAGTGCAGTATTTGAGCATGCTAAAGAGATGTTGCATATGAAGGGGCAGGAGATTGTGTCATTTACAGCAAAGGTCAATAAGAAATCGATACGCGTGATGGAAAAAATTGGTATGGAGCAGGATCTTAGTGGTGGATTCAATCATCCTAATGTTGATAAGCGTTCTTTTCTATCAGAGCATGTACTATATCGAAAGCAGCTCTAACATAGCATTACTTCCCAATGCAAAAACTGCCAAAAATCTCGCCTAAAAGATCATCAGAGCTAAATTCACCAGTAATAGCGCTAAGTGCTTTTTGGGCAAGATTGAGCTCTTCTGCTAGGAGCTCACCTATTTTATGATCAAGGTGCGCTTGCGCAAGTTCAAGGTGAGAGGACGCAAGATGAAGTGCATCTAAGTGGCGCTTTCTTGCAGTAAAAGCACCTTCTGTTGTTTGCTTAAAGCCAACGGTGTTGAGTATATGCTCTTTTAACTTGTCGATACCAAAATTATGCTTGGCAGAGATATACAGCTGATTCTCTGTATTTTGCTGTGCCACTTTGTCTAATAAATCAATCTTATTGTGGATATAGCTAATAGGAATATGCTTTGGAATGTCATCAAAAAACTCAGGCAAAAGGCTAGTGATATCATTATTTTGTAGTGTGTTGACATCAGCGACCAGCAAAATATGATCGGCATTTTCAATGGCCTTTATCGCGCGTTTTACCCCTTCAGTCTCAACGACATCATCACTTTGTCTCAGTCCTGCTGTATCGATAATATGTACCGGTAATCCATTGATATCAATATATTCACGCAGGACATCGCGTGTGGTGCCTTCAATGTTGGTGACAATGGCACTATCTTTGCCAGCTAGTGCATTTAGGAGGCTTGATTTTCCTGCATTGGGTTTACCTGCGATCACAATTTCAATACCTTCTTGTAACAGCGCACCTTGTTTTGAGGCACTAAGAACTTCATCAAGTTGCGTGTTTACTCTAGTCAGTTGATTTTGAATGGCTTGATCTTCCAGAAAATCAATTTCTTCTTCTGGGAAGTCAATCGCTGCTTCAACATGCACGCGTAAATGAATTAGCTTTTCAATCAGGGTGTTAATGTGTTTGGAAAACTCACCTTGTAAAGAGCGCGAGGCTGATTTGGCGGCCTGCTCAGAGGAGGCATTAATAATATCAGAGATGGCCTCTGCTTGAGCAAGGTCTATTTTATCATTTAAATAAGCGCGTTCAGTAAACTCGCCAGGTTTGGCAATTCGTGCACCATATTGTACGCTCAAAGCTAAAAGCATATTGAGAATCACAGGTCCACCATGAGCTTGAAGCTCTACAACATCCTCACCTGTATATGAGTGTGGCGCTTTAAAATAAATGGCAATGCCTTGGTCGATAATTTCTCCTGACTCTGAAATAAACGGAAGATAGTGTGCATGACGTGGCTTGAGTGTATATTCGGTAATTTTGTTCGCAATCTGATAAGCATTGTCTCCAGAGATGCGAATAATCCCGACACCTGCACGGCCGGGAGCTGTGGCAATAGCGGATATGGTATCTTTTGCGTTCAGCATAATGGATGGATTTTATGTCTTTTAATATGTTGTATTGTACCTGAGTGTACTGTTTATAACTACAGAAAAAGTGCGTGCAAGTGGATGCAATAACTGGCTATTTGTTGACTTTTAATGACATTATGTCATAATTTTAATATCAAATATAACAAATAGGTAATTCGGATGAAAAAGCCAAGACATAATCCAGTTGCAAAAAATTTGATGAAGCTAAATTATAATGCAGGCGTTCATCAAAAAACAAATAAAGCAAAGCGAGCAAATGATAAAAGGCGGCTTCTTAAGTCACTTTCTCATAGTGTGGATAGTTATTTATTCAGTATATTTTGTAATGAAGTAGGTTGAATAAATGACTATCTATTCTAATAACAGCTGCGAATCTCAGCAGTGAAAGAGTTTGTAAGAGATTTGTTGTGGGTATTAAGCTACTTTGGTATTGGTATCTATGATTGTCATTAACAAGGGCGTAATAGAAAAATTTTGTAAGAAGCATGCAAGGGCAAAAAAGAGTTTTGCTTCGCTACTTAAAATTCTAGAAACTAATACGTTTAGTCACTTTTCTGAGTTGACAGAAACGTTTAAAAGCGCAGATTATGTATATCATGTATTTACGATTTTTGATGTAGCAGGGAATAATTATAGGATGGTTACTGTCATTGATTATATATTCTCAGTCATTGATATTCGCTATATCTGGACACATGAAGAATATAATAAAAAACAGTCAGTATTAAAACGTGAGGCAAAAAAGTATGATCGCAATTAATGAGATTAATAAGTCATGGTCTTTGTTGATGCCGTATATCGAAGCATATAAAACTAAAAAACAATACGAGATGTCAAAAAAGCTATTACAAGAGCTGATGAAGCTGAACAAAGAAGCTAAAACTGAAGAAATAATCTCTTTTGCCAAAGCGTTAGCAAAACAAATTGCAAATTACGAAAGACGCAAACTAGATATAGCAGATGACGCCGATGCTAAAGAGGTTTTAGGGTATCTTATCAAAGTGCATAATTTGGCGCAGAAGGATTTGCCGGAGATAGGATCGCAGTCACTTGTCTCAAAGATTTTAAAAGGGGAGCGGAGCTTAACAACAGATCATATAAAAGCACTTTCTGCACGTTTTAACGTATCGATTGAAACTTGGTTTTAGTGTTACTTTGAAAATGCTTTGCGGGTGGTATATAGCTAATTTAATTGATTTAAATTCCAGTTATAGCTTTGATAAGAGAGCGAATTATTGGCATTAAGTAGTTTTGCTTTTAAGGTAGCGCTTTTGACAAAAAAAGCGATAAACTGGCGCATTTGCTGTTCATTGCCAAAATCACTGCCATACCAGTCAAATATCTTGGATAGATAAATACTATTGCCTTTGAGCTTAACACCTTTTGCGCTATTAACAAATGTGCTAAAGACTTCATTGAGTTGATGGTTTATTTTATCTCCCTCAAAGGCAAATGCAGCAAGATTCGGGCAGCTGATAGAGGCGCAGTTGACAGCCGCATGAATACGGGGGTCATTCCAGATAGGGCGCAAAATTCGGTGTTCAATATCATTTAAGGTGATTTTGGTGTTATCAATAATAATAACCGTCTTATCCCAAACTTTAGACTGTCCAAGCCAGTTGGTATCAATGTCGGTAATACTTTTAACTGTAGGATGAGTGAGGATCTCCTCTACAGTTAAAAGGTTATAAAGGTTAATCCAATAAGCCATCTGCTCATTACGATTATAATCCTCTATCGTGAGCTGCGAAAGTGTGTTGGAAAATTGCTTTAAAAGCGCTTTATCTTTTTGTGTAACCTTATGATAGTTCACATAGCTTTGTCCGTTTTTAATGATCAGATATTTATCAAGAAATTGTTGCCATGGAGAAAAATCAATTTGTCTACTTGAGGTTGGGTTAAACACTGCCCATTTTCCCCAATAATCTTTGCTAGGGGCTGAAAGTGCTAATGCACATAAAATGAAAAATAAGCCGGTAATTTGAGAGAGCTTTTTCATGATTGAACATCCTTATTGGTGATTTCCATTTCTTTTACATAACCAGAGAATTCATAAACGCGATAAAGGGTGGTCCAAAGGACAAGTACCGTAAAAATGACGCCCAATGTGAAACTCAGTAGGGGAAATAAAATCATTAAAATGAAGAAAATAAAAGCCTCAGCGCGCTCCATCAGCCCAGGAGAGTAGTAAAAGCTTTTCTGAGAGGACTTCTGTTGCGCTTCAGAGAATATGCCAACAAGCAAAAAACTACTGACACAAACGAGCATTGACATCATCATCAAAAGTGCAATAAATGCAAGCTCGGGCTCACGGACAACAAGTGCAATAACAATAAAGGACTCAACCATGCGATCAGATAAGATATCAAATATAGTGCCCATTTGGGAGCTTTGATTGTTAAGCCTTGCAACTGAGCCATCTAAAATATCCAAATAACCTGATAGCAAAAGAAATATAACAGCAAGAAAATTGTGCTCTAAAGAGAGAAAAATAGCAGCAATGAGTCCTGTAATAAAAGAGAAGAGGGTAATTGCATTAGGATGGGTGAAATTCGCAGCAATATTGGCCACAGGATTAATGCAAGTGCGTTGGAAAAAAGGGCGTAAGGTTGATTCAAGCATCATTAAAACCATTTCAGTAAAAATTGAACAAGTTTGCGTGTTTTGTTGCCATAGAGTATTGGCGTAAAATAGCTCCCAGCAATGCGTTTATTGATTTCGCTTAATGTTGGGTAAGGGATGATTAAACTTGCCATCGTTTTGATTTTAAGTTTGTTGGCAATCATCATCGTCCAAGGTGTAATCAAATCAGCTGCATTTTTACCAACAATACACGCACAATAAACATAGCCTTTTTTATTGACAGCAACCTTGATGAGTCCTCTGGTTTCAAGGCTTGCAACTGCTCGGTCATTCTCTTTATAGGGAAAGCTTAGTACTGTTGCGCCCATTTGAATTGCTTTATCAAAGGAGATACCAACATGGGCAATTTCAGGTGTGGTATATATTGCCCATGGAAAGCTATTGTAATTGACTTTTGCAGGCAGTTTAAAGAGGATGTTTTGAATAACAATGCCCGCATGATAAGCTGCCATGTGAGTGAATTGAAATGCTGAGGCAATATCCCCAATAGCATAAATACGCTTTTGATTGGTTTGCAGCTTTGCATTTATATTAATACCCTTAGCATGATATTGTATTTTGGCATTCTCTAAGTGAAGTTTATCTAAATTAGCCGTTCGTCCTGTGGCAACAAGAAGGTGTGATGCGGTTAGTAACTGTTCACTATCATCTTGCTGATAATAGATATTAAGCGCCTGATCATTATCAGAGTTTATTGCAATCTCATCGATAGTAAGATTGGTTTTAATCTCTATTCCCGCGGCTTTCATGGCGCTTATTGCCACTTCTCTACATTCTTTTTCAACAGGTGCCAAGATATGCTTTGTGCTTTCAAGCAAAGTGACTTTTGTGCCTAAAAGCGCATAACTTTGAGCAATCTCACAACCAATAGGGCCGCCACCAATAACAGCAAGATGCTCAGGTTTTTCAGTTAAATCAAAGATACTCTCATTGGTGAGAAAAGGAACATCACTGAGTCCTTTAATTGGCGGAATAAACGCTGAAGAGCCTGTGGCAATAACAATATATTTGGCTTTTATCCGATAGCTTCCGGCTTGAATGGTCTTTTGATCGATAAAACTTGCATAGTTTGGTATAACCTTAACGCCCAGTGATTCAAAGCGTTCAATTGAGTCATGTGGCTCAATGGTTTCAATGACTTTTTGAATATGTTGATGTATTTGAGAGAAGTTAATCTCAAGCTGATTGGCATGAATGCCAAATTTTGCCGATTTTCTTAAATGATAGATATTGCGCGATGCTTCTATTAATGCTTTAGAAGGAACACAGCCGTAATTTAAGCAATCACCGCCCATTTTGCCACCTTCACATAAAATAACTTTTGCGCCCATTTGGCTCGCGCCAGCGGCAACAGACAGTCCACCAGAGCCGCCACCAATCACACAAATATCAGCTGTTAATATTTCCATATTAGCGCTCCTTTGAGGGGGATTTATTGGTATTTTTTGCTTTTAGTTTTTTATATACAATAGGAATAATAGATAAGATAGCAAGTCCAATAATAGGTAAGAGTATTTGAGGGGCAAAAATAATCTTCATATTGATAGACTCACCTTGAGATAGGGCAAATCCAAGTCCACTTCCGACCCAAGCATAGATAAAAGAGCCTGGAATAATGCCTAACAGTGTGCCGATAAAAAAAGCTCGTAAGCTAACACCTAACACACCTGCTGCAATGTTAATAATGAAAAAGGGGAAAATGGGGAGTAGGCGTAGGAAAATAAGATAATTAAACTCATTTTCCCTAAAACCATCACGCATTTTTTGAATGCTGCCGTGCGCTTTTTCTTTCAGCGCTTCGGCAAATGCGGTTTTAACAGCCAAGTAGGTAATTGTGGCGCCAATGGTTGCAGAGAGCACCACCCATATTCCGCCGAATATAACACCAAATAAAAAGCCTCCAAGGAGTGTCATCAAGGTTGCCCCTGGGATGGAAAACGCAACGATAAGAATATAGGCAAGCATAAAAATGACAACGCTTATAAAATAATGTTGTTGCGTAAACCCTTGCAAGTTTTGATAATTATCAGCCAGCATTTGAAAGGATAAATATTGCTGCCCCCCTAGGGAGAAAAATAGAATAAGCCCAATGATTAAAACAAGAATAAGCCAGTATTTTTTAAGTGCGCGCAATGATCTATTCCTTTCTCTTCCATAGTTTTCACTATATAAGATTGCATTTTAAATGCAAGGCAGGTCATACTTTATCAGGTACTGTTAAAACTTCTTTAAGATAATGCTCTCCCCAGCTTTCAAGGTGGTTTAATACCGGTTGCAAAGAAAAGCCAATGTCAGTTAATGTGTATTCAACCTTAGGTGGGATAACAGGAAAGACTTTGCGATGAATTATCTTTAATGCTTCAAGCTCTCTTAGCTGCATGGTAAGCATTCTTTGTGTAATATCAGGGATACATTTTTGCAATTCAGAAAATCGTTTTTTCCCAGTTGTGAGATGCGTTAATATGAGCAATTTCCACTTGCCACTTAAAATTGCTAGTGTGGCACCCATTGGGCAGTGAGGCTGAATATCTTTTGAATGCTTCATGCTGTAATGGTGTTTTAAGAGACTTTAGTATATAAATGTATAGTATACAACATTTTTGTGTGTACTTATAATCATTTTTCTATGTGCTATAATGTGCGTCTTGATCGAAATAATGGAATATTCCAAGAATGAAAAAATCATTGTTCTCTCTTTTGTTAGTTGTGTTTATTGATGCCGCAGGTATTGGTATTTTATTTCCAATACTCAACAGTATTATCATGGATCCAACGGTTAATTTCTTGCCGCATGGTTTATCCTCATATTACCGTCATCTCTATTATGGTGCCGTCATAGCGGTGTTTTTTCTTTGCTGGTTTGTCGGAGCAACCTTTATATCAAAAGCATCTGATGATCTGGGGAGAAAAAAGGCATTATTAATCTGCCTTTATGGCATATTTGTAGGTTATGCATTAACCATATTAGCAATTTATTTGAAAAGCATGAGTCTTTTAATTTTAGGGCGCGTTATTGGTGGGCTCACAGCCGCAAGTCAGCCTGTGGCTCAGGCAGCGATTATCGATATCAGTAGTGAAAAGGACAGAACAAAAAACTTAGGACTTATTATGTTTGCCTTTTCTTTGGGTTTGGTGGCAGGTCCCTTATTGGGAGGCATGTTATCTGATAACAGGATTAATATAAACTTTACCCCAGCAACGCCTTTTTATGTGATATTGATTATAACAATTGTCAATCTCTATTGCTTGATTCGCTATTTTAAAAACAAAGATGAGCGCGCATCTTCTTTTCAGTTTAAACCGTTGGAGTTAATCACTCAATTTCTCCCTGTTTTTCGTTTAAAGCAAGTTCGTAATTTAAGCTTAATCTTCTTTATCATGCAGTTTGCATTTAATACTTTTTATGTTTTTATTCCAGCTTTTTTATACCAAAAATATGGCTTTAAAACACTGGAAAATAGCATGGTGATGCTGGCGCTTGGCTTATCAATGGCAATTAGCTCAGGGTTTTTAGTCCCAAGAGTTCATAAGCACCTAAACAATAAACAAATGGTGAAAGTAGGCCTATTTGTAATGCTTGTTATGGTCGTTTTATTGCTTGCCATTAACAGTGCGATTGCGCCGTATATTTTGGCGATACCTTATATGCTGGCATTTGGTATTGCCTATACAAGTATGCTTGCACTTTTTTCACAAAGTGTTGATGAAGCTAAACAAGGTTGGGTAATGGGTATTACGGTTTCTTTGTTTACTTTGGGAGCAGCGCTTACTTCCTTTATTGGTGGCTGGCTGATGATGATAGATATTAACCTTCCTATGATTGTTGCAAGTGTTGGTTTTCTAATTAGCTTGATTCTAATGAGTGTTTTGAGAGTTAATATAAAAAACCCGAGCGCTTAGCATTAAGTGCAGGCTAACATAATGGTCTTTGTAAATTGAAATTATTCATAGGCATAAGCACCTTTAGATGGTTTAATGCTGGCTAGCTGGTATTACGAGGGTAGTTTGATGAGAAAAACTAATAAAATAATTGCGTTGGCACTAAGCTTAGCATCCATAAGTGCCTATGCATTGGAGAAGCCTTTAAAGGTGTGTACAACAGGGGATTATCCTCCGCTTACGTATTACAATGCCAATACGAATCAATATCAAGGCTTTGCGATAACAGCGATTGAGCATTTCGCTTATTCTCAGGGAAGAAAAGTTGAGTTTATTAAAACGACTTGGCCAGATCTAAATCACGATTTGGTCAATAAATGTGATATTGCGGTTGGTGGAATTACAAAAAATGCAAAACGGGCAAAGCTGTTTGTATTTTCTCAAGCATTGGAGCAAAATCAAAAGGCGCCCATTGTTTCCAAAGTGAATGAGAAGTACTTTAAAAGCTTTAATGATATCGATCAAAAAAATGTGACAGTGATTGAAAATAAAGGTGGCACCAATGAGCCATTTGCCAAATCTCATATTCATCAAGCAGAAATTATGATTGTTCCGTCAAATGAAGCGGCCTATGCATGTCTTAATAAATATCCGAATAAAAAACTTGTGATGTTTACAGATAAGATAGAAATTCAGTATCGATCTTTAATGAAAGGGAGTATATTGTCGCAATTCGGTATTGATTTTACCATCACCAATAACCCTGTTACCGAGAAGGTATTTATGGCGAATAAAGGCGCAGTTGGGAAGAAGCTAATCACTGAGTTTGATCAATACTATCAACAGCATAAAAGTGAGTTTAAGCTTTGGTATAATAAAGCGCTAGAGCTGTCATATCCTGAAGTTAAAGCGAGCTGTCCTTTTTAACCTTATCCATAAAGCCAGTAGATAGATCACGATTGATCAGAATATCACTCAGCGTGTAATTGGCCAATTCACGCATAAAACTTGATAGAGCCTTATTCAGCACATTTTTCAGCTTACACTGTGGGGTGATAATGCAGTTGTTCTTAAGGCTATTAAAGCACTCGGCAATATTAAAATTGGGCTCGAGCGCTTTGATAATGGTTGCTAAATCAAGCGACTTTACATCTTCTTGTAATAGAAGCCCGCCATTTTTCCCTTTAATGCTTACAATGAAGTTACATTTGCTTAGGTGATGCACGACTTTAATCATATGGTTATGTGAAATGTTGAAAAATGAGGAAATTTCTTTGGCTGTGCAGCGTCTGTCTTGATGCTGAGCAAGGTAAATAAGTGTTCGTAATGCGTAGTCTGTGAATTGTGTTAACTGCATAAATTGGCGCTACCCTAAATAAAATAATTGATCATTGCTATCAGAAATTTATGTCAGTTTAAAAGAAATATCTCAGAGATACAAATAACATCGTAATGTTGCAACATGTATGTAGTGTTATATACGTTGATTTGCTTTAAGGGATTTTTTAAGTTGTTTAGAGTTGTTAAGAGAATCAACAAATCCATGATTAACATCTCTATGCTCGGCTTCATCAGCACGAATGACTAAAATCACATCACGTAGGGTCGCAGTTTCAGGCAGCTGCCAATACTGAATGGCAATGTCTGGTGCAGGGACATTTTGATGTCTTCCAGCATCTACCTCCTGCAAGTATTTGGTATAGCTAATAACGGCTTCTTCTTCAAAGTAACCAACCACACGGTGTGCTGTTTTAGACGAAATGAGATAAAGAAGGAAATAAAAGTGATAAAATACAAACTGTACAATAATGATAAGAAAGCGCTCGACAAAATTAGGTTTTGCAATCTCAATAAAAGTCATTAAGTGCATTCTTTCATTTTCGGCCTCATCAAGCAAGACTCGAATCCAGCCCTGATCATCTTTAATTTTTCTAAGTGCATGTAAGTGTTGTAATAAACCTCCGACCATTCCGGGAACAGCTGCAACGGTTTCTAGCACGACAGCTCTGTGACCATAACGTTTTGCAAAAAACAAATCTGCAAAAAAACGAAGTAGTTTAACAAAGCTATAAGCAACTTTATCACTCAATGTTCTTGGTTTGACATGTGTATCGATATCAATGTTAAGATCAGTATTTTTGGTAGCCTTAAATGAATAGCGCTTCATATTATCGTCCTTTTCTAATAATTTGCATTTAGAATACATATTATGATATGCTTTTGTCAAGCATTGCGAAAGCATGTTAAATTAAAAAGCTATTAAGGAGAAAAAATACAATGAAAGACCCTTTAGATCGATTGATGCATTACAAAAGCATATCCATTCAAAATAAAGAAAAAGCAAGCTACTTTTTGAATTCGCATAGCACAAAAGAGGGGAGTTGGGCAGAGTTTAGATTAATACAAGGCAAGGTTGAATTTCTTTTTATCGACGCTGAAGGAAGTATACTTTCTTCACATGTGCTTAAAAAAGAAGGGGATAAAGTCATAGTGCCGCCAAGTGCATTACATCAGCTTAAATTGCTAGATGAGGACTTTAGTGCTGAGATTTCTTTTTTCTGTCAAAGCCATCGTTACTTTAGCAAAAAATACGCGCTTGGGAATGTTCACAGTGATCTTTTGTATGCCTATGATCATTATCTTGCTGATAGGGTGAATATGAAGGTTTTGGATGTGGGATGCGGTCAGGGAAGAAATTTGTTGTTTCTTGCAAAAGAAGGGCATCATCTAACAGGCATTGATTACAATGAACAGGCACTGGATAAGATTGCCCTAATTGCTCAAAAAGAAAGCTTAGAAAATATCCAGTTGATAAAATCAGATTTAAATAATCCGCTGCCAGATGAATTGGGTGGTGATTATGATCTTATTATTAGTACGGTTAGTTTGCAGTTTCTAGATCCAGATAGGATAGAGGGTTTGCTCACTCATTTACGTGCAATCACTAAAGCTGGGGGCATGCATATTCTTGTTTTTCCGATTGCAAAGTCGCCATTTGTCTTTCCAGCGCATTTTAGCTATTTGGCTCAAGAAAAAGAGCTATATGATCAATACCAACAAGCTGGGTGGTCGTTATTGGAATATAAAGAGCAAGTAGGAAGGCTTCACCGAGAGGATGAAAATGGCTTTCCCATTCAAGGGATATTTGCGCTATTAGTCGCACAAAGACATCTATGATATTAAGTGGCGGTTTATTTTAACTCGATGATTAAAGCACGATAGCCATTGGCGGGGAATACAAGTTTTTCAGGTGTGTGCAAAGAGGATAATGTAAAACTGTCTGTCTGTTTAAATAGCTCATACATGGCAATTTTAAGTTGTATACGTGCAAGCTGAATGCCCATACACTCATGTGTTCCATAACCATACATTAAATGCTCTGAGTGATCACGTCCCCATTGAAACTGATCAGGGTTATCAAATACATCACCATCGCGATTAGCCGAACACCAGTTCACATGCACAAACTGCCCTTTTTTAATGTGGATGCCATTAAACTCTACATCTTCGGTTGCAACGCGTTTAGATTGAACAAGACTGCCATGTAATCTTGTGATTTCATCTAATGCTTCATCAAGTAGTGATAGCTCATTGCGGATTTGCTGCTGAATGTCAGGGTGTGTTGCCAAAAAATGGATACAGTTAGTAATATTACAAGCCATCGAGCTGACAAGTCCCATATTCAGATTACGAATAAGGCTGGATATCTCTGCATCAGGCATTGGTTTACCGTCAATCTGAATGTTTAATAAATCATCGGTCAAATCAGAGGTTTGATTGATGGCTTGAGCATTTTGAGCACGCCTTGCATTAAGTTGCGTGTAAATTAAGTGATTCCACTCATTGGCATTGGCAATATTTTGTTTCTTATCATCATGCAATGTTGCGCGTAAATTGTTAAGTGTCCAATCAATTAATATCTTATCTAAAGAGAGATCCCAATTAAGGAGGGCGAGCTCAACTCTGGCAGTGAAATAAAAAGCAAATCTTGCTGCATCAAAGACTGAGGGCGTGTTTTTTGCCTCTTTTAATAATTCAACTGCAATTTGTTCATATTTAGCGAGTAGAGGCAGCATTTTTTCATTTGTAAAGGCTTTGCCGATTGCGCGCCTGTACTTTGAGTGATCTGGCTCATCTAACCCATGAGGGACAAAAAGGTGCTTTGAAGCTTGGGCGCTAAAGATCCGGTCATTTTCTAGAATTCTCTTAACATCGCGATGTTTAAAAAACATATAGCTATTGGCATCTTTATTTTTAACTACGGGAAAGTGTTTTAACATCTGATCATAGGCTTTGTTTTGATCTTCAGTAACCTCAGTGGCGCGGATATCAAAAAGTTGATCTTGGAAGTTAATAGGGCTTGATGATTTATCTGTGGGTTTTATCATTACATTCTCCTTTTATAATAAGTATATAAATTACATATTATAATAATATGTATGTCAAATGAATATTTACAATTTTTATCTTTATGCCCCTATTCATCGAATATTTGAGCTAAGAGTACTGTAAAATGGTTTGCGGGTGGTATAAATCTAAGGAATCTTAGAAAAACGCCGGAATTTCCTTTTGTAATTGCCTGTATCATCATAGAATTAACGGCAAAAGAAGTCAGAGTGTGAGTAGATTGTGGCAAATAATTTGTCGTTTTGGCATCTCATTGCAAATGCCGATATTGTTGTTCAGTTGATTATGTTAATTTTGGTTGTTGGTTCTGTGTGGTCATGGGCTATTATGATTCAACGCTATCAAGTGACAAAGCAAGCAAAACTAGAGGCAAAACGCTTTGCCAGAGAGTTTTGGTCAAGTGGGAATATTTCAAAGATATATCAAAAACTCTCAGCGAATAAAACTCAAGTCAAAGGCATGTCATATCTTTTTAGTTGTGGCTTTCGTGAGTTTTTGCGTTTAAGAAAGCAAGGAAACTTACATGGTGATGTGGTTTTAGAAGGGGTCGAAAGATCGATGCGTGTTGCTATGATGCAGGAATCTGAAAAGCTTGAGCATCAAATCTCTCTTCTTGGCACCATTGGCTCTATTGCCCCTTATGTTGGTCTGTTGGGAACTGTATGGGGAATTATGGCTTCTTTTACTGCTTTAGGTGGTGTGGAACAAGCCACTTTATCCATGGTCGCACCACATATTGCAGAGGCACTTATTGCAACCGCACTTGGGCTTTTTGTTGCGATTCCTGCGGTGGTTGGCTATAACCGTTTTTCAAAATCAGTTGATGCGGTTTTGCTTGAATATGAGAATTTTCAAGATGAGCTCTGTACGCTTTTATATCGTGAGGCATATAAACCGCAAAGTGAGAGCACAAATGCGTAGACGTGCCTCAAGACGGACTAAGCGAAAGGCCATGGTTGAGATTAATGTTGTGCCGTATATCGATGTGATGCTGGTACTTTTGATTATCTTTATGATTACCGCACCGATGTTGACACAAGGCGTAAAGGTGAGTCTACCTGAGGCAAGTGCCAAAAAGATTCCTCCAACAGAAACAAAGCCACTGATTGTAACAGTAAATCAACAGGGGCAGTATTTTTTAAACCAAGGGAATGATCAAAATGCTATTTCTGCGGATAATTTAAAACAAGCAGTCGCAAGCATGTTATCACAGAACCCTAAAAAAGAAGTTTATGTTCGTGGAGATAAATCGGCTAGTTATGGAGAGGTTGTCTCTGCCATGGTGTTATTGCAAAAATCAGGTGTGAAAAGCGTCGGGCTTGTCACTGATGATAAACTGGCAAGTAGTTAAGTATTAAAATGTCGCAAAGAAGTTTTGTAGAGAACATCAAAGATCTGATTAAAAAGGCGACTGATACCTTTGAAAAACGAAGTGTCTGTTACTCTATAGCACTACATATTTTACTGGTCGCCTTATTAATCTTTTTATCTTGGTATGTATCTTCTCATGAGAACAAAGTGACATTAAACCTTGCCCCTAAAGCTTCGTCAAACACGCCGATTGTCAATGCCAGTATTGTGAATGAAAGCACGCTTTCGCCAGCGGTTGTGCCTGTACAAAAGGCACAAGTCTCAGAGCCAGAAATACAAAAACCAATCACTTCTGATAAAAACACATTAGCACTTGAAGCGTTGGAGAAAAAGTTGGCCGAGGCAAAGCAAGTCGCATTTGAAAAAGCAAAAGAGCAAGCAAGAGAAAAAGCGCAAAAAGAACGTGAACAAAAGGCATTAGAAGCAAAAGCGCGCATAGAGAAAGCACAAAAAGAGCAAGAGGAAAAAAAGCGTGAGGCAGCTAAACAAGCAAAAGAGTTAGCAGCAAAAAGACTGGAAAAAGCGGCAAAAGAAGCCAAAGAAGCAAAAGAAAAAGAGGCAAAACGTCAGCAGGCAGCCCTTGATGCACTTAGAGTCTCTGCACTTAATGATCTGGCAAGCGAGCATGCACAAGCTGAGCAAGCAAGCTTGACTGAAAGGGCGCTTCAAAATTATGCCAGTGAATATAAAAGGCGTATTGAGTCTGTATGGGTAATGGATGGGTGTCGTAAAATTGATAACTATAAATTGCCAACAGTACTTGTGATGGCAAATTCTGCTCCTAAAATAGTGGTATCAAGTGGTGATAGTAATTGTGATCGCTCATTACTTTTGGCGTTTAGCAATACACAAGCGCCACCACTGCCAGCGGATAAAAAAGCGCGTGAGCTAATTGCTGAGGGCATTAATTTTCAATTTGGTCAAAAAGGATAAAAAATGGGCAAAAAACAGATAAATAGTATTATTCTCTTTTTGGTAGGATTTATAGTTTGCATGTCAGCGGCCAATGCTAGGTTAACTATTCAGATTACCCAAGGCGTGAGTAAGCAAACACCGATTGCAATTTTGCCATTTTCCGGCGCAAGCACTGATACAAATATGACACAAGGTGGATTAAGTGCAGTGATTCAGGCAGATTTAACCAACTCTGGGCGCTTTGATGTACAAAATAGTAACTTTCCAGAGCGTATCAGCCATATTGGTGCCATTCAGTGGCAAAAATGGCATGTGAATTATATTGTGATGGGCAGTGTGTCTAAAGATGAAAATGGCCACTATACAGTGAAATATACCTTGGTTAGTCGCTTAAATAATCAGGTGTTTAGCTCGCGCGAGTTTAATCATATTACAAAGGCACAATTTAGAGTGCTGGCTCATACAATTAGTAATTATATTTATCAGGCGGTGACAGGCAATAAAGGGTATTTTACTTCGAAAATCTCGTATGTGGATGTTGAGCATCCTTATGATAGAAAAAATGCGCGCTATCAGCTTGTGGTCTCTGATTATGATGGATTCAATCCGCATGTGCTACTTTCTCAACCCAAAGAGCCCATTATGTCACCGGCTTGGTCAAAAGATGGGAAGTATATCGCCTATGTCAGTTATTACAAAGGTGGTATGGCTATTTACACTATTAATGTCTACACAGGGGTGAGAAAGCTTGTTGCAAATTATGAGGGGATTAACAGCTCACCGAGTTTCTCGCCAAGTGGTAACACATTAGCGATGGCGCTATCTCAAGGCTATTCTGAGAATACCAACATTTATCTGATGAATTTAAAGAACGACAAATTATATAAAAAGCTCTCTATTAATGGGATTAATACTGCACCTAGCTTTTCTCCCTCTGGAGATGAGATAGCCTTTGTTTCTAATCGTGGGGGCAATCCACAGATCTACACCACTCCAGTAGATGCAAAATATCCAAGTGCCGAGCGAGCCACCTTTGGTATTCATCAAGCATTTGATCCTATATACACACCAAATGGTCAATATATCGTATTTATGTACCAAAAAACGCGAAATAGTGGCACACAGATTGCCAAGCTGGATATCAAAACAAATAAAATTACCGTGTTGACACATGGCAAGGCGGATGCCTCTCCAAGTATTTCGCCTGATGGCAATATGGTGTTATATGTCAAAACAGATGCTAAAGGAAATTCAAGCCTTGCAATGGTATCTATTGACGCAAAAGTGCAAATTACATTACCATCAAATACAAATGGTGCGATTCAATCACCTGCGTGGTCACAGGCAGTATAAATATAAAGCAAAAATATTAATTATATTAACTTTAATAGGAGTATATCGGTGAAAAACTTACACAATGTAAAACGAATTACATTTTTGGCGTCGGCTTTAGGCGCGTTATTTCTAGCAGGGTGTGCTTCGCAGTCTCAGGCGCCCATTGAAGGCATAGGGCCGACTTCAAGTACAGGAGCTGAAGGGGTGAAAACAAGTGGCCTTGGGCAATCTAGTGCGCTAGATAGCCAAAGCTTAAGTGAGCTTCAGTCTCAAATCTATAATTCAGATAGTTATACAGCCGAACAAAGACAGCAAATGATGCAAGCATTAAGCCAGATGAATTGTAAAGTAGTCCATTTTGGCTTTGATAGTACAGTGATTGATGCTGATACCAAAACCTGCCTTAATAATGTGGCAAATTATTTAGTTAAGTACAAGCAGCCTATTCGCCTTGCAGGTCATACAGATCCAAGAGGGAGCGAGAAATATAATTTGAACTTAGGCCAAAGACGTGCAGATAGTGTTTCTCAGTACTTAATGCAGCAAGGTGTGCCACAAAGTCAAATTTGTACCGTAAGTTATGGTAAATCACAGCCGGCAGCAAACTTAGCCGAAATGACATCGCAAATGTGTAGTCATTCAAATGATCAATCTTGCCTTGCCAATGTCAAATCAAAAGCATATTACCTTGATCGACGTGTAGAGATTGGATTTGGTCAAAAATGCGGTTAAATGGAAAAAGGTTGCGCCAATGTAAATATGCATTAATAGCACTTGGTGCGATGAGTATAAATTCACTTTATGCGGCGAATGTCGACGATTTATCATTAGAAGTCACAAAGCTTCAAAATCAGGTGAGCTATTTGATTGCACAGCAGAACCAAGCCAAAAGTAATCAGTTTGCTCAAACGCTTGACCAGCTTCGTGGGCAAATTGAGATGAATAGCTATAAGCTTGCACAGCTTAATCAAACGGTGAGTCAAACACTGGTGGATTTCTCTAAACGCTTAGATGCGTTAGAGAAAAAAGTGAATAAACCCTCAGCAAGAGAGCTTAGATTACAAAGAGACAATGCTGCGTTTGAAAAGGCAAAATCAGCACTGCTTGCAAAAAATTATAATACGGCAAAGCGCCTTTTTAATAATTATACGCGAGATTATTATAATGGCGAGAATTACTCTGAGAGTTTGTATTTATTAGGGCAGATTTATCTGATACAAGGCGATACAAAAGCGGCCTATCAGAAGTTTAATACCATTGTTACGCGCTACCCAAAGAGTGTTAAAATTATTGATGCCACCTATTCATTAGCCGTTTTGGAGCTCGCAAATGGCAATAAGGCAAAGGCAAAGCGCTATTTTCAGCAAATTGTCAGCAAATACCCCTCTTCAAGTTATGCCAAGAAGGCTGATATGCAGTTGAAGAAGCTAAATTAACTGTGAGTTGTTATGCATATTTGATATGAGGCATTTTCCCAATAATAGCCGCCTAACTGTTACTAAATATACATCTCATGATTACCTCTTGCATAGCGTAGTGATAAGAATATAATCTTATATACCACTCGCGAATCATTTTACGGTGTTTAATGTTGAAGAAGTTTTTGATAGTTTTGAGTCATTGGATTGCAGGCAATAGCTGGGACTATTAGCAATATCTAATGACTCAAAAGAACAAGAAATTCAATGGCAGAAATAGGGTAAAATGGTTTGCGGGTGGTATATACTTATTATTGTTCATTAATAATGTGAGAAACGTATGAAAAAAGTCATTGTGATTGGTGCAACAGGCACGATTGGAAAAGCCGTTGTTGCTGCATTAGATTCAAGCTATGAAGTGATTCAAGCGACAAGAAACTCTGCTGAGTATCCGATTGATATCTCAGATGAAGCCTCTATTAAAGCGCTTTATGAAAAGGTAGGGAGCTTTGATGCACTTATTGTCACAGCCGGTGCTGTTCACTTTGGGCTTTTAAAGGAAATGACCGAGGCAGATTGGCAAATTGGGCTTCAAAACAAACTGATGGGACAAGTGAATTTGGTAACACATGCTCTTGATTATATTAACCCAAAAGGCTCATTTACCTTAACTTCCGGGATTTTAAATACCGATCCTATTTTATATGGTGTTCAGGCGGCGATGATTAACTCAGCCGTTGAAGGCTTTGTCACTGGCGCTGCAATCGAGCTTGAAAATAATGTTCGCATTAATTGTGTTAGTCCAACGGTATTAAGTGAATCAATGGATAAATATGAGGCGTATTTTAAAGGTTACTTGCCACGAGATGCTAAAGATGTTGCTAAGGCCTATATCAAAAGTGTAGAAGGACTGCAAACAGGGAAAGTGTACAAAGTGCAATAAAAGGGCGAAAAAAGTACGCTGAGCGCTACTGTAAAATATACCAGAGCCCTAATATACCACTCGCGAATCATTTTGCGGTGTTTAATGTTGAAGAAGTTTTTGATAGTTTTGAGTCATTGGGTTGCAGGTAATAGCTCGGACTATTAGCAATATCTGATGACTCAAAAGAACAAGAAATTCAATGGCAGAAATAGGGTAAAATGATTTGCGGGTGGTATATACTTAATGATGTTATAGCATCATTAAGGAGATAATATGACCTATCCGCGTAGTTTTTCACATATTGGTATTTCTGTTCCCGATTTAGATAGAGCTGTTGAGTTTTATACTGAAGTAATGGGATGGTATATTATTATGGAGCCAACCACTATTGTTGAAGATGAGAGTGCCATTGGTCTTATGTGTACGGATGTTTTTGGGGCAAAATGGGGTTCTTTTCGCATTGCACATTTATCAACTTCCGATAAAGTTGGCATTGAGATTTTTGAGTTTCCTAATCAAGAAAATCCAAAGGATAACTTTGAATATTGGAAAACGGGCATTTTTCACTTTTGTGTACAAGATCCAGATGTTGAAGGTCTTGCAGATAAAATTGTGGCTTATGGCGGCAAAAGGCGTATGGAGAAACCACGTTACTATTACCCCGGTGAGAAACCTTATCGGATGATTTATATGGAAGATCCATTTGGGAATATTCTTGAAATATACAGTCATAGTTATGAGCTGACCTACTCAAAATCAGCGTATTGACAATGGGCTATTCACTTTCCTCAGGCGTCTCAATGAGCTGATAGCCATTTGTATAGGCAGATTGAATCAGATCAGAGGGTTTTGATAAGCATTCATTGATTTTCTTTCGAAGGCGATAGACAAGCGAGTTAACACTATTATCAAATAGATCAAATTCTTTATTATAGAGCGTTTTCATAAGAAACTCTTTTTGCAAGGGAATGCCGATGTTTTGAATAAGAAGCACTAGTAAATCACGCTCTTTGACACCAAGCTTAACGAAATTCTGTTTATTTTTCTTGTTTGTTAGCGTGCGCGTATATGGGTTAAAGATCAGCTCATTAAAATAATAGTTTTTGCCGGTGGTAATTTCAATATTCGCCTTTGGTTCATTACTATTTTTATCTACATCACTAGCGCTTTGAAAAAGCTCGGTTAATTCCAGTGCTTTTTTAATTTTGGTGATAAGAAGTCTTGTGCTAAAGGGTTTGGTAACATAATAAAGTCCACCCACTTCAAGGGCAAGAATTTGCTCTATCTCATCAGTGAGTGCGCTGATAAATATGACAGGAGTGTTATGTTCCTTGCGAAGCCTTTTACAAAAAGTAATGCCATCTTCCTCTGGCATCATGACATCAAGCAAGATTAAATGAATGGGCTGTGCTTCAATGGCTTTCATTGCCTCAAGGGTATTTTGAGCTTCAACAACCGTAAACCCACGTTCAATAAGAGAGCTTGAGAGGATTTCACGAAAGGAGCGATCATCATCGACAATCAGTATGGTTGCCATATCAATTAAACTCAGCGCTTTTTCTTGAAGTATATACGCCTGTTGGCTAGTTGAATAGTGATTTTGCATAATTAACCTCTGTTATGCTGATCTGTTTACAAATTTTTATTTTATGCTTTAAGGACACTTAAGTTTGTCACTTTGAATTAATGTTTTAATGGGCTTGTTATGGGTTGTCAGCCAGCCATTTGCCCATAAATTTGGGCTGAGTAGAGTTGACTCTTTATTTTTAATTTGACAAGCAGCACCATAGTTATAAGTGTTGGGTGTTATTTTAGGTGCGTTTTTAATGAGGAATATAAAAGTATAAGCAGCAGCTCCAAGGGTGATTAAGCTGATTAGGTAAGTGTATAGTTTACCATCGCGAGCTATATGCTTTTGATTTTCTTGTCTCACGCTTAAAATCACAGATAATAAAATGCCAATAATGACAGCAAAAAGCATCTGACTTGCTGGCATAACAATGATACCGCTGACAAGCCCTTTGACAAGAAGGCCAATAAGTGCAAATAGGCTTGCCATTGCATAGAGGTTATTTTGTAGCGCTTTTCGATATTGAAAGAGCTTAAGGCCAAGTGCGATAAAAAGTGCAACAACACACAAAATGCCTATTATTCCCCATTCAGCAAGTAACATCACCCACATATTATGTGGATGTGCAGCGGTGATGTTATGAGAGAGATAAGCATAATGTGCGTACATGCCAGATCCAGCACCAAAAATGGGGTGTGCTTTCCATATATTGATCGATAGCTCAATAAGTGGTGCCCTATCATTATATCGTAAAAACTCCCCCTGTCTTTCTAATGCAGAGATAATCTCGGCTCCCGTTAAATATTGAATAGCAAGGTAGGCGAAAAAAGCAATAACAAATGCCAGCAGCATATAAATAAAGTAGCGCAAAAAGAGCCTTCTAAAAAAGAGACTGCCAAAGATGAAGATTGCGAAGATAATCACCAAGTTAGCGCGTGAACCTGTAATAATCGTTAAGTAAAATCCTGCACTGATGCCGATTAGTGTAAGGAGCTTTAATAACGGATTTTTGCTGAGCAAAATAAGTGCACCAGATAAAGGCAAAAGCCCTGCTAACAGCTGATCTAAAAAGCGCGGGTTTAAAAACTGTGGGTGAACGATTAGCGCTGAGCGCTTGCTTAGCATCGATTGATTTTGAGTCAAGTCATCTAAGTTGATATAACCATATGCAATATAACTACAAATGATGATAAAAAATACAATGCCAAGCAGCATAAAATAACGGATATTATTTTGATTCTCTAAACAAAGGTAGCAGCAAGCAAGGGCAAATATGCCAAGGAGTATCCATTGGCTTAAGTATAAAAACGAGATGGTTGGGTAGTAGGCATTTAGGCTGCTAATCACCAAGCTTAACAATAAGAGCGCTACGATTAAAGCTATTTTGTAATTATTGCTGAAACAGCTGACAATAAATGCTCGAAGTGGACTGTGCAGTAAGGCAATTATTGCAGTGGCAGATAAAAGCACTAATTGAATCATGCGCCTTTGATCATAGTAAAAGATCTTCTCTAACGAAAAAGGTGCGATAAAAAGGATGACTAATCCAAGTATTAAAAATCCTAAAAGGATATGGTTTGTGGTTTTCATGTTATTCCCCAGTTTGTTTATTGCGGTATAAGCTATCGCATGAGTGCCCTTTGATCAAATAAGCAAAAATAACATCAAGAATGCAAGGTGATTTTTGGTGATTTTTTATCATCCTTTGTCACTAACGGATTTCTATGGGTTGTCTGTATTATGTGCTGTATCGGAAAATTAAAAACGTATCAAAAACGGGCGAATCATGAAGAAGATATTAAGTTTTTTTAGTTTATGTATGTTGATGCTCTCGGCACATGCACAGCTTGATCCAGGACCAATGTTGCTGGAGTGGGATAATGATGATCAGGAGATTACACGTACGATTAAAAATACAGGGGGCACGACTCAATATGTCAAAATTGAGGCTTTTAAAATACTTGATCCATTTGGAGAGAATAAAGAGATAAAGCTTGAGCTTAAAGACATGGTGAGTGATCTTTTGGTTTCACCATTAAAGATGGTTATTCCGCCCAATTATGAAAAGCTCCTTCGCATGAGTTTGCCTAAAGGTAGAGAATCGATTACAGAGGATCAATATTACCGCATCCGTATTATTCCTGTTGAGCCGTCATTAGATAATGGTTTTTTTAATGTACAAGAAGGTAAGGTGAAAAGTGGCGTTACTTTATCTATTGCCTATGGAACCTTGCTAATTGTCACGCCATTACAGAAAAATATTCGCTATAACACAACACATGGCATAAGTGATGGTGTTTTAAAGGTAGAAAATAAAGGCAACAGCTTTGTTAAGCTCAAAATCCAAGGGCCGTGCCGCGATGATGAGGTGAAAGGCTGTGAAAATGGGAAAAAAGTAGAGAATCGCATTGTTTATGCCAAGCAAAGTAAAAGTTTTAGTTTAACCGATTATAACCATAAGGAGACAGAGTATGTGATTACTGAAGGCAATGAAAGAGAAACCTATGAAATTTAATAGATAAATTAACTTAACAACAAACTATGTAAATACTATATTTAGGAGAAATACAATGAAAACAATGACAAAAAAACTAGCAGGCTGTGTTTTCTTAGCAGTATCCATTACTGGTGTAGCAAGTGCGAATGTACAGGACTTGACGATGGCCTTGTCTGCAACTGTTCCAGATACTAGCCTTCCTTACTTCACAGTAACTTCGAATAAAAGTTCACTTCAGTTCAATTATGATGCAGTGTCAGATGATTTTAAGGTCGAATCAGCAACAGTTACGGTAAGTGTAGGTTCTGGTACAATCATCGGGATAACTGCCTCTACTACTTCACCAACCCATATGACAAGTGATAGTACGACGGGCGAACAAATTGAATATGATGTGACATTTGGGGATACAGAACTTACTCATGGAGGTGTAGATGTCTTCGGTGAGCTTGCTAACCCAACAGGTGACTCTACCGTAACACTTTTTGTTGACCCTGAAAAATATGATGAGGATAAGCATTCAGCAGGAACCTTTAGCGGTAGCCTGCATGTTCAATTTGATGGCACCTTAACATAAAATAGTTGCTAGAATAAGTGAGGTACACGCAATGAACCGTCTAAAGACGTTCTGTTTAGTGGCTGTTTTATTAAGCTCAGGCTTCGTTAGTCAGCTTTACTCAAACAATCATATCCCAAAAGAGTTTATTGATTTTGCCTCACAGCAAGGAGTTGATGTTAATGTTCAGGTTTCAGGGGTTCAGCTTGGCTATTATACGGCATATGTGCAAGATACTAAACTTGAGGGAATTGATCTTAATGAGATTTTCTCTTCTGTAAAGTTGAAACCTGCCGCTAAAGCGATTATTTTAGGTGAGTGGCGTGCAGGGATTCCTTTTGAAGATACCATTTACTGTCGCACTGAATATGAAGCTCAAGGCATCTGTAAAGCTGGATCTATTCTAGCAAGAAGTCATTTTTCGAGCAAGAAATCTGAGCTGGATATTGCAATTAATAAGAGCGCTGTATCTTATCAGAATCATCAAGATCAGGGCTATCTTAATTTACATGAAAACACACGTTATGGCAGCATTTTTAACTACAATGTCTACTTTGATGTCTCGAATGATTCGTCAAGCTATAATTTAAATTTAGAGAATATCAGTAGTGTCAATAACACTTCTGTTCACAGTGGTATCATCGCCACAGGTAGTGAAAATAGCTCAAGTGAAACGCTAACGCAGCTTTATGTGCAGCAGGAGTTTCAAGATAAGCTGTTAATTGCAGGTTTTATGGGTAGTTATGAGGCGCCATTTAATGCTGTGACGCAAATGGATTACATGCCATCTGTGGATAGTTTACTCATTGGACTTGCAAGTTCAAATAATATGAAAAAGAATAAAAAGGCAAGCTCTCAGGTGCCAATTTTAATTTATGCACAAAGCAATACCAAAGTAAAAATATACAAAGAAAACAACCTCTTAAGTGTGCAAAGTTTTGCCGCGGGAACGCATGAGGTTGACACCTCCGCTTTTCCTTATGGCATTTATTCAGTAAGAGTTGAGATTTATCAAGGCAATACCTTGATTGAAACCAGAACAAGCACGGTTGTGAAACCAACTTCAGCGGCAGATTTTGGTGATAGAAGCTCACATTACAGGCTATGGGTTGGGATGGCAAAAGAGACAAGTTACAAAGAACAGTTTTTTCCTGATCGCTTTAATAAAGTGTATTTGGGCGCTGCATATGCCTTTATGCCGATTACTAATACAGTGACAAACCTCTCAGCTTATGTGCTTGGTAGCACGGTAACAGGGGAGGTTGGTGTTGATTATCTACTCTCTGAGAGCGTCTCATTTAATGCTGCAGGCGCGGTTGATAACTACCACGGCTATGGTTTTAATATTAATGCACAAATGCAGCCATTTAGTCTATTGTCGATGAATTTGTGGTATCAAAATGAAGATAACCAAAGAAATAATTATCAAAGTGAGCAGACTTTTAGTGCCTTTGCAAAAGATTACAACAGCATCGGCATAAGCTCTAGCATTAATTTAAATGAGATCGGACTTGGCTCTTTATCGGGAAGCTACATGTATAATTTAAAAACAAATAATTTTCAGTCCAACTTGTCACATTATAAAACATGGATTAGTACAAGGGACTATCAAATTTATTCAAATATTAACTATGGCTATAGTAAGTATGTAGGGGGGCAATATAAAGACTTCTCAATTATGCTCAACTTCAGTTACTTCTTTGATAATGGCTCGAACCTTCATAGTTCTCTTGGTCATCAAAGTAATAACAATGTTAATAGTGGCACGCTTGGCTACTCACCAAACTTTGACAGTAATTACATTGATGATGTGTCGCTTGAAATAGATTATGGTGATGTCAGTGAATCGCAAGGTATTTCGGTGGCTTTAGGTTCTGATAGCGTGAGTGGATTTATTGATGCCGCTCACCAGTCAACCAATGGGCAATCAACTTCCTCAATTTATGGCTCTCTCTCAGGCAGCTTTGCTTTGGTTGACTTTGTCCCTTCTTTTAGTGCAGATCAGTATAATCAGGCGGGCGTTATGATTGACATGGATATGCCAGAGGATGCAAGTGTTGATGCTGAGCTTGATGGCAGGCGCTATAGCTTAAGTGCAGGGCAAAATCTCATTATGTTGCCTGCATATCAAGAATACACGCTTCAGCTTTTAGAGGATAGAAATGACAAATCAAATCTTCAATACTCTGAAAAAGAGAAAAGCTTTAGCCTTATGCCTGGAAATATTGTTCAGATTGATGAGTCAGCCATTGCGACAATACATGTATTAGGTCGTGCATTAGTCGATGGCAAGCCTAAGAAAAATGTGATGGTTAAAAACCATATCAATCAGACAGTAACCGATGAAGATGGTTATTTTATGGTGTATATCGATAAGCGTAACCCAACTTTGCAAATTAACGGTAGTTGTAAATATGAATTCCAGGATCCTAGGATTTTGCAATCAGGGCAGTGGATAGGAGTGATTGAGTGTTGATTTTGAATAAATTGCCGTATGTACTTTTATTGTCCGTAATTCAATATGCAGAAGCAAGTTCGATTACTATCACAGAAGATGATAAAGGGTATGGGAGCAGAAACTATGCCTCAGTTGTTTGTTCTGGTGCTCAAGATCCATGTAATAATTATCCATATGCTTTGTTGGCGGAGAAAGGTTATATTGTTACAGACGCAGATGGTGCGAATGCCACAATAAAAGTAAATAAACGGGACAGTACTCCTAGTGGGGTAGGGACGGTGTATAATCGAATAAAATTCAAGTTATATAATATGTCTTTCCCGGGGCATGAGGTTGAGGCGTTTCTTAGAGCCTCTAGAACAGTACATGGCAATACCTCTGGTCATGATTATTCTAAAACATACATAAATAATATACATTTGTTTTCATCTAATACCGACCCTCATAGAGCTAGAGACTTTAGTTTTATATTGGAGAAAATAGAGGCTCCTGCTGGAAGTTATCGAGCAAAATTACCGTTCTTAATAAAAGATACAGAGAATAATCAAATATTAGATCTAATGGTGATAACAATTGCACTTGATATTCCATTTGAAATCATTTTTCAAGCAGCTCCCAATATCAAGTTAGTTATGCAAGACGCTAGTGATCCTATGGGGTCAGAGTATACGGCACAAACGTATATTAACTATAAAGCTAACTCGCCTGTGCCCCTGGACTATAAAGTGACTTTGCAGTGTGACTCCCCTTCAGATAATGATGGTGGTAACTGCCAGTTAGAAAACACAGATACTGCCGACCGTTGGGCTTATGAGGTTTATATCAATAATGAAAAGATCACCACAAATGTAGCAAACACAACAGCATTGCAACAGCTTCCAAATAACTATAATATTCCGCTAAATATTGTGGCTAAAAATCCGCCTGACTCTGGGCAGCATGAAGGGCAAATGACATTAAATTTTAATGCCATGTGGTAGGTATCCACTGGTTGATGGGAGGTCTAAGATGAGAAAAGTGCAAAAGTATACTCTTATGGCCATCACTTTACTAAAGGGCTTTTTGTTTTCAGCTTTAGTATATGCTGAAACGGAGATAGTTAACATAACAGCCTTTGACACAGAAAAGCAGAGTCAAGACTGGCAGTACATAATAGAAGCTGAGACAGGATACATTGGGGGGAGGACATTCGTTAATAGCACTTTCAAATAATGTATTGTCTAGTACAATGCAAAATAGATATGATGATGCTTGGGATTACCATAAAAAATGGGGCAATGGAGCAATAGGGAGAGCTACGATACGTTTGGAGGATAGGCAAAGAGGGAGTACAGAAGAGTTTGAAGTGCAGTTTATGAAGACGCTATTTGCTCAGAATACAACAAAGTATACAAAACCTAATAATGGTGATAAGTTTCATAGTGCAGAGTAGGGAGATGAAACTCGGTATTATTTTAGAGTGCTAAGCTCTGAAAACCAAGATAAAGTAGCGGGGCTATATCTTGGCAATATATCAATGCCAGTAATTGCTAATGGAGGAAACACCCAAACTGCGGGTTACATTCTCGTCAATTTTAAATTGGCTGTGCCATTAATAATGAGTTTTTCAGCGCAGAATATGCATTGCAGTTGAATGAATCTAATGAGCATTATCGTGCCAGTACAAGGGTTGACTTTTTATCTAATTCACCGGTGCCTTTGGAGATTACAGCACAATTACAATGTGGGTATTTGGTTAATAACAGGTGTGCATTAACCCATGACAGTAATTTGGATTATTGGCAATACTTGGTTGATATTATTGGTCAAGCTATTTTCCCTGATGATAAGCTAAAAATAACTTTAAACCCGCAGGATAGTTTTAACCTTGGCGTGAATGCAAAAATGCCTTATGGAAAAGAGTCAGGGAGTTATTCTGGCCAGTTTACTGTTGTGTTTGATGCTGATTGGGATTAAATTTGGATTTTATTAGTAAGTCATTTATTGAGGTTAATGCTAAGCAGCTGTAAAATTATGGTATCAATGATCCATGCGTTGGAGTGTGAGTGATATCGGTCACATATTTTTCATTTGCACTTGATGCGCTAAATCTCTGCTGACACAAGTTGGCATTGCTGACAAAAGGCAAAGACAAAAGCATTATTGCCATACTGCATTAAATGTAAGGGTGAACTGTCCATGATATTCACCTGCATGGGGGGCGTTATCTGTTGTTATTTGTAAGGGGATGTTAAATTGGTTTGGTATAGCCTTTAGCGTTACTGGGGTATTACTTACAGCTAATTCTTCATTATTCACAAACACATGGTAAGTCCACCGGGTTTGACTGATTCGTTCTTCTAGCTGACAGTTATTATTTTGTTCATCTACATTAGGGCACTGTAGAGTCACTTCATAGTCAATGGCTATGGGCGCATTGGATGTGTGTTGAATGTAGGTTTTAGCAGCATAAGGTTCAGTGAGTGGTTTTGATGGGTTAGTCGGCTTTAGCTGTAAGTCTGATGAGGCAACTGTGAAACTATACTCAAGCGGGACAGTAAAATCAAAATTTAAGCTTAATGTGTCTATGTGAGAGCCATCAATAGTTTTATGGGTAGAAAAATGAAATGAGCCAGAGTAGCTGCCGGCAAATTTCTCTATACCAGTGATTTCTGTGGGAGCAAGTAAAAACTTTGGCGAATTAGGAGTAGCATTCCAGCCGTTTGTATTATTTGCGTAGGTTGTTCCATACCCCCAGCAATCACCACATTGTCTGCTTGCGGACATTTGCAGATATATAGGTAATCTAGCATTGGTGTCTTCATCTATAAGCTCAAGCTTCATCCTCCTAAAGACACTGCCGACATTATTGTAGTCCTCGTGATGTGTATCTGCAGAGCTTGATGCTATAGCGCTAGTCATGGTGTCATCATTAAGGACTTGACCTGTGCTGGCGTTAGTATACATGGCATATACGGAGCCTGATGAAATGTTACTGCTATAAGAGACCCCATATGCAGCATTCGGGTCATAGTAACGAGTAAAGGTTACTGACTTTGCATAAGCATTTCCAAGAAGCGTAATGCAAACCATGAGTGGCATTAGTTTTTTAATCATTTGTGTAAACATGGATAGACTCTTGAATATGTTTGTTTATTATTTAAAGTTGATTGTACCAGTGAGTAATAAGTGATCAAAATAGATAAAAATGAAGGAAGATAAGTAAAAATAACAAATAATAACAATGGCGTTTTTATTTCAGTGATTTCAAAATCACGAAAACATACTGTACCATTAACAGTTGTCAGCACTTTGATTGCAGTTGTATGTCTGTGTTGAATCCCTCTAATGGATGAGTGCTGGCAATGGTAGCTGTTAGCATGTCAAAACATGCTGGTAGAGCTTGATTCATTATATTGAAGGAACATAATGGAGTTAATTTATTTTACTAAATGTTGAAATATAACAAGGAGGAGGTTTGTGAGAACATTACTGCAAGGGTTTGGTGTTGGACTGTTGGGTGCGATCGTCATGACCCCGCATTTTGCAAATGCACTTGAAGGAGAGGATAGTTATATTCCGGGCTATAATTTGCAATCAAAAGTGGGAAACATGCTATTAGCCTCAGAGATAGAGCAAAACTACAGCGTTATTGACTATGATTATCAGGGGGTTTTAACTGCAAGCAATCAACTCTTGGAAAGCTACTTTACAAAACACCATCGAGATCTTGCTACAAGCATTCAGTTCTTTGAGCAGTTAAATGCGCCGTATATCTATAGTGGCGCTATTGGTGAGGGACGCTGTCAATCAGCACATTGCACTAAAATACAGCAAGATTTGCCTTATCGTTTAGATGGACTTGATTGTGTGACGTTGGTGCAAGATTTGTTAGCATTGAACCAGTCAGGTAATATCGCTGAATTTAAACAAAACTTGCGTCAGATCAGCTATGGTGCTTATGATCAAAGTGATACTATGAGCTTTTTGAATCGCAATAATTTCACTAGCAGTGATTTTAATCGTGTGAATCAAGCATCAAGAGTGTTAAAAGATGTAACGAGCTTCGGCCCCTTTTCAAATTATGTGGCTCATTTGCCACAAAAAGTTATCGATCACAAAAGCTGGTTTGAGATTAAGGTGGAGCCTCAGAATCTAAAAAGTAATATCAGAGTGTTACCGCAAAATGAAAAAAGTGCGCCAAGCATTATCGCAAAATTTACAAATGGTTATGCTGATGGCTTTGATCCTATCACCATCAATAATTTCCCCTTTATCCCCAAAGAGGCGTTAGTAAAGAAAACAGCAGACGGTTATCAGGCAAATGAGGTTCTTATCAACAAATTGATTACCCCATCGGTTGTTGAGTTTGTGCGAGAGGATAGTAAATGGATGATTGGTGATAAGCCAATTAATGAGATTATTGGCTCGAATATCCTTATCTCACATATGGGTGTGTTGTATAAAAAGCGCTTTAAAAAAGGTGAGATTATCTATCAAGCAATCAACTGTGATTATAATCAATTAGGTGAAAAAATATGTACAGTCAAACCGGTTAAATGTAACAAGGGTAGTTGTGAAAAAGTGATGCTGCTGGCGGCAAGTAATGCTTACCCAAATGATTACATCTATTCAAAAAAAGTAGGTGAAGAGCGCTATGCTTGCACTGATAACACTAAGGTACCAAGCGGTTTTATTCCTGTTAAAAATAAGCTATCTGGTAAGCCTACTACATGTAATAGGACATTCTCTATGCCACTTGAGGATTATCTTGCTTCAAAGCAATATGGGAAATATCCATATATGGAAAGCGCCTCTTTAGTTGGCATTCATGTGGAGAAGATTGTATAAATTTCTTTCACACATGAGAAAAATCATTTTCTGTCAAGACATTGATAATTTCGCATTAAGTGTTATCATATAAGATAACTTTCCAAGTTAAAGACAAGATGTAATGAATTGGACTGTCGAGTTTTATAAAGGTGTTGAAAGTGACATTTTAAACCTTCCAAATAAGCTACAAGCAAAAATGTTGAGGTTATTTGATTTAGTTGAAATACACGGAACCAATTTGAGAGAACCTCATACCAAGGCTTTGCAAGATGGTCTTTTTGAGTTAAGGGCAAAAGCTTTAGAAGGCATTGCTAGAGGGATCTTTTGCTATGCTAATGGTAGGAAAATAGTTGTTTTAAATGTATTCATTAAGAAAACACAAAAAACACCACAAAAAGAAATTGATTTAGCATTAAAACGTATGAAGGATATTGAGCATGAATCTTAAACAATTGAAAGCTAAGGCTTTTGAAAACAAATCAGTTAAACAAGAGTATGATCATCTTGAGAGTGAGTTTGAATTAATTAATAAGCTGATAAATATCAGGAAAAAATCAGGCCTGACTCAAGAGCAAATAGCAGTAAAAATGGGAACAACTAAAAGCAATGTGTGTAGAATGGAGAAGCTGGGGACGCATCCAAAAGTGAGCACGGTAGATAAATACGCCAAGGCCTGTGGCTTTAAGCTGGATTTCCAATTTAAAACTTTGTAGTGATGTTATGAGTAACAGTTATCGCAAAACACCTATTATTGGACACACTATGTGTGAAAGTGAAAAGCAAGATAAAAAGCTTTGGCACAAAAAGTGGCGTGCAAAAGAAAAAATCAATATTAATATGGCATGCAAAGTTGATGTTGATTCATACTTGTCAATACAGGCTAACCAAGTTAGTAGTGTTTGGCTAATGGGGAAAGATGGCAAGCAATATTTGAGTTAATCAAATCGTATACACAAATATATGTCTAAGTAAACTGATTGAAAATATGTTAGATCTTTAAATACTGCTATGAAAAATTATGGGAAACCTTTATGGCGGAATGGACGGGATTCGAACCCGCGACCCCCTGCGTGACAGGCAGGTATTCTAACCAGCTGAACTACCACTCCGCTTTATGGTGCCGACACCAGGACTTGAACCCGGAACCTGCCGATTACAAGTCGGCTGCTCTACCAGTTGAGCCATGTCGGCGACAGAAATGAATTCTATAGATTTCGAGATATAAGTCAACTCTTAAGACCTAAAAAAATGAAAAAATGTGCACTATTTTTTGCTGCCAAGCTGACTTGATCTTTTATTGATCTGGATGGAGCTCGTGGCAATAGGGGAAGTTGTAAATATAGTGACTCATAAGCTTTCTATTTTGAGTTGTTTTTGTTATCTTGCTTTAGGGGAGCGACAATTCAATCTACTTGACTCTATGGGGTTTCAATTTAACCAAAAATTAAGAGGGCAATAGAATGAAAAAATTATTACCGAGGATAATTCTAGTAACAACAATATGTAGTGGCGTTGTTTTTGCCTCTAGTTCAAATGTGGAGAAATTTGTTATTACCACAACTAATAATTATGAAATAATGTCTTTTACGTTAGATAATCCTAATTATGGAGACATTTATAAAGATTGGATGTATCTTGGATTTAATCCGGTCATTAAAATTTGTGCAGTATATAAAGATCATGGGCTTCTTGAGGATGATATGTACACGTTTTCATTTGACTTAGGAGACTTTAATCGCGACAGTAAAATGTGGGATTCAGGTATATTAACAATCACTCAAGAGAAACCATGCGTAGAAGGTACCTATAAAATACAAAATCATGGGACAAATGATCGCTTTCGGTTGAACTCAGTGGAAAGATGGTCCGCAAAAGAGATTTATCGCTTTAATGCATTATCAAATACCAACGCTGTGAGACAAGGAGAGCCGAATGGGAGACAGGGAGAGCGAAATGCGAGGCCGAGTAGTAGCGAGTAGTTTTGTCTTGAATATGTCAAGCGCCGTGATGTTAGCGCCAAAGTGTAGGTCATACCCGAAGGCGTACATAGAGTCAAAAGCATATAGTGGAGAAGAATACAAAAGTTAAGTCGCTGTATTCTGTAGTAGATGAAGTGAGTCAGAGCTTTTATTTCTTGAGATCTGGAAGGCCTCTTTGCTTATTTCATCGTTTTAGGCGACGTTAACTCCAAATTGTAACCATCTATTAATGTGTAAGGGTTGAATCGCTCATTTCTCAACATGGCTGATCAAATATTGATCTTTTTTAAGATTTATAGTACTATGCATAAAATTTTTTTAGTATGTTGAATCAAACTAATTAGATTGAGTACGGTGCTTTGCCATATTGGTATGAGGCACCTGATAATAAAATAAGGTATACTACGCTGAGGGGCGGATTGAAAAGATGCAAATGTTGACAATGCGATATAGATTATTTAGCACAGTTTTGTGTGTGGTGCTGTCTATTCAAATGATTTTTGCTTCGTTTTCTACTGTCAATGCAGATGATAAAGACGCTTCACCACTTATTATGACCCCTGTTTTATTCTCTGTCCAAAAAGATGACTATCTATCAAATACTGCGCTGATGTTAGCACCAACTAATAAAAATAATGAGAGCCTGATCAGCAGAACATTACAAAAGCCCTCAAGTGCACCAGAGACAGGATTTGGCGTGAGTGTTGGTAAAGCGGCTAATTATGAACCACAGGTCATTAACACTTCCTATAACCATATGAATAAAAGTCAGACGGAAGTTGATTTGTATAGTGCGCCAGTTTATTTCTCTGGCGTTTATAAGAATGATGCTGGAGTTTTTTATGGTGCGCATGTGGTGGCAAATATTGTGAAATCAAATCTCTCAAAGTCAGGTATGTTGCAAAAAACAGGTGATCCGAATATTACGATTGCGCCACGTTTAGGTTTGGTGTTTGGTTATCAGCCATCGAAAAACTACAAATGGGTCACATCATTAGATTATTTAGCATATAAAGGCTCTCCTGTGATACAGCAGTATGGTGTTGAAGATCAGGATGCTTTAGGTGTCAATGTTACCTATTCATGGCTGTTTTAGTTCTAATCTAAAGAGAGACTATACCACTCTCGAATCATTTTACGGTGTTTAATGTTGAAGAAGTTTTTGATAGTTTTGAGTCATTGGATTGCAGGTAATAGCTGGGACTATTAGCAATATCTAATGACTCAAAAGAACAAGAAATTCAATGGCAGAAATAGGGTAAAATGGTTTGCGGGTGGTATAAAAAGCAAGGGTAATTTTTAATGCAGATTAAACTAAAGCAGGATATACTTAACTATTAGTATCAAAAAGCATTTATATGACTTTGGAAAATAAACTTACCAAGATATATCAGCTGCAAAAACAAGCCTTTGAGATAGCGCCTTACCCGACACTCAGAGAAAGGAAAAGTGCATTATTCGCTCTGCGCGTGCAGATACTGAAACATAAAGATGATATTATTCAGGCAATTAGCCAAGATTTTGGTTATCGCTCAGCCAATGAGACGATGTTGGCTGAGATTTTCCAAGTGATCAAAACCATTGATTATGTTCTTAAAAATGCAAAAAAGTGGCTTAAAAAGGAAAAAAGAAAACGAAGCTTTATTTTTTGGCCAGCTAAAAACTATGTCTTTTATCAACCACTTGGTGTGATTGGTATTATGGTGCCATGGAATTATCCTTTTTTACTGGCGATTTCACCTATGATCTATGCCTTAATTGCTGGGAACCGTGTGATGATTAAAAGCTCAGAGTATACTCCCTGCACCTCTAAGCTTATCACAAAGATCACTCAAAGCATTTACCCATTATCAAAGGTGGCTGTTTTAAATGGCGATGCTCAATTTGCACGTGATTTTTCTGCGCTTCCTTTTAATCATTTATTGTTTACTGGGTCAACTGAAGTAGGCAAAAAGGTGATGCGTGAGGCAGCCAATAATCTCACGCCTGTTACTTTGGAGTTAGGCGGAAAATCCCCCCTTGTAATTGATCAGGGCTACCCAATTTCAAAATTAGCAAAAACGATTGTATTTAATAAGTGTTTAAATGCAGGGCAAACCTGTATAGCGCCAGATTATCTCATGGTACATGAATCACAATTAGAAGAGCTGGTTAATAAGCTGATAAGTGCCTTTCAATTAATGTATCAAGAGGGTGAAAAAACGGTGACAAGCTTGCTGTCTCCGCGCTATTTTAATGATTTGTGTGAAGAGCTTTTACTTCTGAAAAAGAAAAATATACAGGTGTATTCAGGCGAGAGCTTTAGTCGCGCTTCAGAGGTAAAAAGGCTGCCATTGACCTTGGTCGTTAACCCTCCTGAAGATTCGATGTTCATGCAAAGGGAAATCTTTGCGCCTATTTTGCCGATTATTAGCTATCAAAATCAGGCAGATGTGTTAGCAAAGATCAAATCATACCCCGCACCATTGGCATTATATCTTTACAGTAATAATTATGAAGTGCAACAATACTTCTTAATGAATGCACAAAGTGGTGGAATGTGTATTAATGATGTGATGGTGCATATTGCGCAAAATGATTTGCCATTTGGTGGCATCGGGAGCTCAGGGATGGGGCGCTATCATGCTAAAGAAGGATTTAAATGTTTTTCAAATGCAAAAAGTGTCTGTCAGCGAGGGAGGGTTAATCCAGCTAAAATGCTTTATCCTCCTTATGGGAAACTCTATCGGCTTTTCAGCGCTTTATTTATCCGTTGAGCAGGTTTTTGCAAATTAATATGCAATCGGTTAAGATATTCTCGTTTTAAACCAAGTTAAAATATGTACTTGTTGAGTCAATAAATAGTGAGAATAGATGAGATTATGGCAAAGTTGGAAATATTAAAATACCCACATCCATTTTTAAAAAAAGTGGCAGATCCTGTGGCAAAAGAGAAAATTGATGATGCATTAAGACAGACAATCGAAGATATGTTTGAGACAATGTATGATGATCATGGTGGTGGTTTGGCAGCAACGCAAGTTGGGCTTAATATGCGTCTTTTTATTATGGATGGCTCGGAAGAAAAAGATCAGCGCATCATTGCAATTAACCCTGAGATTATTGAGAAAAAAGGGGAGATTATTGAAGAGGAAGGCTGCCTATCTTTCCCGGGTGTTTCAGCCAAGGTGAAACGTGCCAAGTGGGTGAAAATGCGCGCTTTAGATGAGTTTGGTAATGAGTATGAGCTTGAGTCTGATGGCTATCTTGGTCGCTGTATTCAGCATGAGTTGGATCATTTAAATGGCATTACTTATTTTGACCATTTATCACCGCTTAAGCGTGGGATGATCGAGAAGAAATACAAAAAGTTAATGAAAGAGAACGAATAATCTAGCTGAAATCAAAACCTACCTATTAAGTAATAATCCCACCACCTAAACATATTTCATCCTGATAAAAGACAACAGATTGCCCAGGTGTGATTGCGCGTTGTGGCGTATCAAACTCAACCTGTGCATTACCTTCATCATCTATTTGTACAAAGCAAGCTTGATCTGCTTGGCGATAGCGCGTTTTTGCATTGCAATGAAATGCCTGATTTGGCGCTTTGCCACTAATCCAGTTGAGGTTAATGGCATAGAGTGATTGCTTTAAAAGTAGAGGGTGATCATGTCCTTGAACTGCAATAAGCACATTGTTTTGAAGATCTTTCTCTGCCGCAAACCAAGGAATTTCAGGGCGATTTTTAACGCCACCTATGCCTAAGCCTTGACGCTGGCCAATAGTGTAGTACATAAGCCCATCATGCATGCCAATTTTAATGCCATTTTCATCGTGAATTTCACCTCTTTTTGCCGGTAAATATTGTGATAGAAAGGATTTGAACTTGCGCTCACCAATAAAACAAATGCCTGTGCTGTCTTTTTTACTGTGTGTGCTAAGGTTATGTGCTTTTGCAATTTCCCTAACAGTGGGTTTGGCTAGTTCACCTAGAGGAAAAAGGGCAAAACGAAGCTGATCTTGTGTGAGGGCATGCAAAAAGTAGGATTGATCTTTGTTATGATCTTTGCCTTTGAGTAATTGACACTCTCCACTATCCAAAGTGCGCTTTCTAGCATAATGCCCTGTGGCAATATACTCACCACCAAGCCATTTGGCATAGTCTAAAAATGCTTTGAATTTGATTTCTTTATTGCAAAGAATATCTGGGTTAGGCGTGCGCCCAGCCTTATATTCCTCCAAGAAATATTCAAATACATAGTCCCAATACTCAGCGGCAAAGTTAATCTTTTGAAAAGGGATGCCAATTTGTTCACAAATGTGGCTTGCATCTTTTATATCTTCTTCACTCGAGCAATATTCATCACTATCATCTTCTTCCCAGTTTTTCATAAACACGCCAGTGACGTCAAAACCTTGTTGTTGTAATAGTAATGCAGATACTGAAGAGTCAACGCCGCCAGAGACGCCGACAATGATTTTTGTACTCATATTATTTAGGGTTATATTCATTTACTGATGAGTATTGTGGCGAGATTTAGTGGAATTTGCAAATTGTTTGTTTTACGTTCATACGCAAAGTTGCAAAATAAAAAAGCAGCCAAAAGGCTGCTTAGAAATGGGTGAGCAGCCCGCGCTACATGTTTGCGCTTAGTCATTTAAGGGGGGGAGGGTGGTAAAACGCAAACACCACGGACTGTTCGAGGGAAACGCTTAAATGCGTTGGTCTTAAGCTACAGGTAGTCTACAACTTTAGCTTGTAGCTTGCAAAATTCACGATATTCAACCACCATTTTTTTCCATGTGCTATTTTTTGCTTTTTTCATAATCATCTCCTTTTGGTTGGATGAGATTGTTTCGACACTTGTAATTGTATAATTCTTTAACAGAAAAAGCTGTTTCAAGTGTGTATCAGTATGTAACAATTCTGATACATAGAAAATTAACCTTGCAAAACCATTACCTAGAGCAGCTTTGCAAGGAAGGACGTAAGCATGCAGATTTCCCAATCAGGAGTGTAGAGGTTATATAAGGATCACTGCGACACATACGCTAAGAAGGAGGCTTAGAAGAGAGACTCGGTAAATAACCGCATTTTGATTATCAGTTATTACCCTTGCCTGAGCACGTTGTTTTTGTTGTAAGTTTTGCATAATGCCTCCATATTCATTCATTCTCAAGGAGAGTGTTTTGTAAGATTAGTTGTGAGAAAGAAATTGCGGTATAGATAAATGATATTTCAGCTATCGCAAAAATCGGATAAAAATGCATACTTTGAGAAAGCACGATGGCATATCTCCATGATCTATTAAGAAAAGCGATCGTCCTTATGCAAAAGGTGTATATTTCTAGTACTATAATTCACAGAGCTTAAGTGTGTTTCTGTAGAAGATAGATTGAATTTCATTTGCAGGCTTTTTGAGAATATCTGCAAGAAGTTGGCAGGTTGGGATAATAGACAGGGGTGTATTTAGTTTTGTGTCCCAATTCGGTGGCGCCATATCAGGGCTGTCTGTTTCAAGCACAAGTGAGTCTAGATCTAAGGTGTGAATGATCTTTCTAAGTGTTGAGCTTGGATGGTATAAAATACTTCCGATACCCAGTTTAAATCCAAGGTCAGTATAAGTGTTAGCGATGGTTTCATTGGCATTAAATGCATGAATGATGCCACCGTGTTTAAAGTTCTCTTTTTTTATTATGCCAATAATATCATGGTGTGATTTCACGGCATGAATGATAACAGGTTTCTTCAGCTTATTGGCAATTTTAATTTGCGCCTCAAAGAACAATAACTGACTTTCATAGTTATCTTTATAGCGTTTATCAAGACCTATTTCACCAACAAATTTGATGTTGTTTGCAGTTACCCACTTTGAGAGTTCAGGTAGGTGATCCAAAGTATGCTCACTACAAAATACAGGATGTAGTCCAAGGGCTGGGATAATAAAAGGAAAAGCTTGTGATAATTCAATTACCTTATGCCAATTAGCAAAGCTGACAGCAGGGTTAATAAAATGGGTGATATTCGCCGCTAAAGCCGTTTGAATAAGTGCCTTTCTTGAGGGGGTGAATACATCAAAATCTAAGTGGCAATGGCTGTCGATATACATAGGTTTTTCATTAACTCAAGTTAGATGTTACTTTTTCTCTTTTTTTACTTTTTGATAATCGGTAGAATAATCACTCAATAAGAGTGTACAAAGAAAAATAAAATGTCACAAACTGAAAATTTACTATTCGAACTAGGAACAGAAGAGCTTCCCCCAAAAGCACTAAAAACACTTGCTGAGAGCTTGATCAATTCAGTGAAAAAAGCGCTTGATGAGAATGAGGTTTCTTACGGTGATGGGAAGATGATTGCTGCGCCAAGGCGAATTGGTTTTATTTTAAACAACGTGGCAGTAGAGCAAAAAGATAAGCTAATTGACAGAGAAGGTCCATTTATAGACAAAGCATATGATGCTGATGGAAATCCCACAAAAGCAGCAATTGGGTTTGCAAATGCATGTGGGGTGGATTTTGAGAAATTGCAAGTTATTGAGCATAAAAAAGGCAAGCGTCTTTTTTACCAAATTGATCAAAAAGGGCAAAAAACACGTGAGTTATTACCTGAGATTATTCTAGCTGCGCTTAAAAAATTGCCTGTGCCTAAAATGATGCGTTGGGGGAGTCATGACTTTCAGTTTGTGCGCCCAGTCCACTGGATCATGTGTTTATTTGGCGATAAGGTGCTTGATATTGAAGCATATGGCCGTAAAAGTAATAATTTTAGTTATGGGCATCGCTTTCATAGTCCAGAGAAGGTTGAGATTTCCTCAGCCGATCAATACTTTGATGTGTTAAAAACAAAAGGACATGTGTTAGCTGATTGGGATGAGCGAAAGGAAAAAATGCTTGAGCAAATTAAGGCAATTTCAACTGACAAAAGATTAAATGTAGTTTTAGATGCGTCGCTTGTTGATGAGGTCAATGCTATTATAGAGTGGCCAATGGCACTTTGCTGTCAATTTGATGCGCGTTTTTTACGCGTACCACAAGAGGCATTAATCTCCGCGATGCAAGAGCATCAAAAGTGCTTTGCAATGACAGATGAAAAGGGCAAATTAACCCATCAATTTATTACAGTCAGTAATATCAACAGTAAGCATCCGCAAACAGTAATAAGTGGTAATAATAAAGTGATGGCAGCAAGGTTATCTGATGCCGCTTTCTTTTATGACAATGATATAAAAAACCCACTTGAGTACTATGTTGAGAAATTAAAATCTGTGACGTTTCAAAAAGCCCTTGGCAGTATGTATGAGCGATCTGTCAGAATTGCTGAAAATGCAAAGGCCCTCTCAGCATATACGCTTGTCGATGAAAATATGGCGTATGAGGCAGGCTTTTTATCTAAAGCAGATTTGATGAGTGATATGGTCTTTGAATTTACTGATTTACAGGGTGTTATTGGGAAGTATTATGCAAGATCACATGGTAAAGATGATCTTATCTGTGAGAGTATTGAACAGCAATATTGGCCAAAGTTTGCAGGAGATGCTTTGCCTGAGAGCCCGCTTGCTAAGACAGTTGCTTTGGCGGAGAAGTTAGATACGTTGGTTGGGATATTTGGGATTGGTCAAAAGCCTACAGGTGATAAGGACCCTTTTGCATTAAGGCGTGCAGCAATTGGCGTGTTAAGAATTTTGAAAGAGGGTAAAATCCATCTTCCATTAAAGAATCTATTTGATATCGGATCTCATGCCTATAAAGACAGTGCGCTAAATGCGCCTGTTATCTCACCCTTGACACAGTTTTTAATGGATCGCTTGAAGTATATCTATAAAGATGAAGGCGTGAGTTCAGAGGTTTTTGAATCTGTGGCCAGTGTTGATTATGCTGATATTGCCGATTTTGATCAGCGAATAAGCGCTGTGGAGGTGTTTGCAAAATCTAAACCTGCCGCTGCACTGATTCAAAGCAATAAGCGTGTTGCGAACATCTTGGCCAAAGCGGACAACCTTGAAGCGTTATCAATTGATAAGCGCTTATTGAAGCAAGATGAAGAGCTTGAGCTGTATCAGAGTATGCTTGAGGTTGAAAGAAAGCTTGAAATCTCACTGAAAGCACAAGATTATGTGAAAGCGCTTGATAGCTTAAGTACGCTTGATCAGCCGGTGAGCGATTTTTTTGATGCGGTGATGGTGTTCTCTGAGGATGACACATTGAAAAACAATCGTCTGGCGCTGTTGTACAAGCTTGAGCAGCTTTTTTCACAAGTGGCAAATATCTCTAAATTGTCTTAATGAAGATGGTATTAATCCTCTGTTAATAGTGGAACTTAAAACGACTTAAACTGATTGGAGAGCGTAAAATGATTAAATCTAGAGCAGCCGTTGCATGGGGTGCTGGCAAGCCTCTTAGCATTGAAACAGTGGATGTTGCGCCACCAAAAGAAGGTGAAGTTTTGGTAAGAATGGTTGCAACAGGCGTTTGCCATACTGATGCATTTACGTTATCTGGTGAAGATCCAGAAGGGATATTCCCTGCAATATTAGGCCATGAAGGTGCTGGTGTTGTTGAAGCTATTGGCAGTGGCGTGAGATCAGTATCTGTTGGTGATCATGTCATTCCACTTTACACGCCAGAGTGTAAAAAGTGTAAATTTTGTCTTTCAGGCAAAACAAACCTGTGCCAAGCCATTCGTCAAACACAAGGTAAAGGGCTTATGCCAGATGGCACAAGTCGCTTTTCAATAGAAGGAAAACCTATTTATCATTACATGGGGACGTCAACTTTTTCAGAGTATAGCGTGCTGCCAGAAATTGCATTGACTAAAATCAATAAGGCTGCACCTTTGGATAAAGTGTGTCTTTTAGGTTGTGGCATTACCACTGGAATTGGTGCGGTTTTAAACACGGCCAAAGTTGAACCAGATTCAAGTGTCGCAGTATTTGGCCTTGGAGGCATTGGGCTTTCGGTGATACAGGGGGCTGTAATGGCAAAGGCCAAAGAGATTATCGCCATTGATATTAATGAAGATAAGTTTGAAATGGCAAAAGCATTAGGTGCGACTCGATGCATTAACCCCAGGGACTATGATGATGCCATTCAGGATGTTATTGTCGATCTAACAGATGGTGGGGTGGACTACTCTTTTGAATGTATTGGTAATACCTCAACAATGCGATCAGCATTAGAATGTTGTCATAAAGGTTGGGGTGAATCGGTGATTATTGGCGTTGCAGGTGCGGGACAAGAAATATCTACCAGACCTTTTCAGTTAGTGACTGGACGCGTATGGAGAGGAAGTGCATTTGGTGGTGTCAAGGGAAGAAGTGAGCTTCCAGAGTATGTTGAGCAATACTTAAAGGGTAAAATTAAAATTGATGAGATGGTCACCAATACGCTTCCACTTGAGAAGATCAACGAGGCGTTTGATTTGATGCATCAAGGAAAAGCCATTCGCTCTGTGATTGTCTATAAGAGCTAAGGTTAATTAAGATTTTCTTGATTTTTTACTTTCGTTTAATGTCTAAAGTTTGTTTGCCATCTTTGACTTGTAAAGTGACTATGTAATTCTTGTTCTGATTCATGTAGGTACTCAATACGGGCGTTTTAACCTTTCCCATCGGCTATAATAGAAAAAGATCGCTAAAAAAGGCACATGGGTAATGGCAGCAAATAGTTTTAAACAAACCCTTCGGTTTTTTGCAATTCGCAAAAGCACTTATTTTGTTATTTTTATTTATACGGCCTTTATTAGCCTTTTAATGCTGGCTGTGCCGGTGATAACACAAACGGTGATTAATGTTGTTGCCTATGGTGTTGTCTTGCCAGTTATTATTCTCGCTGTGATATTGTTTGTACTTTTAAGTGTGGCGGTACTCTTGACGCTGTTAAATCGAGTTGTAGTTGAAAATTTGCAGCAACGATTAGTGTTTAATATGAGTATCTCATTTGTTAATTATCTAAAAACACCATTGGTTTTGGTGAGAAATCGTGGAAAGCATCTAGATTATGCCAATCATTTTTTCGAAGTAATTACCCTACAAAAGATGTTGGTTGTTATTTTTGTGATTTTGCTTGAGACTATTATTCAGTCCCTCTTAAGCATGATTCTTTTGGCATTTTATCATCCATTTTTACTTATTTTTGATATTATTTTATTGTTATGCATGGTACTGGTTATTTACCTGCCTTATAAAAATGCTAAGAAAGCTTCAGCAAAAGAGTGCACAGCAAAACATGAGATTGCTCAGTCGCTAGAGAGTATTATCGCCTCACCCATGTTATCTGTGAGTTATGTGAGTGATCAATATATAAAAGATCAGATTGATACGAAACTTGGGCACTATATCCAGATGCGCCAAAAGAGCTTTACTGCATTAATGAAACATTATTTTGGCATTGGTCTTATTTATGTTCTTGCCAATGCTTTTTTGTTGGGTCTTGGCGGGTATCTTGTCATTCAAAATCAGTTATCTTTAGGTCAGCTGGTGGCCGCTGAATTATTGGTGAATGGTATTTTACTTGGGTTTATTAAACTTGGTAATTACTTACGAGATTACTATGACACTTTGGCAGCAAGCTCGAAAGTCTCCCAAGTAATGCCGCATGAACTGACAATGAATAAAGCGACAGAGCGAAACAATATGCCATTGAAAACATTAAATTGCACGCTGTCATCTGTCTCATCACAAAATGCAGGCTTTGCGCTTAGGGAAAATAAACCACTAGTTGTCTATGATCAAACTAAGATGATTTTATCAGAGTTTCTAACAGGGTTGTTGGACTCAGCGCATAAGAGCAATATGTTTAGCATTGAGGCAAACGGAGTGTGTGTTCCCAAAAAAGATTATGAGCACTTTTTTAGCGCGAGGATTTTGGTGGTAAACAAAAGTGAAATATTGCCTGAAAGTCTGTTGCATAATTTGCTATTAAATAACCCAAATAATGTATCTCATGAAGAGCTGATGGATTATTGTAAAGCTTTTTTATTAGATGGCTTTATTGGTTCGTTGGAGAATGCGTTAGAGACAAACCTGACAAGTGTTTTGCCATTAGAGGAAACTGTTGCAATTAAAATCACCTTGCTTCGTGCGCTCTTGGCTACCCCTGATGTACTGTGGATTGATCACATTTTGGATGATATTGATGATGCTGAGCGCAAAAAAATATTTGATTTGATTGGTGAAAAGGCAAGGCTATGCATCGTCACAACCACATGTCATAAGCTTGTATCTGTGTTTACTCGAGAAGTGGAGTAAAAAATCATGATAACCAATGAATTTAAATCAAAAAAGCTGCTAAAGAAAACGCCGAATGTTATTAAAGTTGCGGTGATTTCACTTCTGTGTATTGTGTTTTTTGTCGTTGGAATGCTATTTGTCCCTTGGCAGCAAAGTGTCTATGGGATAGGGCAAGTTGTTGCCTATTCACCAACTGATCGCGCTCAGCTTATAACAGCACCGATTGAAGGGGTATTAAATCAATGGAAGGTGGAAGAGGGAAGTTATGTTAAAAAGGGGCAAACTTTGGTGACAGTTGAGAATATTACACCGGGTTATTTGAAGCTGTTACAGGAGAAAAAGGCGGCTTTAACACTTCAGGTTGATGCTATGCAAAAAAGTGCTCAACTTGCTAAAAAGCAAATAGATCGCGATAAGGTGCTATTAGAGAAAGGTGTTGGTGCAAGGCGTGCTTATGAAATCTCTGAGCAAGCTTACTTTGAAAAGTTAAAGGAAATGGGTAAAGCGCAAAAGGAGCTTGCAACTGTTGAGATTAATATTGCCAAACAGCAATCAAGGGAAATTAAAGCACCGATGTCTGGGACGATTTTAAATCGAAGAACAGGCTCTGGGGATGTTTATGTTAAATCTGGAGATGTTATTGCGAGTTTAATCCCAGCAACGGCTTCACGTTCGGTTGAGCTTTATCTTTCAGGAAATGATATTCCACTTGTTCGGGTGGGTGATAAGGTGCGTTTGCAATTTGAAGGCTGGCCGGCAATACAATTTAGTGGTTGGCCACAATTAGCGATTGGTACATTTGATGGTATTGTTAAATTTGTCGCTCCAGCAAATGATGCACGAGGAGATTTGTTTAAGATTATTGTTTCACCAGAGAAAGGTCAGATGTGGCCATCAAGTAGATTTTTGCGCCAAGGTGTGCCTGCTAGAGGTTGGGTGCTATTAAATCAGGTCTCTCTTGGATATGAGCTGTGGCGTCGATATAATGGCTTTCCTATTCATACCTCAAATCGTGATCGTTTATTTTCTAATGCTGAAGTCGCGACGACTTTTCCATCAAATCAATAATCATCAACAACCAAAAGAGCTTTCTGATTACTAAAAACCTAATGAACTCTGTGCTAAAAAATGGTATAAATTAGGCGTCTATTAGCGAACATAAAGAAGAGCGTAATGCAGCATAAGCTATCAAGTGGTATTATTGTTATTTTTGGCGCATCGGGGGATTTAACGGCGCGTAAGTTGCTTCCAGCGATATTCAGTTTGTATTTACAAAATAGTTTAACTGAAAAAAACCTTATTTTAGGGGTGGCAAGATCAAAGCTCTCAGATGATGATTTTCGGGCCAAAATGAAAGAATCGCTACTTATTGAATATCCTGAAAATGGCAGCAAGATAGATGAGTTCTTATCTCAGGTGTTTTATCAGGCGATCGATATTTATAAAGATAAAGGCTATGCGATTTTAAATGATAGAATTGATGCGATTAAAAAAGCCTATGACCTTCAAAGTAATCTTTTGTTTTATCTATCAACACCTCCGAGTTTATATTATGAGATTCCTTCTCATTTGGCCAAGCTGGGTTTAAATGAGCAGTCAGATGGCTACAAGCGACTTATTATTGAAAAGCCCTTTGGTGTTGATGAGACAAGTGCCTGTAAGTTAAACAAACATTTATTACAGTATTTTGATGAATCTCAGTTGTTTCGTATTGATCATTATCTTGGTAAAGAAACAGTACAAAACCTTCTGGTATTTCGTTTTGCGAATGCTATTTTTGAGCCACTTTGGAATGCATCACATATTGAAAATGTGCAAATTTATGCCAATGAGGCAATTGGTCTTGAATCGCGTGCAGGCTATTATGATCAAAATGGCGCGATTCGTGATATGATTCAAAATCACTTATTGCAGCTTCTAGGGATTGTTGCGATGGAAGCACCGGCTAAAATGGATGCCTACTCTATTCGTAACGAAACACTAAAAGTCTTTCAATCAATTCGCCGCTTTAAAACAGCCAAAGACATTAAAGAGAATGTGGTGGTTGCACAGTATGAGGCAGGATGCATTCAAGGGGAGATTAAAGGGAGTTATAAAGATGAAGAGGGTGTTGCCGCGAATTCAACAACAGAAACCTATGCCGCTATTCGCTTTTTTATCGATAACTGGCGTTGGCATGATGTCCCTTTTTATGTCAGAACGGGGAAGCGTTTGAAGCAAAGAGCGACTGAAGTGGTGATTAACTTTAAAGCAACGCCACATCCATTTTTCTCTCAAATTCAAAAAATAACCAAATTTAAAAATCAGTTGGTTATTCGTATTCAACCAGATGAAGGGATAAAGCTTAGCTTTGCCGTTAAAGAGCCGGGTGCTGGGTTTAAAACACATGAAGTAGATATGGGTTTTTACTACTCTGATTTTGCCCAAAAGACGATGCCAGCAGCGTATGAGCGTTTGATTTTAGATGCGCTTCAAGGAGATAATACACTCTTTGCCAGAAATGATGCTGTTGAGGCGTGCTGGAATATTATTGATCCGATTGTCCAATATTTAAGCAAACATGGTAAAGAGATGATTCATACCTACCCAAGTGGCTCAAACGGACCAAAAGAGGCTGATAATATGCTAAGTGAGCGAGGCCATCAGTGGCGCAATCCCACCTCACAGTTTAAAAATAATTAAGGAGTATCGTTTGTTATATACTGTTTATCCAAATAAAGAGGCCATCGCAAATACAATTACAGCAAAGTTAATGATGTATACTTGTGCGAATAAAGAAAGTGTTCATATTGCGCTTTCTGGTGGCAGTACACCAAAGGATATTTTCAAACGTATTTTGCAACTAAATAGTCATTATCATATCAACTGGTCAAAACTTCACTTTTGGTGGGTTGATGAGCGTCTGGTTGAAGTTGAAAGTAGTGAGAGTAATTTTGGTGAAGCAAAAAGGCTCTTGTTTGATCATATTGATATTCCAGAGGAAAATTTGCATCCAATGGTGATGGAAGGCAGCTCAGAGCAAAGCGCAATCTCATATGTGCAAAAGATTAAAAGAGTTGTTCCTTGCGAGGATGGTTTGCCAGTATTTGATTGGATCTGGCTTGGCATGGGGGCTGATGGTCACACAGCCTCTTTGTTTGTCAATGAACAGACATTAAGCTCACAAAAGTGGGTGGATGTGGCAAAGCATCCTGTGACGGGTCAGCTTCGCATCACCTTGACGCTGAATGTCCTTAATAATGCCAAAGAGGTGGACTTTCTGGTTACCGGTGAAGATAAGGCAAAGATGGTGCATAACGTGCTTGGAAAGGTGAGCACGTCAAGTGACTATCCAGCAAAACTAATTAAGCTAACTTCAGGTAGACTAATGTGGCATTTAGATACCTTAGCAGCAAAAGATATGGGGAATATATGAGTATTATTGACGCATCGGCACTTAAACAATTACTAGAGAACAAATACCGTGATATCACAATGCGTGATTTATTCTTGTCAGATCCAGAGCGTTTTAATCGCTATCAACTGCAAGTTGAAAATCTATTTTTAGATTTTTCAAAAAATAGGATAAATGACGAGATTCTAAGCGCCCTTATCCAATTAGCAAAAGATGCCAATGTGGAGGCAATGCGAGAAGCGATGTTTGCTGGAGAGAAAATTAATACCAGTGAGAATCGTGCTGTACTGCACACTGCGCTTCGAGATTTTTCTAAGAAGGAAGTTGTTGTTGATGGTGTGAATGTCAAAAATGAAATCACCCATGAGCGCAAGCGAGTACAAAAGCTTGTTGAGTCTGTGCATAGTGGAAAATGGCGCGGCTTTTCTGGCAAAGTGATAACGGATGTTGTCAATATTGGTATTGGTGGTTCAGACCTTGGTCCAAAAATGGTGTGTGAGGCGTTAAAGCCATATCATCAAGAGCATACAAAAGTACACTTTGTCTCGAATGTTGATGCAGATTCAATTTTATCTGCATTAAGTGTAGTGAACCCAGAGACAACGCTCTTTATTATTGCCTCTAAATCTTTTACCACACAAGAGACATTGATGAATGCCAATACGGCCAGAGAATGGCTTATTGATTATTATAAGGATGAAAGCGCTGTCGCCAATCACTTTGTCGCAGTGTCAAGTGCACTTGATAAAGTGGCGGCATTTGGGATTGATCTTGATAATTGCTTTGCCATGTGGGATTGGGTTGGCGGGCGCTATTCTCTTTGGTCGTCAATTGGTATGCCGATTGCTTTTGCTGTTGGTTTTGATCATTTTATGTCGCTTTTACAAGGGGCATACAAGATGGATCAGCACTTTACAGAAGCACCGCTTGATCAAAATATGCCAGTGATTTTGGCATTGTTAGCAATCTTATATTCAAATTATCATCATACAGAGTCTCAAGCTATTTTAGCCTATGATGATAGGCTTTGTTATTTGGTGGATTATCTCCAGCAAGCAGATATGGAAAGTAACGGCAAAACAACACTTAAAAACGGCCAATTTTCAAAAGATCAAACAGGTGTTGTATTATGGGGAGGTGTTGGAACCAATGGACAGCATGCTTTTCATCAGTTACTACATCAAGGCACCGTGATGATTCCATCTGATTTTATTATTGCTAAGAAAAGCTATCATCAGCTTCAAGATCATCATCAAGCATTGTTGGCTAATTGTTTTGCACAATCTCAAGCATTGATGCAAGGCAAAACTGAAAAGGAAGTCCGCCTTGAGCTTGCAAAAGAAGGTTATGAACAAGCGCTCATTGATAAGCTTGCCCCTCAAAAGGTGATTCAAGGCAATAAACCAAGTAATACAATTTTATTGGATGAATTGACTCCTTCAGCACTTGGCAGTCTAATAGCGCTTTATGAGCATAAGATATTTACACAAGGGGTTATTTGGGGGATTAATAGCTTTGATCAATGGGGTGTTGAGCTAGGTAAGGAGCTAGGAAAACCGATCTTAAAGAGCATTCAATCAGATAAAAAGGAAGCCACTTACGATTCATCAACAAGTGGTCTGATTGCTAAAGTTACTTCAAATTAAATCTATTTATTACCACCAGCTGTCAGAGGGAATATTACAGTTTCTTAATTGTGATGCATAGCGATAAGCAGTTTGTTGGGCTTCTTTTGCATAGTTCATTAAAAAGGAGTTGTTCTTATAACTACCCCGTTTGTATCCCCCGATGCCTTGATGATAGGCAAGATAAAGTGCATAAGTGTTTGATTTGGAAATGCCTGCCTCGCGATGCGCCCTTTCGCCATACCAGCCAATAAAATCAACCGCATCAGCAAAGTTACTTCTGCTTGCCCAGCTGTGTCCGGTATCTTTAATATAATGATCCCAAGTGCCATCAAGTGCTTGCGCGTAGCCATAGGCTGTGGATTGTCTTCCAGTGGGAATAAATCCAAGAGCGTATTGCATTGGTGTTTTTGCATCTGAGCGAAAGCTTGACTCTTTTTGAATAATTGCCCACTGAACGCTGATGGGAACGCCCCATTTTTTATAGGAATCTAAGGAATCATAATACCAGCTTGGATATTGCTGTGCGATGGCACAGGCATTGGTTGGATTGCTAGGGGGCGTTGTTGCACAGCCCGCTATAAGTAAAATGGGTGAGAGATAAAATAACTTCCTAATCATAGTACTGTTATCTGTATAAAGGTATCTTACAGGTTAGCTATAATCGCTGAAATTGGCTAGTAGTGTTTAGCTAAAGTTAACCCGCTTACTCGGTTAGCCTGTTTGCTTGAGGTGCATTGGCAAGATGATCGTCCTTATTAAAAAGTTGACATTTATCAAGCGAAAGACAGCCACAGCCAATACAGCTATCAAGGGTGTTTTTGAGTGCAGTTAAACGATCAATTCGTTTTTGTAATTCTTTTTGCCAGCTATATGAAAGCCTTTCCCAATCTTTGATGCTTGGCGTTTTATTTTGGGGCAGTGTTGACAGTGCCATTTTAATGGTTTTAAGCGGAATACCTAAATTCCTTGCGGCACTAATGATGGCAAGGCGCCTTAATACATCACGAGAGAAGCGCCGCTGATTTGCATTATTTCTGATGCTGTGAATTAATCCTTCAGCTTCATAGTAATGAATGGCTGATACGGCAAGCTGTGCGCGTTTGGCCACCTCGCCTACTGAGAGCATTTTATTTAACATTATATGTGCCTTCTCTCTTAATATGACTAGGATATTTAAGTGTATCGCAATACATTTTTAAATACATCGCTTTATAATAATTTGCTTTCATTACTGCAATAACGTTTATGATGAGTATATAATCACTGAAACATAAAAAGTTTAACCATGATATGGCAAAATTACATTTCTATTATTCAACGATGAATGCAGGGAAAAGCACAACACTTTTACAGTCTGATTATAACTACCGTGAGCGTGGCATGAACACGCTTTTATTGGCACCGAAATTTGATGACAGATTTGGAGTTGGTAAAATCAGCTCTCGCATAGGACTCAGTGCAGAGGCCACACTTTATGATGATAAGACAAATTTAAAGCACGTTATTGAACGTGAATTAGCAAAAAGAGCTATTCACTGTGTATTGGTCGACGAGTCACAGTTCTTAACCAAAAAACAAGTGTTGGAGTTAAGTGATGTCGTTGATTATTTAAATATCCCTGTACTTGCTTATGGGCTTAGAAATGACTTTCAGTCAGAGCCGTTTGAGGGCAGCAAGTACCTTTTAACATGGGCAGATCAGCTGATAGAAATTAAGACAATTTGTCATTGTGGTAAAAAGGCAACACATGTTGTGCGGGTAGATGAAAAAGGAGAGGTCATTAAATCTGGAGAACAATTGGAAATCGGTGGGAATGATAGATATGTAGCTGTTTGTCGAAAGCATTTTAAAGAGGCTGTTATTTAAATAAGAATTAGTTATTGAAAACAAAAGAATAATATATTTAACTTTGAAAAAAGAGTGCGCTATAGTAACATCATCACAGAGAAACTGACTGTGAAATAGTTTCAATTAAACATAAACATAGGAGAAACACATGTTTAAAAATCTAGAAGGTCAAATGGTCCCTCAGGTTGTTTTTAAAGTTATTGAAGATGGAAAGTGGAAAGATGTTTCAACTGATGATGTTTTCAAGGGTAAAAATGTTATTTTGTTTTCATTGCCAGGTGCATTTACACCAACTTGTTCATCATCGCACGTTCCAAGATATAACGAGCTTTTCCCAGTATTTAAAAAGCATGGCATTGATAGCATTGTTTGTATGTCTGTCAATGACACATTTGTGATGAATGCGTGGAAAAAAGATCAAAAAGCAGAGAATATTGATTTCATTCCTGATGGAAATGGTGAATTCAATGAAAAAATGGGTCTTTTAGTTGATAAGGAAGATTTAGGGTTTGGCAAGCGTTCATGGCGTTACTCAATGCTTGTGAAAGATGGCAAAATTGATAAAATGTTTATCGAGCCAAACGAGCCGGGCGATCCGTTTAAAGTATCTGACGCTGATACCATGTTAAATCATATTGCGCCTTCTGCTGAGTTACCAAAAGAAGTAACAATCTTTACAAAACCAGGTTGTCCACACTGTGCACGTGCGAAGAAGCTTTTGGTTGAGAAAGACATTTCTTTTGAAGAGATTGTGCTTGGTGAAAATGCATCTGTTCGCTCACTTCGTGCAGTAACAGGTCAGCAAAGTGTTCCTCAAATTTATATTGAAGGTAAACACATCGGCGGCGCGGATGATTTGGAAGCATATTTCAAATAAATTAAGCTCTTATCTGACCAATTAATCAGATAAGTCACTAAAAACATGATCAAAGCACTTTTTAGGATATCACTGTCTTAAACGGTGCTTTTTCTTTTATCATTGCTAAAGTGCTGCCAAATTGATAAACGACGCGTTATACTAAAGACACATTAAATAGTGCAAAGCAATCTCTCATGTCCTCTTATTTGATTAAAAACCCAACGATTGTAAATGAAGGAAAAACATTTATAGCAGATGTTTATATCAATAACGGAAGAATTGAAAAAATCGGCAGTGATTTAACAGTTGAAAATGCTGAAATTATCGATGCAGAAGGCTTACATCTTTTCCCGGGGATGATCGATGATCAGGTGCATTTTCGTGAGCCAGGTTTAACCTATAAAGCAGATATTGAGTCAGAGTCAAAAGCTGCCGTTATGGGTGGGATCACCTCTTATATGGAGATGCCCAACTGTACGCCTCCTACGGTGACAATTGAAAAGTTAAATGATAAAAAAGCACTGGGTGCACAAAAGTCGCATGCTAATTTTGCCTTTTATCTTGGTGCGACCAATGATAATGTCTCTGAGTTACAGCGTTTAAAACCCTCAGATGCTTGTGGGGTGAAAATCTTTATGGGCGCCTCAACGGGCAATATGCTGGTTGATAATCAAAAAACATTGGAAGGTTTTTTTGAGAACTGTCCAATCTTAATTGCAACTCACTGTGAAGACACGCCAATGATTGCAGCGAATGAAAAGCGATATAAAGAGCAATATGGCGAGAATATGCCATTTGATTTACATGCAGAGATTCGCTCTCGAGAAGCGTGTTTAAAATCCTCAAATTTAGCCGTTGCATTAGCCAAAAAGTTCAACAGCAAGCTGCATGTTTTACATATTACAACACAAGATGAATTGGCGCAGTTTAAAACAGATTTACCATTACATCAAAAACGCATTACTGCTGAAGTTTGCGCGCATCATTTGTTTTTCTCAAGGAAAGACTATCAAACACATGGCGCTTTAATTAAATGTAATCCTTCGGTTAAAGAGGAATCTGACCGCTTGGCACTGCTTAAAGCGGTGAATGAAAATGTAATTGATGTGATTGCAACTGACCATGCACCACATACTTGGGCGGAAAAATCGGGGAGTTATTTCAAAGCACCCTCTGGGCTGCCATTGGTGCAAGATGCCTTTTTATCTCTTTTAGAGCATTATCATAAAGGGGTATTTACTTTGGAAAAAATTGTGCAAAAAACAGCACATGCACCAGCAATTGTCTATCAAGTGAAAGAAAGAGGTTTTATTCGAGAGGGCTATTTTGCTGATTTGGTACTGGTTAATCTTAATGCGAAAAATATGAGATTAGATGCAAAGGCAAAATACAAATGTGGTTGGACACCTTTTAACGGGGCTGTTTTCTCTTCAAATATTGAAAAGACATTTGTAAATGGTGTACTGAAATATGCCGATGATAAAATTGTATCTGATCAAAAAGGAGAAGCTTTAGCTTTTTCACATGCATTTTAATCGCCTATAAATGCATTAAACTAATTTACAGTCTCTAATAAAGAGGAAAGCTCTATGTTAAATGCAGTCGCTTATGATCAAAGTGTTATTCATACGCCAGTTGGTTTTTTAAGGCTTGTGGCGGATGATCAACATTTACTAAGATGTGATTGGTCTTCAGATCAAAAAAATGATACTGACTCGAGAGAGACTCATTCAAAAATCATTCGTGAAACCATCAAGCAGCTAACTGCCTATTTTGATCGAAAATCATCACAATTTGATTTACCTATTTCACTTGAGGGGACACACTTTCAAAAGTGTGTATGGCAGGCGCTACAAAACATTCCCTTTGGGCAAACCATCAGCTATAAAACACTGGCTAAGAATGTTGATAACCCAAAGGCTCTAAGAGCGGTGGGATCAGCAAATGGCAAAAATCCCATCTCTATTATTGTCCCTTGCCATCGGGTTATTCGAGAAAGTGGCAATATCGGTGGCTATGGTGGTGGGCTTAAAGCGAAAAGAACACTCTTAGCACTGGAAGGTATCAATCTTTAGTTTTTCTTGCTAAGTGCGCTCAGTAGTTTGTTACACTTTTGGTCATAAGGTGCAGTGAAAAGTTGTCTTTCATTTGTTTTTGGATCAATAAAGGAAATACTATAAGCATGTAAGAACAAGCGATTAAATCCTTTTTTCATTATTTTCAAATCACGCTCTTGCCAGCCATATTTCTTGTCACAGACAATAGGGTGATTCTCAGAGGCAAGATGCACACGAATCTGGTGTGTTCTGCCTGTATGTGGCTTGGCTTCAACGAGTGTATAATCAGAAAAAGTTTGTAGTGGTTTAACTGAAGTTAGCGCCTCTTTGCCTTCAGAGTGATCTATTTTCACAATACGCTCGCCATGGGCAAGTAAGTGCCTTTTAAGGGGTGCATTAATTTTCTTTTGAGGCGACTGCCAGTGACCGTGAACAAGTGCATGATAGATTTTTTGTGCTTTTCGGTCTTTTAAGATTTGATGAAAATACGTCAAAATACTGTACTTTTTAGCGATGATAATACAGCCTGAGGTTTCTTTATCGAGCCTGTGTGCAAGCTCAAGTTTTTTGGCTTTTGGTCTAAGCTGTCTTAATCTTTCAATTAAACCTGAGTTCACGCCTGACCCGCCATGCACGGCTATGCCTGATGGCTTGTTGATAACCATATAATCTTCATTTTCAAATAAAATCAACGACTCAAGATAGGTTAAATGATCCTCTTTTACTGGGATGATTTCTTCTTTGTCTTCTAATTGAAAAGGTGGAATGCGGATAGTATCTCCCGCTGTAACACGATAAGTGGGCTTGATGCGTTTTTTGTTAACACGCAATTCACCTTTACGCAGCCAGCGATAGATCAGTGTCTTAGGCAATCGGTTAAAATGACCGATAAGGAAGTTATCAATACGCTGCCCCTCTCTATCAGGGTCAACGCTTAGATACTGTACTTCTGGCATAATAAGGTCTGTTACACTGTTTGATCGTTTAATCTTGCTACAGTGTAAAAGATTATCACTTAAGCGACAAAGGATTTGTGATTTTATATGATAAATATTTTGTACGCCATTGACTTACTTTTTGATGAAGTATAAACTCAATAACAAGTAGGTAATGCTAGGTGTATCAAATTGATCTTTATTGAAACAGATATTTTTACTGAAGATGTAAAGGCATTACTTAGCGATGATGAATATGCCGAGTTTCAGTCCTATTTAGCTGAAAACCCTTTGATTGGTGATGTAATACAACAAACTGGTGGATTAAGAAAAGTCAGGTGGTCAGCAAAAGGTAAAGGGAAACGAGGTGGTGTTAGAGTTATATATTATTAACGTATTGCCTGATTCACAGATCAGGCTTTTATTGATTTATCAAAAAGGCAAACAAGATGACTTAACACTAGCGCAAAAGAAAATATTAAAGCAGCTAAATGAAAGGTGGCAGTGATGGAAAATAAACTTTTTGATCGATTGGTTGAAAGCATGCAGCAAATGAATGAAATTGTAGATGGAACACGTCCCCCATCGCGTGAATTCACAATCAATGCTATGAAAGTAAAAGAGATTCGCAATAAAACAGGATTGTCTCAAGCAAAGTTCTCCCAATTAATTAATGTAAAGTTGCCAACCTTAAGAAATTGGGAACAAGGGCGTAGAGAGCCTACTGGACCTGCCAAAGCTTTGCTAAAAGCCATATCAAAAGATCCAAAGCATGTTTTGCTTGCGCTATCTCAATGAAAAAAGATACTGAGAAATCCACAATATTATGTGGATTTCCTGAAGGGATTCATTTTATTTGTTGAAGTACAAGAAAAACGAGGGTTGAATTGGTGGTTTTGATATATCACTAATAAGTGAATGTAAATAGAAGTAGGTAAAGATAATGACTAAATTTGACTTACGTAGGTTTAACAACAATGATGCTATGTCGCTATTTGATTCCTTAAAAGATGGTCGTGTAATCAAACACATGGCTAGCACTGGTTTTACGATAAAAATTTGTCAGGAAATTGTAGATAAATCTGACAAGCATTGGAAGGAATATAATATCGGTGATTTTGCAGTTATTAATAAAGTAACAAATGAAATTATAGGATGGGCGGGATTTAAGCTTTGGCAAGCAAATCAATTTGAGATTCTTGTAGTATTAAATCCAAGCTCATGAGGGCTAGGGTACCAAGTATATTCAGAACTAATTAATTTGGCAAAAAATAAATTTAAGTTAAATGAAATTTATATTTTACTGCCAAAAACTCGAAAATCATTTCGTGTAGTAGAGTCACTTGGATTTAAATTTAGTGAAGAAACTATGTTTAATGATGAAGTTTTTATTAAGTTCATCAAAAAACTATAAAAGTTTACATTTTTTGCATTGATGCATTTAATCCGCCAATATAAGTTGTAAACCTTATGGAGCAAGCGCTGGTTGTACAGGAACGGGTGGTTGTGGTTGGTAAGCCCCCATTGCAGCTCTTGGCATTGCTCTTTTATGCTTAAAACGTGGTTTTGGATAGACTTGTATGCGACCATTTTGTGCATTAACCACAAAGAAGTTCGTGTTATTATCCTGTGCTTTTTTACCAACATAAACAAGATAGAATACCTGATCTTTTCCAAGGCGAATCGTATCGACTTTTTTGATCTGCTTCTTGTCTGCTTGACCATGTTCAATAAGTCCTGCATTGACCAGAGTTTTAGCTTGTTCCTGTGTTAAGTTGAGTGGCTTTTTATGGGCTTTTTTAACCATCGGGCCTTGTGGTTGCATAGGCATGTTGGGAATGGCATTAGCAATAGAAAATCCACCAATTGCTGCTGTTGTCACTGCTAGAGTTGTGATAAGCTTTTTCATAGGTATCTCCTTAATTATAAACGATTTGAATCATTGCATTTGGCGATGCAAGTGTTAGTTTATAAATGAAACGTAATAGGCATATGACAAATGGAAAGTTTTTTGTAACAACTTTGTTATATATACCACTCGCGAATCATTTTGCGGTGTTTAATGTTGAAGAAGTTTTTGATAGTTTTGAGTCATTGGGTTGCAGGTAATAGCTCGGACTATTAGCAATATTTGATGACTCAAAAGAACAAGAAATTCAATGGCAGAAATAGGGTAAAATGGTTTGCGGGTGGTATAAAGTGACTTAGATTTATTTTGTCATGGGTATGCTCAACGTTAAAAGGGAAGAAGTATGGATAAAAAACGTGTATTAATTATTGATGATGACAAAGAAATAGGCGCATTATTATCAGAATTTTTGAGTAACTTTCATTACGAAGTCATCTATTTTCTAGACGGTGATCAAGCGATTAAAGCGATGAAAAACTCGCTTTTTGATATTGTCCTTTTGGATATTATGTTGCCAAATACAAATGGGTTTGAACTTTGTAAAATCCTGCGTGAAAGTTATGATGTTCCCATTATTATTATCAGCGCGCTTGATCAAGATAGTGATCGGATTTTAGGTCTTGAAGTTGGCGCGGATGATTATTTGCCAAAGCCGTTTAATACAAGGGAATTGCTGGCAAGGATGAAAGCACTTTTACGCCGCGCAAATGGTCATATGATTAAAGGAAGCTCAACAAGGCACATGGTTCATTTTGAAAAGTGGAAGCTTGATAGACACAGGCATGTGCTTGTCGATCAAAATGAGATCACCATTGCATTAAGTGCTAAAGAGTATCGCTTGTTGGAGATATTTTTGGCACATCCAAATCAAATTCTAACGCGTGATCAAATTATGGAACATCTATATGATCGCGATTTTGACCCATTTGATCGAACAGTTGATGTATTGATCGGTCGTTTAAGAAAGAAAATTGAGGTGGATTTGAAATCCCCCAAATTGTTAAAAACAGTGCGCGGTGAAGGATACCAGTTCTGTGTTTCAAAACATGATGTAGGGTAATAAGTCATGAAAACAAAATTAGCAAAGCAAACCTATTTGATCTTAATCAGTGGGCTTTTATTTATGGGTTTTTTACTGTGCTTGATTGGCTTTCAATTAAAAGAGCTCTCTGGCAACAGCATTTATGGGCGCATGGCACAGATGAATATTTTACGGATATTAAATGATACGAATCAGTCAGTTGATGAGCTTAAAAGGCGCTTAGAGATGATCCCCGGAATTCGTGTAAGGCCTGATAAGAATGTTCAGCAGCGACAAGAAAAGCGACAGTTACCAGTTTTTATGCTTGGCGAGTTAAAACCACCATTTGACTGGACGCGGCCTTTTATTATTGATTATCAAAATAAGAAGATACTCGTTAATTTCACTGCCTTTAATATGGTATCGGTGATGGTGGGTATTTATATTTTTGTGATGGCAATATTGGTGATTGCGATGCTGCTTTTGTGTTATTGGGCAATGAGACGCTTAGAGAAAATAAACCTTTTGGCAAGGGCTGCATTGGCGCAATTAGCAGAGAATATAAACACACAGATTGTTTTACCGATTGATCATCGAGAGGCGGCATTATTACATAATGATATACAGCGAATTCAAAATATCATGCAAGAGTCATTACAAAAAAGAACACAAATGCTGGCAGCTATTTCACATGATTTGAAAACACCTATTACACGTTTGAAACTTAGAGTTGAGCTATTGCATGAGCATGAGAAAAAAGAGGCGCTATTAACAGATATTGAAAAACTAGAGAGCATGTTGGCTTCTATCCTTGCCTTTTCAAAGAACTTCTTACAGGAGGAAAACACGGTACAATTTAATCTCTCAGATCTTGTGAGTTCACTGTGTGAAGATGCAGTGGATATTGGAGAGAGTATTGATGCCGAAATTGAGGAGAACATTCTCTATCAGGGGCGTTTGATGGGAATCAAGCGTGCCATTGGTAATGTGCTTGATAATGCACTTAAATACGGAAAGGTAGATGTTGTTGTTAAATTATTTGAAGATAAACAAAAAAAACGGATTCTCTGTGAGATTAGCGATCAGGGAAAAGGGGTAGATGCGTCTTTGTATCAAAGGTTGTTTGAGCCCTTTTATCGTGTTGATCAATCAAGGGGAGATCAAGTGTCAGGTTCAGGTTTGGGCTTAAGTATTACCAAAGAAATTATCGAAGGGCATGGTGGTAAAATCAGGCTGATGCCTCGAAAACCACATGGATTGTTGGTGCAGATTGTTTTGCCGTGCTCTTAAAGAATATTTCATACTAATTTTGTGCATTTATAGCACTTTTCCTTTGTGGGGATAAAAAATTTTGTTTTTTTCCTTGAAATCAAAAATCACAGCTCCATATATCTCGGTGCAACTTAACAAACAAATGAATGTTAAACGGTTATAGGAGTAAAACATTATGTCAATTCGTCCATTACATGACAGAGTCTTAGTGCGTCGTGCTGAAGAAGAAACTACAACAGCCGGTGGTATTGTATTACCAGGCAGCGCACAAGAAAAACCAATGCAAGGTGAAATTATTGCAGCGGGTAATGGTAAGATTTTAACAGATGGTGGCGTTCGTGCGCTTGATGTTAAAATTGGTGATAAAGTTCTTTTTGGCAAGTACTCAGGCACAGAAGTGAAGCTTGATGGTGAAGAGCTTTTGATGATGCGTGAAGAAGATATTATGGCGGTTGTTGAGTAATCTTTTGCTCAGTACCATTCAAAAATTAAAAAGATAAAGTTTAAAGAAGAGGAAAATTTTATGGCAGCTAAACAGGTAATGTTTTCAGATGATGCACGTTCTCGTATGCTAGAAGGTGTTAACACATTAGCAAATGCAGTTAAAGTAACACTTGGGCCTAAAGGTCGTAACGTTGTATTAGACAAGTCTTTCGGTGCACCGAATATCACAAAAGATGGTGTTTCTGTTGCAAAAGAAATCGAGTTAGAAGATAAGTTTGCTAACATGGGCGCGCAAATGGTTAAAGAAGTTGCTTCTAAAACATCTGATATTGCAGGTGATGGAACAACAACAGCAACTGTTTTAGCGCAAGCAGTTTTAACAGAAGGTTTAAAAGCAGTTGCAGCTGGTATGAATCCGATGGATCTTAAGCGTGGTATCGATAAAGCAACAATCAAAGCTGTTGAAGCATTAAAAGGTCTATCTAAGCCATGTTCTGACAATAAAGCGATTGAGCAAGTTGGAACAATCTCTGCGAACTCTGATGCAACTGTAGGTAAAATCATCGCTGAAGCAATGGCAAAAGTTGGCTCTGAAGGTGTGATTACGGTTGAAGAAGGCAAAGGCTTTGAAGATGAGCTTGACGTTGTTGAAGGTATGCAGTTTGATCGTGGTTACTTATCACCATACTTTGCAACAAATCAAGAGAATATGACAGCTGAGTTAGAAAGCCCTTATATTTTATTGGTTGACAAGAAAATCTCCAATATCCGTGATTTACTTCCAACACTAGAAGCAGTTGCAAAATCTGGCAAGCCACTTTTAATCATTGCTGAAGATGTTGAAGGTGAAGCCTTAGCAACACTTGTTGTGAATAATATTCGCGGTATTGTTAAAGTTGCAGCGGTTAAGGCACCGGGTTTTGGTGATCGTCGTAAAGCAATGCTTGAAGATATCGCTATTTTAACAGGCGCAACAGTGATCTCTGAAGAAGTTGGTCTATCACTTGAAAGTGCAACTTTAGAGCATCTTGGTACAGCTGGCCGTGTTCAAATTACTAAAGATGACACAACAGTGATTGATGGCGCAGGTCAAAAAGAAGCAATTGATGCGCGTGTTTCACAAATTCGTAAGCAAATTGAAGAGTCTACTTCTGATTATGATCGTGAAAAACTACAAGAGCGCCTTGCTAAATTAGCAGGCGGTGTTGCCGTTATCCGTGTGGGTGCTGTTACTGAAGTTGAAATGAAAGAGAAAAAAGATCGTGTTGACGATGCGCTTCATGCAACTCGTGCAGCGGTTGAAGAAGGTGTTGTTGCCGGTGGTGGTGTTGCGCTATTACGTGCACAAGCAGCTATCTCTGAGTTAACAGGTGACAACGAAGATCAAAACCACGGTATTGCTTTAATGCGCCGTGCAATGGAAGCACCTCTTCGTCAAATCGTTAAAAATGCTGGCGGCGAAGCATCTGTTGTTGTAAACAATGTTCGCTCTGGCGATGGCAGTTATGGCTATAATGCAGCAAATGACAGCTATGGCGATATGATTGAAATGGGTATTTTGGATCCAACAAAAGTAACTCGCTCAGCATTACAACACGCAGCATCTGTTGCAGGTTTAATGATTACAACTGAAGCCATGGTTGGTGAAATTAAAGAAGACAAACCTGAAATGCCAGCCGGTGGAATGGGTGGCATGGGCGGAATGGGCGGCATGCCTGGGATGATGTAATCCTTTCGCTTAAGCTAAAACCAGTAGTTTCAATCTGGTTATTCTAAAATAAAAAGCCACTGTGATGTTGTTACAGTGGCTTTTTTTGTGCATAGCAAAAAAGTTATAAATTGTAAGGAAACTACATGGATTTTATGGAAGATAGTCGGTAGAATCATAGCAATATGCACTGATAGCAGCATAAAGCATTACAAATTTGAGCGTTAAAATAGGCTCGAATGTGTTTGATTGCTATAGCGCATACTCAGAGGTTTACTGTTTTGATAGCTGTAGACGATAGTTACAAATAAATGCGTATTTGCATAGCTTACAAGGAAAGGTGTCAGTTGTTGCTGACATAGTCAGGTTAGCAAGTTTGTTTGTAATAGCAGTAGTAAAACCCAATAGATGGCAATGAATCATTGTTATGTATCAACCAGTTAACTCAGGGAGAGAATAATGCAACCAAAAGAAGTGAAGGCGCAAAAAAGTAATTTGGCTCAAAATAGAGATAAGTTACGTGAGGCACAAGAGATGAAAAAGCTCGGTGTTCCAATTTCGGTGATTGCGAAAACAACAGGCTTAACACCAAAGCAAATTATTTCAAATAAATCATAAAAAGGATGATCTATGCATTCGGCAAATATAACTGTCAGTGATGGAGCTGTACTACATTATATGGAGTCAGGCTCAGGGCAAAATATGTTAATGCTATCAGGTGGTGGATTTGCTGTGAGAAGTTTTAAGCACCAGATAGAACACTTCTCACAAAAAATGCATGTAATTGCACTTGATAAAAGAGGGCATGGCGATTCTGAAAAAGTTGTCCATGGTTATCGAATCGCACGATTTGCTAAAGACTTACATGATGTGATAGAAGCGCTGGGGCTAGATAATATTACCTTACTTGCACATTCGCTTGGTGCGGCAATGGTTTATGCATATATTGATTTATTTGGCTGCGATAAATTATCAAAACTGATTATTGTTGATGAGCCGCCGGCACTATTGATCAATCCTATTTGGTCGGAAGATGAAAGAAAAAGTTACGGTGCTATTTATGATGCGGCGAGTTTACATGAGTTAACAAACGGATTTGTTGGTGATGATGTGGAGGCGCTTAATCAAAAAATTGTTGATGTGATGACCACTCAGTATGCAACAGAAGAGCAAAAGGCCTTTTTGAGAAGTTGCATTGATATTGAAGGGGCGGCTGCACAGAGGCTCTATTTAAATAATATCATGCAAGATTTTCGTGATGTAATGGAGAAAATTACGATACCAACATTATTTATCACCGGCGATAATAGTCTTCACCCACCGGAATCACATCATTGGATGCATAGCAAAGTGCCCAATTCAAAACTTACTCTTTTCAGTGAAAAAGAGGGCGGGAATCATTTTATGTTTATAGAGAATCCTGAAAAGTTTAATGAGGTAGTTGATAAGTTTATTTCCAATTCATGATAGATTTTTGTTCAAAAATATTCAAAAAGCATTTATCTCCAACTAAGATTAAAATACAATCTAATTTAAGTTATTCACTGATCAGTAGTCATGGATGATTTAAATGTGATGAAAGTATCGTTTATAAAAGCTAAACCAAGGTTAATAAGTTAAGCGCTTATTGAAAGGCTATAAAGTGATAGTATTTTCGACTTGGAGTTGTATCTGATATTAATTTTAGTACTAGATATGCACTTTTAAACACTAAAAATAGCTGAAGTTACCAACTATGGAGGATGCGTATGCGATTGTTAAGAAAGATATGGGCGTTGGAAAAGGAATTTATTAAAGAGACAAAATCAGAGGATGGAAGGTATATTTCTCATTTGTTGTTGTTTAAATAACTAGGCGCATAAGCTGGCTGATAGCTTTACCGGCCAAAGAAGTATTTTCGATGCATTGCATCTATTGTTTTCCAGCGCACATCATCATACGGAAGCAGGTTAGAAGCAAGATAATCTCTTTCACTATTAAATGAAATCTCATCATTATCTGCACCATAAACAGCTAATAGTTTAATGCGAATATCTAGGTTTTTAGGTTCATGGTTAAGCGCTTCTTGCAAGGTTGCTTTTGCTTGAGGAATGTCACCTTTAGCGATGTATTCATCAGCTTTTTTTAAAATATTGTTTAAATTAAAAGGTGCCTTTTTTTGCGGGTGTGGAATGTCTTTAGCATCAATATTCGGCGTATCAACAAGCTTTTCTTGATAGAATGCATCTTTCATGTTTTTTGTACTGTTTTGCTCTTGTTTTTTTGAGCGTCGGCGCCAAAGAAATACAACCAAAATCACCAATATAACTAAAAGAAACCAGCCAAAATTAGTACTGGAGCCATCTTGTGCTTTTTCTGTTTTGACAGGGCTCGTTGCTTCTTTATTGTTGTTTCCTTGAATAACAGCCGGTGGAACAATCACTGTGTTACTATTGCTCGCTGTATTTTGAGCACCTTTATTTTCAGGTGTTACTTGTGCATTGACTGTATTATTTTGTGGTGGGTTGTTAGTGGCGCTATTAGTATTAGGTTCTGTTGTTTTAGCTGCGCTGATACTTTTAGTATCTGAGCTTACAGCTGGGGTGCTTGGTGTAGGGTTTTTACGCACATATTGAGAGTGCCTTAAATGATACAGTTTTAAACCATCCTCAACCTCGCTTTTGCTGTCAGGCAAAGCAAGTTTTTGATTGATATTAACAATGTCATCATTGATCGATGGGTTTTCTTTAGAGTTGATCCCTTTGATTGCTTTAATTAAATCTTTACTACTATAGCCTTTTACAGGGTGTTTGCTGGCAATTTTCCATAGCGAGTCGCCGGATTTTACCGTATAGACGGTAATGGAAAATGCCGGTAGTGTGAAAATAGCAAAGCTAAGTGAAATAAGGATTTTAAATGTGCTACGCCGTGACACGTGAATGCTCTCTTTGAATAAACAGGTTATGACTGTAAATTGTAATCTAAATATTCTTTGATGCCTATAGTCTTCTGTAGCGCATATCAGGAAAATTCAAATGACTTATTAATTGACACACACATTAAAACAAATTACCCTTTGTCGGATATGATACTAAGCTAGTACTATTTCATGTTAAGAGTGAGCAAGTTGGCTGATTATGGGGTAATGATTGTTGTGAGGATGGCAAAAGATCCAATGCGCTTATATAGTGCAACGGAGCTAGTTGAGCTGACACGTTTAAATCTGCCAACAGTCAGAAAAATTCTTAAATTATTGAGTGTTAATGGTGTGTTAAAAGCAAAGCGTGGCGTTGAAGGTGGCTATGTATTGTCAAAAGCAATCAATAGCATTTCGATGGTTGAAATTATTGAAGCCATTGATGGCCCAATCGCCTTTACTGAATGTTGTGTTGATGATGCACATAAGTGTTTGACTATTAATTGCCAAATGCACTCACATTGGAGAATTATCAACCAAAAGGTAAAAGGGGCATTGTCACATTTCATGCTTTCTGAGTTAATCAACAATGACAAAATAAAAGACAATCAAGAGAATAAAAAAAGTGGGTATAAGCAAGAGATAAATCACTATGGCGGATGAAAAAATTAATAAATTTATCAATGATGAATACCAGCATGGGTTTGTTACTGATATTGAGCAAGAAACTTTCCGTGTGGGATTGGATGAAGAGATTATTGCCAAGATTTCAGCGCGTAAGAATGAGCCGGCATTTATGCTTGAGTGGCGTCTTCAAGCCTATAAAAAATGGCTTGAAATGAAAGAGCCCACTTGGGCACATGTAAAGTATGAGCCTGTTGACTATCAGAAAATTAGTTATTACTCAGCACCAAAATCAGATAGTGATCGCCCAAAATCTTTAGATGAAGTTGACCCTGAGCTACTTGAAACTTACAACAAGCTTGGTATTCCGCTTCATGAGCAAGAGATGCTTGCTGGGGTTGCTGTTGATGCGGTATTTGATTCGGTTTCAGTTGTCACTACTTTTAAAGATAAGCTCAAAGAAGCTGGGGTGATTTTCTGCTCTATCTCAGAGGCGCTACAAGAATACCCTGAATTGGTGAAAAAATATTTAGGTACGGTTGTTCCACAGGGAGATAATTATTTTGCTGCGCTTAATTCGGCAGTATTTAGTGATGGCTCTTTTGTTTATATTCCAAAAGGGGTGCGTTGTCCGATGGAGCTCTCTACATATTTTAGGATTAATGCTTCAAATACAGGGCAATTTGAACGTACATTAATTATTGCCGATGAAGGAAGTTATGTCAGTTACTTAGAAGGCTGTACAGCGCCTATGCGTGATGAAAACCAGCTTCATGCAGCAGTAGTTGAACTGGTTGCATTAAAAGATGCTGAGATTAAATACTCAACGGTACAAAACTGGTATCCCGGTGATAAGGATGGCAAGGGAGGTATCTACAATTTTGTCACCAAACGTGGGGTATGTAAGGGAGATAATGCCAAGATATCATGGACGCAAGTTGAAACTGGCTCTTCGATCACATGGAAATACCCCTCTGTGATTTTGAAAGGAAATAACAGTGTCGGTGAGTTCTATTCTGTAGCATTGACGCGTCATGCACAACAAGCAGATACCGGCACAAAGATGATTCATATGGGTAAAAATACCAAAAGTACGATTATCTCTAAAGGTATTTCAGCTGGCAAAGCACAAAATGCCTATCGTGGTTTGGTACGCATTCTCCCAACGGCAGATAATGCAAGGAATTTTTCTCAATGTGATTCACTGCTTATTGGGCATCACTCAGGTGCGCATACCTATCCTTACATTGAAAATAAGAATAATAGCTCTCAGATTGAGCATGAAGCAACCACCTCAAAAATATCAGATGAGCAATTATTTTACTGTCGTCAGCGCGGTATGAGTGAAGAAGATGCGGTGGCGATGATCGTGAATGGTTTTTGTAAAGATGTATTTAAAAAGCTGCCACTAGAGTTTGCAGTAGAAGCACAAAAACTAATGGAAGTCAGCCTTGAAGGGGCAATTGGTTAAACTGAAATAAACGAGCAAAAAATGTTATTAGAAATTAAAAACCTACATGCAAGTGTTGAAGATAAAGAAATTTTAAAGGGTGTGAATCTAACGATTAAAGCAGGTGAAGTTCACGCAATCATGGGGCCAAATGGTGCAGGGAAAAGTACTTTAGGTAATATTTTATCTGGGAAAGATGGTTATAAGATAACAAAAGGTGAAGTGCTTTTTAATGGTAAGAGTATTTTGGATTTAGACCCAGAGGAGAGGGCTGCTTTAGGTGTGTTTTTAAGCTTTCAATATCCAGTTGAGATCCCCGGTGTGAGTAATACGCAATTTCTAAAAACAGCGGTTAATAGCGTGCGCAAAGCACGAGGTGAAGATGAACTTGATGCGATGAATTTCATGAAGACACTTCGCCAAAATATGCAGATTTTGCAGATGGATCAAAAATATATGAAACGTGGTGTAAATGAAGGCTTTTCAGGTGGCGAGAAAAAAAGAAATGAAATGCTTCAGATGATGATGCTTGAACCAAAGTTGTGTATTTTGGATGAGACGGATTCAGGTTTAGACATTGATGCGCTTCAGGTTGTATCTAAAGGGGCAAATCATATGCGCACGGAAGATCGAGGATTTATTGTTATTACGCACTACCAGCGCCTTTTAAATTATATTACACCGGATTATGTACATGTTTTAGCCGAAGGTAAAATCGTTCGCTCTGGTGATAAAACACTAGCGCTTGAGCTTGAAGAAAAAGGTTATAGCTGGGTTAACGCATAGGAGCTAAATGATGTTACATCTGGAAAAGTCCTTACAAGATCTATTTGAAGATGTTGGTGAAGCGATGAAACTTCGCTCATCGTATTGGGAGAAGTTTCAACAAAGCGGATTACCAAGCAAAAAAGAAGAAAATTGGAAATATACAGATATTCGGTCGCTGTATAAAAAATATGGCATTGATAAGCTGCAGGCCGAATGTAATTGCCAAGAAGAGTTTTGCTCATTGGTGAAGCTTAATCTGGATGACAGTAATTATAATATTATTGTTTATGATGGCAGTATCATGCATGATGATGTTGCTCAAAAAGGGGTGAAGCTTAGTGCCATAACGCCAAAGCTCTCTGAGAATGTAACTAATGAGAGTGAGCTTGTTTCATTAAATCAAGCGGCATCAGTCAGCGGCATTTCACTTGAAGTTATGGATGATGTTGTGTTAGATAAACCAGTTGTGATTTCCTATGTGCAAGATGCATATAATCATCGCTCGGTGATGAATTATCGAAATAGTATTCACTTTGGTCAAAATGCAAAAGGGATGATCTATGAGCGTTTTATTAACCTTACAGAGCATAACTCAGCACTTAATATTAGAAGTGACTTTGATTTAGAAGCTGGGGCGAGCTGCCAATTTGATCGAGATCAAGGACAAAATGAGACATCTTTACTATTAACGTATCATTGTGAAATAAACCTCAAAGAAGCTGCCAAGTTTTCAAGTTTCCATCTTGTTTCTAATTCAGCACTAACACGTTATGATTTCCATGTGAATTTAAATGGCAAAGAGGCTTTATTTGATGCCGATGGAATTTATATTCTCTCAGCTAAAGCGCATTTAGATTATCACTTTTATGTGAATCATTTGGCTTCTTACACTCAAAGTGATGTTAATTTCAGAGGTGTTGTAGGGGGTGATGCCAGGGCTGTGTTTAATGCAAAAGCCATGGTAGGTGAAGGACTTTGTGGCATCAAAGCGATGCAAAATAATCGTAATCTACAGCTGACAAAAACTTCAGAGATTAATACTAAGCCTGAGCTTGAAATCTACTCAGATGATGTGGTTTGTTCACATGGTGCGACCGTGGGGCAGCTAGATAAAAGTGCACTTTTTTATTTAAGATCTCGCGGTATTGATAAAAAAGATGCTGAAAGACTTTTGATGGAAGGTTTTACCAAAGAGGTTGTGTTAGCTTTAACAAGAGATCAAAAGAAGATAGAGCATTATATGGAGATATTGTCTGAATATTTGCAGAATATAGGAAGCTAGATTATTGTTGTGATGCGTCGCAAAGGCGTTTCACTTTTTCAAGGAAAGCCTGCATGGAAAAGGGCTTTTGGATAAAATCAACAAAGCCTCTTTTTCGAAGTTCAATAATTTCATCGTTTTCGGTATAACCACTTGAAAATAAAATAGGCACCTCAGGGTTAATCGCTCTTAAAGCTTTAAATGCATCTATCCCATCCATAACAGGCATGATTAAATCAAGTATAACCATTGTGATATGTGCTTGATGTTCCTCATAAAGCGCTACGCCAATTTGACCATTTTCAGCAGTAAGATATTCGATGTCTTCATTAACGCTTTCGATAAAGCCCATTGCAACTTCTCGGATGATCTCCTCATCATCAATAATCAGAATTTTTTCTGCTTGTATCTCTAGCACAGTGCCATCCTTTGGTAAGCATTTGATATTATCAGTATATACCAAAATGCTGCAAAATCATCCTCTATACATGGATGCTTAAAACTTATACATCAATCCCAGGGTGTATGAGCCAACATAAGATGAACTGCCGCGGTTATCAGTAAAGAAACGGCTTGATTGGAAAAACAGGTTAAAGCCAAATAAATCGTATCCAACTTGAATGGCCGCTGCAGGGCGCCAAAGTGTTGAAGGTATCGCTGAGTCATTAACGTTAAAGCGATTATAAGCATAGCCAAGTTTGGCGGCAAGGTTAAGACCAAGTGGAAGATCGACTGTTGCTGTGGCATAAAGTGGAATGTTATACATGCCGCCACTTTGACCATTTGTGTCAATGGCTTTGCCAACATAGTTATATTGCGTTTCAAGGCCGAGGCTTAAAATAGGAAGTATTTTAAAGTCATACCCGGCAAGAAGTGTGGTTGCAAGGTTTGTGCCACCGTTTAGATTCTCTGAAGTCCCGCTGACCCCAGCGCCTGCACCAATATAGGGGCCTGCATTCAATGAGCCAATAGCTAAAGTACTGCATGCGCTTAAAAGTAAAATTTTTTTGATCATATTATTTCTACATTCAAATGATAAGAGTGCTTACTATAGCACTTTTTTTGCTGTGTTAAGAGTGAGCGAGTGGTATATAGATGAGATGCGCTAAGATTTCAATTTCGCTGCACTTTGAATGAGCGCGGCAATCACTCCCCATAGATAATTAAACACAATGTTCATAAGTACGATTTGAAGTGGTGCATGAATCCCAAATAAGCCGTAACCTTTGGCTGGGAAAAGGATAATAAAGTTAAATAGTATCACTATAATGCCTAAAATAGAGCCACGAATAAGCACACCTTTTGGTTTTGGGATAACCAGTAAAATAGCCCAGATACCTCCCCATACCATAAGCTTGTAGAGTTGTTGCTTAAATTCAGCATTGATAACAAGCGTTCCATGGTGCATGACTAAGGTTGCAATAAAAAATAAAAAAGCGGCACTGATAAGCCCCGCAGTAAATGAAATAAATAAGAGGTTTAATGATTTTTTCACACCTATTTTCCCTGTTAATCGTGTTATGACTAGTCCAAGTATAGAAAACACCTGTGAAAAATATACCCCTAATCGATTATTTTCCAGTATTATGCTTTGTACTTAGAGTTGATAGCTGGGTTAATATGGCAGTGAATAATCATTTATTAGAGAGAGTTGAGAAGTTTATACAAACGACATTGGCAACTTGGTCAGAAGTAGGAGTGGATAGAGAAACTTTTGATTTTATTGAAGCTTTAGACTTTGATGCAAAACCACTTAGAAAGCTTGCGCGTAGAGGCAGAGTGCAAGCAAGGCAAATTCTAACGTTGGCAATGGCAAATAAGATGGGGGATGATCAAAATAATACCTATCTTTCACTTGCTGAGAGTGTTATTGAAAAAGGGCTTAATCACTATCTGGAAGATGGGGCATTAATTGCTAAGTTAGATCATAATAAAGAGAAAGATGGACATTTATTTGCCTATGAGCAAGCCTTCTTATTATCAGCCTACGCTTGGCTTTATGCTGCAACAGGCAAACAAATATATGCACGAAAAGCAGAAGCGATCTGGCAGTGGCTAGAGACACATTTAGCAAATCAGCAATATGGCGGTTTTAATATTTGCCTGCCAGATGATGAGAATAATCAAATACGCCAACAAAATCCGCATATGCACCTATTTGAAGCGTGTTTAATTTGTGTTGAACATATAGGTGAAAACAACTGGTTGGAGCGAGCACATGGATTATTTAGTCTCTTTGAAGCACATTTCTATTATCAAGGTTCAAATAAGCAAAAAGTACTATTAGAATTCTTCACAGATAACTGGAAAAAGGATGAGCGCAAAGGGGATATTATTGAACCTGGACATCACTTTGAGTGGGTTTGGCTTTTATCTGAATATCAGCGTTTAGGATCAGTGGATACAAAAAGCTATCAACAAGCACTTTTCCAAACTGGCATAAACTATGGATTAAATGCGCTTGAGTTTGGTGTGGATGAGTTAAATTTAAAGACGATGGAAGTTGCTCGTCCTAGTACTCGATTATGGGTTGAATGTGAGCTATTAAAAGCCTATGTCGCGATGAATGAATTAGATAAGGCAGATGAGTTGGTAGATAAGCTATTTAAGCATTTTTTAATTGAAGATAAAGGCATTTGGTATGATCAGCTGAATGAAAATCAACAGAACATCGCAAAAAATGCCCCAGCAAGTACATTATATCATTTGTATATTGCGTTGAATGAATATAGGAAAGCTGGGCATAAACCCAACTAGAGCATTTGAGTAAACTTATTGATGAATCGTTTCATATGTGGATCGGTTCGTTCATAAGGAATATTATTTAGATCAAACCACTGAATATCTAAAAACTCGTCACGGTCATATTGATAATCAATTTTGATACTTCCTTTTATTACATACCATAAACTGACATCAATATGACCTGCAGTCTTGCCCACCGTTAAGGTCTGAGTAATAAAAATGGGTGTTTCATGCCAGAAAATAGCCTCAGTTTTCAGCTCCTCTTGACACTCTCTTTTGACGGTGTCAGCAGGGTCTTCGTTTAGCTCAACATGCCCTCCTGATGGGAGCCATAACTCTGCATTTCTATGATCGACAAGTAGTACTTTTTTGCATGTTTCATCAAATACTACGAAATAGGAAACTAAATGCTTATTTGGGTGATTAGGCTTGCGTATCCTAAAAATTTGCTCGCCACTTTCAACCCAAGAAATAGTATCATGGAGATGATGTTTTTCTAATGAGTCATAAGGATGGATTTTGTCTAGAATATCAAGAATGTTTTTAATTTGGTCGTTTATTATAATATCAGGCATAATTGTCTCTGGGGGTAGGTTTTTTAGTTGAATTTTATAGCTTTAAGGCACCGCCATTTCTAATTTGAAAGAGTCGGCAATATAAGATATAGCTAGTGCCTGTCAAATTCTGTCGTATGTAAAATCGAATTGCAAGCACAGCACTCTGGATAGATTAACAAATAGTATTAAGTTAGAAGTGACGAAATTTATATGAATAGAGAACAGCAGTGTTACGATGTAATATAATCTAAAGCCCCAATTAGTCCGCTGGAATTATTTGTATTTTGAGGGGTGTAGCAATAGTTAATTCCTTGACTACCAAACTCTGTAACATTACAGATTGAACCCTTGGCAGTTGTGGTAACTTGTTCTAGGGCAGCATTTGGGTTGCAGTAACCCCAAGCATTATAATACACACGCTCGGCTGTCAACGTCGGGATGCTGGATTGCTTTTGTGCATTTTGAAGCTCATACATTAAGGGATTTTCATAGCTTGTGCCATTTAAGATATTGCTTGCCATCAGTGCATAATCAGCTATCGCTGGATGTACTGCTGCATAGTTAGAACTAAGATTGTAGGTGATTAAATCACTTGTTGCTCCATAGGTTTTTGAAAAATCCGCGCATGAGTTAAGCGTTTTTGTCGAACCTGCTGGTTTAGCTAATTGTGCATAAGGAACTAAGATATTACTTTGATCGACAAAGAATATGTTTTTTGCTTTATTGACATTACTCTCACCATAGAGATTAGCAAGCTTTTTCGCATAATAAGCTGTGGCGTAGTATGCATATCCTGTTACGCCATCAATCGAACTTGTATGCGTTCCTGATCCATCTGGCCAGAATGAGCGTTCAGGTACGCTGGCAATCACAAAAGCATGAGGAACGCTTCCCATTGAAGTATTAATCTGGGATATAATTGCTTTTACTCTTGCAACAATTGTGTCAACAAAATTGGCACATGCTGAGCTATCTTGCATGCCTTCGATACAAGTGGAGCGTATAGAGTAGTTTTGTGTCAATGCGGAAAGATCATTTGTTCCAAGTGAGATAACAAATACGCTAGGAGATGTGCCTATTTCACTGGCAAGCCAGCCTTGATTGGGTGCGGGGAAAAGACCATTTGTATTGCCTGTCGAAGTTGGCGCATTAAGATAGTTATTAAACTGAGTTCCAGTTAAATCTGTGCATGAAGGCGCTGAGGCTAAGGTTGGTTGATAGTTTGTGGTATCCCAGTAGCCAAAGTTAGGATCGGGATTAATAATGTGGCTTTGTGAATCAGTGTAATAGAAACTCGGCTGTATTGAAGCACTTTTGTTTAACGCGCACAGCACATCAAAAGTGGTTGCACCTTCGGCTCCGATATAGTCATAGTTCTGTGTTTTACAGAGCACTGAGTTACTGTTTGTGCAGCTTATGCTTGAGGGAATAGGGCTTGAGCTAACCTGAGTACCAACACGATTTCCAATTAATTTGACATTCCAAGTAGCCTGATTACTCGTAATAAACTTTAATTCAGCAGGGGTGCTCGTGGCATCATATTCAAATTTGCTACTTGTTGAAGCAAGCTGTAGGGTATAACCCCTAAAGCCACCGGTATCCGTTCCTGGTGCATCAAACACCGGTGCAAGATTCCCACTGTTATCAAAGTTTACTTGCACTGGTTCTGAGTAGGTTCCAGCCACGTGTGAGTTAGTAATCGAATCACCAATAAAAACGATCTTTACAGTATCATTTGTGCTGCTGGCAAGTAAAAAACTTGGGGTGGCCAACAGCAAGGCTAATGATTTTTTCATTTAATTTCTCCATGAAAAGTGGACAATCCACAAAATGATGTTTTGATATAAAAACCTGAATATTAAGCGCTATTTTCCTCCGGTATCATATGAGGAGTTTTCTTGCTGAGAGAGTCCAGAGGCTTGCTGAGAGAGAGATACATCGCCCATCTTCTTATCTGGGCTAAAGGCGCTACTCACACCAGAGGCGCAAGCAGAAAGTGATAAAGCAGCAACGAGTAAAGTAATAGCAGTATAGGTCTTTTTCATAATAATCCTTATTGTCATTTATCAATCTGAAGATCTCTCAGATTGGTTTGTGTTTATACAATCATCCGGTAACGTATTTAGCATATGTTTGAAAATACGATCGTTAGCCAATTAAGTTTGTAAAGGAACTTGTATTTGGCATAAGATTTGTTCTAATAGAATTAAGCGAAAAACTAACTCCTTTAGTTCTAAAACGTCCAAGTGAGATAATATTAACCTAAAGGTGATATTATGTATACAGTAGTAACTACGGTTATGGTTTGCTTGGCCAGTAGAGGGCTTTAGCTGTATTGTAAAAGATATCTCCTTGTAGCTCCTTTGGTGTTAATTTTTGAAGTGTATTTTGCCAAAGCTCATAGTTATCGGTATTACACACAGGGTGATTTGAACCATAGCATATTCTATTTGCAGGGATATAAGTGAAGATATAATCAAGCGCACGCTGTAAGTCATCTGATGTGTTGCCATCTAACATAAAAAAACCAGAGAGCTTTACGTAGATATTCGCTAGCTGTGCAACATTCTGTATCATCTCTTGCCATAAGCTAAACTCTTTTTTTTGCTGGCAAAGAGGGAGTCCCATGTGTTCAATGGCTGTTGTTGCATTGCTTTTCTCTATTACATCAAGGGTGTTTAGAATCTGTTGCGGATACATCTGACATTCAAAGATCATTTTTGTTGTGCTAAGTAAAGTTAATTTGTCAGTGAAATCTTGAGGCAAACGACTATTTTTTAATGGTGAGTAGCTGCTATGATCATTATGTGCCAAAATTTGTCTGACCCCAGAGACGCGTTTATGCTCTGCAAGCTTTTGAATCGTAGTTTGATAGATTTTAAAATCTGTAAAGTAATCTATGCAAGAGATATAACGCATATCGGTGGCTGGATACTCTCTATCGAGCCAGTTGATTTCTTTAAAAGTATCAACAGCAGAATCATGGGCTTCAATATGTACAAAAGCGCTTGCATTTAGGTTCTGAGGGCTGAAGTCCTTTTGTAGCTGATTGGGTGCATTTTCCACCCAGCGGTTGATGTTGTTACTAAGCTTCCAAAAATGAATATGGGCGTCAATGATATCCATGAAGATTACTTATTCTTTTGATGTATTTGCTAGTATCACAGCATTTACAAAATCATCAACAATTATTCGCATGATTCGGACGGCGTTGGAAAGCAAAATGGAGCGGGAAACGAGGTTCGAACTCGCGACCCCAACCTTGGCAAGGTTGTGCTCTACCACTGAGCTATTCCCGCAAAATATGGCGCGCCCGGAAGGATTCGAACCTCCGACCGCCTGGTTCGTAGCCAGGTACTCTATCCAGCTGAGCTACGGGCGCGTATTGGATGTTATTCAGTTACGTTGAAGGTAACTTGAAAACGAGATGAATGATAGAGCTTTGCAGGAATGATGTCAACGCTTATTTAATTGAAAAGTATGGTTTTTTTGCTATTCAATATTTTTGATTATGAAGTATTCAGTACGCTATTTATGCTGGTTTGTTTTCGATATACTTTTTCCTAGATTAGTTTTTCATCAAAGTAAATGACTGGAGGCAGTTTTATGATATCAGACATTAAAAGAAAAGCTTTGGCAACTGTTGCAATACTCAGTGTGTTGGCAGTAAGTGCAAATATAAGCCATGCAAATAACATTCACAGCATTAGGACTAATATGGAAGGTGTGAAAAACTTTACAAAAATTCACGATTTACAGCTTAATAATCCCGGCAACTCGTTTATCAAGGTATTGGGTGAGAAGCTAAAAGCAATGGGGAAATATCCCTCTCATGCTTATGCAACAAAGGTATTTAATTTTGAGTTAGACCATGATCGTCATTACATGGCAATTGGGATGTCAAATGGTGAAGTGATCTTAACGCAAATCACGCCAGATTTTATGCCAACTAATGTTATTGTCTATGACCAGCATAATAATCTACAAATGGGGCATCCTGTTTCAGCGCTTGCGTTGGGACCTGGTTTTTCCGAGCCAAATTTATATATCGGTCATCAAACAAGGAGTATTACGACAGATCAAACAGATAACAGTTTGCTTGCTTGGTTTTGGCCAAACCATAATGTATACGAAGAGAAAAGAGTGACAGAGCACCATGGTGGCAGATTGGAGGTGATTCGTCTGGGCAGTAAAGATGCGAAAGCTCAGGCATCGGCCCAAATGATGGATAAAGGAAGCTATGGCGTTGACACACTTGTGCCATATTTATCCTATAACGGTAAAAGCTATATGTATGTATCTTACTCGGGATACAGTGCTATGCAGTATGTGGTAACAATTGGTGTTGATTTGGAGTTCTGGAAAAAAATACCTTATGCTTCAGGTTCATTGACTAAAGAAGGGGTGAACCAAAAAGATGTAAAGGGACTATTTCGTGTAGATCTTGACGCAGGTGAAAAGGGTAACTGGAGTGTGCAGGATGCCAAGATTGATCCCAATGGAATTAGTACCATGCTAGATGAGGGTGGGCATATCTTTATCGGTTATCAAAATGGGAAAGTGGTTGCGATTAAAGAGAAAAATAATGGCAATGATATCGTGCCAGAGGAAATACTTCCATCTGGATTTGGTAAGGTTGAGACCATTCAATATGATTATAGGAATAATACGATTATGGTCGCAAGAAACCAAGGTGATTCATTAAGTCAGATTTATTTATTAAAGCTTGATGATCATGATAATATCATTCAAAAGAAAGAACTTGGGACAAAGTGGAATAGAGTGCGTACAGCAATAGTGGATACAAAGCGACATATTTACTATTTAGGGATGAGAGGTGGCTCAGTACAAAGTATTACATTGAATAATGATGGTGATGTTAATGCTGCTAGTATAAAAGAAGTTCAACCACAAGGCTGGGCAGATATCAATCGACTTGAGCTTCAGGATGATAAAGATGGACACACTATGTATGTAGGGATTAAGGATGGCGCGGTGGAAAAAATCACTTTGAACGCTGAAGGTGAAAAAGAAGGGCAGGTAAATGAATTAATTCATCCAGATACATTTGCAAGAGAGGATCATAACCCTGTGACAGAACTTACTTACCTTAGCAATAATAAACTTATCGTTGGGGTTGGAACAGGTGATGCCAATCAACATGTCGGACATAGGGATGGCTATCATGCTGCTACGTATCAAGATGACGATGATTTTTATGTGGGAATGTCAGGCGGGCAATATCAAGTAAATACTGATAAAACAGGTGAGTATAAAACGCTTGTTAAGAATGCTTTTGTAGGAAGTTGTCGTGTAAAAGTTACAGTTAGGGAAGGGTATATCACGAAAGATCCTACTTGGAAAGACTGTAGCGAGGATGAGTGGCATGATTATGCGCCAAAAGGCCAGCCAAAATAATTGCATAATATCCTGCCAAAGGATATAGTTTTGAGTCAGTTAGGATAAGTTTTATAGATAATGAATATAAATGGCAGCATTCTTAAGAAATTATAAAAGAATTGTCGTAAAAATTGGCTCATCGCTTCTTGCTGATAATAAGTTTGTCATTCGGCAAAGTTGGCTTTCAACACTGGTAGAAGATTTAATGATGCTGTGCGATGAAAAAATAGAGATTGTACTTGTCTCCTCAGGTGCAGTTGCGCTTGGGCGAGGAAGTTTTCGCGCTGAAGTCGCACAAAGAAAGCTAAGCGTAGCTGAAAAGCAGGCAGCAGCAGCCATTGGACAGATTAAACTACTACATACTTACCAAAGTGAGTTTCTTAAATATAAGCGTGAGATTGCTCAGGTACTTTTGAGTCTTGATGATAGTGAAACAAGGCAGCGTTATATTAATGCGAAAAACACGCTAGAGATGCTCCTTAAGCATAAGCTGATTCCCATTGTTAATGAGAATGACACCGTTGCAACTGAAGAGATATCTTATGGTGATAATGACAGACTTGCTGCGCGTGTTGCGCAGATGGTTGATGCAGATCTTTTGATTTTGTTATCCGATATTGATGGCTTGTATACGGCAAACCCTAATTTTGATAAAAATGCGAGGCATATTCCTCTTATTGAAACTATAGATGCTGATATTAAATCAATGGCTGGGGAAAGCCATACTAAAATTAGCTCTGGTGGCATGATAACCAAAATCCTTGCTGCTGAAATTGCAGTGGAAAATGGCGCAGATATGATTATTTGTAATGGCATGCAAGATCATCCGATAAGTAAGCTGAAAAAAGGCAGCTACAGTTTATTCAAAGGGAGACAACAAAGAGCAGATGCAAGAAAACGCTGGATTTCAAATCATCTTAACGCTAAAGGTACTTTGGTGATAGATGAGGGTGCCAAACAGGCGCTTCTTCTAGGGAAGAGTCTGCTGGCAGCAGGCATTGTATCGACTGAAGGCAGCTACCAAGCCACGGATATGGTGAATATTTATGATAGTAATAATACCCTGATTGCGCTTGGCATGATTAACTATCACAGTGAAACGATTGCACTGGTCAAGGGGAAAAATAAGCAAAAAATGCAATCACTGTTAAATAATGAGAGTGTCAAAGCTGTGGTGCATAGAAATGATATGGTGATGTTATGAGTAGTGCCAATATGGAATATGAGATTAAACAACTTGCAGCGAATGCTAAAAAAAGTGCACACCAGCTTGCGATGACAACAAATGAGCAGCGAAATCACGCACTTCAGCTTATTGCTCAGCGTTTAGTTCATGAAAAATTAGCCATTTTAAAGGCAAATCAAAACGATTTGGATCAGGCAAGAGAAAAGGGTCTATCCCCTTCGATGATAGATCGATTAAAACTTGATGATAAACGTATTGATGCCATGGCAGATGGACTGTTAGAAATTGCCAAACAAGAAGATCCGCTGGGGCGTACATTGTGGCAAAGTGTTAGACCTACAGGGCTTGATATTCGTTCAATTTCAGTGCCACTTGGTGTCATTGCAGTGATCTATGAAGCAAGGCCAAATGTGACGGTGGATGCGGCTGGACTTTGTTTGAAATCAGGCAATAGTGTTGTGCTTCGTGGCGGCTCTGAGGCAAAATACTCAAATAGAATGATCGTTGAGATTATTCATCATGCGCTTGAGCAATCTGATATTTCTCCAGATGTGATTCAATTTGTGAATACGCAAGAAAGAGATGCAATTAAGCTGCTTGTCAGTCAAAGTGATAGTATTGATGTTGTTGTGCCTCGAGGTGGAAAAGGCTTAATCAACTATTTAACAGAGCATAGTAAAATCCCATTATTTAAGCATTTAGATGGTATTTGCCATACGTATATTCATAAAGAGGCAGATGCAAAAAAAGCGCTTGATGTGTCACTTAATGCAAAGATGCGACGTACTTCTATTTGTGGTGCGACAGAAACAATATTGGTTGATCGAGCACTTAGTAAAACGATACTTCCTAAGCTACTTAATCTTTTAGCAAGCGCAGGCTGTGAAGTGAAAATTGACCCTATGCTTGAAGGTGAGTATAGGGATTATCCTTTGGCAAATGATGAAGATTGGGGGCGTGAATATCTTGATAGCATTGTCTCTGTAAAGCTAACTGAAGATATAGATCACGCAGTTCAGCATATTAATCACTACGGCTCACACCATACAGATAGCATTATTACTGAAAACCTTAAGATGGCAGAGTACTTTATGCGCTCGGTGGATAGTGCAGTGGTGATGCATAATACCTCAACGCAGTTTTCAGATGGGGGTGAGTTTGGTATGGGCGCTGAGATTGGCATTGCAACAGGGAAGCTTCATGCAAGGGGACCAGTTGGAATTAATCAGCTGACAACGTTTAAATATTATGTTGTTAGCGATGGTGCAACAAGGAAGTGATTAAACTTGCCATATATCAAAAAAATATGACAAGCTGCTAAATATCTATTGTTTTCTCGTATCAGGTTTGTTAAAACTGAATGTATAAAAATAGAACGAAAAGTTAGGGTTCTATTTGTTACAACAATTTGAATAAGTACTATAACCTAAGAGCAGGTTGTCATAAATAAAAGGCAGGAATATGGTCAAAAAAAGCCTGAGTTTCCTTTTACTGATTTTAATGGGAACGTCATTAAGCTTAACAGTATTTGCAACATCAACTGAATCAAAAGTATCAGATGCAACGAATGAAACTGCGTCATCTACAAGTGCAAAAACCACAGCGACAGAAGATAATTGGACATTGTTTAAAAGTGGTGTGGCAAGTGCCTCAACCGCAACTAAAAACTCTGTTTCAAATGCTGCAGATGCAACTGGAGATTATGTTGATACCAATTGGGGAAAAGCCAAAGTGATTGCAAGTGAAAGTTGGAGCAATATCAAAGCATCAACACAAAAAGGCTGGGAGAGTGTGAAGTCATCCACCAAGTCAACTGCCGATAAAGTAGATGCTTATTTCAACCAAAACGTAACAAAAACAAACCAATCTAAACAAGGAGATGAAAATAAAAAATAGTTGATTTTTTTATTTGGTACGCGCTGGTATTTTAAGCTTAACAGCACTATCTTTATAATTAGAGAATAATACAACCCGCAAACGCAAAAAAGCAAATTGTGGAAAATATGGAGGACAATAACTATGCCAATTCAAATTACAGGTCGTCATCTAGAAGTCACCCCAGCACTTAAAGAGTATGTCGCAGAAAAAATGAATAAACTCAATAATCACTTTGACCATATTATTGCCACCCGTGTTATTCTGTCAGTAGAGAAAGATAATCAGTGTGCAGAGGCCGTTGTTAATGTCCCTGGGACTGAATTTGTTGCTAAAGCTGAGAATTTTGATATGTATTGTGCGATTGATATGTTGGAGGACAAGCTTGATGCGCAAGTTAGAAAGCATAAGCAAAAACTCAAAGATCATCGAGCAGAACGTTTGAAAGCTGAAGAAGTAAAGACTGAAGAAGAAGCAGAGCTAATTAAAGAAATAGACGATTTCCCTTCAGCGGAACAATATTCTGATGGCACTCGAGGCTGATAACCGATAAAATGCTCAGACGTTTTGTTATCAAAGTTATATAAATCCTATCTTTTTTATGAATCTAGAGTCAACAATGAACTTTCTTTCTCCTTTTATCTCTCAAGAACGTACTTTAAATAAAGCAAGCCTTTCAAGTCAAAAGCGGGTGTTTGAAGTGCTCAGTAATTTGTTGCAAAACCCAGATGATGGGGTTAGCGGAGATTTAATTTATCAAAAATTATTTGAGAGAGAACGAATTGGTAGCACGGTGATTGGTCGAGGCGTTGCGGTTCCACACTGCCGAGTTGAAAAACTGGAAGTGACTCGTTTGGCCATTTTAACTTTGGAAAGTCCTTTAGAGTACGATACTAACCAGCAGGCAGTAGAGGTTTTTATTGCAGCTATTTTCCCACTTGAAGTGAATGATGTTCATATACAATTTATGGCTGAGTTGGTTAAGTTTCTAAAAAGACCTAATATGCTTGAACATATTAGAAAAGCAGACTCTAATGAGGCGTTGTATGCATTATTCTCTCAATAGAATGCTAATGCTGGGTTAACTGATCACCAATGAGTGATGTCCCTTTAGATGCATATCTACATGGAAATATGCTAAGCTATCAAACCAAAGGTATATTACTGTTAGGTGCGCCAGCAAGCGGCAAGTCATACTTAAGCTATGAGCTTGTTTGTCATTATGACTGCAAGCTGATTGCAGATGATTTAGTCCATGTGAGATATCATAATGATAGGCTTACAGGTGAAATTGCCAATCAGAAGTTTTTAGGCAAAATTCATTTAAGAGATGTCGGGTTTTATGACGTGGATTATCAGTTATCTCCATTTGAAATTCATTATATATATTGTTTTAGCGAGCTATCTAATCAGCTTAAAGAGAGTTGGCTGATGGCGCATTTAGAAAGCAGATTAATTTTAAAAGGGCAGTATTTAAATACTCAGCGACTTTGTCAAAAAATAATGCAGATTGTGCAAGGGTGAAAAAGAGCTATTGCAAAAATTGAATATTTGTTAAACTATATTGTGTAAAATGAATAAAATGGTGTATACAACGGTGGATGAAACCGAGCATTCAATTATTATCGTTGCCGGCGTTTCTGGTGCGGGGAAATCTTCAGTATTGGATGTGCTTGAAGATTGGGGTTATTATTGTATTGAAAACTTGCCGCATAGCTTATTGCTGGAGACATTAAAGTCACTCAAAGATGCGCCTAAGCATCATCAAAATATTGCAATTTCTCTTTCATCAACTTCTTTTTGGGAATCAGAAAGCACCGCCTTTGAAAAGGTGAAGCTGCAAAATGATGCTATTCAGTATTGGTATGTTACAGCGGATCCTGAAATTTTGGTAGAGCGTTATAATGAAACCAGAAGGCGGCACCCTTTATCAGGCTATATTAAGCAGTTATCAACGGCAATTAAAGAGGAAATACATGCGCTTAGCCTGTACTCCGAGTTGACAGATTATATCATAGATACCAGTGATTTATCTGTTCAAAAGCTGCATTATAAGCTTAAAGATAAGCTTCTTCAAGGGCAAGATTTTGCCCGTCCAGCTAAAACATTGATTAATCTTTTTTCTTTTGGTTTTAAGTATGGCAGACCAAAAAGAGCGGATTTTATCTTTGATGTTCGAGTGTTACCAAACCCTTACTGGGTTAAACCATTACGGGCTTATACAGGAAAGGATCAACCCGTGGTTGAATATTTAGAAAAAGAGCCTTTAGTTAAGGCGCTATTGAATGATCTTGAAGCCTTTTTGGTGAAATGGTGTCATGAGTTTGAAAAACAATCAAGAAGCTACGTTGAAATAGCAATTGGTTGTACAGGTGGTCAGCACCGCTCTGTTTATATGGTTGAGAAGTTATTTTGCCTTTTAAAACAGCGATTTGAAAATGTGAGTGTTGCTCATAGGGAGTTGAGTGAATGATTGCAATTGTGTTGATTACACATGGAGAGATTGGGCAGACGATGGTTGATGTAGCTTCAAGGCTTGTGAGCTTTGATAAAAAGTATATACAAGTTGTATCTTCTTGTGCATATAAGCAGCAGGAGCTTCTAAAGCGAGTGAAATTCGCATTTGATGCTATGCCAGATACCAGTGGTTATTTAGTGCTAACCGATCTTTTTGGTGCAACACCAACCAATGTAACGCAGTTTTTTATGCATCAATATCCACTTGCGGTCATTAGTGGCCTTAATATGCCAATGTTACTCAAAGCATTAACGTACTGTAAAAATGATAATACCTTGGAAATTGTTGCCAAAAAAGTATATGAATCCTCGCGGGAGTGTATCGTACTGACAGAGGGTCAGCCAGATGATTGAAGTGGCATTGGTAATTTCAAATGAGCTAGGGCTTCATGCTCGTGCATCTTCCAAACTTGTGAGTCTAGCTTCAAAATTTGCCAGTGAGATCACAATCAATGCATTAAATGAAAAAATGAGTGCGAATTGTAAAAGCATTATGGGCATTATGATGCTTGGTATTGGTGTGGGAACAGCTGTACAACTTACTTTTGAAGGAGAAGATGAATTCGAAGCATCAAAGGCAGTGAAGGCCTTAATTCAAGATAAGTTTGGTGAAGAAAAGTAGTATTTTAAAATAAGTGTCACCGCTATTACAACAATATCGAATTTGCGCTATAATACTGAAAGTTGAGAATATTATTAATTTGTAAATATTATAAAAAAATAACAATACTCAATCATGAATTGGGAAAAGCTTAAGCTTTTCTTAAGATTGGCTGCTTATAATATTGAATTAATAAGATTTAAGGTAAAGAAACAAAGAGGACATGTGCGATGGCTAATCAGTATACAGGAAGCTTTGAACATATTATTCAGCAAAAATTCTCCTGCTCTGCAAAGGAAATTTTGCAGCGCTGTGCAGATGAGGGAATGACTTATCAAGATGCTGAAAAGATGTTAGGGTTTAAGCATGGAACGATTCGTAAATGGGCTAACCGCTTTGATATCAAGTTAAAATCAGGGATCGTTGAGAAAACAGTAAAACGTGACAACTTCTCTAAGATGTTTCAACAAAAAACAATTAATAAATATAATGTATTGAGTCGATGCTGGGGGCTAAAGCGCGCTGTAGCATAATTGGCTGAATTTACAAAATTATAAAAATATCTGCAAGTTTGTTGCCAAGCTGAATCGCTTGGCTTTTTTGTATCTGCTCTACCTTGTTATCTGGGAACAGGCAAATAATCGTTGAACCAAAGTTAAAGCGTCCAATTTCAGCTCCTTTTTTAAAGGTAATATCGTGATTTGAATAATCCCAGCTTTGTGGTGTTTGTGTGTAATTTGGTGCAACTTGATGGTGCCATACGGTCTCTATGCCGGCAACAAGCATTGCACCAACAAAAATAACCGCTACTTCGCCAATGTGTGTATCAAAATAACAAACCAGCCGTTCATTGAGGGTAAATAAATTATCAATGTATTCAGTCGTAATGGTATTGACTGAAAATAACTTACCGGGGATATAGGTCATTTTTGTTAGCTTGCCATCAATTGGCATATGGACACGGTGATAATCACGAGGTGATAGATAAATAACCGAAAAATCGCTGAAGTTGGTTGAAGCAGGCTCACCAAGAAGTGCGTTTAGAGAGTAGCTTTTGCCCTTTGCCTGAATTAATGTTTGATTTTCTATTTTACCAGATTGCGTTAACATGCCATCACATGGTGAAATAATCACACGCTCATCATGATCAATTACTCGGGCATCTGCTTTAAGCTCACGCGTAAAAAAAGCATTAAAGCTTTTATACTCATTAATATCACTAAAAAGTGCTTCATCAATATTAATATTAAATCGTTTTAAAGCAAGTTTGATAAGAAAATTTTTTACAGTAGGCTGTTCACAATTTGCTAATTTACCAGCAAGACGCGATAATAGCGCCTGAGGTAAGATTTTTTGTGCACTGATAAAAAGATGATCTTTAAGGCTCATTGTGAATATTTGACTTCTTAACTTATTCATTAATTGCTTTGCATTGTAAATGATTTTACTTTTGTCGACTACTGATTTATTGTGACTCAGTTTGAGTGATAAAGATTTAAAGGGGTTAGGTTATGGGTGTTAGTATTTTTGATTTATTTTCCATTGGAGTTGGGCCATCATCTTCGCATACGGTGGGTCCTATGCGTGCAGGCTTTAAATTTTTAAAGCACTACCAGTCAAAACTGCCCTCAGTAACACGGATACAAATAGAGCTTTTTGGATCGTTGGCATTGACTGGAAAAGGTCATAGAACAGATTATGCTGTCTTACTTGGTTTTGCAGGAATTGAACCTCAAAGCATTGATATTGCTCATGCAAATAAGGTATATCAAAGTATCCTACAAGAGGCTCGTATTTCATTATTAGACAAGTTTAAGGTTAATTTTAACTTGGAGAGTGATTTAATCTTTCACTATACAAAAGCACTGCCAGAGCATGCAAATGGTATGCAATTTAGTTTGTATCATAATGAAGAGCTGATTGGTCAAAGAAAGTACTTTTCTATTGGTGGTGGCTTTATTTTAGATGAAGATGAAATGTTGAAAGAGTCTGACCCTCAGCCTGCAAAGGCGTATAGTTTTCCCTATGGCTTTGAAAGCGCGGGTGAGCTATTGGATATTTGCGCTAAGAATAATATGAGTATTGCTGAGGTAATGTTGGCAAATGAGTGTGCGAGGGCTTCTCTAGATCAGGTGAACAAGGGTGTGCTTGAGATCTGGAATGTCATGGATGCATCTATCAATGAAGGGCTTAGAAATAAAGGGGAATTACCCGGTGGACTTAAAGTGGCAAGGCGTGCTAATAGGCTAAAAGATCGCTTGGAAAAAGAGCGTTTAGATATTAAAGATTTAAACTGGTTAAATGTTTTTGCAATCGCTGTTAATGAAGAGAACGCCGCTGGTGGTAAGGTAGTTACAGCGCCAACTAATGGTGCAGCAGGTGTTATTCCCGCGGTCTTAAAGCATCATTTGATGACACATCCATATGCCGGTGAGCGGGATATTATTAACTATCTACTCACTACGGCAGCAATTGGGATTTTATTTAAAAAAGGTGCCTCAATCTCAGCGGCTGAGGTAGGCTGTCAAGGTGAGGTGGGCGTGGCGTGCTCAATGGCGGCAGCAGGCTTGTGTGCTATTTTAGGCGGAACGGTAGAGCAAGTTGAGAATGCAGCTGAAATGGGGATGGAGCATAACCTTGGTTTAACTTGTGACCCTATTGGCGGGTTAGTGCAGATTCCTTGTATTGAAAGAAATGCAATGGGAGCGGTTCAAGCCGTGAATGCAGCAAAGCTTGCCTTGTTTGAAGATGGGCAGAATCATGTCAGTTTGGATAAAGTTATTCAAACGATGAAAGAGACAGGCAAAGATATGTCTACTAAATATAAAGAGACCTCTTTGGGCGGATTGGCGGTTAATTTACCAGCTTGCTAATAGGTGTAATCATAATCAATAACAAGTGGCGCATGATCTGAGAAAAAGTTTTCTTTATAGATAAATTCATCCTTAATACATTTTGCCAAATCAGGTGTAATGATTTGATAATCAATGCGCCAGCCTACATTTTTTGCGCGAGCCTGACCTCTGTTTGACCACCATGTATATTGACTTGGCTCATGATTAATCACGCGAAAGGCATCTACCCATCCAAGCGAAAAAATATGATCAAGCCAAGCACGCTCTTCTGGTAAAACGCCAGAGGTTTTTTGATTTTGTTTCCAGTTTTTGATATCAATTTCTTTATGAACAATATTCACATCGCCACAAATAATAAAGCTTCTGTTTGCTTTGATTTGCTGAGCTAAAATTTCCTGATACTTCGCTAGAAAGTCCATTTTATAGGCTTGTCTTTCTTCTCCACTTGAGCCAGAGGGGATATAGATTGATGCGATACTTAGTGTATCATAATCAAACTGAATATATCGCCCTTCATTGTCAGCCCAGTCAATGCCAAGCTTGTGCGTGATGTTAAGAGGCTTTTTCTTCGCATAAATTGAAACGCCGCTATAGCCTTTTTTAACCGCATCGGTATAAGCGTAAGCATAACCCTCTGGGAAGTAAATAGGATGATCTTGTAGTTGCGAAAACTGTGCCTTGGTTTCCTGAATACATAAAAAATCAGCATCTTGCTGGCTGAACCAGTCAAAAAAACCCTTGCGTGTTGCAGCGCGAATGCCATTGGCATTAAAGGAGATAACTCTCATAATAATCCCTATATAAATCAGCAATAAAAAAGCCCGCCTGAAGAATAATTAAATTCTTAAGCGAGCTTTCTGATATTTGTTTTTATTTGTTAATATTAGCTGGCAGCTTTAGCTGTTGTTTGTGCAGTTGCATCACTTGCTTTTGCGCTGTGATGCGCATTGTCTGCAGCAGCTGGTTTCTCAGCGGCTTTTGCGCTAATTAATTTCACTTTAAAGCTAAGGACCTGATTTGGACCAATTTGTGGTGGCGCCATTTCACCATAAGCTGTTTTTGGTGCACAATACAGAATTACTTCTGAGCCAACTGGTACTTGACTGAGTGCATCAGTCCAGCATGGAATTACTTGATTTAATGGGAAAGTTGCAGGTTTTCCAGTTTTCTCTGAACTGTCAAATACTTTTCCTAATAGCTCGCCTTTAGCAAGTTTTGCTTGAGCATCTTTGTCACTGCTAAATACTTTTGCAGGCGTTGTTCCTGTGTAGTCAACGGTTACAGTATCTGTTTTTGCTGGCGCTTTGCCATCACCTTTTTTAAGGACTTGGAAATACACACCATCAGCTGCTTTTTGAATACCTTTTTCTTTAGCGATAGCGCTCATAAAGGCATCAGAGCTTTTTAAGTTTTCAGTGCTTGCCGCTTTCAACTTCTCTTGTGCTTTTTTAATCATCTCCTGTTGAAAGGCTTGCATAATTGCTTTGGAATCTTCTTGAGAAATGGCTGAATCTTTTCCTTGGAGTCCGGCATTAATCCCTTTATTAAGCTCATCCACGCTAAGGTCAATATTTTGAGTTTTAAAGCCTTTACCCATTTCGTAGCCAATGATATAGCTAACTTTATTCATATCAACTTTAGCGTCTGCTTGAGGCTTATCTACCGTTGTTGCCGCAGGCTGAGTAGTAACATCAGCCGCATATGCACTCATAGATCCAGCCAGCATTAGCGCTGTGGTCAGAGCAATAATCTTTTTCATGATAACTCCTAAGTTCTGTTTAGTAGATTACTTACATCAGAACTATCGTAGAAACTGTCTTCAAGATTGTCAATAATGTTCTGCCGATAAGTTATTGAGGTTTTTAAAATCAAAGAGCTTATGATCGAGAAGCTGGGAGGGCGCAATGTTTTGTAATGCACTGAAAATAGATTCTTTTCTTCCCGGAGTATTTTTCTCCATTTCTTTTAACATCTGCTTTATTGCTTGGCGTTGGAGGTTTTCTTGTGAGCCACAAAGATTGCATGGAATAATGGGAAAGTTCATTAATTCAGCATAGCGTGCTGTTTCTTCTTCACTAATGTAGGCAAGTGGTCTAATGAGCATATTGCGGCCATCATCGCTTTTTAGTTTTGCGGGCATGGCTTTGGTTTGACCATTGTAAAATAAATTTAGAAAGAAGGTTTCAATGATGTCATCTTTGTGATGTCCTAGGGCAATTTTAGTCACATTGTGTTCATAGGCAAAATCATATAAGATTCCTCGTCGCATCCTAGAGCAAAGCCCACAAGTGGTTTTTCCCTCAGGAATAACACGCTTTACAACAGAGTAGGTATCTCGCTCAATAATATGAAAGGGGATGTTTTTTTGCTTGAGATAGTTCGGTAGCACCTCCTCTGGAAAACCAGGCTGCTTTTGATCTAGATTAACAGCAAGAAGCTCAAAGTGAATAGGAGCTTTTTTTTGCAAAAGGCATAGAAGTTCTAATAAGGCATAAGAATCCTTACCACCAGAGAGACAGACCATAATCTTGTCTCCCTCTTCAATCATATTGAAATCTTCTATTGCTTTACCAATCTTTCTTAAAAGACGTTTTTCTAATTTGGCTGGAGTGAGTGTCGATAGATTCGTGTTTACTGCCGGAAGGTTTGATTTAATCACGGAGAATAGATAAGGTTCATCAATTTGGCGTTATCATAACACAAAGCGTAAGATTTTTCTTTTGTTAGTGTATTATCTGTGCTATTAATTGAGGCTATTTTTATGCGCATTATAACCTGTTTTATAGTGCCTAAGTCAAAGTATAAAAACATGGGTGAATAAGTAACTTATGAAATTGTTACATCTGAGCTGGGTAGTAAGTGAGGGCTTTTACAACAATGGAGTGCTTCATTTTTGGATAGAGACTACTAAGGATACCAATAAGGCGCCTTATTATCCATTTTCAGCAAATGAGTCCACGCTTGAGCGATTTATAGCAGAGTATATGAAAGAGCAATATATGCAAAAAGATATGCTAACGCTTATGTTGCCTTGCACTAAAGATGACTCACCAATTCCGTCTTTATTAATTGCAAATTTGTTGCAGCAAGAGGAGCGGGAAGTAGCGCTGCTTAAAGCTTTTCAAATTCCATCACTGCGTGTTTATGACTCACTGGTATTTTTAAAGTCATTGAATTTTCTGAGTTATTACCTTGATAAAAGCATTCAGCTTGCAGATGATGCAAAATTTTGGATTATGGTTGCTAGAGAATTATCAAAAGTCGTGTCATTTGATCAGTATATTCCTTCTTTGGTTGCAAAGTCAGCTTATAAGCACGACAGTTATGCGCCAAAATGGGAAATTTTCTCTCATGAATATAAAAAAAATATTGAGCGTCTTGCTGAATCCATGCCAAAATCAGCTTCCTTTCATATTGATACGACACCGGTGAGTCTTGTCACACATTTTTGTGAAAATGAGCTTTCAAAGCTAATCTGGCAAACACCATTTCCACAAAAGCATATCAAGATGACAGCGGGGAGCTTCTTAGAAGAGGCAATGAGTACATCAAAGGCTTTTTACCTTAATGAGGAGACATGGCGCGTTTGGAAAAAATGGCGCAACAACTTAGCTTATGATCATTTTGGCGCGCCTTTTAATTTAGGGATGAGAGTTATTGCGCCTGAAAGTGTTGATGGTAAGTGGCATTTAAGTTTCTTTTTGCAGTCAAAGGAAGACAGCGCATTTATACTTTCTTTAAAAGACTTTGAGGCAGCAGAGGGTGCTGAGATAAAGTTATATCAAAAGATGTTTGGTACCTCTATTGAGAAACATTTATTATTACAGCTTGGCTATGCCTGTCGTTTATACTCACCTATTGAGCGCTTGTTTAATAAGGGCTTAGAGGTGGGGTCTGTGAGTCTATCTAAAGAGGAAGCGCATCAGTTTTTAAAAGAAGATGCTTGGACACTTCATGCTTGTGGTTATCGTATTATCGTGCCTTCATGGTGGACAAAAAAAGGGCGGTTGAAGGCTAAAGTCAAAGTGAAGGCGCGAGCTAGCAAAAACAAAAGAGAAAAACTGCAAGACAATCCAAAGGGTTATTTGGAATATGATAATCTTGTAAAATTTGATTATAACTATGCGATGGGTGAGCATGATTTGACTGAAGAGGAGTGGGCGGTATTTTTGGCTGCAAAGTCTGATTTAGTCTTCTTTAAAGGGCAGTGGGTGGAAGTCGACCCGGTTGAAATGGGGCGAATTGCAAGTTTTATGGAGAGCTCTGCTCTGGCAGATCATGAAGGACAGGTTATCGACCTTCTGGAGGTTTCAGCAAATAATGAGGCGTACGAGTTAGAGCTTGATGATGCCTTATCTTTGGTGCTAAATAATATCAATAACCATGCAGGGATCACTGAGCTTGAAACACCGCCTGCACTTAAAGCTGTGTTAAGAGATTATCAAAAAAGAGGGCTTAGTTGGCTTCACTATATGGAGTCAATCGGTCTTAATCCATGTTTGGCCGATGATATGGGGCTTGGTAAGACAATGCAAATCATTGCACTTTTATTACATGCGCCAAGGGAATTGCCCGCGCTTTTGGTTGCCCCCACCTCTGTTATTGGCAATTGGTATAAGGAAATAATGCGCTTTGCGCCATCGTTAAAAGCACTTATTTACCATGGTACAAAAAGAAAATCGAAAAACACGCTGTCAGCTGTGCAAAAGGCAGATATTGTCATTACATCTTTTGGACTTTTACGTCAAGAGAAAGGCTTTTTTCAATCACAAAAATTCTCGCGTATTATTGTTGATGAAGCACAAAACATCAAAAACCCGCTTGCTTCACAAACCAAGGCGCTTTGTGCGCTTGAAGCAGATTCACGTATTGCCTTAACAGGGACGCCGGTAGAGAATAGACTGATGGATTTATGGTCTATTTTCAATTTTTTAAATCCAGGTTATCTCGGTGCAAAAAATGAATTTAGAAAGCTCTTTGAGCTTCCGATTCAAAAAGAAAATGATGCGAGAAAAACGGATGTGTTAAAGTCAATGATTGAGCCTTTTATTTTGCGTAGAGTGAAATCAGATCAGTCAATTATTAAAGATTTACCAGCCAAAGTTGAGCAGAAGGTGTATTGTCAATTGACCAAAGAGCAGGCGGCCTTATATCAAAAGGTGGTTGATGAGGTGAAATACGAGCTTGATGAAGAAAAAGAGAATGCCAGCGCAATTTTCCTTTCCTCGCTTCTTCGTTTAAAACAAATATGTAACCATCCAGCACAACTTTTGCAAGATGGTAGTGAGTTTAGTGTTAAGCGCTCCATTAAGCTTGAGCGGCTGTTAGATATGGCTTCAGAGATTATTGAAAATGGTGAAAGCTTGCTAATATTTAGCCAATTCACCGAGGTTTGCCAAGAGCTACAAAGATTGATTCAGAAACAAAATCACCCTTGTTATTATCTGCATGGTGGGACTTCTAGATCAAAAAGAGAGAAAATGATTGAAATGTTTCAATCAAAAAGCTCACCGCCTTCAGCATTTGTGCTCTCACTTAAAGCCGGCGGGGTTGGTATTACTCTGACAAAGGCCAATCATGTGATTCACTTTGATAGGTGGTGGAACCCTGCTGTGGAAAATCAAGCAACCGATAGGGCGTATCGTATTGGTCAAAAAAAGTCAGTGTTTGTCCATAAATATATTACGCTTGGCACAATTGAAGAGCGTATTGATCAGATGATTGAAGATAAGAAAATTGTGTCGGATAAGATTGTTGGTTCGGGAGAGTCGTGGTTAAGCAATCTAACAACAAAATCCTTTATGGACTTAATTCAACTTAAAAATGAAATGGTGGCAGAATGAGTCAGTCAAAAAGCTGGTGGGGAAAACTCTTTCTTGAGAGATTAAGTGAGTTGATGGACGCTGGGAGACTCTCTCGAGGAAGCGCTTATGCCTCGGAGTATCGTGTGATTAATTTTAATATCACTGCAAATAAAGTTACAGCGACAATAAGAGGGAATAAAAATCCGTATTTTGGCGTGCACCATGAACCAAAATATCAAGTTACGGTTGATTTTAATGCGATTAGTAAAAAGAGTTGGAGTGATATCATTGATCGGATTTGCATGAATCCAGGTTGGTTATCAAAGCTTATGCTAAATGAGCTTCCATCCGATATCGATGATGCATTTGGGGAGTTTGGTCTATTGCCTAAGAGCGCCAAAGATGTAAAAAGCAGCTGTAGCTGCCCTGATTATATCTCGCCTTGCAAGCATATTGCTGGGGTGTATTATAAGCTTGCCAATATGCTTGATAGTGATCCAATGCAGTTATTTTCACTAAGAGGGATATCATTAGTAGAGTTGGATGCTGAGCTTAGAAAAAATAAGCTTGGGAAAGCGTTTTCAGAGCATCTCAATGCAGAGATTGAGATTAACTGGATTGAAGAAAATGCGCAGTTTTCCGAGTTATGTCATCGTGATTTAGCAGTACTACCAAGTGCAAAAAACTACTGGGAGATGGGGGAGGTTCAGCTTGAAGATGCTACAGGAGAGCCGATTGATGCTGCTGTGATCAAAAAGCAAGGTGACTACCCTGAATTCTGGCAGAAAAAAGCCTCATTTATTGATACGATGGAGCATATATATCGCTATGTGAAGCTAAAAAATAAGAAAAGATTGTTTTAGTAGATTAAGGGTGTCTTATTCGCTAACAGATATAATATGTTAGAGGATATGGTTATGTTATGATTCGTGAAAAAGGTAAAAGAGAAAAATACTATTCATCAAAAGCGCCAAACGACATAAGCTTTTGATAGCGAAGCTCTTCTCTTGATGTATCATCAAGCTTGGATAAATCGCTGAGTAATCTTGTTAAGGTTGATTGAATCTCTTCGGCAGTTTGATCAACATTGCGATGTGCGCCACCTAAAGGCTCTTTAATAACTTCATCAATAATATTAAGCTCTTTTAAACGATTTGCGGTGATTCCCATAATCTCTGCAGCATCAGCTGCTTTATCCGCAGTTTTCCATAAGATAGAAGCGCAGCCTTCAGGTGAAATAGTAGCAAAATAGCTATACTCTAGCATCACAAGCTTATCGCCGACGCCAATACCAAGTGCGCCACCAGAGCATCCCTCACCGATTACAACGCAAATAATAGGAACATTTAACTTTGCCATTTCCATTAGATTTCGTGCGATAGCTTCACTTTGTCCGCGTTCTTCTGCTTTAATGCCAGGGTAGGCGCCAGGAGTGTCAATAAATGTAATAACCGGGACAGAGAATTTCTCTGCAAGCTTCATTAATCGAAGTGCTTTTCGATAGCCCTCTGGGTGCATCATGCCAAAATTGTGGCGAAGCTTATCTTTTGTCTTACGGCCTTTCTCTTGACCAATGACCATAACAGATTGACCATTTAAACCTGCCAATCCGCCTATTACGGCTTTGTCATCTGCAAAAGCCCGATCACCATGAAGCTCTTGGAAGTCATCAAAAATTTTATTAACAAGATCAAGGAAATAAGGACGTTCTGGATGTCTAGCGAGTTGAATGATTTGCCAGTCAGATAGTGAACTATAGACTTTTTTCATTAATTCAGAGGTGCGTGTTTGTAGTTTGTTAATTTCTTTTTGAATATCCTCATTATGAGTGTCGGATTTTGCGAGTGCTTCAATTTTCGCTTCAAGTTCAGCGATAGGTTTTTCAAATTCAAGAAATTGCATGGATATCCCTTTTTACTAAATTTGGCGTTTACAATACGTTTCTTTAATGAATAAAGCAAATATAATACTGATTATAAACCCAATTAGCAAAATTCCCATACCAAAATTTAGCCCAGCTGCGGCCATTGGTTCATGACCTAGAGCATGATTAAAGCTTGTTGTGATGATACCAAAAAGTGGCATTGCAATAACGCCTCCCCATAGAAGTGAATTGATCGAAACAATACTGGTTGCAACAGCGTTATTTTTCATATCATTAATCTCACCAACCAGTGGATAAGCGACAGTTTGTGCACTTGTAACAAATCCCAAAAGGAAGAAAAGTACACATAAGCCAAGGATATTAACATTACTGAACATTAAAATGGCAATGATAATCACTGAGGAAACAGCGCCGAGAATAAGTGGTGTTTTTCTGCGCTGTAGCTTTCCAGTTAGCCAGCCCCAAAAAGGATAAGCAAAGATCATTCCAAGGAATAAAAACCCTGTAATGGAGCGCGCATCCAATATGCTAACCCCTTGGGTTTTGACTAAATATTCATTTGACCACATGCCGCCTAGCATCCATGTGCCAATGTTAATCAGTCCAACATAAAGGCCGCAAAACCAGTTTTGCGGTTTTTTAAGAATGTTTTTAAGACTTGAAAATACAGCTTCTTCCTTTAAAGATTGAAGTTGTGTTTTTCTATCTTCCCTTAATGACTTTGGTGCATCTCTAACAATCGTTAAAATAGATACGGCCAAAACAAGGCCGAATAAGCCAATAACTAATAAGGTGCTCTTAAGACCAACAGCATCAAGAAGGTGCCCTACAGGTGCTTGTGCAGCATAGCCTCCAAGCATGCCGATGGCGATAATAATGCCAATAACAAGTCCAAGCTTTTGAGCCGGGAACCAATTTGTTGCAATGCGAACACAACCAACAAGGCTAAAGCTTGCACCAAGACCCATTAAAAGTCGTGAGATCGCAAGAAGGTAGACATTTTGTGTCATGGAGAACATTAAAATGCTTAATGCGCATACTGTTAGTGCTATTGCAATTGCATAACGTGGAGAAAATCGATCCAAAATATAAGCTGCTGGAATAAGCCCTAATATATTTGTATAAAAGTACAAGCTTGAGATAAAGCTTATGCTGACAGGGGTCAATGATTGGTATTCGCTTAAGATGGCTGGTGTAAGGGTGTTAAAGGCATTGCCAAGGCCAAATTCAAAAAAGAAGAAAAAAGAAATCAACAGCACGGTTGCCCATGAACGCACTAGCGATATTTCAGTTAATTTAGCTTGATATGTGTTTTCCATGAATGCTCCCTGTTCAGCAAAAGTGAAGGCGATAATATACAGAAAAGTTAACATTTTTACAATCTAAATATTTAGTTATAGTAAAGTGAATAAATATCCATCGATGCATTAATGTGGGGAAAAGTACTGCTTGGATAGCAGGAAAATCTAAAAATTAAAAACCTTATGGTTTCTCTTGTGGCAATTTTCGTTATAATACTCGCTTGGCTGTTAAAACAGTCGTCTAACTTGCGGTGCGCAAAATGGTTGTTTTGTCGTTAAGTGTTAAGCTTAGAGTTCTTACGAAAAGGATGCCAAAATGTGTAACGCTCGTTTCTACAATAGATTCTAACCAATCTGACTATGGGTTGGTTTTAAGTTTCTATGAAAAGGCGTAAATAGACTAAGTGGAAAGAAAAATGGTAACACAACGTATTCCTATGACTGTGCAAGGTGAGCTTGCGCTTAAAGATGAGTTAAAAGATTTAAAAAGTGTTCAAAGACCTAAGGTTATTGCGGCTATTGCTGAGGCAAGAGAGCATGGTGACTTAAAGGAAAATGCAGAATATCATGCAGCAAGGGAGCAGCAAAGTTTTATTGAAGGGCGAATTAAAGAGCTGGAAGGCAAGCTGTCAAATGCACAGGTGATAGATGTCACTAAAATTGCCAATGCAGGAAAGGTGATTTTTGGTGCGACAGTGATGCTTTTTAATGTAGAGAGTGAAGAAGAGATAAGCTATCAGGTCGTTGGAGAGGATGAGGCAGATATTAAACAGAATAAGGTTTCTGTCAGCTCGCCATTGGCGCGCGCATTGATTGGTAAAGAAGAAGGTGATGAGGTGGCAGTAAAAACACCTGCTGGCGTTACAGATTATGAGATTATCTCGGTGGAGTACCTTTAATTTATGAATTATCTGTTACTCCTATTAATCGGTGCAATTTGGGGGGCGCAGTTTGTGCTGATTGATGCCTCACTTATTGCCTTTTCTCCAGAGCAGCTTGCTTTATTTCGTACATTTTATGCGGTTGTTTTTTTAGTATTATTTTGTCTGATTTTAAATATACGAAGATCCAATGCGCGCTCTTTAACTGATTGGGTTAAAGTGGCTTCAATTGGCGTTTTGGAAGTGGTAATTCCTTTTACCTTAGTCATGTGGGCACAACAGTTTTTAACCGGAAGCATGGCATCAATTTTGATGGGAACTATTCCTTTTTTCACTTTGCTTTTAGTTATGCTTACTAAAGTCGAGCGGGCAAGTGTCTCAAAGTTTGTTGCCATGATTGTTGGATTTATTGGGCTTTTGGTGTTGCTCGCGCCTGATTTACTCTCAAGTGGTCTTTCTGGCTCAGTTGTTCCAAAACTTGCGATTTTGCTTGGATCACTTTCATTTGCAGGTGCGCTTATTGTGATTAAGAGCATGCCAAAGGAAAATGCATTTATTTTGTCTCGCGATGCATTTGCCTTTGGGACTGTGATTATGTTTGTGATTAACCTTGCGCAGGGGAATTTATCAGATTTACATTTTCCATTGATACCGGTAACAACTTCGGTTGTTTTAGGTGTGTTTTGCTCCGGTCTTGTCTATGTGCTTTATGTCTATTTAATCAAACGTGCAGGAGCTGGTTTCTGTTCGCTGTCAAATTACCTTGTTCCGCTTTTTGGCAGTGTTCTTGGTGTTTTGATTATGAATGACCATATTACATTAAGAATGGTTGTGGCATGCCTTTTGATTTTGCTTTCTATTGCTGTTGAGCCATTTTTAAGTTATTTGAAGTATATTGTTAAATCTCGACAAGGCGCTAAAAGTGCTTGATGTGCTAGAGTCATATTTTGTATACTATTTTCATGGTTAATTTGTAAAATTATCATTTTGAAAAAAGTTCTGTTGATTTTGCCCTTCTTGCTTACAGGATGTGCAAGTACAAATGAGGTTGTTTCAAGTTCAATAGAGAATACTGTTGCTTCTGGAACATCAACTGTACAATACCAAGACGATAAGCCTGTTACAGTGCCAAAAGGTTCATCTGCTTATATTGCCTATCCAAATGAAGGACATGATGATTATAAAATCTATGTAGATAGTGCAAAGCAAACAATGTCAGTTATTACCAAATGCTTTAAACCTTATCTTGGGAAACTTGGTGAGGCGGATAGTTATCAAAGTGCGCGTGTTGAATATCTAAAGGCGCAAAAAGAAGGCTATGAGCTTTTTATATTGCCTAGAATACAGAGTTGGACTGATAGTTATACGCTTTTTACTGGCGTTGCAGACAAGGTATCATTAACCCTCAAGATTTATTCACTTAAAACCAACTCGATGCTAGATTCAGTTGAGATAACAGGGGAAAGCTCAAGGATGCCAGGATATGAAAAAACACCGATGGAGCTTTTAGAAAAGCCGCTATCCTCAGTAGCAAAAACAGTTTTTGTTTAAGTGGTTTAATCTTTATTTATCTATTGCTTTGGGTAGTAGAATGTACATTGAGCCTTTGTGCTTCATGTGGCCTGCATAGTATTCCGCGAGCTTACCATTGCCCCAGAATACATCACCACGAATGGGCCCTTTGATTGCACCACCACTGTCTTGAGCAATAAGGAGCCGATTAAGCTTGTTCTCTTTTTTATCGGGTGTTTGATAAGTCGTATCAAGCCAAATAGGGGTGCCGTATTGATAGTACTTCGGATCGATAGCAAGTGAGTAGCCAGGTGTCAGCGGAATGCCTTGTGAACCAACGGGATTTTCTTGATCAACAAACTTAAAAAATACAAAGGAAGGGTCAAAATTTAAAACTTTATCTCTTTGTGTGGGATGATTTTCAAGCCATGCCCTAATGGATTGCATTGTGATTTGATCACGAGGAACCAGCTTATTTTGCAGTAGATAGCGACCAATTGGGCGATACGGTTGACCGTTTTGCCCTGCATATCCAACAAGGAGTTTTTTCCCATCTGGTAGAATAATTCGCCCTGAGCCTTGAATTTGTAAAAAAGTACGATCGATTCGAGATTTCACCCACAGAAGAACATCTTCTTTAGGAATTAGGTTAGGGTTATTTGCGATTTCTTCTCTTGTATAAAAGGGAGTAAGTTTGCCTTTAACCATATAACCATAACGTATTTTGCCATTAATTTTCTTTCTGACAAGCTCCTCTGGTGTTTTATACAAAGGGATATTATATACTTTTGAGGGCGTGAGGCTGCCTTGTAAAAACGGCTCAAAATAGCCTGTGAAAAGTCCCTTGGTTGTGTTGTTATCTTTAATAAGATAGGGGGTGAAATAGCGCTCAAATAATGCTCTTGCTTGTTGATTTGTATTAATGTTAGCGTTTAACACTGCTTTACAGGCATTGAGCCATGTGTTGTCGTAATTGCTGCTGTTAATAATACTCTTACAGGAATTTTCAAGCGCATAATAAGAGTGTAGTTGCTCGGCTGTTTTCCAGCCGTTCAGTTGGCTGTATTTCACAGGAATATATTGCACATTTGTATCAGGTGGAAAGGCTGCAGCTGCATGTAATTGATTGGTGTATAAAGAAATACTCAAGGCGTATAAGAGTAGCTTCGCCAAGCGAGTAGATGACTTTTTTACTGGTTTGAATGTCCTTTCTCTATGGTATAAGTGTAACAAGGCAGTTACCGTTAGTCTCTCATCTGTATCAGCTTTTAATTATTATGATAATGCTGCTAAAGTGCAATTTATTTAAATTAAATTTAGATTTTGACTTGAAAAGTATATAACTGCCATCACTTCTAACACCGTATAAGAAATTTCTACAGTTCTTTTGATAAGAAGCTGGAAAAATGTAGATGAAGCTATAGATTTGTATCTGAGTTAAGCTCAGATTGAATAAATCAAACAGATAGGTGGAAAATGACAAAACACAAAAAATCACACCAGAAGGTAGAAGGTATCAATGAAGAGATTGAGCAGATGGCAGCTGTACAAGATGAAGTAGATGCAACTGACAATCAAAACGCTGCGCTTAAGGCTAAAATTGATGCGCTTGAGGCGAAAATCAATGCGAATGAACAAAAAGTGCTTGAAGCAAAAGACTCAGTACTAAGAGCGCATGCTGAGATGGAGAATATTCGAAGAAGAGCACAAAAAGATGTGGAAAGTGCGCATAAATATTCCCTTGAGAAATTTGCCAATGCACTTTTGCCGGTTCTTGATAGTATGGAAAAAGCAGTTGAAGCCGCCGCTCATGCGCAAAATGCCGAAGAAATGGCAAAAGGTGTCACATCGATGGCAGAAGGTGTTGAGCTCACGATGAAGATGCTGGTTGATACCATGGAAAAATTTGGTGTAGAGCAAATTGATCCACAAGGAGAGGCGTTTGATCCAAATGAACATGAAGCGATGGCAATGCAACCGCACCCTGAGTTTGACGACAACCAAGTAATGGATGTGTTTCAAAAAGGCTATAAGCTTAATAATCGTATCGTGCGACCTGCGCGTGTTGTTGTCGTAAAAAATAGTTAAAAAGATTGAAATAAATACTTGAAAAAATAGTGATTGACGGCATATAAGTTGTCGTTAATGAATTAAGGAGTAAAAAATGGGTAAAATTATCGGAATTGATTTAGGAACAACCAACTCTTGTGTGGCTGTAATGGATGGCAAAGAAGCTAGAGTGTTGGAAAATTCAGAAGGTGGACGTACAACGCCATCTATCGTTGCTTACACAGAAAGCGGCGAGATCCTTGTAGGGCAAGCGGCAAAACGCCAAGCTGTTACAAATGCAACTAACACACTATATGCAATTAAGCGTCTTATTGGTCGTAAGTTTGATGAAAAAGTTGTGCAAGATGACATTGTTAAAAAAGTACCATACAAAGTGATTAAAGCTGACAATGGTGATGCATGGGTTGAAGTGCTAAAAGATAAAAAAATGGCACCGCCTCAAGTATCAGCAGAAGTACTTCGCAAAATGAAAAAAACAGCAGAAGACTTTTTAGGTGAAACGGTGACTGAAGCCGTGATTACGGTTCCTGCGTATTTCAATGACGCACAACGCCAAGCGACTAAAGATGCCGGTAGAATTGCAGGCCTTGATGTTAAGCGTATTATCAATGAGCCAACTGCTGCGGCATTAGCTTATGGTCTTGATAAGAAAAAAGCAGATCAAACCATCGCGGTATACGATCTAGGTGGTGGTACATTTGATGTGTCTATTATTGAAATTGCAAATGTTGATGGCGATAGCCAAATTGAAGTACTTGCGACCAATGGAGATACTTTCCTAGGTGGTGAAGACTTTGATGTTGCGTTGATGAACTATCTTATTGATGAATTTCAAAAAGAAAGTGGTATTGATTTACACAATGATACTTTGGCGTTACAACGTTTACGTGAAGCAGCTGAGAAGGCAAAAATTGAACTTTCATCTGCACAGCAAACAGATGTGAATCTGCCATATATTACAGCAGATGCAACAGGACCTAAGCATTTAAACATTAAAGTAACGCGTGCTAAATTTGAATCATTAGTAGAAGATTTAGTAAAGCGTTCTATTATTCCATGCAAAAAAGCAATTGAAGATGCAGGCCTAAAAGTATCTGATATTTCTGATGTTATTTTGGTTGGTGGTCAAACACGTATGCCTAAGGTGCAAGAAGAAGTGAAAAGCTTCTTTGCTAAAGAACCACGCCGTGATGTCAACCCGGATGAAGCTGTGGCACTTGGTGCTTCTATTCAAGGGGGTGTATTAGCTGGTGATGTAAAAGATGTATTGCTACTTGATGTAACACCGCTATCTTTAGGTATTGAAACAATGGGTGGTGTGATGACCAAACTGATTGAACGCAACACCACGATCCCAACGAAAAAATCTCAAGTGTTCTCAACAGCAGAAGACAACCAGCCAGCTGTGACTATTCATGTGCTTCAAGGTGAGCGTGAAATGGCTTCAGCAAACAAATCATTAGGCCGTTTTGATTTATCAGATATTCCACCATCACCACGTGGTATGCCGCAAATTGAGGTAACATTTGATATTGATGCAAATGGTATTTTGAATGTTTCAGCGAAAGACAAAGCAACTGGTAAAGAGCAGACGATTGTCATTAAAGCATCTAGTGGCTTATCTGAGGACGATATTAACCAAATGGTTGAAGATGCGAAAGCAAATGCGGATACAGATAAAGAATTCCATGAGCTTGTTACAGCAAGAAATGCAGGTGATACACTTTTACATAGTGCGAGAAAGTCTATTTCTGAGCTTGGCGATAAAGTCTCTGATGAAGAGAAAGCAAAAGTTGAGGAAGCAGCAAAAGCGCTAGAGGAAGTGCTTAAGACTGATAATAAAGCAGATATCGAGCTTCGTACAAAAGCATTGGAAGAAGCGTTCTCTCCAATTGCACAAAAAGCTTATCAAGAGCAAGCACAAGCGGGCGCTCAGCCTGAAGGTGCAGAGGGGCAAGAAAGTGCAGGTGCTCAGGAGCAAAAAGCAGATGACAATGTTGTTGATGCTGAGTTCGAAGAAGTAAAAGATGATAAAAAAGATAAATAATCTTTTTATGTTCTAAATCACTTGAAAATGCGGGAAAGCCCCGCATTTTTTATATATTGATTTTAATTTAATCGTTGTCATTAAAGATTTAAATAGTAAAATTTAACTCTCTTATGCCAATGAGCAGCAAAATAAACAACAAATAAAGATGGTTAACACCGATGCCAAGAGATTATTATGAAATATTAGGCGTGTCAAAAAGCGCCACAGAGCAAGAGCTGAAACGCTCTTATCGTAAACTTGCAATGAAATATCACCCAGATAGAAATCCAAATGACAAAACTGCTGAGGCAAAGTTTAAGGAAGCTTCAGAGGCTTATGAAGTCTTAAGTGATCCGCAAAAACGTGCAGCCTATGATCAATTTGGCCATGCAGGTGTTAACCAAGGTGGTGGTCAAGGTGGCTTTGGCGGTGCTGGGGCCGGTGGTTTTGGTGATATCTTTGGTGATATTTTTGGCGATATCTTTGGTGGCGGTGGTCAGTCACGTTCTCAAGGTGGCTCAAGACAGCGAGCACAGGGAAGAAGAGGTTCTGATCTTCAATATAATGTTGAGATTACATTGGAAGAGGCTGTACACGGCGTGACGAAAAAGATTAAAGTGCCAACGTATGTAAATTGTAAAACCTGTCATGGTAGCGGTGGAAGTGGTAAGCAAAATTGTGCTACTTGCCATGGTGCTGGCAGTGTAAGAATGTCACAAGGCTTTTTCTCCGTGGAGCAAACTTGTCCAAGTTGTCATGGTGCTGGTTCAACCATTAAAGATCCTTGTCGCTCTTGTCATGGAACTGGGCGTAAAGAAGATGTAAAATCTCTGTCAGTTAAAATTCCAGCAGGTGTGGACACTGGAGATAGAATTCGCCTTTCTGGTGAAGGTGAAGCTGGTGAACATGGTGCGCCGGCAGGAGATTTGTATGTACAAGTGCATGTGAGAGAACATGCTATTTTTGAGCGAAATGGCTCTGATTTATATTGTGAAGTACCGATTAGCTTTTCAACAGCTTGTCTTGGAGGCGAGCTTGATGTGCCAACCATTGATGGTAAGGTGAAGTTAAAGATTCCAGCAGAGACACAAACAGGCAAGCTCTTTAGATTAAGAGGTAAGGGTGTTAAGGCACTTCGTGGCAACTCGATGGGTGATTTGATGTGTAAAGTGACGGTTGAGACGCCGGTTAACTTAAATGCCAAGCAAAAAGAGCTTTTAGACCAATTTGCAGATTCTTTGGGGCAGCATCATAACCATGCACCAAAGTCAAAATCATGGTTTGATAATGTGAAAGAGTTTTTTGCAGGTAATTAATCGCAATATTTTAAAATTCTCTGCTAAGTTATAGTTATATTGAGCTTGTGCCAACTATGAACTTTGTGAAGGAGTTTATGATTGGCTATATATGCATAGGGAATATATGACTTATCATCCACACATTGAAGCGTTAATTGACACACCTGAAATTCGTAAAATCAAATCAATGCCCATTGCTGATCAGCGAGCATTTTTTAAAGAGAAGTCCGAGGAATATCTCAAAACCTTGCCAAAACTAGGCATTGAAAAAACGGATATCAAGTTTGATTTTATTACAATTCGTCATTATGCTCCGCGAAAAAAATCGGATGCCGCTATCTTTTTTATTCATGGTGGAGGCTGGTGCCTTGGCTCTATTGAAAGCTATGATCATATTTGCGAATATTTAAGTTTTCATGGGGATATTCATGTATTTTCATTGGAGTATCGCCTTTCGCCTGAGTGGGCTTTTCCTTGCGCAGTTGAGGATAGTTTGACAGGATATAAATGGTTATTAAAGAACGCTCATCAGTATGACATCGATGCGAGTAGAATCGTTATTATGGGAGATAGTGCAGGGGGGAATCTTGCAACAGTTGTTTGTCATGAGCTTATGAATACAGAGTATTCCTTGCCATGCGCCGAGGTGTTGATTTATCCAGCACCTGATTTACTAAACAAATATGAAAGTCATCAGAGATTTAATGATCACAAATATCACCTAACTGCTGACTGGATGGGGCTTTTTGAAAAGAGCTATGCGCAAAATTCGATAGATAATGAAAATCCAAAATGCTCACCTATTTTATATTCATCACACAAAGGCTTGCCGCCTACTTTGGTTATTGCAGCAACACATGATGTATTAATTGATAGTATTAATGCTTATATGAAAGATTTAAAAAGAGATAATGTAGAGGTAATAAGTTACTATGATGAATCTATGTTTCATGGATTTATCGGGCTTTTGGGCTTTTTTGAGGAGTCAGAAAAAGCGCTCAAAGTGATATTGAAATATACCCATAAGCAATTAGCTTTGCTGAGGGGGCATGCAAGTAATTGATAAACCCGGCAGGGATATAAAAAACAAGTGCTACTTCGACTATGCAATGACAATTCCATAAGATCACAGTAAAATAATGACCTTAAGAATAGTATCAATTTAAACTCTACCTATATGCAGCAAAATGAATTAACAGACCCAAAGATTTGGCAATATGCGCTTGATCACACCAAGGACAACTCTCCTCGGCTTATTGCATTAAAAGAAGAAACCTATGCAAGTGTCAGTGGTGCACAGATGTTATCTGAAACGTTAGTAGTAAAAGTGCTGCAGTTTTTTATCCGTTTGCAAAAACCAAAGCGCTGTGTTGATGTGGGGACTTATACAGGGCTTTCAGCATTAGCCATGGCTGAGGTAACAGATAGTGATACTGTTATTTATACATTGGATAAAAAAAATCAGGTAGGTCATAAGCTTGCCAAAAAGCATATTGAAAAAAATGGTTTTGAAGACAAGGTCAAGTTTCTTATCGGTGAAGCCAAAGAGAGTATTTCATTGCTCCCAGATGATCTTGATTTTATCTTTATTGATGCGGATAAAAAACAGACCACAGTGTATTTTGATCTCTTATTGCCAAAACTTCAAACAGGTGGAGTGATTATTGTCGATGATGTGCTGTGGCGTAAAGAGGTTTTGAATCCAGAAGACAAAAGAGCCAAAGCATTGGATGTGTTTAATAAATATATTGCTTCACACCCTGAGGTGGATAATATGCTATTGCCCATCCGCCATGGATTGAATATTATCTATAAAAAGTGACGGATTACTTTTAGAAGATAAATGGATAAGGCTATAAGTGCAAAAATATTCCAAAGGATTACAAAGTATAATGTGGCTTCAAAATGTGCCTCTATCGTGTTCTTGAGCAGAAAGAATGCAATAATTATTACAAGAAAACCAATTATGGAAGCCAGCATTGGGATAAGATTTTTCCCAAGCGCTCTTAGCACCCCTGCAATATTTGATAATATGGACAGAAAAAACAGCGAAGCGCTACAAAAGGCAGATAGTTGCACTATTGTATCAGTATGGTGGGTTATATAACTAGTATCAGGAAGAATTAACTGAAAGAAGTAGTGACCAAAATAATAAAAACATAACCAATAGAAAATGCCGATGATGGTTGCAAGTGAAATGGATAATATTAACGTCTGAACAAGGTTAGAGTCTTTTCCTTGCTGTTTATTTTGCTGAGAAATAATTTGTAAAACAGACTGTGCTAGGGTAGCTGGAACAACACTTAAAGTGAAAATCCAAAATATGGCAACGCTGTAAAGCGGAGATAGAGAGTAATGATACGTTACAATAATAAAAAGTGAAGATAAGAAAATAAGGTTATCAATCAAAAACACTAGCGCAACTTGCCAGCTGGCAATAAAAATATCTCTAGCATGCTTATATAATACCCTAAAGCTGACTTTACACTTAACTTTGTGAAATTTTAGCCCAACTTTTCTGGTGATGTATAATGCTAGCCATGTAATGACTGCATTTTGAATAAGAATTAAACTAGGTGTTGCAGACCCCGTTAGGTTTAATAGCGCAATGGTGCTTAGTGATGTAATGGATGCAAGTAGTGTGATGATTGTAAAGAGCCCAGCTTTGTTGTGTAGTGAAATTTGTGCGCGATATATTAATATGATATATGCGGCTGGAATGTAACAAATAAGCGCGAAGACAAGTTGCTTCATCTGTGTAACTAAGTTTGTGGGGTAGTCTAATTGAAGCAGGAAATACGGTGTTGATAGCTCTATGACTATAATGATAATGGCATATGTAATAGCAACAATGACGCCAGAGTGCATGACGGCTTGATAGATGTAGGTGTCTTTTTGGTGAATTGCTTTTGCAAGTACAGGGTAAATTGTCTGCAGGGCATAGCTGATCAGCACATAAGCAGTTAGGTTTATCTGAGATAATAAACTGTAGGCTAGATAACTATCTTTGCTATGCTGACCGATTGATTTTGCAATATAGATGCTGACAAGAACTAAAGAAGCTTGAGTAATAAGGTTCTTTAGCCAAAGTATGGTGAGCGCTTTGCCATGTGTTAGTAATAAAAAAGTTTTTTGACTAAAGGATAGCTCTCCTTGAATCATTATTTTCCCCTCCCTTGTGTGTTCCATTTAGATGTTATCTAAATAGAAGCTTTTCTTTGCATGTAGTAAATAAATTGCTGGATATGATTTCTGTAAGCGCGCATTAAACTTCAATTACCATTGGTATGGTGAACTTTATTGTAATGAGAGAATAACAAGTATTTATGCTTTGGTGAAGCTAAGTATTTAGACAAACTTTCTTGTCATACTATAAAACACGAAAACGTTAATATTTTAAAAAAACTGGATTTTTATTTTAAGGTAGTAAAAGGTGTAAGTTTTTTATTATTTAAAAGGGGGTTCTTGTGTCTTATCTGTGTGTTTATGTTTATATTTGGGTCAACTTAGATATAGGATAAAGGTAAATGTTTTAAAAAGTACACTTTGCATAATAGGCATGACAGCATTTGTGCAATACTCTACTTCGCAGTCTAGATATTTGCTCTTTAGATGTGTGTTAAGGAAAGAAGCTTGATTTCACAAAATGTAGATTTTTTAGTTATATAGACTAATGGTGTTTGGTTTTTGAGCCAATTATGTTAGATCAGTCAAAATAGCGAACCTCCTCGGGGTTGACAAGATTTGTTGTAGATATTAGGTTTATGAATAGCTTGGCGCATAGCGCTTAGCTATATGTTATGGATTTGACGCTTCAAGGATAAGGAATTTTATTGATATGAAAATAGTAATATACTTTTGTGGTACTAATGTTTATGGCCCTAATAGATCGATTATTAGAAATTTATGTGTTGAAGGAGGGGATAGTAAAACTATAGTTTTAACGGTTCCTGGATGTGCTTATTATCACACTCCATGGTTCAGGTTTTTAGCGCCGGGAACTACAAAGAGTGTTTCAGCTAGCAGTGCTATTACTGGAATTGAAGACCGTAATAGTCCGGCAGGTAGCGTGGGAAGGACGGCTTTTGTAGATGTTAAGCATGATGCAGCATGGATGAAAAGCATGTTTTTTGCAGGTGCTAGTATGAGGGACAACGTTGAGGGCTATGCAGCAAGGTTAAGAGAGTTAGGCGCTAGTGTTGGTACCAAATATACCTGTGCTGATAGGCGTGGTGCCAGTGAAAGGCTTCCAGAGCACCTTGCTATATATCCAAGTGCTATAGCGGGCGACTGTCAGCCTGAAGAGCTGGAAAGTATTATATTATGTGGATTTAGCCGCGGAGGTGTCATGAGTTTTATATTGGCAGATATGCTGTATCAGGACTATAAACTCAGAGCAATACCTGTGTATATTTCTGCAATGGAGCCGGTGCCTGGGAATTTTGTTACCATGAGAAAACTAAAATCAGCACTAAACTTTCTCCCATTTAGGTCAAACGCACTTGAGGCTGGCAATCTGAAGCGTTGTCATAATATTAAATGCGCCGTAATCTATCTTGGGCATTATGATAGCTTGTTTATGAAACAGATTATTCCAACTTTTAGCATTGTTACTAAAACAAGAGTTTTTGTTTGTAGTAGGGCTAAAAAACATGGAGGTGGAGTGGCGAAATTTTTAACTTCCTTTAATAAGGATGTAGCGCTTTTTATGAAAAACGATTTTCGTCATCTTGAGATAGAGAGACTCCCACCTCAGTTAGAACAACAGGAATATCCGGTTTGTGGTAAAACTTTTAGTATTCACATGTATCAAAATGAGCTAACAAAAGACCTTCCTGAATATAGTGTGGCTAGAGCTCTGAGAGAGGATAGCCCTTATCTAATCAATGATGAGAGCTTAAGAAAAATGCTAGGTGAGCTTGTGCAGAACTTAAGAGGTAAAGGATCATTTGTACTTTTTAAAGAGAAGAAATTCAAAAACTTTGAAATAGCTCTTCAAAGAGTAGAAAGGCTTAGCTTTAATGATTTGAATACAGCTGAGTTTATTCAAAGTATTGTGCAAGAGGCATTTAGGCAGCGAGGTGTTATTAATACGGGTGTTAGCTCTACTGGCTATGCTCTTGCCAAGGAGTTGTCTTTATCTGGCATTAAGAAATATGTTCCTGATAAATATCGAGCAGAACATTTAGCATACCTTACAACACAGTATGGTTATTTGGGAATATGGATTAATGCGATGACGCATAAGTATGATATGCTGACTCCGGCTATATTAGATTTTGACAGTGTAAGTATAGAGTATGTTGAAGAGTTAATGTGCATGCGTTTAATGATGTTTATGGAGTATAGTGCCGAGGAGTTATTAGAAAATCTTGAGCGTGTAGAAGAAGTGAGTCAGATGCTCGAGTTAGCAATGGCTAGGAAGTGCCGTGTCGATATATCAGCACATGGAGAGTTACACATTCTTGAAAGTAGAATACCTCAGAGAAATGCGCATGGCAAAGATCGTTTCTCTCGTGATGATTATCACTTGTTAGCGGATGCCTAAATTGTACCATATTAAGGCTCAACTTTAGATGCTATATGAGATTAGTATACACTTGGAAATAAAAGTGCGCTGAATAGAAAGCTGCAGCTAAAATACAGCAGTTTTTGTGTAATAACTTTTCATCTTTGAATAAGTTGCAACCCCTTATAATTAAAGGTGTAATCACCTATATACCTCGCTATATATTTGTATTATGATGATTTGAGTGTCTAGAAAATGAATTAAGGCAAACTGTCATGGAAATTATCTCTACCAATGTATACCAAGGTCCCAATTTATATGCAAACTTCCCTGTGATTCGTCATGTGATTGATTTGGGTGAGTTAGAGAATTGGCCATCAGTGAAATTAGGCGATGCTTTTATTGAAAGGCTAATTAGTGCTTTACCAGGACTCTATGAACATGGTTGCTCTTACCGTGAAAAAGGTGGGTTTGTTCGCCGCCTCAAAGAAGGTGAGGGAACTTGGATGGGGCATATTTGGGAGCATGTGGCGATTGAGCTTCAGGATATTGCAGGCAGTGATGTTAGCTTTGGGCGGACACGATCTACTGGTGAGCATGGTCAGTACAATATGGTTTTTGAATATAAGCAAAAAGATGTTGGGCTCAGAGCAAGTCGTTTAGCGAAAGATTTATTGTTGTCACTTTTACCCGAGGCACTCAAAGAAAAGCTGAATGTTACCGATGATGATTTTGATTTTGAAGAGGAGAAAATTCGCTTTATTAAATTTGCGCAAAGCAAAGAGTTTGGCCCAAGTACAGGGTCGCTTGTTGATGCGGCGACTAAAAGAGACATTCCTTATATTCGCTTAAATGAACATTCCCTTGTACAGTTTGGGCATGGGAAATACCAAAAACGCATTCAAGCAACCATTACCAGCGAAACAAAGCATATTGCTGTTGAAATCTCTTGTGATAAAGAGCAAACCAATACTATTTTAGATGGCCTTGGACTTCCAGTGCCAAAGCAGCGCACCGTGCGTTATGAAAAAGATGCCCTTTCGGCTGCAAAGCGTTTGGGTTATCCGCTTGTTGCCAAGCCACTTAATGGTAATCATGGCCGTGGGATTAGTATTAATATCAAAACAGATGAGGAATTACTTGAAGCATATCATGTTGCTAAAGAGCATGGCAGATGGGTGATTATAGAGCAGTATATAGAAGGCTTTGATCACAGAATGCTTGTTGTTGATGGTAAGCTTGTGGCTGTTGCTAAGCGTGTCCCAGGTCATGTGACTGGCGATGGTAAACATACAATTAGTGAGCTGATTGATATTGTGAATCAAGACCCAAGGCGTGGTGTTGGGCATGAAAAAGTGCTGACGCAACTACAACTTGATCATCAGGCCGTAAGCTTATTGGAAAAAGCAAACTATACAAAAGAGAGTATTTTAGCAGAAGGTGAGATCTTTTATCTTAGAAAAACGGCTAATCTTTCAACTGGCGGCACAGCGATTGATTTAACTGATGTGGTGCATCCAGATAACCGAGAGATGGCAGAAAGGGCGATTAATGCTATTGGTCTTGATGTTGGGGGTGTTGATTTTCTCATTCAGGATATTACAAAGTCTTATCGAGACATTGGTGGAGCCATTTGTGAAGTCAATGCTGCGCCTGGCTTTAGAATGCATGTGGCGCCAAGTGAGGGAGAATCTCGTGATGTGGCTGGTGCCGTAATTGATATGCTTTTCCCTGATACAGAAAAAGCACGCATTCCTATTGCTGCGATTACCGGTACAAATGGTAAAACAACGACGACACGCATGGTTGCGCACATGTGGAAAAGTGCCGGCAAGCAAACAGGCTATACAACAACAGATGGTGTATATGTTGATGGCAAGTTAACAGCACAAGGTGATATGACCGGTCCAAAATCTGCGCAAATGGTGCTTCGAGACCCTTCTGTGGAGGTGGCTGTGTTTGAAACAGCAAGAGGCGGGTTATTAAGAAGTGGTATGGGCTATGATTATTGCAATGTTGGTGCTTGTTTGAATATCACTGAAGATCATATGGGACTGAAAGGAATTAATACTTTAGAGGAACTCTCTCATGTAAAGCGTATTGTAACAGATGCTGCAAGAGATACAGCCGTTTTAAATGCAGATGATCCACATTGTCTGCGTCTATCAGCAACGACAAAGGCTGAGCACATTATGTATGTGACAATGAACCCAGAACATGCACTTGTTAAGGAGCATATCAGGCGTGGTGGGAAAGCCGCTATTATTGAAAAGGGTGTTAATGGAGATATGATTACGCTGTTTGATAATCATATTCATATGCCTGTTTTATGGACCCATTTGATTCCAGCAACAATGGAAGGCAAAGCGCTGCATAACGTACAAAATGCCATGTTTGCAGTTGCGATTTGTTATAGTATGGGAATGAGTCTTGATGATATTAAAAATGGACTTCGTACCTTTGCGACCTCGTTCTTCCAAACCCCGGGAAGAATGAATTGGTTTGAAAATCATCCATTTAAAGTGCTTTTAGATTATGCACATAACCCTGCGGCGGTAAGAGCAATTGCTAAGCTGGTCGATCGCTTAGAGGTCAAAGGGCAAAAAATATGTGTTCTGGCTGCGCCGGGTGACAGACGTGATCAAGATATTGCCGCCATTGCAAAAGAAGTGGCAGGGCACTTTGATTATTTCATTTGCCGCCAAGATGATACACTAAGAGGTAGAGCCTATTCTGAAGTGCCTAAGTTATTAAAAGCCGCGCTTATCCAATCAGGTGTGGCTGAAGAGCAAATTACTATTGTTGAGGATGAAAAACACAGTGTTGATGAAGCATTAGCATTTGCTAGAGCCAATGATCTTTTGGTGATTTTTGCTGATAATATTACGCGTTCTTGGAAGCAGGTGGTGCATTTTAATCAGGAAGTGTATCAAGAAGAACAAGAGACAGCTGAAGAGTATAAAGAAGCCTCTCAAATTAGCTTTGAAGAAGACACCTCACTGGCAAATGAAATCGCTGAAATTTTAAATCAAGGAGTGATTAGTGATGAGCGTGGTGTACGCTTGGCAGAAGTGCACAGTGAAGATGCAGATTAATTAAAATCAGGAGCTTCGATGGATACAATCGATGTAGGTTACTCAAGGCGTCTAGTGGGGCCGAATCTTTTTTTCAATGATACAGGCACCGTGCTGGATGTTGAGGTGACAACCGATCAGGATAAGCTTGTGATACTGTGGCAAGATGAAGTCAAAAGAATTATGCCTGTTTTCTCATCGCTTTGGTTTGACTATAAGATTGCGTATAAAGTATATCAAAGTGGGATACGCTTGGCGCTGTCAGCACCCAGTGACATTTTGCTTGGAGCTTGTGATGTGATTGATTTTATCTGGGCATCAGCGATTGATCGTTTTTATGGTGGCGTGGGCAAGACGCTACATGAAGCCAAAGAAAGTCTTTTGCCTGCAATACAAAAAGAGAGCAATATTTTTTATCGTGATTTGTATCAAAAAGCCTCCTCACTACAGCTGAATGTTTTTAGGGAAGAAGATGTTGCATATATTGGTTCAGGTATTGGCCGCTATAAGGTTGATTTAAACCATGAGGGTGTTGCAAGCATTCCATGGCAAGATGTCTTTGATATTCCGCAGGTGATTGTAACTGGTACAAATGGTAAAACAACCACGGTTAGGCTGATACATTTTATTTGTCAGTCGACAGGGAAGTTCACAGGTTATGCGTCAACCGATTGGGTGATGATCGGTCATGATATTGTGGATCATGGTGACTATTCTGGTCCAACAGGTCATCAGTTTGTGTTGACTAATCCTAAGGTGGAGCTCGCTGTATTGGAATCTGCTCGCGGTGGTCTTTTAAAGCGTGGTCTTGTTGAGCGCCATGTTAGCGCTGCATGTGTCACGAATATCTCTGCTGATCACATGTCTGAAGATGGTGTGGAAACCTTGGAAGATTTGCTTGAAGCTAAATCAATTGTCTATCAGGCGCTAGGGGAAGAGGGTTATGCAATTATCAATCTTGATGATCCGTTTTTATCTGAGAAGGCAAATACCCACATAGGCAAAAAAATCTTCATCTCACAACATGCTTTATCTACAAGTGCTAATAAGTTGCTCTCAAGCAATGATCATGCTTTTTTTGTTGAGGGGGGCTTTTTTTGCTATCAAAATCAAACAGAGAAAAAAACACTTATTGCTGTTCAAGATGTTCCGATTACGATGAAGGGCTTTGCTAAGCATAATATTGAAAATGCATTAAATGCGATGGCGCTTTCTTTTTCACTTGGCTGTGAGCTTGATGAGATAACTCGCGCACTGATGCAATTTGAAAATAGTGCAGACCTAAACCTTGGTCGCGGGAACTTTTATCAACTGCAATCAGGTGCAAAGGCGATTGTGGATTTTGCGCACAATCCTGCAAGTATGGAGGCAATATTATCATTAGCTAAATGTTATATGACTGGTGCCTCAAAGCTTTATCTTATGATTGGAACGACAGGTAATCGCTTGAATTTAATCGATGATGTTTCTAAAGTGATTTGTGAATATCAGCCAGATAAAATCTACATAAAAGAGCTTAAGGACTACCTAAGAGGTGCAGAATTAGGCGAAATACCACAAAAAATAAGCAATTCATTGGTTGCACATGGAGTAAATAACGCTAATATACAATTCGTTGACAATGAACTTGCAGGTGCTGAGATCGTGCTTGCAGCGCTATGTGAGAATGATGTGGCAGTGCTTTGTTGTCATGATAATATTGAGGCTGTGATTCACACGGTGATGAAGTATGTTTGAAGAAGCGAAGGAGAAAAAACCCATGCCAGCACCAACGGTTGAAGGCGCGCAAAGAGGCTATATTATTCCTATTGGAGGGCGAGAAGATAAGCTCGCCTCCCCTGAAGTTTTACAACGTTTTGTTGAGTTATCTGGTGGGAAGGATGCATATATTGCAATTATCCCAACGGCATCAAAGCTAAAAGATACAGGCAGTGAATATGTTAAAGTATTTAATAGTCTTGGTGTTAAAAATGCAGTGAGCCTTGAAATTGAATCAAGGGCTGATACCGAAAATGCAGATTATCTTGAGCATTTAGATAAGGCAACAGGCATTTTCATGACAGGTGGAAATCAGCTTTTGTTGTCAACTACCTTGGGTGGCACAAAAGTAGCACAAGCAATAAGGCGTCAAAATGCGCAAGGCACACATGTTGCAGGAACCTCAGCGGGAGCTGCATTTATCTCTGAGCATATGATTGCAGGTGGTGATACTGGTTTTATGCCTCGCTATAATATGGTTAATCTTGCGCCAGGGCTTGGCTTGACTAATAAAATGTTAGTGGATCAGCACTTCTCACAGCGTGATCGTTTGGGGAGGCTGTTAACCGCCTTATCTTATAACCCATTTGTCACTGGAGTGGGTATCGATGAGGATACCGCGGCCTTTTTAGGCCCAGATGGAGTGATTGAAGCGGTAGGTAGTGGCATGCTGACCATTATTGATATGTCACATTTAGAGCACTCTTCAATGCATCATGCCAGAGATAATGATCCTATTAGCCTTGTTGGAATTCGCATGCATCTATTATTAAGTGGTAGTAAATATGATACCAATATTCATGAGGTGACATTGAATAATTAGGAGTATGTGTTTGAAGGGAAGAAGTAAAGGGTATTATCAAGTACTTAATGTATATAAAAAAAGCGGTTTTCTATTTGTATGTAAGTCTTTTTTTCGGCTAAGCGATTATTTGAAAATAATTGCTTGCTTCTTTGTGCTCGGAATGATGTTTTTTTTACCTACATATACGTACTTTATAATTTCTTTGTCAATAGTCTTATTTATTCCATACTCTGTTTCTTTGATTGATAAAAGGATTATTGCTCATTACCATTTGGCTGATTGGCAAAAAGTATTTTATAAAAAGGAGAAAATTGGGTGGCGTAGCACAAGATATCTTTTATTTTGCACTTTCCTTCAGAGGGAGCCTATCGCTTTAACCACAACAGATGTCGATTATTTTATTGAGCGCTTGGAAAAGGAAGAGATGTATAAGAAACTTAATATTTTTGCTCATCCTATGTTTGCATTTGTCATTACGGTTATTATTGCATTAATTGGTGCAATGCTTGCTAAGTTCTCACTGGGTGTGCTGTTACAGTGTCTGGCAATTATTATTATTGTCATAATGGTGTTGGTTTGTTACCTGATATTCTATGGAGCAATAGCAAACATAAATGATCTGAAATTATTTTTATTTTGGTATAAGGAAGAGATTGCCAGCCATGAAAAGTTTGAAGATAAATCTATCAGTGAGAAAATAAAAAAAGAAACAGCTATAGCCTGAAGTTGAATAAATCTCTATTTCACCATGGCGGTTTTAAACTGGAAGTTAAAAATACTCTCTCAATGAGTAAATTTCTTTTTTATTGGCTGGATTGATGGTAGAATGCCCGCTAGATGCTGCTAGACAGCACGAGCAATTATAACAATAAATTATAATAAAAAGAGGATATAATACATGTCTAGAATCTCATCTTTGCAAGATCCGTTTTTAAATGCGCTTAGACGCGAGAAAATTTCTGTATCTATCTACTTGGTAAATGGTATCAAATTGCAAGGGTTTATTGAGGCATTTGATCAGTTTGCGATTGTACTTAGAAATAGCGTTAATCAGATGGTATATAAGCATGCGATTTCAACTATCGTGCCAGCAAAAGCAGTGCGTTTAGTGTATAGTAACTACAATCCGCATCATAACCAGAAGCATAATGCACAGCAGGATGAGCTACTTGATGATGATTTCGAATCAACAGAAGAAAACTATGAAGAGTCTTACTCTGAAGCAGTTGAAGAACCTGTTGAAGTAAATACACCAAGAGAGCAATAAGTTTAATATTTTATCGGTTATTTGAGTATGACTTACTTATAGGCAACTTAAATAACAGTATCTTTATTCTAGGTTATTATTTTTGGAAATCTTTCAGCAATATAAAGTCGGTGAGAGTTGTCTTCTTGTCGATATTAATTTCTCTTCAAATCCTGAACTAAATGCTGAGCTCTCTGAGCTTCAAGGTCTTGTCCATGCTGCCAACTGGCAGGTAAAGGAAGTTGTTTCACTTAATCGAAAATACCCAGATCCAAAGTACTTTTGTGGTCGTGGTAAACTGGATGAAATCAGTGAAAAGCTCAAAGAAGGTGGCATTGATCTTATCGTTTTTAATCATAGTATTACGCCCTCTCAGGAGAGAAATATAGAAACTTTACTGTCATGTAAAGTGATTGATCGCACGCGATTGATTTTAGAGATTTTCTCACAGCGGGCCAAAACTCATGAAGGTAAATTGCAAGTTGAGCTTGCGCAGTTAAATTATGCTGCAACAAGACTTGTGAGAGGCTGGACGCATTTGGAGCGCCAAAAGGGTGGTATTGGTGTTAGAGGTGGCCCAGGGGAGACGCAGCTTGAGCTTGATAGGCGTCTTTTAAGACAGCGCATCTCTCAGATTGAAAAACGCCTTGATAAGGTGAGAAAACAGCGCGGCTTATCACGTGCCTCGCGTAAGAAAAACAAAGTGCCAACAATTGCCTTTGTGGGCTATACCAATGCTGGAAAGTCAACTTTGTTTAATCATATTTCAGGCGCGGATGTGCTTGCAAAAGATCAACTTTTTGCAACTTTGGATCCAACCTTACGTCAAATTCATATTCCCAAGTTGGGTCAGGTTGTTCTGTCTGATACAGTTGGCTTTATTCGCAATCTTCCGCATGATTTAGTCGAGGCTTTTTGTGCAACGCTAGAGGAAGCAATTGAAGCGGATCTTTTGGTTCATGTTGTTGATTATGCTGATAGTGAATATATCTCCTATATTGAGCAGGTTAATAGTGTTTTGACGCAAATCAATGCACATGAAAAGCCAGTGTTAATTGTTTATAACAAAATCGATAGACTTGAGAGTGTTCACCCAGATATTCATTATCATGAAGATAAGCCTGCCGATGTGTATCTATCGGCAAAAGAAGGAATAGGCATTGATTATCTTTTTGAAGCGATTGCACGGCACTTTAACCAAAATTGGTTAAAAGGTGTTCTAACACTTGAGCCACAAAAAGCAAAAGTGCGCGCACAATTATATGCCCTCGGTGTGGTTGAAAAAGAGAAAATTGCAGATGATGGCAATTACCAACTTGCAATTACGATTGCTAAAAGTGATTTTGATGCAATTTCTCATATGAATAAGCTTGAGTTAATGGCAAATTTTAGTCAACATTAGTAGTAACGAGAGCGTAACCGAAAATGAACATACTTTATGGGTTTGAAATTCTTATCTTTGAATAAAAAATCAGATCAGGGCCCGCCTGATTTAGAAGAGGCTATTCGCCGCTTTTTAGGCAAAAGTCGCAAAAAAAATAATGCGCCACCACCTTCAGGGTCAAATGGTGGAGGTGATGATCATAATGATAGAGAAAGTATTTATTCTCGAAATGCAAAGTCACAAAAACCATTGCCCATTAAGAGCATTATTGGTGCAGCGATTGCCCTTATCATTATTATCTGGGCGTTGATGGGTATCTATGTAGTACAACCTGCCCAGCAGGCGGCTGTGCTTAAATTTGGTCGATTCGCAGGCATTGAAGGCCCCGGGATTCACTGGCATCCGCCTGGTTTTGTCGAAGTGATCAAGAAAGATGTGGAAGTGTTAAATAGTATTAGCCTTGATAAGTTGATGCTGACTTCAGAAGAGAATATTGTGCATGTTTCATTCTCTGTACAATATCGTGTTGGCAATTTAGAGAATTACCTATTTGCAACAACTTCACCAGAGTTGATATTGCGCCAATCATTAGAAAGTGCAGTGCGCCAGGTGGTTGGTGAGAATAAGCTAGAGAAAATTTTAACAACCTCAAGAACGCAAATTACCCAAGAGGTTCAGGCGGAACTTGAGCGCTTGTTGAAAAAATATAACTCTGGGATATTAGTCAATGAGGTAATTATGCAACCTGCAAAAGCACCAGAGGAAGTGAAAAGTGCTTTTGATGATGTGATTAAAGCACGTGAAGATAGAGAGCGTGTGCAAAATGAGGCGCAAAGTTATTCAAACAAAGTGATTCCAGTTGCCAAAGGTAAGGCTCAAAGAATTTTAGATGAAGCGCGTGCATACAAATCAAAAGTTGTTTTGGAAGCGCAAGGTAACGTTGCTGACTTTAATCAGTTATTACCTGTGTATAAGAGTAATCCAAACATTATTGAAAGTCAGATTTACTATCAAACTATGGAAAATATCTTCAAGCAAAATAAACTGTATATCATCGATGGAGATGGTGCGAAAAATCTTTTTTATGGTCAAAACATGACGCCTTTTGCCGTTTCAAACACAGGAGGTAAGTCATGAGTAATAAAATGATGGCGCTTATCGTCTTAGTTATTATCGTGGTGATTGTCCTTTTTAGCTCGGTCTTTAGAGTGACTCAAGGCACAGAATCAGTTATCTTGAAGCTTGGGGAGCTTAATAAAAACCCTGATGGAACAGTGAAAGTGTATCAGCCGGGTCTACACTTTAAAATTCCGCTAGTTGAACAGGTGAAAACATATGATATGCGTTTAAGAACATTGCCAGTGGATGAGTCGCGTGTTGTGACAAATGAGCAAAAAGATGTGATTATTGATGCTTATCTTGAATGGAAAATTTCAAACATTTCCCAGTACTATAGAAGTGTTGCAGGGAGTGATGCAAGAGCAGTGCTATTATTAAAACAATTTTTAGAAGCATCGCTTCGTGCTGAAGTAGGTAAAACAGATATTCAAGGGCTGATTAATAACCAGCGTGATGAGCTGATGCAGACTTTGACAAAGAGCGTGGGTGCACAGGCAAAACGAATCGGGATTGATGTTATTGATGTCAGAATCAAGCAGATTGATCTTCCAGAGAGTGTGACAGATTCTATCTACCAAAGAATGCGATCAGAGCGTCAGAAGGTTGCAGCGTCGATTCGTGCGCAAGGTGAGCAGTTATCTGAGTCGATTCGTGCGAATGCCGATGCGACTGTGACAATTACTTTGGCAACAGCAGATCGTGATGCAAAAGAAATTAAGGCGAAGGCGCTTGCAGAGGCGGCTGACATATATGCTAAATCTTATGCGCAGTCTGAAAAGTTCTACGATTTTTGGCGTAGTATGCGTGCTTACCAGACAAGCTTTGATAATAAAGAAGGAGATGTCTTTATATTGAAGCCAGAGGGCAAGTTTTTTAAACATTTTGATCCAAACCAGCTTGCGTCTAATACAAATGTAAAAAGGCCGCTAGCAACCTCTTAAAATAGCTCTTTTTAGTTTCCTATTATCTTTCTTATAATGTGTACATGGATGAAATGAATCACGCTCACAATGCAAATGCCAAGGAAAATGCCAAGGGCTCGATATAATCCATCAACAAAGCTCGTTGCTGGATAAAGTGTTGGGAATGCAGTGATTGAAAAGGCGACTGCTGCCTGAAGTCCTGCATAACCATGTTTTGGGTGATGAAGGTGATAATAGATAAAACAGGTGCATGTGATAACAAAGATAATAAATAGTAAAACCAAAGAATAGCTGGATAAAATCAAGGCCGATAATCCGCATATTACACCAATAATACAGCCAAAAAAACGATTGGCTGATTTTATCAGAATTTGATCGTAGTTAATCTCAGCAATAACAATAATGGTGATGGCAATATTAATAACACCGCCTGGAATATTAAAGGCCAGCCAAATTAAAATAGCGAAGAAGGTGGATAGGGAAATATTAATAGCATAATAAAGTGCTTCTGATTTTTGATAAGGCTTGATAATAGGCTTTTTATAGCCATTAAGCTGAAAGACGATGAGTGTAAATAAGGTAATAAGCGCAATCCCAATGCTATTGGTGAGTATACGTTCCTCAACTAGGGAGTAGCTAATACTTGGATCAATAATCATAGCAGATCCAAGAAAAACTAAGTGAACAGCAATAAACAAAAGAAGATAGTTTTCGCTGAGGCGCTTAGAAAAATAAAAAATAACAGCACTTAGGCAGATTAATAAGATAAGGGCAAAAAAGCCTCCATTTGCAAATAAAAGCACAAATATAACTGCAAGGATTGCACCAACAACTGTACCAACAAATCGCCGCCAGAATTTATATAAAATAGGGGTGCTTGAGGTGGCGGACAACGCAAATACAGAAATGGCTGCCCAAAAGGGGTTGTTGATATGAAGTGCAAAGCAAATAAACAAAGCGATAAGCGCAAGTAATGTAAAAGAAAATGCAAGGATAAAACGCTCTTTAGAGTCGTTTTCAATATCAATGGATTTAAAACCAAACATGCGCATCAGCACCGAGTTTAAAATGCTTCTGCTCAGGTGTCTTCTCAAGTTGGATAATCACTGGAAAGCGATAATCAAGACGAATCCAGTCGGTATTTCGTTTAATGTCGGCTAATGCTTCAAAGTGCGCATATTCCGGTCTTAACACCCCTGATTCAATATAAATGATTTTCCCTTTGAACTTTGTGAAACCAGTGACGCTTGTGGTCACAGAAACACTTTGTCCAATAGAGAGGTTATTGGTATTAGACTCTGCAACATTGGCAATGACATACCAGTGTTGAGTATCAATAATTGAAAATAATGCTTTCCCTGCATTAACATAGTCGCCAGGCTCCAGATGAAAACTGCTAATAATGCCTGAAAATTTGGCGCGGATAGTGCATTTACTGATGCTGATTTGAAGCTCATGCATTTTCGCATTAAGAATGTGAACCTCAGAGGTGGTTTGATTTTGCTCTGAGCTTAAACTTTGTAGTGCTTGCTCGGCGGTGGTTAGCTTTGCTTTTTTAAGCTCTAATTGACTTAACTGTGTATCATAGCTTTGTGTGGAGATTTCTTTTCGTTGATAAAGTGTATTAAAGCGATTAAAAGATTGTTGCTCAATGGCAAGTAGTCTTGTGCTTATATCAACCTGCTTTTGGGCAAGCGTGCGTTCTTTTTTGATATCAGTGATATTCTGTGAGAGCTTTGCTTTTTGAGTACCTAAAGATTGCATTTGTGCCTCTAAATCACGACAGTCCAATGTGAAAAGTGGTTCGCCTTTTTTAACATGATAGCCATCATGAATGAATGTCTTAACCACTTGACCACTTTGTTGCGCATTAACTTTTGAAAAGCGAGCATATAAATAGGCATCTCTGGCAAAGCTTTTGTCAAAATATAAATATAAGCAAATAGCAAAAATAATGATAATAAGAACAATAATACTCCAAAGGAGTTTAGATAATTTCATAGATAGTATAGTGTTATCAAAAGATAGTAATCAGTATAGCTGAAGATAGTGCTTGATGGGCGAGAGGATAAATGAATATTCGTTATAGAGGTATGCTTTTAGTTTATACAAGCATAATCACAGCAACGATAATCACCATTGCAATATAGATGTATTGTAATGGCTTCATCGGTAAAACATAGGTGAGTCTGGAGCCAATAATTGCACCGATGATGCTCGGAATAATCGCTGTTAGAAAAATGCTAAAGTTGAGATAACCTAGGTTATGCGGTGGGAGATGATCGGCATGAAGTCCAAATATAATCGTTAAAATCCCCATTATAAAAGACAGGGTTAATGTGATAATTGTTGAGGCGCCAATGGCATTTTTAATTGCTAAACCATAGCGAATAAAAAAGGGTACAAAAAATGCAGAAACGCCTGATAACATGGTGCAAAGACCAGCAATTCCAGCTAATAGTATTTTTTGTGTTTGACCGACATCTGCTTGTTTTGTTGGGGAAAATTGGCGCTTTATCATCCATATCGCAATGAGAAAAAGCACAATAGCAAAAAAGAGTTTCAGTTTGGCACTTGGAATGAGCGTCATTAAATAAACGCCAATAATAGCGCCGATTAAAATATAAATAAATGTTTCTTTAAGTGGCCTTGCTTGAACATGTGAATATTTTATTTGTTTCTTAGAGGCAAATAGCCCAATGAAAATACTAGAGGCAAAACAAGTAGAGATTGCTACTTGCATTAAATGTTCACTGTGTGGGTAGTAATAAGAAAGGACAGCGAAAAATCCAGGGACAAAAATAATGCCAGAGCCACCGCCAAACAGTCCTGAGATAATACCACCTGCTAAGGCGATGAGTATAATTAATAATATAAATGTAAGCATAAAAGAGGTTACTGCATTTAAATTACTCTGATTATAGCTGAAGATATTGCTTGTGGTGTAGATAACTTTAGTGTTTATGGCAAATAAACGATATGATATTTTGAAGATTATCTGGATAGAGGCGTTATTGTGAAATTATTGAAAAAACTAGAGCTTCCGGCGTTAATTCTTGGACCTTCCATTATCGGCACATGGCTTATTTTTGTTGTTCATCATGCCTATGATAAAATGTGATGTTATAGCTTAAGGCTTAATTGTTTATTTTCTTTTTCTGATAACTGCACTCCGATCCCTAAGAGGCGAATTGGATGAGCTGTTCTTGTAATAATCATTGGCAGCAATAATGAAAAATACTCTAATGAAGCCTCATGTGCCTGTCTTGTGAGCGTGTATTTATTGAATTTATTATCGGTGATTTTGAGGACTAAGCTTGAGATACATAAGGCTTGTGCATTACTGATCCGTGTGAGTAATTTTGGATACAGTTTACCAAGTGCGGTTTGACAGGCTTCAAGGCTGTTTAAATCTGAGCTGAAAGTTTGTTCAACTGAAATAGATTTTCGCATTCGACTTGGATTGACCACTCTCTTATCCATTCCTCGGCAATAATAATATAAGCTATTACCAAACTTACCAAAGTGTGCCTGAAGGGTAGAGAGTGAGAGTTTTTGTAATTGATGACAATACTCAATGTTAAGTGAGCTCAGCTTCTTTTTTGTTGCGTGACCGACACCAAATAATTTGCTAACAGGAAGATGGTGTATAAAAGTATCTATCTCTTTGGGTCTGATTGTATAAAGTCCATTTGGTTTATTGAGGTCACTTGCAATTTTTGCCAAAAGTTTATTGGGAGCAATGCCTGCTGAAGCTGTGAGCTGAGTTTCTGTAAAGATTTGATGTTTGATTTCCTTGGCAATGAGCGTTGCGCTATTTTGATGTAAATTCACGTCAGTCACATCCAAATAGGCTTCATCTAAGGATAAAGGCTCAACGATAGGGGTGATCTTATAAAATATCTGGCGAATAATTGTCGAGGCGGCTTTGTATTTTTGCATATTGGTGGGCAGAACAATAAGGTGCGGACACTTCTCTTTGGCAAGTTTTGTTGGCATCGCTGAGTGGAGTCCATAGTCTCTTGCAATATAGTTACAAGTTGCTAAAACGCCTCTATTTTCACTGCCGCCAACTGCAACAGGTTGCCCTTTTAGTTTAGGATTGTCTCGTTCTTCCACTTGCGCATAAAAATAGTCTAAATCGATATGAATAATTTTTTGGACCATAAAGAAAGATAAAAGTATACAAGCCTAAGATTAGTTTAGCTTGTTTTTAATCTTGAGGGTAGGCAAAGAAGTTAAACATTAAAGCGAAAGACAATAACATCGCCATCATGAACAATATACTCTTTGCCTTCAAGTCTGGCTTTTCCAGCTTCTTTTGCTGCTTTATCACCGTTGTAATCGATATAATCACCATAAGCAATGACTTCAGCACGAATAAAGCCGCGCTCAAAATCTGTGTGAATTTTGCCAGCAGCTTGTGGGGCGCTTGCACCAACAGGAATCGTCCATGCGCGCACCTCTTTTACACCTGCTGTAAAATAAGTTTGTAAGTTTAAAAGCTCATATCCAGCGCGAATAACACGATTAAGCCCCGGCTCAGATAGACCAATATCTTCCAAAAACTCAAGCTTTTCTTCTTCGTCAAGCTCAGCAATTTCAGCTTCAATGGCAGCGCAAACAGCAACAACATTTGCATTGTCCTCTTTTGCAAATGCGCATACTTTTTCTAGAAGGGGGTTATTATCAAAGCCATTTTCATCAACATTGGCAATATATAATGTTGGCTTATTCGTTAAAAGAGGTGTTTGTTTAATCCAAATGGATTGCTCTTCAGTATACTCAAAGCTCCTAGCAGGCTTTTCTTCCTCTAAGTGTGTTTTAAGTGATTGGTACATCTCGAGCTGTGATTTTGCTTCTTTATTGCCACTTTTTGCTATTTTTTGTAAGCGCAAGATGCTCTTTTCTACTGATTCAATATCAGCTAATAGAAGCTCAGTATTAATCGTTTGAATATCATCGATTGGGTTAACTGTGCCTGAAACATGGACGACATCGTCATTTTCAAAGCAGCGCACAACATGGGCGATGGCATCGGTTTCACGAATATTTGCTAAAAACTTATTACCAAGACCTTCCCCTTTGGAGGCGCCAGCAACAAGCCCTGCAATATCAACAAACTCCATGGTCGCAGGGATGATTTTTTGTGGGGATACAATGCCAGCTAAAGCATCAAGCCTTTGATCAGGAACCGATACAATGCCTACATTAGGCTCGATTGTACAAAAAGGATAGTTCTCTGCTTGAATGCCAGCTTTAGTTAAGGCATTAAAAAGCGTAGACTTTCCGACATTAGGCAGTCCAACAATACCACATTTAAAACCCATAAATAGATTCCTTATGTCTTTTAAGTTTTCTTTCGATGTAATTGATTCATTACACCTTGATGTTTGAAGAGTATTATATCGTCTAGATAAGAAATAGCACGATCTATGGCATGGTCGATTTCAATTTTATCCTCGATCGGTGGTTTGCCAAGTACATAAGAGATGACTTTATTTCTATCTCCTGGGTGATCAATACCTATTCTCATGCGAAAAAAATCACGTGACCCAAGTGCGCGTTCAATATCTCTAAGCCCATTATGTCCGCCATGTCCACCTGATTGTTTCAAACGGATATCCCCAGCAGGTAAATCAAGCTCATCATGTGCAACGAGAATTTCATGTGCAGCAATTTTATAAAAATTGGCAATCGCACCAACAGCCAATCCACTTTTATTCATAAAGGTATTTGGGTAGAGTAGATAAAGCTTGTGAGAGTAATGGTTGATGGTTGCAACTTTGCCATGAAACTTGTTATTAAGGTTCATGGGAGTGTTAAATTTATCAGCAATTGTTTCGACAAACCACTCACCTGCGTTATGGCGTGTTCCAAGGTATTCATTGCCAATATTTCCAAGACCAACAATAAGGCGAATTTGAGACATAATATTTCTTTTTGCTATGTTTAGATTTAAGAGACGATGTTTATTTTATTTGATTCAAGTTAGGTGTGCAAATTAAACGCATAAAAAAACCAAGGCTTGCCTTGGTTTTGATAATCTATTAAGCTTTAGTTTTACTTAGATGCGTACAAAGTCAGCATGAAGTAATTTTGGCTTAAATGGGTGTCTTTGTAGCGCTTTAATTTTTACGCTTTCACTTTTACCTTCAACATCAATTGTTAAATCAGCTGTGAAGAATGTTTTATTTTCAGTTGCGTGAAGCAGTTTATCATGCTCAAGTGAAATAGTAACGGGTGCTTGATCTTTACCGTAAATAATAGCAGGAACCTTTCCTGCTTTACGTAGGCGGCGGCTCGCACCGGTACCTGTATCAGCTTTAGCGTCAGCTTTAAATGTAAATTCTGTCATAGTTATATCCTCTAAATTAATCATTTTCCAGCTATAAGTTATGCGACCCTAACCTATAACAAGAAGGGGATTGTAGCAAATAGCCAAAAGAAAGTTAATAAAAAGGTGGTTTATTTTTTGCTTTTTTGACCAATTTTGCTTTCAGTGCCTTGAATTAGGCGCTGAATATTTTGGTAATGACGTAAAATCACAATAATTGCCATGATTAAAAATGGAATTGCAGTGGTGATATTGAATAGCAAAATCGTGCTTAATGCCGATAAAAGCGTTGCGATTAATGCTGACAGGGATGAGTATTTAGTGATTAATGCACAAAGTAGCCAGATAATCAGAAAGATAACGCCAACCAGCCAATAAAACCCGAGCATAACACCGATGAGTGTTGCAACCCCTTTTCCACCTTTGAAGCCGAAGAATATTGGGAAAATGTGACCTAATACTGCTAAAAGTGCGACATAGCCAATTTCAAGGTGTGTTAAACCGATTCCATGAGCGATAATGACAGGAATAAAGCCTTTCAATGCATCACCGATAAGGGTGATTGCTGCTGCTTTTTTACCACCTAAGCGAAGAACATTTGTGGCGCCTGGGTTCCCTGAACCAATACTACGTGGAGAGGGTAAACGAAGTGCATGGCAGGTGAGAATTGCACTATTAATAGAGCCAAATAGATAGCCAATAATTAACATTAAAATAAACATGATAAATAAAGAGGTGTCCTTTTCTACTGAATGCACATAAGTGTCCGAAGTTTGGGAATTGATGTCAAGGGCTTTAGTTTGTCAGAGCAACAACCATTGAAATTTAACACAATTAATTTTTATACCAAAAATAAGTTTACAGTGCTTTTTGTTGAGGTTAAGCTATTTGAGCTGGAGTAAGATTTAGACTAGCAAAGTCCGCAGTCTAAATGTTACTAATTGATCATGATGTATTTTCATTCTGTATCAATTAACAGGTAAGGAGAAATGCAGTAATTGCTTTTTATATAAAGCAGGGGAGCTTGATTCTTTGTGAAAAGGGAGATAGTAAGGACATTAATTTGTCTTAATATATATTACGCCAAATCAATAATTAATTTTTAATAATAAGATTAATTATCAAGTTTGTGGACTGAGTTTATAAAAATAAAGGAGAGCATTAGAAGTGAAGAAGATAACAGGAGTTGTAGCTTTAGTAGCAATATCAATAGGTAGCGCATTTTCAGCTACATCAAGTGAAAATAATAAGCCTTATGTAATGGCATATTATCCAAACTATGTTGGGTATATGAATAACAATACCATTAGTAGCAGTATGGCGGTAGCAGGTCATCCAATTGCTGTGCCTTCTTATGTTATTCCGGGTGTAACTGAAGGTTATCCTGCAGTTGATAATAACACGATAGTAATACAGCACCAATCTACAGAGAATAAACACTTGATGAGTGCAGTGGAAGGCCTCAGTGCTTTAGCATATGGCTTTTTCCAGCCTCAAAGTGATGGAACCATTCGATTTAATGATTCTTGGTCAGACTTTAAAAACTCGGACTTAAAGAGTAATGGGCTTTGTGGTGAGAGTGAGGCTAAGTCATTAAAGTTGTGCTATAGAGATGGAAAACAGCCGTTTAGTAGAGGGGCGCAATCAGATCAGCAATGCTGGGGTAATGTCTGTTATGGTGGGTTTGATGCATTCATAAAACTCAATAATAGTCATAAAAGCTTGCAACATTATATTTCTATAGGAGGATGGACCTATCGTAATATAATGGATGATCTGGTTGCTGAAAATAATAATATTCAGACAAAAAACATAAATAACTTCCTTAAGAGTCTCAGCTATCTAAAAAGTCGTGGTGTACAAGGTGTAGATTTGGATATTGAGTTTGATAATAGTGGAGAGGGGTATCAAACAAGCCTGATATTTAAGGCCTTAGCAGAGAACCAAATCGTGCAAAAAATCAAAGCTATGGGCTTACAGTTGTCAATTACAATTCAGTCAAACCCTAAGTTGCTGCGCGGCATAATAAGTAATGGCTGGCTGTTATCATGGTTTAATCAAGGGCTAGATCATTTAAATTTGATGACATATGATTTTCATGGGGCGTTTGACGGTGTAGGAGCAAGCACAGGTTTTCACTCTAGTCTCTTTGCTTTGCCTAATAGCCCCTATGGGAAAAATGAGTTTTCTGTCAACAAGGCGGCTGAGGCGTTGTCAAGTTTAACTAAGGAGCAAAGATCAAAAGTTAACATTGGCATTCCTTCATATGCACGTTCAGCATTAACACATATTTCAAATGAGAATAATGGACTATTTCAAAAGATTACAACACAAACACAAATTGTACCCGGAGACCTTGACTCAACTTACTGTGATACTTCATTAACACCTAGTAATCCAGCATTACAGTGTAGTGGAACTTTCTCATATATTTATATTCTAAATAATATGTTAACACCCAATGGTCCTTTTATGTCAAAAGATTGGACCTATACAGATCCTAAAACTGGGAAAACTTATAATATTGGTAGCACTTTATATGCAAATACGTGGAGAGCTACTACTGCGAAGCTGATTTATGCAGGAGATCAGCCTACTGCTGTTGACGTATCTAGCAATAACAAGAAAACATATGATGATGTTTTTATGAGTTACATATCGGCAAAAGATGCACATTCTTATGGTGAGTATGTAAAAGATAAGGGGTTAGAAGGTGCGATTATCTGGACGGTTAATGATGATGTTAGTTATCAAGATAGAACTAATTCACTTATGTATAACTTTGAACAAGGCTATATTGGAGCTAGCCCTGTTGTGACACCTTCTATTATATGGGCATCTGGAGGTGCTCCTAGTTCAGCAAACTTAAAAGGTGGAAAGTTTACAGCAGATGCAACGCTTAAAAATGCGTCTGAAGATGATCGTATTATTTATAGTTGCAAAGATAAAACGAGTACTAGCGCCTCATGTGCAATATCAAATGCAGGTCAATTTACATTGTCAGGCGCTGCGATAAATGACCAGATCATTATAACGGCGCAAGATAGCCTAATGCAAACTGAAAAAGTTGAAAGTGCTCCCATTATTGTGCAAGGTTCGAGGCCAACTCAAAAAGTGCAAGTTTCAGTATATGGAACCATTCAATACTATCATATCATTGGTAAGTCTATAACCTCAATGAACTGGTATACAACTTATAACCTTGGGGAAATAAATCTAAATGAAAACCCTGTTCAAATTGATGCATGGAATGATGGTTGGATGCTTAAAAATGTTATTAGTTGCCCTTTGCCAGAGTCAGGTGCAACAAGTATTTCTTATTTAGTGAGTGGGACATTAAATGCTGTAACATGCTCAATCAAACATGGTTAACTCTGTGTTTAGCTGAAATAAAGTAAGATAAAATAAAATAAAATAAGCATTAAGGAGAAAAATGAAAAAGTTACCTTTATGTATAATGATCGCTGGATGTGCTGTGTCTTCAGTATGGGCAAACTATGAACTAACGGTCACAAATAAGAGTGTCGTTCCGCTTATTATTGCACCTCAAGGGCAAAGTAAGATCAGTGTGCCGGTAGGTAAAACAACAGCATTGTCGCTATCTACAGGGAGAAATGTGGCAATAGAGTATCAAGAATCCGGTTATCAGCCACAAAATATGGCCTATTTACATAGACCCACAACAACCTTTGGTGTTGCGGGAACGCCATTTGCAACGTCAGCTCCGGGGCGCCAGAGTTTAAGCGTTGATATCAATAACGGGAAGGGCAAGTTTATTACAGGTCCCGGTAATAAACTAAGTGGTATTTGTAGAGCCGATGGTGCAGGATTTTGGTGTCCAACAAACACTTCAGATAATGGCGGCGCTTTGCGTTTAACTGTAAGTGGTGGTAAGAAGCCAGCTCCTGTTGCAAATTATGTTACACCGACCTATCCAGATCAAAATAATGAAGTGAAAACCTGGCAATCGGGTGTTCAATATGGCAGTTGGAATCCGGGTAATTTGTTCTCAAGAGTTAAGTATAATGGTAAAGAATGGGTGTGCTGTTCATGGATTACTGATCCTAGCAAAACACCTGAAGAGGTCAATAAAACACAACAGTGGAAAGTTTGGGAAGTTTTTAATCCAAATCAAAATGTTTGCCACTAACGTGTGAACTTTAATAACAGTGGGTTATGATCAGAGATTTTTTCACTGTCAATTGCAGTAGATAGCGTGCAGTTAAGGTTACGATAAAGCACTAAATCTAAAGGATGTTTGGCAAAACGTTTAATGTGATGTGCATCAGAAAACTCAGCTTGTTTGAGTCCAAGTGCTTGACAGAAATCTTGAATCAAAAAATTCCTTCGCTTATTCCAGCAATTAAAATCTCCGGCAATAATAACAGGGACATGGGGGTGGAACTGTAAATAGCTATAAAGCTGATGAATCTCTTCAGCATAAACCTTTGCATTTTTAAAGTTAATGGCATGGACATTAATGATAATAAGGGGTGTGTGATCTTTGAAATAATAGTGACTGGCTAATGATGATTTATGGGTTTTAAATAAGAACTCGGTCTTTTTTGAAAGAATTTGTTCGGCATATTGTGTGGTAATGTTACTGGCTGTCAATACGCCATAAGCATGTGAGCGAAGTTGTAAATTTGCAGCAAAATGCATGGAAAAATCAAGCAAAGGAAAGGCGCTGGTATCTGTGTATTTTGCTTCCTGCAGACAGTAGAATTTCACCGCACAGCTTTGATTAATCTTTTGAATAAAATGATTAAATTTGTCAGGGTTTTTATGGTTGATTTTATAAATGTTCCAGCTCAATAGGGTAAATTCTTCTGGCACAAATTGATATGAGGGATTTGATGAGCAGGTTTGTATAATATTTTTTGGTCGTAACATAGGCTCTACAGGTTATAATTATAAAAGTGGCGCTAATAATTTTACCACAGTTTCACCAAAACCTCTGATTTTGGAGGGCGTTTCTAGGCGATGTTCGGCGCCAATAAGAAAACCTTGCATCCAATTGGAGATATCGCGCACAATAGATTGATCATAGGCGAAGGTGACAATTTCATAGTTTAAAAAGAGGCTTCGATTATCCAAGTTAACCGAGCCTAGCATGACAGCTTTATCATCAAATAGTACGGCTTTTGCATGGATCATTTGTTTGTCAAATAAAACAATATCAACACCGATATTCTGTAACTGGCGCATAAATCCACTTCGTGCTAAATCAGCGATTAAATGATTTGAGACTTTGGGTGTGATAAGCTTCACATCAACGCCGCGATAATAAGCAATTTGAAGTGCTTCTAATAGAGAGTCCGATGGGACAAAATAGGGAGTTACAATCCAGATACGCTTTGTGGCAGCATAAATGCCAGCAATAAGTGAGTCATACAATGCATCGCTTGGAATGTCGGGCCCTGAAGGAACAACTTGTAATAAACTCTCACCATAATGGGATTCACGCTGCATTGAGGACATGTGAGCAATATGCTCCTTGGCTGAGTATTCCCAATCAGAAGTGAAGATATTATGAAAGTGGCAGACAGCATGACCTTGAATTAGAAATAAAAGATCATCCCAGCGTTTTGCATTTTTTGTGGGTCCTAAGTATTCATCTCCCAAATTCATTCCACCTGTTAAAACACTTTCATCGTCAAATAAATAGATTTTTCTGTGATTACGATAATTAATGTAGTTACGAAAAGGCATTTGAATAATAGGCATAAAAAATACCACTTTGGCTCCTGCCTCTTTAAGTGGTTTAAAGATACGTTGATAGAAAAAATATACTTTCCATGAACCAAGTGCGTCAATAAGCAACTTAACTGTTACGCCTTGTTGTGCTTTTGTTGTCAATGCCTTTAAAATGTTTGCAGTGACATCATCATTTTGAAAGACATAAGTGCTAATATAGATGGTGTCTTTTGCATTATTGATCTGAGTCATTAGCGCTTCATAAGCACTAATTCCATTGGTATATAAACTAAAGTCATTATTGCGTGTAGGCTTTGGAATGTGTTGATTAATCAATACAGTACGAATGGGATAGGGGCGACTTTCATCGACATGATCAATTTTCCTCAGGGTAAATTGTCCTTTATGTCGTCTTCTTTTTCGTTTTCGAATGCCAAAGATAAAGTAAAAAGGCACAGCAACATAAGGAATTAATAAAATAGCCAGAATCCATGCCATCATGCCGGTAGGCTTTTGTTTTTCAGCAACCATGCGGATTACAACCAGTAGAATAAGAATTTCACATATAAGAATAATGGTGTGTATTTCAAGAAAATTAAATATGCTCATTGAGATCCTTTTGCATATATTAAAATTACATTTTTATCATATCATTCATACGCTTAATTGTAGTAGAAAATCTCTAAATATCTTAGCAGTGCTATGAAAAATCGTTACAATAGTAAAAGATCAATTCAAAAGGGCAGCTCCTTTGAAAAAGACAGCAATTGTGCTTGTTAATTTAGGCTCTCCTAGTGCGCCGGAGAAAAAGGAAGTAAAAGAGTTTTTACTTGAGTTTTTATCAGATAGGCGAGTTATTATGCGCCAAGGATTACTTTGGCAGATGATACTGCGTGGAGTGATTTTGAATATACGACCTAAAAAGTCTTCAAAAGCCTATAAGAAAATTTGGTTGGATGATGGCTCGCCGCTGAGTGTTTATACAAAATCGTTAACAGATAAGCTGGCAGATCAGCTAACAGATGAGCACGTCAGTATCTCTTATGCCATGCGTTATGGTGAGCCAAGTATTCAAAATACGCTTTCAAAAATCATGCAAGAAGGCTGTGAGCGACTGATTGTGCTACCGCTTTATCCTCAGTACTCTTTGACGACTACCGCAAGTGTTTTTGATGCGGTATATGACTTCTTTAAAAAAGCCTCTTATATTCCTGAGCTTTGTATGATTTCAGATTATCATGATAAAGCGTGTTATATCGATGCAATCTGCCAATCTATTTTAGACTTTCAACAGCACAAAGGGCGGGTTGATAAGCTGATATTCTCTTATCATGGGCTGCCACAAAGTTATATCGAAAAGGGTGATCTTTATTATGATCAGTGCTGTCATACAACGCAAAAAATTGCTCAACGACTCCAGTTGCAAGAAAGTGAATATATCATGTGTTTCCAATCTCGTTTTGGTGTGGAGAAATGGCTTATGCCTTATACATTAGAGACACTTCAAAGTTTACCAGAAAAAGCTGTAAAGTCCGTTCAAGTTATCTGCCCAGGCTTTGCAGTGGATTGTCTAGAGACATTAGAGGAAATTGCAATTGAGAATAAAAATGCCTTTCTAGCTGCTGGGGGGGCATCTTTTGAGTATATTGATTGCCTTAATAATACCCCTGCACATATTAAAGTGATGAGTGAGATATTATCAGCGTATGTTTGATCTTCATATTCCTTAGACTGACGCCATTTTGGATGGGTGAATTATTTGCTATGATCGGTGCCTTTAATATCATAAATGTTCATTCAACCACGGAGGTGTAATTCGCTATGAAATTAAAATTAATCGGGATGGCAGCATCTATGCTCGCCAGTAGCACAGTGTTTGCTGTGCCTTCTATGTGTAGTAATCCTGTTTCTGAAAAACTCTCAATTAATGATGTTCAAGCGCAAGCTAGATATGAGCAGTTGATGTTAGCTAACATCGCAACAAGCAATCATCTAACTGTGCAAGGAGAAGTGTTTAACACGCTTCCTGGGATGATTGTTGCTGCGCAGTCAAATTATAACCCTGATTATGCCTACCATTGGGCAAGGGATGCTGGGCTTACGATGTTGGCGGTAAATGATCTAGCTAAACAAAACTTTAGTAAATACCAAAGCTATTTGGATAATTATATTAACTGGTCTTCGCATATCAATACACTATCGCCAGTAAATTACAGTTGCGAAAATGAGGCCTGTCCCGTACTTGGGGAGCCAAAGTTTAACCTTGATGGTAGTATATACACTGGTCCATGGGGGCGAAATCAAAATGATGGTCCGGCAATAAGAGCAGTTGCATTGATGCAAATCTTGGATAATTATGCAAAGAATAATAAGACTCCTAAAGGTTATGACAACATTGATGCGGTGTTTAGAGAAGTCATTGAGCCAAATTTGAATTACGTGGCAAGTAACTGGCAAAGCCCAACATTTGATTTGTGGGAAGAGGTTAAAGGGATGCACTTTTTCACCCTGATGACGCAGTACACATCTTTAATTTTGGCTGATCAGTTTGCTAAAGCACACAATATATCGATACATCAAAATTACGATCAAATAGCCCAAGAGATTAAGAAATATCTTGAAGATCATTTTTATTATACTGGGAGTGGGTATACCTATCATTATGCTCGAGTGAATACATTAACAGCATTAGATATCCCAACTAAAGCAAACTGGAACTACTTTGATCAAAATAAGCATGCTTGGATGAATATTTCTATCATATTGGCAATTGCCTTTGAGCAGAAGTATCTCTCTAAGAAAGATCTCATTTGGTCATTATCTTCAGATGCAACTTTAAATACCGCCTATGAAACAATCAATTATTATGCTGATAAGAACGTTAACTCTCCAACGAATCTTGCAGCATATGGCGGTCCAAATATAGGAAGATATCCTGCTGATGTCTATGGTGGTACAGCGGGTGATCAAGCTGGGGCATGGTTTTTAGCAACAACAGTCATGTCGCGAGTATATTTACAGGTGGCAAGTGAGATTAATCAAGGAGCATTAACATCAATAAATAGCATTAATGTAAAGTTCTTTAACCAAGCAATTACGCTGTATCGCGCTATTACAGGAGATAGCTCCATGCAAATGCTCAAAGCTGGTGATAGCGTGAATAAAAAACTTGCCTCGGTGATGATGAGTTTGGCTGATAATATGCTTTATGCCAACCAAAGACATGGCAAACAGCCTTGTGGTTTTGGTAATTTCTCTGCTTGTAATTTGTCAGAACAGTATAATTTTTCAACTGGAGTTGAGCAAAGTGTCTCCGATTTGACTTGGAGTTATGCTGAGGTATTAAGAGCACTTCAACAAAGAAATAAGATCTGCTCTTAACTCTTATGTGCTAAATTCTCTGAGCCAAGCAATTTCCTATTGTGTTTGGCTTTTTATCTTGATAACAAGTTGCTATAGTTTTTAGGTAACAATCGATTAAGGAAATATACGATGAAGAAATTACTATGTGGTGCGAGCATGATTGCATTTGGCGCTTTGAGTCTATGTAATAGCGCATTTGCGAATGCAGCGCCAACCCAAAAGGCAACGGCAAAAAGTGCACTTAATAAAGAGGCACTTAAATCACCGGTTGGATATTGGCTTCAATATAGTGATAATGGCAAAGGCCAATCGATTATTGAAGTGTATAAAGGCAAAGATGGAAAGCTTGCGGGCAAAATCATTGTGCCATTTGTTAATATTGTTGATGATAAAGTTGAAGTCCCAGATGTTTCTTGTAAAAACTGTGGTAGTGGCGATGAAAATGGCTACAAATACGATTATACCAAGATGCCTGCAAATCAGGTTCAGGGACTTAAAATGATGTGGAGCTTTACAAAAGATGATGATGGAAGTGACAGCGAAGGACCTACTTATGATGATGGCTCTATTTTAGATCCATCAAGCGGGAAGGTGTATAGCTGTAAAATGTACACTACAAATAACGGCAAAAAACTCAATGTCAGAGGGTATATTGGTTTTTCTTTATTTGGACGTACCCAGACTTGGTATCGCATTGACAACACCATGGCTAAAAAGTATGTAGCACTTTGTGGGCTTACTGCAAAAGGGAGCTATCCATATGCAGATAAAACAGGAAAAATCATCAATAAAGCGCTATGGGAAGAGTGCTCTAATGTCAGCATTAAATAAGTTTTTTGTTATTTTTCAGAAAAAAAGCAAATTAATGGTTGTCTTTTAGCCGAGCACTTGATAGTTTGAATGATGTAAAGGTTAAATTTTAAAAGAGAGTTTTAAATGAATCAACGCAGTCACCTAATCAGCCTAATTCTGATTATTCTGGTCGTCATCGGACGACAGGAAGGTGCGTGGCTGTAAGTTTTAAAGCCTAAGAGAAAACCCGCATCTTCCGCCAAAGATGCGGGTTTTTTTTTAGCAAAAAAAGAGGGAAGTGTAGATGCAGATGACAGGTGCAAGTGCGATTATCCAATCGCTAATAGATGAACAGGCTGAGTGTATATTTGGCTATCCTGGGGGGGCAATCATGCCAACCTATGATGCCCTTTATCATAAGCGTGAGGACATAAAACATGTGCTTGTGCGTCATGAGCAGGCAGCGGTGCACGCAGCTGTAGGTTATGCAAGAGCAACGCACAAGGTGGGTGTGGCAATGGCAACCTCAGGGCCTGGGGCAACCAACTTAATTACGGGTATTACCGATGCGCTGATTGACTCTGTTCCGATTGTTTGTATCACAGGTCAGGTGTTTAGTGAACTTCTGGGGACAGATGCTTTTCAAGAGGCTGATATTATTGGCATGACAGTCACTTCAACTAAGTGGAATTATCAAATTACCGACCCTCAAGAGATTCCAAAAGTATTCAAAAAAGCCTTTGAAATTGCAAGAAGTGGACGTCCCGGACCGGTGTTAATCGATATTACAAAAGATGCTCAAGTTGGCTTGATGGAATATGTTAAAGCCAAAGCAAATACCCAAGAGAAAAAATGGTTGAAAAAACCGGTTTTAAATATGAATCAGATTCATAAGGCATCTGAGATAATTAATGGCGCTAAAAAGCCAATTATTATTGCTGGACACGGTGTTATGATCTCTGAGGCTGAAGAGATTTTGTTAAAAATTGCTGAAAAGTCAAATATTCCTGTTGTTAGTACACTGTTAGGATTATCTACTTTTTCTGTAGGCCATCCACTTTATAAGGGTATGCTGGGCATGCATGGTAACTATGCGGCAAATCTTTTATGTAATGAAGCAGATGTTGTTTTAGCTGTTGGCATGCGCTTTGATGATAGGGTGACAGGCAAGCTTGATGCCTATTTACCACATGCCAAGATTATACATATTGAAATTGATCAGGCTGAAATTGATAAGAATGTTAAGGCAACCATTGGCATACATGCTGATGCAAAAGAAGCTTTAACCGTTCTTTTCCCTTATATCAGACAGCAAAACTATCTCAATTGGCACACGAACTTCAGCGAGCTGAAGCAAAAAGAATATGATCAGGTAATTCATAAAGAGAGCTACCCAGAAAGTGGTCTGATAAAAATGGCTGAGGTCATCAGAAGAATCTCCGAGAAGACAAAAGGTAAAGCGGTTATTGTCACAGATGTTGGTCAACATCAAATGATTGCAGCAAGATACTATCAATTTGAAAACACAAAAGCACATATTACTTCGGGAGGACTCGGTACAATGGGTTTTGCGCTTCCTGCTGCGATTGGTGCTAAACTTGGTGTGCAGGATGTTAAAGAAGTTATTGCCATTGCAGGGGATGGTGGCTTTCAAATGAATATTCAAGAGCTTGCAGTACTTAAACAGGAAAACATTGCGGTTAAAGTGATTATTCTAAATAATGGCTATTTGGGGATGGTGAGACAGTGGCAGGAGCTGTTCTTTGAAGAGCGCTACTCATTTACTGAGATTAGTGCACCGGATTTTGTCAAAGTGGCTGAAGCTTATGGTGTAAAAGGAGAGCATGTTTTTGAGCGCGACACGCTGGATCAGGCTTTGGATAATCTTTTTGCTGCAAAAGAGTCTTATGTGTTAGAAATTGCAGTTGAACAGCAGGAAAATGTTTTTCCAATGGTTCCTGCAGGTGCATCAATTAGTGAAACAAAATTAAGTGTAGAGGGGTGAGAGAATGAAAGAGACAATTTATTTTATATCAATGACAACTGAAAATGCACTTTGTGTGTTACAACGTATTGCATCTGTTTTTTCAAGACATCGTATTAACATTGAACAAATGAATGTGTTTGAAACGGCAAATAAGGGCGTTTCACATTTCTCGCTTGTATTGCACTCAAATGAAGAAAAGATTCAAAAAGTTGTTAAGCAGCTAGATAAGGTTATTGAAGTGATGGATATTACTATCTCAAATCGAATTCAAATGAGTGATGTGGCAAAAGAGACAGAAAAGATGAAAACACTAAAGGCGGTCGCATAGGTTTATTCAATGTATCAACTAATTGACTTCAAAACAAAACAAACAGTAACAACAGATGATTTTGTATTCGCAGGGGAAGATACGCCTTGGGAAGTAAAAATGGATCTGGAAAAAATCAAGCGCAGAATTAATCTTGATTATTTTACACAAGCAGCGCCTTGTTTATCAAAATACTTACCACTTATGCCCATTCAGGAGCCTGCTAATTTTGTCTCTTTAAGAGAAAGTGCAACGCCACTTGTAAGAAGCAAAGTGATTGGTAAGGCGCTTGGTATTGATTTATATTTCAAAGTTGAGGGGAAAAATCCAACTGGCTCATTTAAAGATAGAGGCTCAGCAGTTGATATTACCTTAGCAAAAGAAATGGGTGCAAAAGGGATTGTGCTCGCTTCAACTGGGAATATGGCTGCCTCTTGTTCATGTTATGCTGCAGCGGCAAAAATGCCTTGTTTTATTATCGTGCCAGAGGGAGTGTCTATGTCAAAATTGGCACAGGTTATCTCCTTTGGTGGCAAGATTATTCAAGTAAAAGGTAGTTATAATGATGCTGCCGATCTTGCCTATAAGATTGCAAAATCTAAAAAGTTTTTCTTGGCTGGAGATTATGCTTTTCGTGTTGAAGGGCAAAAGACAGCTGCCTTTGAAATTATTGATCAAATGCTCTTTCAAGTTCCAGATGAAGTGGTTGTTCCTGTCGGTTGTGGTACCAATTTAACGGCTTATCGAAAAGGCTTTGAAGAATATCAAGCACTTGGCTTGATTGAAAAAAATCCTCGCCTTGTTGGCGTACAGGCAACAGGTGCGGATACCTTAGAGCGCGCCTTTAGTAATAATGAAAAAGAAATTAAGCCACTTAAAAGTGCCAATACTTCGGCAACGGCTATTGCTGTCCCTTATCCAATCGATGGAGATAAAGCGTTGGATGCGATTTATCAAAGTGGTGGTGAGGCCGTTTCAGTAAGTGATACTGAAATGCTTTCAGCACAATATGAGCTTTCTACTCAAGAAGGGCTCTTTGTTGAAAATGCATCAGCAGCAACGGTAGCGTATTTATTTAAAAAACACAAAGCAGGTAAACTGCCTCAAGGCAAAAAAGTTGTTTGTGTTTTATCAGGAGAAGGGTTAAAAGACCCTTCTGTTGTTTTAAAAGCAGCAATTCAACCGCCGATTATTTATCCGAATGAAGCTGATTTTGACAAGCTTTATAACAATAACTTCTTTGACAATAAAACCATGGTGTTTATTGAACAGAATGAAGTGATTTTTGCAAGTGTGCCAACGGTTCAAGAAGTAAAAGATAAGCTGATTGAGCTATTTGAAGCAAAGTATGACGATGATTTTATTGTTAAAGTACATCAAAGTATTCGCCACTTCCTTGGTAAGGGAAAGTCAATTACCGTGTCAGATTTGCAGGATATTGTCCAAGATGCAAGAGAAATGGTCGATCATGGCGCGAAAGATGCGCTTAAAGTCATTTCATTTAAAGTGGCAACTGCAAAAGATGGTATTGCTGAGGCAGAGGTCACAGTTGAGCGTGATGGACAGTTGTATTTTGCTTCAGATGAAGGTGTTGGTCCTGTTGACGCTATCATTAAAGCATTGACAAAAGCATGTCCAGGGGAAGTCAGTTATAAGCTGACAGATTATAAAGTACAAATTCGTGGGCAAGGAGCTGATGCGGTGGTGTATGTTGAGCTTAAGATGCTAAAAAGTGGACTGCCATCAGTTGGAAAGGCCATTTCACCTGATATTATTCAAGCATCAGTAGAGGCATTTATTGATGCATATAATATTCGTAGATAGTTTGAAGCTTGGCATATAAATCTGTATGCTAAATGAGCGTTATTTGTAGTAAGCATTAATTCAGAGGTTTTATTAAATGACAACAAAGAATAAATTAAATCGCTATAGTTCATCATTGACACAGGTCAAGTCCCAAGGTGCTTCACAAGCGATGCTTTATGGCACAGGCATGAATGAAGCAGATATGGATAAAGCGCAGGTGGGTATTGCCAGTGTGTGGTATGAAGGGAATACTTGTAATATGCATCTTAATACCTTAGCGCAGTTTGTTAAAACAAGCGTGCAAAGAGAAGAGATGGTTGGAATGCGTTTTAATACCATTGGTGTTAGTGATGGCATTTCAATGGGAACAGATGGAATGAGTTTTTCATTGCAATCACGCGATTTAATTGCAGATTCTATTGAGACAGTGATGTCTGCACATTGGTATGATGCACAGGTCTCCATTCCGGGTTGTGATAAAAATATGCCAGGATGCATGATTGCGCTTGGTCGGTTAAATCGCCCGGGTCTTGTCGTTTATGGTGGAACCATTCAAGCAGGTGTTGTCAGAGGAAAGCCTGTTGATATTGTGAGCGCATTTCAAAGTTATGGCGCTTGCCTATCTGGTAGTATTACTGAAGCGGAAAGAAAAGAGACGATTAAAAAAGCCTGCCCCGGCGCGGGTGCTTGTGGCGGTATGTATACTGCCAATACAATGGCCTGTGCAATTGAAGCGATGGGTATGAGTTTGCCTTATAGCTCATCCACCCCTGCAACCGATCCTAAGAAAATCGAAGAGTGTGATCAGGTTGGTAAAGCTATTAAAAAGCTTTTAGAGCTTGATTTGAAGCCACGTGATATCATGACAAAAGAAGCTTTTGAAAATGCGATGGTGGTGATCACTGCAATGGGCGGATCAACCAATGCAGTTTTACATTTAATTGCTATTGCTCACTCAGTGGGGGTGAAATTAACACTCAATGATTTTCAAAAAGTCAGTGATAAAGTGCCTCTTTTGGCTGATTTTAAGCCAAGTGGAAAATATGTAATGGCTGATTTACATGCCATTGGTGGTACACCCGCTGTGATGAAAATGCTCTTAAAAGAAGGGCTTTTGCATGGGCAGTGCATGACTGTTACAGGAAAAACTTTACAAGAGAATCTACAAGAAGCAAAAGATTTACCAGAGAATAATGATATTATTCACTCACTTGACAATCCGCTTAAGAAAACAGGCCATTTACAAATCTTAACAGGCAATCTTGCAACAGAAGGCTCTGTTGCCAAAATTACTGGTAAAGAAGGCGAGATTTTCACAGGGACAGCAAATGTGTTTGACCAAGAAGAAGCACTAGTTGAAGCGGTTGAAGCGGGTAAGGTTCAAAAAGGTGATGTCATTGTCATTCGCTATGAAGGACCAAAAGGTGGCCCGGGTATGCCGGAGATGTTAAAACCCACTTCACTTATTATGGGTGCGGGATTAGGTAAAGATGTCGCGCTTATTACAGATGGACGCTTCTCTGGAGGGTCACATGGTTTCATCGTTGGTCATATCGCCCCTGAAGCACAAGTCGGTGGGAATATTGCGCTTGTCGAAAATGGCGATAAGATCACCATAGATGCAAAAAATAATACCATTGATGTGCATGTGTCAGATGAGCTATTGGCTAAAAGGCGTGCAAAATGGCAAGCCCCTGAGCTAAAAGCAAAACAGGGCACCTTAAGAAAATATATCAAGACGGTTTCTTCTGCCTCAGAGGGCTGTGTGACAGATGCATAATTGAAGTGTTTATACCCATTGTAAAATGATTTACGATGGGTATAAACACTAATATCAAAATATAGCTATCTACTTTTTAGTAGCATCAAGCCCCGAGTAACTTAAAATATCGTGCAAAAAAGGAATGCTCAAATTAGCAATTTTATACAAAGCTTGTAGTGAGTACAGGCCAAGTTTGCTTTTGATTGAGTCGCAATAATAATATGCAGTTCTTTTTGGAATTTTCATATGTATCGCAATTTGATTAATATCACAATCTTGACCTAATAATGCTAAGCACATAAGCTCCTTTTTTGTGAGAGTCTCAAGCCCATTTTGTACTAAGCCAATTTTAAGTAAAAATCGGCTGATATGACTGACATCAAAGTAAAAGATATTATCTATTTCGACAGGAGCCAGCCACTTTGCCATTCCAAAGATTTTCAAGTCAAGAAGGGCACTGGGCTCAGGCTCTAACAGTATGCTGTTTTCGGCTTCAATTTGCCTAGCAAGTCGCATAATCTTTTGTCCAAATTGCTCAGAGATCACAATTTCAGTAGGTGAGTTAAATACATAGGTAATATAAGAGTGATCATTGAGTTTAATAATACAGTAGACCATAAACTCAAACTTGCCAATTTCACGAATGATCTTTAAACTCTCTGGTTTTTTGACATAAATCGTACTATCTAAATAGATGCCCGGGTGAATATATGAGGGATGCTTAATAATTTCAGACAGTTGATGCATATTATGTTGTGCGTATTGGCGATAAGTCTCCTTGCTGGCACTAGAGATCATTGAAAACATGCCATCTTCTTGTACATATAGTCGCCAAAACTTATTAAATCCAAACTTATCGATATAGTTATGATATTTTTGATGTAGAACATTATGGCAATGCTTGGAATGTTTAAAAAATGAAAGCATATTTTCCGGCAGTATAAAACTATTTTGGTTCATAGTTCTGTCCTTTATTAACTGGAGTGTTTTACATGACTTTTGTTAGATTTTTGAGGATTTAAAGTAATTGCTGTCATATCAATGTCATTGAGCAAAGTAAAGGAAACTTGCTTTGCTGTTAATAATAAAAGCAATTAATCAACTTGAGTTATCAGAGCAGCATATATTCTCTGAGATATGATTTCAGGTCACTGACTTTATCGACACTAAAGCGTGATTTGAGGCGGTTGAGATAATTATAGATACTGCGCTCAGTCATGTTAAGCTTTTGAGCAAGCTCTTTATAACTCCAGCTTTGCATAAACTCTAATAGAAAATCTTTTTCCTTAGGGTTTAGACAGATATGTGAGATTAAGTTTTTTTCAAGGCGCTGATGGCGCTGAATGGTCGAAATGACTTTGCTTTTTTTATATAAATGCCAGCCCAATAGATCTGACATATTAACAAGCTTTTGCTGGTAAATTATAGAGTGGTTGTTTTCTAAATTTTGAATGTAACAAAGAAGCACCTGATAGAGATTTTCATAGGCAATTAGCTTTGATGAGCTGCCAAAGAAGTAGATATCAAGCACATCTTGATCTTTTCTAAGCCAGACGGCAGAGCTGATGCAGTTAAATAATTGATTGTGTGTATGATGTGCATCATTATCATAGAGCTGACTCAAAGGGCAAAGATAATCACCATCTTGAATGTATATAGGGTGGGTAAATGCATGAAAATGCTGAAAAAGTTTATGCTCAAAAAAAGTGTTTTGTGCTGCAATGTCCTCTGTGAGCAAAAACATTTCATGTTTATCGTTAAGTCGAATTAAGTGAAAACTATCAATTTCAAGCAGTTGTAATGGCTCGATAACTTGGCGAATAAAATTGAAGTTTTTTAATGAGTATTCCATTAGCTGGTTCACCCCCACGTGCACTCCCCCTTATGCGGTCTCTTTCTAGATTTTTGATTATATATAAAGTATTAGGTTTACTTAAGTTCTCAGGTTGAATTCTCTGACTTTTACATTGTTCTTTCATGTTTTTACACTTTGAATCCAAAGTGTAGCAGAAATATTATTTGCTTGTCTTATATTGACAAGCAATTCTTACCCCATAAAAAAGGGGGTTGTATCACCATTGGATAGAAGGGTAGAGTTATTTTAAGAGTAAATGGAGGATATGTTATGAAGATATTTGTTGTATTAATGGGGTTTTTGCTATTACATTGTAGTGCTTTTGCAAGTGAGAATGTTAACGGTGTAGTCAATGTAACACCAAAAAGTTTTGACCCAGAGAGCTGGTTGTCAACCAAAGAACCATACCCATATGATAATGTTCCTATAAGGGAAATGGTGATTCCTATGAGTCATGACTCAGGAAGTTTTTCGATAAAATCTCTAGAGCCTGTTGATAAGTCAGCGGTGACACAAAATTTAAACTTTGTGTCACAACTTAATAAAGGATATAGAGCTTTTGACTTTAGGCTAATATATCAAAATAATGAAATGAAGTTCACACATGCGTCAATTTATGGTGAGCCCGAAAATCTAGGTTTGAAAAACATTAAAAATTGGCTGAACAGGCATCCAGATCAAATAATATTTATTTATGTGCAGCAAATTAAAGGAGGGGATAAGGCAAATTTACTTGGGATACAAAATATTATAGATACTTTGGGGAAAAGTGAAATATTTGAAAGGGGGTTTTTACAGTCGAATAAGGACGGTAGTGCTTTTACCTTGAATGATATCAAATATTTTCATCAGAATACAGGTGGGCATGAACAAGTGTTTTTAATTACAACAAGAGGTGTTGCAAATACAATACCAAGTCTGTCTCATTATCTGTTTATTGCGGGCAGAAGTGATGATGAAAATTCAGATTTTTATGAGTATCAACCACATGATACTGATGACAATGGTATTCTTTTCCAAACAATGCAGCAAAAAATTCATGGGACTAATGGATATCATGTCCCATATCAAAAAGACTTTGGTTCTTATATTAGATTTGAAAATACTCCAACTGTTAGTGATACTGCACAAATCATCTCATGCCCACTCTGTATGGCGGGGACTCCCTCTGATATGCTGCACTGGGGAATGGAAACAAATAAGTATTTACCTTCATTTTTAAGGCGTAGCTTGCAAGCTTATTTACAAGGAAAGGTAAATATAAACTTTATTAGTGTAGATGCAGCGGGAACACTATATATTGCTGATAATAATGCAACCATTGATTTTTCTTTTCTCGCATATTTAATGGATATCGCAAAATCTAAGATACTTTTAGGGCAGTCATCAGACTCAGTGATGAAATCATTTTTAAAAGATTGGCCGCACACATTTCTAGTTGTATCAAAGCCAGAAAGTCCCATTTTTAAAGAAGGTGATGTTGACAGGAGTGGGCAAGTAAGGTTTACGGTTAAGGCTAATGATGGCTCAGTGATATTGCAAAATAGAGTGTCTATAAATCATGCATATGCAGTCTCGTCAGCGTTATATTTTGGCAAGGGATACAGTATTAGTTTTCAAGGGTCTGCACCAGATAAAAGTTGGGAAGATTTAAGAGACAAAAATGGAAATATTTCTTTTACTATAGATGATTTATTTAATAATAATGCAGTTACCACTATTCATTCACATGCATGGTTGCATATTTTTTCGCATAGGTGGTTTGCTGAATCTACTAAAAATGAGCCATGGGTTTATTCTGATAGCTATGCTCATCATATTCCAGACGATAAACAATGGTTAGCAGGAGAATCTTAAATGAATAATGATTATTTATCTATTAGGTATTGTTAGAAAGAATAAAATAGAGCAGGCTGTAAACTCACCCATGCGCCAATCACTAAAAAAGGCGCAAAGCCAATGGCTGAGTGTGTTTTTTTTGCGGGGTGTAGAAAATAGTAAATGTAAGTTAAAAGTAGCAATATGCCTGCAATCAAAAGTATTGGTCCAATAACTTGCCAGCCAAACCACGCACCAAATGCAGCCATAAGTTTGGCATCGCCAAGACCGAGTCCTTCTTTTTTTGTAAATAAATGATACAAAGCATTAATGGTATAAAGCAATAAATAACCAGATATAGCACCAGTGACAGCAAATGTAATTGGGCTAAAGGTATTGTGTAAATTAATCGCGAGTCCAATCCACATAAGACTAATGCTCATCGAGTCAAAGATATACTGGTGATCAAGATCAATCCAAGCAATGCTAAGCGTATAAACAGCAAAAATCATCAATAAAGTAAGTTTAAATCCAGAGGGGTAATGTATCGCACCCATAAGCATGTAGAGCTCCAAAAGAGCAAAATTAAGATAGATTCGTTTTCGAATGGAAGGTGTAAAAAAATGGCGTTTAAATTTAAGATTTGTTTTAATAGGGGCTTTAATACGTAAGCTTGGTCGGTAGTTTCTTACAATATCAAACGACTGTTCAATCCATGACAATTGAACAAAGCGTGGATAACGATCACTAAAGTAGCTAATACCTATGGCAAGGAAAATGTTAATTAAAAAAAGTGTAAGGATCATATTTGTGAGATTCCTGTTAACTTGATAATGAAGTTGCTGTGCTATACATTGCATACATGGAAAAAGCGATATTAAACGCGCCTAAAGTTAGCAAAAAATAGCCGCAATATTTTGCATAAAGTGCCATTTTTTTAATTGCATGCTCAAAGATGTTATTCCCCACTTTTGGCAGTTGAGTCACTAAAGTGTTTGTTTCAAAAGAAATGGATAATATATGGACATAGTAGGAGAGAATGAGTCCTGTATCCAACACAGAGCCAAAATTGGTAATGCCTTTTGAAAGGTTCTTTTTTGCCACTTCACAATGATAACGGATATAGCCCTTGTTGGTAGCGGAAATATAATCAAGCGCTTGGCTTAGCATAATACCGCTTGAAAGAAATACACTTAAGTTTTGAAGCCAATAAGCACCTTGAAAGCGTGAGTAAACTCTAAATATTGGCAGTTTGTCTAAATGACTTCGTATCTGACCGCTGTAGTTGGGCAAAAAGAATCTCAAAAATAGCATCAATAAGATAAGTGTGAGGATCACAACGGGCAAATAATGTAGATAAAAATAGGCAATTTTAATGAAATAGAGCGTTGTTTCTGGTGGTGTTTTGCCTTGAAATGAACTCAGTAGCTTATCAATGATGCTTTTGTAGTAGATGAATAAAACACTTGATGCCAAAAACACAATAGTGGGATATAGAAGTGAGCTTAAAGCAGGGGCAATAGATTGTTTTTTACGTTTTAGGAGGCTAAGTGCATTTTCAAGTCCAGCGGTGAGCTGACCTGCTCTCTCACCAATTTCAATAAGATAGACGATGTTTCTGGCAAAAAATGTATTAAAGCAATGTGATATTGAAGCCCCCTCTTTGAGCGCGAGCGTAATGCGTTTATTGAGTTTAGCAATAACGCCTTTTTTAAATACTGAAGGCATAATCTCTTCAAAAATTTGCTTTAGAGACATCCCATAACTTAACATTTCAATCGTCATTTCTAGATATTCAATTTGCTTTTTGCTGGTAAACTCAAGCTTAATCAGTAGCTGTTGAAGTTTGTTCTGTATCATAGCTGCTCTTTATAATATTGTTATAGTTAATGCCTTGTATTTCTTTTTCAAATGGACTGAATTGACCTAGAATCATTTCAGCATCATATAAATCAACTTGCCCGTGTTTGATTAAAAGGCGTGCTTGATCAATATGGGAGTGAAAGTGTGCCCTTTGCAGGTGAGCTTTCCAGCCAAGATAGTCGTGCTTTAATATATACTCTCTGGAGATGTCATCTAACCAGATAATCTCTGCAATAACGCGTCGCCCAAGATATCCACTATTATTACAGTGTGTGCAATGATGGGTAGTACCTTTGGCATAAGATCGATGCATATTAACCTGATCAAAGAAATTGATATCATCAGTTAAAAAGTATCTCTCCCAGCGCTCGATATCTTCTTGATTAAGCTTGCAGTCGTTTATTGGTACTGCACAGTGGGGGCAAAGTACCTTGATCAGCATTTGAAAGGCTAGAAGCACCAAAAAGCTTTCATCAGCAAGCTGTGAAGGAGTAAGCTCTAAATCCAGTAGTCTTTGAATAATATTAATGGCGCTATTACTGTGAACAGTAGAGAGAACTAAATGCCCCGTCATCGCGGCACGAGAAGCCATTAGTGCTGTTTCATGATCGCGAATCTCACCGATACAAATGCAATCAGGATCTAATCTTAGCGTTTGTCTTGTCATGCTAGCAAAACCTTTTGAATCAACCTCAGTATTAACTGGTATTTGTGTTGCATTAGAGATGATTTTTTCAACGGGATCTTCAATAACATAGAGCTTTTTATGTTTAGGAAGTGTGCTTAGAAGGGCAGCTAAGGTGGTTGTTTTACCACTACCTGTGGGACCTGCAATAATAATTGCGCCACTTGGTTTTTTAATGGCAGTTTGTAAGAGTTGGGTTTGTTGAGAACTATAACCACACTGTGATAGATTTAGCTGCTTTTGCGCATCGGTATTAAGAATCCTAAGTACAACATCAAAGCTTGGAAATGGGTGTGCCGGTACACTGGCAAGGCGGATTCTAACACGTATCCCAGAGGTAAGCTGTAAGCTCATTGATGCATCTTGTGGAATATGTCCATTAAAGTGTTGCTGGGTATGATCAGTTTCTTTATTAAAGGCAACAAAGCATATTTTGCGTGCAAGTTCTGTTGACCATGTATCATAAAGTACTAGCTCACCAAGCTGTCTGAATTTTACTTCACACTGAGTCAGTCGAACTTCAATATGAACATCGCTCACATTTTGGCTAATGGCTTTTTCAATACAGTTTCTAAGTTGTAGCTGTACTTTAGATAAGCTTTGAATAAAGTGAGGGTCCATCTGTGCTAGTAAAGCGTCAATTTCACTTGCAGAGCGAATATGAATTTGATTAATTTTAATGCCCTTATTTTTCATTAGCACTTTGCAGTTTTGTAGATTGGGGGCTGTTTTTTTTGTCACAAGGACATCGCCATTTTCAATCACTGCAATAGGAGCGCCTTTTTGAGAGCGACACCATTTAAGCATATCTAAGTGCATTTTAGGATGTGAATATGTGCTAGGTGATTGCATGGTGATTTCCTAGATATGTAATGTTAAGTGTTGGTTATTTGAATCAGTTAATTTCACAAGGTTTTTTGAAATACTATCAACATGATATTTTATGTTACTCGTCGGTATCTTAAAGCTCTCTCCTGTATGAACTTGAATGGTTTTCCCCTCTATGGATAGCATGGCCTGCCAAAGGTTGTTGAACTTAAACACTGCACCAACAACGATGTTTTGAGTATTATTCAGTGAACCTTGTAACATTTTTGTTTGGATTTGTGTTTTAAGCAGCTCATTTTTGAGTTTTTGCTCAAAAATTTGATTTTGAACCTGTAGATAAGCTTGTGCTAAGTGATCTTTGGGCCCTGTGGTTTTGATGCTTGCTTCAGGGATTTTTTTAACTTCACTGGCCACTTTTTTTGGCAATTGAGGCTTAGGATTAGGAGATTTCTCTCTACTATCTATAGCCAGAGGTGTATGTCTTTGTGTTATTGGCATTGAGAAATTAGACTCGCTTTGTGCTGTACTATGATAATAGTAGAAGCTTGCAATCAAGATAATTAATACAATCACAGCGATGATAAGCGATTGTTTTTTTGTGAGTCGTAGTGACTTTTTATTATTTGTTTTGGGTTCTAAATCTTTGTTTTGCTCATTCATTGTGGTGCCTTAATTTAAGTAGATTATGGTGAATACAATTAGGGGTGACAGTGAGATGATTTATTAAGTGCCATAGAGCGTTAAGCTAACATTCAAATCAATAAGGGTATCTTTTGGAGAGAGCTTTAGTGTTTGTAACACCAGTGGATAAGATGATAAATGAGTAAGGAGGTTATTATTAATAAAATTAGCAGACAGATCATGGCAGTTGATAGTTAATTGTTGGGACTGGTAGTAATTAAAATTAGCGCGCTTCCCAAGTGACAAGGTGCAGTTTGGCATCTGATGCAGATAACTTACCAAATGACTTAAGTTATCTGTAAATAAAGGAAGGGTGTCTAAGTTTCTTTTTTTAAAGACAAGCTCTTTTTGTAGAGTGACTTCATTATCTGAAAGGTAAGCAAGTGTTAAATGATGCTTGTGTGCAAATTGATTGATATCAATATCAGACCCTAATGGTGATTCAACTAAATCAATAGAAACAAGCGCTTTTTGTAAGTTAATATGTTTAATGTTCCAACCTCTTGCATATAATTGCAGCGAAATTCGGTAAAACTCGCTGAGTATTTTGCTGCTTTGAGATAGCGCATTTGTTGATAATGCTTCTTTTAACGCTAAGTAGTGATCAACCGGTGGGGGCGTGTAAATGACCTTCTTTGGTGGCGTTGGAGTATAGGCAAAAAAGCCGATAATAATAAGAATGATCAATACAAGCATAGTGCAAAGTAGGGGGTGGCGAGAGGTATAGAATAGCAATAATGCAAGTTTTTGGTTTTTTAGTGTTAGCTTTCTATTTGGTGCAAGACTTTTAACTACTGAGCTCTCAAGTTTTATTGATGATATATTGGGAAGAAGATGCACATCATTATATAGCTGATTTATATCAAACCCGTAATATTTGATTTCAAATGAATCCGCATACTCTAAATTTGATAGGATATCTGCAAGTTCATCAAGCTGGACAACATCATCTAGCATAATATGGTGTTCATGAATATGGATGATAATGTATTGCTGATTATCAGCGAGCTTTTCTAAATAAAGCAATGTACGCGGATAAGCAAAATAAGCTTGAATACTTTCAGCAAGAAGTTGTCCTTTTTCTTTAGAAAAACACACGACCACACGATCGATATCTTTATGGCTTATATGGATATAGTTGCCAAAGTCTTTGCTGGAAATGGATATTTGCCTAGAGAGTTTTTTCTTTTCATACTCTGCTCGATAGACACTATAGATATAGTTTATAAGCTTATTATTTTGGTTGGTTACAGATAGTTTCATCTTGGTACCTAGTTGATAATATGAGGAGAAATTAAAAGCACTGTTTCTTCACGGTCACTTAATGCTGCATTACCACCAAGCGCCAATGTATTAAAATGCTTAACAGTGTTGGTTTGTCGGGTGGTATTATCAAACCCTGAGATAACAAGTGTCTGGCCATTTAATAATAGTGATTTTTGATTGAAACTTTTAATCGAGACATTCGGTAGCTGAACGCTACTATCATTATCCCCATTGCCTGTTTGTACTTGTTTTAGACTATCAAGTGATGATAATGAAACGGAAATTTGCAAATAAATTTTACCTTGATCAATTTTTGGTAGAACAAAGAGCTTTAAGCCAGTTGTAACCTGACCTGGGTTAATAGAAGATTCAGAAGCGTTATCACCATTTGCAGGGAAAATGGTAACAGATTGTGATTTGACATAGCTTGTTTGTTTGATTTGTTGAATTTCTGAGACCTCATTATTCAAGGTCGTGATAAGTGGCTTATTAACAACAGATACTTCGCCTTGCGTTCGCAGCTGATCAATAATAAAGCTGCTACCCGATAAAAAGCCAGTGTTGATTTTGCCAACAAGTGTATGACCAACTGAGTTTAACATTGAGGTAGACATATTAGTAAAAAGATCTGCCCCATAATTTAAAGAGATGGCTTTGGTGATCATATTCCAGTTAATGCCAGAGGAGAATTTATCGTATAAATGAACAGTGACGATCTGAACCTTTATGCTGACCTCACGGCTCATGTTTTTGTTAATACTATCAATCCATTGTTTAACTTTTTCAATGTGACGCCATGTATCAGTAACAGTCACTGATGAGGTGGCTTGTGATACTTTGAATTTGCCATGGGTTGATAGTAAATCAGGCATTGATTGCGAGATATCTTTCCAGATGCTTGTTGAGCCTTGTTGCTTTGCGGTGTTCTTTGAGCTGTTATCACTACTTGTGTTTGAATCTGAGGTTGTGCCAGCTGCATCACTGCCAAGAGAAAAGTTGTTATTACCGGGCAAATTATCAATCTGAAAGCGCTGTGTGATATACTTTTGCCATAAAATACGCTGATCATTGATGCTATAGTGATAGTTGGTTTTGATCTCAAGATATTTTAGCACTTGGGAGATAGAGCCCGAGAAGTTTACTTTTAAAGGCATATCAAGTGAGATATCCTGAGCAAAAACCATTTGTATTGGAGTGTTTCTCTCAATGATATTAATGATTTGCTGAAAGGTTAATGTGCCGTGAATTTCAAGGTTTTTGTGCATCCAAAGAGGCTCCATTGGAATGGCTTCTAGACCCGTGTAGGCTTTGGAGACAATTGCTATATTTGATTGCTCTTTTGGGATGAGGTTTTCTTTAGCCGTATGTATTGCTTGCAAGTTGTTATTAATTTTATGATTTTGCTCGGCAATAATCGCTTGTCCGCAACCTGACACACTTAAAAGCGTTATAAGTGATAAGCTACTTAAAATATATGGGGTCAGTTTTTTAAATACCACAATAAGCTCCTTAATATCCACTATTAGAGGCAAGAATGATTTGAACGACGTGATTTTGAGTGTAAATTTTTGCTTTAACAGGATAGCCTGAAAGTAGCTCGCTTAATGTTTTACTAAGCCCCTCAATGGGAATGGTATAGTTATAAGGGATTTTGTAATCTATTTTTTGTTTTAACCAAACAAGGTGCCAACCATAGACAGCTTCAACTAAGTGCTTAGTCTCTTGATATAAGCTGCCTTCTTTAACATGATATACGCCAAGATTGTTGGTGGATTTATCTATGGTGTTATTTGCTTTACTAGGAGATGGAATATCTGCATCTGTGTGGTTATTTGACATATTTTGCGATGTGTTTTCTAGACTAACGTCGCTATTTTGCTCTTTTAAATAGTGCTGGTATTGTTTTTGCAGTGAAGCTTCAAGCATCTTTTGTGCATATTGATCAGTCATTTCACCAATATTATTGGCAAAAACAATAGAAGGTGCGATTATGGTGAGAGTCAGAGCTTGTTTTAATAAATTCATGATGCATTTCCATTTGTGTTACTGGTGCAATAGACATAGGCAATTGCTTGATAAACATTAAGCGTGCCGATCGGTATAATTTGCCATGTGTTTTCAGATGGTGTGGCTTGAAACTGCTCCTTAGGATCAGGTGATAAGATTAATATGCTGGCAGTTTCATTATCGTTACAAGTAGGCTTCTGAATTAAAAGGCTTTGAGGGTTTTGGCTACTAATAATATGAATAGGATTCATTTGAGTATTAGCAGCGAAACTGACAGTGCTTGTGAGTTTAATGTAGTCACTATCTGTACAATCTGAGCTGGTGGTTGTAGCGGGCAACATGGTTGCAATTTTTGCTGCCAGATCCATTGTAGGTACACAGGTGGACAGTTGAATATACTGCTTATCGTTATTGCTTGTTAAAGTATATTTTTGACCAAAGATATTGGTATGTAAATTAGCAGGCAAGAAGCTGTCTTTAATAATATCATCAACACTTTGAGGCCAGTTGTCATTTTGCTGCTTATAGGCAAAAGCGCTAGAGAAAATCTCTTTGATATCCATTGCTGTTTTATTGGCTTGTTGTAGCTGTGCAATACGTTTGTAGTAATGACTTGCAATCACAATCATCATAGCAATAATGACAAGTGCCAACATGGTCTCAAACAGAGCAAAGCCTTTGTCTTTATGTAACATTTTCATGCTGCACCCACCAAAAAGTTGTGCATTGGTGCTTGAACTTGCTCAAACTTGGCAAGAGGGAAGCGCCAAGTAAGCTTTATATCTTGCTGCTTTTGAATATAAGTAGGATATAAAAAATGCGTAATTTCAGATCGTGTGTAACCTTTTAAATCACTATTTTGGTAAGTGATTTCTAACTGGGTATAGTGATCATGTGATTTGGTAATTTGAATATAGTAATCTTTGAAGGCTTGTGTGTTTTGCAAAAGGTGTGCTTTGATAAGCATTAAAATAGAGAACACTTTAAGCTTATTAGGTTCAGTTTGATATTTGTTATAAAATAGAATGCTGGCATTTCGTATTTTATCGATATCTACCTGAATCTGGGATAATCTTTGTGCATGAGTGCTTTTATTCACAGCTTGTTGAATATAGATAAACCCACCACCTGTTAATAAAATCAACAAACAGATACCTAGTAGAGTGTATCCATGGTTGTTTTTTAGTATAGTAAATTGATGGTGGGTCATGGTTAGGCCGTGATTTGTGCGTTTTTTTCAATTTGGTGTTGAGCGTTTGTAAGCTCAGCAATATCAAGATTCACAATACTACCGGTGCAACTAGGTGTGACATTGTTATTATGGGTTAACCATAACCTACGAATACGCTGACATGCTGCATTATTCTGAGTGTCAAAACTTAAACGAAAAGCAGAATTTCCAAGTGCGTTAACGTGAAAAGCTGTATGAAAAGATGAGTTTGGCAGCGCATAGTTGATGTGAGTATAACCAAGGTTGTATAAATCACCAAGGCTGCCAGCCATGGTGGTGTTCCCCTCTAGCATATACTCATATTCTGCTGCCGTAATTGTTTGCACTTGACTGGCGCTTTGACTAATATCATAGCTTAGTTTTGTATTGTGGTAGGCATATAAAAGCGTCACCACAGCCACACCGATAACAGCAATAGTTAACCCTAACTCAATTAAGGTATAACCATTTTGCTGTAGGTTATGCGGACGCTTTGATAACCAATTCAATTTGTGCTGTAGCTTATGCATTTATAGCTCCGATATTCAGTTTAATATAGTCGTTTGTGCTTATGATAATTGTGAGTTTGGATTGTAAAGCACATGAAGGATGCTACCGTTTGTTCCAGAGCTGCCTTTGCTACCAGTTGAACTATTGTCACAATAAGCTGTTGTGCCAGAGGTTGAATTGTTCCATTCTTGAACAAGACGTGTACAGTTCTTATCTTGCGAGGCATCAACATTGACATAAAAGTCGGTATTATCAGAACTTGAATTTACACTAAAGTTTGTACCAAAAGGGCTAATACCGCCTTGTGAAAAATCATAATCAGTGTAACCCTTATTATATAAATCTTGAATACTATCTGGTGTGCCAGTATGCTGCTCTAACAAATAACCGTTCTCAGCAGCGCCAATCATCTGAATTTGCTCATTTACCTGCTGCATATTATAAGATCGCTGTACAGAGCCATAAGCATATAAAAGTGCAGCAATAGCAACTGCAATCACAGAAAACACAAGACCAAGTTCAATCATAGATAGACCTTTTTGTGATTTCTTATTAATTCTACGTGATAAGTTTAATTTCATTCTCATTATTGTTCTCTCCTAATAATAACTGTTGTAATCTGGATTTAGCTTTTAGGGTTATAAGTGATCGTAATTGTTTTATCTGAACAATTAGCCTTAGTCATTGCAGAGGCATGAGACCACTCATTCTCCATGCGTTGGCAAATACCAGTGTCATGGACATTAAGCGCAATAGTGAATTGACGCTCATTATCGGTATCACTAACAGAAGCAACACTATAAGTACCACCAAATGGTGAGTTTGTTTTTGAAAAATCCTGATCAATATATCCCATAGTATGAAGTTTATTTAGATCTGTCTGTGGCCCCTGTGCTTGAGAGTCATACATATAGGCTTCTTCAGCTGTTGCAATTAGCTGCATTTCAGTATTTGTCTGTTGAATGTTGTAGGCATTTTTAACTGAGCTATAAGCATATAAGGTTCCAGCAATCGCAACAGCGATCACTGTAAAGACTAAGCCAAGCTCAATCATTGACAGCCCTTTTTGCTTTTTATGATTTAGTTTTTTCATGATGTGATTTATCCTTCTCATTGATAGACCTCTTTGGTTGTTTTACGTTGATAAATGTTGTTAATTAACCTGTGATTAACTGACCAGCTTGGCATGAACCATCTTGCACAGGTATGTCACTATTAAATTGGATACATAAGTTATAATGCCCGCGAGCAACATGACAGTTGGACATCGTTGAGAATAATTTGCCATTTGCCTTTAACATGCCACGTACACGTTCACAAATTTCCTCTGTTGGAAAATAATCCTGAATCCTAAATAGCAAATTATTATCAGGATCAATCTTAAATCCCTTAGCACCATCTTCAGCGCCAGTGATAATTTCAATGTCTTGACCAAATGCATTATAAGCAAGGTCATTATGCCAGTAGTCATCTTGAGCAAGTTTATAGGGTTTGGTGCTCGAGTATTTCTGTGTATATAGCTGCGAGAGACCAACAGGTTGCTCTTGAAAACTTTGCTCAGCAAGGTATTGATTTTCAGCAGCAGCAATTTCTTGGATTTGCTTAACAAGCTCTTGCTCTTTATCTGCCGTCATAACACTGCTATAGGCATAAAATATCCCTGCAATTGCCACAGCAATAACAACAAATATAAGCCCAAGCTCAACCATTGACAGGCCTTGTTGTTTGTCTTTATGTAAAATATTGTGTATTGTCATTAGTTCTCCCATTCACCGCCTATTGTTTTATTTGTCTTGATAAAATGATCATCGTTATGAAATCTCCCTTGTTGTTGTGATTTGAACAAAAGCCATGATAAGCATTCTGATTTCTCTTAGCAGTGAAAAGGGCGGAAGATGTAGGTGAAATGAGATGAACGGAATATGTGAAAATAAGAAACATTAGCTGTAAAAATATGCAATTTGTGTGTAAATCTGCCGTGAAAACTGTTGTTTTCAAACTAGCTTCCCCTCATGAAAATGGGGTTATTCTGAAGGTGATTATCTGAATATAATTCAAACTAAACGGTTTAATGTTTTCAATATTTAGTAAGTTAAGCCATCATGCAGCAAGTTAAAAGGTGTATCTTAGGGGGTAAAATGGGGAAAATAAAAATAGCATCATGCTTGGCAGGCTGTTGGCCGATTGATATGCTCTTGTACCGTGTTCTTGGTGGCGGTTTGGCGAATTAAAAAAACTGCACCAAGCGCTGCTAATATATAGCCAGCAAGGACAATCAGCATTCCATTGTAGTAGCTATGCGCACTATAGAGATAATTGCCCACATTTGCGCTTTCGCTTGATCGAATGACATAACCGATAAGGGGCTGAAAGATAAAGCCTGAGATAACCACGGCCATATTATTAAAACCAATTGCGGTTGCCCTGTGTTCTATTTTGTTATTTCTGCTTACAAGTGAGAAACTCAAAGCCTGTCCTGCACAAGCAGCGCCTGCAAGCAAAAAAAGTACAATGAGCATTGCAAAAGAGTGCTTAGGAATCAGCATAATGACAGCGAAAGAAAATGCCCCTAATAGCGCACAAAGAGAAAGAGTAAGGTGAATACGATTTGTTTTATCTGCAATAAAGCCAAATAGAGGGCTTCCAATTGCAATGCCAATCCACATAAAAGTGACGATACTGGCAGCACTACTAAAAGGAAGGTGAAAGTAGCTTTCAACAAAGGGTACACCATATAGTGATGCCACCACTGCCATTGGCATCCATAATAAACAAGCATAAAAGGCAATTGCCCAAGTTTGAGGTTTTTTGGCCACACTTAAAAAGGCAAAATGTGTTTTATCAGGGTTTTTGCTTAAGTGTTTATGAGGAAGTTTTAAAAAGAAAAACATAAGCACAATTAATACAACGCCAAAGCTTGTGACAATCATCATCGTTTCACGCCAACCAAAGTGTTCAATCAATGGCAAAAGTGGTAATGCGCCACACATGGCACCTAAGGCTGCGAGCATTTGCGTCACCCCTGCAATGAGAGTGAAATAGCGTTTGCTAAAGACATGGCTTGCAACCACAAGGACACCAATAAAGGCAAAGGCAGAACCAAATCCCATAAATATTCGAGCAAAGGCGGCGAAGTAAAAATTAGGTGCTAATGCAAACAAAAAACCACCAACAATACAAATAGCCAAAGGCAGCATAATAACACTTCGGGCAGAGAATCTGTCATAAAAGAGTCCAGCTGGAATTTGCATTAAGGTGTAAGTAATAAAATAAGCCCCTGAGGTAACGCCAAGCCAAAATACATCAATGTGAAGTGATTGCATTAAGTTTTGTGTCATGATGCCAGGGGAGACTTGAAGTGCCATTTCAAAAAAGAGAAAAAGCGCAGCTAAAATAAATAAAAATACGGAACGTAGCATGTTTTATCCTTGATAAGTACATTCATCAATAAGGGGTTGTTTAATTTAATTGTAAATAAGGTGGAAACGCTCAGTCACAGCCAAGCTAAAATACTAAGTGTGACTGAGCATGCTACATCGATTGAGACAACAGCTGATAATGCTAAGAGAGCTAAGCTTCTTTGCAGCGCATTGCTTTTTAACTTGCTGTGTGAAATTGCGCGTTCTAGCCATTTTATTGATGTAATTGTTGTTCTTTCAGTTTATTCCCTAACAGATTTATCACACTTTTAAATTAAAGGAAAGATTTTTAAAGTCCCATTTTATGATTTGGCATTACATCGTTATAAGTAGATTGATGAAATGAGTAAATGAATGGCGATTGCTAGCATAATCATTCCGCTTACCAGTTCAATAATGCGCCAAGCTCTATCATGTTGTAAAAAATGGCTAAAGCAATGGACTGTATAGGTAAGCCCTAAAAACCACAAAATACTTGCAAAAATAGCGCCAATCATAAATTCATTTTGAATGTATGTACTTTGATAAGTGCTAGCAACACCACCAATTAATATCACGGTATCAAGAAGTGCTTGTGGGTTTAGTAAACTAAATGATAAAGCAAGCAAAATGATATTGGATAAAGAGATAGTGTGCTGTGATTTCCATGTGTTTTGTGTAATAGGTACTCTACCTAGTCCTGATTTTATTGATAACCCGCCATATATCACAAGAAAAATAATGGCAGCAGCTAAAAAAGCTGTGTGTAATATGGGTAGATAGTGTAATAGAAATTTAGTAAAGTTAACGCTAATGCCTATAAGAACAATATCACACACAATACAAATACTCGCAGCGATGTAGCTATATTGACGTTTTGTTGCTTGTTTAATAATAAAAATATTTTGAGCGCCTATGGAAATAATTAAACCCATTCCAAGTGCGAATCCATATAAAAAAGTCATATTTATCTCTCATCAGTAAAAACTAGCTGTAGTGTAAAAAATCAATTAACATAAGTTAAATTAATTATATTGATATACCATTAAATAACCTTATGAGTCACCCCATAGATTATCGAGGAATTATTGCCCTTAAGACCGTTATAGATTTGCAGCATTTTGAAAAAGCTGCACAGAAGCTTAATATCACTCAATCTGCAGTGACTCAAAGAATTAAGACACTAGAGAAAAGCTTTGGAGAACCTTTATTGATTCGCAGTTTACCCTATAAAGCTACGAAACTGGGAGAGGTGTTGCTAAATCATCAGCGCCGCGTTGAATTCTTAGAGGGGTCTTTGTATGAAAAAGTAGAAATAGAAAGACTGAAGGCTAAATTTTCTATTGCAATAAACCATGATGCTTTAGAAACTTGGCTAATGGAAACAATTGTGGGAATACCTGCTTTTCAAACGTTTCATTTAGAGGTTATAACAGAAGATCAAGAGTTGACTTTAGATTTGCTTGAAAATGCACGAGTGCTTGCCTGCATTTCAACAAACCATAAGCGTATGTCAGGTTGTGATAGTGCATTTTTAGGTGAGTTTGAATATGTTTTAGTCTGTTCAAGCCAGTTTAAGGAAAAGTACTTTAAAAATGATAGAAGCTTAAAAGATAATCTTTTGGACTCACCCTATCTGAGCTTTAATTATAAGGATCAGCTCAATCAAATTTATATGGCTAGAATGTTTAATTGCGAACTAAATGCAGATAATACACATATTATTCCATCAGTAAAAGGCTTTAGAGAAATGACTTTAGCAGGGTTTGGATGGGCGCTTATTCCTAGAATAGACATTGTAGATTGCTTAGCAGATGGCAGATTAATCATCCTAGAGAGCACAAAAACATGGAGAATGCCTCTTTATTGGCATTACTGGCAATTGCCAGATCGAAAATACCAGAGGTTAAATCAGTTATTTATAGAAAAAGCACAAAAAAGGCTTCACCTAAAGTGAACTTGATGTCGTAGATTAGTCATATCATGATCAAGCAAGCAAGTGAATTAATATGAAGATAGTTATCGTTTATTTTTCAAAAACAGGAACCATCAAGACATTGGTGCAGTACGCCCAGAGAATCTTATCTCAATATGATGTTGATTTGACTATTAGTAAAATTAAAGCCTCTGAGATTATTCATGGAAGATATACAAATAATCACACGTTAGTTGAGTTAAGAAGTTCAGATGGTGTGATATTTGCAACTCCTACTTATTTTGGTGGGGTGCCTGCCCAGTTTAAATCATTCCTTGATGCAACTAGCATCTTTTGGCAATCACAGTTATTGGCAGGGAAGCTGCTTTGTGGAATAACATCAGGAGGTTATGTTAATGGCGATCAAACGCATACCTTACAGTATTTGCAAACCTTTGCTAATCAACAGGGTATGCTCTGGGTTCCTCTTGGTCTGGTTGATGATCGTTACGGTGTGCAATCTGGTATTAGTGTTGTATCAAATACTAGAAAATCACTAAAAGAAGAAGATTTTTCATTGGTAGGGCATTTGGTAACACATCTACACTATTTATTGAAAATGCGCTTACATGAAAATGAGCAATACGCTTCTCAACCGAGAGCATAAATTGGATAGAAATTTAATATTCAGCTCGTTAGTATAAGAATATTCATCTAATATCTTATGTAAAGCATATGGCGTAAGAAGGGTAATGATATGAAAACATGGAAACGAGTCTTAAAGATTATTTTTGGTCAAGCAACAGGGATGCAGCTGTTTCTAGGAGTATTATTTGGCTGTATCTTGGGTTTTATTCCTGGATTTTCCTATGCGCCATTTTTAAGTGTACTATTTATCTTTTTGGTTTTAATTCTTAATGTAAATATTGGCTTTGTAGTCATTTTATTTATTCTTGCCAAAATCCTGTCTTTTGCGATCGAACCGGTGTCATTTTACTTTGGTATATGGTTATTAGATGGAGCGTTCCAGCCAATCTTTAAATCAATGATTAATATGCCTGTTTTGGCTTATGCTGGATTTGACTATTATCTGGTAACAGGCGCATTTGTTCTTTCAGTTATTCTAGGGGTTATCGTGGGTTTAGTGGTTGCTTTTATGTTTAAAAGCACTCGCAACAGGCTTGCGCATATTCAAAGCGATAAGGCTTTATATCAACAAGCGGTTAATAAATGGTGGGTGAAGCTTAGCACTTGGGTGATTTTGGGCAAATCACTACATAAGGTTGATTGGGTTGCGCTAAAGAATAAGCGTCTTAAGCATCCTTTTAGAATCTCTGGGGTAGTGATTGTCATTGTTATTATTATACTTGCCTTTTTGATGCAAAGTATGCTCCAGAGCAAGATGGTCAGTAACATTTTGAAAAATGAGCTGACTAAGGTAAATGGATCAACGGTTGATTTTAACCATTTAACAATAAGTGCGACAAAGGGGCAGTTGTCACTTGAAAACTTAGGTTTTAGTAATCCAGATAAACTCGATTATGATCAATTTTATGCGAAAAAACTCTTAGCACGTGTTGATATTAGTGCGCTTTTAAGTAAACGCTTGGTGTTGTCCAACGTTGAGGTTGATACTGTTCTTAGTAATCATAAGCGTATGCACCCAGGGAAATTGTATATAAAAGAATCCGCTCAAAAAGCAAAGGAAAAACCAGCACCTACAGAAGATCAAACTAAAGAAAAAGAAGTGACAAAACAAGATGAAACACGGACATTTGAGATTGAGAAATATCTAAAAAACGCCAAAGAATATCGATCTTATCTTGATTATGCAAATAGAGCGCTTCAATTGATTGGTGGAGGTGAAAGTGTAGCGAAGCCAGAGGATCAAAGTGCCAATGCTAAAACACAGGCTCAAGTGTATGGTTATGCCAATGTTCGTGCTAATTATTTGATTACTAAAGTGCCAACACTAACCATTAGAACCTTAAATGTGAAAAATATCCAGCTCTCAGATAATAGGCATTTACATTTATATGCTGAGAATATCGCAACAGAGCCCCAACTTTTAAATGTGGCAACAAAAGTACAGCTAACTTCCGAGGCAAATTGGTTTGAGGGTGAGTTGATTCGTTATCCGGATACTCAAATGGATAATAAAATCTCCTTTTCAATCAATAAAATGCCTGTCGCATCACTTTTAGAGAGTGTTAACTTTGGCAGTAATTTTTCTTTAATGGCAAAAGAGGCTGATGTGAATGCGAAAGGCAGCTGGAAGGTGAAAAATGGACAGATAAGTATAGATCTGCCTACAGATATCATCTTGTATAAGACTCAAGTCAAGGTAAATAAAACACCTGTTAATATCAATAATCTACCATTAAAAGTGCGCTTTTTAGGTGAGCTCAGTAATCCAAGTTTGACATTGGAAGCTGGGCAAATGAATAAGATTCTCAAAGAAGCCGGAACATCAGCAGCTAAAGATGCAATCCAATCAAAATTAAAAGACAAACTGCCATTTAGCTTTTAAATAATAAACTATTACAGGGTGGATTAAAAATATCAGTGTAGAAAATGTATAAAATTAATAAGAAATGCTCGTTTTCAGGGGTGACTTGTGGTGTATTCAAGTCGGTTTGAGCATGATTTTTAAAGTTTATGTTTTGACTATCGTAAAACGATCATTTTGGTACTATATGTTTTTATTATGTAGTGCTTGATATACTATTTCTGGATTTTTTGAAATAACAGTGAGATATGCCCTTGTTGCAGAATCAGGCATTGTGATTTTTTGTTCCCATTTCTCAAGTGTTCTTAATTTAAATCCATACTTTTCACAAAACTCACTACGACTAACGTTTAGTTTTGACCTGATTTCTTTAACATCAAGGTTTTCAGGGACTAAAAATTTATGCACCTTACCAGGGTTGACTTGCCCTTTTGATATTTGGAGAGCTTCTTCGGCACTTTGTCGTAGACTTTCATTAAAATCAAAACTCATACTATTTACCTCGCAGATTTTTGTGATTCTTAACCATTTGTTTAACAATTGTTTTTAATGTATTTGCAGTTTCAGCATTAATATTGTCAGCTACTGATTTTGGGTATGCTAAGAGCAGATATATTGGCATTGTTGAATCGTAAAAGTAATATATCGTTCTTATACCGCCACTTTTCCCAGAGCTTCGATTTCTTTGCCATCTTAGTTTTCTGCAACCACCTGTATTGGGAATAATATCTCCAACTTCTGGGTTTTGTGAGATTATCTCAATCATTTCATCAACAATATCACGTTCGCAAAACTTTTCGGTAATCTTTAAAAACACAGGGGTTTCTACAATTGTTATCCAACTCATTAAATATTTTTACTATACATTACATAATAAAATTATACCCAAACCGGGTAAATATTCAACCCATTTCGGGTATTAACTTTAATTGACTTTTGGTGCTTTTAATTCACAATTGACTACATCATTAATATAAGACTACCTTGATTTATCCTGCAAATTTAGGATACTTTAGTTTCTCAGGTTTTATCTTAAATACAGCTAATTAGAAGATTAGCAAAACAGCTCAATCTTGAGTTGTTTCAGTTAAGAGCTTCCTTTATAGAGAATTTATCAAATCTTAAACTCTGCGTTAGTGCTTAGCATATTCATCGCTTTGCATTTCTTGCAAGCGGCTTATGGTGCGCTGAAATTCAAATTTCAGTCGCTCTCCTTGATAAATCTGATTAAAGTCAGCTTCAGCAGCAATAATAACCAGTTTTTCTTGATCATAAAACTCATCGATAAGCGCAATAAAGCGGCGCGTCTCGTTTTCATGTTTTCGGGTTAATATTGGCAGATTGCTAATGAATAACGCATCAAATCGTTTTGCTAAAGCAATATAATCATTTACGCCACGCGCATGACCACATAGAGAGATAAAATCAAACCAGATGATGCTTTCATCCACAGCTTTAACGGCTATGACCCTATCTTCCAAAATGATGTCACTATTATACAGTGCATGTTCTGTTGCCTTTGATAGAAAGAGTGCTTTAATTTCTTTATTTGCAGTCGCTAAGGGGAAAAAATAACGCCTATTATCCTCGCTCATCTCTTGGCGATAATCAATACCACGGTCTAAGTTAAAAACATCGCAGTGCGATTTAATCTCATCAATAGCAGGTAAAAAAAGTGCACGTTGCAGTCCACTTAGATAAAGCTTGTCAGGGGGAATGTTGGAAGTCGCAACCAAGGTAATACCAAGCTTAAAAAGCATGGTAAATAAGCTGCCAAGGATCATTGCATCAGCAATATCTTCAACAAAAAACTCATCAAAACAAATAACTTTAGAGCTATTTGCTATCTCTTTGGCAACAAGATTCAGTGGGGATTTTTTCCCTTTATTATCCTGTAGCCTTTGATGAACTTCTTTCATGAAATGGCTGAAATGTTGTCGGCGCTTTGCTGGGAAGTTCAGGTTGTTATAGAATAAGTCCATAATAAAAGTTTTACCGCGACCCACGCCACCCCAAAGATATAAGCCCTTTATATATGTTGGTTTTTGTGAGCGAAAAAAAGACCATTTTGATGTTTGTATACCAGCATTTGTTAAGTGCTCAGAGATAATTTGCAGTTTGTTAATAGCTTCTAGTTGTAATGGATCGCTTTGATAGCCTTCAGCTTTGATGATTTTTAAATATTGCTCACTAAGCGTCATGGAAATTTCCTAGTGCTATTTTTCAGTGTAAGCTTTGTCTTTTACAAAGCATAGTAAAATAAAGGCAAGTATCATACTAAAGGTTAAAATAGAAAATGCCAGATGGTATGAGCCAACTGCAAAGTGTTTGACTGCGCCGACAGGAACATGACCATGGGCGTAGTGCACAATTTGACCGGCAGCATTAATATAATTTCCGTTCCAAGTAAGCTCTAGAAAATAACCAATTAAGGGATCAAAAATCGCGCCGAGCACAGGTTCACCTGTATTGATAAATGCCGCAACCGTTGCAGCAACGATAATACTATTGATTCGTCTGCCTATTGCAAATGTCAGCATATAAATACCAAGGCAAAAACCGAAAATAAAAAGCAAAATAGAGGCAACCAAGGGTGAGGTTTTAACTGTCAAAACAATCGCTAGACTTAACGTTGCAAAAACATGAAAAGTCAGCATGATAGGTTTTCTTTTATCAAGCTTTTCAGAGAGTTTACCAATAACAGGTGAACCAATAGCAAGGCCGATAAAGATCATCGAAATCATACCGGCGGCATGTTCTGTTGATACTTGATATTGCTCACGAAAATAATTATTTCCCCAAAGGCCAGCAAATGCATCAATAGCAGTGAAGCTTAGGCCCGAATAGAGCGTTAAAAGCCAGTTATTATAATTGAAAAAAGTATTTTTAATCGCCTGCCAGCTAAATTTGGTACTTTCATGTTTCTGAAAATCAGCATTGGGGTTTTTATCGCGTACGATACAGACATAAATAATCGCGCCAATTATCCCAATAAGAGCACAAATAAATAGCCCTTTTTGCCATGAACCTGTATGAGTAATAAGAAAAGAAAGCGGTGCTTGGCCAGCAATGGCACCAAGCATCGCAGCACTTGCTAGAAAGCTTGTGACAAAAGCAAACTTTTCAGGTGGGAACCAGACAGAGACCGCTTTGATATAACTCACTGTTGCAAACGCTACTCCTGCACCGATCATAATTCTGCCAAGATAAGCCAAAGATAAATCACCATGGTTTGCAGCATAAATAAATAAAAGGAGCCCAACAGAGGAAACAAGTAAAGAAAGAGCGCTAATAAAGCGAAAGCCAAATTTATCCAGCACGAGCCCTGAGAATAACTGCACAATAACAATGGTCCAAAATGTTGCCGCAACAAGCGCACCAGCACCAGATGCAGAAATACTAAAAGAAGACATGATGTCATTAGCAATAAGTCCTGGAAAGACTTGCATAATATATTTATAGAAGAGTAAAAAAGCGCTTAGAAAAACGATAATCCAGCCATAACCTTTTATTTTATGGACCAAAAATGACATGGTGGTAATCAAAACCTCATAAGTTGATTAATATGCATAAGCTTATGAGTTTACCGAGAAAAATAAAAATAGAAATAAAAAAGTAAAAAAGAGTTAGAATTTAGCCGATTGCAATCTAGCGCGCAAATAAATCCGGCTTAATGTCATTTGCCGCTGCAATCACTTTAAGGCGCTTTAGGGCATCTACTTGAATTTGGCGTACCCGTTCACGAGTTAACCCAATTTGCATGCCGGTTTCTTCTAGTGTTTTAATATCATGTCCACGCAGTCCAAAGCGCATTGCGAGCACAGCGCGTTGATTGTCGGTTAGCTCATCTAGCCATTGATCAATAAACTTTGCTGCCTTTTCATGAAGGTGAATGTTCTCAGGGTCAATTGAGTTTTCATCTGCAATGGTTTCAACCATTGAGCGATTAGAATCATCAAATGAGTCATCGAGCGAATCCATTTGCACCGTTGATGAGAGAATTTTACGGATATCCTCAACGGGTCTATCAATAAACTCTGCAATTTCCTCAGGAGAAGGCTCATGATCAAGCTGTTTGGTGAGCTCATTTGCTGCACGCAAATAGACATTAAGCTCTTTTAATATATGCACAGGAACACGAATGGTTCGTTGGTGATTTAAAAGAGCACGTTCTATATTTTGACGAATCCACCAAGTGGCATAAGTGGAAAATCGCCAGCCCAAATCAGGGTCAAACTTCTCAACAGCACGAATCAATCCTAGATTGCCCTCAGCAATTAAATCCAGAAAGCTTAAACTATTTCCTCTTGGTTTATAACGCTTTGCAATTTTAACAACCAAACGAAGGTTGCTTTCAATCATGATGTTTTTTGCTTTCAGTTCGCCTTTTTGCACCTTCTTTGCATAATAAAACTCCTCCTCTTTTGTCAGAAGAGAGCGAAAACCAATATCAACCAGATACATTCTTGTTGCATCAGCTTCTCCTTGAGAGAAGTCATACTGCTCATCATTTTCAGACTCTGCATTACTTTGCTCTAGATCTGCCGTACCTTCATCTGTATCCATATCCTCAGTTAACTCAACCTCAGCGAATGAGGCAGGTCCGTTTGAGTTTGCGCTATTCTCCTCAGGTGTATAATTCTTAGTGTCCGACACAATATCTACTCCTATCTCTTGATTCCAAAGGTACTTGGATAAATTCATTATCTCAGAGGGATAGGAAAAGATAAATAGTGAATTATCGCTTATCGTTTTTATTTTCTAGAAAGGGGTGAAATATACTCGGTATTTGTGTATCAAATATGCTACAAACTGTTACACCCTTGAAACAGCAAAATAAAATACAGTGTGCTATAACTTTAAATACAAGCTAAAGTATTAAAGCGTAAGGAAGATTAATGTTAAAAACAACAAGTTACGTTATGCTCGCAGCAGCTTTCGCTTTGATTGTTATGCTGATAGCGGTATTTATGACACATCAAGGTCTGTATTTAACTGATGCCAAAGTTGCCCCGGATCATCACCTTAACAGCTATAAAAATGCTCAAGTGCAAGGGCTGGGAGTAATCTCTGGCTAGTGCTGTGTGGCATCAGCTGTATTTTGCTGAGCTGCTTTTTGCATATAAAGTGCATCAAAGTTAATTGGAGCAAGGTTGATTTGTGGGAATCCAGCTTTATTAATGAGGCTATCGATAACTTCCTTTGCATAGGGGAATAAAGAAGTTGGGCAAAAGGCGCCAAGCATAGGATCAATCTGATCTTGAGGCATGTTTTCAATCGTAAAAATGCCTGCTTGCGTCACTTCGATTAAATAGGCTGTTTTATCAGCATTTTTTACAGTGACAGTTAAAGTTAACTCAACTTCATGTACATTGCCTTCTAATATGTTTGACTGTGTGTTGACGTTCACATTAGCATCTGGTTTCCATTCTGATTTGAATACTTCAGGTGTATTCGGTGTTTCAAATGAAATATCTTTGGTATAAATTTTTTGGATAACAAAATTCGGTTGTGGGTTTTCAGTTGTATTTTCCATTATTATATCCTATTGGTTAACTGTAATTTTATCGAACACATTATGCCTGAAGCAATTGAAAAGACCAAGTGGGTTACTGGTCTTTTATCAATGATTTTAGCTCATCGAGTACGCTGAGTGCTTGAATTGGTGTCAAGCTATTTGGATCAAGTGCATTGAGTTTATCAATGAGCTCATCATAGGAAGAAGAAGCGCTATTTTTGGGTGTTTCTTGTAAATCCAGCATCATTTGTTTAGGTGTGTAAGGTGTGATGCTGTCAGCTTCTAACTGATGCAAAATTGCCTTTGCTTTTTTAATTACATCAGCTGGTACCCCTGCAAGTTTGGCAACTTGAATGCCATAACTTTTAAGTGCAGGTCCTGCTTTGGCATGATGTAAAAATACAATAGTCTCTTGATGTTCTGTGGCTTCAAAATGAATATTGGTTGCGGTTTTGTATTTTTGTGATAGCGCGGTGAGCTCAAAGTAATGTGTTGCAAAGAGTGTGTAGCTATTAAGTGCAATTAATTTCTCGGCGGTTGCCATCGCTAAAGAAAGCCCATCAAATGTGCTTGTGCCTCTGCCAATTTCATCCATAAGCACCAAAGAGTTTTGTGTGGCATTTTTTAAAATATGTGCGCACTCTGTCATTTCAACCATAAAAGTTGACCTGCCACTACTGATATCATCATGAGCGCCAATGCGGGTGAAAATGGCATCAGTGGGACCAATTAAAGCAGATTTAGCAGGGACGAAGCTCCCGATATAAGCGAGAAAGACAACATGGGCAATTTGGCGCATGTAAGTGGACTTCCCACCCATGTTAGGGCCTGTGATAATCTGAAATTTACGGCTATTATCGAGTGTGGCATCATTAGCAATAAAAGGAGTATTGAGCGTTTGCTCAATCACAAGATGCCTTGAGGCTTCAATTTTAAGGATGTTTTTTTGGGTAAAGGCGGGTGCTGTGAGCTTAAGTGTGAGTGCACGCTCTGCAAGATTGGTATAGACATCCGTTTTTGCAATGGCTTTTGCTAATATTTGCAAGGTTGAAAAGTGCTCATTTATCTGTAAAAGCAAGCTTTGGTAAAGATGTTTTTCGTAAGAAAGTGCTTTTTCCTTTGCACTTAATATTTTATCTTCAAAGGCCTTTAGCTCATCGGTGACATAGCGCTCAGCATTTTTTAATGTCTGGCGCCTGATATAATCACAAGGCAGCTCCTTATGCTGCGCTTTGGTAATCTCAATATAATAACCATGCACTTTGTTATAGCCAATTTTAAGCCCTGAAATTCCCGTTCGCGCTTTTTCTTTTTTCTCAAGTTCCAGTAAGTACTCATGAGAGTTATGGGAGAAGCGCTTAAGTGTATCAAGCTCAGCGTCATAGCCCTTTTTAATAACCCCTCCATCTTTTATGGTAACAGGGGGCTCATCGACAAGTGCATGATTAAGCGTTTGACTTAACTCAGGCAGTAATATCAGATTTAAGCCAAGTGCTTTGATGTGCTCATTGTGTTGAAACTGATCAAGCTGTGTTTTTAATTGAGGTAAATGGTTCAGAGTATCTTTTAAAGCGACAAGGTCTTTTGGTTTTGCTGTTCCAAGGGCAATACGAGAGCTAATACGCTCAATATCTTGTATATAAGATAATGTCGATTGAATGTGCTCAATAGCGTTACTTTCCACCAAGGTTGATATAATGCTCTGGCGAGTGGTAATTACATTCATTGCCGTCGTTGGTTCTTTAAACCATTCTCTTAAAAGGCGCTTGCCAAGTGCGCTTTTGCAGTGATCCATAACACTCAGCAGTGTACGTTTATGATTACCTGTGATGGCATGATCAAGCTCTAAGTTTTTGCGACTGGCAATATCGATATTTAATAACGTATCGGTTTTTTCAATTGCTATGGAGCTTAGATGTGAAGGGATTGATTTTTGTGTTTCAATAATATAATTAATAAGTGCGCCAGCTGCACAAACTGCCAGAGGATATGCTTTTAATGCCTCTTCACTTTGCTGCCCAAAAACCTCATTAATCAGTTTTTTGCTTGGCATAAGCTGAAACTCCCATTCACCTCGTGGAACAAGAGAAATAGCATTCTCCAGTGCGAAGCTTTGCAGCTGCTCAAGCTGACTTTCATCAATTAGAACTTCTTTTGCCTTAAGTCTAATAAGCTCATCATTGAGTGTTGATTTACGCTCATTAAGTGTAATGAGTTTAATTTCCCCTTGTGTGTAATTTAAATAAGCAAGCGCTGTTTTTTTTGCTGTTTGTAAAACAGATAAAATGACATTGCTTTCACTACTGTCCAAAAAGCTCTCTTCAGATACAGTGCCGGGGGTAATCACCCGAACAACTTCTCGCGCTACAGGGCCTTTATTGCTGACTTCACCAACTTGCTCACAGATTGCAACACTCAAGCCTTGTTTTACAAGCTTAGCCAAATAGTTCTCGGCTGCATGATAGGGAACCCCTGCCATGGCAATTGGCTCGCCATTAGACTTTCCACGCGTGGTCAAACTGATATCTAAAAGCTTTGCTGCCTTATGTGCATCTTCATAAAATAGCTCATAGAAATCTCCCATACGGTAGAATACAAGCGTATTGGGGTATTCAGATTTAATGCTAAGGTATTGCTGCATCATCGGTGTGTGCTGTGTGGCAGTATCAGGCATAATGTAGATATATGAAGTTATAAAGCTGCCAGTATACACTACAGATTTAAGTGAGATCTATATTCACTTTAAAATGATTTGTAATTAGATGAGGCAAATGCATCAAACTTATTTTAATTCAAAGCCATGTGCTTTGGCGCGTTGGTGCATCATAAATGAAAAGATAAAATAGATAGCACCAAGTACAATGCAAACAATGCCAAGGCCAATAAAGTAGTTCATATAAGTTGGTAAGGACGCAAGAGCTGATACTTTCCCATCTGGCATGGCAACAAGTTGTCCAAGCTTTCCAGATAAAGCGCCGCCTGCAGCAAGGGCCAGCATAAAAAAGCCCATTCCTAGGGTGACTATTTCTTTTCTAAAGTAAATTGCAATTAAAGAGAAGCCGATAGCAGCAATAAGAAGCTCAGCAAAGGCAGCAAAAAAGAAATAAAGAATCATCCAGTTACCATTAATGAATCCATCTTTGGCGGTATAAAGGCATACAAGATAAAGTGAAATAAAAGCGATGCCTGAGAGAATGGTGCCAAAGGCATATTTGTTCGGAATATTGATCAATTTGTTATTGTGCAACTTGGTATATACCACTGCTAAAATAGGGCTTAGTATGACAAGCCAAACCGCATCTAAAGAGGCATAGGTTGCAGGAGAGACGCTCAAACCAACCAAGGTTAAATGGATGTTATGTTTAGCAAATAGTGTCAGTGTGGAGAACATTTGATTATAAATGACAAAATAAACAATCGCCTCGATGACAAGTAAAATGCCAATGACTTGCATAAAACGCTCTTTTTTGTTCTCTAGCTTCATCGAGTCTATTAACATATAGATAAACATAATGATGCAAAGCGCAATGATTAAATAAAACGAAACGTCAGTGACCTGAAACAGTAAATAACAAATAACAATCTGGATAATGCAAACAGCCCCAATGAGAAGTGCAGCGTTCTTTGTCAGTGGTTTGGTATCATGCGCGCCATTGATGTCTTTTAGTAAGCTTGCGCGGATGGTGTAATTTAAAAGTGCGACGATCATGCCAATGACTGACACCCAAAAGGCATTTGAATAGCCAGTATGCTGGGCAATGATAGGGGTGATGGCAATCCCTAGGAAACTGCCGATATTAACCCCCATGTAATAGAGTGTAAATGCTGAGTGAGAGCTTGAAGCATCATTGCTGAATATCTTTGAAATAAGTGCCGTTGGTGCGGGTTTAAAAAGCCCGTTTCCAACAATAATAAAGGACAGCGCCCATGATATTTGTGCTAAAGAATGTGATGATGCTAAAATGGCATAACCAATAAAAAGTAGTACGCCACCAATTAAAAGTGCGCGTTTAATGCCAATGAACTTATCAGCAATATAGCCGCCGATAGTAGGGGTTAGATATAATAAGGCTGCAAAGATGCCAAAGATGAGATAGGCCTGATCTTCACTGATATGTTCAGCGGTAATAAAAAGGAGAAAGAGTGCTTGGAAGCTGTAAAATGCATAGCGCTCCCACAACTCTACAAACCAGATAACCCCAAATTGTCTTTTTTTAATCGAACGATTCATTTTTATTTATCTTCTGTTGTATGAATGGCTAAAGAGAGATATTATCATGACAGAATGTATCGGTTTGTAAATACCCAAAGAATCTAAAAGGTCTGATTTTTGATCATGATGTGTTGGGTAAACTCGTGAAATGGAGTGTGTTGATGAGTATGCTTAATTGGCTTGATTATGTTTTTATTGCCATTGTCTTAATCTTTAGTGTTTGGGGCTTTGCACAAGGATTTTTACGTGGACTTTTCTCACTGGTTATTTGGCTTGTGGCGCTGGTGATCGCGTATTTTTTTGCAGATGTTGTAACCACCCATTATACAAGCAGATGGTTTGATTCAATAGATGTGGCATTTTGGATTGCATTTTTTGCGATTATCATCATTGTCTGGCTTGTGGGGCATTTGATCCGTCTTATCTTTTCAATTTTTAAAAAAAGTACGCAATCACTTACCGACAGATGCTTGGGATTTATATTTGGCTTTGTAAAGTCAACACTTGTTTTAAGTATGGTCGTTGGTGTATTAAGCTTCAATCCTGTCATTCAAAAGCAGACATCTTGGGAAGATTCTTTGCTTGTCCCATGGCTTGTAAAGGGCGCTGTGTGGGCTAAAAATCGTATGCCAGAGGGATTGCCTCAAAAGGTTCAAACCGGCAGTGCTAGTCAGAGTAAGTCATTGAATAAAAGTGCTGAAGAGCTAAGAGCAATCGGTTGAAAATTCATTTTTTTATAGTGTCGCCCATTTCTGCCGCTGTTTACATGGCTCTTGAACCCTCAAGAACCAGGTGGGTACATTAACCTTCTCGTTGGGCGTCTCAGCTAAACTGAGCTTGCACGCGTGAAAAAGTATAAACTGTTCCCTATTTATTACGCATCGGCTCAAGACTGTAAAAACTGGCCAACAGTACAGGCAACACTAAACTCTAAGAGTTAATCCAATCATAGGTTTTTCAGCACTTAAGTGCAAGTGATTTATGTCAAAAAAAATCGAGATAAAACGTTGTGACAATGATAGGATAATGCTATAGAAAAAATGTTGCATACAAAAGCGCTTTTGATGCAGCGATACGAACTAGGTAATAAAAAATATGTCACAAGATAACACGCTGCCAAGTTATGCGTCGATTAGCGACGCATTAAGGCGTATTAATGCTTTATCAGAAGCCTCTGAGGCGCATGCACTTTTATGTGCTTTATTTACTGTGGGAGCAGATGTTAGAATTCAAGCTTGGGTGGACTCATTAATGGCCTCTCCCATTGATCCAAATGATGCTATGGCCAAGCCTGCGCTTAAAGTATTATCCGAAATGTACCAAGCTACAAAAACACAGTTTGAAAGTGGTGATTTGAGTTTTGATTTATTATTGCCAGATGATGAAGAGCCATTTCATAAAAGAATTGATGCTTTAGCGATGTGGGCACAAGGCTTTTTATCTGGCTTAGGCTTGATGGAGATTAATTTAAATGATGGTTCAGAGGCCGTTGGCGAGGCAATTAATGATTTGATTGATGTCTCACGTCTGCAATATGATGATGAAGTGACAGGGGAGGCTGTGGAGGAAAGTGCCTATATGGAGCTTGCTGAGTATACAAAAGTTGCGGTCCTTTTGATTCAAAGTGAGTTTGGACTGACAGGTGAATCTTCATCAGAAGAAACAAAACATTAACTGTCATGTTGGATTTTGAGGCATTGAGCACAAATGATGTCGCTATTGTTGGCGGCGGGGTTGTTGGGATGCTCTTGGCGCTGTCACTTGATGAGCTTCACTTAAAAACACTTGTTATTGAACAAAAGCCCTTTGAATTGCTAGTCAATGATAATAGGGCAATTGCGCTTTCTTATAGCTCAATAAGTGTGTTACATAGCCTTGGTTTATGGGAGATGATTAAACATGATGCCTCTAGCATTAAGCATATTCATGTATCTGATAAAAAAGCATTTTCACATGTCAAGCTTCATGCTGAAGAAGAGTCATTACCGTTTTTGGGTGCTGTAATAAAGCTAAGCACTCTCTTAGCGGTATTACTTGATCGCCTAAAAAAATGCAAGAACGTAACATTATTAAGTGGATATACATCTTGTGATGTAAAGCTTAAAGATCAAACTGATAAAAGCTATACACTTGGGATCAGTAAGCTTACTGATAAAGATGAGATTCATTATCTGGCACCAAAGCTAATTATTGCCGCAGATGGCGCTCATTCTAAATTGCGCAAAATGGTAAAGCTAAAGGAGCATTATCATGACTATCAGCAAAAAGCTGTTGTTTGTGATGTAAGTTTAAAGCGAGATCATGGAAACTGGGCATATGAGCGTTTTGTTACCAATGGTGTATTAGCTATGTTACCTACGGCAAAAAATGCGGTCAGTTGTGTTTGGGCAACGACAAATGATAATGCAGATCATTTATGTATGCTTTCTGATGCAGCGTTTATTAACACATTGCAAAGTGAATTTGGCTATCGCCTTGGTCAAATACAAAAGGTTACCTCGAGACAAAGCTTTCCATTATTACTTGTAAAAGCAGAGCGCCTTTATCAAAACAACCTTTTACTTTTTGGGAATGCCGCACATTTTTTGCATCCAGTTTCAGCGCAGGGGTTAAATTTAAGTATCCGTGATGTTGCTGTTTTGTTTGATTTGATTAAAGAAGATGTACATTTAGAGAAAATAGCCTCTCTTTTGGAAGCATATACACTTAAACGCCAGCAAGATCATAAAAGAACGGCAATGATTACGCATGAGCTGATGGATTTATTTACAGAAGATAAATTATACTTGCAAAAAATGCGCCGTTTAGGGATGTATTTTTTAGCACGAGACAGGCATATGAAAAAAATATTTAGTCAGCTAATGATGGGGAAAATGAATTACGGATCAAGCTTGATGCAAAAGAAGGTTTTATAAATGGAAGATCTCCAATTTGATGTGACGATCATCGGCGGTGGAATGGTTGGCTTGTCTTTGTCTCTTTCCCTTGAAGCTTGTGGCTTTAAAGTGGCTTTGATTGAAACAAAAAGCTTGAATACACATACACCCTCAGAGACAAAGAAGGTGACTCGGCGTGTTAGTGCAATTAATGCAGCCTCTGAAAAGTTGTTAGAAGATCTAGGGGTTTGGCAAGATATTTTTATCAATGGATTGGGTGTCTATCGTGAGATGAAAGTCTGGGATGCTAAATCTGCTGCAAGGCTTGAAATAACAGCAAAAGAGTTCTCTTTAGATGCGCTTGGTTATATCATTGAAAATGATCTTATTAGCTACCATTTGGCAAAAAAGTTGCAAACAAGTGCTGTCAGTATTTTTGATGCCGTAAAGATAGACGCTATGACAGAAGTGGATGAGCTTTGGCGTATTGATTTGTCATCTAAAGTGCGCTTATTGTCTTCTTTAATTATTGGCGCAGATGGTGCTAATTCCTATACGCGAGATTTTTTTGGTTTTGAGTTTAATTCAAATACATATCAGCAAAGTGCACTTGTTGGCACAATTAAGCTTGAAAAGCCACATAATGATACAGCCTATCAGCGCTTTTTCCCAAATGGTGTTTTGGCGCTTTTGCCACTTCAAGATGCTCATATGGCTTCAATTGTCTACTCACAAAACACAAATGATGCAAATGAAACATGTTCATTGGAAAAGGATTTTTTTGAGGCTAAATTGCAACAGGATTTTGATCACTTGTTTGGTGAGATTGAGCTTGTGTCCAAAAGGCAAATATTTCCACTTTTGGAGCGGCATGTAAAATCCTATTATCAAAAAGGTGTGACCTTAGTAGGTGATGCCGCTCATACCATTCACCCTTTAGCAGGGTTGGGTGTTAATATGGGCTTTCAAGATGTAGTAAGCTTAACGAGAGTGTTAGCGCAAGCAAAAAGAAAAGGAAGGTTCATTCGCAGTATTGATACCTTGGATGAATATCAAAGATGTAGAAAGTTAGACAATGAAATGATGCTAAAAAGTATCAAATTGATAAAAGTGCTATTTTGTAATCAGAACCCAGTGATAACATTAGCAAGATCAGTGGGTGTTAATGCGGTTAATAAAACAAAGTGGCTTAAGCAGTTTTTTGTTTATCAAGCCAGAGGAAAATAAAATTAAAGATTTATGAAAACAGAAATATTTGACTATCAGTTACCAGAGAAGCTTATTGCAAGATATCCAACAAAAGAGCGCGATCATAGCCGCCTTTTACATTTAAATCGACAAAGTGGCGCGCTTCAAGATAAATACTTTTATGATATTGTTGATGAAATTCAAGGGAATGATCTTTTGGTTTTCAATAACTCAAAAGTGATGGCAGCAAGGCTTTTTGGGCAAAAGCCAACAGGTGCAAAGCTTGAGTTTCTGGTGGAAAAAGTGCTGGATGAGGCAACATTTACCAGTCATATTCGTGCGAATAAAGCACCTAAATTAGGATCTGAAGTTCTCATTGAAAATCACAAGGCAATTGTGCTTGAAAAGGCGCAAGGCTTATACACAATAAAGCTTGATGATATCACGATCTGGCAGCTAATGCATGAGTATGGTCACATGCCTTTGCCGCCTTATATGAAACGAGAAGATGAAAGTTTTGATGTTGAGCGCTATCAAACGGTATATAGTAAGCTTTTAGGCTCTGTTGCAGCGCCGACAGCGGGGCTTCATTTTACTAAAGCATTATTGAGAAAGATTGAGCAAAAGGGAGCGAAGCTTGCTTATATTACTTTGCATGTTGGTTCAGGGACATTTAAACCTGTGCAAGCAGAGGATATTACAGCGCACCAAATGCACAGTGAGTTGATTGATGTGCCAAAAAGTGTGTGTGATTTGGTTAATGAGACAAAGGCAAAAGGCGGGCGCGTGATTGCAGTTGGAACAACGAGTGTGAGATCGTTAGAAAGTGCAGCGATATCTGGTGCTATAAAGCCATTTTATGGTGAAAGTGATATCTTTTTATACCCGGGGAAAACATTTAATGTCGTTGATGCGATGGTGACCAACTTCCATTTACCAAAATCAACTTTAATTATGCTTGTGAGTGCTTTTTCTTCATTGGATAATATCAAAAAGGCATATGAGCATGCAGTGAATAATGAATATCGCTTCTACAGTTACGGCGATGCGATGTTTATTAGTTAAAAGTGTTATTCAAATAAGCAATGTAGGAGTAAAGTGTGACAATGAAACAAATATTAACCTTGTTATTTACGCTCTTAATCGGTTACACATATTCATTTGCGGCTGATAACTTGAGTCCCAAAGCGGCGCCTACAATGCAAGTCATTGCATCGGGCGATAAGTCACTTTCTTTAAACGAGCAATTAAGTGGTGTTGCACCGCCGCCGAAAGCTGTGCCGATCAGTACGCCAAAAGTGCAAACAATCAATTACACTGCAACAACGGGCAATGAGCCTGAAATTAGAAAATTTCAAATGGATATTGTAAATGCCTTTCATAATGCGGATAAAGAGGCAGACGATTTCACAAAGCCAGAGCAATATACGTTGTATATGCTATATAAGCAGGCAGAGCAAAATCAATTACAATTAAAACAAAATGATCAAATGATTCTGGCATTAAAGGAAATTGCGGCACAAAATGACAGGCTTATTACACTTATGGATGAGTTGAAATCAGAAAAATCGCAGCAAAACAATCAGCAAAAATAACGAGCAAGGAGTGGGTGATGGCAGTTTGTGAAATTATTCGTCTTGGCAATCCCGTATTGCGACAAAAAGCAAAGCCTTTTACAAAAGAGGAAATTTTAAAGCGTGAGACAAAAGCGCTTATTAAAGATATGGATGATACTATGGCGGCTTTAGGTGGCATTGGCATTGCAGCGCCTCAAATAGGTATCTCTAAACAAGCTGCAATTATTGAGATTAAAAAAGACAATCCACGTTATAAAAATCTAAATGTGTCTGGTCGATATGTCATATTTAACCCGATTATTAGCATTGTTGATGATCAAAAAACGGGGTTTTGGGAGGGGTGTTTATCTGTTCCTGGAATAAGAGGCTGTGTTGAAAGAGCAAGTGCAATTAAAGTTGAGTATCTAGATGAAACAGCAAACGCGCAAAGTTTATATTTAGATGATTTTAGAGCAGTTGTCTTCCAGCATGAGCTTGACCATCTCTTCGGGGTAGTTTTTTTGGATAGAATTACGGATACAACAAAAATTGCCTTCCAAGAAGAGTTTGATCAGTTTATTTCACCAGCACAATCTTAAGCAGACAATTGTTGTCAAAACACCATCAGTCATGTACATTAGTCAAGCTTTAAAATTGTAATTTCAAACAAATAAATGTATTGATAGTCTATAAAGGAGAAAGTAATGAAAAAACTATTAGCAATTTTATCTTCTGTGTTATTGCTAAGCACAAGTGCGTTTGCTGCCGGTGAAGCCTCTGGTTCAGCAATGAGCTCAATTTTAATGTTGGTAGCCTTTTTTGCCATTTTTTACTTTTTGCTTATTCGCCCTCAAATGAAGCGTAATAAAGAGCAACGTAAAATGCTCTCTGAAATTGCGAAAGGAGATGAGGTGATGACAACTGGTGGTATCGTCGGCAAAATTGTTAAAGTTGGTGAGAATTATACTGAGCTTGAAATCTCTGATAATGTGATTGTTAAAATTCAAAAAAGTGCTGTTTCTGGTGTGCTGCCAAAGGGAGCTGTGCAAACAAACTAATTTGGATAAGATAAGGTTTTATTATGCTTAATCCCAGACAAAAAGTGGCAGTAAATAAGTATCCTGTTTGGAAATATCTTCTCATACTTGTAATCACTGTTTTGGCAATTTTATATGCGCTTCCGAATCTTTTTGGAGAGACGCCCTCACTGCAAATTTCACCGAAAGATGGCACAGTTAATGCAGCGCTTATCTCAAAGGTTGAAACGACACTTGAAAAAGACAAGGTTGAATATAGCTCATTAAAACAGGTCTCTGACACCGTTATTCAAGTTCGGTTTTCAGATGCCAATGAGCAGATCAAGGCAAGAGGCGTATTGCAAAAAGCAATTGGTGATAATTATATTGTTGCACTTAATATGGCTGCAAATACACCTAATTGGTTATTAGCACTTGGTGCAGAGCCAATGAATCTTGGACTTGATCTTAGAGGTGGAATGTATCTTGTTTTGGAAGCAGATACGCAAACGGCTATTAATGCAAGATTAAATAACACCCTTGAGTCTATTTCAAATGGACTAAAAGCTCAGGGAGTTGAGAAGCTTTCTGAAGTGAAAGCAACACAGCAAAAGAACATTGCTAAAGGCGTTGATGCACCTTTATCCTACAGTTCTGTGGGTTATGTGGCTATTAATTTTGCCTCTAGCTCAGAGCTTGATAAGGCCAAGGCGTATCTCAATGATACCTACAGCAAAACGCAAAACAATCAGCTTATATATAGCTCTGTTGGAAATACACTAATCGTGAGCTTTAACTCTCAGCTGTTGATGCAAATCAAGCAAGAGGCAATCTCGCAGGTTGTGACTGTGATGCGAAATCGTATTAACGCACTTGGTGTGGCCGAGGCATCGGTTGCAGCATCAGGTGACTCGCGTGTGATCATTGAGCTTCCGGGGCTTCAAGATGCAACAAGAGCTAAGCAAATTCTAGGTGGGACTTCAACAGCGAGTTTCTATATTGTTAAGCCGGTATTGAATCGTTTGCAAACAGAAGAGCAGGGAATTAAGGTTTATCCGCTCACAGCAAATGGCCAAACGATCTACTATCAACTAGAAGGTAATGCAGTTGCTGGAGGAAGCCAGATTGTCAATGCCTCTCCTGGTGTGGATCCACAAACAGGTCAGCCGATTGTTGCTGTGCAATTAAGCTCAGATGCATCGGGTCATTTTAGAGAAGTGACCAGTAAGAACATTAACAATTTGATGGGGGTGATGCTTGTTAACACCACCTATCAAAAAGAGATGGTTAATGGCAAAGAAGTTAATAAAGTTGATAAGAATGAAAAGCTAGTGAATGCCGCAACGATTCAATCAGCATTAGGGGCAAACTTCCAAATTACGGGCCTTGATCAAAGAGAGGCGAATAACCTTGCGCTTATGATTCGATCTGGCGCACTTCAAGTGCCTGTCCATATTGCTCAAGAGCAGCAAATTGGCCCAACGCTAGGGAAACAAAATATTGAGCAAGGTGTTATCTCAATTGTGGTTGCCTTGGTGTTGGTGATTTTATTTATGGCGATTTATTATCATTTATTTGGTATTGTCGCTAATGTGGCATTGGTGCTTAATTTAATCTTGATTGTTGCTGTAATGTCTATTATTCCAGGTGCTACATTGACTTTGCCGGGTATTGCGGGCATTGTGCTGAACCTTGGGATGTCAATTGATGGTAATGTACTTATCTTCGAGCGGATTCGAGAGGAGCTAAGAAATGGCATGCCGGTGCAAAGTGCTATTCATGCCGGTTATGAAAGAGCATTTGGTACGATTCTTGACTCCAATGTGACGACATTAATTGTTGCGGTGATTTTATTTGCAATTGGTACAGGTGCGGTTAAAGGCTTTGCAGTAACGTTGATTATCGGTATTATTACATCGATGTTCACAGCAGTGACAGTTTCTCGCGCAATGACCAACCTGATTTATGGCTCTCGCCGAAATCTTAAAAAACTATCTATTGGGATATAGGAGCGAGTCATGGAATTTTTTAAGAAAAAAACTGATTTTGATTTTATGGGTATTCGCAAGTGGACAGCACTTGTATCGATTATTTTAATTGGTATATCCATTGCCTTTCTTGCTGTAAGAGGCCTGAATATGGGGCTTGATTTTACAGGCGGCTATCAAATTCAAGTAAACTATACACAAACGCCTTCTACCACGGATGTTACTAATCGCTTAAAGGGAGCTGGGCTCTCAGGCGCGCAGGTGACAACCTTCGGCTCAAGTGATAGCTTGATGATTAAGCTTCCAGTTGAGCAAAAAGGTAAAAATCAAGGCGCTATTAACCAAGATGGTGAGTCGGTGCAGCAAGCGCTAAAAGCAGAAGTATCTAAAGCACTAGGTACTCAAGCGACAGTTGCAAGCTTAAACTATATTGGTCCGCAAGTGGGTAAAGAGCTTGCGACAAATGGCTTATTGGCGCTGATCGTTGCCATGATTTGTATTGTCGGTTATATCGCATTTCGATTTGAAATGAAGTTTGCTTTAAGCGCTGGAATTGCATTAATCCATGACCCTATTGTTATTTTGGGCGTATTCTCTGCATTTCAGTTAGAGTTTAACCTTATCACCTTAGCGGCAGTATTGGCAGTTATTGGTTTTTCACTGAATGATACGGTTGTTATCTATGACCGGGTTCGTGAAAACTTCCGTAAAATGCGAAAAGCAAGTGTGATTGAGGTTATCAATCGCTCTGTTAATGATACCTTATCACGTACGATTATGACTTCAGGTTTAACGCTGCTTGTTGTCGTGGTGTTGTTCTTCTTTGGTGGTCCTTCACTACATGAGTTTTCATTGGCGCTTATTTTAGGTGTTATTATTGGCACCTATTCCTCTATCTATGTGGCAGGTGTTTTAGCAGTGTTATTTGGCTTAAAACGTGAGTCTTTACTGCCAACCGCTAAAATTGAAGATGGTCGACCATAACTATAATTTCAGTTCTTTTATGCTTGCAAATAAGGATATTTGTTGAGCAAAACTATGCTATAATTCTTAACATTAAAACAATAATAAAGATTTTGTATTCTCAATGGGTAAAGAGCTTGTTGTAAAGAAAAACACCTTACCGATTCCTGCCTTATCAGATACCGATGGATTGGATAGTTATATTCGTTTTGCTAATAGTATTCCTATGTTAACTGAAGCGGAAGAAAAAGAGCTTGCAGAGCGATTACGTTATCAACAGGATATTGATGCGGCACAAGCGCTTATTATGGCGCATTTACGTTTTGTTATCAAAGTGGCACGTGGTTTTTCAGGCTATGGGCTGCCTATTACCGATCTCATTCAAGAAGGCAATATTGGTCTTATGAAAGCAGTGAGACGCTTTGACCCTGAGGTGGGTGTGCGTTTGGTTTCTTTTGCTGTACATTGGATTAAGGCTGAAATGCACGAGTATATTTTAAAAAACTGGCGCATTGTTAAAATTGCAACGACCAAATCACAAAGAAAACTCTTTTTTAACTTAAGAAGCAGTAAAAAGCGTTTTGGTTGGCTAAATGAAGAAGAAATTCAAGATGTCGCAAAAGAGCTTGGTGTTCAGCCAGAGACGGTTGTTGAAATGGAAAAGCGAATGAATGCTTATGATATGGCATTTGATGCGCCAATTGAAGAAGGGGATGATGCCAAGGCTTATCATCCATCTTTATATCTTGAAGATCAATCTAGAAATCCAGAAGCGTTGGTTGAAGATGATGATTTTGAACAGAAGACGCAAATAAAATTGCAAGAAGCCATTGATGAGTTAGATGAGAGAAGCCGTGATATTATTTTATCAAGATGGTTTTCAGACGAAAAAGCGACTTTACATGATTTGGCTGCAAAATATCAAATTTCTGCTGAGCGTGTTCGTCAGCTAGAAGAAAGTGCAATGGGAAGACTGAAATCTTCCGTTGCACATCTGTAAATTAGAAATAGGTATAGATATCTAGGGTAATCTCATTTGAGTGTTGATGTGTATAAGTGCGTAGATAGCCATACTCAAGGCTGACAAAATTATTTTTTGCAAACATCGGGCGGGTCACAAAAGCGGTGATTTCACTTTGAATGCCGTTTACTTCGGGTTCATTTGCTTCATTGCCCGGCATTGAAAATGGTATGTTTTGCGTGTTATATGCTTGTTGATATCCCAAAGAGAACTGTGTGTTTTTATGGTAAATCTCTGGTGAGACAGTTCCTTGTACATACCATGCACCTAAACGATTATTATTGCTGTAAGTTTCTTTTTTCGTTGTGCCTGCCCAGCCGACATTTAACAGGTAAATATCATATCCAGTGTAGCCTTCAAGGTTAACAACGCCATTTTGATTGTCATTGACATGATTGCTGCTGGTAGGGTTATTTTGTACATTGCTGACAGCTCCCATGCCAGTGCCAATCCAGTTATACATGTAACCTGCATTTGCGCCATAGCTAAACTTGCCACTTTCACCGTCATAAAAGCCGCTTAGCATGAAATCTGAGCTTTGTGTATTTGATTGAAAATAAGCAGCATTTAGATTAATCCCATCTTTATAAAAGCCAAGGTTGGCTGAAACGGTATTATGCCCTGGTCTAAAAAGAACTTGTGTAATGCCACCAATCCAAGGTCCACCGTTAGCAAAAGAGCCAAAGCTTAAGCGGTTTTTACCCACAGTTAAATAAACGGGGCTGCTATCCAAATTGCCGAAAGTAACAAATGCATCTCTAATAGATGGGTTTTCATAACTGGCGCCTGTAAAGGTCATATCAGCCTGTACAAGATGGCTTAAATTAGAGATAACATACAAGGAAGCCTCATTAATATAAATCCCTTTCCCTGATTGATAATTGCTGTTTTTAGTCGTGTTTAAGCTGTCACCCCACCATGCGGTTGCATCAGTTTCTAGCACGCCGCCAAAAGCAATGCTTTGATCAGGGAAAAGATTACGTACTTTTAAAAGAGAAATAGGAATTTTGCTGCTTGAATTCTCTCCAAAAGGCTTTGTTTTAGAAGCATCCCAAAAGAGATACTGCCCAAGATCAAGCTGATGATTAGTATTAGTGTTTGACTGAGTTTTAAGCTCTTTAGTTTGTTTTTGCTGAATATCAATCACTTTTTGTTGCAGTGCCTTTATTTGTGACTCAAGCGTATTAATGTCAGTTGCCTGCGTCGTTGCAAAAGCAGATATAGATGTCCCCAAGCATAAGCTTATTGCTAGTGTTATTTTTCTCACGTTTCCCCCTTTTTTTGTATTCATTGAACTTGATACCAGCGCATCAAATTCCGCTTACATTTGCTTTTGTTTGTTCTTAAATCATTTGTACAAAATAGCCTTACATCAAATGTAAATAATACTGCCACATAAAAATCAGCGAGCAAGGCTTATCTTGTATAGTGATTGAACATCTTGGAAATGTTATTTGTATCCCCAGTATCTAGTTTGAAATGAAAGAGCGTATGTGATAAATGAGAAAAAGTTATAGTCTTGATAAAAATATGTTATTGGTTTTTAGCGCTTTCTTTGATTTATAGTGAGATGGCTTCGTATTGGAGAGGGTTAAGACTTTAATTACACTCCCTTCCTAATGTGTTTTGGTTTTCTCTTTGATATGAAGCAAAATAGGATGCTTGAAGCTGGTTTAAAAGAAGACGGTAGGAGCTTTGGTGATAGTTTAATATCTCAATGATAAGAGACTCTCCACATTGGTGAGACAGTAGTTTTAAGTGCTGCGCTTTGTGATTCAGGGAGATTGTTGAAAAAATGAAGCCCTGTGCGCTGCTCAATTTCTTTCACAGAGACTCGATAATTTGCTACATTTTTCTTGCTCACATTTGCATTAGGCATGATAAAGGCAATGTCTTTGTGCTGCTTTGGCGCGTAGATGATTTTAAAAAAGTACTCAGGAACGTAGATTTTATTTTTACCAATGCTTTTATGTGATTTGCTGTTTTTGAAAATTGGGCCGGTATAGACATAAACTTCTTGATACATGCGCGCCCAAAAGCGGACATCTTTCTCAAGCTCCGCCCAACCTTTACGGTTTAGCTGTGGTTTTTGAGGGGACATATTCGATAAATAGAATGACTGCTTGGCACTTGTTTTATCAAAGTCCATGGCGGCATAAGGGGCAAGGTGACCACGGTCATAGCCACTTTTGCGGTAATCTGAGAGCTCAGCGCGGTATGTTTTTGGCACTTCAAGATCAGGCTGGAACACATCATGTCTTTTAATGGTATGTGAAACAGAGTTTGCACTTAGATGATAGGCGACCCAAGTCGGTTGTTTAGTAGTGTAATTGTATCCGACAAGGTAGCCCTCGCGGCATAAATATTGATTTATTTGGCCCTTAGGATTTCCATAGAGTAAAAAACCATGGCAGTATGATTTTGAAACAGGTGGGCTTGCAAGTGAAAAGCTATAAGCTGTTTGAGAAACTAAAAAGCTAATACTTAACAGTACACACAAAAAAATAGATTTTAAACTGGCTTTCATCAGATTGTTGCTTGGTGTTGGTTTATGTTTAGGCTAGTAATGGAATGTATTTGATTTTAGGGCAAAGTGCAATCATTAGGCGATCTTTTGTTATTATAACCTGATTGCGTTTTTACAATTTGATTGAATATAATGAGTGAAGTATAAAAGATCAGTAATTAAGGGGTGAGTGATGCACTTTAAGACTATTTTGGATTTTTGGTTTCAGGAATTGACTGCCAATAAGTGGTATGTTAAAGATGAAAAAGTTGATAATGAAATTCGATCACGATTTTCAGATATTCATCAATCTGTTGCTCTCGGTGAATGTGCAAGTTGGCGTAAAACAGCGCATGGGTCATTAGCAGAGATTATTGTTCTAGATCAGTTCTCGCGTAATATGTTTCGTGGAACAGAAAAGGCATTTTCCTATGACTCTATGGCGCTTGCATTAGCACAGTTTGCAAGATCAAAAGGCTTTCAGAAAAATCTAAATGATGTTGAGCGTCAATTTTTGCATATGCCGTTTATGCATAGTGAGTCTCCTATTATTCAAGAAGAATCGCTTCGTTTATTTGGAGAAGATAATAGCTATGCAGTTGACCATAAGGCAGTTATTGACCAGTTTGGTCGCTTTCCTCACAGAAATAATATACTGCAAAGAGAAAGTAGCGAAGAAGAGCTCAGTTATCTTGAGACGCATAGTGGCTGGTAATTGTTGCTCATTAGCTATTTGTTGCATCTTCTGCTAAAGCAGTTTATCAGTGTTTTTACAAGTTCACGTTAGCCTAGTAAATGCTAGGTGATTATTTTTTACGGCTCATATTTTTTGTTAAAAACATGTAAAAAGTGAGCTGAAAAACTGTGTAAAATGACTGATAGTAAATATTATGACTGAAAAAGTATGAATTTTGCGCTATTTGAAAAATAGCTATTGAATAATGCGCGTTTAACACTACAATCTACAGGTATAGAGAACCTAAGGTAATACTAGGCGTCAAGTGCGCTTGGAGAGGAGTGCTTAGTATCGATGTTCAGGCAAGTTTTAGTAATTTGTGTCGGCAATATTTGCCGAAGCCCCGTTGCAGAGGAAATACTGAGAAAGCTATCACTAGCTGATAAGGTTGTTTCTGCCGGAATAGAAGGACTTTCAGGGGAGAGGGCTCACCCTTACGCAGTTGAGGTATCCAAAGAAAATGGAGTTGATTTATCTCATCATATTGCGCAAAAAGTACAAGTGAATCACATTAAAGATGCAGATTTAATTCTATGTATGGAAGAGGAGCATATTAGTGCGATTACTTCCATCTATCCTTATGCCTCAGGTAAGACATTTTTACTTGGGCATTGGGAGAATAAAAAAGAAATACATGATCCATATCAAAAGCCTAAGGAGGCTTTTATTACGATGTTTAACCACGTAGAGCTTTCAGCGATGGAGTGGGCAAAAAAGTTACAAGCATAAATTAAAATAAAACTAAAAAGCTAGGGTGAAAATGAAAACAGCAAAACTTTTATCTGCAGGGTTAGCAGTGAGTCTAATAAGTGGGTGTTCAGTTCCAGGAATGCATATGGCTGATCCAGATGATTATTCACAAACGGTAGTAAATGGAAAAGTTATTCAACCAAAGTTAATTCAAATTACGCCAGCATTAGTGATCGAACAGCATAAACAAGCAAGTGAAAATGCTAAGAAAGAAGCGCTTTCGTATAAGACGCCCGAGGGCTTTTCAACCAATACTAAGCTATATTCCTACCATATTGGCACACAGGATATTTTGAATATTGTCGTTTGGGATTATAAGAGCATGACAAACCCTGCGAATAATCAAAGTGTCAATGGCTTAAGCCAAACACGTGGGTTTACAGTGAATGCAAATGGGGATATTTTTTATCCTTATATAGGTTATGTGCATGTTTTAGGTTTAACCGTTTCAAAGGCAAGAGATCTTATCTCTGAGAAGCTTGCAGCTTATGTTAAAGACCCGCAGGTCACAGTTGATGTTATTGGCTTTAACAGTCAAAAGGTGAATGTGATTGGTGCAGTGAAGCAGCAGCGTTCACTTAAATTAACAAATGTGCCTCTAACCGTGCTTGATGCAGTAAACCAAGCAGGTGGTGTCATTAACTGTAGTAATGCATTGAAATCAACGACAGATAATACTTCACAAATGGAGTGTGCAGATACTAAAAATGTGCAGATCAAACAAGGTGGCTATCAAACAACGGTTGATTTAAACACTTTGTTAGCGCCAAATGGAAGCTCAGAGAATTGGCTGTTGAAAAATGGTGCAGTTGTTTATGTGCCAAGTAATGAGCTTTATAAAATTTACATTTTGGGTGAGTTGAAAAAAACGGGTGTTTATAATATGCTCCAAGGGAAAATGACCTTAAGTGATGCGATCGCAGCTGCCGGTGGTGTAACCGATGGATCCGCTCCAGCCTATACTTATGTCATTAGAAGTTATAATGATCACCCAAGTGTCTATACAATTAATGTACGCTCACCTGATGCGCTTCTTTTGGCAGGGCAATTTAATCTGCTGCCACACGATATTGTATTTGTTTCTACAAGTGGCTTTAAAGATGTTAACCAAGTGCTTCAATATATCAGTCCACTTATTAGTACTAGTTTCTCAACGGCAGCACTTGTCATTAGCGCAACGAAATAATGAGATAATATAAGAGGTTTTTGTGAGCTTTAAATCAAAGAAAAAAGATACAATGATGCAAGAGGATGTGATCGACATCCGCGATATTTTAGGTATTGTCTTAAATAGAAAATGGCTGGTTTTGTCATTTACCTGTTTATTTGCAATTATTATGCTTATCTATGGGCTTCAGCGCGCTCCTATGTATAAAAGCGATCTTTTAATGAATATTTCAACTGATTCAGCAAATCAGAGTATTGGAAATTTGTTAAGCGATAATATCCCATTTATGCAGTCAAAAGATGGCATGAGCTCAAAAATGCAGGAGATAATGCGTTCACGTTCTGTATTAACACCAGTGATTGAAAAACTTAGATTGGATGTTGAAATTAAGCCCTATTATTTCCCTGTAATCGGAAAAATTGTCGCAAATTATGCCTCTCAAAGCTTACCAGAGGGCGTTCCTGCGAAGCCATTTTTAGGGTTGTCGGGGTATAATTGGGGTGGTGCAATTGCAGCGGTAAGTACATTTCAGCCACCTAAAGGGCTTTATGGGGAAACATTCACCATTGTTGCACTTTCTAAAGACAAGTATAAATTAATCTCTCCAGAGGGCGAGGTGCTCTTAGCAGATGGTAAGGTTGGAAAAGACTATTCTATCGCTATGGGACAAGGCGAATCCCTTGATATTAATCTCAAAGAACTCGTTGCCAATGTCGGTGAAGAATTTGCGATCTCTAAGCTTAGAGACACAGTTGCACTTAATGCCTTAACACAAGATTTATCAATTCAAAGTGAGGAAAAAGGCAGCAACATTTTACGTTTAAGTTATCAGGGCGCAAACCCTTATATCGTTGCAGAGGTGCTAAATGATTTAGGGCAAAGTGCGATTGAAAATGATGTGGAGCGTAAGTCTAAAAATGCCAAGCAAGTGCTGTCTTTTTTAAAGACACAGTTGCCAATGGTGCAAGCAAAATTAGATGATGCGCAACATAAACTAAATGCCTATCGCTCTAAGACTGGAAATTTGTCTATTGCTGATGAGACAAAGATTATTCTTCAAAAATTCTCAGGCTATGATACACAGCTCTCTGAGCTTGAGCTTCAGCTGTCACAATCTGCACAAGTACTCACTGAAAAAAACCCAGAAATCTTACAGCTTAAATCGGCCATTAGCAAAGTGAAATCACAGCGTGACACGTTGCAGCAAAAGATAAAAGCTTTGCCCAAGTCAGATCAAGTTTATGTGAATTTGATGCGTGATGTTGAGGTGCAGGAAAAAGTTTACCAGACAATTATTGGTAAAATACAAAAATATGAAATTATGCAGGCCGCCACAGTCAGTAGTCTTGAAGTAATCGACAGTGCGCATATTCCTTATAAAAACATCAACAAACCAACCTTGTTATTGGTATTGCTTGGCGCAATTGTCGGGCTTATTTTGTCAGTTGGTTGGATTTTCCTACAGGCTTATTTAATCAAAGGATTGCAAGATCCAGAGATTATTGAAGAGATTTTAGGCTTTGGTTCAGTTGGTGCGGTGTATTTCAGTAAGTTGCAGCAAGCGCAATCAAAGAAATTTCGCAAGAAGCTTACTTCCAAGCTAAAGCTAATTCATGAAATTGATCCACATGATGTGATTTTAGAGAGTTTTCGAAGCATTAGAACGTCGATTGAGTTGAAAAAACTCACCGCTAAAAATAAGCTTATTGCTATTTCTGGACCAACGGAAAATATCGGTAAGTCATTTGTCAGTGTCAATTTGGCTTATTCATTAGCAGCAGCTGGCAGGAAGGTTTTAATTATTGATGCGGATTTAAGAAAAGGGCATTTGAAAAGCTACTTCAATAAAAAGGACGGACTGGGTTTAAGTCAATATTTATCTCAAGAGTCTATTAGCGAAGAGGAGATTATCCAAAAAACACGCTTTGATCAGATTGATTTTATTAGTTATGGTGAGCACACGACAAACTCAACAGAGTTTTTGGTCTCGCCAAAATTTGCAGCGCTACTTGATTTTGCAAATGAGCATTATGATTATGTTATTGTTGATACACCACCTGTTTTGCCTGTGGCTGATTCGACGATTATCTTACAAAAAACAGCCATTAATTTATTTGTATTAAAATGCTCAGGCCATGATAAAAAAGCACTGAAGCTGATGATGAATAAGCTTGATAATGCAGGTGTATCCAAAGAAGGGTTTATTCTAAATGGTATTACAGGCACCAGCACGTATTACCATAAGAAATATCAATATAAAAGTTACAGTTAAGCACTAGCTGTCTTATAAAGTGCTTTTAATGTGCGTCTTGTGATTTTATTAGAAGCGGTTCTTGGAAGCTTGTCGATGAGGATCAGATCTTCAATTTTAAAAAGCGGGTTGAGATTTAGTTTAAGTACTTTTTGTGCTTTTTGTTTTAATCTATCTGCATTTATTGCATTCTCTTTGTTAAGCACGGCATAAATAATCAAGCTATTTGTGCCACCTGTCTCTCCAGTAACGGCAATAGCAGCCGTTTCCAACACCTCATCAAGCCTATTTAATACGCGTTCAATTTCAGCAGAGCTTGTCTTAATGCCGCCCAAATTCATAGTGTCATCGGCGCGGCCAAATGAGCGATAATAGCCATTTGAAAGACGTTTTATCTGATCTCCATGGCGTCTCAGTTGCCCATTTTGAGTGTAAGGCATGCCTTTGAAATAGACCTTATCATGGTCTTTGTTAAGAAGCACTTGGCTAAGACCTAAACTTGGAGGGATTAGGGCAATTTCACCTTCTGTGCTCATTTCAGCGTTTATTTCACCATTATCATTAAGTATCACCATATTGATGCCAAAACATACGCTAGAGAAATGACTTGGAATATTCGGTTGCAGTAAAGTTGAAGTGATATACGCACCTCCAATCTCTGTGCCACCACAATATTCAATAATGGGTTTATAGCCACTAAATGCACTAAGATATAACATATCATCTATATTTGATGCCTCACCTGTGCTTGCAAATAAATCAATATGCTCTAGGCTCATTTTCTCTAATAGCGCTTGTGATTTCCAGTGATTTACTATGCTTGGGATGACGCCAAGTTTGTTTACTTTGGCATTGGCGGTAAACTCAATAAATGTCTTGGAAGTGGGGGCGTCATAAAAAAGTGCGATCGTTGCTTTATTAATAAGGGCAGCAAATACAAGCCAAGGCCCCATCATCCAGCCAAGGTTCGTTGGCCAAGAAAGGATGTCATTTTGGTTTATATCAAGGTAGATTTTTCCATCGCTTGCAGCTTTAAGTGCAGTAGATTGATCCCAAACAATGGCTTTTGGCGTGCCGGTTGTGCCGGAGGAAAAAAGGATATTAATGGCATCATTTGCAGTCAGTGAATAACTGTGGTGCCCTTGTATACCTTCACTTAAAGTCATAAATTCAGATAGGCTGAAATCAGTTTCTCTTTTCTTAAGTGGTGAGTTGGATTCAAGTGAAATAATTGTTTTGGCGCCAGCATCAAGTACCTTTTGATACATTGGGTAGGGTTTGTTATTTCGCATAATATAATCTTGAGTGAAAACAAGCTTTGCTTGAGTAATATCAATTCTCGTTTTGATTTCTTCACTTGCAAAGCTATCAGCAATAGACACAACAATGGCGCCAAGCTTGATAATGCCAAGATAAATTCCAACAGACTCAGCATTCATCAGCATGGAAATGCCAATACAGTCACCTTTTTGAATACCAAGCTTTTTGAGCGATAAAGCGATACTCTGACTAAACTGATCAAGTTTATCGTAGCTCCAGCTTTGTATAGAGCCATCAGCATCTTGATAAATAATAGCCGCTTTATCTTTAGGCGCATTAAAGCAGTTCTCAGCAATATTAAAGGTGGCATCAACAAGCCATTTTGGCTTTTTAGGATTATCAGCAAGATCAGCTGTTTTTGTGGTATTTTTGTGATAGTTAAGTGACAGATCCTCAATCACTTTTGCCCAGAAAGTCTCTCTATGGGTGTTACTATAATGCTGGAAATCTGCAACGTTTTCATAACCAAAATGCCGCATCAAAGTTTTCAGATAAGGTGTACTATGTTGATCGGGAAGCCAAGTTGGGCAAACGGTGCTGTCTTTATAGCAAAGCGTGTAAATTGCCTGATGTACGCTAAAGGGCACTGAGCAAGAAAGCACCTCTTTTTTAAGCTGTTGCCATTTTTTTTGTGCGTGGTCGTTGGTTGATAGAATATGGTGTATTTTCTTTTTAGTAATATCATCAAGTGCATTTAGACAATCATTTTCAAAAACCATTTAAACTCCTAGAGCATCATATATTTTCCTTTTCACTGCTCAGTTTATCGCAGTTTTGATCCATCATAAATGTAAATAATTCACAAAATTGGTTAAATAATTTTACTGTGACATGGATGAAAAAAATAAAATCCTATGATATGTTAACTTCCATATGAAATTCTGTAATATATATACTGCTTCGCAATTAATGAGATAGATGTAGGCACTCGTTATAATCCCTATATATTCGACCTCAAATGTGTCGTTGCAAGCTAAAAATTTATATATTCTAGAGTTTTCACAAGGATTTAACACGATTTAATTAATAAGGTAATGACAATGGATGAGAAAGTGGAGATTAACCCTGCTGGAACGAAGGGGTTTGCTTTTTTAGAGTTTGTGACCACGCAGGCAAGTCAGCTTAGAATGTTGTTTGTTCAGCTTGGCTTTACACATATAGCCAACCACAAGGAAAAAGAGATAGAGCTATGGCAGCAAAATAATATCAGCTTTTTATTAAACCTTGAGACAGAGGGCTATGCTCGGGATTTTCGTGATTTGCATGGAGGGGGAGCGCTTGGCATGGGTTTTGCTGTAAAAGATCTTGCTCATGCGTACTCTCACTGTATTACGAAAGAGGCAACGCCTATAAAAAGCACTGCTGATGATTGGCACAATGCTAATTGTAAGGCAATTGAAGGCATTGCTGATACGCGATTATATTTAACTGAGTTGGATAATATTATAGAGAGTAACTTGTTTGAATTGATTCCGGGGCGCTTGGAGAAATTGCACTCCAATGCAGCAGAGCTTTTATATATCGATCATCTAACGCATAATGTCTATCGTGGCAATATGGATAAATGGGCGAAGTTTTATGAGGATTTGTTTAATTTTAGACAAATTCGCTATTTTGATATTGAGGGTAAGTTAACTGGGCTTATCTCTCGAGCAATGACCAGCCCTTGTTTGAATATTAAAATTCCAATTAATGAATCTGTTGATGATAAATCTCAGATTGAAGAGTTTTTGCATGAATTTAATGGTGAAGGGATTCAGCATATTGCGCTTGAAAGTGCGAATATCTATGAGACAGTTGAAAAGTTAAAACAAATGGGCATTAGTTTTATGAAAACGCCAGATAGTTATTATCAAAATATTCATAAGCGCTTACCCTACAATGAAGAGCCATTAGAAAGGCTGCATAAAAATAACATATTGGTTGATGGTGCACCAACCAAAGATGGTGGCTATCTGCTACAAATCTTTACCGAGACAGTAATAGGACCTGTGTTTTTTGAAATTATTCAAAGAAAAGGGGATGATGGTTTTGGTGAAGGGAATTTTCAGGCGTTATTTGATTCCATTGAGCAGGATCAAATTGAGCGTGGCGTGCTGTAATATCTAGAGAGCCAGCCAGCCTGATAAGCAAGATTTGCGCTTTTGAGCGACGGTGTTCAAAGCAATAATTAAATCACATCATGTTAATCACTGTAATATAAAGGGACAAGAGGATGATTTTATATGATTATTACCGCTCATCGGCGTGTTACCGTGTGCGTATTGGACTGAATCTAAAAGGCATTAACTATCAAAGTAAAACGGTTCATTTATTAAGAGATGGCGGTGAGCAACTCTCCTATGAATATCATGCGATTAATCCACAACAAAGAGTGCCATGTATTAGGCTTGATAGTGGCGAGGTTATCTCTCAGTCAATGGCAATCTTGGAGTATTTGGAGGCAAGTTATCCAACGCCAAGCTTTTTCACGACTGACCCGGTGATTAATGCAAAGATACGTGCTATTGCAAATATTATTGCTGCGGATATTCATCCCTTGAATAATTTATCGGTATTACAGTATTTACAAACTGAGTTTGAGATTGATCAAGATAAAAAGGCAATGTGGTATGAGCATTGGGTTCGAAAAGGATTTGATGCGATTGAAAAGAGGCTTTCTCATAGTGCAGGGGAATTTTCTTTTGCCAGTCAAATTACATTGGCTGATTTATGTTTAGTGCCGCAAGTCTACAATGCAAAGCGTTTTGATGTGGATATGAGAGCCTATCCTACAATTCAAAGAATTTATGAAAATGCACTGATGGAAAAGGCCTTTTTTAACGCTTCTCCTGAGCAAGTTGAAGCAGAAAATGTAAGCTGAAAGTTTCAGTGAATTGATTTGGTATTATAGTATTATATAGGAGTGGATAGTCGTGCCAGTATATCATTCTGGGTTTCATAGTTATGTTGAAACTGAAGCGCTAAATGGAGCGTTACCAAAAGAGCAAAACTCCCCGCAACATCCGAATTTGGGTTTATTTGCAGAGCAAGTAAACAACAGTGCCTTTACAGCGCCAAGATCGGAGAATTTTAAAGCATGGCAATATCGTATTCGCCCTTCGGTTTTACACTGCTCAGAGCCAGAGCTTATCACACAACACCTTATTCGAGATATCCATCATAAAGACAGTGTCTTAACGCCGCCAACGCAGATGCGCTGGAATGCCAGAGAGATTACTGAGGAGAAGGTAGATGTTATCTCAAGTCTTGTGACGATGGTGTATAACTCCGTGGCAGCAGTTCATTTATATGCAGCCAATAGCTCAATGGATAAGAGTTACTTTTATAGTGCAGATGGTGATTGGCTTTATGTGCTTGAAGAAGGGGCATTAAGATTTAAAACTGAAATGGGCATTATAGAAGCGTCAGTTGGTGAAATTGTCGTTATTCCTAGGGGTATTCGTTATCAAATTGAGCTTTTAGAGGATGTGGCAAGGGGATATATTTGTGAGAGTCAGCAAGCCTTTTATTTGCCAGAGCGAGGTCCTATCGGTGCAAATGGTTTAGCTGAAGAGCGCCATTTTCTTGCGCCAGATGCAAGTTTTGAAAATAAAGAAGGTGATTTTAGCTTATATGCTAAATTTCAAGGACAACTGTGGAAAATGAAAATTCCATATTCACCTTTAGATGTTGTGGCTTGGCATGGTAATTTATATCCTTATAAATATAACTTAAAGCTATTTTCCCCTGTCAATGCTGTGCTAAAGGATCACTCAGATCCAAGTATTTTTACGGTGTTAAGTGCGCCATCACTTAGTAAAGGGACGGCAAATATAGATTTTGTTATTTTCCCACCAAGATGGGTAGTGGCAGAGGGGACATTTAGACCGCCTTATTATCACCGTAATATTATGAGTGAATTTATGGGACTTATTCAGGGGCAATATGATGCAAAAGAAGAAGGGTTTTTAAAAGGATGCTCAAGTTTGCATAATCCGATGTCTGCTCATGGTCCTGATATGGATGTTTACACTAAGGCATCCAATGAAGAGCTCAAGCCTGTTCGTTATAAGGATACATTGGCATTTATGTTTGAATCAAAAGAGCCTTGGCAAGTGACAAATTTTGCTTTGAACTCAGTGTTAAGGCAAAAAGATTATTTAACATGCTGGCAGTCTTTGGAAACATCGTTTAAAGAGGTAGTGGTTGAGAAATAAAACTAACATAAAAGATATAAGAGATATTAGAGAAACCTAAGCTTTAATATCAGGTGTAAATACAGATAGAGTGAATATTAAGGTAAATTATGACAAGAGCAAATGATCCGACATTAAAATCATTTATTAAGATAGATAAAAAGAGTGACTTCCCGATTCAAAACCTACCATTTGGTATTTTTTCACCATGCAATCAAGACAGTGAAAATAACAAAAGAATGGGGGTTGCTATTGGAGAGTATATATTGGATGTGCAAGGTGCTTTTGAGCATAAGCTTCTGAATATAGAGAACTATCCTAATTTAGATATCAATGCCAAGCGTTTAAATTCATTGATGACACTCGGCAGGAAACAGGTTAGAAGCTTAAGAGAAGAGATTAGTGATCTTTTAAACGTGAATACTGCAACTATTCGTGATAATCAAAAGTTGTTTGATGCGCTGCTATTCAAACAGAGTAATGCAAAGATGCATTTGCCTTTTGAGGTAAGTGGTTATACGGATTTTTACTCTTCAAGGGAGCATGCTGAGAATATTGGGCGCATGTTTCGTGATAAAGATAATCCACTGTTACCAAATTGGCTGCATTTGCCCGTTGCTTATGATGGCAGGGCAAAAAGCGTTGTTGTCAGTGGTACGCCAATTAAAAGGCCATCTGGTCAGATTAAACCTGACCCTGAGAGCCCGCCTGTATTTTCCCTGTCAAAAGCGTTAGATGTTGAGGTGGAAGTTGGTACGGTAATTGGCACAAGCACTCAGTTTGGGGAGCAAATTTCAATGGATAGTGCACCGGATCATATCTTCGGGATGGTGCTTGTCAATGACTGGAGTGCAAGGGATATTCAAAAGTGGGAGTATGTTCCGCTTGGGCCTTTTTTGGCAAAGAACTTTGCAACGTCAATCTCTCCATGGGTAGTGACCTTGGATGCGCTTGAGCCATTTCGAGTGGCCTCGCCAAAGCAAACCCCAGAAGTACTGCCATATCTTCAGCGTAAAGCACATTGGGGGATTGATTTACAGCTTGAGCTTATGATTAAAACTCAAAAAAGTACATCTTTTGAGCGCATATCTAAAACAAATTTTAAATACATGTATTGGGATATGATGCAGCAGTTAGCACATCATAGTGTGAATGGTTGTCCTATGAATACAGGAGATCTCCTTGCCTCTGGCACGATAAGTGGATCACAAGAGGACAGTTTTGGTAGTTTAATTGAGTTAACAGAAGGTGGTAAAAAACCAGTTAAACTCAAAGATGGTAGTCAGCGTGTGTTTTTACAAGATGGGGATGAGGCACTCATACATGGCTATTGTGAAAATGACCACTATCGTATTGGTTTTGGTGCGGTAAGTGGGCTCGTTGTCGAAAATACACATGGAGTATCTAGTGATGAAAAAAACCTCGAAATACACCTCTAAGAAGCCAGATCAAGCGGGTTATGTTGACTATACAACAGAAGAACATCAAATATGGTCGGAGCTTATGCGACGGCAAATGCCAATTGTGCGTGAACGTGCATGTATGGAATATTTAAGTGGACTTGAAATTTTAAACTTCTCAAAATATGAAATTCCACAAATTCCAGAGCTTAACGAGCGTTTAAGTAAAGTGACAGGCTGGCAAGTTGAGCCTGTTCCTGCGCTTATTGGATTTGATAAGTTCTTTAGTTTATTAAGTGAACGAAAATTTCCCTGTGCAACGTTTATTCGTACAAAAGAAGAGCTTGAATACTTAGAGGAACCTGATATTTTTCATGAGCTTTTTGGGCATTGTCCTATGCTAACACATTCAGTTTATGCTGATTTCATGCAGGATTATGGCAAGCTTGGGGTTGGTCAATCTCATGAGATACAAAAGCTCCTAGCGCGGTTTTATTGGTTTACCGTTGAATTTGGTTTGATCTCAACTCCACTCGGACTCAAATGTTATGGCGGAGGGATTTTATCTTCCATTGGAGAGAGTATTTATGCGATTGACAGCCAAGTGCCACAAAGGCACAGCTTCTCAGTGATGGATATTTTAAGAACCCCCTATCGAATTGATATATTACAGCCTGTTTATTATTGTCTTGAGAGTTTCTCACAGTTATATCAGGCAGTAACAGCAGGCTTTGTAGACAAGTTAGCAAAAGCAAAAATTATGCCTGAGTTTCCACCGCAGTTTAGAAGTAAGGATATGAGTATTTCATAGCATCTGTAGCTTAAATAAGCATAGCAAATAAGATTGTGAGACAAAAATGAGTGACAAGAGGAAGCAGAAGATGGAAGTATTAAGTGAAAAAAAGTGTCAGGTATGTGAGATTGGCACCGGTAAAGCGATGAGTATAGACGCAGCAATGCCTTATTTGTCTCAGTTAAATGAGTGGCAAATAAGTGAAGATGGCAAAAAAATTACTAAACGATTTTCCTTTAAAGGATTTTATAAAACAATGGCATTTGTTAATGCGGTTGCTTGGGTCGCCAACACAGAAGGTCATCACCCAGATATGCAAGTAGGGTATAACTATTGTGTGATTGATTTTACCACCCATGCAGCCGATGGTCTGACAGAGAATGATTTTATCTGTGCAGCAAAAGTTGATAAGTTAATGTAATTACAGTAGGAGAGGGAAGTGAGTTTAGCCATATTTCAAAATAATATCGTCGATCGCTTAAAGGCATTCTCAGCACAAGAGCCTGAAATTGTCTTTCAGTGGAAAGATAAGCGCTCCTCAGCAAGAGGTTTTTTAGTTATTAACTCTCTAAGAGGCGGGGCAGCAGGTGGTGGAACGCGTGTTCATGAGCATATTACTTTAGATGAAGTTACAGCACTTTCAAAGATCATGGAGATTAAGTTTGCGCTGTCTGGACCTTCGATTGGCGGAGCAAAGACGGGGATAAAATTAGACCCAGCACACCCAGAGAAATATGCTGTTTTAGAAAGGTGGTATGAAGCAATTACCCCATTACTTCGCGAATATTATGGCACGGGAAGTGATTTGAATACAGATATTCATCGCATTAATGCGCTTTTGCAAAAAATGGGTATACATAACTCTCAAGAAGGCATCATTCATGCGGTAAGTCATGGCGATCATCAAATTGAAACACGTGCGTATGAAAATATGCAGCTTCTGGATCAGGATATCAATTTAGAAGGAATCAGCATTAAATTGGCAGAGCTTGTAACAGGCTTTGGTGTAGCAAGCGCTGTTGCAAGTTACTATCGCAATAAAGAAGAGCCACTTAAGGGTAAGCGTATCTTTTTACAAGGCGTTGGTAATGTTGGTGCGGCTGCGGCATATTATCTGAGTCAGCAAGGCGCTGTTATTGTTGCGATGAGTGATCGCGATGCGGGTGTGATCTCTCAGGTTGGCTTCTCTGAAGAGGATATCTTAACAACGCTCAGATCAAGGCGCGTACTTAATGTGCTTGATGATAATCTAACGCATGATGAATTTAATCGTAAGCTTCAAAGTTTAAACATTGATATCTTTATTCCTGCTGCGGGGTCTAACATTGTGTCTAAAGCGATGATTGAATCTCTTATGGAAAGTGGATTAGAGCTGGTATGCTCAGGTGCAAATCATCCTTTTGTGGAGTCGGAGCATTGCTATGGACTTTGCTCACAATATCTGGATTCTCGATTAAGCGTCTTGCCTGATTTCCTTGCAAATATGGGAATGGCGAGGACTTTTTATAAGTTAATGTCAAGTCGACGTTTGATGACAAGTAGAGAGATTTTTGATGATATTGCCTCGATTATAGATCATACGGTATCAAGCGCGTATGATTTAAATAAAGGGCAGCTCATGACTGCTTCATTGTACGATTTGGCGTTAAGCAATATCGAAAATGATGTGCCAATATATCAGGTTGAAAACGAGCTTCATTAGAAGGTGAGTCACGCAGTCAAATTTCGTTGTTGCGAATGAGTTTAGATTAAATGCAAGCAAAAAATGAGAATTTTATGATCAAATGTTCTTTGTCTCTTGTCAGTGCTGGCAACATCGTATAAGCTTTCTGTCTAATTTATTAATTGTTTTATTTGATGCTATGTTAAACTTGGCATTGAATAAATGACCTTGTATAGGCGAGGTTAGTGAGTAACAAAGGGCGGAAAGTTAAGTATATCAATTGTTTATAAACAGCAGTCTGTTTTTGTATATACTTAAGTTATAACAGTGATGATAAAGAATTTATTGGATATGAATAAATGCACAAAACTTATTGGAGTGAGTTCACTTTTAGCACTACTTTTAAGTGGTTGTGCAACCAAACAAGATAGAGACCCATGGGAAGGGTATAACCGCGCAATTTTTAAGTTTAACCAAGTCACCTATGACTCTGTGTTAATTCCTGCTGCAAAGGGCTATGATTATGTTGTTCCAACGCCAGTGCAGCTGGGTATTGATAATGCCTATAACAATATATTAGAGCCAGGAAGAATGGTGAATGATTTGTTGCAGTTGAACCCAGATTATCTCTGGCGTGATACAGCACGTTTTGTGGCAAATACCATTTTTGGTGTTTTTGGTTTATTTGATGTTGCTAAAACGATGGGTCTACCAAGAAGAACACAAAACTTTGGCTTTACTTTGGCCTATTGGGGATATCGTTATTCGCCTTATTTTGTTGTTCCAATTCTTGGGCCAAGCACGTTTGGTAATTCAGCAGGCTCATTGGTTGATACTGTGTTTAACCCGATTAGTTACTCTGCGGTTGCACCGCCGCTTATTAGCTGGAGTGCTTATGGTGTGTATAAGGCTAATGAAGGCGTTGCCTACTTGCCAACCTATCAGAACTTAGCGCAAAGTTCGATTGATCCATATGTTGCAATACGAAATGCCTATCTGCAAAATTATGATTATAATCTAGATAAGACACTAGAGGTAAAAACTTCTTCTCATAAAGAGGGGAAAAGTCAAAATCAACAGGCGGTTCTTGCCATTTTAAATGCTGAACAAGATGGATGATTAAGCTTTTTATTTTGATTCAGCTGCATTAAACTCTCTACAGTTAATTTTTAATTTTGATATCAAATGATAATAGGAGTTATCGATGAAAAAACTAAAATTACTCAGCACACTATCTATTGCAGGTGTTTCTGCACTTTTAATTGCAGGCTGCTCCAGTAACCCGAATGTCAGCTATGTTGATCCACAAGGTGTTGATACAACCTCGATTAATTTTAACTCCACAGATCTACAAACAACAACGCAAAAAATGGTTTCAGGGATGATGTCTTCCCCAGCTGTTGCTAGAATCACAGCAGATGGAAAGCAGCCGGTTGTTTTCTTCAGCACAATCAGAAATGAAACGGCAGAGCATATCAATACAAATATGTTAGCAAACACAGTCTCTACAGAAGTCATTAACAGTGGCAAGTTTAGATTTACTGATATGTCTCAGGTAAAACAGATGAAGCAGCAAATGGACTATCAGGCTGAGTCAGGCATGGTGGATCAAAAAACAGCGACTAAGATGGGGCAGCAAATTGGTGCTCAGTACATGATATATGGTAGCATTGCTGATATGCAATCAATGAACTCTGATCAGCAGTCACTCTTTTATCTTATCACCCTTAAAATGATTGATATTAAAACAGGCGTGATTATTTGGCAGGATCAAAAACAAATTCGCAAAGTGCAAAAACGCAGTAGCTTTGGCTGGTAAAGCTTATTCATGTATTAGGATGCTAAATGCCAATGACATTAAGAGTGTGATGTATGAAAATTAATAATCAAAAATGGCTATATACACTAAGACCTGATGCAAAAGTATCAAAAAGTAATTATACCTTAGAAGAAGATGAGGTTTTAGATAGTGACGATTTACAGGAAGGAGAGCTGATTATTAAGTCACTTTATTTCTCTGTAGATCCATACATGAGAATCCAGCAATCAGCCAAAGATAGCTGGGAGGCGCCTCATCCGTTAAACTCAGTGCAATTGGGTGGTGTAGTGGGTGAAGTAATTGCGATCAATGATAAAACAAGCAATCTTGTTGTCAGAGATAAAGTGCTTTCCTATAGCGGGTGGCAGAGCTATGCCAAGTGCAAAAGCAATGAGGTAACCCCCATAGATGAATCGCTCATCCATCAGCTATCTTATGCCTTAAGTATTCTTGGGATGCCAGGAAGAACTGCCTATTTTGGACTTTTTGATGCGGGTAGACCAAAGCCTGGGGAAACTCTTATTGTATCAGGAGCAGCTGGTGCTGTTGGTTCTATTGTTGCCCAGCTTGGATGCCTTGCTGGGTGTAATGTTATTGGTATTGTTGGTGGAGAAGAGAAATGCCAATATCTCAAAGAAAGGCTTGGCGTTAATGCTGTTATTGATTACAAGAAGCATGATAATTTGAAGGCAATGAATCAGGCCATTCAAGATATTGCCACCGATGGTATTGATGTCTATTTTGATAATGTAGGTGGTTACATTACCGATGCGGTAATTAATAATATTAATGTTAGGGCAAGAATCGTCATTTGTGGGCAAATTTCACAATATTCTGGTGGCTTGGATCATCCTGAGCTAGGGCCAAGGTTTTTGCATAAGATGCTTTATAAACGTGCAACACTTCAAGGAATTCTTGCCCGTGATTTTGCGAATCGAAATCAAGAAATGATTAGTGCTTTAAGCAAAATGCTCAAAGCAGGAGAAATCCAATATAATGAAACCGTTATTAATGGATTTCATAACCTCCCAACAGCTTTAGCAATGCTATTTGAAGGGAAAAATACAGGTAAGTTAATTGTCAAAGCATAAATGAGACGAAAGCCATCAATTGATAGCTGATATTGTTTAAATAATGGATTCTAAGAATATGACTAAAAAATTAATACTACGCACAATGATGTTGGTGCTCGTTTTGTTGCCATTTTACTCTGCGGCGAATATCACGCAAAAAACAACTATGACCACAGCATATGGGAAAACATACCAAGATGCACTTCAGCAAGCCTTAACACAATCAATTGGCCAAGTTAAGGGGGTTTCAATTGATGCTGTTTGTGCCATCTTTAATAAGTTGAGTGTTACAAATGGCGTTGTTGTTATTGATGGCGTACAAATGCCTGTAGAGTCATATCTAAACTCACAGGGTTTTATTTCCGCCATTAGAAGTGCCACAGGTGGGGTGATCGATAGCTACCGTGTTCAAAAAAGTGTGCAGAAAGATAAAATTTGGACGGTAACGGTTGAGGTGACGTATTCAGAGTATACATCGTTAGTTTCTAAAAAAGAGCAACAGAAAAATACCTTGGCTATTTTGCCATTTCAATTTTCACCCGGCAGCGTATCAGGAGAGCTAAACCCACTTCAACTGAGGGATCTTCTGTATCAAGACATACAAAATAAACTCACTGCATCTTCATTATTTCGTGTGATGGATAGAAGTAATATCGACCAAAAGGCCTATGAAAAAGAAATGGCTTTAATTCTCTCAAATCGTACATCAAGTGAACAAAAGGCACGTTTTGGTGCTCAAGTTGGTGCAGATTATTTGCTGGTTGGCAATGTGCAGCGTTTGGTCTTTAAAAAAGTGAAAAAAGACTTCTATGGTGGGGATTTTAGTCAATGGCATGTGCAAATGACTGTCAATTACAGATTGCTTGAAACTGCAACGATGCAAGTGTTAAAAACGGATAATATTCGTACATCTATTTCGCCAAATGAGGTGAATAAAATACTTCAAGATCCAATGAACACAAAAGATGATGTTTTAAATCGTTTGGTGAGTGAAGCAGCGAGCCAATTAGCAGAAAGTGTATCAAGTTATCAACAGCTTAAGAAACAATAATGCGATATAAAAGTTACTCTCTTATTCAAGTTTTTCTGTTAATATTATCAGCGTTGTTACTTTCATCTTGCGCAACCTTCAGTAGCGCCTATCCAAATAAAATGGCAAAAGCAAAAGCAGCACTTGATCAAGGTGATGCTAAAGGCGCTGAGAAGCAATTTGTTGATGAGATGGGCAAAAAGCCAGATGGCAAGCTTTATCTGTTGGAACAAGGGCGCCTAGATCAATTAAATGGGAATTATAAAGGCTCTAAAGAAGCGTATGAGAAAGTCATCTCTTCAGTGGCAACTAGCAAAATGGCCGCTAAAATTCAGGTGTCACATATTTTGCAAAATGCAGGTGCGATTCTGACAAATGATCGTGAGTTACCTTATAGCGTACCTGATTATGCCATGACCTTTTTGTATCCCTACCAAGCTTTAAATTATCTGGCAGAAAATGATTTAAGTGGTGCTTTGGTTGCAATCAGACAGCTTACAAATGCACAGTATTGGACGTATCAACAAAAGCTAATGGCTGGCGATTTGCAATCAAAATACAAAGCAAAAACAGACCAAGTTGGGATTTCGCAAGAAAAGCTAGGGCTTGATAAATCTAAAGAGCTAACAGCAATGTTTAAGGCAGCAAGTAAAATTGAAAATGCTTATGAAAATGGTTTTGGCTATTATTTAGCTGCTATTTTATATCAGGCGTTTGATAATAATTTTAACAATGCCTTTGTCTCGATTAAAGATGCCAAAAGACTTCTACCGGATAATCCTTATGTTGAGAGTACCTATCAGGAAATCAAAAGAGGTTTTGATGGCGGTCAGGCATATGAAGTTGATAAAGGGCGCTTGGTCATTATTTATGAGCAAGGGTTTGTGGAGCCAAAATCAGCATTTAAACTGCCATTATTTTTAGGAAGATTGGGTCTTCAAGAGATTGCTGTACCTTATTACTCATCACACTATCCATTACTACCGCCTGCAAGCATTTATGTAACTGAAAACGGTAAAATTAAATCTAAAGGGCGCTCAGCTATTTTGGTGAATACGACACAAATGGCAACAAAGTCACTCTCTGAGGAATATTCGGTTATTATCACACGAGAGGTGATTCGTTTGGTGATCAAATCACTCGCTACTTTAGAGGCAAGTAATAAAGCAGGAGGCTGGGGAACTTTAATTGGCTCTATTTACAGCTTTGTGACCGCGCAAGCAGATCAAAGAAGCTGGCTGCTGTTGCCAAATAATGTGCAATTATATGAAAAACAGTTTGCCAAAGGTCATTATGCAGTTGATATTCACGGAAGCGAATATCAGATAAACATCGTTCCTAATAAAACAACGCTTTTATGGGTGACTCAGATGGGCGCTTACCATGCTAAGCACATGTTTGTGCTCTAAGGTGAAGTGAATGCTATCTTCGATTATTCTGGTTTGGAATAAGCGTCTGGCTTTTCAGATCCTTCGCCAAATAAAAACTTCTCCATTTCAGTCATAAGAAACTGTTTAGCCTCAGGTTCAAGCAAATTTAAACGATATTCATTGATAAGAATGGTTTGATGCTCTAGCCATTTTGACCACGCTTCTTGTGATATCTCGCCCAATATTCTCTTTCCAAGCTTGCCAGGAATCGGTTGAAAGGCAAGTTTAGCCCCTTCTTTTTGTAATTTGTTGCAAAATACAGTTGCCATTTGTTGATAACCTATATGTGAAATTATGCTCGCATTTTAACATGATCACTATGAAGAAAATAGCGTAAAAGAAGTGTTTGTCTTTGGCGTTGATCTAAAATGAAATTTTTTAGCATCTTAGTGTATCTATTTGCCAATAGCTTTGGTAAAACTGTAGATTCCATGTAAATCAATCAACCTGAATTTTGATAGCAAATTCAGGAAAATAAAATGAAGAAGGTTAAAACACAATGGGACATGTTGTACATAAGTTCGGAGGAAGTAGTTTAGCAGATGCCAAAAAAATCCAGAATATTGCGAATATTATTAGTGGGATAAATGAAACCGTGGTGGTTTCTGCAATTGGCAAAACTACGCGAATGTTACAGCAATCCATTGATGCTGCTCTCAAAGTGCAAGCGTATGATGTGAGTTTAAAGCAAATATTATCGATACATTTAGATATTATAGAAAAGCTAGGTATACAAAAAAATCACCTTGATGCGATCCTCAGGGAGGATATTGAACAAATCTCACAAATGTTAAAAACAATTTCATTGACAAAAATTTGCGCGGAGCCACTGAAGCATTTTATTTTAGGCTTTGGTGAGTTATGGTCTGCAAGGGTGCTAAATGCCTATTTAAATAGCCAGTCAATTCATTCAGAGTTTATTGATGCCTCAGATGTTCTTTATGTTGATGATAGCAGTTTTCCTGTCAGTGTTGACTGGGAAAAAAGCCAAAGTCTTTTAAATGCATCTCTAGAAAATAGAGAAACTAAAGTACACATCATTACTGGGTTTATTGCACAGAATCTAGAAGGGCAAAGAACCATTTTAGGGATGAATTGCAGTGATTATTCGGCAGCAATTTTTGCCAAGTTATTACAAGCAAAAAAACTCATTATTTGGACAGATGTTGCAGGGGTTTATAGCGCCAATCCACAAGTAGTGCCGGAGGCAAGGCAGCTTCAAAGATTATCTTATAAAGAAGCATTGGAGCTTGCTTATTTTGGTGCTTCAGTTGTGCATCCATTAACCATAAACCCAATGATGGAAGAAGAAATTCCCATTTATATTAAAAGTAGTTTTGATCCGCAAAATGCTGGAACAATTATCACACATCCACTGAAAGAGCCTTCAAAGGCAAAGTACTGGATTAAAGGGCTGACAAGCACTGCTGATGTTGCAATAATGCGCTTGCAAGGCGCTGGTATTATTGGCGTTTCAGGTATTGCAGCAAAGGTGTTTTCTATTTTAGAGCAACATGGTATTTCAGTCATGATGATTTCTCAATCCAGCTCTGAATATTCTATTTGTTTTGCAATACATAGTAAAATGGCCAATAAAGCAGTTCGAGCTTTAGAAAAAGGCTTTAAGGCTGAGATTGATAAGGGAGATATTGAGCATATCTACTGTGATAAAGGCTATGCGCTGATTACCGCTGTTGGTGATGGAATGCGTTCTCAGCCAGGTGCACTCTCGAAAGTGATTAAACCACTTGCTGATGCAAAAGTGAATATTCATGCGATTACGCAAGGCTCCTCAGAGCGAAGCATTACCGTTACAGTGCATGAATCTGATGAAGCATTAGCATTAAAATTAATTCATGCACAAGCGAAAAATGCACCGGTTATTGAGCTTGCTATTGGGATCATTGGTGTTGGTAATGTGGGTAAGGTATTGATTGAACAGATGCAAAATCAATATTTAAGCTTGCTAGAGAAGAACTTGCGAATTCGTGTTGTCTGTATGATGAATTCAAAAAGGTTTATTCAAGGGGAGAACTTATTATTGGATAACTGGCATGAAGCGCTTCAAAGCCCAGAGAAAAAGGCAAACTTAGCTTTAATGAGCCAGAGTCTATTAAATACCCCTGTAGCACAGAAGGTGATTATTGATGCCAGTGCAAATTTGGAAGTGTCAGAGCATTATTTGGAGTTTCTTGATAATGGTATTCATGTGGTTACCCCAAATAAGCATGCTAACACACAAAGTATGGAGTATTACCGTGAATTAAGACAAGTTGCGCTTGATAATAATGTCAGTTTTAAATATGAAACAAATGTTTGCGCTGGCTTGCCACTTGTTAATACTTTGCAAACTATTCAGTTGTGTGGTGATACAATAAATAAGATTCAAGGGGTGTTTTCAGGAACATTAAGCTTTATCTTTAATCAAATGAATCAGGGGAAAACTTTTGTTGATAGTTTAATGCTGGCATATGAAAAAGGCTATACTGAACCTGATCCACGAGAAGATTTATCAGGGATGGATGTTGCAAGAAAAGTGGTGTGTTTGGCAAGAGAAATTGGTCTATCGATTGAGCTCTCTGATATCGATGTGCAAAACCTGACACCTAAGGCGCTACAGGATGTGCCATTGGCTAAGTTCTTAAAAGAAATAAAGCATTATGATCAAGAGGTTACTGACGGGCTATTGGCAATAAAACAAAAAGCAAAAGCACTTCATTTTATCGGTGAAATTGATGCTAAGGGTAAGATTTCAGTTGGCGTGCAAGCGTGTGAAAATACAAGTCCATTTGCCGGCTTATCCAATGCAGATAATATGGTTTTGATATATTCAGACTATTACTGTCACTCACCGATGGTTATCACAGGCGCCGGTGCTGGTGCGGAGGTAACAGCAGCAGGGGCATTTGGCGATGTGCTTTCTTTGGTTAACAGGATGTGATTTAGCATTAAAAAGGATTGTGATAAATGATAAAAGTGAATGATAAGCTTCAAGTGGTAACAGCCTATGCCCCAGGAAGTAGCGCAAATTTTGCAGTTGGTTTTGATTTAATTGGTTTTGCCGTGGCTGGTGTTGGCGATCGTGTCACACTTGAAAGACGAGAAGATGATCAGCTTCATATTAAAGAGATAACAGGGGTGGTGCCAGAGGGAGTGCTCCCTTTAGATGTAAAGAAAAATGTTGCTACAGCAGTGATAAGAAAGTTCTTAGCAGATTATAATTTACCTATTGGCTTTGATGTCAGCATCGATAAAGGCATTCCTATGGGCTCTGGTATTGGTGGCTCTGCTGCCTCAAGTGTTGCGGCTATTTTAGCTGTGAATGCATTTTTAGATGCGCCTTTGAGTAAAGATCAGCTAATTGACTATGCAATATATGGTGAGAGTTTAATTTCAGGGGGTGTTTATCATGGCGATAATGCAGTGCCTTCTATGTTCGGTGGTTTAGTCCTTCTTCAAAGCTCCAAACCATGCCAGTTTGTGAAATTGCCAACATTAGGACTCTACGCTTTGATTGCTTGTCCTGAGATTGAAATCAAAACAAAAGAGGCAAGAAAACTCTTAGAGGCACCTTATGTTATAGGCGATGTTGTTAAACAATGTGCAAATCTTGCAGGTGTCATCAGCGCATTATATACAAATAATCTTTCGCTGTTACAAGATACACTTGAAGATCAATTGATTGAACCTAGAAGAAAGTCTTTGATTCCGGGATTTGATGCTCTAAAAGAGGCAGCAAAAAATAAAGGAGCGATTGGCGTTGGCATTTCAGGTTCTGGACCTGCTGTGTTTGCTATTGCCAGCACAAAAGGCGCGCTTGGTGAGATTGCTAAGGCAATGGATAATGTCTTTTTAGAGCGTCAAATTAATGTCAATTATTATATATCATCGCTTAATTGTGATGGTGGCTATATAGAGAGTAAGGTTGAGAAATAATGAAATTTGTCAGTACACGTAATTCAGAATTAAAAGTTAATTTGTCAGAAGCACTCCAAATGGGGTTGGCAAAAGATGGTGGGCTTTATATCCCTGAGTATTTTCCGCAATTTGATTGGGAATCACTAGACCCCAATATCAGCTATCCAGATTTTGCTTGTCAATTACTGAAACCTTTTTTTAATGAGGATGAATTAAAAGAGAAGCTCCATCAAATTTGTAAAGAGAGTTTTACATTTGAAGCGCCTGTTATCACGCTTGATGAGCATAATTATGTTTTAGAGCTTTTTCACGGTCCAACTTTGTCATTTAAAGACTTTGGGGCGCGCTTTTTAGCTTCATGTTTAAGTCAGATAAAATCGAATAAAAGCTTCAGCATCTTGGTGGCAACTTCAGGAGACACAGGCTCTGCTGTGGCAGCTGCTTTTTACCAGAAGCCAAATATTAATGTGGTAGTGATGTTTCCAGAGGGAAAAATTTCACATAGGCAGGAGCGACAAATTACTTGCTGGGGCGATAATGTGCTTGCCTTATCTGTAAAGGGTAATTTTGATGATTGCCAAAGACTCGTTAAAGAAGCTTTTGGAGAGAACTGGTGGCATCAAAGAACATATCTAAATACTTCAAATAGCATTAACATTGGCCGTCTTTTGCCGCAGTCGACTTATTATGCTTATAGTGCGTGGCAGTTTTATCTAAAACATAAAAAACAGGCAAACTATATTGTCCCCTCTGGCAATATTGGTAATGTCACGGCATGTTTTTGGGCAAAAAAAATGGGGCTGCCAATAGGGGATATTGTGATCAGTCAAAATGAAAATAATGTCATTGGGGAGTATCTTCAGACACAGCTGATGCCTAATAAGAAAAGTATTGAAACGCTGGCGAATGCTATGGATGTTGGCAAGCCCAGTAACTTTGAGCGATTATCTAAATTACTTGGCAGTTTTGATGCATTTAAAGCAACGATTACAAGCTATAAAGCAGCGGATACAGAGATTATAGAGACAATCAAAAAAGCCAAAGAGAAATATAATTATATCGCTTGTCCCCATACGGCAACGGCTTTTTTTGCTAGAGAAAATCAACCCTCTGAGGAAAAACTAAAGCCTTATATCATGGTGGCAACGGCAGATCCTGCAAAGTTTAATGATGTTGTTGAACCTGCTCTAGAGGAAAAGGTTGAGCTTCCACAGCGTCTAAAGCTACTTTTAGAGAAAGAGCAAACTGCCAAGCATATTGCACCAGATATGCAAGAGCTAATGAATGTGTACTCAACTACATTTGATAAAATCCCTTAATCTTAGGCATCATTTAGGGTGATCGTAACAGACTTTGTCTCATTTGCTTTGATCACAATAGCAGATTGCTGAAAGTTAGGTTTTGTAGCGCCGTTACTAAAACCATATTGCTCTGTCGGCATGCCAAGCCAGTTTTTATCAAGCTTGTCATTATCATTAGCATCATGAAAGCTCACAACAGCATATTTTCCTGCAGGCAGGTTTGTAAAGCTGGTTGTAATGGTGTTTGACAGGATAGGTTTGGATTTAGTGGCCTTATATTTATCCTCAGCCTTAGGGAAACCATCTTCTTTATTATAAATAGCCGTGATAATTTGCCCCTTTGTGTTATTGATATTTTTAATAGTGACATTTAAAGTGCCTGCTACTGAGGCACTGACTCCCATAAAAAAAGCGATACAGGTGAAAATGTATTTCTGCATAAGATCATTCTCTTTAGTTTGATGGCTTATTCAATAGATTAAATCATTAGATTTTGTTTGTCGAAATATATTTGATTCATATTTGTAGCATCTGTCATAAATAGAGTAAAAATTTGAAAAAAGGGGCATTGTTATCTATGCTCAAAGGCACTAGGGAATGAGCTATGTTGCTGATATGATCTGGAATAAAACTGTTACATTGATGTTATCAAGTGCTTTAATTATCTCTGGCTGTAGTATTACGCCAAAAGCGATTGACAATCAAACACAGTTAAAAAACACACAAGGCAGATTAGATAAGATTTGGACAAAGCAAACAAAGCTGAGTGAAAAATTAAGCTTGTCCGAGGCAATTGCCCGTGCACTTAAATATAACCTAGAGTATAGATTACAGCAGGCTGAATTAATGTTGCAAAACGGCAATTTAACGATGGCATACTTGCAAATGCTGCCGGCGTTAAACGTTGAAGGAAGTTATACTTTTAGAAACAATGATCAAATACAGAACTTGGTGAGTAGCTCCGGTGGTCTTATTGATGGTACGCAAAGTACCACACCAAGAGAAGTTAGGGATGTTTTTGTTGGCCTACAGTGGAATATCTTAGATTTTGGTTTGAGCTATACAAGAGCTCAGCAGCAGGCTAACCGTGTAATGATTGCCAAAGAGCAAAGCAGAAAAATCACCCAAAAAATCATTCAAGAGACAATAACAGCTTATTGGAAAGCATGGACGGCACAAGAGATTAAAGATAAGGTTATTAATGTTAAAACATTGGCTGAGAAGGCGCTTGCTGCATCAAAAGAAGCATCAGATCAAAAGCTAAGTTCAAATGAGATTGAGCTGAATTATCAAAATTTGCTTATTAAATCAGTTCGTAAAGCAAACAAATTACTCATGAAAATCTCAGATGCATATTATCATCTATCTCGTTTAATTAATGCGCCGATGGGCACTCGCATGATACTCAGCTCGCCAGTGGAAAATTTCTCGAGTTTGCCAGAGCTTAAACCTGAGTTTAAAAAGCTTGATAGAATTGCGCTTATCTATCGCCCAGAGCTTCGTAGTGCATCGTATGAGTTAAATATTGCTAAAAAAGGGATTCAAAGTGCCATATTGGAAATGTTGCCAGGACTTGATTTCTCTTATGGATATAATTACACCAGTAATAAATTTATGTTAAATCAGGAATGGATGGGCGGCGCAATTAACGCGAGTGTCGACTTACTCGGTGCGATTATTAAAGGACCAACTGCAATCGCTGTTGCAAAAAATGGTGTAACGTATCAGAAGTTAAAACAAGCAACCATCACCATCACTGTATTAACTCAGATTCGAATTGCCTACACAAGTTATGTATTATGGCAGGAAGAGTATCGCTATGCTAAGGAAGAAGCGAGTGCCACTCAAAAGCTTTATGCTTTATCTCAAGCGCAGGCAAAACATAAACTCTCTCATCAACAGAAGATTGTCAGACGTGGTGTTGATGCGCTCAATGCTGAGTTTAATGAGCAAGTAACCTTTATTGAAGCATATGAAGCCTTATCGAAGCTTTACCAGTCAATTGGACTAGATTTACTGCCACCTGAATCAAGCTTTTTATCTCTTGAAGCATTAACAGTTGAGGTGAATAAAACGCTTAAAGCTCAAAGTACAGGCGATTTTAATCAATGGGTAGAAGAAGAATATCAAAATATCTCTCCAGTAGAGAAGCAATAAATATTAAATGTGAAAGAGCAAAAAGCTAAAGATAAATAAGCTCGTTGTAGCAGATTATAGAAGGCTTTGAAGTAATATTTTTAGGGAATATCAGTGCGTATAAGATATAGCAGTATAAAAGAGATTTTTAAGCAGATGCTCTGTGTGGGCGCTGTTGTATTGTTATCTTGTAAGCTGGTATATGCAAAGGCGCTACAGATTGAGACGTATGCAACATTAATTCCTGTCAATGAGGCTGAGCTATCAAGTGATGTTACTGCAAAGATAACAGCAATATACTATCAAGCAGGAGATCAGTTTGACAAGGGGGATAAACTTGTCCAGTTTGATTGCACACATATTGAGGCGGAAATAAGTAAAATCAAGGCAAAGCTCAAACTGGCAGAGGTCACATTAAGAAGTAATCTAAAGTTGCAGCAATTAAACGGCATAAGTGATATTGATCTTGCGAAAAGTCAAAGTGAATACGATCAAATCAAAGCAGATTTAACTATTTGGGAGAATAAACAAAAAAATTGCACAATCTATGCACCTTACTCAGGGGAAGTTATTGCGCTTTTTGCGAATAATAATGAAGTGGTTAAAGCAGATGATCCTGTGATTGGTATTGTCAATAATTATGATTTGGATGTGCAAATGTACTTGCCATCAAAGTGGTTAAATCAATTAAAAATTGGGAGTCAATTTCAGCTTAAATTGAAGGAAGTTCATGCCCACATATTTACAGGGAATATTACCAAGATCATTGGTCGCATTGATCCAGCTAGTCAATCGATGCTTGTGATTGGAAAGCTAGGTGACAGCTCAGGTTATACGCTTTTCTCTGGGATGTCAGGTGTTGCCCATTTCAAGGTTGATGCAATGGAAAATAGTGATGATAAGGCGAAAGAGAAATGAGCGATAAACTATTAGATCTTTTGACGCTCTATCAGAACTTATTTCGTCAAAAAACACTCAAAGAGCTCTCTTTTACCATCGCGCAGCAAAGTGTCAATGTTTTGCCATATGAAAACAGTGTCGTATTTGAAGTGTATAGCAAAAGCACGATCAATATTCTTGCCATTTCAGATATTGTCGAGATTGACAAAAATGCACCTTACTCACTTTTTATCAAATCGCTTGCAAAAGAGCTGTTAAAAACAAAAAAAGAAACCACAAGCTTTATAGAAGCTGATAATACACAAAGCTCATTTATAACAGCTAATGCCGATCAGTTAAGTCAATCTACTCAGGAAAGTTGGCACGATCAAAAAACGAAACATTTTTTATTTGCCCCATTTACGAGTGTATCTGATGAGATTATTGGTGGGGCGATTTTCTTCAATGAAACTGAATATAATGACAATGACTGCCAGCGTTTTTCAATGATATATCAAGGGTATAATCACCTATGGCAAAGTCTATATCAGGCCAAAAGATATAGTGTTTTAAGGTATAAGCGGCTGATCAGAAATAAAAAGTTTTTGTTGTCAGCTTTGGTTGTTCTGATTCTTGTCATGTTTATTCCAGTCAGACAAAGTGCGCTTGGACAAGCTGAAATCATTGCGCAAGATCCAAATATTATTGCTACCCCGCTTGATGGGGTGATCGATAAGGTATATGTGAAGCCAAATCAATGGGTTAATAAGGGAGAGAGATTATTTTTATTAGATCAAAGAGATCTATTAAATGCTGAACTTGCAGCTAAGGGGGCTTATGAAACAGCCAATGCGGAATATCAAAAGGCAGTACATAGCTCATTTAAGGATGTTAAAAACAGAGCTGAAGTTGAGATTTTAAAGCTAAGGCGTAATGAAAGAGAAATTGAAGTAAATTATACCAAGGAGAAGTTATTACGCTCGGATGTCACATCTCCAAGTGTAGGCATTGTCATTATGAATGATCCATATGAGTGGGAGGGCAAACCCGTTCAGACCGGTGAGAAAGTATTGGAAATTGCCAGCCCTCAGAAAGTTGAGATAAAAGTTTGGCTACCTGTTGATGATTATTTAAACTTCAAAGCGGGAGATGAAGTTTCCTTGTTCTTGAATAATCATCCATTAAAAGCCATTGATGCCACCATTAAATCAGTGGGAATACATGCTGAAATAGGACCACAGAATATACTTGCCTATCCTGTAATTGCTGAGTTTGATCATAAGTCATCTCAGCATTTAAATCATCTGCCAAGGATTGGCTCACAGGGCACAGCAAAGCTCTATGGCAGTCGCGTTAGTTTATTTTTTTATCTATTTAGAAAACCCATAACGGCCGTCAGGCAGTATTTCGGGTGGTAATATGAAAAATACCTTGCCCGATGTACTTCCCTCGCTTCGAAAGAGTATTTGCATTTATGAAGGGGGTATTGACTATAAAGGGGCGCCAACTTGGGTAATAGAGGACACTTTAAATAATCAGTATTTTCATATTGACTGGAAGAGCTATCAAATTATTAAACATTGGCAGCGCTCTTCTCAAGCATTGATTGCACAAATAAAATCACGCTGTCATATAGAGATTAGTGAACAGCGGATTATAGACATGCTGCAGTTTTTGCTGAGAAATGCTTTAGTACATCAAAGTTATGAGCAAATCAGTGCACTATATCATTTAAAGGAGAAACAAACCTCCCAGAGTATTTGGCTAAAGCTGGCTAAAAATTACCTTTTTTTTCGTATCCCTGTTTTACATCCTGAAAAGATGCTAAATCAGCTGTATGCGTATATAGGATGGCTGTTATCAAAGCGCTTTTTTTATTTCATGATGTTTCTGCTCATATTGGCAATTATTCAATTACAAAGTTTATGGGAGAGCTTTACCCACAGCCTCTTTGAGTTATTTTCCTTTGAGTATATTATTATCTTTTTATTGGCATTGTTACTTGCAAAATCAATTCATGAGCTGGGTCATGCCTTAGCATCAAAAAAATATGGACTTAAAGTGCCCACGATCGGAGTTGCATTTTTGGTGCTGTTCCCGATGCTATATACCGATACGCAGCAAAGCTGGAAAGTGAAAGATTCAAAAAATCGGCTGAAAATTTCAATAGCCGGCATTTGGATGGAGTTGTATGTTGCAATTATTGCGCTCTGGCTATGGATGTTGTTGCCAGATGGTGCCTTTAAAAGTGCTTGCTTTTTCCTTGCGACTTATAGTTTGCTAACGAGTATTTTGATTAATATCAGCCCCTTTTTACGCTTTGATGGTTATTATGTATTATCAGATTTAATGGCGATGAGAAATCTGCAAACACGGAGCTTTGCACTGACAAGATGGAGATTGCGCGAGATATTATTCGGCTTTGGCTTTCTGCCACCTGAGTTATTTTCCAAAGGTAAAGCGCGCTTACTAATACTGTATGCTTTTATGACATGGCTATACCGTTTTATATTATTCCTTGCCATTGCGTTTATAGTTTATCATTTATTTTTCAAAGCGCTGGGTATTGTATTATTTCTGCTTGAGATTTATTTTTTTATTCTTAAACCTATTGTTAATGAGATCAGCAAGTGGTTGCAGATGAAGGAAAGTATTAAGTGGAATAAAAACACACGGATGTTTTTATGGATTATCATACTATTGATTGTGCTCTGCTTTATTCCTTTTTCATCTTCTATCCATTTGCCAGCAACGTTAAGCTATTACAATAAGGTGATTTTTACCCCAGAGAATGCGCAAATTAAGCGTGTTTTTGTTGAAAACAATGAGCGTGTAACAAAAGGTGAGCCGTTGTTATCACTGAGTATGCCAGATTTAGATTATCAAAAAGAGAAGCTAATAGCACAGAAAAATGCTTTAGTGATAAAGCTTAGAAACATTGGTGTCTATCAAAGTCAAAACACCAATAAGGCCATTATCCAATCGGAGCTTGATCAAATAACCCACGCATTACAGACAATTGAAAAAAAACAAGCGACTTTAAACATTAAATCACCTGTCTCTGGGGTGATAACAGGATTTCAATCAGGGATAAAAAATGGTCTATGGCTCAAAAAAAATCAAGCAATGTTTAGTGTGTATAAACCAAATGAAATTAAAATAACAGCTTATATCAATGAAAGTGAACTTCGTTATTTGAAAGAAGGAACAGAGGGATATTTCATTCCAAATAATTTTGCTTTAGGGCGTATTAAGGTACAGCTAAGGCATATTGCAACATATCCAGTGAGTCATATTAATGAGAAGTGGACTGGTTATAACTATTATGGGTCTGCGCCACTTAGCCTACAGAGCTATCATGCCTCTATTTATGGTGGAAGCATTCCTACAACAGAGTCAAAAGAAGGAATTGAAGCTGTGAGTAATATGTATCAAGTGAGCTTTGTGATACTTGATAGAGAGACCCATCATCATTTTCCAACGCAAAAAGGGCGTATCTTTCTTTATACACAGCGCTCATCTTTGGCCGTCAGGCTTTATCAGTACCTATATGTCTTTTGGCATAAGGTGGTTGTGTTTTAGGTTGCTTTGCTCGCAATGTTGCTAAGCAGTATATATTTTATTCTATTTTGATAAGGCATTAACTTATTTCTATACTAGAAGGTGAGAATTTGAGCCATTGATGTACTTAATGATTAATACCAATCTCAAGTTAGGCTCAATTTATGCTGATGATAATGAGGTCACCAATATATGCGTAGAAAGACATCGAAACTAGAGCATCAAAAACATAAAAAAGAGAGTAGTGAGATAGGCTCTTGTCATCAAGATAACAAAGATGATGTGCTTTTAGAGCGCCTAGAGCCGAGGTATATGTATGATGGTGCGATGTTAGTGACTGCGGTGGATGCAGTTGAGAATGCTGAGGACACATCGGGGGAGATGCTGTTAAATGTAGGTTCAGTGGTGGACAGTGAAGATAAAGAAAAAGCATTTGATAGTGAAGGGATTTTATCAGATGAGTTTGATCACTATCAGCACTATAAGGAAGTGGTTATTGTTGATGAGCGAGTTCAAGATGTTGAGGTGTTATTAAAAGATATTCCACAAGGTGCGGCAATTGAGGTGATTAGTAGTGATGTAGATGGTGTGGAGGCGATCTCAGAGCTATTACAAAAATATCAAAATCTTGACGCTGTGCATATTATCTCTCATGGTCAGCAAGGTGAGCTGTCTTTGGGCGAGACAAACTTAAATGGAGAGAATATTGCCACCTATAGTGACACCCTTGGCACTTGGGGAGGTGCAATAAAAGAGGGTGGGGATTTGCTTTTTTACGGTTGTAATGTAGCTGAGGGAGAAATAGGCGAGAGTTTGATTAATGCGTTATATGGATATGTAAAGGCAGATGTGACTGCATCAAGTGATTTAACCGGTTCAAGTGATTTGGGTGGGGATTGGGATCTAGAGTATTCCAAAGGTTCAATTGAGTCATCCAGCATCTTCTCAAGCTCATTGAAATATAATGCACTTTTAGATAGTAACCTAACCCCAACAAAAAGTGGTTCTGAAACGCTTATTAATACACAAACAAATGCAGATAAGAATGATCCTATTGTTATTGATCTAGCATCCGGTCAATATGCTGTTTTTTGGGAGAGCTATGATTCGGCAACCACTTCAAGAGAGATTAAAGGGCAACTCTATGATGCAACACATAATAAATCAGGTAGTGAGTTTACAGTTAATACAAATACTTCAGGTGTTCAAGATACCATCGATGCTGTGAAATTATCTAATGATGGATTTGTTGTTGTATGGGAAAGCTCTGCCTCAGGTAATAATGAAATAAAAGCTCAAAGGTATGATAGTAGTGGGGTTGCACAAGGCTCTGAAATTAGCGTTAATACAGAAACCTCTGATAACCAAGATACACCGGCGGTAGCGGCTCTGACAAACGGCGGGTTTGTTGTGGTATGGGAGTCAACAGGACAGGATAATGGTAGTACTGATGGTATTTATGGGCAGCGATATGATAGTAGCGGGGTTGCACAAGGAAGTGAGTTTCTAGTAAATACTACAACAACCAATAATCAAGATGATCCAGATATCGTAGGCTTAACAGGCGGTGGTTTTGTCGTTGCCTGGGAGTCTCAGGGGCAAGATGGTGGCGGAGATGGTGTTTATGCTGCGGTATATGATAATAATGGCAGCGTAACAAAAAGTGAGTTTTTGGTGAATGTTGATACTTCATTTGCACAAAATGAACCAGCTGTTGCAGCATTATCTGGCGGTGGTTTTGTTGTAACTTGGGAGCATTCAGATGCGGCAAATGATACTGAAACAAGCATTTATGGAAGAATATTTGACAGTGCTGGAACCAATCAAACAGGAGATTTAGTACTAAAAGCCTATAGCGCTACTGAGCTTACCAACCCTAAAGTGTCTGATTTAGCAAGTGATGAGTTTGTTGTTACTTGGGAAGATAACACAGATATTTTTGCACAAAGGTTTAACTCATCAGGTGTTGCAAATGGCAGTGAGTTAGCGGTAAATACAACCACTTCAAATTCACAAACACATCCTTCTATTGCTACCTTATCTACAGGGGATTTTATTATTGTCTGGGATTCTGAAGAAAGTGCTGGAGATGATGTACGTATCCATGTATATAATGCAGATGGGACAGATGAACAGGCAGAGTTTGCAGTTGGTGCAACTGTAGGGACAGATCAGGATGAGGCTGCAACAGTTGCACTAACTGGTGGTGGTTATGTGATTGTGTGGGAATCTAGAGATAATGATGGGGATGTTGACGGTATTTATGGGCAAATTTATGATGCAAATGGCGCGACTTCCGGAAGTGAGTTTTTAGTAAATACAACAACAAGTGACTCACAAAATGCTCCAAGTGTTGCTGCGCTTGATAATGGTGGCTTTGTTGTTGTCTGGACATCAGAAGGGCAAGACGCTGGAGATAGTACCAATGAAACAGGTATCTATGGTCAGCGTTTTGATAGCGTTGGGACAAAGGTGGGTAGTGAATTTCAAGCAAACACCACAGAAAGTGGCAGTCAAACTGAGCCACATGTAGCAGCATTAACAGGTAGTGCCTTTGTCGTTGTTTGGACTTCTGGGACGGATGTTTACCAGCAGCGCTTTGACAGTAGTGCAAATAAATCTGGTAGTGAAATAAGGGTGAATACAACCACAGCAAATAATCAAGGAAAAGCACGTGTGGTTGAGCTATCTGGTGGTGGCTATATTGTCGTTTGGGAGGCAGATAGTGCACAAGATGGTGAGTTAACAGGCGTATATGCTCAAGCCTATGATGCAAATGGTGATGCCTCAGGCAGTGAGTTTTTAGTGAATACCACAACGGCAAAAGAGCAGCAAGATCCTGATATCGCTGCATTAAATGATGGCGGGTTTGTTGTTGTTTGGGAGGCTAAAGGTTCTGAAACGGGATTATCGAATAGTTGGGGTGTTGTAGGACAGTTATATAATGCCAGCGCAACCAAAGTGGGGAGTGAGTTTGTTGTCAATACAACAATCAATAATACACAAGATGACCCTTCAGTGAGCGCACTGGCAGATGGTGGCTTTGTTGTGGTATGGGAGGACTCTAATGCTGATGGTGATAATAATGGGATTTATGGGCAGCGCTACGATTCAAGTGGTACAGCCTTTGGTAATGAGTTTCAGGTAAATACCTATACGACAGGAGAGCAAGATGACCCTGTTGTAGCAGGGCTTGTGAATAACAATAAATTGGTTGTTGCTTGGGAATCTGATGGACAGATTTCTTTAGGTGAAGAAATATATGGACAATTTTATAGCTTTAAAACAAAACCAACTGCTGCAAATAATACGGTTACTGCTGAGGAGGATATCGCTTATAGTTTAACTGCAGCAGACTTTAATTTCTCTGATCTAGATAGCGATACACTAAGTAGCGTGCAAATTACCTCACTTGAAAGCGTAGGCTCGCTACAATTAAATGGTGCAGATGTCACATTAAATCAGGTTATTTCAAGAGTAGATATTGATGCAGGCTTATTAACATTTACATCAGCAAATAACCAAAGTGGTTCAAGCTATGACAGTTTTGGATTTTCTGTGAATGATGGCACCTATGACAGTGTCTCAAGCTATACAATGACAATTGATGTAACAGCTTTAAATGATGAACCGACGTTAAGTGCCAGTGGATCAGANCCAACCTTTACAGAAAATGGCGCATCGGTAAGTTTATTTAGTGGGGCGAGTATCTCGACAGTTGAATCCGGTCAAACGATCAGTGCAATGAGTATGACAATCAGTAATGTGGAGTCAGCTGATTCATTGACAATGGATGGCAGCACAGTGAGCTTAACAGATGGCAACAGTGTGAC
>NZ_KB902240.1 GCF_000379445.1 Fangia hongkongensis FSC776 = DSM 21703
AAAAGCCACCGAAGAATCATTCAACAACATCAAATTAAACAAAGCATGAGTCGTAAGGGAGACTGCTGGGACAATGCTGTGGCTGAAAGCTTTTTTCGAACCTTAAAGACTGAATGTACTTACCATGAAAACTTTAAGACACGAGAGCAAGCTAAAAAAGCTATTTTTGAATATATTGAGGTATTTTATAACCGTAAAAGGAGGCATACACATAATGATTATTTATCCCCTGTAGAGTTTGAGAGAAAATCTAAATTTGCTTAAGAAAACTGTCCGGATTAGTGTTGACACTCCAGTTTAACTCCAGTTGGTGATCCTATTGAACTACATTTAATTGATTTTGAACCCATGTAATTCACCTATTCTAGAGTGCCTTAACATGTAGAATAAATACGCCAAATTAACTCTCCTCATCCCTTTGCTCAAAGAGACCAAAAGTTTCTAAAAAGTCATCCTCTTGTCTTTGTTCTTTCTCCTCTCTTATTCTTTTTTTCCTACTTTGATCCTCCTCTTGCTGCCTTCTTCTTTCTTCTATTTCAGCTTGTCTTTGCTCACGTTGCTCCCTTTTTTGTTGCGCTAGTGCTTCTCGCTGCTCAGATTGTGCTTTTTTAATTTTTTCTTCTCGATTTTGAAAAACCTCAGCAATCAGCAGCATTAAAGTTTCTTCAACATTTTCAAGCACATCTTCAATGGAGGCTTTTTTCTGGTGATAGGCCTGCAAGCTTAGACGCTCTTTTAACATCACCTTTTGAAGTGCAACATAACGCGCTGTTGAGTTAATACGCCAGTCTCGATTGTTTGCGCCCACCATATCATTTAGGCTCTCGATAGATTTATTCAAATATTTCCTGCCAAAGCTACCATACGTATTATGCTCATCCCGCTCTTGAATTCTCCCACTACTTACGCCAATACCACCTGAGACATAACGCACCCCTTCATACATCTGAGAGATTGTTTGAAAATCTCCTTGCGACTGATTTAAATTTGCACTGTATAGTGTTGTTTTCCCAAGAGAGACATACTCTGTTGGTGCTGGAAATTCATCAACAAATGCTTTATTAATATCCTTATGACGCCTGTTTACATTTGCCTCTTTATCATAATTACAAAAGCGCAACTTCAAATTTAAATTCACATAATGGCACAATTGCTGCCTTAAATTTACAGAGATGCCTTTATCAATAGGAACAATACTTTCAGAAAAACCAATCACATTGGTATAATCAAACACATCATACAAGCTATCATTATCAAGAAAGTTGTTATGTAGCTGGTCAAGTGATGCATCATCCAAACCATAGTATTGCAGCTTTGCTCTCTCACTAGGTGATAAATTATCACTTGCTATTACTTGCCTTGTGGGCGCAAATAAGAAGATTTGCTGTGCACTGACAAAATCAAATACATAATTGATTGCCTCGGTAATATGCTTTTGCTTAATTGAACTTCTGCCAGCTGCACGATAGCGAAGTGAGTAGAACTCAAGATAATAATAGCAAGCGCTTAGTATGCCCAAATATATTGCTGACAGATAACGAATAGTGATGTTTTTTTGATCCACCCCTGTCATCGTTACACTTGCTGGCGACTCTTCAAGCAAACTTTGCGGTAACACAAAGATAAAATAGATAATAGCTAAATCTCTCACTCTCATATCATTGGACAAAATTGAACGCCAGTGCTCTTGTTGATTATGTCCATTTGGGATGTGTTTAATAATCTGCTCTTTGACTTTTGCCCCTAACTTTTTATCAAAAAATTTCGTATAGTCTGAAAAATAAGACCAAATTCTAAGATGGCTATCAACCAGCGTAAAAAAACACTTCCGTGTAATCGAAAAATTCTTACTTTGATCCTGCTCGTTATTATAGACAATAAACTCATCTGCTTTTTCATCTTGAATATTAAGCTTTTTATATTTTCTGCCATAGGTTGTTCCCCTTGCCAGCACTTCAGATTTATGCACTTTTTTAATCAGCTCATCGCGAATGCTTTGTGCTTTTTGGCTATCATAATCCAATATTTTATCTTGATCATTATAAAACCGTGCATAGACCTCACGGGTTTTTTTCCCTAAATGATCTTCAGAAATCTCCACACGCTCCATCAGTACAGACGCAGAAAAATAAAACATTGTTGAGTGATTAAACCGATAACTTCTTAGCTGAAAAATCTTTAAGCTAATCATCAATATTGCCTCTTTAAGCGCATAGTTTGCATACTTTTGCTGATTTGCCTGCAAATATTTTAAGCGTGCTTTAATACTTTTCTCATCGTTTGCACTAGAGAGCTTTATCGCTTTTTCATCACCTTGTTGAATCATTGTTTGAATAAATGCATTAATACAATTTTGCGCTTTATATCTTGCAGTATATATCTCATTGTCTGGATTATAATTTCTCTCGCCTGTCACAGGATCTCTCATGCTAAATCCGCGAATGTCACTACTGACTGTTTTGGCAATAACATAGTTTGTAATCGCTGAAGTTGCACCAGATAATATACTATTGGCAATTTTCCTTTTCATACTGCCGTTCACTTGATAAGCATCATATACACTTTTAATGCTTGTCATGATTGCATACCCTAATGAGCCACCAAAGTAGGTTGCAACGACAGTTGCCATTCCATAAGCCACTTCAAATACGCCATCAAAACGATGCTGTCTTTTTTCCTCCAGTGCCATTCTAAGCTCATATTGCCCGGCAAGATTTTGAATTTGTTCGGCATACTTTTTTGCTTCCTCACCGTATAAAACAATAAGATTAGCAACTGCTTTTGATTGATCCTGTAAATACCTAATTGTCATATCACACCCTCCTTGTTTATTGTTCAGCATATTTTTGCGATATGCGCTAATGAAATCTGAAAACTCCCTTCCACTCACAGATTAATTTATTTTTTTGCTGGTGATAATATTTTTTTTAATAAAAAATATTGATTACATGTAAAAATAATACTTATCATTCAGTAAATGCTTATTTGCAAATAAGGGGCATCACCCCTTTTTTGCTTTGTTGCTTGTCGATACAATACCTTGAGGATAATGCTATATACAATAAGGAGTAATATGAGCATAGATTTACCCAATAACACGCATCAAAACAAACCTGTTATATCCAAAACAAAGAATATTATCGCCAGTTTCTGTGGCAGTGTATCAGAGTGGTATGAATTTGTTGTCTATGCCTTTTGTGCGCCTTTTTTGGCGCCGCTTTTCTTCCCAGCTGAAAACCAATTTGTGTCGATTTTAGCTGTCTATGGCGCTTTTGCGGCAGGTTTTTTAATGCGGCCGTTAGGTGCAATTGTATTTGGTTATTTTGGTGACAAATACGGGCGACAAAAAACGGTCTCCATTGCTGTTATTTTAATTGGCCTACCGACCGTTGTGATGGGCATTATGCCAACTTATCATCAAATTGGGATCATTGCGCCTATTATCTTAATTCTTGTCAGAATGCTTCAAGGATTAAGTGTTGGGGGTCAATTTACTGGATCTGCTGTCTTTATTAATGAGCACATTGGTATCCAAAGGCGCTATTTTGGAGCTGGTATTACCTTTGCTGGCGCCTTTTTTGGTATGCTTTTAGCCGCTGCAGTCGGCGCGCTACTAACAAGCTTTTTGAACGATCAGCAACTCGCTAATTGGGGCTGGCGGATTCCATTTATTTTAGGCATTTTTGTTGCAATTCTTGGCTATTATCTTAAAAAACACACCAGCGAAACTCCTCAGTTTGAAAAGTTAAAATTACATAATGCCTTGGCTAAAAATCCCATTCTTGAAACATTTAAAACACAAAAACTGGGTATGTTACTTGGCTTTTTTATTTGCTGGCTGACACCGCTTATTGTCTATCAGTTATTTATTTTTATGCCCACCTATGCCCATCATTACTTACATATCGATCTACATTACGCACTTGAGATCAACGCTGTAGGTATGATGATTCTTGCTGTTTTTACGATTATATGGGGATATGTTGCCGATTATACGGGGTTTTACAAAGTGATGTCGATTGCAGCCATTCTTTTGATTATTGCCTCACCTCTCTTGTATTTTCTGATGCACAGCATGCCACAAAGCTTTTTCATTGTTCAGATACTTTTTGCAATACTTGGCGCTGGCTTTATTGGGCCTGTCATGGGGATGTTAAGCCACTTATTTACCATTAATACACGCTATAGCGCCCTTTCAATTAGCTATAATCTTGGCTTTGGTATATTTGGTGGCAGCGCTGCCTTATTTTCAATGTATCTGATAGAAAAAACAGCTGTTATTTGGTCTCCAGGAATCTATCTCTCACTTGCAGCGATTATCTCATTGATTGCCTTAACGATTGCCAGAGGCCACATGAAAGCATAACCATACTCTGATCATAAGCCAAATAGCGCCTAGAAATGAAATATCAAAGGCATTGATACTCAAAACAACAGAATGTGTAAAAGCGGATGCTATTCTTCGACTAAATTTTAATTGATTTTTGTTCAATTAAAAAATATAATTCACCTCGTCAGCGTAAATGAAATACCATCAGGGACAGGCATGTTAAGAAAGATATCACCTTTTTTAAGCTATTATTTGGAAGCACTCAAATACCGACCTAAGCACTTTGTTATTCGTGATATCATTGTTACCAAAGATGGCATTATGGTTGAATATAAAACCAGCACATATCAACTATCAGCTGCCAAAAGGGAAAAAATATCTGAAATCACCCTACAAAGGCATTACTTTGACCGCACTGATAAGCTCAAAATCGATGCTTGCAATATTGCTGAGGAAATGATTGAAAATGCTCGTGCAATCAGCACCAATGATGCATATAAAGACAAGTTTCTTTTAGCACTTTACCCCCGTATTGCCAGATATTTAAATGCCAAGGTAGAGCTATGAACACACTGAATACCATCAAGCTTCAGCATCAATTAAATTGCTGGAAGCTAAATAGTATTTTGATACCGATTATCATCACTTTAGGGTTAGTCTCAAATATTATAGGTCACCGCATGATTCTTATATTTGGGGTTGCGATGTACAGTGGCGCTTTTTTGAAACTTGCCGCATTAGTATTACTCAATGTTATTCGTAGCTATTCTGCTAATAATCGCACCTTTTTGCTGACTTTTATACTTGGCATTTTATTAAGCTTTGTGATGACAGGCTATGCACAAATCATTAGCCAATATACTGCTTACCCTGATTATTTCAAAGAGGCAAGCGCCTATTCTATTGTATTCTCTAATGCTTGGCATAGCCTTGTTGCAGGGGCTATATCAACCTTGCTGTTTTTGCTTATCGAGCTGATTCTTTTTAACTTTTTCTATTTTAAAATGCGATTTTTGTTTATTCTTGCCTCGACCATCAGCATTGGGATTGCTCTTTGTGTTGCCTCCAATACAACCCTATATCTTGGCTTTGTACTTGAGTATCCTCAACATATCGAGACGCTGTTATTTGACAATTTAATCCGAAATTTAATCGTACTTATTATACTCTCTCTTTTAATCCAGCCATTGGTTTATTGGATTAATCATAAGTATCTACAAAGTTAAAGGTTCTATTGAATTTATCAACTCACTTCCTCCATCTGGCATTATATTATTTCAGCTTGATTATTTTTAGTTGGATCAGCTATCTTTTGCTTATTGCCTTATTGGATTAAGCTATTTTACTAATGTCAGTTTTATCTTTTAGTCTCAATCAAACCTTTATTCATTGCTAAAAAGGCATAAAATACTTCTATAGGTAGAAAGTATTAAGTGCAAATAAGGAGCGCTAATGTCAGCTGCAATTAATCCCACAATCACCGCGCTAAAAGAATCATCGACCTTAGCCATTAATCTGAAGGCAAAAAAGAAAAAATGGGAGGGTCAATCTATTTGTCATTTTGGTTTTGGAGAGTCGCCTTTTCCTATTGCCAAAGGAATCACTCAAGCACTAAGTGAAAACGCTGATAAAAAAGCTTACTTACCGGGAAGTGGCTTGCCCGAGCTCTGCCAAGCAGTTGCTGACTATTATAAAAAAGAGTTTGCTTATGGTTATAACAAAAATAATGTTCTTATTGGACCTGGGAGCAAAGAGCTTTTATTTCAACTGTTGTACCTTCTTGAGGGCATGGTACTTATTCCTGAAGGAAGCTGGGTGAGTTATAAACCACAAGCAACCCTCCTTGGTAAAAAAACACATATCCTTCAGACGTTTTCAAAGGATAATTACACTTTAACAGCCAAAACCTTACAACATTTTTGCGCCTCCCTTTCTCCCATTGAACAGCAAAAACAAAAAGTTTTAATTTTAAACTCACCGAATAACCCAACAGGTAGCATCTACCCTGATAATGAATTAAAAAAACTTGCTGAAATTTGTCAGCGCTATCGCATTATTGTGATCTCTGATGAAATCTATGCCAAAGTAGTCTTTGGTGATAAAGTGCATACATCCATTGCCTATTATTACCCAGAGGGAACCATTGTAACTGGAGGATTATCTAAATTATTCTCAGCCGGCGGCTATCGCCTTGGTGTTGCATTGATTCCAAATGCACTATCCTCACTATATGATGCAATGAAGATTCTCATTAGTGAAACCTATAGCTCCGTATCCGCACCAATTCAGTATGCAGCTTTGTATGCCTATGGACAGTTTGCTATGATTTCAGCTTATCTTGCAAAGTGTACCCGTATTCATCAAACCGCTATTTATTATGTACACGCTAAAATGACAGAACTTGGCATCTTATCCACTTCTCCAGAAGGCGCATTTTATCTATTAGTTGACTTTACACCTTTTAAAGAGATGCTTTACCAAAAAGGGATTCAAACAAGCCATGAACTTGCCCATTTTCTATTAGAGAAACTTAATATTGCCACCCTTGCTGGCAGCGAGTTTTATTTTCCTGAAAATAAATTATGTCTTCGTCTTGCGATTACAGATTATGACGGTGAGCACGTGCTGAATCACTTTGATGCCATCACTACAATCTCAACCGAGCAATTCATCAGTGAATTTATGCCCAATATTTATCAGGGAATCACTCGCTTATCCAACTGGGTGACTAGTGAACTAAAAGAGTGTATTAAACAATAAGCTTAGCGATTAAAAAGCGATTGTAGCTGAGTAATAAGCGCTTCTTTTTGCTTCTCATCATATGCGAGAAATGCCTCTTTCCCCCATATCACTTCTGGCCAGCAGTAATCATCTATCTTCCTAGCAACAACATGAATATGCATTTGAGAGAGAACATTGCCAATCATCGCTACATTAATTTTATCCGCGCCCAAGTGTTTTAACAAAGCTGATATGCTATTGATTTGACGATTCAATGCCATTTGCATTGGCTCATCCAACTCAAACCATTCTATCTTATCTGTCTTTGGAATAATCAACACCCAAGGAACAAGTGCATTTTTCGACAAACGAATTTGACTTAATGGCATATCACAAACAAGATAACTTGAGTCTAATAGCCTTGGATCAATACTAAAGCTATTCACTTAAAAATGCTCGCACTTTTTCAAGATCCTCTAGCGTATCAATCCCTGCAGGTGTGGATACTTGAGCGATATCAATTGCAATTTTAAAGCCATGATATAAGACACGAAGCTGCTCTAAAGATTCAATTTGCTCTAACGGACTTTTAGCCATTTGCGCATAATTTTGCAAAAAATCAGCACGATAAGCATAAAGACCGATATGACGATAATGCGCTCCAAGGCTTGCTTTATTTTGATCAAAAATCCCTCGTTGCCAAGGAATCGGAGCTCTAGAGAAGTACATTGCCTCTTTAGCAGCATTAAAAACGACTTTAACCATATTGGGGTTAAAAATATCTGCTTCTGTTGTTATTTCTTCACATAGTGTGGACATTTTGGCATCTAAATTATGCTCTAATAAGAGTGCTGCCTGAAGCACATTCTCTTTAGGAATTAACGGCTCATCGCCTTGGATATTGACAATAATATCCTTCCCATCAAAGCCAAGTTGTTTTACCGCTTCAGCAATGCGATCAGTGCCTGATTGGTGATCACTACTTGTCATACAAACCGAAGCCCCAAACCCATCTGCTACCTTCACAATTTCATCACTGTCTGTGGCAATTGTTACACTGTCAAAATGGCAGCTTAATGCTTTGTGATAAACATGCTCAAGCATCGTTTTTCCAGCAATATCTAAAAGCGCCTTTCTAGGCAGTCTAGTAGAAGCCAAACGAACAGGAATGACAATATGTCTAGCCATATTTTTTCACTTCCTCTAAGCTTAGCGCTTTTGCCTCTTCAACCAGCATCACAGGAACATCATCAACTACAGGATAGGCCAATTTTTCAGCCTTACAAACCAACCTTTGGTTCGCTTTATCATAAACAAGTGAAGCTCGACAAGACGGGCACACCAACACATTCAACAAACTTGCATCCATAAATTATGCCTCAATCAAAAATATAAAAACTTGATTCTCCTCATAAGCCTCAAGGATAACATACTCATTAATTTTACACCATGCAGGGATATCATGTTTGACACCCGGATCCGTGCAATATACTTTAAGCACTTGCCCGTTTTGCATTTTTTTAAGTGCATTTTGTGTCTTAATAACAGGCATCGGGCACAGAAGGTTCTTTACATCAAGCTCAATTAGATTCATTTTCACACATACCAATTTGGGTTAATCTCATCAACACTAAATGGTTTCACGGTTATTTCTTTTTCCACACCATCTTTATAACGAAAAGCGACCGTTACCTCATCGGCATTTTTCCCTTGTGAAAATCGCCCAATCACTTTAGCAACAAGTGTTTCATCTTCTTTTGGAAACACGCCATCAATCAAGGTTAAAGGCCCACCATGTGAGCTAACTGACACAGAAACAAACTGTCTTTTATAACCATTTAAAAAGTTATTCTCACCTTCTTCACGCGAAATAATAAGTTTATATTCAGGCTTAATACGTAAATGGCGACCAATCTTAAGAAGCATAATATCATCAAAATCATAATCACGGTTATTATCACGCCCCTTCCACAAATCAACCAATTTATCAGAGTATTGTTTATCTGTGAGAAAACAGCAGCCACCAGCAGGTGTTGCATAATCTTTAAAGCCATATTTCTCTGCCAAATCAAACTGTGGGGTACGATTTCTACCATGAAAACCAAGTAGTTTTTCTCTGTCTACCCAGCCTTCGCGCTCAGGCTTTGTTTCAGGCAAGTTTTTAGCGCAAAGTGGACGAAGCAATAAATCATCAATCCCAGATTGTTTTTGGACAACAGGCATCGTGTCTTTTCTTTGAGACATCGGTCTTTGCCCAACCACTTCACCCGTAATAATAAAATCAAACCCATTTTCTTTCGCCCATTCTTTGGCTTTTTTAACCATGAAAATTTTACAATCAAGGCAAGGGTTCATATTGGCGCCATAGCCATATTTAGGGTTTAAAAGTACATCTTTATACTCTTCAATCACATCAATAATATGAAGTTTGATACCAAGCTGCTCTGCTACCCAAAGTGCATTGTTACGCTTTTGCTTTGTTTGATCCTTTTTGCGAATTGCATGGGTGTGCCCTTCAACACAAAATCCGGTGAAAAAATTAATTCCCTCAACATGTACGCCTTGCTCTAAAAGCACCTTTGCTGCCAACATTGAATCAAGTCCCCCTGAAATCAGGGCAACGGCTTTTTTAGGTGTGTTTTTTGTATCCTCTGATACATCTACTTGCTTGCTTGTTATTACTTCTGTCATTTACTCTATCTAACGCATTTTATGTTTATATTGATATCAATCGCAAATCACTTCTTATTACATTCGCGCTATGCGTTAAATACAAAAAATGATTTATACGTGCTATAACCGGCACCATTGTACGCAAAATAGATAACTTTTTCATCAAAAAAATAAATTATGTGCTTTCTCTACAGCCGCTTGAAGTATTGTGTTAAAGATCAACTTAAGAGTATCTCAAAGTGAATTTAGCTTTTCCTACTAGCTTGCAACTGACTATGTATCGCATTTAGAGTAACATAATCTATTGGCTCATTACCTTCCGCACCATACAATGCTGTAAGACAGTTATCGAGATCCTTCTCTAACCTATTTAGCGCTGTGTCTCTGCTTAAAATAGAATTACGCAGCGTTTCTTTTTCCTCCCTTGAAAGCTTATGCACAGGGTATAGATTATTATTATCTGTCACCAATTTCTCAGGTTTCACTTTATTTAACTTTGCTGATTTTTTAATGGCTTTGTAATGGATGTTTTTTTGTAGCTCTTTTTGTAAGAATTCAGGCAAAATACCATGTAAATTTTTAATACCGTAGGCATAAAGCGCGTTCATTGCAGCAATATCAGTGACATTTCCTGCATAAAAGAGATCACTAAACACTTGTGCAAAATCATTCTGTACTTCTTTTTTTGACAAATCCGGGCACGCCCCTTTTTGATCAACATATATAAGGATCGTATCTATAAATACATTCAGAAGCCCCTCTCTGTCCTTGCCTGATTTACAACTTGATTGAACAATGCCACCGCAAAATAACACAATTAGCATTTCATAAGCTGCGCGAGAGAGCATTTCTCTTCTACTTGGCAGTTTTACATGCATACTGTGAGAGTAGATATTTAACATCTGTGCGATAAAGCAGTATTTTCTAAGGTTTCTATATTCACCACCTGCATTTTCATCTGGCAATTTATGGTATCTATTTTTGTCTTTTAAATAAGGGGCAATATAACTGCTTGAATTACGACTAATCTCACCTGATTGTACGCCAGCATAAACATAGTTTGAAAATACTAACGCCATATATTTAAGCTCCCAAATACTATGATTACTCTTAAATAATCGATTATTGGCAAAGAAGTTATTAAATTTCCCAACTGCGCCCAAATTTAACGAATGGTTGGTCGCAATCACCATAAATTTGTCTCTAATATTTCCTCCACTTCCAGAAGCACCCACACTACCAACATGATTTAAGAAATTACGCTTTGCCTGTCGATTAAAAAATGCATAAATCGCCTCATCTTTTCTGTCAATCATGTGCCCTTCAGCATTACATCCTTGATTCACTAAGGTCTGAAATAAAATAGGCCTTGGAAGTCTGTATCTTGGTAACAACTCACATAATCTAAAGTCTCTCTTTCCATATGATTCGAGAATATGATAAAGAAGCTCTACAATGTTGATTTGTGTTTCATGCTTTAGCTGCTCATTTGATGCTTTTAGTTTATGGCCCAACTCATATGGCACTAAAATCGAGCTTCTAAAGCGAGGAGAAGGAGTCATTGCATATGTGCCTTCTATACTTGGATCATTTACAAGAAGATCATAAGATAGCAAATTACTAATCCCACTATAGCGATCTAAAGAGCTTTTGAACCTGCCCATGCTAATCGCGCTTTGCATATAGACTTTTTCAGCTCCACTCGATAAGGCTATATATGCAGCACTCATTAACCATATTGCTTTATCTCCCTGCGCTCGATTAATTAATGTATTTGATGCCAACACTTCTGTTTGATATTGATATTTATTAATTGCTTTGCCACCACCATGCTGAGCTCTTAACAGATTATAACGAGCATTTTTAGTTGCCTCTATGGCCTTGGGAGCATCGTCAGATAAAAGCCATGGACATAGCACACCCCCACCAACCGATCGATTTAATTCATCTGAATCTAGATATTCATCAGGCTGTGGAAACGCTCTTGCATAATTAAACATCACATTACACGCTATTAATTAATTTAATTACTTATCATACTGACATTCTCAGATAATCAAATACAAATTATGCTCAATATCAGATTGTATATTTCTCATTAATCATGCACTATTTGAAGTGCTATCTATAACTGATACATCTCAATAGGTGCTTTTATGTCATTTTGCAGTGTTTAAAACAAAAATGCTTGTGATTGGTATATACTGAGATATAAACAGAGTCATCAAGTTGATTTATAAAATGAATAAAGGCGACTTTCAGGGGAAATTTCTTAGCTTTTATATTCCATTAATCCTCTCAATTTTAATTTGTTTTAATGCACTTTTGGCGCTGATACTGGGCATTATTCCATACATACAAAGCGCCATTTCTCACACTGATTTAAATCTATATGCTAATGAGTTTATTCATAACAGCCTTTCTCATCGTATTTTTACTAGTTTCTCAGAAGAGTCTGTTCATGATATTACTTTAAAAGTGAATACCATCACTTTTTTAATCTTAGGCTATATTCTTCTGCTGATTGCCAGAGGCGTCTATAGACGTGTCCGCTTTTTTTGGGCACTTGCGCTTATTATCCTGATTTTATTATTCTGTAACAGCTTTTTTGTTTATGCAAATACCAGTGTACTGACATGGATCTACGCGATAGAAATTATTGGTCTTCTTGCCAGCTGGAAGCTTTTTGATAAACGCTTTTCAAAAATACGCTTAAGCTATGCCCAATTTGTCGTCATCCTTTCTTTTATTCTTGCGCTTTTATATGGTGTGATTGGAAGCTATTTATTAAGAGATGAATTTCAAGGCATCAAAGACTGGTCTGATGCTTTATACTTTACCGTTGTCACCTACAGCACCGTCGGTTATGGGGATATTACACCACTAACAGAAGAAGCAAGACTGTTTGTCGTGTCGATGATTTTTATTGGACTTGGTGCATTTGCTGGCATACTAACCTTTATTGTTGGCAGTCTTGTGAATCGAATACAAAACCTCTTGAATGTTTTTAATAAAGGAAAAAAGCACATGAAAGATCATATCATTATCTGTGGTTATAATACGCTAACACAGATCCTTGTCACTGAGCTAGTACATAACCATACGCCATTTTTAATCATCGACAACCTCTCAGGCAGTAATAATGCCTCAAGTGATATTAAAGATCAAATTATAAATGGTCTTGCATCCGATCCAGAAGTACTTCGAAAAGCCAATATTCTTGCTGCAAAATCTATTGTTATTGCCTATGATCATGATGCCGATAACATTTTAACTTTGTTAACTTTACAAGAGCTTTTAACTGACAGTGATCATAAAATTACAACGGTGATTCGCATCAACAATGAAAGTAACCTGAGTAAGGCGAAAAAGCTCGGCGCAGATGAAATTGTGTCACCGTATGTTATGGCTGCAAATGCAATTTTAACCAAGGCAAATAGCTAAAGGTTTGCAATTCTATATGATGGGTATAGCCCAATTCATTGACTGTTGTTACACTATCTCCACTTATATAAAACAGTGATATTTATGCTTATTGTTTTTAAACCTTATTTACAACATAATACAGTGAGAAGCTTAATTGCTATTGGCTGTGTGTTTTTTCTTATTATTCTTTTCTCTGGGTTATTGGCAGCCCATTGGGTATGGCTTTTTCTGCCGATTGTTCTTGCCCCTTTTTATGAGTGGTACGCACATAAATTTCTGCTCCATGCGAATTTAGTCTCTAAGCCACTTTGGTTTAGAGCATTTCAAATCAGGCTTCATCATGCCCATCATCGAGAGCCACAAAACTTCAAGCTATTATTTGCCCCACCTATGGCGATCATTATTCATCTTATTCAAACGTATGTGCTTTTTGCCCTTTTAACTTGGAGCTTCTCAGTTGCGCTTGTACCTTTTACCTTTGGTATTTTTTATTATCTGTTTTATGAGTGGATTCATTTGGCGCACCATATTCCAAAATATCAACCCAAAACAAAAGTAGGTGAGCGATTAAAGCGTGCGCATATGCGTCACCATTTTCACAATGAGAACTACTGCTGGGGGATTACAAACTATTTAGGCGACAAACTTTTTGGCACATTCAAAGGACGAAATGATGTGGAAAAAAGCCAAACGGTTCGAGATATTGCAGGCTACAAAGAATAAGCTTCCCTAAACCTACTTCTGCTGTTTTTTGTTATAACGAATCCATGAAATAAAAAAGAAAATAACAGGCACGATACATAAAATCGCCAGCGCAATAATCCAGCCCCATGAAAAACTTGCACCAGCAAGTTTAACAATCAATAACAAAATAAAAACAATAAAAATAAGCGGATACAGTAAAATCATACATTACGCTTTATTCGGTAGTTGATTATTTATTTTACCAGCACCTTGGTATTCACGCTATGGGCAAGACAAGCACTGACAAAGCCTTCAAATAGAGGGTGACCATCTCTTGGCGTTGAGGTAAACTCTGGATGAAACTGACATGCCATAAACCAAGGATGCTCTTTAATTTCAACCATCTCAACGAGTTTATAATCCTGTGATTTGCCAGCGATGGTAAGACCCTTTTCTTCTAATGCTTGAACATAGTTATTATTAACTTCATAACGGTGTCTATGCCTTTCAAAAACTTCTGCTTTTCCATAGACCTTTCTTGCTAATGAGCCCTCTTTTAAATGTGAAATCTGTGCGCCCAAACGCATTGTACCACCAAGATCTGAAGCGCCTGATCTTAAATTAAGCGCACCGTCTTCAGAAAGCCATTCGGTAATAAGACCAATAAGTGGTGCTTTTGTTTCAGGGTGAAACTCAGTACTATTGGCATCTTTAAGCCCAAGTACATTTCTTGCATATTCAATAACAGCCACTTGCATACCAAGGCAAATACCTAAAAATGGAATATTGTTTTCCCTGGCATACTGCACGGCTTTAATCTTTCCTTCAACCCCGCGGGAGCCAAACCCACCTGGGACTAGAATGCCATCGACTTTGCCAAGTATTTTCTTAATATTGGCGCCTTTTTCTTCTAAATCTTCAGAATCAACAAAGTGGATATTCACCTTTGTATGTGTGTGAATCCCAGCATGAAATAACGCCTCATTCAGTGATTTATATGCTTCTGTCAATGAAACATATTTCCCAATCATGGCAATACTGATCTCTTGCCTTGGATGTTCAATTTCATAAACAACCTTATCCCATTCTTTAAGATCAGCCGATTTGACATGCAAACCCAGTTGACTGACGACACAAATATCAAGCCCCTGCTCATGGTATCTTCTTGGAATTTCATAGATGCTTGAGACATCTTCCGCTGAAAATACAGCCGACTCTGCCACATTGGTGAAAAGGGCAATTTTTCGTCTTTCACTTTCTGTAAAGCTTGTTTCACAGCGACATACTAAAATATCAGGCTGAATACCAATACTTCTTAGCTCTTTTACTGAGTGTTGTGTTGGTTTTGTTTTTAACTCGCCTGCCGCCTTGATATAAGGCAGTAGCGTTAAGTGTAAAAATAAGCTTCTAGACTTGCCAAGCTCTTGAGAAAGCTGTCTTATCGCCTCTAAGAACGGTAATGATTCAATATCCCCGACTGTCCCACCGACCTCAACAATGGCAACATCAATAGTTGAATCAACACCCTCTAATATTTTAGATTTAATCTCATCTGTGATATGTGGAATCACCTGAATAGTACCACCAAGATAATCACCTCGGCGCTCTTTTTTAATCACATCCTGATACACTCTGCCCGTTGTAAAGTTATTACGTTTTGACATTTTTGTTCTTAAAAAGCGCTCATAGTGACCAAGATCAAGATCTGTTTCTGCACCATCTTCTGTTACAAACACCTCACCATGTTGCAGCGGGCTCATCGTACCTGGGTCAATATTAATATAGGGATCGAGTTTCATTAAAGTGACATTTAAGCCGCGACATTCGAGCAAAGTTGCTAATGATGCTGCGGTAATCCCTTTACCTAAAGAGGAAACAACACCACCTGTTACAAAGACAAACTTTGTATGTGAATTTTGGATACTAGACATGAAAAAAAGCGTTACATTAATCTTCTTAATGTTGTCAGAGCTTAACAAAAACCACTATGCTATGCTAGTAAATTTTATAGACTTTCAATACAATTTCCCAAGTGACTTCTCTATGGCTATCTCCTCCCCATAACTTAGTAAATTCCCCAGAGACGTCATCTAAAGGGCTTTTGCCATTTTTATTGATATAACGCTGAGTAGAAGACCATGATCTAAAATAGCCCATCAAATCTTCAAGCTGCCAGTTAGCTTTTATCTCAAAGGCTGGACTATCAAGTGCTTTGAGTGAAGGTAAATTGATATCTTGGTAGTTGCTATCAATATGCTCTCGCCCTTCTGGCCAGTACTCGCCAAGTACCGGTTGATAGAGATAATCTCTCAGCTGATCAATTCTTTCATCTAAAGATGGCAAATTATACATCCAAATCGCCACAACACCTTGAGGTTTCAATACACGCATTAGCTCTTTCTCAAAGAGAGCCATATCAAACCAATGCGCAGCTTGAGCTACTGTCACAAGATCGACTGAATGATCTAGAAGTTGTGTCTTTTCTGCCGCTGATTGCTGGTAGATGATATTATCTTTTTTAATCGCTTGATCCAGCTGAGCCTGACTTAAATCTGTTGCTATCACTTCATTAAAATAGCCTGATAATTCTGAAGCCACCTGCCCTGTCCCTGTTGCGCAGTCCCAAAGCAGCTTTTTTTCAGCTGTTTGACTTAAAAGATAGTCATATAAGGCTTTTGGATAATTCGGGCGAAACTTTGCATAAAACTCAGCTTGTTTTGAAAAGTAGTCTTTATCGACTGCACTATTTTCCATTGTTGGGAATAATCCTTATTACTACAATTATTTGTTATAATAATAAGGGCTTAAGTCAATGACTTCAACTGAGTGACAGGCATTAGATGTCCTTAAAACGGCATTTACCAATGTTGCCAAGTGACTTTTTTGTACTTCATCACGACCTTGAAGTAATTTAATTTCAGCGTGCAAATGTGGCGCTTTCTCTCCTGCTGTTAACATACTTTCAGCTGCAATTGCTCTGACTTTAATCGCATTTTCAACAAACAAGCCAGACTCCAACATAGCCTGATGCAACTTAGAGACAATAACATCAAGCGCCTCAAGATTAAGTGTCTTTGAATAAAAGAGCGTACAATGAGGCATCTAATTACCCTTTATAGCTTTCAATGCTAGCCTGTATGTCTTTCTTAGCAGCTTCAGCGCCCTCAAAACCATCTACTTTGACCCATTTATTTGGCTCTAAGTCTTTATAGTGCTCGAAGAAATGTTTGATTTGATCTAATAGTAACTTTGGCAAGTCTTCTAACTCTTTAACATGGGAGTAGATTTTAGTGAGTTTATCTGTTGGAACGGCAATAATTTTTGCATCAACACCTGACTCATCTGTCATTTTTAAAACCCCTACAGGACGACAATTAATAATCGCACCTGGGCGAATTGCTACAGGCGCCACCACTAAAACATCAGCTGGGTCACCATCATCTGATAAGGTATTTGGAATAAAGCCATAATTGCACGGATATTGCATGGTTGCTGTCATGAACCTATCGACAATCAGCATATCCGAATCTTTATCAAACTCATACTTAACCGGCTCATTATTCATTGGAATTTCAATCACCACGTTGATATCTTCTGGCGCATTTTTACCCGGTGCAACATTCTTTAGCATTTTAACCCTTAATTTTTAATTTCAACGAAACCTTGATTCGGCTATTCTCTTTCATTTAATATAATTATTCAACCCATTTAAAACAGAAAATCTGAATGTTAAGTGTTTATCTTATTTTGATTATTGGCGGGTGCTTGACTGGCTTTTTGGCTGGGCTTTTGGGCATCGGTGGAGGCATTATTATCGTGCCTATTTTGGCATTTGCTTTTCATATTTTACCTGAAACTACCGCCTCTTATATGCAATATGCCGCTGGCACCTCCCTTGGTATCATGATTTTCACGGCCATTTCATCGATTCCACATAAGCTTCGCCAACGTGAGGTGAATTTCACGATCGTTAAAATGTTTACACCCTACATTGTTTTTGCCAGCATTTTAGGGGCTATTGTTGCGCGTTTTTTAAACCCTAAACTCCTTGCAATCTTCTTTGCTTTAACGCTCCTTACCATGCTGGTTAAAATGCTGTTTCAAAAAGATCATGAGCTAATCACCCCTAAGCGCAACTCAAAGCGAAAAAGTGCCTTTTGGGGTACAATGGTGGGCTTTAAATCAGGCATTTTTGGTTTAGGTGGCGGCATTGTTATCATTCCCTATATTCATAGTCTTGGCTACTCCATGCGTATTGCAATTGGCACTTCAAGTTTATTCACACTTATTATTGCACTTGTTGGCAGCATTACCTTTGCAATAACAGGCATCACTGACCATAACGCTGTCTCATGGACGCTTGGCTATCTCTACCTTCCTGCTATTTTGCTTGTTGCACCCACTAGCATGATTTTTTCAAAAATAGGGGCAAAGCTTTCATCTAAAGCACCACTTGGGCTATTAAAATGGATTTTTCTTTTTATTTTGGCGTTTTCTGCTGTTAAGCTACTTCTCACTGCAATATAGTCTTTTCGATTTGAAGGGCTAGCAAAACATTATTTGTGTATTAACGATGTTTGGAAAGACCATGAAAGATGGGCGATTACCAAAGATGATTTTATTTCATAAAAACCTATACTAAAACTCATCTAGTGATTAAAGGATATACTGAATGACTCGAGGGCATCCTATAAGACTATGGTGGTTTTCAATCATCTATGCGGCCCAAATGTGTGCTTATGGCCTTTTGCTGACAAATTTACTACCTTTTGCTCGAGATGCTCTGGCTCTAGGAGAAAACCATGCACTATGGTTTTTTGCAGCCTTTGCTTCTTTATCCTGGATCATTAGCATCATTGGTGGAATATTATGTGATTATATTGGCTTTAAATCCACGGCATTAGTGGGTTTACTCAGTGCCTTTATTAGTTTACAGTTTTTAAGTCATGCCTATAGTACACCCATATTATATCTAGGCACTGCTGTATTTATCCTATCACAAGGACTAAGTACAGCAGCGATCTGGTCTTTAGTCAGTCAATGTTACAACAAAAACAGTAAAACACGCGCATCAGGCACAACGCTTTTTTACTTGATATTTAATATCGGTGCCTTTTTGGGTATTTTCTCAAGTGGGTTTTGGATGACCTCTATTGGTTATCACAGTATGTTTTTTTATCTGAGCTTTATTCTTTTAATGGCTTTCATCATATGCCTTTTTATTCGGACAAAAGAAAGAAAGCTCACCTTTCAGACCTATCTACGACGCTATAGTATTTTAGTGGTTATCAGCATTCTTCTTATCGCAATCAGCTGTTATTTATTAAACCACCCTTTTATCAATAACTTTCTCATTATCGGATTGACCATTCTCTCCATTTTATACCTTTATACTTATGGAAAAATCTCTCATCACAGTAAAAAAACCAATGCATTTATCATACTTTGTGGCATCGCTATCTTCTACTATATAGCCTACAGCTGTATGTTTAACCTGTTACCACTTTTTGCTAGATACGCCATGGATCTATCCTTTTTTGGCTTTTTACTACATGAAAACAATATTGAATTTTTCGATGGCTTTTATGTTATTACTTTGGGAGGTCTGCTTGTTTTACTATGGCGCTATCTTGCATATCGAGATATTCATATTGCACTTTTCAATAAGTTTTCATTAGGCGTTATCCTTGCAGGACTAGCCTATCTGATCTTTGCTGCTATTATATTCACCGACCTTGAAAGCAAAACATCTGTCTACTGGTTTATACTTTTATTTTTTTTCCTCACTTTAGGTGAGCTTCTTGTTACACCGACAGGTATTGCCATGGTGAACCAGCTTGCCCCTAAAAATAGAGTTGGACTTTATATGGGCGTTTGGACGATTGCCAATGGAATTGCCCCTATATTTGCAGGACTGATCACCGCATTTAACGAGATCAATGGCAACATGCCTTTAGTTACTGTGAATCAACACAGCATTATTGTCTTTATAGCGCTTGGTGGTACGGTAATACTCGTTGGCATTATTGCTTATTTTCTATTTCGCCGAAAAATGGCTCAATTTTAGAAATCAGAAACAAAAAAGGCTTCCAGTTGGAAGCCTTTCTAGTTATTAATCTCTGGTGGGTGCTGAGGGGTTCGAACCCCCGACCCTCGCCTTGTAAGGGCGATGCTCTCCCAGCTGAGCTAAGCACCCGAGAACGTGATTGATTATAAGCACTCAGCCTTTAAAGTCAACGACTTTGATGAAATTATTTTGTTTTTGTTTTGAGTTGTATGACAGCCATACAAATAGTACTTTTACAAACAAAAAAGGCTTCCAATTGGAAGCCTTTCTAGTTATTCAATCTCTGGTGGGTGCTGAGGGGTTCGAACCCCCGACCCTCGCCTTGTAAGGGCGATGCTCTCCCAGCTGAGCTAAGCACCCGAGAACGTGATTGATTATAAGCACTCAGCCTTTAAAGTCAACGACTTTAGAAAACTTTTTTATGCCAAAAATATACCACTCTAATTAGTCACCTTGGCGACGTATTTCATCACGTGATATTTCACCATCTGCAATTTCACGCAAAGCGACTACTGTTGCCTTATCATTGTCCCAATCAACACGTGGCTCTTCACCACTTAACATTAAATGGCGTGCTCTTTTTGCCGCAAGCACGATTAACTCAAAGCGACTGTCAATTTGATCTAAACAATCTTCTACTGTTACACGAGCCATATTTATCTCCAGAAGTTAAAACGATAAGATTTTAGTCGACTTTTATATCTTTGCCAAGGGTTTAATCTTTCTATTGTCAGAATAACTATAAAAAATCAGAGGATTCGTATATACTCTCCAATGTCTACAGTAACCTTTTATAACAGGGATAGATGGCAAAACGAAACCTCACTAAAAATCAAATCCGCACTATTCATAAGAATAAGACAGGCATTAATACAGAGGATCTAATCCTTGGTGATAATGAGTGCTTACAACAAGCACTTGTATTATCTCATCAGGGAAAACAAATAAAAGTCGCATTTGAAGACAATACTACCGTGTTATGTCAATTTAGGCAAAACCTTGGTCATATTGTCGCTGGAGATCGGGTTCAGCTTATTTACAACACACAAACAAAGACAGGGATTATTTGTGAGGTTTTACCGAGAAAAAATGAGCTGAAGCGTCCATCAAAGCTGTCTAAATCCTATAAAGTTATGGCGGCAAACATTGATCAAATGATTATTATGCTCGCGGTTGAACCTGCCCCTATTGAGCATTATATTGACCGCTACCTTGTCATTGCTGAGCAGATGAATATTAAGCCAATACTACTTATCAATAAATCTGATTTACTTGAGGATGCTAAGAACCGTGCGCAAATTGATGCTATTTATACGCTTTATACTCAACTTGGCTATTCAGTTCATTTTTGTTCAGCCCTCAAAAAAGACAACCTCAGTCAAATAAGAGCATTACTAGAGAACAAAAGCTCCATCTTTGTAGGACAATCTGGTGTGGGTAAATCTGAAATGCTAAATGCCTTATTTGATAATAAAATGACTGAGACTGGCAATATCTCTCAGCAAAATAAAAGAGGCAAGCATACCACAACGACAGCAACACTATATCACCTTGATCAAAAAAGCTCCATCATTGACTCCCCCGGCATTCGAGAGTTTGGCATTTGGCACTTAGATGCTGAGGAGATTTTCTCTGGCTTTATTGAATTTCGCCAATATATTGGCCAGTGTAAATTTCGAAATTGCCAACATTTTGAAAACACCAAAGGCTGTGCGCTCAATCAGGCACTTGATAGTAACAGCATCACCAAGGCACGATTTAACAACTATCACCGTCTTATTTATGAAATGAATGCCACCTCATAAAAGCAATACCGCTACACAATTTTAATGCATTCTATTATGGGGGGTTATATAATACGCTCGTTTATTAAATATAGAGATCGCTAATGAATCGTTCACTTTATATCATTTCTTTGGGTATGCTCTTTAGCATCAGCAGTCAGTTTGCATTTTCTGCTGAATTTACCTGCTCTAATAGTTTATTAAAAACGCCAATTATGCCTTTTAAAGAAAGCCATAGCCTTAATTTCACCAACTGGGCTGATTATATGTCCCCAGATTTAATTCCCTGCTTTCGCAAATTAAGTCACACCAATGTGCGCTTAAGTTATACAACAGATGATAATATGACGCGTGCCAAGGTAATGACTGGTGCCTCAGGCTTTGATGTTATTGAGCAAGGGGCGCTTTACCTCCCAAGTGAAATTCAATCAGGTGCACTCGTGAAGCTTGATAAGACTAAACTGCCGAATTGGAAATATCGCAATAAAGCCATTTATGAGAAAATCTCTCAAATCAATGACCCCGGTAACAACTATGCAATTGTTTACTCTTATGGCACAACGGGTATTGCTTATAATCAAAAAGCTGTTGATCGTGCTTTTAAGATGCCAAAAGGAAAACATGTCATTCCAGATAGTTGGAAATATCTATTTAATGACAAATATTTAAAAACACTTTCTCATTGCGGTGTATCGCTTCTTGATGAACCTGAGCAAGTGTTTGGCAATTATTTTTATTACAAAGGTATCAACCCAAACACCACCAGTAAAGCAGAGTATGAAAAAGCAGCGCTTTATTTAATCCACCATGTGCGGCCTTATATAAAATATTTTGACAGTAACAAGTATCAAAATGATTTTACAGCAGGGAACCTTTGCGTGGTGATGGGGTACTCTGGTGATGTTGTGCGATCGGTTGAGCGCGCTAAAATCATCAATCCAAAACTAGCGCTCAAATATGTACTACCAAAAGAAGGCACGAATATTTGGTTTGATATGTTAATGATTCCAAAAGGCGCTAAGAATCTTGATGCGGCTTATCGCTTTTTAAACTTCAATATGGAGCCCTATGTTAGTGCGATGAACAGCAACTACATTTATCAACCAAATGGCGTTATTGATAATAGACAATATTTAAATACGCTGTTTAAAGATCCAAATATTAATCCAACTCAGAAGATGATTAAGAAAATGTATGTTTTGAATATACACCCACCTAAATTTCAGGCCTTCGTCAGTAAAATGTGGATGTATGTGAAATATGGCATTGATTTCACACCTCAATATATCGACAACAAAAAAGAGAAGCCAAAGCCTTAAAATCTATACTGGATAATATAGAAGCTTCCCACAGTGAAAGCTAAAGAAAACGCTCTCTCCTTGCTGATAACTTCGATGACTCAATGCCACTAATAGCGTATCGTTAGAGCGAATGGTTATTTCAAAGCTAGAGCCTAAAAAAACACTTGAAATGACTTTAGCTGTTTTCAGATCGCTATTTTTTGCTAAATTGTTCTCTTTGGGGAAAATCTCAACCACATCATAACGGATGAAAACCTGATAATTCCCCACTTGCCAATGACTATTAGGATATGCAAAATTGCCTAACGCTGTTTTAAGCACGCAGCCATCAAAGCTCGCGTTAAGTACCGTGCCTTTTGAAAGCAGTTTTGCAGCTTCTAAGGAAAGGGGTGATTTATAAAGCGCCTCTGGAGCGTCAATTTGCAGCATTTTTCCATTTTCCATAATGGCCACTTTATCACCAAAACAAAATGCTTCCTCTTTGGCATGTGTGACTAAGATACTTGTGATATTACGTGATTGCAGTAATGCTTTTGTCTCATGCATTAGCTCATATCGAATCGCAACATCAATATTTGAAAATGGCTCATCTAAAAGCATAAGCTTCGGCGATATCGCTAATGATCTTGCAATGGCAACACGCTGTTTTTGTCCACCTGATAATTGATATGGATAGCGCTTAGCATAGCTTTCAGGGAGTTTCACCAAATCCAGCATCTCTTTAACAATACTACGACGAGATGACCTTGAATGATCAAAAAGACCGAAGGCAATATTATCAAACAGGTTTAAATGCGGAAAAAGTGCATAGTCTTGAAAAATCATGGCAATATTTCTTTTCTCTGCTGGCATATTATATTTCCCATGTACATATAACAGCTGGCTCTCAAGTGTAATCTCACCATTACTTGGCAACTCCACCCCTGCTATGCACCTTAAGGTAGTACTTTTACCACAGCCACTTTTACCTAAAAGCGCAAGCGATTGTCCTTTCTCCAGTTCAAATGACATTGATTGTAAAATGTTATTCTTTGCGATTGTACAATCTAAATCCTTTACTTGTAGCATGCTATACCATGACCTATTTTTACTGTTCAGTTTTATTGTTCAAAAGCCTGTTGATCCACAATAGTGGCACAAGACTTAACAATGTAATTAATAATGCACCTAATGATGCCTGCTCGATCATTTCATCTGACATATATTGAAATACATACGTTGACAGCATCTCAAAGTTAAATGGTCTTAGAATTAAAGCCGCGGGAAGCTCTTTAATGACTTCAATAAAGATAAGAATAAATGCAGCAATCAAAGCTGTTTTCATAAGGGGAAAATGCACAGATAAGAACATTCTTAAGGGACTGTGTCTCAACATAGTCGCTGCATTATCAATACTGGATGGAATATTCTCAAGCCTAGATGAAAAAGTATTATTTGAGATGGCAAGAAAACGTACCACAAAGGCAAAACTAATTGCAAAGACGCTCCCACTTAATATCAAACCGACCTCAGCGTTGAAAAGAAACATTGTGATATCATTTATTAAATAATCTATTTTTGTCAGTAGAATCAAAACACCAATTGCCAACACCACACCCGGCACTGCATAGCCAAAGTTAGAGAGATGCTGAGATATCACAAGCATTTGCTTTTTAGCATAACGAGAGAGTATTGTGATCAATAAAGAAATAAGAATACAAGCAACCGAAACAATACATGCAATTAAAAAGCTATAGAGACTAATTTCGATAAAACGCGGTGTGAAGGCACTTTTGAAATATACAAAGGCATAATATACAAGCTGAATAAATGGCAGCAAAAATGCCAGTAAAAATAAAACAAGGCAAAATAAAAATACCAGATATTTTTTATATCCTACCAGCCTCTTCTTTGCAGAGCTCAATTGATTGGCAAGCGCTGTTAGCTCTTTTTTATGTGATTGCTTTTCTAGCCAAATAAAACACATAATCACAACTAATAACACAAGTGCAATTTTTGCTGCACTTGAAAGCGAGCCTAAATTAAGCCATGTATCATAAATAGCAGTTGTTAGCGTTTGCACAGCAAAATACTGAACTGCACCAAAATCTGACAAACTTTCCATAGCGATAAGTGAGATTCCAGCAATAATAGCAGGCCAACAAAGCGGCAATGAAATTTTTAAAAATCGGCGCATTGGCGAGGCTTTTAAGAGCATCGCTGCTTGCTCATATTGCCTTGTTTGACAGCTAAAAGCAGTTTTTGCCAATAAGAATAAATAAGGGTATAAACTAAGGGCTAAGACAAATATGGCGCCACCGATACTGCGAATACTAAAAAACCAATAATCACTCTGATTTTGCCATCCAAACAAATATCTTACTAAAGATTGCACCGGTCCTGTATAATCAAACCAATCGATATACAAATACGCCATCACATAAGATGGCAGCGCCAGTGGTAACATTAAAAGCCAAGAGAAATAGCGTGCCATTGGAAAGTGATAGCGTGCTACAAACCATGCTGCTGGAATAGCAAATAAGCTACTTAACACCACCACCCCAATGGTTAAAATAACTGAGTTGGTAATATAGCTAAATAAAACTGTCTCATAAATGTGCCTAAAGCCAGAATCGCTGTAACTAACAGCCTCAATAATCAGCTCTGCAATCGGCAATAAACAAATAATGACAATAATATAAACAAAGTATCGCCCTGAAAAACGCATTTACTATCGCTCTTTATGGCATATCAAAACGTGTTTCATCGACAAGTTTGAGTGCAAGCGCTCTATTTTTAGCGACCTCAGTTAACGACACTTCATCAATTTTATACTCGCCCCATGAAGCCACAAGCTCAGAAGGCGCAACCGCATGATTCACAGGATATTCCATATTCAACTCTGCATACATTCTTTGCGCCTTTTCACTCGATAAATACTCCATCAATTGAACCGCATTTTCTCTATTAGGTGCATATTTTGCCAGAAGCATTGCAGAGACATTAACATGTGTTCCTCGACCTTTTTGATTCGGAAACACAATTTTTACTGCCTCGGCCCAGCTTTTTTGATTTGGATCCTGCAGCATTTTCCCATAGTAATAACTATTACCAAGTGAATACTCACATAAGCCCTCTTTTATCGCCCGTACTTGCGCACGATCGTTTCCTTGTGGCTTACGTGCTAAGTTTTCTTTTAGGGCAATCAGCCATTTTTTGGTTTCAACTTCACCATGGTGGGTAATCATCGATGCAATAAGGGCAATGTTGTAAGGATGCTTCGCGCTTCGCATACAAACCTTGCCTTTGTACTCTTTTAAGGCCAACTGCTCATAGGAAAGTGCCTCTGTATCGGCAAGCTCTTTTTTGACAAAAAAGCTCCTTGCTCTTGTTGTTAATGCAAACCACCTTCCTTCAGTATCTCTTAGAGACTGAGGAACATTCTCATTGATTATTTCCGAGTCAAGCGATTGCACAAGCCCCCTATCCACAAACTCCATCACCCTTGAGATATCAACCGTTAAAATCACATCAGCAGGAGAATAACGCCCCTCTCTTGCCACGCGCTCTTCTAAACCTTTATCAGAGAAAATAACATTGACCTTTACGCCTGTGTCTTTTTCAAACGCTTTTAAAATAGGATTGATTAAAAATGGCTGGCGGTATGAGTAAACATTTACCTCCATTGATCTTTTATTTTCAGCATACACAATGCCAAATGAGCAGATAAGTGAAATAAATAACGCAAATCTAGTTGTAAAATATTGATACACAAACGCTCCTGTATAATGAGTTAAATTTCATACAAAATGGATTATATGAAAATGATAGTTATTATCAATATTTTATAGCAAATGAGTAAATCCCATCTATTTTTATGCTTAATGGTTTGCAAACATTTCACTACTTATGAATAACCTCACCAAAATCTCCTGCATGATAGCTCTGGATGATTTGATTTTTTCAATTTCTTTTTTTAGAACTTAGAAAACCCACCTGAAAAACGCACGCTATATGCGCTTTATCATAGAGAAAAAAATATGTTAGATAGAAAAATCACGACGTTTTTAGATGAAATGAAAGCTTATTTAGTCAATGAGTCTTCTTAGTTTAAGCATTAAATTTTGTCACAAGACGCAAAGGAACTGTCATATTTGGGCTTATTTTCTTCCCAGCAATAGCCTTAACTGCTGTTTCAACGGCAAGCTCACCCATCAAATAAGGCTGTTGTGCTACTGTTGCGGCCATTTTTCCATCTTTTACAGCTTGGATCCCATCTTTGGTTCCATCAAACCCTACAATTAATATATCATGCTTCCCTTCAGCATGAACTGCCTTTAGTGCACCTAATGCCATTTCATCGTTTTGCGCAAAAATTGCACGAACATCTGGATGCGCTTGTAATAAGTTTTGCGTGACATTCAACCCATCTGTACGATTAAAATTCGCTGGTTGTTGAGCAACAATATGTAAATTTGTTTTTGCAATCACGCGATCAAAGCCTTCTCCACGCTCTTTTGTTGCAGAAGCCCCAGGAATACCTTGAAGCTCAATAATATTGCCTTTGCCTCTTAATCTATCATCTAGATAATGAGCCGCCATCTCTCCACCTTTGATATTATCTGATTCAATATGTGTAATGACATTCCCCCCATTGGACGTTCTATCAATGGTAATCACTTTAACGCCGTGCTCATTTGCATATTTTACAGCATTTACCACAGCCGCTGAGTCTGTTGGGTTAATAATAATCACCTTAACTCCCTGAGTCACAAGATCTTGAACATTAGAGAGCTCTTTAACAGGATCATTATTAGAATCTAATACCACAAGCTTATAATCTTCTTTTTTCGCCGCAACTTTTGCACCGTTTTCAAGGCTAACAAAAAAAGGATTACTTAAGGTTGAAATCACAATTCCAACTGTGCGTTTACTCTGTTTATCTGGTGCCGAGCAGCCAAATAAACCTATTGCCAAAAAAGCTAATGTTACTACTTTAAACCATTTTTTCATGACACAACTACCTCCAGTTATTATACAAGTTTCACTATTTTTTGACTTTAAAATCAAGAAGCACCGCCAGCAAAATAACAAGCGCTTTTACAATCATTTGATAATACGATGACACATTCATTAAATTAAATGCATTGCTTAAAAGTCCAATAATCAGCGCACCTATTAACGTTCCCACAATTTTTCCTTTGCCACCAAATAGGCTTGTTCCGCCTAACACCACAGCAGCAATTGCATCAAGCTCATAACCTGTGCCTGCATTTGGCTGCGCAGAAGCCAATCTCGAGGTAACAATGATAGCCGCCAATGCCGATAGCATGCCACTAATCCCATAGACTGCAAGCTTGATACGATTAACATTGATTCCTGCAAGTTTGGCTGCCTGTTCATTACCACCTGTCGCATAGACATATCGTCCAAAAGGCATATACTTCAATACATAATAAGATAACAAATAAACAACAAACATAATATAAACAGGGATTGGAATACCAAGAAAACTTCCCCCACCAATAAAGGAAAAGCTGGCACTTGAAGCTGAAATGGGGAAACCATCACTAAACACCATCGTAATACCACGATACAGAGTCATTGTAATTAACGTTGCAATAAAGGGCTGCACATATCCTTTGGTAATGATTCCTCCACTTACCATACCAAGTATTGCCCCTGCAATCAGGGTAAAGAGAATCACAAATACCATTGGAAAGTGAAGTGATACCATTGTCGCACAAAGCGCGCCTGTTAATGCCAGCACCGAGCCTACAGATAGATCAATCCCTTTAGTTAATATCACAAAGGTCATACCAACCGCAATAATGGCATTGACAGAGGTTTGCTGCAGCACCACCAAAATATTATCCCAAGTAAAGAAATAAGGATTTAACGATGATACAACAATCAAAAGCACCACCAGTGCAATTGCCGCTTTGTATTCAACAATCCAGTATTTTAGATTATATTTAAAACTATCCACCTTTCACCCCATTGCATATTTTAAAATCTCACTTTGCGTAAAGTTCCCTTTATGTTGAACATCCAATGTTGTGACAATCTTTTTATCTCTCATGACTAACATGCGATCACTTAACCCAACCACTTCAGGCATTTCAGAGGAAATAAGAAGGATACTAATTCCCTTTGACTTTAATTGATATATCAAACGGTAAATTTCATGTTTCGCACCCACATCAACACCACGTGTTGGTTCATCTAAAATAAGTATTTTTGGCTGGCACATAAGCGCTCTAGCAATAGCCACTTTTTGCTGATTCCCACCACTTAACTCATCAGGAAGCTGCATCTTATTTTTAGCTTTAATACTTAACAGTTTGATATAATAATCAGCCGCATCTTTTTCTGCTTTACATTGAATGATGCCAAATCTATTAGATATTCTCTCTAAACTTGATAGAGAGATATTTTCTACAATGGGACGCTCTAATAAAAGCCCCTCATGCTTTCTATCTTCACAAACATAGATAATGCCTTCTTTAATTGCATCTTTTTCACAGTGGATTTGAATCGCTTTCCCATTAAGATATATTTTCCCTGCATTTAGGACTTCTGTCCCATAAATACTTTTTGCAAGCTCCGTTCTTCCAGCGCCCATTAAGCCAAATACACCTAAGATCTCTCCTTGACAGAGATCAAATGATAGCTTGTGAAAGTATCGGTTAGATAAACCTTCCACTGATAAGGCAATTTGTTTTTCTTCTCGTTGATTATATTCTGTAGTCTCTGCACTTTCTAACTGATTTGATAGCTTCTTACCCACCATCTTTTCAATGATCGCTTTCTCATCTAATGCATTTACTTTACACTCTGTAATAAACTTTCCATCTCGCATAATCGTAATATCATCACAAATATCAAAGATCTCTTCCATTCTGTGTGAGATATAAATAATACTTTTACCTTCGGAGCAAAGTGATCTAATAATACAAAACAGTTGATTGACCTCACTGATCGTCAATGCATCAGTTGGCTCATCCATAATAATAATTTTTGCATTTATCACCAAGGCTTTAGCAATTTCTAACATTTTCTGATCGCCAATACTCAGCTGATCTGCCAAAGTAGTTGCTTTTTTATTCATCCCTAGCTGAGATAAGATTGCATTTGCTTGCTGATACATTTGCTTAGTATTAATGCAGTAGCGGTTTTTCATTGGCTCCTGCCCAAGCATGATATTCTCACCAATGGTTAAATCTGGCAGAATATGCGGCTCTTGGTGCACCATCGAAATACCATGCATCTGCGATACAGAGACATTTGCAAAATTGACTTCATTGCCGTCAAGATACAAAGCCCCGCTGTCTTTTTGATAGACGCCAGTGATAACTTTCATCAGCGTCGACTTGCCCGCGCCATTTTCACCCAGCACCCCCATCACTTTACCCTGATAGACATTAAGCGAGGCTTCATCAAGTGCGAGCGTTGCCAAAAAGCGCTTAGAGATTTTTTTTGCTTGAAATACAAGCTTACTCTGAGCGCTCATTATCTTTCACTTTATTGTGCAAAATCATCATCAAAGGCACTATACCAACTATCAAGCTTATCTCTTAGTTTATTCAAGCCGGTACCTTTTAGCGAGGAAAAAAGTTGGAAAGATAATCTTTCACTGGTTTTTAGCTGGTCAAGATAGTCTCTTAATAACTTTTCAGACTGTGCTTTTTCTTTATTATTCAGCTTATCTGCTTTTGTCAGCAGAATATGCATATTAAGCCCATATTCAACAGCCGCCTCAATCATCATACAATCGAAGTTCTTAATTGGATGTCTTGCATCGACCAAAAGAATAATGCCATACAAGCACTGCCTTGTCGTTAAGTAATCTTCCAAGGTTCTTTGCCAATTATCTTTAAGTTTATTTGATACTTTTGCATAACCATATCCGGGTAAATCAACCAGTCGTTTATGCTCTTCTAATGTAAATAAGTTAATTAGCTGCGTTCTACCCGGCGTTTTGCTCACCCTAGCAAGCGCCTTTTGCTCTGTTAGTGCATTTAATGCGCTTGATTTTCCCGCATTTGAACGCCCAGCAAAAGCCACCTCCACGCCATAATCTTCTGGCAATTGTATAAGCTCTGCAGCACCCATTAAATATTTTGCTTTTTTATAATTCATTGCTACTTGTCTCTGTCTAGTTTTGATTGGTTAAAAATGTATTGTTTTTTGTTATGTAAGATAGTAAGCCGCGGCATGCAGTGTCTATCATTAAATAAACGCGCTCAAATCCATCTTGATAATAGGGATCTGGCACCTCTGAGAGGTTGACTGTTGGAGCATATTCAAGCATCTTTGAGACCTTGCGCATAGTTTTTTCATTCAAAGCTATCGCTTTCATATCGCTCAAGTTTCGATTATCCATGGCAATAATATAGTCATAATATTCAAAATCATTTTGAACAAGCTGCCTTGATCTTAGATCTGAAATATCACAGTCAAAATACCTAGCAGCCTCAACAGATCTTGGATCTGCACCTTGACCTTTATGCCAAGTTGCCGAATGTGTTCCAGCTGATTCAATTTCAAAATAACCATCCAGCTCTTTCTCTTTAACCAATTGTCGAAATATGCCATGCGCCGTAGGAGAGCGGCAAATATTTCCCATACAAACAAAAAGGACCTTAATTATCTTATGCGCTTTTTCTTCTTTGTTCACGATCACTCAACTTATCTTGCAAATCTAATTTCTGCCAATAACTGTCAATCAGTTTATTATATTTTGCATATTTATGCATTTGCTCTGTCTCTTTTTCACTATATGCATGCAAAAACGCCTCTATTTCTGTCAATTGACTTTCATATAAAAAACGAATGGAGTTGCTTTTTCTTAATGCATCAGGGTAGGAGCACTCACGATCAGAAAACCACTTTTTTAACTTTGCCATATCATTACCTGCAACAATCGCAAGCTTTCTTGTTGCACGTGTAATGGCAACATAATAAAGCCGCCTTTCACTTTCAATCTCCTCTTTTTTCAGCTGTGATTTTGGCTCTGAGAAGAAGCTCTTCTCGGTCATGTCGTATAAGATTACATAACGCCACTGAAGCCCTTTAGCGCGATGAATCGATAAAATTGAAACTTTCTTATTAGCATCCAAACTTTGAAAACGCTCAAAGTTCACTCTCATCTTGTTAAGTAAGCTCGTAAATTTGGCTAGCGTTAGATGACTAAACTGACAAAAGTTTAAAAATGCCTCAATAATATCAGACTCACCGCCCTCTGCTAATCGATCATTTTTACGCCTTTCAGGAATAAGCTTTAGCTCGGTGATAACTTTCTTTACAAAAGTATATGCCATCTCATCGGCACTTCTCTTTAAAGCATCCCGCCAAAGCATTGCAAGTATCTCTATCTTCTCTATTTGATAGGTGGCAAGATTGGCATTTTTGACAAGCTCAGCTAAATACTTGTCAGTTTTATCTGGTTGCATCGTAATTTCTTTAAGAAGCACATTAAACATTGAACTATTCAGATACAGCTTTGCCACACTTAGCATTGCACTCACAACCAAGCGTCTTTTATTCAAACTCACTTCTTTTAGCAATTTGGCGTCATTGCCCAATTGCAAAAAACCGATAATGGCAGAAATGCTCTTATTGTCCAACACTGAGCCTGCGCCCTGTAACTGATAAGGAAGAGCCTCACTTAAAAGATAGAGCTCAAGCAGTACACTTGCACTGTATTTTCTCACTAAGACCGCAACATCCTCTGGCATCATCACATTTGCTTCAAGCTCTTTATGTAATGCGCCGATTAATAAAGAAAGATTTTTTTTGCTGACAATCTCAACTTCGGTATTGGGCGCAGAGTTGACAGGAGAAACACACAACTGTGAGAACCTTGATTTGTTATTTTGTATCACTGCGTTAGCCATTAATGACACCAAATGCCCATAGCGAAAACTGTAGGTTAACTGATAATGCTCAGGTGCTAAAAAGTCTCTGGCAAACTCTTTTAACATATAATGTGTCTTAGAGCCCCGCCATTCATAAATGGTTTGATCAACATCCCCAACAGCCATCACCTTTGCACCTTTCTCAGCAATGATCTTTAAAAATCGTTGCTGCATTAGATTAATATCCTGACACTCATCTACAATAATATGCTGATACTTCCCTTTTACTGGAATTTTTTTAGGCGCATCTAGAAACACTTTTAAAGCATCATAAATTAAATCATCAAAACTCTGTAAGCCTTGGGATTTTCTTAAACGTTCGTAAAATTGAAAAAAGATCTCAACACGTTTTTTTGTTTCATCCTCTAATTGACACAAAAGATGGTGCGAACTTAAGGCGCCAAGCTCTGCCTTTAAAAGGGCTAAATAGCTCTCATATTTATTTTCCACCTCTGGGGTAATTGCCTCTTTTATTGCTAAAAAGTGATAAGTTTGCACCAAAGCTTCTTTTACTACTGCCTTAAGTGTCTCCCCTTCTCCCACAAACTTATTCACAGATAATAAGCCTTGGCGCTGAAGATACTGTGTTAATTGATAACCTAGCGCATGAAAGGTTTTCACTTGTATCTGATGAGCCTTAGACTCTCCTAGAGCTTCTTTCAGGCGTTTTTTAAATGACAGCACCGCTGATTTATTAAACATAAGCACTAGAATTTGCTCTGCATGTACCTCATTCAAAAGAAGATGCTCAATCCGCCCAATAAGTGTTTGCGTTTTACCACTCCCTGCGACAGCCGAGACAAGTGCATGCTTATTTAAAGTATGCTGAATAACTCTTAACTGTTCATCAGTATATTTAACTTTACCCTCTTGCCTTTCTCTCATCAAAAGACACGCCACCTGAAAACAACCAATTCTGTGTTTGCATTGTACGTGAGAGTGATTTCTTTGAATAGCATAATTTGTTGTTTCAAGGTTGTTCTTAGTATCGAAGTTGCTACACTTAAGCTACAAGGAACGCTAACTCAGGTTATATCCCATGCAGTTTAATCTTAGCTCTGCTAATCAATATGTTTTATGGCTAAAAGACTTATTCTTAACTTACTTACCACAACTTGTCATTGCTATTGTCATTTTGGTTGTTGGCTGGTTTATTGCCAAATTCATCAAGCGCACAGTTCGGCGAATCCTTTATCGAACGAAGCTGGATAAAGCAGTGTCACTCTTTCTGACACAAATTGTCTACATTGTGCTTGTTGTCTTTGTTATTTTGATTGCAATTAATCAGCTTGGCATCTCAACCACACCAATAACCGGCGCCATTGTCGGGATGATGGTGGGTATTGGGATGTCACTTAAAAGCTCGGTTACCATGATAACATCTGGCGTGATTCTCGTTTCAAGTCGCCCATTTAAAATAGGTGAATTTGTTGATATCGGAGGCACAATGGGCACAGTTGAGGATATCAATTTTATCTATTGTACTTTGCGCACAACCGATGGTCGTGAGGTTAAAATGCCAAATGCAGTGATTACTTCACGTATTATCACCAACTATAGCAATAATGAATTTCGCCGTAATGATTTTGTGATTGGCATCGGCTATGACAGTGATCTCAAAAAAGCCAAAGAGATTTTACAGAAACTTGTAAATGAAGATGAGCGTATTTTGAAGACAGAAGATAAATCTTTTCTTATTAAAGTGAATACCCTAGGTGATAGCAGTGTTGATATTCTTGTGCGTTACTGGACAAAGCGCGCTGATTTTCTAGAAACAAAGTGGTATATCACCGAACAAAGCAAACTTCTTTTCGATCAAAATAATATTGAAATACCGTTCCCTCAACGACAAGTTCACTTTTCAAAAGAGAGCTCAGCCTTATCTGTCTAAAGCTTTCACTTCTTTATAGGTACATATACTCGCCACCAATGCAGCAAATAGCATTAAAATACCATAGAGATAAAATTGATGCAGCTCGATATAGGAGCAGATATAAATAATCACACCCGCACAAGCATACAGTGATAATGATAAAATAGCGCTTGCACTACTATGATTTGATGTGATATCGCGATAACCAAGAACACCTGAAAGTGGATAGGCAACAACGGTACTAATATTCACAATCACACCCGGAACCACCCACCACCACATACTAAGATCATTAAAGAAAGGTAGGATAACTGCGATGATGCCTGCAGAGCTAAAAAGGATTACATTCAATATCAACGCTACTTTATAACTGAGCTTAGAGACAAATTGATTAATCAGTGGAGATAAAACACCGGGAATAAGCATTGGCAATAACAGATACGCTACTATGCTAGAAGAAAGATGATAAGCACTTATTAGCCAAAACGGTATGGCTATCACAATACTTTGACCAAACGCACCAAAAGAGGCAAGAATCAACACATGACGGCGAAATGAAGGTAACTTCAAATGCATCCCCATATAACGTATGCTTGATAATAAGTGTCTTTTTTCAGGCAATATTTTTGGCTCAGGAACTCTAAGCAAAATACAAAGCGCAATAAGCATCATGACAGGCATAATATAAAATACAAGCGGCCAATAGGCATACTCTGCAATATACCCTGAAATAAGTGGTGCAAGCCAAGCAGAGGAATACCCCCCGACCATAGCAAACGAAAGCGCACGTTTTACATTTGCCTTTTCATCAAAAAAATACACCACTGGAAAAGTTCTTGCTATCACCACAAAGGCTGAGGCCAACACACAACAGGCAATAAATGCCAAGGAGAATAAATAAAAGCTACTTGCTATCGAGAGATAGATACCAAGCACAATGAATAAAGCGCCTCCAACAAGACTAAAACGCCGAAAGCCGTAATAATCAATAATAGGACCCCATATAATTGGAAAGACACCTGATAGAAAAAAAGCATATGAGAAAACTTGCTGAATCTGTTGATCACTAGCCTGCAAATGCTGAGAGAGTTCAGGCAAAATAGGTAATCCAACTTTCACAATACCCCAATAGGTTGCCATTAATATGCCCGGCACCATAAGCAGAAAATTTATCTGGCGACTCACCCCATCTCCTAGTGTATATATTATGCTAAATGTGATCTCATTATATCATTAATTGATAGCACTGACTTTGAAATACCAATTAATTTATCTCCTTGATAAAGCGGGACATAAATTGACACTGCGATTTCATTCGCACTTGCATCATATTCCATATCACTGTGATAGGTTTTTCCTTTTCCTTTGTTATAGGCCTCTTGCCACCATGATTCATCTGCCTGATAAAAGTCACTGGTCATATTTGTCTGGCAAACATTAAATCCACCGGTATCTGTAATAAAAATCTCTACAAACGCACGGTGCTTTCTTTGAAAGGATTTCAACACGCTTGCACAAGCATTATGCAGGAGCTCTTGGACAGCATGTGTATTTTTCTGTGCTTGCATCTTATCATCTATTTTTTGTGAGTTATCATGATCAAATGTACCATGACCTTGGTGCAATTTATCTGCATCAAGTACACTTTTGACAATGGTCGCGTTTGTAAATAGTACCTCAAGCTGCTTGGTTCTTGCTGATAAATGCGCTTCAATTTCATCAGAGAACTGCCCTGTTTCAAGCTCCTCTTTGCTAAGATGTTTACTCTGGTCTTTATGCTCAGAACAAGCAAACAAAATCAAAGTCATACAGAAAAAAAGCAAAATTTTTGACACATTTTGCATATCAGTTGCCTCTTTATGTCAATTTAGTTATCAGTAATGATTATAGATCATCTGCATTATTTTGTGTGGCTTTTGGGCGAAACAAGCTAATAATCCATTTGATAAGGCGATAAACCAAAGTCACAACAATAGCGATAACTAAAATCCACAAAAAAAACTTAATCGCGTAAAATAAAATAACAATTGCCGCCAAAACAATAAAAACCACTAAGACTTCTTGTACAAACTTTTCCACTTATCACTCCTAGAACTATGCTGTAGAGCTTTATTCTTCACTATTTACATAGGATTATCAACTGCTATTGTAAGTTTTATGTCGCGCCAATTATCGCTTATCCATAAAGCCTAACGCTAAAGCTTGCCTCTATATTCACAAGTTTTAAAGCTGAAAAGATAGATTAAACAAGCGTGACTTTTGCAAACTTTCGTTTACCCACTTGATAAACATACTCCTTGCCAACTTCTGGCAGTAGTTTACTGTCGCTTACCTTTTGCATATCAAGTTTGACTGCACCTTGTTTAATCATTCGTAATGCCTCAGAGGTGCTTTTCACTAAATCTGCCGACTTTAAAATGTGACCAATAGTCATTCCTTCAGTCATTTCAAATTCAAACACAGGCATATCTTCAGGCAATTGATTTTTTTGGAATCTGGCAATAAAATTCTCTTCCGCTTTTATCGCTTCTTTTTCATCATGAAAGCGTGCAATGATTTCTTTTGCCAGAAGCACTTTCACATCACGCGGATTTTTGCCCTCAAAAACGGCTTCTTTAAGTGCTTTAATCTCATCCAAAGATTTAAAGCTCAAAAGCTCATAATAACGCCACATCAACTCATCTGAAATTGACATAATTTTACCAAACATCTCATCTGGCGTCTCATCAATACCAATATAATTATTTGCTGATTTTGACATCTTTTTAACGCCATCAAGTCCTTCTAAAAGTGGCATGGTGATGACAATCTGACTTTTTTGCCCTGCATTTTTCTGTAGCTCTCTACCCATCAATAAATTAAATTTTTGATCTGTGCCACCAAGCTCAATATCTGCCTCCATTGCCACAGAGTCATAACCTTGTACAAGGGGATATAAAAACTCATGAATTGCGATACCTTGGCCAGATTTATAACGCTTGGAGAAATCATCTCGCTCTAACATTCTTGCTACTGTTTGTTTGGCAGCAAGTTTAATCATATCACCAGCGCTCATTTGATCAAACCAGTCACCATTTCGCTTCACGATGGTTTTGTCTTTATCTAGAATTTTAAAAATCTGCGTCTGATAAGTCTTTGCATTTTCTTCAACATCACTTGCACTTAAAGGCGGTCTTGTTGCATTTTTACCAGTAGGGTCACCAATCTGAGCAGTGAAATTGCCAATTAAAAAATGAATTTCATGCCCTAAATCTTGCAGCTGTTTGAGTTTATTAATGACAACAGTATGCCCTAAGTGAATATCTGGCGCAGTTGGATCACAACCAAATTTAACAATGAGCGGGCGATTTTCTTTAAGCTTTTCAATTAGTTCAGCTTCCAACAAAACTTCATCTGTTCCACGCTTAATTACTTCTAATGTTTTTTCTATATCTAATGGCTGCATTGTTATTTTCTATTACCTTTCTAATACTTTACATACTGTCATTTCCAAATGGTATATATATCAAAGCATCACCCATTTGGCAATCTCAAAAGCTCAATTCCTGATATCTTCAGGAAAACATTGGCTCCAAAAACAGAAATTCGTTACACTTGTGGCAAGAAAGCTATTACATCCAATCAATTGTGGTTAAACAGCATAAAACACCCAAAACAAATCCAAAAGCAACAAAATCTGCGAAAAAGGGTAAAGATAAGACGCAAAAACCACATCATTTATGGCGCTTTATTATTACCTTTACACTCATTGTCATCGTTATTGGCATTTTAGTCTATCGTCTTAGCTTCTTAGAGACTAAAGATAGAGTCTTTTTAAAAAACTATGGACAAAGTGAAAGCACAAGAGATATTACACTTGATGCAACACGCGGCATTATTTATGACAGAAACAATGTCCCTTTGGCTGTAAGCACTAACTTATACAAAGTTATATTAGATATTAAAGTCCTAAAAGAGAACCGATCAAAATATCTTAACATTAATAAAGCACAAATAGATGGTCTTTCTTTAAGCGATATTATGCATCTCATTCATATTTACCCAAACAAACGCTATTACATTGCAGCACAATTCGTTGAGCCATCCAAAATTGATATATTACGTTCACTACATATTCCCGGCGTACAAATTAAAGAGCAAAATAGAACCTATTACCCGAAAGCAAACGCCGTGGCGCCACTTATTGGGTTTACCAATATCAAAAACCAAGGACAAGCCGGTCTTCTTTATAGCTACAATAAAACACTTGGTGCTCAAAATGGAATCCTCTCGGCTGAAGTTGATCGTGAAGGTCAGGCAATCTTATTTACCCATGCTCCAAAGCATTATCATTTAGGAAAAGATGTCCACCTGACTATCGACAGCAACATTCAAGGGTTTACCTATAATGCACTTAAAAAAGGCGTGATCAATGCCGAGGCAGACTCAGGTGCAGCAGTTGTAATTGATCCTCAAAATGGGGAAGTCTTGGCCTTAGCAAGCTACCCCTCTTTTAACCCTAATAGATTTAGTGAACATGCAAGTAAACACATAGCCTCTCAAGGGTTAATTGAAACCATTGAGCCGGGCTCGACGATAAAACCATTTTTTATTGCAGAGGCACTTTTATCTGGGAAATACACCCCCGACACCATCATTAATACCAATCCAGGCTATTACTTTCTTCAACACCATCGTATTCGTGATGATTCAAATTTTGGCAAAGTTACTTTGACAGAGATTCTAGAGAAATCAAGTAATGTTGGTGTCAGTAAAGTTGCTTTATCACTCAATAAACAAAAGGTCTATGACCTCCTCTCTGCTGTCGGCTTTGGTCAGAGCTCACCTATTAGCTTTCCAAGAGCAACCAATGGTTATTTGCCTGAAGTCTCTTCACTTAGTACATTTGAATTTGCAACTTCATCATTTGGTTACGCTTTAACTTCATCAATTGCTGAACTTGCCCATGCTTATACCATTTTTGCTAACAATGGCAAGCTTTGTCCAATGCACTTGGTTTTACCTAAATCGCCACCAGAGTGCCCACAGATTATCCCTCAAAAAGTTGCATCAGAAGTTTTAAATATGCTTCACACGGTTGTAACAGTGCATGGAACAGGCGTGCTTGCAAACATCCCAGGTTTTGAAGTGGCAGGAAAGACAGGGACCAGTCACCGTGTTAAAGATGGACACTTCACCAACACTTACAATGCAGTTTTTGCTGGGATTGCACCACTTAAAGACCCACGACTTGTCATTGCAGTGTGGATTAATGATCCAAAGAAAAATCACTTTTACCAGTTTGGCGGTGTTTCTGCTGCGCCTATTTTTGCCAGCATTGCCAAAAAAACACTTCAGTATCTTGGAGTCCCTTATCAAGAACCTTTGGATCACTACCGTTTATTAAACCGAGATAAAAAATGGCTGCTTCAAGTAATTGAAAATAATTAATATAACGGGAAATCATTTTATATTAAAGTGGCTAGCCTATCATGATTTTAATACATCAAAGTAGAGTTTAAAATACGGTGAAATAACCCAATTTATACTCACAGCATATATTTAATCTTCCTCGCCGGTAAAATTCATTGAAAGGCACTTATACTCTACTTATAATAAGCACATTAAAGCGTTTTAAACCTATTTTTTATTAATAAATCACCAAGGGCGTATTATGTATCTTAAAAAAATGACCATTGCCATCTCTACAGTTGTGTTAAGCACGCAATTGCTTGTTGCTAATACTGATCAAGCAACCAAAGCAAACACCTATGGCGCGACATCTGTTAACTATATGGGTGTACCCCTAAATGCCTATGGCGCTGTGTCATCAAGTGCAAAGGTTCCTGTTGAGGTGCAAGTACCACAAGCACCTAAAGATCTTTTATTACCCAACATCACACCTGCAACCACTCTTTGGAATAACAAAGTGGTTAAGGCACCTATTTTAAACGTACAAAGTTATGTGCTAATGGATGAAGAAAGTGGTAACATCCTTGCCGAGAAAGATGCAAATCAACGCATTGCGCCTGCCTCATTAACAAAAATGATGCTACTTTATATCGTATTTGAACGCTTAGCAAAAGGCTCCTTGAAATTAGATCAAGAAGTGACTGTTCCTGCCATTGCATGGCATACAGCAGGATCTAGCATGCATCTGAAATCTGGGCAAAAAGTTACGGTACAAACACTCATCGAAGGGGCGATTGTCGCTTCAGGAAATGATGCCTCTGTTGCCTTATCGATGTTGATTGCTGGCACGCAAGAAGGTTTTGTCAACATTATGAACTTTGAAGCCAAAAAACTTGGCATGAGCAATACACACTTTAGTGATGTCATGGGACTTCCTGCACCTAATTTATATACCTCCGCAAGAGATCTTGCTGTTTTAGCACAACACCTTATTAAAGATTATCCACAATACTATCACTACTTTAAAATGCAAACAGTCACAATGAATGGCTTTGTTACACATAACTATAATAAGCTTCTTTTCATCTACCCTTATGCTGACGGTATTAAAACAGGCTCTACTGATGCTGCTGGTTACTCTTTAGTTTCCTCAGCAGTCAAACCTGATCATGCTAGATTAATCTCTGTTGTTATTGGTTCAACAAGTCTGATTCAAAGTGCAAGAGACAGTCAAACCTTGCTTGAATATGGCTTCTCAAACTTTAAAACACAGACCTTTTATCCGGCAGAATATAAACTGAACTCACTTCGTGTCTATAAAGGCGCTAGTGATTATGTTGATATTGGTGTTCAATCTCCAATTACCATCAGTTATCCAAGCTACTTAGATCCCAAAGAAATCCAGTTTGTTCTCCATAAAGAGCAAAATAAACTCACCGCCCCTATTAATGCTGGCACACCCGCTGGTAAACTTGATATGACCTACAAAGGCAAAATAGTTGAAAGCTTCCCAGTTGTAACACTTAAAGATGACCCAACTGGCTCTTTATGGCAACGCATAAAAGGCACTGTCTCACTTTGGTTCTAACCCATGCACCTTTATATAGCAAGCTCTCATGACCCTTATTATAATCTAGCGGTTGAAAACTGGTTATTCCGTGAAGTGTTCACAGGTGAGCCTATTTTGTATCTTTGGCAGAATACCCCTTGTGTTGTGATTGGTAGAGCGCAAAACCCATGGCGTGAGTGCAACATCCATGCACTGAATAAGGATAACATTCCGATTGTGCGACGCCAAAGTGGTGGCGGGACTGTCTTTCATGACATGGGAAATATTAACTATACGATTATCTCTTCTTCAGAGGATTACAATAAACGGAAAAACCTCGATACAATTATACAAGTTCTTGCTGAAGCTGACATCAAGGCACATGTTTCTGAAAGAAATGATATTTTACTAAGACATCAAAATAACGACTATAAAATCTCTGGCAGTGCTTTTCGAGAAACAAAAGATCGTGCGTTCCAACATGGTACTTTACTTGTCAATACGAACACTGACAAGCTCTATCATTACTTACATCATAAGATTGATGACAACTTAAACACCAAAGGGGTTCACTCACATCGCTCAAAAGTTATGAATCTTAAAGCGGTCCACCCAGATATTGATATCAATACCATTATTCAGGCTTTTTTAAATAACTTTAATAAACATATCACTTATCTGCCTTCAGATCTCACTCATAATAGCATTATTCAAGAAATACTCATGCTTCAAACATGGCAATGGCGTTATGGCAAAACGCTGCCGTTTGAAAGATCATTTGATATTGAGGGTGACGAGGTGAGTTTGCAAATTAAAAATGGTCATATCCATGCACTTGACGCTAAAGAGCAATATCATATGCTGGCAACATGGATTCATCAACATAAGCCGATTTATGATCAAGCCAGCTTTCAAAAAGTTCTCTCAAGTTTTGATCCTGCATCTAATAAGCTTGCAAAAATCTTTTTTGATGTCATTCCGAATGTTTTCAAGGTGAGTGATTATGCAGACACAAAATAGTGCCACCCACTATCTCTTTAGTGGATTTAACCTGATTTTCTCAAAAGGGGTAAAACGTTTTACCCTTATCCCGCTTATAATGAATCTTATTTTATTTATTGCGATTTGGTACTTTGCACTCAATGAGCTTCAGCTTCTGACCACATGGCTTGATAGCCACCTGCCAAGCTGGCTTGATTGGATTAATTGGCTTATTTACCTTATTGCAATTATCTCGCTTTTTTTGTTTTCTGCCTATCTATTCACCGCCATTGCGCTAATTATTGCAGCCCCCTTTTACAGCTTTCTTGCTGAGAAGATTCAATGTAAACTTACAAAGAAGGCAGTCGGTGCACCACTAACTTTTAAAGGTTTTATGCTTATTGCGCCTAAAAGCATTGTGCGTGAAAGCAAAAAGTTAATTGCTTTTTTGCCTTGGGTCATTGTGATTTTAGTGTGCTATTTTATTCCCGTTATCAACCTATTTACAGGGATTCTTTGGCTTATACTGCTAAGCTGGTTTAATGTTATTCAATATGCTGATTACCCGTTTGATAACAATGAAATTCCTTTTCCAATGATGAAAAGACAGCTCATAAAAAAACGCACGCTTTCTCTTTCATTTGGTTTTATTACCACTATTTTCTTAATGATCCCTATCTTAAATATTATTGTTATTCCTGCTGCCATTGCTGGCGCAACAAAAATGTATGTTGAGGAGTTTCATAATCAAAGTAGCAGTAGCTTATAAGCTATTGCTACTTTGATTGCTTATCATCATATTGTTTTTTTAAATCTTCACTGCCTTTTTGATATTTAATCAACTCATCATCCATCTGAATGACCCCCTCTCCATAAAATAAGTGACAACTTGGTTGAGATGTACCTTGATCTTCCTGAGAGAAGTTAAAAGCACTTGTCGTAACAAACCCTAAACGATTTAATGCATAAAGAAAACAACCACACTCTCTACAAAAGTAGCGTTTTAATGCGTGTGTATGGAACTGATGGCTACTGATACTCTGTTGCCCTTTGACAATATTCATTGTCTTTTTCTCAAATGCCATACCTTGGTATACTGGCATCTTAGTTAAACTACGACAATCAGCACAATGACAATATAAAGAAGCTATTGGTTCATGTGCAAACTCAATCTCTACTCTTTCACAGTCACACTTTAATTGCATAAAAAGTCCCTCATAAAATAAAGCCTGCTCAAGTTAAATATTTATTCCCCAACAAGTGCAATTAATGCTTTTTCATCAAAATTACGCTTATCTACTTTTAAATACGCTGTTTTTTCATCTTTAGCAATATAGGCTTCCTCAACACCTGAAATCTTTTTAATTCCCTCTTGAATATGTTGTAGCTTGTCTTCAGTCAATGACTTCAAACCAATAATTTTTGTACTTAATTGCTTAGGTTTTTTCATGCTGATCGCAACAATCAGCCAAAGGAGTGTTAACACCCCATTAAAGATAAAAACTCCCTTGACGCCAAAGTGATGGAAAATCACACCGCCAAGCGCGCCCCCAATGAAAATACCCAAAAATTGAAAACTTGAGAAAATGCCCATTGCTGTGCCTTTTCTTCTAATTGGGCAGAGCTTTGAAACAAGTGATGGTAATGAAGATTCCAAGAGTGTAAAACTTGCAAAGAACAATACCAAAAGTACACTCATAACCACAATATGCTTATCAAATCCAAATAATAAGAACTGCATTAACATCAAAACAAAAATAGCGCTGACAAATACTTTTTTCATCCTGTTTTTTGTCTCAGCAATAATAATAAAAGGAATCATCAAACAAAATGAAATAAGCAATACTGGCAAATAGACAACCCACTGAGCGCTTTCCCCTATTCCCATATAATCTTGTAAGATAATGGGAACCGCAATAAAAAGTGCAGTGAGTGAAGCATGAAGCACTAAAATACCAAAGTTTAAACGCATTAACTCAGGCATTAAAAGTACTTTAACGATTTGCCCTTTTACGGTTTCATTCACTGGATGAACCAGTAGCACCTTAGGCGTTGGTACAAATTTAATCAAAACACCAATAGCGATAACACCCAAAACAGCTGTTAACCAAAAGATACCAGATAAACCAATAATATTATTTAAAATAGGGCCTAAAATAATGGCAATTAAAAAGGAAAAGCCAATTGTCATACCAACCACTGACATCGCTTTCATTCTGTTTTCTTCTTTTGTTACATCAGCTACAAGCGCGGTTAATGTTGAACCAATAGCACCAGCCCCCTGAAGCGCGCGCCCAATGATAATGCCATAGATTGTTGTTGAAAGCGCACAAACAATACTGCCTAGAATAAAAAGAATTAAACCAAAGATAATAATCGGCTTTCTGCCATAATGGTCAGACATAATGCCAAAGACAATTTGCAAAAGCGCTTGTGTTAAACCATATATGCCAAGCGCTATACCAATTAGCGTTGGGGTTGCATCAATAATCTTATCTGCATATAAGCTGAATATGGGCAAAATAATAAAAAGTCCCAACATGCGAAAAGCATAAATACTGGCAATACTAAAGGTTGAAGTTTTATCTGAAGTTGTCATAGATTAAAAGCATTAGGCTCAATTGAAGTGACTGTAGATTCTACACCTAAAGCCTAAAAAAAGGAAACTTAAAGGGAAGCAATTTTTTTCTCTAGCATTGTTTTAAAGCCCTCTGCGTTCTTAAGCACAATCAACTGTAGCACATTATCGTTTACAGTTAAGACACCATCCACTAAAGATTCCAAAACACTTAAATTTGCTTTTTTAAGTTCACCTAATGTCAGTGTAATACGCGTTAAGGCATAAAGCTCCACTGTTTTAATATTAACAGCACCCCCTAAGGCCTCAAGCACCTGAGTAACACAATCTTCACTAACAGCTTGATTGACTTCATCTTGATTATGCGTGCTATCAGCTGACGCGCCTTTGTTTGCTGTATGTTCTAAATGATAGGCTTTATCTGCCTCATTGATAAGCGGTAAAATATCATTAATCTCTCCTGAGATAAGATCTGCTTCAGGCCCTAGAATAACTTGAACTGTTTTGTCATCAGGTGATACAACGCCCTTTGCACCCAGTTGTTTTAACATCCCTTTATGAATGTTATATGCATTTTTTACCTGCAAGCGAAGTCTTGTTGTGCAAGCATCAACATTATCTAAATTGGCTTTACCACCTAAGGCAATGACAAAGGCTTTAGCGCGAGAATCCTCTTGAATCTCTTTTATATCTTCATCAATTTCCTCTTCAACCTCTCTGCCGATCGTTTGCAAATTAAAGCGCTTGATGAAAAAACTAAAGAGCACGTAATACACCAAAGCCGTTATGATCCCAACTGGAATTAACAGCCAAGGATGTGTATCCATTTTAAAGAATAATACATAATCGATAAGCCCTGCTGAGAATGTAAAGCCAAGTTTGACGCCAAGGAAGTACATCACCACCATTGAAAGCCCAGTTAAAATGGCATGTATTAAATATAAAAATGGCGCCAGAAACATAAAGCTATATTCTATCGGCTCGGTGACACCTGTTAAAAATGCAGTTAACGCGATTGAGAAAAGCATGCCTGCCACCGCCTTTTGTCGATGTGTATGGGCATGGCGATACATTGCAAAACAAGCGGCAGGAAGCCCAAACATCATAATCGGGAAAAAGCCTGACATAAAGGCGCCAGCAGTTGGATCACCCGCCATAAAACGCGCAATATCCCCATGAACAACCGCGCCAGCTGCATCGTGGAAGCTACCAAACTGAAACCATACAAGATTATTCAAAACATGATGCAAGCCAAATATTAATAAGATGCGATTAAAAAATCCATATAAGAAAAGTCCAATAGAACCAGAACCAATCAACCAGTTTCCAAACCCATTAATCCCAGCCTGTATCGGCGGCCAAATAAAGCCAAATAGAAAACCAAGTAGCACCGCTGCAAGACCTGTAATAATCGGCACAAAGCGTTTACCACCAAAAAATGCCAGATATGAGGGCAGCTTGATCTCATAAAAGCGGTTATATAACAGCCCTGCAACAATACCGATAATAATGCCGCCAAGCACCCCTGTATTGACATGGGCATTAATGGTTGCAGTGACCGCATTCATCACCAAAAAGCCAACGACCGAGGCCAGTGCCGCAGCCCCATGATTTTTCTTAGCAAAACCAATCGCTACACCCACAGCAAATAAAAGTGGCAAGTTTTGGAAAATAGCATTGCCTGCATCAGCAATTGCCTTGATATCTAATAAATCAGGTTGACCAAAGCGAAGCAATATCCCAGCAATTGGTAATACTGCAATTGGCAGCATTAACGCACGCCCTAGCTGCTGGATGCTCTTGAAATTAAAACCCTTAATCATTTACCCCACCCTCTTATAATGTTTTCAAAAATACTCGAACATGTTCTCTTACACTTTTCGCATCATCAAGTTTCAATACTTCTGAGGCAATCATTTCACAACGCGCTGTATTCAATTTACGGATTAATGCTTTATTCTCTGCAAGCATATTCTCTCTCATCGAGAGATCATAAATACCAAGTCCAATCAAAATAGCCAGAGCCTCCTCATCAGCTGCCATCATCCCACAAATAGAGAGCTTGGTTCCTTCTTCTTTGGCAATTTTCTGAATATAGGATAGTGCAATCAACACCGCTGGATGCAAATGATCAATCTCACTTGCCAGCTCATTATGCTCTCTATCCATCGCCATGATATATTGTGTTAAATCATTTGTTCCAACAGACATAAAATCAACCTCTTTAGCAAAAGCTTTTGCCTGCATGATAACACTTGGCACCTCAACCATGATTCCAAGTTGCTGTCGTACATTTGCCCCTAAGTTTTTATGCTCTTCATCATAAATGGCCTTTGCTTGTCTAAACTCTACAAGGCTTGATACCATAGGAAACATGATCTGGATATTCTCGCTTTCAGTGCGAATAAGTGCACGAAGCTGCGTTCTTAATAACTCAGGATGCGCAAGTGTTAAACGAATGCCACGTATACCTAAAAATGGATTTTCCTCTTTGGCAAGCTGCAAATAGGAAATAGCTTTATCGCCCCCTGCATCTAAAGTGCGAACAATAATCGGTTTATTGCCAACTTCAGCCACAAGGTTTTGATAAATCGCTAACTGCTCATCTTCACTTGGCGCTTTTTCTCGATCAAGGTAAATAAACTCCGTACGAAAAAGACCAATACCATCTGCACCAAGCGCTTTAAAGTTCTGACATTCCTTATTTGATTTAATGTTCATATAACATTTAATTTCCGTACCATCTTCAGTGGTTGCCGGCAGAAGGATATCTTGCTGCATTTGTTGAAGGAGCTGTTTCTGCTGCTGTATCTTTTGTAAAAATGCTTCTTTTTCATCATTTGTTACACTCACTTCAATGACAGCGCCAGCTAGCTCGCCTGCATTTAAGATTACTTCTTCATCAAGATGTTCTTCTAATTTTTGCGCCACTTGAATCATCAGTGGAATACGCTTATTATTTGCAATAATTGCCACATGAGAGGTTTTTCCACCCTTTGTCGAGACTAGCCCTACAACATTTTCATCTAATGTTAAAACATCGCTCAAGGTAAACTCTTCGGCAAACAATATCGTATTTTGCGAATAGCTTCTTTGCGACAAGCTTTGTCCACTTAGCGCTGACAGGATTTGCTTATAGATATCTTTAATATCAGCCACACGCTCAATCATCATTTGATTATTAGAGGATTGAAGTAATGCGACCACCTCATCGGTCGCCTGCTGCCATGCAAATTCAGCGCTTTTGTTTTGCTCAATGGCACTTTCAGCAATTTGAAGTAGTTTTTCATCTTCTAAAAGCTCAATATGTGCAAGGATAATCGATCTTTTGTCTTTATCTAATGATTGATCACTCAGCGAATCTTTCAAAGACTGAGCATAGCTATGAAGCACGTTATTTAAACGCCTTTGCTCTTCCTCTACACTCTGTGCACTATTTTTATCAAATTGAAAATCAATCTCGTCAATCTTACAAAGCTGTCCAATTACCTGACCTTTTGATGCTGTAATGCCAAAATATTGATTGCCTTTAACTTTGCCTTGATCTTGTTGCACTTCATGACTCAGGTGCGATTTGTCTGACTCTTCTACATCATCATGCAAATTAGCCAGTATATGACATAGTGACTCAAGCGCTAAATCTGCATCTTCTCCATCTGCAGAAATTATAATTTCATCTTGATATTCAATACCAAGCGCCATCACTTCAACAAGACTTTTAACATTGGCCTTATTCTCGCCTTTTCTAAGCGTAATAACTGCCTGAAAGCCCTTGGCTGCCTTGGCAAGATTAGCTGCTGGTCTTGCATGAAGCCCATGTGCGTTACCAATAACCACCTTACGCTCTTTGGCAACTTGAGATACTCCTTTATCACATGCACCTTCATTAATAACTAATTTCCCATTAATATCATCAAGCCTACAGATTTCAGCATGCCTTTGCATCGTTTTAGATGTGATATTCTCAAAAGCATTGCCCTCATAATCGCTAATCACAACGGGGGTAATAAGCGATTTGATGCGGGAAGATACATACAGCACATCAAACTGCAAAAGCGCATCATTTATGCTAACTTGATCACCCTCATTAACAAGCACATTTAACCCATCACCATTTAGCGCAACACTTTCTAGACCGAAATGAATCAGCACATTTAATTTATTCTCTGTTTCAATCGTAATAGCATGTTTTGTCTTTGCAATGGATTTTATCGTACCACTTACAGGCGCATAAAGTGTATTTTCTAATGGATCAATTGCAAATCCATCTCCGACCATTTTCTCTGCAAACACTGGATCTGGCACTTGAGAAAGTTCAAGTGCAATACCTTTTGCTGGCATATATAAACTAAGCCCCATTATCGCTCCCATTACTGATTGTCAATCGTAAAACTACCGCTTTATCAAAATAAAATACAGATATGGTAGATTTCTTTCAACAAGTATTTTGCCAAATACACATTTATAAATATTGTTGTTACAATTCTGGATAGGATTTTATCCATGCATCATGGGCTTTCGATCAATAAATCTACTAGATAAAATATAAAATGAAGCGCCTGAATATATACCGCTGACCTTGCAAAAAAGATAAAATGATACACAAATAAATAGTAATCTCTTATTAGATTAACTATAAAATGACTCAGGTTATATATGGGAATAGTTAGAGATATATAAGAAAGAAAGGAAAAGAGTTTAAGGTGCCTTGTTAGGCTATATTTGCTTGCTTGTTTCTTTCCCTTGCCACTTCACGCTTTTTTTGCTTTTCATGCTTTCTTAGTATTGCTGCATCCTTAGCAGCCTCACCAATATGCATTTCACCGCGTTTCTCCGCCAATGAAGATTGCTTTTGACGTTCCAAAAAGCGCTCTTTTTGCGCCTCAGTTAACTTATCATGACAGTGATGACAAGAGAGGCCTTTTTGGTATTCATCCTTTTGCTTATCTTCTTCAGTAATTGGCATACGACAAGCATAACATTGATCATATTGCCCTTTTTCTAAATCGTGATTAACAGCAACACGCGAATCAAAGACAAAGCACTCACCTTCCCACATACTTTCATCTTTTGGAACTTCTTCAAGATACTTTAATATCCCACCTTCAAGGTGATACACATCTTCAAATCCTTGTTCTTTCAATAGTGCCGTTGATTTCTCACAGCGAATACCCCCTGTGCAAAACATTGCCACTTTTTTATGCTTTGTTTTATCTAAATTATTGGCAACGTACTCCGGAAACTCGCGAAAACTCTCCGTATGCGGGGAAACCGCACCTTCAAATGTGCCTATTTCAATTTCATAGTCATTTCTCGTGTCAACCAGTAACACTTCAGGGTCAGAAATAAGTGCATTCCAATCTTTTGGCTTAACATAAGTACCACACACTTTGCGCGGGTCTAAACCTTCCACGCCTAATGTCACAATCTCTTTTTTAAGCTTCACTTTAGCGCGATAAAATGGAATGTCACTATGAATAGACTCTTTATGTGACAGGTTAGATAAACGCGCGTCTGCTTTTAAATATTGAAGTACATTATCAATACCTTGTTGACTACCAGCAATTGTCCCATTGATCCCCTCTTTTGCTAAAAGAAGCGTCCCATAGACATTATTTTCATTCATCACCTGTAATAAAGGTGCTCTCATATCGATATAGTTATCTAGCGCCACAAATTTATACATGGCAGATACAACATATTCGCTCATCATTACTTACCTAATCTTTCGCGGTTATTTTAAAATACTTAACATATCTCTATTGCGTCATGGATCTCATCGTAACGGCATTCACTCACATTTACCTTAATCATGACTGCATATGCATTCAGCGCACATTATACACATGAATATAAATGATCACAAAATATTTAAAATTGAAACTATGATTTATGTCAATTTTTCTCTACGCTTAAGAGTACTACCACCCTTGTGCAAAAAGATGATTTCAACACATTACCTACGCTATCAGTCACATGAACTTTTTTCACTCTATCGCCACAATAACAAGGATATATTGTGTATCTTTATTCATGGGCTTGGCGACAGTCATTTAAACTATCAGTTTCTACTCCATGAAAATGCTTTAAATGAATATGATATTTTGATCCCAGATCTCATCAATCATGGCAAAAGTTCACATACAAACACCAGTGACTATAAGCTTATTGCCAAATGTCTTGAGGCTCAAATTGCCCCGCTGTTAGAACACTATCAATCAATTTATTTTATTCCACACTCTATTGCAGGCATTGCTACCACAAAACTTTATCAATTATTAACTGAGTCTGAACAACAAAAGTGCCGCATTTTTGCTGTAGAGACGAGTATCACTCAATATGGCTCATTTTTGACACAAAACCTACATGATGCTTTATCTACTGGGATCTCATTTTCAAAATGGTTTGATGATTTTTGCCAAAAAATCTACACCCTTGGCATGAATGATCACTATCTAAGAGCCTACTTTTGTGGGCTATAGTTATGTGACAAAGCAGCATTTAAAGCACTTGCGCTTGAAACAAGGAAAATTGCCACCTTTGAAAAACAGATGGAATTTACCAATAGCGTAGGCTTAGCCTATAGCAAACTTCCCATCCCTAAAACTTACTGCTATGCCAACAAAGGACAGCAGCTTCAAAGCCTTCCCTTTCTAGCCCAGCATCAACTTCAAAAGATTGCCATTGATGCTGCCTCCCATTGGGTATTACAAGAGAACACCAAAGCCGCCCTCAATGCATTAAACCAGTTCATTCTTCAAAACACAAACACAGCAAAATAAAAATCATCCAAAAGCATTTGTGATTCAAAGGCAATAGCGATTACAATATAGCAAATTATATTTTCTAAAAGTACGCTGATAATCAACTGAGTTAGTGTAGATTGAATTAAGGAATAAGCACATGTTTAAGAGTTTATCCGATAGGCTCGGATCTTCTTTAGATAAAATTAAAGGTCAAGGCCGCTTAAGTGAAGACAATATAAAATCAGCCCTGCGTGATGTGCGCATGGCACTTTTAGAGGCGGATGTTGCTCTACCTGTTGTTAAGAAATTCATTAATGATATTCAACAAGAAGCTTTGGGTGAAAAAGTAAAAACAAGTCTCACACCGGGGCAAACATTTATCTCGATTGTAAAAAAAGCACTCGAGAGCACACTTGGTGAGAAAAACGAGTCACTCAACCTCTCTGCCAAGCCACCTGTTGTCATATTAATGGCAGGTTTACAAGGTTCAGGGAAAACAACCTCTACGGCAAAACTTGCCAAGTTTTTAAAAGAACGTGAAAACAAAAAAGTGATGGTTGTCAGTACGGATATTTATCGCCCTGCTGCTATTAAACAACTTGAGACATTAGCAAATGCATTAGAAGTTGAATATCACCCTTCAACAAATCAGCAAAAACCACTTGATATTGCAAATGAAGCAATCATAGCTGCAAAGCAAAAGGTATGTGATGTTCTCATTATCGATACGGCAGGTCGATTACATATTGACGATGAGATGATGAATGAGGTTAAAGCACTTCATCAACATACAAGCCCAACAGAAACTTTATTTGTTGTTGATAGTATGACAGGTCAAGATGCTGCCAATACCGCAAAAGCATTTAATGATGCACTTGAACTTACAGGTGTCATTCTGACCAAAGCCGATGGTGATGCAAGAGGGGGAGCTGCCCTTTCTATTCGTGAAATCACCGGAAAACCGATTAAATTTATCGGGGTTGGTGAGAAAGCTGAAGCACTTGAAGCCTTTCATCCAGAGCGAATTGCCTCAAGAATTCTTGGCATGGGCGATGTGTTATCTCTTATTGAAGAAGTTGAGCAAAAAGTAGATAAAACCAAAGCTGATAAACTGGTTAAAAAAATCAAAAAAGGCAAAAGCTTTACCTTAGATGATTTTAAAGAGCAACTTCAGCAAATGAAAAAAATGGGCGGCGTCGGTTCAATGCTGGAGAAGCTTCCCGGCGCTGGCAATATGGCGCAAAACCTACAAGATAAAGTTAATGATAAAATGTTTATTCAAATGGAGGCAATCATTAACTCCATGACACCATTTGAAAGAAGAAAACCCGAGTTTGTTAAATCTTCTAGAAAACAGCGAATTGCACGTGGCTCAGGCACTCAGGTACAAGATGTTAATCGCCTATTAAAGCAATTTACACAAATGCAAAAAATGATGAAAAAAATGAGCGGTAAAGGTGGTCTTGGTAAAATGATGGGCGCGATGCGTGGCATGAAACAGATGAAGCAAATGCAAGGCATGATGCCACCAGGCGGAATGGGCAAAAAAGGCGGAAAGTTCCCCTTTTAAAGAGTCACTCACTTAAGTAGTTTATAGCTTGTGGGATTATCTGGGCATTCAGTTAACCCACACTCACTGAAGGTTGAAAACATATTCAGAATAATAACAACCAAAAACAAAATAAATGCACAGCGAGTAAAAAGGCGTGTTTTTTTGCCTCTTGCCTCTGAGATTTTTTCAATATGCGCTTTATCTTTATAGATCATATACTGCCTTGGGAAACTCATCACAATGGCAATATACAAGATGATCACGCAACATAAAATAAAGACCCATGTATACATATGAAAGCCTAAGAAGCTCGAGCCATAACCAACAGGATCCGTTACATGAAGCGCGATTTGTCGTAATGAGACAAATGAGGTCACTACCGCTGAGATAAGTGATAAGGCATAATGAGAAGGTCTAACATGATAGTGTGTATTTAACAAAAAGCCAAATGCAACACCTAAAAGCCCAAGCCTTTGTAACAGACAAAGCGGGCAAGGCAGCTCATTGAGTACCAGCTGAAAATAAAGGGCAATTAGAATAATGATACAAATTCCAATGATTTCAATCCCTGAGATAAACTTAAATACTGTGTTAATGCTCTTTTGCTTCATCATGCTCCCCTCCTATAAATAAATCTGCAAATGATCGGTTGCATGATGCAAAAAGACCAAAGCAAAAACAATCAGAAAGACAATAAAGACAAACATGCCTAAACGTCGTTTAAACCACACAACAATAACACTTAAAAGCAATAGGACAAATGTAATCAAAATACCCGGCATACAACTTTCCATTTTGTTTCTTTAACTGAAGTGTAGCTGGCAGTTTTCTAACATACAAATACAAAAAAACCATCAAGCCAAAGACTCAATGGTTTTAATAAGCCAAGAGGGACAATCGAGGAGAGTAGCGTTTTCCCTCTTAGCTTAGCTCACCTATTTACGTTGGTCCTAAATAGGCAAACTCCCTCTTTTTGATTACATAGGAAGTGTATAAGAAACACCGCCTGTGAATGTGCTGTAGCCACTGTTGTTACCGCCGCTACGTAAGAAGTTATATTGATATTGTGCAAAGAGGTTCACTTTATCAATTTGATAACCAATACCACCAGCTATAACTGGACGCCATAGGTTAGTTGTTTCAGTAACCTTATGATCACCACCACCCCATTGAGCTGGTAAGTTAGGAATGGATACACTACTTGAAGTAGTAATTCTATTATATGCATAACCAAATTTACCAAATACATTTAAACCATTTACACCCGGCACATAAAACTTAGTTGTGAAAAATACTGGAACAGCTAAACCATTTGTTCTATAGCTGGCAGAACTATTCCCCGGAAGGGCAACTTTGCCATTTGCTAGATTATGCGCATACTGTAGATCTGCCTCAACACCCACACTAATCATTTTACTGATTGCATAGTCATAACCGATAAATACACCACCAGCTAAGCCACCATTTGACTTATCAAATGCACCGCCTAAAGGACCAGCTGGACCATTTTTAATCGTACCGTTTTGCGCATAACCGTAACCTAAGTTACCACCCAATACTAGGCCTGTTTGTGCGCCGGCTGCAAAAGCACTACCTGCGATTAAAGTTGAAGCAACTACTGCAGCGATCATTGTTTTCTTTACTAGTTTCATTCTCTTTTCCTCTATGTTATTACATGAATACATTTTTCCAGCTCAACACCTTGTGTCTTACTGATGGGGTGCATTATGAACTAAAATAAATTAGTTAAAAAGCGTATTGAATACGTATGAAATTTTCCAAAAAAATCATCCATACCCATAAAAATCACAACATTAACAAATCTCATCTCGTTGCGGATATCACCTAGCGCTACGCACTAAACTCATAGCGCTATCATGCTGTCAAAAAGTGCATTGATAATGTGTAATCTAGTCAGAAATTCTCTTTTGATTGTGTATCACATCACTGAATATAGGTGTCTATATCGCGCTTTAAAGCGCATTGGCAATAGCAACGTTACTCTCGTGGTGGATACAGATTTTTTCATATAAAGTCCTTAAGCTTAGTTAGATGTGAAACAACTTAAAATGACCTTATAGTAATCTAATATCCCCTATAAAACCGTTTCATCTATGTAACAATATGTATCTTTTTTGATACAAAAAAGGATGATAAACACCGATGAAATTATTATCTGATATAAACTTCAAACTGGAGAATTTGTATTGATACTTATAAGATTGTAACCCTTAAAAATTTAAAGCCAATAAATGTTTTAGAGGGGCACCTATCTCAAGAGAAATACAAAAAGAGTAATTTACTTTTTTAAACATACAAAAAAACCATCAAGCCAAAGACTCAATGGTTTTAATAAGCCAAGAGGGACAATCGAGGAGAGTAGAGTTCTCCCTCTTAGCTTAGCTCACCTATTTACGTTGGTCTTAAATAGGTAAACCCCCTCTTTTCGATTACATAGGAAGTGTATAAGAAACACCGCCTGTGAATGTGCTGTAACCGCTGTTGTTACCGCCGTTACGTAGGAAGTTATATTGGTATTGTGCAAAGATATTAACATTATCAATTTGATAACCAATACCGCCTGCCATTACTGGACGCCATAGATTAGTTGTTTGACTTAACTTAGAATCATTTACATTAAATCCAATTAAATTATCAGTTGCTGATGAAACTGTAGTAACACGATTATATGCATAACCAAATTTACCAAATACATTTAAGCCATTTACACCCGGCACATAAAACTTAGCGGTTAAGAATAATGGCAGTGAAAATACATTTGTTCTATATGAACTAGCACCATCCGCCACAAAGTAATCATATTTCCCACTTCCTCCTGCAACATTGTGTGCATACTGCAAGTCTGCCTCAACACCCACACTAATCATTTTGCTGATTGCATAGTCATAACCGACAAATACACCACCTGCTAAGCCACCATTTGATTGATTGCCTGAACCTTCTAAGCCATTTTTAATCGTACCGTTTTGTGCATAACCGTAACCTAAGTTACCACCTAATACTAGGCCTGTTTGCGCGCCGGCTGCAAAAGCACTACCGGCAATTAAAGTTGAAGCAACTGCTGCAGCGATCATTGTTTTCTTTACTAGTTTCATTTTCTTTTCCTCATGTTGTTTAAGTTAGTAAACCTTTCAGCTTGACACCCTGTGTCTTGCTAACGGGGCACATTATGGGTGAAAACAAAATAATTAAAAAGCGTATTGAATACGCACTAAAAAGATTTTTATGATTAAATTACACGCTGAATATTATTTATATCTTGATAAAATCAATGATCATAAATCTTAAGGCGGCGCATGATAATAAATATATAAATACGAAGAAAGATTGAATAACAATCAAAGCCAAGGCTTATAAGTTGACTCTACGCCTTCTCCTACGAACATTAGGTTAGCGGAATAATGGCAAAGTATAAAATCGCCAGCGGAGTCAATAAGCAATTGGATTCATGAAAAACAACTATAGAAATAGCAAGTAAAGTTAGGCCTACAGAGGGATTACTGGTTCAGGTATTCGGAAGACTATGAGCCGCACTTGAGTTATTGACACAAAAGTATTGCACATAAATCGACTCTTGATTCGCATTTAAGGTTTGATTATCGGTGAGGCCACATGCCCCCCATCAACAGGTAAAATTGCACCAGTTATATAATTTGACATATTATTATCAGCTAAAAATAATACAGCTTCTGCAATATCTTCAGGCTTTGCAATTTTCTGCATAGGGACACCTGCTTTTGCGGTTTCAAAACTCTTCCCTGGAAATGCGGCACGCTCTAACGGGGTATCAACTGGCCCTGGTGCAATTGCATTAACTCTAATCATCTTACGTTTATCTGCATTCGCTCTTTGCGCTGCTTGGTTCGATAGCGACCGAGTTAATGAATTAATAAAAGCTTTAGCAGCACTATATAATGGCCTAGTAGGAACAGGTAACATCCCTACACGACTAGATGTATTAATAATTGATACAGGTAAATCTTTTGGCTGGTTTTTAAAACTATAAGCCAACTCCCACTTCAAGCAATAAAACATACCAAAAATATTAGTTGCAATTGGGCTTTCCCGATAAGAAGAAATTATCGTTGATTGTGTAGGCATTTCCTCTCGCCAGTGATCATCCTTAGAACCAGATGTAGAATTTGGCTGAGGCGTTGGCAGTATGTAAGCAATTGAACCATCTGATTGAATTTCTGAAAAGAAATCGAAGCCTTCGATATCACCTTTAGCTGCAACATCCCCTGGTTGTACGCCCGCATTATTAAATGCAATATCTAAGCGCCCATATTTATCATAAATTTGTTTTAAGGTCGCCTGTACTTGTGCTTCAATTCTAATATCACAAGGATGATAATCAATACGCCTTGCTTGCTCTTTCGCTAAATTCTCTTTGATATAAAGCTGTGCATGTTGCCATTTTTCTTCGCTTCTACCAACAACGATAACATGTCTAGCACCTTGTTGGAGAAATGCCACAGCAGTTGCCAGCCCAATCCCAGAAGTCCCTCCTGTAATAAAAACAATTTTCCCATCGAATCGATCAGACATTGTATTTGCTCCTTGAATATAACTGCTCATCATGAATATGATAATAGTCAAGATAAGAGTCTATGGGCAAAAAAACACAAGGAATATTTAAAATAACTCGTAACAACCCGTGCTGTAGAATCTAGCTAAAGAAGTGAGAAAGCGCTTTAACTTGACCATTTTGACGAATTTCAAAGTCCACCCCTGATTGTCCATGAAACTTTCCTGCACTTCCTAATACTTGTCCGTGCTTGATTGTTTGTGACTCAGAAACAATGATGCTTTGCAAATTACTATATGCCGAGATATAGTCTGATTGATGGCTTAATATCACCATTTTTCCATAGCCACCCATGCCGACACCCGCATAAATTACTTTGCCATCAGCTGCCGCATAGACACTTGTGCCCTGCGCTACATTAATCATCTTGCTATCAGATAAATCAATTTTGGCTTTGACTGGCCAATACCATGAAATGCCATCAACCATACGAGAAGTGCTTGTGTTTTTAGTCGCTGCTTGAGTCTCTGTTGAATGTGGTTTTACTGTAGAGGCACTTTTTACCTCTGATGCTTTATTAGCATTTACTTTAGCATCTTTCACTTCTACTTCTTTTGACTGATATGATTTGGTGTTATTACCACCACTATTTTTATCATCTCGCTTCTTAGCACTTAGCGCATTAGCACTATGTGAAGCGGCCTGTGAATGCACTGTCACAGCAGATTGTGGCTGAGATTTACTCGTCTTAGGTGCGACAACATAAATCTTTTGACCGACATAAATTAAACTTGGCTGTGAAATATCATTCCATTGTTGCAGCTCAGATAAGCGAACATTATACCTTGTTGCAATCGCACTTAATGAATCACCACTTTGCACGATATAGATGCCATCTTCAGGTGCTTTCACTTTAGCTGTAGTGTGATATTTTGTCTTCTCTTTCGGCAATACAGGGTAGGCATCTTCCCTTGCCGAGCCTCGATGCATATCTTCTTTTTCAGGTGTCGCACTTGATACCTCTTTACTAAGGGCAGGCGCTGAAGATTGCTTCACTACAGGCGCAGCACTTGAATCGACAACAGGCTGCCTTTGTGTGTCAGCTTTGCTTTCAGGTTGAGATACTTCAAGATTATTGCTAGAAGACTCAACAGGCTTACTTTGATATTGAGGTGCTTGATCGGCTCGATAGTATTTCTCACCCGGCAATGGCGCAACGCGTATTTTACTTCCGGGCGTGAGCGTATAAGGTGATTTTAGCTTATTCCATAAAATCAAAGTTCTTTCTGTAACATTAAAACGCTGAGAGAGGTCATATAAACTATCCCCCTCTTTGACAGTGTAATACCTTTGCACAGTTGAAATAGATTGTATTGGTGCGGCTTCTTGTTGCGCATTAAAATACTTATTAATATACGAACAGCCTGATAAGAACATCACAGGTGGTAACAAAATTGCAATTGCTTTTAGCTTCATTCCAATTTATTCCCTTTAATTAGTCGTTGTTTTTAAGTAACGTCATAATTTTTTGCATCATTAACTCTGTATTATAGCCTGCAAGTGCTGAGATAATAAAGTATGGATGTTCTTTTGGCCAATCTATTTCTTTTAAAATTTGCTCGCAATGTGCCTGAACTTCATCTTCTTGTAATTGATCTACCTTATTAAGCACAAGCCATCTTGGTCTATCATAAAGCTCTTTTGAATACTTCTTAAGCTCATTTTCCACTTTGAAGTAATTCTCTGCTGGATTTGATCCATCTGGCGGCAATATATCCAACAAATGTAAAACACACCTTGTACGTGAAAGATGCTTTAAAAATCGAAGCCCGAGACCCGCACCTTCAGAGGCGCCTTCTATTACCCCTGGAATATCTGCAATGACAAAACTATCTAAAAGCCCTACTCTCACAACGCCTAAATTCGGGTACATGGTCGTAAATGGATAATCTGCTACCTTTGGTTTGGCCGCAGAAACCGCACGAATAAGTGTTGATTTCCCCGCGTTTGGCAGCCCTAAAAGACCAATATCAGCAAGTAACTTAAGCTCTAGTCGAACCTCTCGCATCTCACCTTCTTCGCCATATGTAAACTGTCTTGGCGCCTGATTTACACTGCTTTTAAAGTGCGTATTGCCAATGCCTCTTCGACCCCCTTGAGCAAGCTTTAAACTCGCACCATCTTTCAACACTTCACCTATTTTCTGGCCACTTACCGCATCATAGGCAATTGTCCCCACCGGAACGATCAAGGATAAATCCTCACCTTGTTTGCCTGAGCACTTTTTTCCTTCTCCGGGTTTACCATTTTGTGCTTGATAGTGACGTTGATAGCGATAATCAATCAATGTATTGACATTTTCATCGGCTTTCATAATCACGCTACCACCATGGCCTCCATCACCACCGTCTGGCCCACCTTTTGGTACATATTTTTCACGGCGAAAGCTTACACAGCCATTGCCACCTTTTCCCGCCTGTACATTAATTAAGGCTTCATCTACAAATTTCACGTTAACAACTCAATTTATTCACTATTATTTATTCACTGCATATGATCACGGAATTTTCAATAAATGTACAGTGAATTTAAAACAGCAGTTGACTTTGATAACTGCCAAGGAGCTTCAAATAAGAGGTTCTTTTTAAAATATTCAATAACGCCTTTTGCACATTTTCATCATCTTCATGCCCTTCAAAGTCCAAAAAGAACGTACAATCCCATGCTTTCAACCGAGAAGGTCTTGATTCGATCTTAGTCATATTAATGCCGTTATCTGATAGGCATAATAACACATCCACCAATGCATGAGGCTTATCTAAAGTCGCAAAAACAATCGATGTTTTATATTTAAGCGCCTTATCAAATGGCATCTGCTGTGATTTTCGCCCTAAAAGAAAAAAGCGTGTATGATTGAATGACTCATCTTCAAAGTGATAAGATAACACATCAAGCTCATAAGTTTTGGCTGCAAGCTCGCTTGCAATCGCTGCCTGATTGTGTGTCTTTTTCTCAGCGATATATTTAGCGGCTCCTGCTGTATCGACAAATGATTTTGGCTCAAGCCCCATTCGCTTTATATTTGCCTCACATTGAGATAATGCTTGAGGATGTGAGCGCACAAGCTCTATATCACTAATATCCACACCTTTATTTGCCATTAAGCAATGCTCAACTTTCAGTGTCACTTCTTGTTGAATACGAAGATTATGTTTTAATAGCTCATCATAAGCAGGAATCACGCTCCCTGCCACCGAGTTTTCAATAGGAAGCATTACATATTCAACAGTCTTCTCAGCTACATGATTTAAAGCCTCAGAGAACGACTTAGAGGGAACTGATTGTATCTTCTTATCGACAAAATACTGCTTTATTGCCTGCTCAGAATATGCCCCATGCTCTCCTTGAAAAGAAACCTTTAACATTAATTATCATCCCCCTTACTAAAAAATATACTGAGCATCCTTTTACTATGCTCATTTAAGTTTTCATACTGAAGCGCAATAGCTTTAAGCCGACTATCCCATGGTGTGTGGTAAATAGAACTCGTTACAGCATAAAGCGCATGATCCAAAAGCGTTGCCCTATCACCAAAGAAATAGTGTCTTTCCCCTAAAAAATCTGATAATGCTTGTAGATCCTGATCAGCAAGCAAATAGATTGCCTCTTTTTCATGGCGCCCAAGCCCTTGGCCATCTAACTGCTTTAGGACTGTGCGTTGTAGCGCCTTATAAATCACTTTAAAGATAAATCCAGGCACCTTAGCACCTTTTTGTAAATCTTCCTTCCACGTGTTATTCCCCTCTAAATCCACCCAGCGTGTATAAACAAGCACCCAATATAAATGCTCTTCACACAGCCTTATAAAGCCAAGGGTTATTGCTTTTTCTCGAGCAGTTAATCGAGCTTGCATTGGCGTTTGACTTTCAGCTTCAAGCCGCTCGATAATACGCCCACTATCTGAGTAGATTTTTCCATTCTCACGCATAAAGGGAAGCTTTTTAGTGGGCGAGTGTCTCGTATCAACACTGTAGTGATTTTTATACTCAATTTTTTGTGCACGCAAATAGCTTTCAAGCTTCATGCAAAATGGACTGGCGTTAGGGAGATTATACATGGGAGGAAATTGATATAACTCGATCATCACTCATCCTTTTTTTCTTCTTTTGTTTTATGTCCATTAGCAGCCTTTCGATAGCTATTAAGATCAATGATATTTCCACCATCAAGATTATCCGCTTTTGGTGTTTTCTCAACTGGCGCATTTAATGCATCTGGGAGAATAGATTTATCATCACTAATCGTACGAATAAAACGAAGTCCGTTAAATTGCATAAAAGCACGATGGCGTAGAACGCCATCATAACTATATTCAAATGCATACTCGCGATAAAGACACATGCTGCCAACATCTTCTGAACGTGAAAATTTCATCTTAACCAGACACACCGTATCATCCAAAAGCTGCGCATCCCATTTTTTACACGTTTTAATTGCCATAGCAACAGCCATTTCACGCGCACGCATCATCGAGCGCCAAATCAGCACAACCGTAATAATGGCAACAATAATTAAAATAACTGTAACACTCATAAGACTCTTTGCTCAATCAACCTTTTTTCATTATACTCTGAACCCAAAGCATTATGGCAATAAATAATAGCAATTGCCTAGAGACAACTGACAAAAAGATTTATTTTATGTTAAAACACAACCGAATCATCATCGCTATTACCGGCGCAACTGGCATTCAATATGCTGTCACCATGCTCAAGGTATTAAAGGCGCAAAACATTGAAACACACTTAATTGTCTCCAAACCTGCAGAGCTCACCCGAAGCTATGAAACAGACTATAGCTCAAAGGACATCAAATCCCTTGCAACGCATGCCTATAATAATGCTGATATTGGTGCAAACATCGCAAGTGGCTCCTATCCAACAGATGGGATGATTGTGATTCCAGCCTCCGTCAAAATCTTAGCGGAAATTGCCAACGGCATTGGAGAGTCGCTTATCACAAGGGCAGCTGATGTTGTCTTAAAAGAAAGAAGAAAATTAATTCTTTGCTTGCGGGAGACACCATTTAACTTGATTCATATCGAGAATATGAAACAGCTCACCCTAGCAGGTGGAATTATTATGCCGCCTGTGCCTGCTTTTTATCACAAGCCCATAACTCTCGATGACATCATAGCAGATTTTGTGTATCGTACACTCGATGTTTTCGGGGTATCACTGCCTGAGTTAAAAAAATGGGATGGTAAAGCATAAGAATGAGAAATTTAAAATACTTCTATAGTTCATTTATTGTAACAATAATCGGGATTATCGCTGCAGTTATGCTGGAGCCTGAGCATAAAATTTATGCGCTTTATTTAATTATCGTGCTTGCACTTTTAGAGGTTTCTTTAAGTTTTGATAACGCTGTTGTTAATGCGAAGGTGCTTAATAAAATGCCTAAAAAATGGCAGAAAATCTTTATCTGGATTGGCTTACCTATCGCAGTTTTTGGCATGCGCCTGATTTTCCCTATTTTACTTGTCAGTGTGACGACCTCTTTATCCTTTGTGGATGTCTTTAGACTTGCTGTCAATAACCCAGATGCTTATCAAAGTGCACTTGAGCTTGGTTTTCCAACCATTTGTGCCTTTGGTGGTGGTTTTTTAATTATGGTATTTTTGAAGTTTTTCATCGCTGAGAAACATGAGATTTACTGGCTTCACGCGATTGAGAAAAACCGCTTTATCTCAGCCCTTCGTAACTACCCGGGTGGTTATATTATCATTGCCCTTATTATTGGCTACACTGTTCTACACTATGCAAGCGATGCCCAAGCAGGCACCCTTGCTATGGCATTTTTAATGGGGCTTATGGTTCATGAAGCACTCGGCATTTTAAATTCCCTTTTCGGTGGGAACATGACCGGGAAAGTGATGCAAAATGGTCTTATGGGCTTTATTTATCTTGAAGTGTTAGATGCCTCATTCAGCTTCGATGGTGTCATTGGCGCTTTTGCGATTTCAACGAATATCTTTATTATTATGATTGGTCTTGGTATTGGCGCGATGTTTGTGCGCTCTTTAACCATCTTTTTTGTTGAGCATCAAACCCTTTCCAAGTTCCGTTATCTTGAACATGGAGCACATTATGCCATTGGCTTTTTGGCGATTATTATGTTTATTAAAATTTATGCCCACGTGCCAGAGTGGCTGACAGGCACCATTGGTATTGGTCTTATTATCATTGCCTTTATCCACTCTATTCGCGCCAATAAAAAAGATGCATTAATACCCACCGGCGAACAATAGACTTTCTAATACCGAGACAGAGTCTGCAACTTTAGGCGCCACATCCAATACTTTTTGACGCTGTGCGTGCTCGGTATAAGCAATGAAGTCGTTTACAATACCAACATGGTATAATTCATAGTCAGTAAATCCATCACCAACAATAACACTTTTATCTGAAAACAGATGCTGAATTCTTTGCGCCCCAGCCAGCTTTGATTCAGCAAAACCATTTTGATTGTTCAAATGTTTGAATGCACCGCTATTTGTCCACTCAAGCTCAACCGCATAGACATTTTCTTTGGGAATACGTAAATACTCAGCAAAGGGCAAAATAATTTCTTTAAACCCGCCACTAATAATATAAACCGCTATATTATTAGCCTGCAAGACTTTAACCAACGCTTCAATACCGCTAGTTAATGCACTTGGGCAATATTGTGTTAAAAACATCTCAAAGCTTGCTTTAGTTGGAGAGGCAATATTTAAACGCTCAAAAAGTGCATCTTGAAATGACATCTGACCATTCATTGCTCGCTCAGTAATAGATTGGATAGCGGCTTTTTTCTTGCTATCTACACCAATCATTGGCAAGAGGATCTCCTCAAGCGACTCAAAACGAATTAAGGTTGAATCAAAATCAAAAATCACTGTTTGGTATTGCATGGTATTCTTTCTTATATAGCTAACGTGTTCTATAGTACTATCCTAACCGATACCCCTATAAAATAAGACTTATTTTTTCACTCAATCTCAAACAAGCGTGCTAAAATTAGCTAATCAGCTTTCTCTGGCATATTAAAACATAAAATTACTGCTTCTTTTTAAACGCACTTTATGTTAGTATTTTCGCGCTTAATTTTACAAATATCTTAATTTATTTGCGAGCTAAGAAGATAAATAAGGTCTATTTGGAAGAATTTGCAAAAACTGAGTAGTTAATAATAAACAATCTAAGGTAAAAAAGATGAAAACGTTTAGTGCAAAAGAGGCCCAAGTCCAAAGAGAATGGCTTTTGGTCGATGCAAATGGCAAAACTCTAGGCCGTCTTGCTACTGAAATTGCAAGACGCTTACGCGGAAAACATAAACCTGAATACACACCAAGTGTTGACACAGGCGATTATGTTGTTGTTATCAATGCGGAGAAAGTTGTTGTCACTGGTAACAAGCAAAAAGATAAAGTGTACTACCACCACACAGGTTATATTGGCGGTATAAAATCAATTTCTTTTGACAAATTAATTGCCAGCCATCCAGAGCGTGCTATTGAAAAAGCAGTGAAAGGCATGTTGCCTAAAAACCCGCTTGGTCGCGCAATGTACAAAAAACTAAAAGTGTACGCAGGTGAGTCGCACCCTCACACAGCACAACAACCGCAAGTTTTAGAAATTTAAGATAGGATGGTAAAATGACACAAACATATCATTACGGAACTGGTCGCCGCAAGAGCTCTGTTGCTCGTGTATTTATGAAAAAAGGCACAGGTCAAATTATTGTAAACAAACTTCCATTAGATGAATATTTCGGTCGCGAAACAGCATGCATGGTTGTAAGACAGCCACTTGAGTTGACTGAAAACCTTGAGAACTTTGATTTTAAAATTAATGTTCATGGCGGCGGAACAACTGGTCAATCTGGTGCAATTCGTCTTGGCATTACACGCGCACTTATTGAGTTTGACGAAACACTAAAACCAGCACTACGTAAAGCTGGCTTTGTTACACGTGATTCTCGTGAAGTTGAACGTAAGAAAGTTGGTCTTAGAAAAGCACGTAGAAGACGTCAGTTCTCTAAACGTTAATTTTCAAGCCAAATACAAAATACAAAAGCTCATCTATCTTTGGAAGTTGGGCTTTTTTTATTTGCAAACCTATCAAAATAGCAAACACTTTTATATAACACCGCACCATAACGGCGATTTCAAACTGGAATTTATTCACAAAAATTGCCCGATGAAAAGGCTGTAAAATAGGTGTTGATGCGTATATAATGTCTCAATCACTTAACTAGGGTAACTTAAAACGAATGTCAGCGCAAAACAAACGCTCAACAATGACTTTGTATGCAAGTGGAGCAGATCCATTTTGCCACCGCATTAAAATCATTCTTGCAGAAAAGGATATTACCGCAGATATTATCGATATAGATGAGGAAGATAAGCTGGAAGAGCTCTATGAGCTAAATCCATATGGCAAAGTGCCGACACTGATGACCAAAGATTTAATCGTCTATGAGCCGGATATTATCTTCGAATACCTTGAAGAACGCTTCCCTTACCCACCACTTCTTTCTGTATTTCCACTAGAGCGCGCCACTGCACGCATGTTGTCAAAGAAAATTGATGCCGAGTGGATTCCACTTCTTATCAGCGCCTTAAACACTGAAGATGAAGAACAAAAGCAACTGGATAAAATTGAGCTTTTAAAGGCGCTTTTCTCCTTGCTTCCAACGCTAAAACGCCAGCCTTATTTACTCGGCGAAGACTTTAGTATTGTGGATTGCTCAATGGCAGTGATTTTATACAATCTACCAAAGCTTGATATCAAGTTACCAGAAAAAGCAATGCCACTGATTAAATATGCAACGCGTATATTTAACCGCCCTTCTTTTCGAAAAAGCATTAAAATGTAACAGGAGCACTTTATGTCCATGCTGCGCGCCTATCTTGTTGAAGCCACTTATGATTGGCTAGTTGATCATAGCTTCACACCCTATTTGCTTGTTGATACTGAGTACGAAGATGTATTGGTACCAAAAGAGCATATTGATGATGATGGAAAAATTTTGTTAAATGTCTCCCCTGAAGCTGTGAATAACTTTCACTGCGACAATAGCAAGATATCCTTTGATGCAACTTTCAATGGAGAAATGATGTCAATCAATATTCCAATGGAGGCTGTGTTGGAGCTCTATTCAGGCGAAACTTCTCAGGGCCTTTATGCAAAAGAGTTTGGATATGGCCTTAGCATTAATGAAGGCGAGAGTGATGATGATATCAACCCGCCAAGTAATACAGATAAAGATAACGGTTTAAGACTCGTTTAAAAAGTTCATTTGCAATTTCATTATAACTTACGTATCATACCAATCAGAATTTAACTGTCGCTGATTTAAATACAACTTGCGAGCGACATAAAACAATACCGCTAAAGCGTTTCTAAGTCTCATTTTTTCATCTAGAAACCTTTTAGCGTAACATGCAAAAGGAACACACTATGACAAATGAATATCTATTCACCTCAGAGTCCGTCTCTGAAGGTCACCCAGATAAAATTGCAGATCAAATCTCTGATGCTATCTTAGATGCTATTTTAACTCAGGATAAGCATGCACGAGTTGCTTGTGAAACACTGGTTAAAACAGGGATGGCATTGGTTGCTGGCGAAATTAGTACAAGTGCATGGGTCGATATTGAAGAGATTGTGCGAAATGTTGTTATTGGTATTGGCTATGATCGAGACGATCTTGGCTTTGATGGCAATTGTTGCGCGGTGATTAATGCCATTGGAAAACAGTCCCCTGAAATTGCACAAGGCGTTGACAGATCAAAACCTCTCGATCAAGGCGCGGGAGATCAGGGAATTATGTTTGGCTTTGCTACCAATGAAACGCCGAGTTTAATGCCTGCAGCCATCTATTATGCACATAAGCTGATGGAGCGCCAAGCACACCTAAGAAAGAACAAAACACTTTCTTGGCTCAGACCCGATGCTAAAAGCCAAGTTACGCTTCGCTATCAAAATGGCAAACCTATCGGCGTTGATACGGTTGTTATTTCAACACAACATGCACCGGAGATTACACAAAAAGAGATTCAAGAAGCGGTTATTGAGGAGATTATCTTACCGACCCTGCCACAAAGCTGGATATCTGATAAAACAAAGTACTTTGTTAACCCCACAGGCAAATTTGTTATTGGCGGTCCGGTTGGGGATTGCGGACTGACTGGCAGAAAAATTATCGTTGACACCTATGGCGGTGCTGCGCATCATGGAGGCGGAGCATTTTCTGGTAAAGATCCATCAAAGGTTGATCGCTCAGCTGCCTACATGGGGAGATACATCGCCAAAAACATTGTCGCCGCAGGGCTTGCTGATAAATGTGAGATTCAAGTCTCTTACGCCATTGGCATTGCTGAGCCCACTTCGGTTATGGTTAATAGCTTTGGCACAGGGAAAATAGCTGACAGCGAAATTGCAGCTCTTGTACGCCAAGAGTTTGATTTACGACCATACGCCATAACCAAATCGCTTGATTTACTACAACCCATTTACCAAAAAACGGCAAGTTATGGACACTTTGGGCGCGAAGAAGCTGAATTTAACTGGGAAAAAACAGATAAAGCAGAAAAATTAAAAACTGCACTTTAAAGCCTAGCGGTACTCACTACCACTATACACTGTCTCTTTCATATCACCTTGACTGAGCACAACTAAATCAAGGCGTGTAAAGGTTAATAAATCCTCATAGGCAAGATCTTCCTTTGTGAGATATATTTGCTTTTTAATCATTTGCTTATATTTTCTATATTTTGGCACTCGATTTAAGGCACCCAAGAGCTTTTTCCCTGTTTTTGTATGCTCTCCACCCCCTCTTACCACCAAGGCAACCGCGGCGATTCGCCTTAAATAATTAATACTATAAATTGGACCATAGGCAACACAGCCTCCCCCTTCTAAATCATAAGCAATATCATGCTTAAGTCGCTCCAACCATTTTCCTTTGCGATCCGAACGAAAAGGGGCTGATGAATACCAATTTAACACCCCGGGTTTAATATAATCAATCAAGCTGACTAGATCACCATACACAGCCATTTCATCAACCGCTGAAGAAACGCCATGCTTTTGTTGCAAACGTCTTACAATAATCACATCCTGTTGATAACTCGCACTAAGCTTGACAGAGCAAAAGCGCCCACCTTCTTGAGAACGCCATAAGTTTGCAATAACCCTTGGCTGATAGGTAAACATTTTACTGACAGAATCTGGTTCGTAATATTCTCCTTGCAATTGTAATTGCAAAGCATCCTCTTTAAAGCCATCATCCCTACTGTAAATAATCCCAAAGACTTCAATAGCTGCCTGACAGGTTCGACCCTCATGCTTTCTTCTTCGATACGCCACCTGCTTATGATCTCCATATAAAAAGTGTGCATACGCTTCCACCGCATCATCAATCAAAAGCGGTTTTTTCGCTTTTGGATACTCACCTTGCATGTAAAAAACTGGCAATTGACAGTCAAACTCCGCTCGTCTTTCTGTACAAGCATAAAAAATATCACACAGCCGTACATTCGCAGTAATATTGTAAGGGACTATAGCCTCAACCTGATACAGATCATCTACAAAGTTTTTTACTCTAGCAGCATCACCACCTGCAACAGGGTCAATAAGCGCCATATAGTAGACAGGAAAACCCTCTCTATTCATATGAGAGGCAAGAGAAATAGCAGTAATTGCTCCTCTTGAGTAGCCAAAAATATAAAAAACAAATTGCTTATCTTGATCATAAAGGAGTCTGCACAATGTCAATGCACAGCTCATATTATACAACCAACCACTGCCATCCATTTGATTAAGCGCATTGACCCGCCAAATTTTCTCGGAAAACTGACTGCGATCTCTTATCCCAGGTGTCTCATAAACTTGTCCTTGAAACTCACATTTTGGCGCACCAGGCCCTGGGAAATAGGCTTTTACTGCCTCACTATCTGCCAGCTGCTCCAACGCCAAGTCCCTGCCATTACCCTCAAGACCTGCCATTGTTTTATCCAACAAATCTAAAGAGAACGGCTTGACATCCATCGCCCTACAATTGATAAATAATTCAGCAATAACATCGCGTCCAATCTCATCTTCTTGCTGCGAGTTAATATTACTTCCTGTTCCATCGAGAAATATATAACATTTTTTCATAATCCATAGCCCTATCCTGAATTAAACTTCCTTATTACATAGGCTTTTTATCCTAAATCCATATAGCTTTTCCATCACGCCATAGACCTTTAGCGCCTACATTGTTCAAAGCAATAATAAAAGCAGGTGCCAAAGCCACAAAGAGGCTATAACCTAACGCGAATGAAGTCAAATGAAAATTAAGAATTTTTATCTTCAAACATTGTGGCTTTATCTTCACTGAATAAATGATTACAATAGCCTATCAATCTTATATATCAATCAGCTAATTGCTTATAGGTATATATCAAAATAGTAATCTAGACAGTGGAGATTGTGCGTGAGTACAGATAAAAAAGCGGATATTGCAGTTGTCGGCCTTGCAGTCATGGGGCAAAATTTAATTTTAAATATGAATGATCACGGCTTTAAAGTGGTTGCCTATAATCGCACAACCAGCAAAGTAGATGAATTTTTAAATACAAGCGCGAAAGGCACAAACATTGTTGGCGCACACTCTATTCAAGAAATGGTTGATCAACTTGAGCGCCCAAGAAAAATCATGCTGATGGTAAAAGCCGGAAGTGTTGTTGATAAGTTTATTGACAGCATTATCCCATACCTTGACAAGGGCGATATTATTATAGATGGTGGCAACTCAAACTATACAGATACTGAGCGTCGCGTACATGCACTTGAAAAAAAAGGCATCTATTATATTGGTGCTGGCGTTTCAGGTGGAGAGGAAGGCGCACGCTTTGGACCTTCTTTAATGCCCGGTGGCGCCCACGCTGCTTGGCCTTATGTTAAAGATATTTTTCAAGCGATCGCTGCAAAGACACCCAATGGTGATGCATGTTGTGAATGGGTTGGAAATGGTGGTGCGGGCCACTTTGTCAAAATGGTTCATAACGGCATTGAATATGGTGATATGCAAATTATCTCTGAAGCCTATCAATTTATGAAAGAGCATTTGGCTTTAAGTAATGATGATCTAAGCGCAACTTTTAAGGCTTGGAATAAGACTGAACTTAATAGCTATTTAATTGAAATTACTGCCAATATCTTTGCCTTTAAAGACAAAGATGGAAATTATGTAATAGACCAAATACTTGACACCGCGGGACAAAAAGGAACGGGAAAATGGACTGGCATTAATGCACTTGAGCTTGGTGTGCCATTAACTTTAATTGCTGAGAGCGTATTTGCACGCTGTATATCGGCACAAAAATCGCTAAGAGTAGAGGCAAGCGAATCCTATCCACACAAGATTGCTAAAGCAAATACAAAAGATCACGATAATATTCTAAATGATCTGAATAAAGCACTTCTATTTGCAAAAATCACCTCCTATGCACAAGGTTATATGCTAATGCAAGAGGCATCAACCATCCATAATTGGTCGCTTAACTATGGTGATATTGCACTTATGTGGCGTGAAGGTTGCATCATTAGAAGTGTATTTCTAGAGCATATTAAAAAAGCATTTGATGCCAACCCTAAATTGACTAATTTACTCTTGGATGGCTATTTTAAAGCGCTTATTATCGAAGCGCTGCCTTCAGCAAGAAGGATTGCCGCTAAAAGTATTGAGCTTGGTCTGCCGATGCCTGCGCTTACCTCTGCCGTTAGCTTTTTTGATGGCTTTAGCACAAAACGATTACCTGCAAATCTGCTTCAGGCACAACGTGATTACTTTGGTGCACATACCTATGAAAGACTAGATAGGCCACGCGGCGAGTTTTTCCATACTGACTGGATTGGTTCAAATAGCAATGTTTCCTCTTCAAGCTATAATGTATAAACGCCTTTTATCACACCTACAAAGCACAATAAGCCGAGCTAAATCTCACTTTAGCCTTACTGCCATCATTGCGATTATCTTTTTAATACTTAGCAATCAAGCTTATAGCTACGAGCCACAAAAAGGTGATTTATTATTTCAAGATCTTAACTGTGGCACCCTCTGTAATGCCATTACTACGGTGACTTATGGCTATCATAATACCCAAATCTCTCATGTTGCAATGATTGTAAACACAGGGAAAAATCCACAAGTTATTGAAGCTATAGGTGATGAGGTTCATCTTACAGCTCTTAGCACATTTCTTCTTCGCTCGAGAGATCCAAGTGGCAATGCTCGTGTGCTTGTTGGCCGATTAAAACCACAATATCAGCACCTTATCCCAAAGGCAATTAAGATCGCACTTAAGTGGCAAGGACTACCATACAATCGAACTTTTAATCCAGATAATCAATTTGAGGCATTCTACTGCTCTGAGCTGATCTATGATGCTTTTATGCTTGCGAATAACGGCAAGCCTATTTTCAAGCTCAATATAATGACATTTAAACAAAATGGAAAGTTTCTGCCTGAGTGGGTTCAGTACTTTAAAACACAGAAAGCCCACATCCCTGAAGGCAAATCAGGCACAAACCCAGGCATGATGTCACGATCCAAAGCAATTGATATTATCTATAGCTACAGCAACGAAATGAGAAAAGTTTAAACAAACACCTCTGTCTCTAAGAAGATTTTAAGCTTCTCCATTGAGATCGTTTTATCAACACGCGCTTGACCAATGCCACCGAGTAAGACAAATGTGATATTCTTCCCATCGACATTTTTCTTATCTCTTAGCATCGCTGCAACAAAGGCTTCTTGATCAATGCCCTCTGGCATCTCAACTGGGATTAAAAGCGCTTGCAGCAAATTGCTAATCCTTTTGACCACATCGGCATTCACTAACCCAAGCTGATAAGAGAATTTAGCAGCAATAACCATTCCAACACCAACGGCCTCGCCGTGCCTTAATCCTGTGTAATTCTGACAGCATTCAATACCGTGACCAAAGGTGTGCCCCAAATTTAAAAGCGCACGAACGCCAGTTTTTTCAAGCTCATCCGCTTTAACTACTTCAGCCTTAAGCGCACAACTTCTTGCAATGATATAACTCAACACACTAGGATCTTTAGCTCGTATTTCTGTAACATGCTTTTCCAAATAATCAAAAAACACACCATCAATAATACAGCCATATTTCACAACTTCTGCAAGCCCTGCCCTATACTCTCTATCAGAAAGCGTATCAAGCACATTTGTTGCTGTGTAAACCAGCTGTGGCTGAAAAAAAGCGCCAATCATATTCTTCCCCAAGAGATGATTAATCGCCGTTTTGCCACCCACTGAAGAGTCTACCTGAGATAATAAGGTGGTTGGGACTTGAATGACCGACACACCTCGCAGGTAGGTTGCCGCTGCAAAACCTGTAATATCACCAATAACACCACCACCAAGTGCAACTAAAACACACTCACGAGTGTAGTTATTTTTAAGTAATATTTGATAAATTTGATTTAATGATTCATGGCTTTTATATTGCTCACCATCTTTAAGCTCACAGAGTAAAAAAGAACTTGCTTGAGAAGAAAGCTCAGCTTCCATCTTTGCATAAAAAAGCGTTTTCACCGTATCATTTGTTACCACTAAAACCTGCTTTTTAGCAATAAAAGGAATAAGCGGCGAAAAATCCATTTGAGCGTCAATCAAGACCTCATAACTTGGCTTACCCTTTGGGCTTACCAAGACTTTTTTCATCAAACTGCCTCTTCCATTAGCAAGTTTGTTATTTTTTGCACAACATTACGTACTGTTGTTTCGCTGGTTTCAATTGTAATATCTGCAATTTCACGATACAAAGGCTCACGCTCTGCCATCAATTTTTTCAACTGCGCTTCTTTATCATCAACCTGTAATAATGGACGCTTTTTATCTTTTGCCGTTCTTTCAAGCTGCTGCTCAACAGAAGCTTGCAAATACACAACCTTCCCACGCGATGATAATAAAGTACGGTTCTCTGGCAGCAAAATAGCCCCACCGCCTGTCGCTAAAACAATCCCTTGTCTTTTTGCTAAATCACTTAGCACTTCCTGCTCACGTCGTCTAAAACCTTCTTCTCCCTCGATATCAAAAATCCAGTCTATATCAACACCACAGCGTTGTTCAATTTCTCTATCTGAATCAACAAAATCAAGTTTCAGCTCATTTGACAGCTGGCGCCCTATTGTACTTTTACCAGCACCTACAGGACCTATCAAAAAAACATTTTGTGTTATGATCATATTTCTCTACATTACTTTAATTTGGATTAAACACATTCAGACCCATATATCCATAGGCGATCAATGGACAGCCATTTTTCGCAACCCACATAAAATACACAAAAATGCTTTTATTCGCAAGTATTATCCGCTTTTAAACACATTATCCTCATCCAATCCATACATTAAAAAAGGATTGCAAAAAACGCTGTTTTTCCACGATAATAATGTACAATATTGTGTTGAGCATTAATTTAACAGCGCCCAAGTTATTGTAACCAAAGATCGAGTGATTAGATAGCCCATCGATCAGCAAAAACTTGGCCTTTATACCAACGCCTCTTAGGTTAGAGGCACGTTAGTAAATTGCGCTAATAAACTTAGGGTAACCACGGTTGATTTTACAACGCTATTTAAATCGCGAACTTGTCAATATGACAACCGCCATCATTTTCATATTGCTATTAATTGTCATTAGCAACATGTTTGTTCGTTATCTTTCCATTGTCTCTGGTGGAAATATCGAAGCCGATGCTATTTTTAAGATGATTGCTGTGATGCTGCCCAAGTATATTGCTTATCTGTTACCAATTAGCTTCTTTTTTGCCATCTTACTGGTATATGGCAAACTTTTTGCTAACAATGAGCTATTTGTCGCATTTGCTTGTGGTACCAGCTGGTTTCGATTATTAAAAATCATTATGATCCCGGCATTGTCGCTTTTTATTATTGAGCTTATTCTGACCCTATTTATTCTTCCCAAAATGGATCAAAGCTACTTCCTTGTGCAAAAAACGACAACCAAGAACTCACTGATTAGCTTTATTCAACCCGGAAAAATCATCCCCTTTAATGATGGGAAGCAAGTGGTCTATACAAAATCGACTGATCGTGATGGTGATATGCATGATATTTTCATTTATCAAAAGCGCCCAGATAATCGAAGTACTATTATTACTGCTCCTACAGGTTATGCTGAAACACAGACTGATGGCAATCAGTATCTTGTACTTGAAAATGGACATTATTATGATGTCACCCCCGGTAATATTGTTGTCCAAAAAGGTAAGTTTACAAAAGCCACCCAATTTCTCTCTGGCAAGGTAACCCTAGGAAACAACAGCTCCATTGACTCTGTGCCAACCAGTCAGTTAATTGGCTCAAATGATTTACAATATAAAGCAGAGCTGCAATGGCGATTGAGCTTTCCGATTGCAATTTTAATCTCCACACTCATTGCCCTTGCCCTTTGCAGGATGCGCCCAAGACAAAATCGCTATAGTAAAATTATTCCTGCGATTTTAATTTTTATTATCTACTTCAACTTCATATCACTATCAAAAACATGGCTCGCAAATGGAACAGTTCCAACCTGGATCGGCATTTGGTGGGTGCATATACTCTTTGGTGGAGTGATGCTTGTTATTCTCAAGCGCTACAATGGAAAAAATAGATACAAAGAGGTTAAAGCACTATGAGAAAACTTACTCTCTATGTCGCCTCAACGGTTCTTTACACCTCATTTATTATGATTTTGGCGTTAACCGCGATTTTTTTTATTTTTACTTATATCAACCAAGCTGGTGATATTGGTCAGGGAAACTATAGCGCACTAGATGCTTTTTTATTTGTGCTATATGATGCACCAGCAAATATTTATCTGATCATGCCGGTCTGTGCTCTTTTAGGTGGAATGATGGGACTTGGACTGCTAGCACATAATAGTGAGCTGATTGTCATGCGCGCCTCAGGCCAGTCTATTGCCCAAATTGCAAAAGGGGTGTTGCTTGCAGCCTCAATTTTAGCGCTTTTAACTTTTTTGATGGGCGCCTATATCGCACCGTATTTCCAGAAAAAAGCCGCTGTGAACAAAACACTTGCCACAGGCGGCAATCAAGCGCTTGTCCTCTATGACACACAATCTATCTGGGTACGTGAAGGAAACTCATTTATCCATGTTGGCAAAAATGAACCCAATGGACAATTACGCAATATCACACGTTTTGAGGTCAGTAATAATGAGCTTGATGCCGTGTCATTTGGAAAAAATGCTGAGTACAAAGGCAAACAATGGCATGTTCAAGATGTGAATATAACTAAAATCAATCAACAAAGTGCATCTACCGAACATAAAGCTCAAGATATCTGGAATAACCTTTTACCGCCTTCACTTTTAAAAATTATCACCTCTAATACAGATTATCTTAATTTAAATGAGCTCGTTGACTATATAAAAGCAAATAAAGAAGAATCGCAAAGCGCCAATCGAATCTGGCTTAAGTTTTGGCAAATGTTCTTTCAGCCTCTTTCACTTTTGATTCTCATGCTTATTTCCGTTCCATTCTCTCTTGGATCACAGCGCTCCAGCGCCATGGGTTATAAACTTGTTCTTGGCATGCTATTTGGCTTTTCATTCTATATTATCAACCAAACCTTTGGTCCCTTTAGCCTTGTATACAACCTCCCAGCGTTTTTAGGCGCTGCGATACCAAGTTTTATCTTCTTGATATTGTTGGCTTTTTTATTTTGGAAAATGAAAGAATAGCGATTCAAATGAAAAAGCAAGTTAAAAACCCTAATGGTTATCGCACTCTTCGCATTATTGCTGGCAAGTTTAAAGCAAGAAAATGCATTTTCCCTAATCAGATCGAAGGCTTAAGACCAACACAAGATCGTGTGCGAGAAACACTATTTAATTGGCTAATGGGCAGCGTTATTGATGCTAAATGTCTCGATGCGTTTGCTGGTAGCGGCGCACTTGGATTAGAAGCACTCTCGCGTGGCGCAAAATCCTGTCACTTTGTCGAGAAAAATAAACATGCCATCCATACACTTAAAGAAAACTGCCTCAGACTTAATATTAATAACGTAAAAATCACACAAACTGATGCACTAAGCATATTGGCTAGTGATGTTAACTATAATCTTATTTTCTTGGATCCGCCATTTGCTGGAAATATACTTGAGGCAGCATTAGATATTATTTTAAAGAATCAGAACGTTGACAGTAGCACACTTATTTATATTGAGTGCGCTAAAGAAAGCACCCCTCCAATCCTTGCGCAATTTACTGCCTATAAATCCGCTTCGACCAGTAATGTATTTTTTGCCTTAATTCATAAGAATTAAAAGCTTTGCCTTATAAATAAAATCCGCTAATATACGCAAATTCTGAACACCATTTAATTACGAAGAAGCAACCCCATGGATATTCTGGCCAATAAAGTTATGGTATTTACCATTCTCTATGTTATCGGCATCGCTGCTGAAAGCATTACCGGAACAATCTCTGCCGGCAGGAAAAATATGGATGTGTTTGGTGTGATCACCATTGCAACTATTACAGCATTAGGTGGTGGGACGGTACGCGATGTGTTACTTGGCTATTACCCGCTGACTTGGGTTGCTCATCCGGAGTATATCATTGTCACTTTTATTGCTTCAGTCGTCGCAATGCTGATTGTTCAACATGTGGTTCGCCTTCATAAACTGTTTTTAATTGTAGATGCATTAGGGCTTGTTACTTTTGCTTATATTGGTAGTGACATTGGCTATCAAATAGCAATTCACAGTGCTTACAGCCAGAATTTTCAACTGATTGGAACCATTATTATTGCGATGATTATGGCCATTATTACCGGCATCTCAGGTGGCGTATTACGAGATATATTATGCAATGATGTCCCACTTGTGTTTCAAGCTGAACTCTATGCCATCGTTGCCGCTATTGTTGGCATTTTACATACTTTAACGATGTATTATCATATCGATAATCTTTTAACTGCCCTTATTATTGTGATTATCGGCTTTACGCTTCGTTTATTGGCTATTTTCAAAAATTGGCATTTGCCTAAAATTAAATATTTTACTTAACAGCCCTCCCATTTATTCACATTTTTGTTACAATCAATGCCACTTTAATATTGGATAAACTAACCTCACATGCATGATGTTTTATCGCTGTCACCTGTTGATGGTCGCTATGGCAATAAAGTAGACAAACTCCGTCCTTATTTGAGCGAATATGGCCTTATTCGTTTTCGTACACTTGTTGAAATAAAATGGTTAAAACACCTCTCTCAAGAAGCAGGTATTAGTGAAATTCCTGTTTTCTCTGCAACGGCGAATACACTTTTGGATGAAGTGATTCATAACTTTAATGAAGAAGATGCCCTAGCCGTTAAAGAAATTGAAAAAACGACTAACCATGATGTGAAAGCCATTGAGTATTTCATTAAAAATAAAATAAGTGGCAATAGTGAACTTGCTCAGGTGAGTGAATTTGTGCATTTTGCCTGCACATCTGAGGATATTAACAACCTCTCCTACGCCTTGATGCTTAAAAATGCAGTAGATGAAGTGATTTCACCTGAAATACATCATATCTATGAGACTATTTCAAAGCTTGCGCATGATTATAAAGATCAGCCGATGCTATCACGGACACATGGGCAACCTGCTTCACCAACCACACTTGGAAAAGAAATGGCTAATGTTGCTTTTCGTATAAAGCGCCAACTCAAACAGCTTCAATCTTTTGAGTATTTAGGCAAACTAAATGGCGCTGTAGGCAATTTTAATGCACATATGGCTGCTTACCCAGAGCTTGACTGGGCGGATATTTCTAAACGTTTTGTTGAGTCTTTGGGACTAAGTTACAACCCATTGACCACTCAGATTGAACCACATGATTATATTGCTGAGTGTTTTCACATTCTTAGCAGAACCAATACGATTTTAATTGATTTTAGCCGTGATATTTGGAGCTATATTTCAGTTAATTATTTCAAACAAAAGACGATCGCTGGCGAAATTGGCTCTTCAACGATGCCACATAAAGTCAACCCTATTGATTTTGAAAATGCCGAAGGTAATTTGGGTCTTGCCAATGCATTATTACAACACCTAGCAGAAAAGCTTCCTATCTCTAGATGGCAGCGCGATCTAACTGATTCAACCGTACTTAGAAATATTGGCAGCGCACTTGCTTATGGCCTTATTGCTTATCAGTCATTATTAAAGGGGATCTCTAAGCTTGAGCTTAACCGCGATCCTATTTTAGCGGATTTAAAAGATAATGTTGAAGTATTAGGCGAAGCTATACAAACGGTTATGCGCCGCTATGGCATTGATGCACCTTATGAGAAACTGAAATCCCTCACACGAGGCAAACGTATCACACTTCAAGATTTATCTCAGTTTATTGATAGCTTAGAATTAACCAATGAAGTTAAAACAGATCTAAAATCAATGACCCCTGCCAATTATATTGGCATTGCAGAGAAACTGACAAAGCTCAACAAATAGGAAACAACTATAATGGAAAGTACTCAAAATGATGTTATCAGCATCAGTGACTTGCTGATTGTTTTGATCAAACGCATAAAACTATGGCTCACTATTTTTATTTTAGGCAGCCTCTTTAGCATTATTTATGGCGCCTTACATAAAGATAATTATGCCTACAGCGCTTTAATTAAAGGCCCTAGCTATTTAAGTAATGGTCAAATGCAATATATTATCAGTGATAGTAATTTCACAGCACTGATTCAACTTTATCTCCACCAATATAAATTAAAAAACCCAAAAGCAGCGCTGATTGATCAGTTGACTCTCGACTCTGACACCTTAAGTTTGAAAGTGACTGCTAAAGAAAAGCAAAAACAGGCAGTTGATGCCCTTATTGACAACTTTGTTCAATTTGTTGCTAACTCAGCTGATTATAATATGCAAATTAATAACTGGAGTAAGAATGTAAAGTACAATATTAGCCTTTTGGAAAAGCAAAATTTGTACTATCAAAGAAATGAGAAAAACTTACAAGACTCTCTTAAGCGCTTAACTCAAAGCAATGATATTGGCAGCGTAAATGGACAAGCCTTGTTAAATAATCTTTCACAGACAGTGATTGCCTATCAAGACCGCGTCTTTAATAATAATACGAATATCCAACGCTATAAATCTCAGCTGCAATCACTTAATACAGCACCTTATATTCTAGAAACACCACTGAGATCTCTAAAACCACAGGGACTTACCTCAGCAGTTATCGCGATTTTAGGGGTAATCTTATCGTTAATTCTTGCAACAGCTATTATTTTTGTCATCGAATTTATTAGTAATACAAAAACAGAAGTCAAATCAAAGCTGAGTAAATAATACTTAAATACGGCTAACTCTTATCTTTTTTAGAGACTTGTGTTATCACACTAGAGAGTCTAAACTTTTTGTTGTTTAAAATTTCACTTTCATAAATAGTCATATAAGCAAAAACCAATTTGGCATAATTTCTTGTCTCACCAAATGGGATGGTTTCTATCCACTGATCACCATCCATTGGGTAATTTGTCAACCAATTTGCCACATTACCCTGCCCTGCATTGTATGAGGTAACGCCTAAAACTTTATTATCACTAAAAAGTTTATCCATGAAATTTAAATTCGCCGCGCCAAGCATAATACTTGCATTTGGATTCAACCACTCATTCATATTGATATTCAGCTTATATTTATCTGATAGAAATTTAGCCGTTGTGGGCATTAATTGCATTAAACCACCTGCACCAACATAAGAGCGTGCTTTAATGCGATACATTGACTCTTTTCGCATAATCGCATAGATAAGTGATTCATCTAAATGAAAGCGTTTTGATGCTGCTTTTACCTCACTTTGAAAGGCAACCGGAAATCTCACTGTTAAATCATTTCCTGCCCCACCATTGGCATATGCATACACAGAAAGCTGATAGATTTTTTGATTTTCAGCAAGCTTGGCTGCTGCTAGTATATCGCTATTTGATTTACCCTTAAGTTCAAAGCGCCATAAATTATAGGAAAGTTGATAGTCCTTTAATTGATACAAATCAAAAGCAGCTTGAATGGCACTATTTTTCTCTAACTTAGCAAGTGCGCTACTACTCACCTCAATCATTTTATCATTAAACGTATATGGTTTTTTGAGAATATCTGCCGACAAAAAGCCATAGTAACTTCTCTCAGCAGCAAGCTTTTCAAACACTGGCTTTGCTGCATCCATTTTGCCAAGCTTTTGATTTGCTCTTGCTTGCCAATATTGCCATTCGGTTTTGTTTTTCAAAGTGACTGGCGCCTTTTGAGAATATGCTAAATAGTCAGCATAATTACTCCAATAAAGCGCTGTTCTAAAACGCCATTGCCAGAGCAGTGTTGAGGCATATTGATTATCAATCTTAGCTAGCCATTTAATTGCAAGCTTATTGTGTGCACGCGCTAAATCAATGGCAATTTCAGCTTCAACAAGGTTAATGATGCGCTTTGACAGTAGCTTTTTTTGTTTAAAGCTTTGCCAAAACTCTATCGTGTAATAACTATCTGCGCGTGAGAGGTTATCCATGATAGATAAAAAGGCACTATTAAAACCAGAGAACTTGTGAAAACTTGCTGTAAAGTCATCAAGGTATTTCTTTGGATTTTTATTGGCATTTTGCCACAGTGTATAAAAGCGTATTCTTGTTTTATCATTTGTTTTTTTAATCCAATACAATGCCTCTGTCAACTTGCCTGCCCCCGCAAGTGAAAAAGCCTTCTGGCGAATTTCAGCCTCTGAAAGTGTCTTCTCATTTAACCAAATTTTCTCAAAACGATCACAGGCACTTGGCAGTGAGACTCTAGATAACCAAAGCGTGGTGAATTCATTTAAAGCCCTCTGGCGTTGGTTTAAAACATATTTTGCTTGCAAATTATAACACTGGCCAGAAACACCTAAATTCCCTTCATAGTATTTCTCAAAGTTCTGCCAATTTTCTTTTTGTGCATAATAAAGCGCAAGCTTTTGTTTTAGCAAATAAGCCCAATAACTTCCTGTGTTGTCTTTTAAATATCGATCAATTGTTTTTGTATCAAACTGACTAATATCTTTTGTAATCTCTTGATATTGCAAGTAAGAATAAAGCGCTGTATCACTCAACTTTGCTTTCAGTTGATAGTACGCTTTCATATCATTTTTATTTAATAACACTTCTGCTTTTTGGAAATTATCAGCATCAGTTTGACTCATAGCCAGCGCATAATTGACTGGCAAAATAAAGATTGCACCCAAGCAAAGCTTTTTAATGTGAGAGAGTTTCATTCTAATTACGCCACTTTTACATTATTTCACAAATATTTAATGGGAAATATGGTGAAATAACAAGTGTGATTTTGAAATTATATCAACTGCCAGTTATTTTGAACGATTAAGCACAAATGCAACGCGCTCATTAACAGACAAGTTCTGATCTAATTTATCATGAATCTTTTCATATGCATCTTTAAGCCCCTCTTCATTAGCGATTTGAATGTTTAAACCTGGGCGTGCATTTAACTCTAATAACAATGGACCGTGATCTTTATCAAGCACAATATCCACGCCCAAATAACCAAGAGAGGTCATATCATAAGCGCCGCTTGCAATTTCAAGACATTCTTGCCAAAAGGGAATTTCAATTCCCTCAACAGGATTAAATGTATCAGGATGGTGGGTAACAATCTCATTATGCCAAACACCATGGCGTGTTATGCTTGTTTGTATATTAACTCCAGCCCCAATTGCCCCTTGATGCAAGTTTGCCTTGCCATTTGATTCTTGTGTTGGCAAACGTACCATTGCCATCACAGGAAAGCCTTTAACGACAATAATACGAATATCTGGCACGCCCTGATAAGCCACTTTTTCAAATATAGGATCAAATTGAATAAGATATTCAATCATCACCTTATCAGGATGCCCTCCCAGAGAATAAGCACCACTTAACGCGGTAGAGACATGATATTTAAGCTCATTCAGTGTTAACAACTTGCCACTTGATGTTCTATAACGTTCATTGATAAAATGAGTTATTACTAAGATTCCCTCGCCTCCAGCTCCTTGAGATGGCTTGATCACAAAAGAGCTCATTCCCTTTAGCATCTTATCCAGCTTCCTGTTATCATGCTCTGTTTCTACTAGTGCATATAGCTTAGGTACCTTAATTTTATGCCCTTCTGCCAATGATTTTGTTAACACCTTATCATCAACAAAGGGATAATATTTTCGATTATTCAAGCGCTGCACAAATTCCAAATTTCGTGCATTAATGCCTAGAATACCCGCTTTTTTAAGCCTCCACCATTTTGAAAAAAACATTTAACTACTCTTTTTATTGTTTTTTTTCATTAAGGCATTAAATCGATAAAGCTCACTGAGTCGATAGCCTCTATATCGCCCAATTAAAAGCATAATTGCCATAACAATAAGAAGCAGCCCCGGAAACGTGAAAAACCAATACTCAAGTATCTCATTAAAGATAAACATATAACAAACTGTTGCTGCAAATAAGCTACCAATAGCAATTTTAATCGCTTCAGTACCACTTTTCTCATCCCATATAATTGACAATCTCTCAATAGACATCGTCAGAATCACCATTGGAAAGAGTGTAATTGAAAGCCCTTGTGACAACTCCATCTTGTGCATAATAATACTAATGAGTGCCATTAAGATAACGACAATGGTTAATATCATACCAAGGCGCGGCACTACCAATAACTGAAGCTTTTCAAAATATGCCCGAAAACTAAGACCAACCAGTACCACAAAAGAAAAAAGAATAATTCCCCAGACCAATGAGGTGTCCTTAAATGCCAATGCAATTAATACAGGCATGAATGTTCCAAGTGTCGGCACACCAATTAAAATGCGTAAAAATAAAATAATTAAAACCCCAACTGGCACCATTAGGATAATCTTGTAAATTTCTTGAGTTTGCGCGGGTAAATTCAGTAAAGAAAATTCATATAAATTTTGCTTTAATGCACTATTTTTCAACATCAAATAACGCTCTTGAGAGATCCCTTGTTTCGTTGCAGTAAAGGAACTTGAGCGCAAATCTCCTCCGTTGATCTTGATGAAATTCTCATTACCAAGCCACCAAATAAAGGCCTTCTGATCTGGGTTTGTAATAAGTGCATCCGTTTTAGTGTCAAAGATATGCCATTTGCTTTGATAAAATACAGCAATCCAAGTTGGCAAAGTTCTTAAGCTAAGCTTCTCTGCTGAATCATACGGAACAACATGTAAAATAGTATTTGGCAAGTTCAATGTTGTTAAAATATCACCTAAAACGCGCACTTTTTGCTGATTGCTTGGCGATTGTTGAATCAGTAACTGCCAAAAATTTTGTGATTTTCCACTGTTAACAAATCGAATGCTGTGCTTAATCATCGTTTGTTCATCTGATGATTTCTCAGCAATTTCTTTTGCCGCATTTAACAGTGTAATTCTCTCTTTTGCCTTATAATGATGGGTTATTTTCTCTTTTGCTTTTTTAAGATTTGGTACTGGTGGCTCTACAAATTTTGCCCCACTTGGCACTGTAATATCATATAAAATCGTTTGTCTTGATTTCACTTCACTTTTAGATAATACTGCAACTTTATTTTGCTTGTCCTCTGAGCGCATAATTATTTTACCAAACCCAGCAGCACTAATGCTTTCATGCAATGCATCTTCTGCCTCAAGATTTGGCACAAAAAGATTAACTCGCATGGTATTACCAATCACTGTAGGCGCAATATCAAGCTCCGCATTGAATTTCCACACTGCTTTTTGCGCATCTGGCTGCCAATCAAGCCCCAATTTATAATGCTGATACAGTGTAATGCCCACACCTGTTATCATTAAAATAACAAAAAGTGTATAAAACTGTCTATTGATCTTATTCATGATCTGATGACTCATCCTTAACATTGCTTATAGAATCAGTTTCATTTTTTTCACCACTCTCTTTAGCTAACTTACACAAGCTTGGTTTAAAGGTCATCTTTTGCCCAGAGTCAATGACTGCACCAAATTGAATCAACGCCTTTCTACCAAGTAATAGTGGATAATAAAAATGGGTCCGATCAGTCAGATTCACCTCAATATCATATACTTTGCCATCAAAACAAACCGGCATCATGACCGCTGGTCTTTGATCATATTTTTTATCTTGCGCTTCACCTGCTCTATTTTTTATCTTCATCACGCGCTTTAACGGTAAATCATAATGCAGTTTTTTAACATCATCTTTTTTATGCTCATTCTCATAAGAAACATCAAATGAAACATATTTCTTATCTTTATTATCAACTGTTTTGTCATAGATTTTAATGTTGACGGCAGAGAGAGAAGAGACCCCCGCCCCCGTATCAAGCTTTGCCTCCAAAAGTGTACCACTTGGCATTAAATAGACCTTTTCAGCATAACCATACCCAGCTTTAATATTAGCGCTTGCCATGTTGGCCAGAATAAAAGTTAATATCGCTATAAGTGATTTTTTCACAATGTTAATTTCCCAATTCCATCTCTTTTTATATAAACCATACGCAAAGTCATCTACGAGTGGCATAATATACGTTACACTGGCAATTATAATAATCAACTGCCTGCAAAACATAAAGCACAAATGTATAAAACACCGCTTACAAAAAACATTTATGAGATTTTACCAATAAAACGATCGCGCTTTATTGGCGAGATTTACCCTGTTACACAAGTACAAGAAGTTGATGCTATTCTCAGGCAGGCACGAAAAGCTTACCCGCATGCAAATCATATTTGCTGGGCATACCAACTGCTTGATAAAAATACCCTTCGCTCCAGCGATGATGGAGAGCCCCAAGGTTCAGCTGGCAAACCAATATTACAACAACTACAAGGAAAGCAGCTATCTAATACGCTTATTTTAGTCATTCGTTATTTTGGTGGCACTAAGCTAGGCGTTGGCGGACTGATACGCGCTTATGCACAAACAGCAAAAGCGCTCATTGCTCATAGTGAACTTGTTGATCTTAAGATTACCACAGAGCTTATTATTTCTTTTGATTACGCACAAACCTCAAAAGTTGACACAGCTCTCTATCAACTTAAGCTTATACCCACTTTACAGAACTATGACACCAAAGTGACACTGCACTTTAAAGTTGATCAAAATATATTAAGCGATATTATAAACGCACTTGATGGGCTAATACAAAATCAGATTATTTCTGTTAAAACTTTAGGAATATAACCGCGAAACTAGTCTAAAGCAGCACCACGACACACTTTCTTATACTTACCGTTTAATCAACAATTTCCCCCGTTTGAATATCCCATAGCCGCTTATATTTCCCTTTAGCTTGTAATAATGCCTCATGAGTACCTGATTCAATAATCTGACCTTTATCCAATACATAAATACAATTCGCATGCCTGACGGTAGAGAGTCTGTGGGCAATAATAATGGTTGTTCTATGATGGGATAGCTGATACAAAGCTCTTTGTATGGCCAGTTCTGTTTCATTATCTACCGCTGAGGTTGCTTCATCCAAAACTAAAATAGGGGCATTTTTCAAAATAGCTCTGGCAATGGAAATACGCTGTTTTTGTCCGCCAGAGAGCAATACCCCTCTTTGCCCCACATGCGTATTATACCCATCTGGCAAGCTCTCAATAAACGCATGAATGCCTGCAAACTTTGCAGCTTGAATGACAGCGGCATCCTTTTGTTCAAAATTACCATATAAGATATTATCTTTAATCGAGCCATCAAATAAGAAGCTCTCTTGGGAAACAAGTGCAATTTTATCTCGCCATAAACTCAAAGGGTAAGAGGCAATATTATTTTTACCATATTGTATTTCACCGCCTTCAAGTTCATAAAAACGACACAATAGTTTAATTAAGCTTGTCTTACCTGAGCCTGACTCACCGACTAAGGCAATGGTGGTATTTTTTTCTATCGTCAGATTAAAGTTTTCAATTACAGAAGCTTTATTATCATAGGAAAAACTCACATTATTAAAGTGAATAGGCTCAGCTCCTGTTGTCACTTCCAGTATATTTTCTTTTGCGCTATTTTTTATTTCACTCTGCCAAGTTAATAAATTAAATACTCGTGTAGTTGATGCCATAACTCGCTGATAATCAACCGTGACTTGAGCAAGATTATTAAATGGCCATAGTAATCTTTGAGAGAGAAAAATAAGCATACTAAAGGTGCCCACATTCATTTGACCATGAATGGTTTGATAACCACCAATTAAAAGTGTGAATAAAAAGCCCGTTAACACAAACATCCGTATCACTGGTGTCACCATAGAACTAATTTGAATTGTTTTTCGATTCGCCTGTTGATAGGCTTTACTTGCACTGGTGACCCGTTTTGTTTCATAGCTTTCAGTGGTGTAGCTCTTTATCGTTAACACACCTAAAAGATTACGTTGCAGCACCCCGCCAATCTCAGCTGCTTTTTGTCTGACTTCTAAGAACCTAGGTGCTAGGCGATGCTGAAAATAAAATGCACCAACAATAATCAGCGGAATGGGTACAATTGAAAGCACGGTAATAAGCGGGGAGGCAAATAAAAAAACAATGCCAATGAATATCGTTGACACAATGATTTGTACAATTTGATTCACGCCATCTTCTAAGAAGCGCTCCATTTGATTGATATCATCATTAATGGTTGATATTAATTGCCCTATTGAGGTTTTTTCAATTTGCGCTACCTTGGCGTTTTGTATATGCGCATAAACATCCACGCGCAGCTTATGCTCAACATTTTGCGCAAGGTTTCGCCATTTCAAACTGTATAAATACTGAAATGATGACTCAAATGCCCAAATCACAAACGTGGCCAACCCTAAAACAATCAACTGATAGATAAGAGAATCAATGCCGGTAAGTTGCGCAATCCACGAGCTTTTTTGTGTTACCACCATATTAACAGCAACCCCTAACAAAATCTCAGGGAAAATATCAAACAGTTTATTTAAAGTTGAGTATAACAGTGCGAGCAAATAGTCTTTCCGGTATCCACGCATATAGCTCAACAAGCGAAAAAGTGGATATTTAGAGGTAGATAAATACTTTTCTTGTGACAAAATAAAAACCATTATGCGGAAATAGTTTCAAGCATAATGGCTTTATAAACAGCGTGCAATATAAATTCTACATTTGAACGTATACCCGCGCCCCATTTGAAGCAACTGCATTAGTGACAATAGAGCTTGTACTAGTTTTAACCACATGCTCTGGCATCCTTGCATTAAACTGATCATTCGCAGCAAAGCCAACGCTAACAAATAAAACTCCCGTTAGTAAAATACCCAGTAATTTTTTCATAACCACTCTCCTATGTTACCTAACAAACCACCTTTGTTACTACTAAGCCTAGCTAGCGATATAGGGATTTAACATAGTTTGAATGCAAAAAACGAACTTAGCCCTTTGGCTCTAAGTGATTAGCTGATGTTTTGATAGCATATTCTTAATGATTTGATAATGATCATCCATAAGCTTGTCAGACATCTCTGATAGCACATGAGAAATTGAAAACCACTTAGCCTTTTGCGCATCATCTTGCCCCTTTACGCTAGGCAAGCGATTTGTTTGTAAAGAAAACAATCCAGCATGTGTAATGGTTCTTCCTCGCAAAGAGCGATCTGGATAGTCATACACTTCTATTGCCACAGGTGATTTATCAAGAAACGCGCTATCAATACCACTTTCTTCAACAAGCTCTCGCCTAATCCCATCAAAAATACGCTCATCTTCTTCTAAAAAGCCACCGGGTAACGCCCAAAGATCTTTCCCTGGTGCATATTTTCGCTGAATTAAAAGTATATGCTCATTACAAATAACCAATGCATCTGTGGTGACAAAAATGGGCGCATAAGGGGCATCTTCCCATGCCTTTTTATACTCTTTAATCGCATGATACTCTTCATATAAACGATCATATTGTGCATTTGTTAAAAATGCATCTAAAATTTGCCAACTCCCTTGATCGCGTGTTTTTGCAATCATGTATTCCTCTAAAATACATTTTTGCTCGAAATAGGCTTTACGAAACGCAGTTGCATTGTAACTTTTATAATTATCCACATCGATGTGCCGCCATTTTGGAAAGCACTTTAGATAGTAACTACTGGCATCTTTTTGATGCCCTACAATCGCAGTTTTATGGCTTTTCGCGCTATATTTTTCAACGCGAGTTAACACTTCATTAATCCACCCCTTTTCATCATAAAACCAATCAGATAATGGCTCAATGACAATGCGTGTTACATCAACGTCTGCAAGGTTCAAATCTGCCATAATCATGTTTTTTCGATCTTGATAAGAAAATGGATTTTTAATACTGGGCGCTCGAAAGGAAGATCCAATAAGAAGGATAAGTTGATCCGCCACCTTGAGTGCTTTTTCTATATTATGTAAATGCCCTTTATGAAATGGCTGAAAACGCCCGATAAACACAGCTGTATCATATTTTTTCATCATTATTTCACTCTACGATGATGTATTCTCTGATTTAAACGTATCTGGCACATCATTAAACACTGTCACCACTTTTTTTACACCCGAGACATTTGCTGCAACAGATGCTGCTTTTTGGCCTTCTTTTTTTGTCACAATCCCCATGATATAAACAACACTACTTTCTGTTACTACTTTAAACTTCAAGGTGTTGACGCCACTTGACACCATTGCACTTATTACTTTTGAAGTTATCCAACTATCGGCAAGGTAATTACCAATATTAATCGCTTGACCCACTGTCAGTTGATTATAGACCATTTTCACGCCGGGAAGCTTTGCCATATCAGAGGCAAGCCTTTGAGATAAGTTTTCACTTGGCACTTGTCCCAATAAGAGCAAAATACCATTAAATACAACTGGCTCTACATTTGATTTCCCTTTAAGTTCAGGATAGTCACTTAAAAGCCCAATTGCTTTGAATTGTATCGATTTATCTGAGGCATTGGTTTTGCCATCAACACTGCTACCGGCAACATTTGTTCCCACAACAGCAGCGCCCGCGCCAGCAATGACAACAGGGGCGCAGCCTGTTAGAAGCAAAACACCACTTAATAATAAAATGCTAAGGCCTTTTTGTATTTTCATTTTCTAAGCTTCCACTATTGCTTTATATATTTATTATTGTTTCAAACTGAGTGAGACACGCTGTTTTTTGATATCCACAGCAATCACTTTTAGTCTACTCAAGCTCTGATTAATATGCACGATTTCACTTGGATGTGAAAGGCGCCTTTGAGAGAGCTCAGAAATATGAATCATTCCATCTTGCTTTAAACCAATATCAACAAACACACCAAAATCAGTAATATTTCTCACTACACCTGAGAGGTATTCACCCTCTTTTAGATTCTCTATATCCGTGCTTGTCACTGAAAAAGGGATCGCATCAAGCTGATCTCGCGGATCAAGCCCTGGTTTTTCAAGCTCTTGGATAATATCTTCTGCTGTTTTCACACCAATGTCATATTCCTTAGCTAATATCACCACCCTATCCTTTGTGAGTGAATCACTTTTTAATAGCGCATTAGCAAAGCTATAATGATCTGGATGGACCCCGGTATTATCAAGCATATTCTTCCCAGAGATAATACGCATAAACCCTGCACATTGCTCAAAGCTTTTGCTTCCTAAGCCCTTCACCTTTTTTAGAGTAAAAATACTATCAAATTCACCTTTTTGCTGGCGATAATGGACAATTTCCTCGGCAAGCTTCGGACCAATACCTGAAATATAGGATAAGAGCTTAGCCGATGCCGTATTTAAATTAACTCCAACCTTGTTTACAACCGCCTCAGTGACATCATGAAGTTTTCTCTCAAGCATACTTTGATCGACATCATGTTGATACTGCCCAATACCTAAAGATTTAGGATCAATTTTAACATATTCGGCCATTGGATTTTGTAATCTAGAGGCGATAGAAATCGCCCCGCGGATAGTCACATCAAGATTTGGATACTCTTGTGCTGCAAGCTTCGAGGCAGAATAAACAGAAGCACCAGCCTCAGATACAACAGTAAACCTTACTTTCTCTTTGTTCGACTCATTCAATTTTGAGAAAAATGCCTGTAGCTCAGAAGAAGCCGTTCCATTGCCTATAGCAATGGTGTCAATGGGGTATTGGCTTAATAATCGATTAACTATTTTTTCAGCTTCATGAACTTTATTATGTGGCGGTGCAGGATAAATCACTGCTGAGTCTATATAGTAGCCATGCTTATCAATTACCGCGAGCTTTGCTCCAGTTTTAAACCCAGGATCAACGCCTAAAACTGCATTTGTTTTTACAGGCCTTGTCATCAAGAGCTCTTTTAGGTTGCGAGCAAATACATCACTTGCACTCTCTTGGCACTTGGATTTTAACTCAGATAGTATTTCACGCTCAATCGATGGAAATAATAAACGTTTAAATCCATCTAAATAGGCCTCCATTAATAGCGCTTTAGCCTCTTGGCTGCCTTTTTTAAACCTAAAGTAAGTATTATCAATATGGCTTTGATAATAGACATCATTAATCTCTAGAGAAATGCGAAGTGCTTTACTCTTCTCCCCTCTAAAAATTGCCATTAAGCGATGAAGCGGGATCGTTTTAATCAAAGCATTCAGCCCATCAAACTGAAAGAAAGGGCCTTCCTGATCACAGCTTTTTTTTGCCTTGACTGTCATTCTGCCATATTCAGCTAATTGATGGCGGATATATGCTCGCTCTTTTGCATTCTCACTAAAGCGTTCAGCAATAATATCACCAGCGCCTTTAAGTGCCTCTTCAGCTGTTGAAAAATGCTCACTTAAAAAGGCTGTTGCTTCCTTTGTCAGCCTATCGACAGGATAACCCATTGATTGCATCTTATCAGCAAGTGATGCCAAGCCCGCATCAAGCGCCGTTTGCGCTCGTGTGCTTTTTTTCCCCTTATAGGGCAAATAGATATCTTCAAGAGAGGCAAGTGTATGAGCTTCTTTTATTTCGCTCTCAAGTGCATCAGTTAAAAGCTCTCTCTCAGATAATCGTTTGATAATTTCTGATTGTCGTTTTAACACTTTTAAATGCATCTGGTAGGCTTTGTCAAAGGCACGAAGCGCCTCATCTGTTGCACCCCCGGTCATATCTTTTCGATATCTTGCAATAAAGGGTATGCTGGCCCCTTCATCCATTAATGCAATAATGTTATTAATGGCACCAGCCTTTAAGCCTGTAGTGTGAGAAAGGTAAGATATATTCATTACAAAAGCCTCAGCTTAGAATAGAATTAATTTTTTGATAGATCGGCAAGACTTCTAAATGCAATATTGATTGACTCAAAGTTTGGCTCATCCGTTTTCATATCGTCAATCAAACCAGACCAACGCGCAATATAGCTTTTATTTGCATTAATCCAATGCTCTACTTTTGTATCCGCGCCTTTGTGTTTAGTGCAAAGCGCAACAACGCTGTTCACAAGCTCATATTGCAATTTATCTAAATCATCTCTCAATGCAGAAGTTGATAGCGTTCCCCAGTAGGACTGCTTCACACCCAATCCATTAATACATCCTCTAAACCATGAAAGCCATAGCTTTTGATTTAATGAAATGGCAATCTCTTCAAATAAGTGCTTATCTTTATGTCCTGCAATTGCCTGAGATAGATCCATAACAGAGGTTGACATTTTAAGTCCCAACACGGCATCAATAATCTCTTTTGGTACTTTTGCTTCTGAAAGCATTTCATAGCGCTCTTGCATTCTTTGTTTTTCAGAGGCAATAAGTAACTTAGGGAATATCTTCAGCGCACTTTGTACAGGCTTTTTATATTTATCAACAATTGCCTTAATCGCAAAGTCCTTGGTTTCATTTCTAAGCAACCAGCGACAATTTCTACGCACAAATCTAAAAAGAATTTGCTGCATGCTTTGGCGTATTTGAATCGTTGTTTCGGCACCTAAGGCATCTATTTTTGCCCATAAAATATCGATATCAAATATCTCAACAACAGCACAAAATGCTTTCACAATATCAGCAACTGAAGCACCAGTTTCATCATATAAACGCTGAATGAACGTCATGCCCATATGAAGTGTTAAGGTATTTGTCATTTGTGTGGCAATGATTTCACGCTTGAGTTTATGCTCGTTCATTAAATCTGCATATTTCTCTTCAAGCTCTTTTGGAAATTCCATATGCAAGAAGAAATCAAAGTACGAATTATCCGGCAAGTTTGATCTTAGAATTTGCTGTTTGATCATTGTTTTAGTATAAGCCATCACAACAGCAAACTCAGGGGATGTTAGACTTTTACCTACAAGAGATCTGGCATGCAACTCCTTATCACTTGGCAAAAACTCAACTTCACGATCAAGCTGCATTCTACGTTCAAGCTCACGCATCAAACGCGCATAAGACTCAATGAAATAGCGCTCTTGATGGCGAAGCTCATTGGAAATACTCTTGTTCTGATCAACATTATTTTTCAAAACCAAAGCAGCCACTTCATCTGACATTTTAGCCAACTGTTTGTTACGACTTTGTACTGAAATATCTCCTCGTTCAACTGCTGCATTTAATAAAACTTTGATGTTAACTTCATGATCCGAACAATCAACACCTGCTGAGTTATCAATTGCATCAGTGTTAATTTTACCACCTCTTAGGGCATATTCAATACGACCAAGCTGTGTCACACCAAGGTTTCCACCTTCACCCACAACCTTGCATTTCAAATCATTACCATTCACTCTCACCGCATTATTCGCGCGATCACCCACTTCTTCATCGCTTTCTTGCTGCGATTTGACATACGTCCCAATACCACCATTCCAAAGAAGCTCAACTTCCGATTTTAATAATAGTTGTATCAGTTTATTTGGCTCCAAGCTCTCCTCTTTTGTTTCAAGAAGTGCTTGCATCTCAGGGCTAAGCTTAATCTCTTTAGCTCTTCTGTCATATATTCCACCGCCCTTTGAGATAAGCTTTTGATTATAATCTTCCCAACTAGATCGCGGCAAATCAAACAAGCGCTTTCTCTCTTGATATGCGCTTTTTGCATCCGGGTTTGGATCGATAAAAATATGCATGTGGTTAAAGGCTCCCACTAAGCGAATATGCTCACTTAATAGCATTCCATTACCAAAGACATCACCACTCATGTCCCCAATGCCAACGACAGTAAAATCTTCTGCTTGAATATCCTTACCTAGATCTAAAAAGTGATGCTTCACTGATTCCCAAGCACCGCGTGCGGTAATCCCCATTTTCTTATGATCATAGCCATTTGAACCACCAGAGGCAAAGGCATCACCAAGCCAAAAGTCATACTTTTGAGACACCTCATTGGCAATGTCAGAGAACGTAGCGGTTCCTTTATCTGCTGCAACCACCATATATGGATCGTCATCATCATAACAAATGACATTATTTGGTTTGATAATCTGATCATTTTTAACATTATCAGTCACATCCAACAGTGAGCTAATAAAAAGTTTATAGCATGAAATAGCCTCATCAATAACCGCATCTCTACCTGCTTCCATTGGCAGCTTCTTAGGTAAAAACCCACCTTTTGCGCCCAATGGAACGATAACAGCATTTTTAACCTGCTGTGCTTTTACTAAACCTAAAACTTCTGTTCTATAATCTTCTTTTCGGTCAGACCAGCGAAGTCCACCGCGAGCAATTTTTGCATTTCTTAAATGCACCCCTTCAACGCGTGGTGAGTACATGAAGATTTCATAAAGTGGCACCGGTTTTGGCATGTCAGAGATGAGTGCTGGCTTTAGCTTCAGTGAAATATATTCCTTTGCAACACCATTTTCATCTAATTGATAATAGTTTGTGCGAAGTGTTGCTTGCACTGCTTCTAAAATACGCTTTAAAATTTTATCCTGATCAAGCGATGCAACATTTCTTAAGCCACGTTTAATCTCATGCTCAATTTTTTTACATCGCGCTTCACGCCCATCTTCTTTTTTCTCTGGATTGAACTTTTCATGAAACAGCTCAACAATATTGTGAATAATCTCAGGGTATTCAATAAACGTATCTTCAATATACTGCTGTGAGAAGCGCACGCCAACTTGCAATAAGTATTTTGCATACGAACGAATAAGCGCAACTTCACGCCAGCTTAACTCCGCATACAATGTCAAAGAGTTAAAGCGATCATTCTCAGCAACGCCATCCCATATTTTGATAAAAGCATCTTTTAGTAATGGTCTTATTCTATCAAGCTTAAACTCTCTATTTGCACTTAAGCCAAAATCAGATAGCCAAATATACTTCCCTGATTTCGGTGAAATTTTATAGGGTTTCTCCTCAATCACACGAAGCGCAAAGTTCTCCAAAATTGGCATTACCTGACTTAACTGAACCATTTCATCGTATAGATAAAGCTTAAACCTTAATCGATCATTGCTTTCCTCTAACTGCTGATAAAGTGCAATAGAGACATGGTTTTTCTTCGCCTCTTCAAAGTGCTTCACATCTGATAAAGCATTTCTTGCAATGTATTCATCTTTATATGCATGTGAAAAGCTTGTACGGTATTCATCATAATAAGCTCGACCCTTATTTTCACCATACTCATCAATTAGCTCATCAAATAAATCATCTTCCCATTGACGCTCAACACGCTCAAGTTTGTATTCTAAAAGCTCAAGATCAATATTCTCAGCCGGCTTATTCTCATCCATATAAATGGTAAAATCGATCCGACACAATACACTTTCTAGGAAATTTGTTTTAAAGACAATACGCGCACCGTTGAAGGTTTCTAAAAGAATTTTTTCAACGCGTTCACGTAAAGTAGAATTATAGCGATCCCTTGGCAAAAAGAGCATGCAGAAATAATAGCTCAACTCCTGATCTTGACGCACAAACAGCTTCATCACCTGACGTTCACGAATATGATAAATGCCCATTGCTGTTTCAAATAGCTCATCATCCGAGCTTAAAAATAACTCATCACGAGGATAGGTATCAATAATATTACTCAATGCTTTGTACGCATGGCCACTTTTTCTAAACCCAGAGCGATCAAGCACCATTTGTTTTCTTAAACGCAAAAACGGAATATGTTGCGGTGATGAGTGATACGCTGTTGATGTATAAAGTCCAAGCAGCCTTTTCTCGCCAACAAGCTCACCTTTATTGTTATATACATTAACGGAGATAATATCCATGTAGGCTGAACGGTGAATAGGAGAGATGATATTTGATTTTGCAACTAATAATAATGCATCTGTATTTGGGTTAATATGTAGGTTCCCTGAGTACATATGCATATCACTTAGATACTCATCCCCAAGTGAAAACAAGCCTAAGGTGCTGTCTTTTTTCAACACCAAATTCTCTTTTTCACCTTTTTTACTCTTAAGCTCCAGCTCGCAAAACCCAAAGAAAATAAAATGGTCTTTCTGCAAAAACTCCAAAAAATCTACAGCTTCTTGGTATTGATAGTCACTTTGTTTCGCAGCAGGTTTTCTCACCGTGTTAATCATCTTTTCTACCTGTGCTTTCATAGGCAGAAAATCATCCACTACCTTTCTAAGCTTTCTATAGGTATCTTGAATCGCATTTTCTATTGTTTCAAAGCGTTCATGATTATCCTCTTGACGGTCTACTTCTACAACAATCAAACACTCTCGGGTATCGGTGTTTTTAATCTCAGCATGCACATCATCTAATAGACGCGTAATCTCACCTTGTTTGTTACGCTTAACATTCATCCCGCCTATATTCATCATAAAATGAATACCAAGACCTAAAGATGACATCAACATCATCAATGTATCAACGACAAATGGTGAGTCTTTACATGCAATTTCAATGACCGTATGGCGTGAGACCCAGCCATGTTGTTCAAACACTGGGTTGTAAGCACGCACCAATAATTCATCAGGCATTCTTTTGTAAACAAACTTTCCAAATGACACAATCGATCCATATAAATCAATAATATCTCGATTGACGAACTCATCTTCTGAAATCACGCGCGCATATGTCTGTGACAGCACAACCAGATTCTCTGCTTCTTTTTTAGGTAATTTTTCGTGGAATAACTCACTAAGGCGTTCTAATACTGCTTTTGTTCGATCGTTGTAATACATTGACCAGCCTGCTCTGTTTTATTTATTTTATTGTTTTACACGCAAGCATAATATGACAGTTTTTACTGTGTCTCAAGCCTAATTAGCAATGAGTTTTATGAAGAAGATCAAACCCCAACTAATGAACGAATGAATATTTGAATACAAATAAGGACAATAACGACAATGATCGGTGAAAAATCAAAACCACTTTTTGTTACTGGTAATATTGCACGAGCCTTTGATAGTAGAGGCTCTGTTAATTGATGCAATGCAATAATTGCGGGGTTATATCCCCCTTGTGTAAACCAGCTTGAAATCGCACGAATAATAATAAGCCAGATATATAAATTGATGACTGTTAAAATCAATTTAATCACTGCAATCAGCCAAATACTATGCCAAGGAATTTCATAAAAGCCCGTACTTAAAATGCTGATGATAATTAAAAGTATAACACTTACAATATATGCAAGTACGACTGAGGCCAAATCCAAGCCCCAAAATCCGGGAATAATTTTGCGAAGTGGTTTTAATAATGGATTTGTAACGCGAATAATCAACTGACACAACGGATTGTAAAAATCAGCCTTCACCCACTGTAGAAAAAAACGCAGCAGCACAGCATAAAGAAAAATGCTTAAAATAATATCAACTAAAAAAATTCCAACGTTATTAAAGGCTGTTCCCATAATGATAACTCTCTTAATTCAATTAATTTTGATGTGTCAGGGCTTTATCAAACAACTTTGCCAGCTCTTTTGAACGCGCAATATTTGCCTGAACTGCTTTGGCTATACTCTCAGCAAAATCATGGCTTTCAAGTGTAGCAATTGCCGCATCAGTTGCGCCTTTTTTTGAGGTAACATTTTGGCGAAGTGTATGAATATCATGGCTTTCAAGTGCCATTTTTGATGCGCCAAATGCTGTTTGTGTTACTAAAAGTGTCGCTTGTTTATCTGTTAATCCGGCCTCCTTAGCCGATGCAATCAGCGCTTCAATCATGTAAAAAAAGTAAGCTGGACCCGAGCCTGAAATCGCAGTAACGACATCCATCATTTGTTCATTTTGAACCCAAGTAACCACCCCTACTTTTCGCATAATTTGCTCAGAGATTTCTCTTTGCTGGCGAGAAACTTGCTCACTTGCATATAGTGCTGTTGCACCACAGCCAATAATTGATGGTGTATTTGGCATCGCTCTTACTATTGGCACTTGCTGACCTAACTGGGTCATAATCGCATCAATCGGAACCCCTGCTGCAATCGAGATCAAAAAAGGTGTTTTTTGACCTTCTAACACATGTTTTAAATGGATCAGCAGCTCACCCATAACCTGTGGTTTAACACACAGTAAAATAATATCAGCTGATCGAACGCCTTTTTCTAAAGACTCCGTCACATTCACATGATAATGCTGATTAAGAAAATTTAATTTTGCTTCATTTGGATCAACCACTGTAATACTAGAGGCATCGATATTATCTGATATAAGGCCTGAAATAATACTATTGGCCATATTGCCGCCGCCAATAAAACACATTTGTGCATTAATCATGTATTTACTACTCCTTTGCGCCTCTGTACGCTGACTTGTTAATCTCTATTATAATCAACCACATTGTTTCAAATCCCTTTTTCAAACACAAGCTATTTCTTTACGCCAAATTTACTTAAAATGACAGCACCCAATACAGCGATAATACCGCCCATTACGGTCAACATTTCTGCATGTTCGCCAAGAAAAAGCCAAGCCAGAAAAAGTGAAGATATAGGCATAACATATAAGGTACTTGATGCAATCGATGCTTTAATATGTTTAAAGGCATAGGCCCAAAGTGCATAAGCAATCGCACCTGGGAACACCCCCATATAAATGATAACCATATAATCTAACGAGGTTGCATGCGAGAGATTTTTCCACGTTACAGGCAAAAAGATCAAGAGCATTAATGTTCCTGCCCAGATGCAATATGAAATCACTTCAATGGGATGAAACTTAACAAGTAGCTTTTTTTGCATAGTAGAGTAAATTGCCGCAGAGAGTGTTGCAACATAGATAAAAACAACCCCTACAAAGCTTCCTCCTTGATGCTCTGATAGTAAAATCAAAAGCGTCCCTAATATGCTAATAATAATGCCAAAGGCGCCATAGCGATTAATTCTTTCACGGTAGAAAATGCTTGCAAAGATAATGACAAATAACGGCAATTGAGAAACAATGAAATTAGCAATGCCCGCACTCACCGTAATCTCCCCTTCATTTAAGAGCACATTATAAATAAAGAAGCCTAGACAACCCATAATCAAGAACTGTAGCGCTTCTTTTACACTTGGCATTTTTTTGTTTCTAATAAATACAAAAGGAATCGCCATAGCAATGGAAGCCACAAAATAGCGAGACAATGCAAGCCCCCCTGATGAGAAATTCTCCATGATAAAGCGAATACCTACAAATGCAGATGACCAAAAGATAATCGTAAGCATAAGCGCCAATAAAGCTTTTGTTCCATTTGACATAATAATGCGAAAAAAGATTTTTATGCCATCATACCTAAAGTTATCTTCATCTCATAGCATGCTGTGCTAAACTAGCTTCAATTTTATGAATACGAATCTTATTTTACCTATGAAGACAATTGTATTTGCCTCCTCCAACGCTGGAAAAATCAAAGAGGTGTCTGAAATACTTTCACCACTTGGGTTTGACATTATCCCACAAAGTGAATTTAACGTACCGGATATTGAAGAAACAGGGGCAACCTTTATTGAAAATGCCATCTTGAAGGCAAGAAACTGCGCAAAATATACCAACCTCCCTGCCCTTTCTGACGATTCAGGCTTATGTGTTGATGCTTTAGCTGGCGCGCCCGGCATTTACTCCGCTCGCTATGCAAAAGATGAAAGTATATCAAACATTGATAAACTGCTTCGTGAATTACAACCATATGAAAACAAAGGTGCGCACTTTGTTTCCATTCTTTGTCTTATGCGCTCACAAGATGACCCCGAGCCTGTTATTGCCAAGGGGATACTTAAGGGCAAAATCACCCTTGAGAGACAAGGAGATAAAGGATTTGGCTATGATCCTGTGTTTTATTTAACGCAGTATCAAAAAACACTTGCTGAAATATCTGCTAACGAAAAAAACAAAATCTCACACCGTGCTTTAGCGCTTAATGCCTTAAAAGAAGAGCTTGAACATTTTAGCTTTAACAATGGCAAGTGCATAAATAGCTGAGCATAATCGTGCTTTTTTTGTTACACTATTGGCAGAAATTTCTGACAGAATAACCCCTCTTTGGAGAAAATGTAATGTATATTGTCACAGGTGGCGCAGGGTTTATTGGCGCAAATATTATCAAAGCACTCAATGCACAAGGAATCGACGATATTCTTGTGGTTGATGATTTAACTGATGGGCATAAATTCACGAACCTTGTTAATTATGATATCGCTGATTACATGGATAAGGATGCCTTTATTCAATTAGTTGACAATGGTGAGCTATCCCCTTTAGACATCGATGCTATCATTCACCAAGGCGCCTGCTCTGCCACAACTGAATGGAATGGCAAATATATGATGGAAAACAACTACCATTACAGCCAAAAACTGCTACATTTTGCTCTAGATGGCAGAATTCCATTTATCTACGCATCAAGTGCAGCTACTTATGGTAGCAATACCATTTTTATTGAAGAGCGTGAACATGAAAAACCAATTAATGTTTATGGCTATTCCAAATTTCAATTTGATCAATATGTAAGAAAAATATTGCCTCATGCTAAAAGCCAAGTGGTTGGCTTGAAATATTTTAATGTCTATGGCCCACATGAAGCACACAAAGGGTCAATGGCAAGTGTTGCTTATCATCACTACCAACAATTTAAAGAGACAAAAGAGCTTAAACTGTTTGGCCCCTATGATGGCTATAAAGCAGGAGAGCAACTGCGTGATTTTGTTTATGTTGAAGATGCTGCAAAAGTAAATTTATGGTTTTTGGATCATCCTAACATTTCAGGCATCTTCAATTGTGGAACAGGAAAAGCTGAGCCTTTTAATCATATTGCGCAGGCAATTATTGATCATTATGCAGAAGGTCAAATTAACTATATTGATTTTCCAGATCATTTAAAGGGACATTATCAAAGCTACACCGAGGCGAATTTAGATAAACTTAGAGAAACAGGATGTGACATTCAATTTAAAAGCGTTGCTGAGGGCGTAAAAGACTATATTTTATGGCTTGAAAGGAACAATGGCTAAGTATAATGCTCTATAACATTCTTCGCACTATTTATAGTATTGGCTTTTTTCTTTTATTGCCTTTTATTTTTATTCAAAAATTAATTCGCTCGCGCAAGAACAAAGGTTATCGCACTCGTTGGAGTGAGCGTTTAGGTTTTACACCTTTTAAACTTAATGAGTCAATATGGGTTCATTCGGTATCTGTAGGGGAAAGCATTGCCATCTCACCTTTGGTGAAAAAACTTGCCACAAACTATCCTGACAAAAACTTTGTTATCACAACCATGACACCCACAGGTAGCGAGCAAGTATTAAAACTTTATCGCAATATGGATAACATTTATCACACGTTTATCCCGTTTGATATCCCACTTTTTTTGCATATTTTTTTAAAGCGCATTTCAGCAAGAGTGTGCATCATTATGGAAACGGAAATATGGCCGAATCTCATTCACATCTGCCATAAAAAATCGATTCCTGTTATTTTAACCAATGCAAGACTCTCTGAGAAATCAGCTCGTGGCTATCAAAAAATTCGCTTTATTAGCCAACAGATGCTCAAAGAAATAACACATATTAATGCACAAACTATAGAAGATAAAAGGCGTTTTCTACCGCTATTAGACACAGAAAGCAAAATCACAGTTACTGGTAATTTAAAGTATGACTTCACCATTTCTCAAGCACAACTTGATGAGGCCAAAGCGCTGAAAGAGAAGTTTACAAAGCGCCCTATCTGGGTTGCTGCAAGCACACACCCAGGTGAAGATGAAATTATTTTAAAGGTACATAAAGCCCTTAAAAAATCGCACCCAGATGCCCTTTTAATTCTTGTTCCAAGGCACCCAGAGCGCTTTAATGATGTTTACAACCTTGCGCTACAGCATGATTTTATAACTGTAAGAAGATCAACAACAGCAGATGAATCCAAGATGCAAAAGGCTGATATTTATCTGGGCGATACTATGGGTGAGATGATGATTTTCTACGCCTTATGTGATATTGCTTTTGTTGGTGGAAGCTTTAGCCAAACAGGGGGACATAACATGCTTGAGCCTGCTTCTGTCTCTAAGGCTATTTTATCAGGCCCATCTGTATTTAACTTTAAAGATGTGAGCAACAAGCTCATTGAAAATAATGCCCTGTTAATTGTCCATAATGAAATTGAGCTTCAGAACCAACTTTCTGATTTGTTTTCAAATGCCAAAGCTTCTCAAAAGATGGGAGAGCACGCCTATCAGTGCTTTATACAAAACCAAGGTGCATTAGAGAAGCAGTTTAATATTATTAAGAAATATATCGATGACCCCAAAACAACTTCAATATAAAGTACATTTTGAACACTTTGCTACAAATAGGTTAAACGATGAGCCAATTGATGCTGAGACACTCAAAAAAGCCATTCACTACAGCTTTTTAAATGGAGGCAAACGTATTCGTGCAATATTGTGCTTTAGTGCAGGGAAAATGTTTCAAACCACTGATAATAACATCAACCTTGCAGCCTTTGCCCTTGAGTCTATCCATGCCTACTCACTGATTCATGATGATTTGCCTGCAATGGATGATGACAGTCTAAGACGCGGCAAGCCTACCTGTCATATTCAGTTTAATGAAGCTACGGCTATTTTGGCAGGTGATGCCCTGCAAAGCCTTGCGTTTAATGCTTTAGCTGACTGTGACGGTATCAGCTTGGCGCAACTGAAAAAAGTCATCTCCACACTTGCGCTTTTATCTGGCTCAAATGGAATGGTATCCGGTCAACAGCTTGATTTAGAGGCTGAAAACAAAGCCATTGACCTTGAAACACTTGAGAGAATTCACCTCCTAAAAACAGGTGCGCTTATTGATGCATCGATTTTGCTGCCATTTTATTTAAGTTCATTCTATCCAAATGACGCTCTTGAGAAGGCACTTTGCACATTCTCCAGAAATATTGGTCTTGCCTTTCAGGTAAAAGATGATTTATTGGATATCACTTCAAGTACTGAAACGCTCGGAAAGAATGCTCAAAGTGATCTCAAGCAACATAAGGCAACCTATCCCGCTCTTATTGGTATTAAGCAGACTCAACTACTACTAAATACATTAATCAGCGATGCCTATCAAGCCTTAGATACAATTAAACACAAGTTTGACATAACATTATTGCGAGAAATTACCACTTACATCACACAAAGGAAATACTAAGCTTTCTATGTGATATTGTTTTATGCTACCCTAAGCCACATTGATAAGAAAAATTTTAAACTACATATAAAAAATGCCTACTTTTGTCCAACGAATCTATGCATGGCTTGTGCATATTTTTACTGCCAGCGGCGCTGTATTTTCTGTTTTAGCGCTGGTCTCTACTGCCAATGCTTATGCCGCCAAACTCAATCATCAGCACCATGACTATATTTTCTATCTAAAGCTATCCTTTATCTATATCGTCATTGCTGTTCTTATCGATGCAGTGGATGGAACCTTAGCACGACGTGTTGACATCAAAAAACTCGCACCGCTTGATGGCAGCTTAATGGACAATATCATTGATTTTGTTAACTATGCAGTTGTGCCTTCTGTATGGGTATATATTACGGATATTGTGCCAGATAGTTTGAAAATCATTAGCGTTATTATCATCATTCTTGCTTCTTGCTATCAGTTTTGCCAGCTTGATGCAAAAACAGAGGATCACTTTTTTAAAGGCTTTCCAAGCTACTGGAATCTTGCGATTTATTATTTAATTTATTTTCAGTTCTCTCTTGTAGCAAACTTTATTATTATCCTTATCTTAGCAATTTTGACCTTTGTTCCTATCAAATATATCTATCCATCCAGAATGAGTTATCTTAGCCAAAGAAAAACCATTTTAACCATTATGTTTATCTACACCCTAGCATGGGGCGCTGCAACAATTCTCTCGGCAATCATCCTGCCAAAATCAAATATTATTCTTACTTGGGTCATCGTCAGCTATATTGCTGTTTATTTCCTCTTTAGCTTATACCGCACACTGAACCCTATTAGCACGCCTTGTAAAGAGTAAGCTGTATAAAACTGCTAGCTTTATTTAGAGCTTAATCAATAAATAGATTACACTATAAATATGTATCCATAACCTAGAGTCAGTATGAGTAAACATAGATTAGACTTACTTTCACGGCGAAAACTCTTTACTGAGAACATTTATCCATATCGTGAAAAAATGCCAAGGAAGATCTATGAACAACAAAAGCACCAACTACAAATTGAACTGTTAAAAATGCAGCAATGGGTGCGTCATACTGGGCAGCGTATTTTGGTTATTTTTGAAGGGCGTGATGCTGCGGGGAAAGGTGGCACGATTAAAAGAATGATGGATCATTTAAACCCAAGGGGTGCACGAGTTGTCGCCCTTGCAAAACCCTCTGAACGAGAGCAAGGTCAGTGGTATTTTCAGCGCTATATAAGACATTTGCCTACTGCAGGTGAAATTGTTATGTTTGATCGCTCATGGTATAACCGTGCAGGCGTTGAAAAAGTGATGGGGTTTTGTACTCCAGATCAACATTTAGAATTTTTGTCACAAGCACCTGAACTTGAAAAAATGCTGATACAAAGCGGCATTAGATTATTCAAACTTTGGTTTTCAGTGAGTCAGAGTGAACAAAAAAGACGCTTTATCTCCCGTGCCAACCACCCACTTAAACAATGGAAACTAAGTGCTATTGATAAAGCCTCGCAGGATAAATGGGATGATTACACCAAGGCAAAAGAAGAAATGTTCACCTACACCGATACGGTGTTTGCACCTTGGACAGTGATTAAATCTGATGATAAAAAGCGCGCAAGGTTAAATGCGATGCGATTTATTTTATCTGAACTTGATTATGATAATAAAGATGAACGTGTTGCCATTTCTCCAGATCCACTATTAGTTGGTCTTGCCGGAGAAATTTACCCAGAATAACCCAAACAGATATTGCAAAAAATTCACGTTCCGTTACAATACATCAAGTCTTTCGGGCTCTTAGCTCAGTTGGTTAGAGCAGCGGACTCATAATCCGTTGGTCGCAGGTTCGAATCCTGCAGGGCCCACCATAAAGATTAATCTTTTCTTTCTTAGGCATCGTGCTTGGTAATTAATACTAATCATAGACCTTTAACAGTTTTGCAGTGGATCAAGCATTTCATAACGCACCCGACCTAAGCGATTAAGTATCAGCCTTTTATTTGCTTTATATACCCCTGAATCATCGAAATAAGCGCAATAGAACATACTGCCATTTGTTGATACAAATCCATTAGCATGGAAACGAAGATCATTGCCAAGGGAGGCAGACCAGAGGACATAATCATCCCCTTCAGGTGCTTCAACCACACTTAAAATATCATCAACATCACTTAGTGATCCATCACTGCTAGTGAATACCAAAATACGATTATCTCCCCAATTACCATTACTAATACTGGTATTACAGGTTGACCCATCGGCAGTCGGACATAAGAACGTGTCAATATTTTGCGTCATCGCCGTTACCCTCGCAAGATTAATGGCACTTTTAACTTGGTTGAGATAACTCTCCGTACGCGAGCTACTGGTCACACCCATGGTCATAGGAAGCGCAATTGCAGCAACAATAGCCACGATCGCAACCACAATCATCAGCTCAATAACACTGAAACCTCGATTCTTTGTGTTTTTTAATTTTTTTGTTTTCAGCGCCTTGCAATTACTCATACTTCCCCTATAATATGCCCTCATGTTGGGTCGTTAGCTCAGTTGGTAGAGCAGCTGGCTTTTAACCAGTTGGTCGCAGGTTCGAATCCTGCACGACCCACCATATGATGAAACTTATAGAATATATTACTATAAGCCCTTAAATAGATTTTGAATTTTTCTTTCAATTACCATTTCTTTAATTTTACCTGTAGTAAACTTCCATGCGGTAGTGAGATCAATTTCAGGTGGCATAATTAACTCATCAGGATTCACAAATACCTCAACCAATACGGGTTGATTCATGGTTAGTGCTTCTTTAAGCGCACTTTTTAGCTCATTTGGCTTTTTCACAACCATCCCTACACAACCACATGCTTTAGCCACTTCTGCAAACTCAGGATTCACCAGATCTGTTGCAAATCTTGGATAACCTGCCGCTTCCATCTCAAGCTCCACAAATCCAAACTTTTCATTACGAAATACAATCGCAACAAGATTCAACTGATATCTTGCCACTGTGACTAAATCTGCAAGTAACATGCCAAATGCCCCATCACCACAAAGTGCAATAACCTGTTTTTGTGGATATTTTGCTTTTGCCCCAATTGCAGCAGGCAAGCCAACACCTAAAGATCCATGATTGTATGAACCAATAAGTCTTTGATTACCTCTCATCTTAAGATATCGAGCCACCCATACGGTCACTTCACCCACTTCGCCTACAAAAATAGCATCATCTTCAGCCAGCTCACTAACGGTTAACACAACCGATTGTGGGTGAATAATTTTATCGCCATCAAGCGCGTATTTCTCATGTGTCTTTGCTAACCACTTATCTCGCTTATCTTGTAATTTCTTTAAATGCTTACTATCTTCTTTCTTATTTAGCTTAGGAATAAGCATTTGCAGTGTCTTTTTGACATCGCCTATCACACCTTGTTTAATGCGAACTCGATGTCCGAGTTTTTGAGGGTTAATATCAATTTGAATGATATTGCCATCTGTTGGTAAAAATGCACTATATGGAAAATCTGTCCCGAGCATAATTAATAAATCACACTCATCTACAACTGCCATACCATGCGGTGTTCCCACATGACCAATCCCACCAATTGAATAAGGATCATGGTACTCTAAGACTTCCGTACCTTTTAATGAATGGGCAACTGGCGCCTGCAAAAGCTCAGCCAATTGATGCACTTCATCTCTTGCACCACGGGCACCACAACCAATTAAAAGTGAGGGGGACTTTGCTTGATCTATAAGTACTTTGAGCGTTTCAAGCTCATCCTCAGATGGAGTGACAAGCTTATTCTCCTGTCTGAAAATCTGCACAGGTTTATTGGTTTTTTCAATTTCAACAATGGCAAGATCTGTCGGAATGGCAATATGTGCAACCCCTCGAAGCGAAACAGCCGCCTCGATTGCTTGTTGAATTAACCTTGGAATTTGCTCTTCACTTTGCACCACTGCACTAAAAACACACGGATCATCAAATGCTTTGATCTGATCCACTTCCTGAAAGTAAGCAGATTGTGCCTCTGGTCTTGGAACCTGACCTGTAATCGCGAGCACTGGAGAGCGATCCCTAGTTGCATTATAAATACCATTAATAAGATGGATAGCACCAGGGCCAATAGTACCAACACAAACCGCAAGCTCTTGAGACAGCTCAGCCTGTGCGGCAACTGCAAATCCTGCGGCCTCCTCATGACGGACAGTATGCCACTTTATTCTGCCATCTTTTCTTAAGGCATCGGTAAATGCATTCATTGCATCACCTGTGATACCGAAAACCTGCTTCACGCCATATTCTGCTAATTGATATACAAACTCCGCTGCGACAGTATGCTTTGCCATTTAATCCTCCTTAAATGTCCTTAGATAAATGATGAATAACAGCTCAAATCAAGTGTAGACAGAAAGCACAGCTTTTAGCAAATGCCTGCAACAATATATTTAAGATATTTTCAATTGACTTACAATCACATTAGTTACTTGATATTAAAGGCTTAACTTTAATCCTTTGGTGTATTGAAGCTTTACAGAAATCAGATACATTTTTACACCAATTTTGACTATTTTTCAATTAATTGGCAAAAATGCATTAAAAGCACTTCCATTTTGAAAATTTCACGGTATAGTAGTGCTCACTTGATGGGCTGGCGCTGTTCAACTTCCTTCCCTCCTCCCTCCTTGAATGGAAAGCATCAGCCCGTCATTTTAAATTTTTCATGTTTTTAGCACTCAACTTGTAATTCCAGCAATATTGACTACATTCATAAGAAAGAAGTATCAATTCTATTTTTTTGTTTTAATGTAACTTTTATTGGATAACTTATACAGGAGAGAGAAATGAAAAAATCGCTTAAGACAATGAAAAAAGAGCAAGGGTTCTCACTTATTGAGCTACTTATTGTTATTGCGATTATCGCTATTTTAACCGCTATTGCAATTCCGATGTACTCTAACTATACCGAACGCGCGCGCTTATCTGAAGCCTATTCATTTCTTGGCTCAGATAAGGTGGAAGTTGCAGAGCAAATTAATACCAATGGCGGAACTGCCCCAACCACTTTCACAACAAATTCAACAAGTAAAACAGGGGAATATGGTTCAGTTGCCGTTAACTCCGGCACAGGAGCAATTACTTATACTTTTGACGCCGATGTTGGGGCAAATTTAAATAGTACAACCATTACACTAACACCAGTTGTAGCAAGTAACGGTGTAACTTGGACATGCTCTACAACAATTTCAAGTTCAGCCGTGTCAGATGTCTGCGCTGAATTCTAAAGAATAATACCCCCACAAAAAAAGCGGCATATGCCGATTTTTTTGTTTCCTTTACATTACTTCATTTGATAATTTGGTGGCTCTTTAGTAATCATCACATTATGTACATGACTCTCGTTAAACCCAGCACCAGAGATTTTCACAAATTCAGCTTTTGTCTTCATCTGATCAATATCAGCGCTTCCGGTATACCCCATTCCTGCACGAAGTCCCCCTAAAAGCTGATGAATAACCGCGCTCAAAGTGCCTTTATAAGGGACACGCCCTTCAATGCCTTCTGGAACGAGCTTTTTCGCATCGACTGTATCTTGAAAATAGCGATCTGATGAGCCTTTCTCCATCGCGCCAAGTGATCCCATCCCTCGATAAGATTTATAAGATCGCCCTTGGAATAACTCAACCTCTCCTGGGGATTCTTCTGTACCAGCAAAAAGCCCACCAACCATCACAACCGATGCCCCAGCTGCAATTGCCTTACAAATATCCCCCGAATAACGGATGCCACCATCAGCAATTACAGGGATACCAGTACCCTGAAGCCCTTCAACAACATCACTAATCGCGGTTAACTGCGGCACACCAACCCCAGCAACCACACGTGTTGTACAAATAGAGCCAGGACCAATACCCACCTTAACGGCATCCACACCCGCATCTGCAAGTGCTCTTGCTGCTTTTGCCGTTGCAATATTCCCACCGATTACTTGAACCTCTGGGAAGTTGGCTTTAACCCATTTAACACGATCTAACACACCTTGTGAATGACCGTGAGCCGTGTCAACAACAATCACATCCACGCCAGCCTCAACAAGTGCTTTTACGCGTCTTTCAGTATCTCCTGCTGTACCAACAGCCGCACCAACTACTAAACGACCAAGTTTATCTTTACATGCATTTGGCTTATCAATTGATTTTTGAATATCTTTTACCGTAATGAGACCAACAAGCTCAAAGTGATCATTCACCACCAAGATTTTCTCAATTCGATGCTGATGGAGCAGACCTTGAATTTCATCCTCCTGCGCCCCTTCTTTAACCGTCACCAAGCGCTCTTTTGGCGTCATAATGCTGGAGATAGGCAAAGATAGATCTTTAGCAAAGCGAATATCTCTTGATGTCACAAGCCCAACAAGCGCCTTTCCTTCAACAACAGGAACACCAGAGAAATGATATTGTTGTGTAATTTCCAATAACTCTAAAATAGTTGTTTCAGGCGAAGCCGTAACAGGATCAATGACCATCCCATTTTCAAATTTTTTAACTTTTCTTACTTCTGCTGCCTGAGAGTCAATTGGCATATTTTTGTGAATAATACCAACACCGCCTTCTTGCGCCATTGCAATCGCTAAGCGTGACTCTGTCACAGTATCCATTGCAGCAGAGACAAGTGGCATATTTAAATGAATCGATTTTGTCAGCTTTGTTTTAAGTGACACTTCATTTGGTAACACTGTAGAATAATCAGGGACTAAAAGGACATCATCAAAGGTGATTGCCTCTTCTTTAATACGTAACATTCTTGGACCTCGTAATTAAGTTTATTTTCAAAATGTGAAGCTTTGCCATCAATATAAACCAACTGAAGGCATCTTAATTACAGCGAGATTGTAGCAATATTTATCCCTGATTAGCAAATTATTTTAAGCTTTTTCTTTACCAGCAGCAATCTTATCTGCCGTTGTAATCTCACAAAAGCGAGACAATGCTTCAATTGACGCATCATGCCCCTCTTTTGTTGCTGCATTACAGGCATCTTCAACGATAGTGACCTGATAATCTCTATCATGAAGCTCTCTTGCTGTTGCTTCAACAACATAGGTTGTCGATACCCCACAAATAACAACACGCTCAATCTTTTTAGCGCCCAAAAGCGGCTCTAAATTGGTTGCATACAGTGCGCTCACTCTATGCTTAATCACGACATAGTCTTCCTTTCGCACATCCATATCTTTATGAAACTCACAGCCCCAACTGCTAAGTTTCAACACACCATAGTTGGGCGCTTGACCAAACATTGGCGAAGTTTTGGGACATTCTTGATAATTATCAGAGAAACCCACTTTAACATGTGCTATTTCAATACCACTTTCTCTTGCCCACTTAATAACATGATTGGCCTTCTCAATTGTTCTATCCTCTTGAATGCGCTCAGCATTATGTGCACCAAACGCCCCTTTTGGATCAACAATTTCATTAATAAAATCGGCTACTAATACTAAAGTATTTTGATTATTGTTAAGTTGGTTTTGCATTATCACTCCTAAATTTATGATGATTATCACTTCCGTTATACAAGGATACTTTACAATAAAGCGCTTGATATCTACAATCATATTTATTCAATAGCTATTTAGATTTTCTAATGATGAGTAATCTACCACCTTTAAAAGCACTCACGTTCTTTAATCAAGTTGCACAGACAAAACACTTTGCTCGTGCTGCAAATATATTAAATGTAACTCCTGGCGCGGTTAGTCAGCAAATTAAACAACTAGAGCGCTTTTTAGGTTGTCAGTTACTCGTTAGAAATACTAAAAATGTTGAACTGACCAATCAAGGCGAAAATTATTTTAAGGATATTCATCGGGCACTTAGCATTATTGAATCTGCAACTGATCGCATTCACCCACAGGCAAATCAATCCATTCAAATACAGCTCATGGCAACTTTAGCCCTTCAATGGCTGATACCTAATTTAAATGACTTTTACACGCAACACCCTGATATTAATATCAACCTTATGACATCTGCTGATGCCGATAGCAGCATTGATCTTAACCGAGTTGATTTTAGTATTCAACTTGCCGACCACCGTCCTAATGCTGAGGCGCAAAAGCTGTGGGAGGATGAGCTTGTACTTGTTTACTCACCGTTATATTTCACCGGCAACAACATTCACACAGCCACCTCAATTTATGTCAATCATCGCTTTCGAAAATATGACTGGCAATACTACTGTGAACAAGCGTCATTTTCAGCCAATGACAAAATGCTTTATTTAACCAGCACAGCACAAGCGATTAAAGCTGCAATCAATGGCGTTGGCGCACTGGTCACGCACCTGCCACTTGTCTACCCATTAATCCAAGAAGAAAAGCTGACTATTTATCAAAGTCCGATTAAAAACAATAACGCTTATTATTTAGTAGAGGGCAATACGCTATGGCAAAATCCCTCAAAACGCGCAGTTAAAGATTGGCTACTCGCTCAGGCTGAAAAATACTTTTAAGTGCCTGACAAGCCTTTATTTTTGAAAAGCACCTGTTACTGGCATACGCCTGCCAATACCAAATGGTCGCCGTTGTATAATAAGAATTTGTGGTGCTTGCTTGCGTTTAAATTCATTTAGCTCAACCATTCGATAAATTCGCCTTTGCTCTTTGCTATCCACCTCGCTCACAATACGCTCTAGATTTTCCACCTCTTCTGGCATTAATAGATCTCTCTCTAGATAGAGCTTTAGCATCGCATCTAAATGCCTGTAATCAGGCAATGAATCTGAGTCTTTTTGTCCCTCTGACAATTCGGCAGAAGGCGCTTTATCAATAATCTCCCTTGGGATTAACTCACCGTAAATTTGATTAATATACTCAGATAGCGCATAAACATCATGCTTATATAAATCGCCAATACAGTTAAGTGCGCCACACATATCACCATATAATGTTGCATAACCAACAGCAAGCTCACTTTTATTGCCTGTTGTCAGCATCAACAGCCCACTATCATTGGAATACTCCATGACAATGCGCCCACGAATTCTGGCTTGCATATTCTCTTTGGTTAATTTTTTAGGTTCTTTACCAAAGGCTTTTTCAAACGCTAAAATAGTCGCTTCAAATTCCTCTTTAATCGGACGATGATATAAGTGAATGCCCAAGTTATGACAAAGCCTTTCAGAATCACTCACACTTCCCTCAGATGAGTATACCGATGGCATGGTAATGGCTTTAACATTTTCCTTCCCAAGTGCAAGTGCAGCAATAGCAAGCGTCAAAGCACTGTCAATACCACCTGATGAACCAATGACCACCCCCGTAAATCGACATTTTCTTAGATAATCTTGAAGCCCTAAGATAAGCTGGTCTAAAATAAGCGCATAATCGCTACTATAGGGATTTGAGTGCACTTTTTGAGGTAAGTTATCTATATCTACAGAGACGACATCCTCTTTAAAGGAGTTAGCCAATGCAACTATATTGCCATGATTATCACTGACAAAACTTGCACCATCATAGATAATCTCATCATATCCCCCTACTTGCGAGGCATAGATCACAGGAGCATTTACTTCTTGCGCTATCTTTTTAACAATACTTTCTCTTTGTGCAAACTTCCCCAGCATGGAAGGCGATGCATTTAGCGTAATCACACAATCTACCTTGTTATGATCAAGCTCTAAGACAGGGTTCTTTAGATAGCCTTGATGATTATCAAACCAAATATCTTCACAAATAAATAATGCTATTCTTTTACCCTGAAGCTCAAAAAATGGCGTCCCTTCTCCTGCAATAAAATGGCGCTTTTCATCGAAAATACTATAACTTGGAATCAGTTTCTTATGGTAAGTAAAAACAACCTCACCTTTATCAATCACAAGTGCGCTATTATGAAACTTTTTAATGCCATCAACTGCACTTGCCACACCAATAATCACAGCAATAGCATACTGCTCACTTAACTGTTTAATCTTTTCAATGATTTCATTTTGCGCCTTGATAACCTCATCATAAACCAAAAGATCATACGGATAATAACCAATGACACAAAGCTCAGAAAACACAATTAAATCTGAGTCTTGATTATTGGTAATAACCTCTTTTATTTTATGATAGTTATAAGCAAAATCAGCAACAACAAAACTACATTGCCCAATAGTAATTTTCATCAAATATATCCTTTATGCCTTTAAACGAATGCCTTTTGAGAGTAAATACCAAGCTAAATAGTACAAAATCAAAGTAAATAAGATGATCATACTCAGCGCATACCACGGATTAATAAAAGTCTCTCCTAAAAAAGAAAAACGCACAAAGTCAATAATATAAAAAAGCGGATTCACTAATGCAACATTTTGCCAAAAATCAGGAAGTAATTCCAGACTGTAAAACACACCACCCAAATAAATAAGCGGAGTTAAAATAAAGGTTGGGAAAATAGTGGTATCATCAAATTTTTGTGAAAAGATGCCATTTAAAAGCCCCCCTAGAGCAAATAGCGCACCACATAATAAGGCACCCAAAATAACAAGTGGGACGCTATATATGTATGATAAACCACCAAACAAAAAGGCAACTATACTGACTAGAACCCCAACAAATAGTCCTCTGGCCACACCGCCTGAAATATAGCCTAAAATCACAATATGACTTGTCATAGGCGAGACTAAAATCTCCTCAATAGAGTGGTTGAACCTTGAGCCAAAAAAAGAGCCCACAACATTCGCATACGCATTATTAATCACAGCCATAATAATAAGCCCAGGGGTAATGAACTCCATATAACTAAAGCCATGCATCGTACCAATACGACTGCCGACAATTTTACCAAAAATCAAAAAATACAACGACATGGTAATCACTGGAGGCAAAAGGGTTTGCGCCCAGATTCTAAGCACTCTGACAGCTTCTTTTCTAAAAAGTGTGTAATATATAATCCAATACTCTTTCGCCGACATGGGCTACCCCCTTGCAATATCAATAAATAATTTTTCTAACTTATTTGTTTTGGTTCTAACGCTAATAACATCAATACCTTCTGCATTAAGCATTTCAAAGATTTGATTGAGTGTAATAGATTTATTCACCTCAATTTCAAGTGTGATGTCATCAACAATACTCACCTTGCCAAAGTCACAATGAAGCGCATGCTCTTTAAGCGGATTTTTCAAATCAAAAACAAAGGTTTCTTTATCCACAGTACGCAAAAAAGATTTCATATCTGTACTGGTATGCACTTCTCCTTTATGAATCATCGCAATTCGATTACACATTGATTCGGCCTCTTCCAAATAATGGGTTGTTAGAATAATGGTCAGTCCCTTTTTATTTAGCTTTTGCATAATTGCCCAAAGCGACTGGCGAAGCTCAACATCAACGCCCGCTGTAGGCTCATCTAAAATGAGCACTTTGGGTTTATGCACAAGTGCCCTTGCGACCATTACACGGCGTTTCATTCCGCCTGAGAGAAAGCGCACCTGCGTGTTTTCTTTATCAGATAGCGCCATGTCAGCTAATAACTCTTTTGCATAAGGCAGCGCTTTTGTGCGTGAAATACCAAAAAACCCGGCTTGATTGACTAATATCTGAAGCGGTGTTTCAAAGATATTTAAATTAATCTCTTGCGGCATCACACCAAGTGACTTTCTTGCTTTAGAGGGCTCTTTGTTAATATCAAAACCGCAAATTTTAATCACTCCTGAGGTTTTGTTCACTAACGAAGATATCATTCCAAGTGTTGTTGATTTTCCAGCACCATTAGGACCCAATAATGCAAAGAAATCCCCCTTATACACACTAAAGCTGATATCTTTAACTGCATGAAGCCCACCTTTATAGACCTTGTTAACATCACTCAGCTCTAGAGCTATTTCATTATTTAACGCTTTTGTTTGTTTTTCTAATGACATTTATTAATTCTCATTTTTAAATAGCTATCGCACTTAGCATGCAAATTTACTTAATTTACCTCGAAATAAAAGCCTTTGTTTTTATCACCTTTACGCTTTAATAATATAAAAACCTCTATTGACTCATCACACGCAACAGCATGAAAATAAGTGAGCATCATATCAGAATTATCACATGAATGTTAGCGCACATGCACTCAAAAATATATCGCTATAAATCATGCTAATAAATTCAAATTCAGTCGCTTATTTACCATCTAACAAGTAATAGTAATTGACTTTTATTTCATCTAAATTTACCCTTTTAGCTCCACAAAGGATCGTATTTATGAGAGGCGAATAAATGAATATACTTAGCGTTGATTATTTTAACCCTAATGCACCCAAGCGCTTTACTGATTCGTTAAAGCAAACAGGATTTGGCGTTTTAGAAACACATCCTATTAATTGGGATCTTATTGAAGCTGTTTATGCTGAATGGCGTGAGTTTATCACTTCCGATGCAGCCCAAAACTATCACTACAACAAAGACACCCAAGATGGCTATTTCCCTATGGATACTTCTGAAATTGCCAAAGGTGAAACCGTTAAAGATATTAAGCATTACTACCATTTGTATTTCCCTTGGGGAAGATACCCAAAAGAAATCTCTGATAATGCACGCCTTTTGTACAATGAGCTTTACACTTTAGGAAAAATTTTGCTTCAGTGGATTGATGATCATATGAATCCAACGGTTGCAAAAAAGCTAGCCATGCCACTTGTTGATGCACTTTCACCTGAAAAGACATTATTTCGTATTTTACATTATCCAGCTATTCAAGGTGATGAAGAGGCAGGTGCCATCCGAGCTGCTGCACACGAAGATATCAACCTTATCACCCTTTTACCTGTCGCCTCATCCCCTGGCTTGGAGGTGTACTCTCATCAGGAAAATAAATGGTATGAAGTGCCATGCAAAGAAAGATCAATCATTATCAATATCGGTGATATGCTGCAAGAGATGACCGAATATGAATATATTGCAACCAAGCATCGCGTTGTCAAACCTGAAGGTGAAGCTAAAGGAGTTGATCGGATGTCTACACCTTGTTTTATGCATCCAAAACCAGAAGTATATCTCTCTAAAAAATACCCAACTGCACAGGGTTTCTTAGATGAGCGCTTATTTGAGCTTGGGGTTAAATAAGGCTACTTATCATCCACCTTTGTCAACTCGACATTTTCAGCAGCCTCATTAATCGGCTCAATAATCAGCGACAAACGATCAGCCTCAAAATCGATATGGCTTGGTTCCAATTGCGGCAATTTTTTAGTTACCTTTGCTGACAATTGGCTAAAGCGATCTACTTTCCCATATAAGCCTCTTTTTCCAGCAAGCGCAGTCACTGCATTATTATAATGATTACTGACAGTCCCAAGTGTACCACCTAGCTTATTTAAATAATCTGCCACCACGCAAACTTGATTATAAATATCCCCTGCTTTTTCACTGATTTCGCGCGCTTCTGTGTTACTTCGCTCAATCATCCACAGGTTTGAAACCGTACGCAAAATAGGAATGAGTGTCGTATGAGACACAAGGACAACACCTTTTTTATAACCATATTCAAACACATTTTTACTGTGCTTTAACGCTTCAATATAAGCAGGCTCAATTGGCATAAACATCAGCACAAAGCTTGGACTTTTCATCCCAATAACATTGGTATAATCTTTAGATGCTAAATCATCGATATGCTTTTTCACCGCCAAAATATGCTCATTCATCGCAATCTTATAACTACTCTCTGATTCAGCGCCCACCATTCGATCATACGCATTTAGCGAGACTTTACTATCAATAATCATATGTTTTCCATCTGGAAGCTTAATCAAATAATCCGTTTGTTTTTGCTTTCCGTCTAGATCTTTAAATGCACTTTGCACCTCATAGTGGGCATCTTCAATAAGACCGCTCATCTCTAAGGTTCTTCGAAGCTGTGCCTCTCCCCAAACGCCACGTTTTTGAGAATCTCCTTTGAGTGCAGAGGTAAGATTATTTGCCTCTTTACTCATTTTAAGTCCAATATCAAGCACTTTTTGAATCTCAGCATTCAGTGATGCATTCTCCTTAATTGCATCGCTATGCACATCATTTACGCGCTTTTGGAACCCTTCAATCTGCTCGCGAAAAGGCTTCAACATATTATCAATGCTCACCTGAGTACTCTGTGTGAAAGTTTTGCCTTTCTCTTCAAATATTTTATTCGCTAAGTTCTCAAACTCTTTTGTTAAAGCTGCTTTGGTCTCATTAAACTGCTGAGTTTGCTCTTTAAAGTGTAAATCTTTATCTTTTATTGTTGTTTTAAGTTCAGCACGCTCATTATCAAGCGCCCGACAACGAGCATTCAAATCACTATTTATATGTGTGCTTTTTTCAAGCTCTATTTTTAGCTCTTGCACTCTTGCGGAAACCTCTTTAAAGGCAGCCTCTTGAGCTTTATACTTTTTACCCTCTTCTGCAAGCGCTTCTTTCAAGCTATTGATGGTTTCACGCTCTTTCTCTAAAAGATCATTGCTATTGGCTAAGCGTTTTTCTAAATCGCTACTTTGCTCCTGTAAATTTTGCAACTTTTCAAGTGCAATCTGATGAGCGCCATTTGCATCATGATATGCTTTGGACATATTCTCTAATTGCACTTTTTGAGAAGCGTGAGCTTCATTAAGTAGATTTAACTCATCCTCTAAACGCTTACTGCTTTTTTCCATATAGCTTACTTTTTCTTGCTGCTTATTCAATACTATTTCCTGCTGATGAAACCGCGTTTTTTCATCCTCCATTTTAGCAACCAAATTGGCATTTTCTTGCTGCACTCTTTCATAGTCATTGCGACTATTTTCCGATGCTAGATTTAACTCAGCTAACTTTTTCCCTTTTATAAATAAAATGAGTAACGCCCCTGCAACAAAACAAATAACGGCAACAATAATCAATTCTATAATTTGCATTTTTTATCCTTTTATTAACCAAACTCTTATTTAAATCATTATCACTAGAGAGAAACGAGATGCTCTTTTAAACATCTACAAAAGATGCAGGCTCTCAGTAATCATCTCTGCTTGTTTTAATTGTTTTTCAAGCTGCTAAACTTTGAGCTTATCTGTTGTCATCGCTTTTTGGGTATCAGGAACACTGCCTGATAACTCTTGTTTATACTGGCGTCAACGTACAACAGCAGAGGCGCTTTCCTTTGAAATATCCATAATTTTTTTGCTTATTAAAATATCCTTCATCAACCATCAATCTTGCATATTCAAATTTTTTGGCATCGCTAATATTAACTCTATTTTTTTCATAATTACTCACCTTAAGTATCTTTGAATATTTTAGGCTAAAAAGTTCTACAAGTATATTAGACCATTACATCTTAACATGGGTCCGTTTTATGGTGCTTACAATCATTTAAACACTCAAACCTCCATCAATACAGATAACCTGCCCTGTTATGTACTTAGAGTGCTTGCTAGCAAGATGAACTGCCATCTCTGCAATGCACTCTGCATTACCAAAGCTCCCCATTGGTATTTCTTTGAGAGCAGACGCTTTCATCGACTCTGTCATTTCATTTGTCATATCAGTTTCAATATACCCTGGGGCTATACAATTAACCGATATATTATAAGGTGCCACTTCCCTGGCTAATGCTTTTGTAAAGCCAACAACACCAAATTTAGATGCGCAATAATTGACTTGCCCAGTAACTCCCTTGATGCCTGCAACCGATGAAATGTTAATTATACACCCTTCACGTTCTCGTATCATTCTATAAATACAGGATCGAGAAACATTGTAAACTCCGTTTAAATTTACATTTATCACCTGCTGCCATTCTTCATCCTTCATGAAAATAAATCGTGCATCTTTTGTTATACCAGCATTATTAATTAAAACATCTATTTTTCCCCACTTATCATATGCCACTTCAATGACAGAGGATGCCTCTTCTTTAATTGATATATCAGCTTGGACAATAATCCCAGTTTGGCCAAGAGACTTTATCTCAGCATTCAATTTCTCTGCCAAATCTAAATTTTTGTTACAGTGTATGAGAATATCATAGCCACTTTGAGCAAACCTTAAAGCCAATGCCCGACCTATCCCACGACTTGAACCTGTAATAACAGCAACTTTCTTACTCATTTGACTATATACCTATGGTTTTTTAATATAAATATGTGCCCAATATTTTGCAATATTTTTACTCCACTCTGAGCTCTCCCTAGACACAAGATTTCTTAGCGGTAGACCATCCTTAACTAAATCAAGCAGTTTTCTACTAGATGATGTAAATCCACCAAACCCACCAAATAAAATTTGGCTCTGCTCAAAAAAGCACTCAGAAACTATAGCTTCCAGCTTTTTAGCACTAAGTGCAGAGTCAAGCGCTGCCTTGATGAAATGTTCACCATTTTTACCAGGGGCGGTGCGAATAAGAAAACTCCTATCAGGCTCATCAACAGAAATTACATCAGTAAAGTAAACATAGCCACCAGAACGTAAAACACGAAATGCTTCAAGCAAGGCTTTCTTTGGATTAGGAACATTTCTTAGCATAAACTGACTAACAACTAAGTCATATGTATTGTCTTCAAATGGCAAATCTACCGCATCACCGATCGTACATATAGCAGAGGTTCCTGTTAATTGTTGGATATTTTTTTCAGCCAAGTAAAGCATGGGTTCTGAATGATCCAATAAGGTAAATTTAGATTGTGAACTCAGCTTTGATAAAATGGATGTTAAATAGCCTGGTCCACACCCGACTTCTAATACATTACCACTTGATTTAACAATACCAGATAAATATGCAGCTATATAGGCCTGAAAATAATATGAATCGCTAAACGCCGTTTTTGAGAAATCCATATATAATGATGCCACATCATTCGAGTAGGACTTAGAAGACCAGAGGGGTTCTTTTTTAACAATTTCAAAATCATTCATAATAAACCTCAACAAAAAAATTCCTAGAGCTATTTGCTAATTGTGCTTTCCAATATAAACGAGCTCCTTTTAGATTTGATATAACTTTATTTTCGGTCATCTTAATACAGCAATGGTCATCATTAACTAAAATTATGCCATTTGTGTCTATTGCACCTGTGGCATTTCTTTCAATAGAGATTTTTTCACCCGTACTAAGTGAAATAACCTCATGGACATGTATATTAACTCTATCCGAGTAAATTATTGCATAGTCTATCCCACGACATGTCCCTTTTAATTCACTAGAAAAAACATCACCTAGATAATGAAAGTTGACACGCTTTCCACCATCATCCAAAGTACAGATTTCATCTACTTTTACAAATCGACCATCCATTCGATATAAACAATTACTCATCTGTCATCTCACTACCTTCTAATTTAACTAACTCCAAATTTTTTTGTCTATATGAAGTTTCGCTATTCTTAGGAAAGTATTTTGTAAGGTTATAATCTGTCATTGCCAATATTTTAAGATTATCATTTCCAATATTGATTGTTTGATGGCTAACCCATCTTGGAATATATACATAACTACCACCTCGAATATCCTGAACCTCGTCTCCAATGCGAACCTGACCCATACCAGATATAACGTAAAAGAACGCTTCATGAGCATGTTTATGATATTCATTTTTACACTTTGCAGGAATTATTAGCAATCGTGGATCTAAAACTCTACCCTGTATTGCAAATCGCTTAACAGAGAAATTCACAGACTGTTCACAAGATTTGTTTTCGTATAATAAACTATCAGTTAATTGATCTTCAAAACTAACAATACTGTCATATTTTAGCGCTGCTTGATCATTACCATTAGCTAGTAAACCCTTCAATATAGGTGAAAAGCGTTTTCCATATATCTCTTTATAAATTTCCGTAAAAAACTCATCACGCAAATTTAACGCTATATTTATAGCTTTTATACAAGATTGTTGACAAGTTTCATCTAAACTCTGCCACTGCAACGCATCCTCTAAGGCTTTAGCATGCCCATGATCACAATGTATATGCTCAACAAAAAATGTCAAATGTTGTTCAGAAACTCCACAACTGCTTAACCCCTGGATAAATATGTTATACAACTCAGCAACGATCCCCTCAGTTGCATACGCTAATATAGCAAGTACTTCCTTAAAACTTGAATTTGTACATAGTGATAAATAACTATTTACAAAATATTTAGTTATAGGAAGGTATTGTATTGGTGATTCTTGAACGCCAATCCCACGAAGAAAATTGACAAATAATCTAGAATGTGAGCTCATTAAATTTTTTTCACCAACTTCCTCCCACAAATTAGAGACAATAATACTACGTGCCGTTTCATCAGAGCACTTGGCCAAAGCAGTTGCAAGTATACGAGTAAAGTTTGATGAGTAAAAAGAGTACTGAGAAAAGAACAGCGCACAATCTGGCAGTTCAATTGTATTCTCGGTAAACATTTTTAATAATGGATTAGACCACAACTTATGACACTTTATTAGTTCATTTATATCATTTTTTTGGTAAACCGCGCCCATAGCTATCATTCTCCTATCAATATTTAATCGCAAAGGTTATTGCACTTTTGTTATTTTATTTACTAAATATAGAAATTAAACACCATAGCCAGTCAGACGAGCTACCAGAAGTGGTGCTTTCATATCAGTAGTTTATTTAAGTTTCATCATTTTTTTTGAAATCACATTATATAAATTTGGGTTCTTTAAAATGTCATAATGACCACAATCAAAAATATTTAGAGAAGCTCTTATATCCACACTTCGGCAAGTTTCTAACAAATATTCAGACTGATCTATAGGAAGCATCTTGTCAAATTTTCCATGCATAATACACAAGTCAACCTCACCTGAGTGTTTCATTAAGCTGATATTCTCGACAGGAGAACAAGCACTCCATAATTCGTCCCTATTCATGCGATTTTTGAATCGATCTACTATTAAATCAGAAAGTAGCGAATAAACGTCTTCTTCAGCATTTAAAACATTCAAAAAACCTTTGATTATTGGAGGAAATGTGGCATTAGGTGCTATCAGACCAAGCTGTTTAATCTGAACTGATTTATTACGCATTTCATAAGTAAGAGCTCCAGCACCAAAGCTATGAGTAATAGCCAAATCAAAACCACCTCCATTGACTAAGCTAATTTGACTTATACACTCCATAAACTCACCAATATCAGTATTACTACCTTCAGAAAGTCCATGAGCTGGAGCATCAAAGCCTATAACATGAAAATCAGCATTGCATAACAAATTGATAATTCCAGAAAAATCTAAACACCTTCCACCAAAACCATGAACTAATAATACTTTTTTATTACTTGTTTGATTCCAATGGTATGTTGTAACTTCCTTATTATTTACTGAAAAATTCATGCTTTTGTCTGTTTTATTTATTAAATCTCGCTCGGTGCGGTAATACTTATTCCTTTTTTTTGGATAAAACATGATTTGATATGCTGCTTTTGCGGCTTCTAATGGATCATAACCTTTACAAGTTTTGTCAAAAAGATTGAATTCTTTATTTACCATCATACTCTCCTTATATAAGAATTATTTGTTAAATTTATATGCAACCAATGCAACTCCATCAACTACTTTGATAAATAGATTCACCATCATTTTGTCTACTCAAAATTAAGTCATCATCTTGATACTTATTTAGCACAGCACTTTTTTTCATTTTTTTGTTATATAGCAACAATATAGCGATGGCCCCCAGCACCATACCAATTGCACGTGCACTATATATTCCCTCAATACCCAATCCTGCTATAAAGCCTAAAACATAAGCAAGCGGTAATGTTATACCTGTCATACAAATTGAATTAGCTATTGCAGGCCAAAAAGAATATTTATAGCCACGAAGAACCCCAGTGGTTATATTACGTATATTATCCGCTATCACACCAATGCTATTAATTAGAAACAGGGTTGATGTCGCAATAATTAATGTTTTATTAGTCGTAAATACCTCAGCAAGAAGTTCACTAAAAATATTAAACAGCAAAGCAACCAATACACCTATACCTAAACTCAGCATAATCGATACTTTACCAACCATCTTTGCATTAGCTATATTATTTGCTCCAAACTCCCTACCAACCAATACTCCAACAGTTTGAGATATTGCAAAAGATATCACAACAACAATTGCTAAATATTGATCTGTAATCTGGTTTTCAGCTAGCATACCCAAAACACCCGCAAACATTGTAACTGTAATCACTGTAGCAAGCTCTGATGATATCTGCACTCCGATAGGCATCCCAATCTTAAAAAGAGACTTCAACTCACTCATAAGTTCAATAATTTTATTTTTTTCATATAAACCAAAAATTGTAAAATTTTGCTCATATTTCAAATACAAAATAAGTAAAACCAAGTTTATCCAATTTGCAATAACAAATGCATAACCCATTCCAGCAATACCAAGCCCTTCCATAGATGCAACTCCATTGACTAATGGATATCCAACACCAACAAAAAGAGCTGTGTTGATGACTGTTGATAAAAGCACAGCTTTAGCCTTTGCCATTCCTATCAAAACTTGTTGCATTGCATTGACCATAAGACAAGGTATTATACCCATACAAATGATTGTGAAGTATTTTTGAGATAGCCTAGCCAAATGAGGGTCTTGTTCTGCTCCGATATAAATTTTGCTTGCCAATAAGCAAATCACGATAACAGGGAGAGACAAAATTAATGACTGAATTAAGCTAGCTTGGAATATTTTACCTACTTGCTTAAAATTACCACTTCCGAAATTAATACCTACTTTAATAGCTACTGAATACATTACACCAATTGCAATAGAAAGCAAAAAAAGTTGTCCCGAGGTAATCAGAGGTGTTACCGACAAGTAATCATGGTTGTATCTAACAAGTATCAATGTCATTAAAAAAGCATTACCTATAAAAAATAATCTCGATAAAGCAAATGGCCAACCTTGCTGAAGAATTTTTTTTAAAACAATCGCTGCGGATAACTCTATTAGGTTTGATTTATACTGCATTTATAAGATCCTTTTTTTGTTTTATTCAAATCAAGTTCAACATAAAAAGTACACGCTGATGCAGACTGCATACAGCACTGAGTGATTTTATGCTTTTTTATATTTATATTCATTTCGGAAAACCATGCACTTCTTATTTCAAAACAAGGACATTCATAGTTTTCTAAGCTGTTTGCAAGCCTTAACATATACAGGGCAAAATTTCTCGTAACATCAACTTCAAAAACACGCTCGCTTTCCACTCTATAGCGAATTTCAACCATTTCATCAGGCCACATTCTTTGTGAACAGCGTTGAATTATCTCAATAACATCTTCCATACTTGCAATTTTATTTGAAATCAAATACTTTTTGACTTCCTGGCGAGCAACACGCTCAGCTAAAAATATCAATATTTTCTTATTTAGTCGATTTGCTACTGCAAAACCAAATTCTGTAGCAACTTCCTGATACCAACGCGCATCATGCAACCACCACAATTGAAAAATTTTTTTTTCTGACAATTTATGTTCGCTCATTAATATCACCTGTATATAATTTGATCTGCCGCCATCTTACCAGAAACTGCCGCTGTCAATAGCCCTCCTGGATAGAGTGTCCAATGGCCCGCAAAATAGAGGTTTTCAAATGGAGTAGTAACCCCTTGCTCGTTTAATTTAAATAGGGTTCTTTTAGGATTCCAGGTCCAACCAGCCGTTGCACCATTGTAATTGCCAGTGTATCTAGTATGTGTCATCGGTGCACCATGCATTTTAAAATTAATACTCTCACTAAACCCAGGAATGTATTTCTCAACATTTTCAATTAATTGCTGACCAACCATAGCCTTGAGCTTCAGGTAGTCTTTAGTTCGTTTTCCTAGGCGATTTATCTTCCAATGATTCATCCAAGCAATACTAGAAAAACACTGCAATACCACCTGTGATCCGCCCGAATGGGTCATATTCGGATTTTGTAATACTGGTGCTGAAATCTCTACAGGTAAATTTTTATGAAAATTTATATCAAAAGGATCTGCAAAGTCACTATCAGGAAAATACCAAGTATGATGACTATTATTAAGTGCTTGTTTTAGTTCATCCACTGGAATTGATGTACCAATATATGAAGAAAAAAAGGCTTCACTCGTAGGTGTTTTTTTTGCTTTATTCATTAAACCATGAATAAGAGGATGACCTTTTAATAAAGTTTCAAGGGCAAATACTAAGTCTGTATTACAGATCACATAATCAGCATGTACAACACTTTTATCACCCAGGCGTACACCTGTTACTTTTTCCCCTTCAGTTATAATTTCTATAACTGAGGTACCTATTGCTACAGCACCGCCTTTCGCTATGATGTTCATAGCTAATTTATTTGCGAAATCTTGATTGCCATTCTCTGTATAATAATAATCATCTTTCCATAAATGCCAAAATAGCCCCGAAGCAAGTACTGATTGATTACGATATCCAAAATTTGAAAGTATACGAGCAACCCGACTTCTTCCAAGTAGTGACCTTGCTTTACGACTACTAATTATTGAGTCAAATTTCATCATATCATTATGATATTGTTTGTTAAGCCAATAACCATCATAATCAGTGAGAATATCTCGTGTATTACTTTTTATAAGCTCGCCCATACCATCCAAATTCAAGCTTTTTGCAACCTCATAAACTTCTTCATAGTAATCAAAATAATTATTAATATCATTTTGTGATTCTACATAAGCTTTTGAAAATGAATTTCTTGCATCTTGCATATTCCCCATTTTTAATGACAATCCATTTTCAGACACAAAACTATGTTGGCATTTTTTAAATTTTATTTGATCTTCTATTCCCAAATGCCTAACAATAGGAAGCAATGCTCCTAGTATCTCATGCGATTGAGTACCATAATCAAAATAATTTTTTTTATGCCAACCTCCATGAAAATAACCACCGATTAGTTGATGTTGTTCTATCAATAAGACCTTCACACCTGCATTAGCAAGATAGTTTGCAGCAACCAAACCCCCAATGCCAGAACCAATTACAATAGCTTCATAATGATTTTCAATATCATGCGCTATAAAATCTGGAATAATTTCGTTACTCAATGCTAGATCCAACGATGTTTTTTGTTTCACCTCTAAAATGATTAGGTAAAAGCATCTTAAAATTAGTAAAACCTAATAAGCTCATACCACCATCAATTATCATATTTTGACCAGTAACATAATCACCTAAAGGAGACAGTAAGTATTTTACCATACTAGCGACCTCGGATGGATTGGCTAAACGCCGACATGGTATATTTTCTGCCCATACTTTTCGAATCTCAGGCGGAAATTTTATTCCATTAGTTTCAGCCATACCTGTAGTAACCAAATTTACATTAATATTTTTTGGCCCTAACTCCCAGGCAAGAGATTTTGTAAAACCAATCAACCCTGCTTTCGAAGCTCCATAAGCAACTTGATACGGACCTGAAATCAAAGGACCACTAATAGCTCCCATATTAATGACACGCCCATACCTTTGTCTAATCATTGGCAAAATAACTGAACGAGTATATTTATAGACACTGTTTAGATTTATTGACATTTGATCCTCCCACTCCTCATCTTTCATGAGAGGAAACGACCTATCTAGCTTATAACCAGCATTATTCACTAAACCATCTATTCGACCAAACTTTTCCAAGAGTCTATTAACAATTGCTTTCACACCATCCATTTTTCGTGCATCATGCTCCACAAAAGAAAACCGTTCGTCATCAGCCAGTAGCTCATCTTTCAATGATTGAGCGAAATCATGATCTTGATAATATGTAAAAAATATTTTAGCACCATCTTTATACAACTGTTTTATTAATTCGCGACCTATTCCTTGAGCAGCACCTGTAATCAGATAAACTTTATCTTCAAATGCATTAAATTCACTTTTATTTATCATTTTTTCTTCCGTCCTACTAATATTTCCCATAACTCATTACTTGTTCTCTCTTGTTGTGAAAAAATATTTCCTACCGCGCAAGTTTGCCAATCAGCTGCTTTCTGATTTTTTGCCATTGATACAATAAATCGGTTATAAGCATTAGGATATTTTAAAAGTTGTTGCAACTTCGAGGCATGACCTACCGAGTAAGTTTTATATTCAGCGATTCTTCTTTCATAACTTTCTGCATATCTATCCCAATTCCCTTGCTTCAAATAATTTATCACCGTCTCCGAAGCCAATTCGGCAGTAATAAATGCTTGTGTTAAACCCTCACCTGTTAAAGGATCAAAAAAACCTGTGCTATCGCCAATCATTAATGTTTTTTCTAATGTATATTGCTTATTTCTAAATGCAATCGGCCCTACAGAAGTAAGTTCTGAAGCTTGCACTGCTTGTCGAAAATATGGACTTAAAGCAAAACTTGAACTTTTAATAAAGCTGTCCAAGTAACTTTGAGGTGATGCCACCTCCTCTGTCAAAAATATAGCTACCATTACCTTATCGTCTTTAACAGGAAAAACTGTGTAGTAACCAGGTCCTACTACTGCGTTAGTGCCTATATGAAACATTGGCTCAGTCAGTGATACTTTCTCAAACATGCAAAACAGTGCATAACGTTTATGATTAGAATCATAACTAAATAACTGTTTATCTCTTGCTATAAATGACCCCCGACCCATAGCATCAATAATTAACTTTGCTCTTAAAGTGATATTTTCTTTTTTATATTTTCCGTATACACTTACTTGCTCACCATCTGACTCATGTGTAACCTCTTGAATAAGAAAAGGTGCCATATAGTTGACATATTCTAATTCTTTCACCATTTCAAAGAATGCATTATTAACAACCTCTCGAGGCAAACAATGTCCGTAATTTAAGTAAGAACGGTCATGATTATAAAACCCCTTGCAACTTACACCATCGTAACCATATGTTTTTACACCATTGATTTTAAAATATGTGTCATAATCTTTGATATGATTAATCACCCCCATCCTTTTCATATAATCTAGACTACGAGGGTTAATTGCAGTTGTACAAATCCCATTTGCTTGTAAGTTTTTCTCTACAACTGCAGTTTTGATATTTTTTGCATTTAAAAAACTTGCTGCAGAAAGACCAGCAACACTTCCGCCAATAATTATTACATCATATTCATACATCCTGTTCATTTCCCTGTTTTCCTTGGCCAACTGTTAACGTTGCTTTTGCAACAACCTTTTCATTAACTAGAGCCTTTGCTTCCAAAAATATTGAGCCATTACTTAGCATTTTAATTGGTCGACACTCAAAAAACACTTGATCTCCAGGCATGACTGGACTCATAAATCTTGATTTAATTCCTACCAGCACCCAATTATGACTGGTGGCTATTTTATTTTTTTTGTAAGACTCCTGGAACAATATTATACTTGATTGCGCAATTGATTCTATTAGCAAGACCCCAGGGTAAATAGGGTTTTCATAAAAGTGACCTTGAAAACACCATTCATTATAGGTAACATTTTTCACCGAGACTATTAGCTCATGAGGAACAAACTCGGTAACTTTATCAATTAACAAAAATGGATATCTATGTGGCAAAATAGTCATTAAATATTTAGTATTAAATAATGAATGATTCAATATACTCTCTCTCATAATTTATAAGTTTTTTGATTCTGGAGCAGACACAACTACAGCACTAACGTTACCTTTCTCTTCACTCTCTATTATAAGAGTATATCCAGGTGAAAACTTTTCAGGCACTTCATACAATTTTAATGAGTCAGGACAATTGAGTAAACTCGCATTTTTGGTTGGAGGTATTAGTAAATTATTTGATGCTTCAACTACTGCTATGATATGTAACACTCCATCCGCGCCAAAAGTATTTCCCAATAATGGTCTAAGGCTAAAACAGGGTAGTTTATTTATAAAATTTGAAGATCTAAGTATTATATCAATTGCTTCAAAAACAGCATCCATCTCCACACTGTTCGCCCCAATTGCAAGCAATGAAATATCATTGATAGAAAGCTCCGCCCTATTTAGAGCATCTAAACACACAGACATGATCAAATCAGTTCTACTAACCATGGAGTTATAGTTACTAGACCAAGCATGATAGTATAACAATGGGTGGCTACTTTCTTCTTTTTGCATCAACACTATTCCAGCCCCCTCACCCAAGCTATTAGCACGATTACTGTCAGAGTAGGTTTTTACATGCAAGTTTACTTCATCAACTCCACCAACAATAACTGCGTTAGCTCTACTCTCTAGTAAAGAGTTAGCGGCATATCCTATTGCATCAAGGGAAGAACAACATCCAGTGGATATTGTAGTATTAAGTGCTGTTGCATTATTTTTTATGCCTAGCTGAGATGCAACAGAGTTTGCTAATGTATTTGGCGAGCTCATTGCTGATACATATGAAGGACCATCATTTATTACTATACTGTCAAAATTACTTATCACTTCTAGACTTACATACTCTGTCCCTAATACAACCCCCAAATCAAAAGGAGATAATAAATCCAAATTTGTAGCCTCATTTGTAGCTATTAAGCCCATTTTTGTAGCTCTAGTTAGAAATTGCATTCCTTTAAGTGACAAATGTTTTTTTGGTTGAAAATCCTTTAAGCAACACATCCCACTTGAGTGACTTACTTTACTATCAACAAGTGATTTAGGCGCTAAAAGCTCTGTTCCAACTCCTATTGCAGTTACTGCCCCCATTCCTGTGATTGCTAATCGTTTCATTTCATACTACCAAAAGCTGTAATAGCAATATTACCACCAAATCCAACACCAATATTTAGAGCGGTATCAACTTTATGTGCTATTGCTCGATGAGGAACGATATTAGTTAAACACTCTGGATCTTTAACTTCATAATTAGCTGTAGGTACAACTATATCATGCATAATTGACTTCACGCATACAACTGAGCCAAGAGCACTGGCGCCACCCATAGTATGGCCAAGCATGGACTTTATTGAATTAACAGGTATTGTATCTATTTTATCACCAAAAACACTACGCAATGCTTTTGACTCAGTCACATCATTTGCTTTCGTTCCAGTCCCATGTGAAGATATATACGAAACTCGACAACTATCATTAGATATATTATCAAGGCACGACTTAATAGCCTTGATAACCCCTCTCCCTTCTGGATGGGGTGCCGTTGGATGATAAGCATCTGACGCAGCCCCATAACCTAACATTTCCGCATAAATTCTTGCCCCTCTTTCACGCGCGACTGATTCACGCTCAAGAACAAGACAGCCAGCACCTTCACTTACAATCATTCCTGTTCTGTTTTTATCAAATGGCTGACATTTTTCAGTTGCAATAGCATTTAAACGGTTAAAAATAGCATAGCAACCACGTGACATGGCATCAGCACCACCTGAAATCACAACATCTGCATGACCTAATTTAATCAAATCATAGCCCCAAGATATGGCATAATTACCAGCCGCACAAGCTGTTGGGAATACCATCACAGGTCCATTAAGAGATAGTTCTTGGCTGACACAACGTGCAATATTTATCATTGGATAATACTTTGGAGGCGATTGAATTTCATCTAAAGTAGAGCAAGAACTTTTCAACATATCATTAAGCTCCTCTACCACAGACTGATTACCCATAGTACTACCGAAGCTAACTGCGACTCTCAGGTCATGTGAGTTATCGCTTAGACCAGCATCAGTAAAACTCATTTTTGCTGCAGCTATAGCCAACTGCGTTGTACGTGGAAGATCTTCACTATTAATTTTTTGAATGAATTCACTTGGATTAAAATCTTGTATTTCACCACCAATATCACGATTAAATCCCATAGTATCAAAAGATTTTATTTTTGAAATAGGCACTCTTGCTTCTTTTAGTCCATCCCACAAAGTTTTGACACCAATACCGTAAGGTGTTAAAGCACCTAGGCCAGTTACCACTACACGCTCATTACTCATTTTGCTTCAGTAATAGCATCAAGTGTTAAACGCACTGAGTCATTAAGTGTTTGAACTTCTACTAGACGTTCCTCTGGGATTCTGATTTTATATTTACGCTCAATACAAGCGACAATCTCTAATGCCATCATAGAATCCACTCCTAACTCCTGCACAAGCCTTTCATCATCCTCAAAATCATCCAGCTCTATAAGATTTGATATGATTTCTTTTATTTCTTTTTTTAACTGAATTTCATCCATTAGCACTTACTCCAGTTTGTCGCAAACTCAGCTCTATATTTTTTTTATTTCTCATAAAATCACACTCTTAAATAACTCGTTATCATCAATATATTTTATGATATCATTTTCAAAATTTTGGTTCAAATGGTTTTTTTGTTTTTTTTTGGTTTTTAAAATTGATTGATGTAGAAAAAAAATAGTTGTCAATAATTGGTATATCTACTATGTTGAGTAGTATAAAGTTCACATTTTTTGATAATATTATCGGTGAAATGAAAGTGGTTAAGTAGCTTATGAGTATATTGGCAAACAATTTAAAAGAATATATGAATCAAAATAATATAGGATTAAGGAAACTTGCTAAACATATAGGAATGAGTCACTCTACTTTATCCAGAATTATTAATAAACCACCTCAAAAATTACAGCCAATAACAAAGAGAAAAATTGCTAAGTTTATTGGTGTTGATTTTGAGGAGTTATGCTCACATGAGCTTAATACATTACTTTTGAAAAAAAATGATTACAAAGTTGGTTTTATCGATTTTAGCGGAAAGTCAACAAATGAAAGTATTGAAGTTGCTGATCAATATACTTTTGCAATCAATGTAAGAAATGATGACTACAGTCCTTTATTTCCAAAAGGAAGTATACTGTTTTTTTCTAATGAACCTGCCTATCAAAATGATATTTGCTTGATTAATTATAATAACAAATTACTCCTTTGCGCAGCTCATAATGCATATAGATTAGAGTTAGAGCTGGTTGATTTGCATACCAATAAAAAATTCACTACTATACGCGATAATGTAAAAGCAGTACTTATGAAATCCTTAAATCCAAAGTAGTCTAATATGAGAAGTAAATCTTCAATATACAAAAAACAAGTTGATGACCTACTGAATACACTGTGGAATGATAAATCTTTAGACGTTATCGATGATTATTTTGGTGGACTCTCAGTTATTGATAGCCCTATTTCTACAAGTATTGGAGGTAATGCTAAAAAAGAAATTGTCAAAAAATGGTTTGATGCATTGCCCGACGTCTCTTATAAAACTGACTTAATCATCTGCGAAAATAATACTGTTATATCTAATTGGACGTGCAAAGGTTCACACTTAGGTGAGTTTATGGGAGCTAAAGAGACCGGACATTTTATTGAGTATAAAGGTAGTTCAACATTTAAATTCGGTGAAGATAATCAAATTTGCTATTATCATGCTATCGCGAATATTACTGACATAATGAAGTCTAAAAAAATTGAACTAGATATTAATAAATCAACTAATTTTAAAGATCCATCCAAAATTATCGGTGCCCTAAGCTATGCTTTTGGTATCCCTCTAACTGAAAAGGAAGTTCGTATTTTATCTCTTTGGCTTAGATCGTATAGACCAAAGGATATTGCGATAATGTTTAATAAAAGCTATAGGACAGTTGAAGGACAATTGTCCAACATAAGAGCTAAGATAGGGTTGCATCGACCAACTGAAATCATTGAGTATTTAAAATCAAAAGATGTCTATATCATGTTTGATCTTATTTTTAACGACACCATTACCAAATATACAAAACCTATAATCAAATAAGAATAAAAATGACTAATCAATTAGATGCCAAATATTACTATACAAACTCTAATTTACAAAAAAAAATAGCTATCGATTTATTTCAATATCATCAATTTTCCAAGGATGAAAAAATCTTAGATATTGGTAGTGGTGACGGATATATAACAAATCTCATGTCACAATATGGGCATATTACTGGCATAGACTCATCTCATAGCATGATTAGTTTTGCCAATGAGCATAATTCAAATAAAATGACTACATTCGTAGAATCAACAATACTAAAATATGATACAAAAGAAAAGTACTCCCTTATAACTGCCTTTAACTCAATATACTGGTGTGGAGATATTAATAACGTCTTTAAAAAAATACATAACCTTCTGAAGAGGAATGGTAGATTCTTAATAGTAACATACCCAAAAGAATCGCCCTACTGGTCACCAATAATAGACTTACTAAAGAAAAAATCATGGGTAAGTTGGCTTGATAAATCAATTTATAAGTATTGGATAACTTCAGAGCAATATGCCAAAGTAATAAATGATAATAACTTGTCGATTATAAAAACTGATTCCTCAATAGAAGAAATTCCTTACTACAATTCAGATGAGTATATAAGCTATTTAAAGGGCTGGCTTCCTTTAATGTTCAATAACAATCATTTTCCAATTGATGATTTCATAGCTGAGTTAGTATTTTCAATTTGGGGTAAGGAGACGGAAAAACAAATTAACTTATCGTATAAGAAGCTTGTACTTTACGGTAAGTTGAACTGATTACAGTACAATCAAATGACTAGGTATTTTTTACGTATTCCTATTTTTTAGCCAGACTCTAAAATATACACATTGCTAAAATGTAAAAATTAATAAACCAATGAAGATAATAGAATTAGTATTTAAGGAGCAGTCTATAATTATTGAAACTAATGGCGTAATCAATAAAATCGGTTTTAACGCTGCAAACAAACATCAAGAGCTTATGGCAAATGAGCAAATAGGAGCAATATTATCCATACTAAATTTAGCTTAGCTGTTATGGTACCACTCTAATTAGTCGCCCCTGAAAAAGCAGCTTTTCACATTGTGTTTGTGTGATATCTTCTAAGCTTTGGTCATCATAGCCTTGCAACAATGCCCAACTCTTCGCATAGCTTGATACGATTTCTACAAAACCTTTTGCTTCATTGGGATCTATAGCATTATTTTGTACGCTTTGCCTGATAAGCTGCATTGTTTGTTCTAACTCATGCAGTTTTTGTTGTTTAAGCTTGTCTTTGTTTAGTGCGTAGCCTTTGATAAGATATTCTTTTAGAACCTGTGTGCCCATTTTCTGAATTTTATAGCCTTAGATGAGCTAGTTCTATAGCCTACTGATAGCACTATATCTAAGCTATAGAAGGTTACAGGTTTGTCTGAGTTTGCAATATGCATTTTTTGCATATTGCTTTTTGCATCAACCTCTTCATCCTTGATAATATTATTAATATGACGAGAAATAACCGACTGATCTTTTTCAAAAAGTGCCACAATTTGTTTTTGACTCAACCAGACCGTTTCATTTTCAAATCCAACTTTTAACTCTATCTTTCCATCTTCATAAATAACAATTTCACTCATCCATCCAATCTCCAGCTACCAAAGAAGTTCTAGGTTAAATGACTTTACTCAACCGTTACCGACTTCGCCAAGTTTCTTGGTTGATCCACATCAGTGCCCTTTTGAACTGCCACATGATAGGAAAATAGCTGAAGTGGAATGGTGAAAACAATCGGTGCAATCAGCTCTGGAACTGCTTCAATCACAAAACTATGTTTTGCTGCAATGTTTAAATTTTCAGAAACGGCATGATCCACAAATACATAAAGCTCACCCCCTCTTGCTTGCACTTCTTGAAGATTGCTCTCAAGCTTCTCCAAAAGCATATCATTTGGCGCCACAGCAATAATAGGCATATCTCTATCCACCAAAGCCAAAGGTCCATGCTTTAACTCACCTGCAGGATAAGCCTCAGCATGAATATAAGAGATCTCTTTTAATTTTAATGCGCCCTCTAATGCAACAGGATACTGAACACCGCGCCCAAGGAAAAGTGCATGATGCTTCTCAACAAAATCCATTGATAAGCGCTCAATTTCTTTATCCAAAGATAGTACTTTTTTAACAAGCTTCGGCGCTTCTTGCAGTGTTTTTAACAGCTCAGATTCCTTCTCCTTGGTTAATTGATTTTGACTTTTTGCCAATGATAATGTCAACAGAATAAATGCCGTTAACTGTGTGGTAAATGCCTTTGTTGAAGCCACTCCCATCTCTATACCCGCTTCGGTGATAAAGCTTAAATCTGCTTCTCTGACAAGGGAGCTATTGGCAACATTACAAATAGCAAGTGTGCTTAAATAACGCTTCTTTTTTGCTTGTCTAAGCGCCGCCAGAGTATCCGCTGTCTCACCTGATTGAGAGACAGTAACAAATAGCGATTTTTTAGGAATAACCGCTTCACGGTAGCGAATTTCACTGGCAATTTCAACATCAACTGAGATCCCGGCATATTTTTCAATCCAGAATTTCGCAACCATACCAGCATGATAGCTTGTGCCACAAGCCACAATTCTAACATGTTCTACTTCTGAGAACAGTGCCTTTGCATTGGCACCAAAGCGCTCGACAAGAACACTTCTGTGATCACCATCCTCAAAGATTCCCGAGGAAAAGGTATTTTCAATTACCTCTGGTTGCTCAAAAATCTCCTTTTGCATGTAATGCTTAAAGCGCCCTTTTGAAGCGGCATCTTTCACTGAGTCCAGCTCTTCAATAACAAGCGTTGTCTCTTGCCCTGATTGATCATAAGCAACGACATTGTCCAATCCAACTAAAGCAATATCACCCTCATCTAAATAAGAAAAGCGATTGGTGACTGGCAAAAGCGATAGGGTATCAGAGGAAATAAAATTCTCACCAATGCCATAACCGATGACAATGGGAGAACCTGATCTGACAGCTACCATTTGATCTGGATAATCCTTATGAATAACACATAGGCCATAAGCCCCTTTAAGTTTAGAGAGCACCTTTTTCACATTATCCACAAAACCAGCTTTATGATCCCAGCTATCAGCCAATAAATGCACGATCACTTCGGTATCTGTCTGTGAGCTAAATGAAATGCCTTTTTTTATCAGTTTCTCTTTTAATTCAGCAAAATTTTCAATAATACCATTATGTACAATGGCTATGTCACCTACTGTGCTCATATGTGGATGTGCGTTCTTAACAGATGGCTCACCGTGGGTTGCCCAGCGCGTATGCGCAACCCCCGTACTGCCAGAAATTGGCGCTTTTTTTAATGCCTCAACCAATGTGTTGACTTTACCAACTGTGCGAGAGCGCTCGATTTTCCCATCATGAATTAATGCCACGCCAGCTGAATCATACCCACGATACTCTAAGCGCTTTAAGCCTTCTAATAAAATACCAAGCACATCTCGCTTTGCAACAGCACCAACAATGCCACACATATATTTAATTCCTTAATGATTTATTTATAACCAATTCAATATTGTTTTCTATTTGCTTATACTTTCTCTTTCTTCTTTGGTCTTTGCCAACTAGAGAGTGTCATTTGCTTATTGGCACGATTTACTGTTAGTTTATGCTCAGGCACATTTTTAGTAATCGTTGAGCCAGCACCAATGTTTGCACCATTTCCAATGCTAACCGGTGCAATCAACTGGCAATCTGACCCTACAAACACATCATTTCCAATAATGGTTTGATGTTTATTCACGCCATCATAATTGCAAGTAATCACCCCCGCACCAATATTACAGCCCTCACCAATAACACTATCGCCAAGATAGGTTAAATGATTCGCCTTAGAGCCCTTGCCAATGATTGTTTTTTTCACTTCAACGAAATTACCAACGTGCGCCTTTTCCTCTAATGTTGACTCAGGCCTCACACGTGCAAATGGCCCCACAACCGCATAGCTTTTAACCACTGCGCCATCAATAATAGTATTAGGCTTAATTTTGACATTATCTTCAATAGTACAATCTTTCAAAATACAATTGGCGCCAATGACACAGTTACTGCCTATGGTTACTTTCCCTTTAACAAGAACATTGATATCAATCCAAGTATCTTCGCCTACTTCAATTTCACCTCTGACATCAAAGCGTGCAGGGTCTGCCAGTGACACACCTTTGTCCATCACTTCAAGCGCGATACTGCGCTGCCAAACACGCTCGAGCTTTGCTAATTGCTCACGTGTATTCACACCCAAAATTTCAAAGTTATTGACTGGGTGCGCCGCTTTAATCGTTACTTTTTCCTTCTCTGCCATCTCTACAATATCCGTTAAGTAATATTCCTTTTGCACATTTTTATTTTGCAGCTTTGGCAACCATTCATGTAAATGGCGGCCAGAAACACAATAAATACCGGTGTTAATTTCGTGAATTTGCTTTTGAATATCGCTAGCATCTTTGTCTTCAACAATGGCTTCAATTTCACCAAAGCGATTACGAATAATTCGACCAAGCCCTGCAGGGTTATCAACATTTGCTGTCAAAATACCTAAATCTTCCTCTTTGGTCACATCAATCAAATGTGATAGTGTATCCTCTGAAATAAGTGGCACATCACCATATAAAATCAGTACTTGATCTTTCTTTTTTACTTTTGGCAGCGCCTGTAAAACAGCATGCCCCGTTCCTAAACGCTCAGTTTGTTCAACCCAAGTAATCTTTTTGTCATCAAGCTCCTGTTGTACTTGATCGCCCAGATGACCATAAATAATAATAATATTATCAGCATTTAACGCCTCAACACTATCAACCACGTGTCGAATAAGGCTTTTCCCAGCAAGTGTTTGCAGTACTTTCGATTTTTTTGAACACATTCTTGAGCCTTTGCCCGCAGCCAAAATGATAACCGATAACGCCATATATACTCCTATGTTAATATAACTTACTTTGCCTGATTGACATTAGCTTCTCTCATTCAGTTCACATAATAGAATTACAACATAGCTATCTTAGGAAGAAGCTAAATATATGCTTATACTATAGTTGTGGTAACCTTACACTTAAATGCTAAATTCAGACTAAAATTTAAAAAGCAGCTTAACACAAATGTTAAAAAGATTCAGTGGGATTCATTCACAATATTAATGGATTTTGATTTAGATATTGTTTCAGATACGCATCAAGTGATGCTTTTTCAGACTCATTCACTAAAAGCCCTAGTTTAGATCGCCGCCAAAGAAGTGATTCCACCGAATAGCACCATTCATTCTCAATTAAATAATCAACTTCAACTTGATATAAATTGCTTCCAAAGTGTTGTCCTAAATCATGATAGCCATTTGCCTTTTTAAGCACCTCAAAACACAGTGTTCCATAAGATCCTGCCAAACGATACGTGTGATCAGCTTTAAGCCAAGGATAATGGCTTGTTATTTTTGTTAATATATCATCAAAAGAGCTTGCATCTCCACCTAGAGTGGGAATAATCGCTGTCTGACTGTCTTTCAAATCAGAGAAGTAGGGCGCAAGCTTATCTACCACATGTTTTGATAAGGTTCGATATGTAGTCACCTTTCCACCAAAGATAGAAAGCGCAGGCAGCTTACCCTTATCATCTTCAAGCTCAAGGTGGTACTCTCTTGTTACTTTTGATAGGTTTTTTGCATTGTCATCATATAGCGGCCTCACACCTGAGTAATCCCATAAAATATCTTTGGGCGAAATATGCTTTTTAAAATATTCATTAATCAAATCGCAAAGATAACTTCGCTCCTCATTAGATATTTTCACCGCTCTTGGATCACCTTGATAATTTAAATCTGTCGTGCCAATTAAAGTGAACTGATTTTCCTTCTCAGCACTAAAGCCATAAGGTAGCGCAAAGACAATGCGCCCATCTTTATTTTGCAAAATATACGCATGATCCCCTTCATATAATTTCGGAACCACAATATGACTGCCCTTTACTAGCTTCACATTTGATTTAGAATCTGTCTCAATCACATCATGAATGACTTTTGCCACCCAAGGACCTGCTGCATTGACAATTGCCTTGGCCTTGACTGTGAACGTTTGATTATTTTTATCTTCAATCAACGCCTGCCAAATGCCATTTTCTTTCTTCACTTCAAGACACCTATGATAAGGCAATATATCAGCACCATACTCTTTTGCTTGACGTGCATTTAAAACCACAAGCCTTGCATCATCTACTCGGCAATCTGAATACTCAAATCCCACTGTGAAATCATCAATCAGTGACTCGCCTTTTAATGCGCCTTTTAGCGTAATTTTTTTAGATTTCTCCAAAGACATTTTACCCGCAAGAAAATCATACAGAAACATTCCTATTCGAATCATCCATGTAGGGCGTAAATGCTTAGCATGCGGCAAAACAAAACGAAGTGGGTGAATAATATGTGGCGCCTTTTTCAGCAAAATCTCCCGTTCACGGAGCGCTTCTTTCACAAGCTTAAATTCATACTGCTCCAAATAACGAAGTCCACCATGAATCAGCTTACTGCTTGCAGATGAGGTGCTTGAAGCCAAATCTTCTGCCTCAACCAAAAGCACCTTAAGTCCACGCGTTGCAGCATCAAGAGCAACCCCTGTTCCATTAACACCACCACCTATTACCAGTAAATCGACTATTTCGGATTCTATCTTATTTTGAGCCTGTGTATTTTGCACGGTTTGTCTATCACATTTGGTTTATCTTTAAGCATTGCTCACTATTCTAGCGAATCCTTAGTGTTTTGAGTAGTTAAAAGAAGCATTACTGCCAGCAATTTATCTACTGGCCAGATAATAGTGATTACAAGTTATTTTGCTTAATTGCAACGATCGCAGTATAGGCTTTACCATTAACGCTATAGCTGACTCGAATCCCTTTAACCTCTTTATACCAACTATCAACATAACCTGATGTCGTCTCACTACTAACGGCACTCCACGCCCCATTTAAATAATATTCAATTTGAAAATCCTCTATTTTCTGCAATAGCTCATCGCCAGAAGCAGCGTTATCTGTTAAAAGATAGACATCTTCATCTGCCCCATCTTGATATAAATAAAAAACCAATGTTTGGTAATGTGCTAAATAGCTTCCTATTGCAAAATCTCGAGATGGCCCTTGTGTTACAGTAACAGAGGAACCAGTCGAGTTGGAAGCTGATTTCATTAGCTCATAGCCACTATCATCCGCTAATAGTACATAGTCACTAGACCCAATCGACATATTTGTTGGAATATTTACAGAAGTGCTACTGCTCATAATAACGCTTGTTGTGGTTTCACTTGCCAGCACTCCCTGAATAAGTAATATATCTGTTCCTGAAACCTGAGAGCTCAAATTTAGATTGGTTAGCGAGGTTGCTGCATAAACAGGTGGATAATTTAAAGGATTAAAGCTCTCTCCAGGCACTCGAAGGGTTTTAATTTGCCATGGCCACATGCCAAAGCTAGAAGGCGTTGTTGCATCATCAATGGACGATCGAATCGCTTGGGAAAGCTCAAGTGCCTTTGTATTTTCCTCCAAAGCACTGACATTATTATAATACTTTGCCCTTAAAACAAAATACATCCGCTCAACCATTAAAATAACAAATGCGGCAACAGCAAGGCCAACTAAAAGTTGTATTAAGGTTGCGCCTTTTTGTTTTGGATTAAATCGATACATTCTTCTCATCACCTGCTTACTGTACGGAAATAATCCGCTCTTGATTGATTCCCAGCTGCGCCTGATTTCCCGTTAACAGTGTCCCGCCACTATTAACACTATAGGTCACCCCATTGCCTGATGACACATCAACACTGCCAGTCATCCAAGACAGCTCCACTCTATTATCCAACTCTATGCCCATATCTGATTGAACATTTGAGTGATGCGCTGCTGTCATCGAACGCATCATAATTAACATAAAAGAGCCAAAAACAAAGACAATAATAACAAGCGCAACGAGTGATTCAATAAGTCCAAAACCTGCTGATTTTTTACAGTTTACTATCGACTGTAATTGTTGGCCTTTGAACTTTCTCATCTTGTATTTCACCTTAAGTACTACCTTGATTACTTCAAAGCTTAGCAGAAATTCTATCTCTCAAATAAAAGCATAGGAAAATAGCATAAAACACAGCAAATAATTCCATATTTTTGCCTTCAATGGTATATAATACCGAGCAAAGAGTGTGCAAGGAGAAATGGATGTTAAAGCTTTATCGCTTTGGTAAAAAAGAATATGGCCTAATATTGCCACTTGTTATTTTTTTATTACTTAACTTTGCTTTTACATCGCTTACGCCAAGCACACTTTTACATACTGGCTCAATTATTGTTACTTTTGTCATCTTCCTAGTCATGCTTTTATGTGCATTCAACGTTGTTAAACATGCCGATTGGCTAGCTGAAAAATTCGGTGAGCCTTATGGCACTTTAATTTTGACACTTGCAGTGATTAGTATTGAAGTGGCGCTAATTGTCACCATGATGTTAATTGGCAAAGGAGATCCAGTGCTTGCCCGTGATACGATGTTTGCTGTTATCATGATTGCTGTGAATGGCTTTGCCGGGTTAAGCCTTTTAACAGGCGGCATTAAACACAGCACACAGATGTATAATATAGAAGGCGCCAGTGCTTATATTGCTGTGCTGATCCCTTTAGTTACCTTGTGCTTAATTTTACCTAATTTCACTGTGGCAACCACAGAGGGAACACTAAGCACCAGCCAATCTGTGTTGATTATTTTTGTCTGTGTTCTTTTATACGCTACTTTTTTGGTGAAGCAAACGATCACACATAAAGATTACTTTCGCTTTTCAATTGATCGTGAGGAAGAAGAGCACCATAACCCGATAGGCTCAGTTTGCTATCATGTTGTCATGCTTATTATCGGCCTTGGTATTATGATCGCACTGTCAAAAAACCTTGGAAACTTTCTTAATTATAGCATTCAAGAGGCTGGGCTCCCAAGCAAATTAGGGGGCTTTATTATCGCGCTTTTAGTCTTAACACCTGAAGGGGTAAGCGCCATTCAATCCGCTTATAAAAACCAGCTTCAACGCTCAATTAATCTTTGCATGGGATCTGCTGTTGCAACTATCTGTTTAACGGTACCGTCTGTACTGATCATCAGTCTATTTTTAGGTGAGAAACTCATTCTTGGCTTAAACTCAACAGCAACCATACTCATGCTTCTGACTTTCTTTATTAGCCTTATCACTTTCACCTCGAGGCGCACCAGCGTCCTAAATGGCATGGTATTATTAAGTGTATTTATCGTCTATTTTGCCCTTATTTTTGACACCCCTACCTTTTCTTAAGATGCTTTAATCCATTTAGAGACATCTAATGCATAATAACTAAGGATAATCTTAGCGCCTGCTCGCTTGATTGCTGTTAGTGACTCAAGCGCAACTTCTCTCTCATCGATCCAGCCCTTTTCACCGGCTGCTTTAATCATCGCATACTCACCGCTAACTTGATACGCAGCAACAGGCAGGTTTGTATTCTCTCGCACAGTTTGAATGACATCCAAGTAGCTTAGTGCAGGTTTGATCATAATAAAATCCGCGCCTTCCTCTTCATCCATTTTTGCCTCTTTAAGCGCTTCTGAGAAGTTGCGATAATCCATTTGGTAGCTTTTTCGATCCCCTTTTGGTGCTGAGTCACATGCAGATCGAAAAGGGCCATAAAATGCTGAGGCATACTTCACCGCATAAGACATAATCCCCACAGAAGAGAAATCATTTTCATCCAACGCACGGCGCATTGCTTGAATCATCCCATCCATCATCCCACTTGGCGCCACGATATCTGCACCATTTTCAGCATGAGAAACCGCCGTCTTTTGTAAAATATCCAATGTTTGATCATTGTCAATCTCACCCTGATGCACAATACCACAATGCCCATCCTCAGTATAACTGCAAAGGCATACATCCGTGGCAATAATTAAATCTGGCACCAGCGTTTTTATCAAACGAATAGCTTGCTGCACAATCCCATTGTCATCATAATTTTCACTGGCATAGGTGTCTTTTTGTTTCGGCACACCAAAAAGCATTACAGATAACACACCACTTTTTTGTATCTCGCTTACAAGCTCACCCACTCTATCAAGCGACCAATGATACTGTCCCGGCATTGCCTGAATTTCACTTTTTATATTTTCCCCATGCACAACAAAAATCGGGTACATTAAATCAGACGGTGACAGTTTTATCTCTGCAATATGATCACGAATTGCTTGCGTTCTTCTTAGTCTTCTTGGGCGAGATAGTGGGAAAAAGCTCATATTTAACCTTTCTTTTTAGTCTTTTGGCGATAGAGAATAGAAATATTACCGATAATTTGCACAAGCTCACAAGTCACCTTTAAGCAAATTTCATTCGTTGCAGATTTCCTTGCTTCTCTGTCATTACTGGCAATTTTGACCTTAATAAGCTCATGCGCTTCAAGTGCCGCATCAACTTCCTTTAATACATTTTCTGTTAATCCTTTATCACCAATCATAACAACTGGATTAAGTTTATGCGCTTTTGCTTTCAACGCTTGTTTTTTTTGTGAATCTAACATTTCAGTACCTTCTAGGTTTATATTGCATGAATCATAGCTGAAGAAGCATTGATTCCAAAGCTAATTGTTTATTTATGTTAACATGTTTGCCATGTAAATTTTTGAATTGTAGCAGTTTTTGATACACCGCATACAAATGATCACTTGTATGTTTTTGCGCCATCTTATGTAAAAAGACTTCTTGGTCAATATTAGCAATTGACTCAAAGGGCACACCTTGAGACAAATAATACCCATCCACAATAAGGCTTGTAAGCCAATAAATTGCATCCACATAATTAACAGAGAGCTTCTCTGCTGCCTCGATAGCATTTGTTTTTCCAAGCATTGTCATCATCAGCAATTTACGTGTTAACCAAAAATCCTTATCTGTTTTAATCCGATCAATTACTTTGATATCACCTCTTGCAATACGTAGCGCTTTATTTGCATCATCTTGAGTGAGTTTATACTGCTGTTTTAAATATCGCATTTTCTCATCAAGACTCATCACCATATCAATCACCTGAACACGTGAAAGAATGGTTGGAATCACCCAGTTTAATTGATGCGTGATTAATAAAAAATAAGTGTTATCCGATGGTTCTTCTAATGTTTTTAAAAAGGCATTGGCAGCAGAGAGATTAAATGACTCGATGACAGAAATAATCACAAGTTTTGCTGCACCATGCGAGGTTAACTTTAGTTCATCTAAAATCTCATTAATCTGCGCTAATTTTATTTGATTGCCATCTGATTGAATAAAGTGAATATCTGGCGTTTGGGAGAGATCCTCAATCAAGGGTTTTTGCAGTAACAGCGCTGCAAGTTCTTTCAACATTCCATTCAGTTCAAGCTTTGCTGGTGCATGAAATAAAAGCGCATGAGGCAAACACTCATTTTCATAGGCGCTTTTGCATTTTAAAAACACGCTTTGTTGAGAATATCGAGACATCAATGCCTCCTACTATGACAGCCCATTACGTACTAAATATTGCATAGCCGAACGATACAGTGACGCTATTTTTGATTTTTTTACTTTATATTCCACACTAAAGATTTGATAGTCATGCGTTTTATATTTATCCAAAAGATAAGCATCACCTGTGATCAAATGATCCACTAGATTCAATGAAAGCGCACTTTTGCCATACCAATACTCACCTGTTGCTACCGACTCAATATCCAAAGTTGGTCGATAAAAAGCAATATGTTCTTTAAATAAGCGATGGATAACCTCAAGCTCTTCTTGAAATTTCTCACGGCCTTCTTCTGTATTTTTACCCAACATTGTTAAAGTACGCTTGTACTTGCCAGCGGTATGAAGCTCAACATCAACGCCTTTATCGCTTAGAAAACGATTAATATTAGGAAGTTGCGCGACTACACCGATGGAGCCAACAATAGCAAATGGTGAAGCTATAATTTGATCGGCAACAGAGGCCATCATATAACCACCACTTGCAGCAACCTGATCTACTGAAACGACCAAGTGAATACCTGCTTCTTTGATCCTAGCTAATTGTGCAGCGGCAAGGCCATAACCATTCACCACCCCACCTGGACTTTCTAAGCGCAGTAACACCTCATCTTGCTTCTCTGCAACAGCCAAGATACTATCGACCTCTTTTGCTAAGCTTTTGACTTCAGAGGCTTTGATATCGCCAGAGAAATGAATAACAAAAAGACGTTTTAATGTGTCTTTTTCTTTTTGTGTTTTTTTCTGTTCATTATGTTGAAGCTTTATGAGCTTTTTAAATGATTTTTTACTCAATATTTCTTTGGCGATACTGAGCTGTTCTTTTTGATAACGCTCAGCAAGTGATTTAATAATCAGCTGCCCTGATTTTGCGCCTTTACCCTTGCTTGCAGCTGAAAGAATCAAGATAACTGCCAAAGTAATACCAAAGACAACGGTAAAAACTTCTAAAACAAAAAATAAATAATTTATTCCGTGATCTGCCCACATATTGCTATATCCTTAGTGTCTTCGATAAACCTTTTTAGCCTGCTTTGGCATTGTTCTTTGGAAAGATTCACGTGCAAATATTCTCTCGGCATAATTATTAATCTCACCAAGTGATTTATCTAAGGTAATCCCAATTGATGGCAGGATATGTAAAAGTGCTGCCAATGAGCAATCTGCAAGCGTCATCGTATCTGACATAAAAAACTCATTTTCAGAAAAAATAGGTTCAATCGCTTTAAAGCTATCAATCAATGCGCTTTTTGCCTCATCGACCTTTTTCTTATCTTTACTCGTCATAATAAAGTGCAAAATAGAGTACCACTCACGCTCAATTCGCACCATTGCTAAACGTGTTCTTGCGCGCTCAACTGGATAATTTGGTAACAAAGAAGGTGCAGGATAGCGTTCATCAATATAAAGCATCACAACCTCCGGATCATAAATCACATGATCACGCTCTTTTAAAATAGGCAAAATACCGTCTGGATTGAGTGATAAAATCATCTCATTATCTTTTTTCTCATCAAGCTCAATGACTTGAAATGCCATTCTTTTTTCTTCAAGTGCAATGCGCGCAGCATGTGAATAAGGGCAATTTTTCTTTATATACAGTGTTATATACATTATTTCGATTCAATTGATCATAAAAAACTAACTGACAATACTATACCAATCACAAGGTATTTTCCAGTATTTCTAACGCGCAATCTACGCCAAACATAAAACATTTTTAAAGCTATTCATTACGTGAAATTTAGGGGTGATCATTGACACCTAATAATGACTGTAACGTATTTGATGCACGCACTTCGGTGCTTTCTGGATAGCCAACTTCAACCAAATACAACCCTGTTGCTGGCGCCGTTTCTGCTGCCTTTGTTCTATCTTTTATTTTCATAAGCGCTTGCATCCAATCAGGATTGTAAAGTCCCATTCCGATTTTTAGCATACTACCTGTGATATTTCTCACCATATGATGCAAAAAGGCATTCCCTTGAATATCAAAAACAACAAACTGACCATAACGTTTAAAATAAGCATGATGTATATTTCTCATCGCCGTATGAGACTGGCACTGAGACGAGCGAAATGTTGTAAAATCCTGCTCACCAATCAAATAGCGACAAGCCTCATTCATTCTCTCAAGGTCAAGCTTTTCTTTTATCCATGTAGCATTTTTAAGAAATACCGCACTACTAACTGGGTTATTGTAAATGAGATATTGATAGCGCCTATGTGTGGCACTAAAGCGTGCACTGAAATTTTCATCAACATGATAAAGCTTAGAAACCTTGATATCCTTAGGCAAAAGCGAATTCACCCCAATCAGCCAAGCTTTATCTTCCCGCTTAACATGAGTGCAAAAATGCACAACTTGCGCTAAGGCGTGCACCCCTGTATCTGTGCGTCCAGCGCAAATTATCTCTATAGATTCATCTGCAATTTGAGATAGGGCTTTTTCTAATGATGCTTGAACAGAAGGACTATGAGACTGCCTTTGCCAACCGCAGTAGTTCTCTCCGTGATATTCTAATACCAGCGCGTAATAGTTCATTGGTGACTCTAAATAAAATTTAGGACTATTATACCAATCATAAAGTATTTTGCAGTCACTCTAACATAGAATATTTATTGGATTAATATGGTTTTTTCAGCATTTTCTCCACTTCACCAATATGCGTCTCTTCCTCAACGATAAGTTCACGCGCATACTCTTCTAATATAACTGACTTTCCTTCTGTCAGACTTAAAAGCTTTCTATATAACTCAAGTGCTGAAAATTCATGCTCAAGACTTTCTTTTAAAATTTCATCAATATTATGTCGATGTGTTTCAGTTAATTTAGCAATCTCTAAAGAAGGGTGTTGCTCAAAGTGCGTAATCATCTCACCTGCTCTTGTTGCATGTGTTAAGCTTTCTTGCGCCTGATCACGCATCCAGCTGACAATAGGAATACGGCCGTGCCCTACAATCATCAATGAATAATGCGTATAGCGTACAACGCCAGCCATTTCAAGCTCTAAAATCTGGTTAAGAGTTGCAAAAACTTCATCTTTATTAGCAAGTTCCAATTTCATCAGTGTCTCCAAGAGGTTTATATAAAATCACAAAGATGGTGCATGATTTTAGCTATAGTTGCAAGTGATAGCACATGATTTAAGTTATTTTCAGATTAAATGAAAATCATTCTCTTTTTGTCGCTCTTTTTATCTTTTAGGCTTTACATTTTGCATCACTCAGAGCAAAGTTCACTGTAATCGGTAACAATAATAGCTAAGCATTTTTAAGAACAATAAAAAAGGCCGCATCAGCGACCTTTAAAAGCATTATCTAGGTTATTTTTGCTTATTCAGCTTCAACAACAACCTTGATTTCAGCATCTACATCTGTATGCAGATGCACAGAAAGCGTAAACTCACCAATGGTGCGAATAATACCCTCTGGCATGCGCACATGGCGTTTTTCAACAGCAACACCCTTTTGTGCAGCAACCACTTCAGCAACTTCTTTGGTTCCAACAGAACCAAATAGCTTACCACCATCTCCAGCTGCAGCTTTAATGACAAAAACTTGCCCTTCAACTTTCTCAGCATTGGCTTTTGCTTCTGCTAAACGCGCTGCTTCAACTTTTTGAAGCTCAGCTTTTTGCTGATCAAATGCTGCAATATTTGCTTCAGTTGCTTGCACTGCCTTACCATAAGGAACAAGATAGTTTCTTGCATAACCTGGCTTAACATTAACAACATCACCTAGCGCTCCTAGGTTCTCAACTTTTTCTTTTAAAATAACTTGCATAATAAAGACCCTTTATCAAATTAGTTAAAGTGACGATCACAATAAGGGATCAATGCCAAAAATCTTGCGCGCTTAACAGCAGTGGCAAGTTGGCGTTGGTACTTCACAGATGTACCTGTAATTCTGCTTGGTACAATCTTACCTGTTTCAGTAATATAACCCTTTAATGTGTTTAAATCTTTATAATCGATCTCTTTTACACCATCAACGGTAAAACGGCATACTTTACGACGACGATTTGGACGCATAATTTATCTCCTCAATCCTAAGCTTCTGTTGTTTCTTTTTCATCTTTTTTGTCATCTTTAGCGACCATAACAGATGGCTCAGTAATAGCTTCATCTGTATTGATAACTAAACGACGTAAGATAGCATCGTTATATCTGAAAGATTCATTTAATGCATCTAGCGCTTCTGTGTCGCACTCGATGTTCATTAAGATATAATGTGCTTTATGTAGCTTAGCGATCGGGTAAGCCAATTGGCGACGACCCCAATCTTCCAAACGATGGATTTTACCGCCATCTTTTTCAATAATTTCGCGGTATTTTTCTAGCATATTTGGCAACTGATCGCTTTGATCAGGATGTACCATAAATACAACTTCATAATGTCTCATAGTATTTCTACTCCTTATGGTTTATCGTTAACACTCGATAAGCTGTAATCACTCTTACAGCAAAGAGCTGGCGTATTTTCGCAAAAAAAACATCAAAAGACAATTAAAATCTTTATCCATCTACTTTTTTGTGGATATTTTGAAATTGCTCTTCTAGGCTTAAGTTAGCTTATTTGTTTCCACAAGAAGAGATAATAAGGAGTCGCCCATGAATACTGATGTAACGAAAAAACCCTTTCCCGTATCCATTTTAATCTGCATCCTTATTGGTATTGTGCTCGTTATTATGAGCATGGTACTTATTCATGGTGCCTTTTTTTGGTTTGAAGTGAACTTCAACCTCTATGAATTAGGGGAATCACTAATCCTTGCCATGCTTGGCTGCGTGAGCCTTTTAATTGGTGTAATCTTTATTATTGTTGGCTCTATTATTTATAAATTGGATCACAAACGATCTTGAGTAAAGAGAAGTGTAACTTTACTCCTTCCCGTAGACATTATTCTCCTGCTCCTGAACACGAATAAAAGTTGTTCTTTTCGTCAATTCTTTTAAATGCTTAGCACCCACATAGGTACATGCTGATCTCACACCACCTAATATATCTTGCACGGTGTTATCAACCTTTCCTTTATAGGGTAAGTGAACCGTTTTGCCTTCTGCTGCGCGATAGGCTGCCACAGAGCCTGCGTACTTATCCATAGCACTTTTTGATGACATGCCATAGAATTTGACATACTTCTTACCCTCTTTTTCGATAACCTCACCGCCACTTTCACTGTGCCCAGCAAGCATACCGCCTAACATCACAAAATCAGCGCCCCCGCCAAATGCTTTTGCAACATCACCTGCACAAGTACAGCCACCATCACCAATGATGCGGCCACCTAGTCCATGTGCAGCATCTGCGCACTCAATAATAGCCGAAAGCTGTGGATAGCCAACACCGGTTTTTACGCGCGTTGTACACACTGACCCTGGGCCAATCCCCACTTTCACAATATCGCTACCGGCAAGAACAAGCTCTTCAACCATATCTCCTGTAACCACATTGCCGGCACTTATTGTCATCTCAGGAAATCGCGCTCTGACACTTGCCACAAAATCAACTAAATGCTCAGAGTAACCATTGGCAATATCAATACAGATAAATTGAAGATCAGGCGAAAGCCCCACAATGTCTGTTAACTTATCAAAATCTTTCTTCGAGGTGCCTGTCGAAATCATCATATGCTGCAAGGTTAATTTATCTGCCTGAGATAAAAAAACCTCCCAATCTTTAACAGAGTAATGTTTGTGAATAGCGGTCAACACTTTATGCTTTGCCAAAGCCTCCGCCATAGCAAAACTTGCCACTGAATCCATATTTGCAGCAACAATCGGCACACCTTCCCAAGCTTTTTTACTGTGTTTAAACGTAAAATTTCTCTCAAGAGATACCTGAGAGCGTGATTTAAGCGTTGATCGCTTTGGGCGAATTAATACATCCTGAAACCCAAGTTTGATATCCTGTTCTATGCGCATAGCGTGCCTTTAGAGTTTGTTTAAATCATGCAACATTATATCGAGTTTAACTACTTAAATCACCCACAAGAATCACTGCAAAATGATTAATGATGGTATATAATAATTTATTCATAACCCTCTTAGGCTTTGATATATGCCCTATAACCTGACTTATAAGCACGTACAGATTTTTCTACAGATCGTTGAAACACATAACATAACTGCCGCTGCTAATGCACTTTATCTCACACAGCCTGCCGTAACCAAACAGATTAAATCTCTAGAGTCTGAAGTAGGGAAAAAGCTTTTTTATTTCGACGGTAAAACAACACAACTGACTGTCGATGGCGAAAAGTTTCTCCCCTATGCGCGTGATATTCAGCGCTCTTTTAATCATCTTATTGAGCATTTATCTGATCAAAATGAAGATTACAAATTAAACCTTGTTGTCTCACCTATTTTTGATGAGCGCATTATTCAGATACTGACACAGCTTAAGCGCTGCTACCCCAAACTAAACTACAATATTAACTTCACTATTACCGATTACACTGACATTTATGAAAGAAATAATGGTCATTTGATCATTGCTTCTCATCCAGTGAAAGAAAAGCGCTATTTATGTGAAAAAGTTGGAGAAATCAGCTGCATACTCGTTGCCTCATCTGAGAATGAGAGCATCATTAATAACCCTACGCTAGAGAATATATTAAAACAAAATTTTATCACGCCCAGCACGACTTCAATTTTACATGATTTTTCACTCAAAAAATTACCCAAAGGCGCATCGATCTGTACATTTTCCAGCGCCCAAGCAGCCAAAAAAGCAATTATCGCTAATTTAGGTATTGGGTGGCTGCCAAGTTTTATGGTTGAAAAGGAGCTTTCAGAGGGTCTTCTTGTCTCTGCACGAGAGCTTTATCTCAAAAACATTAACCGTGAAAACGAGCCTAAAAGTATCATTATTGAGGGACTGTCTACGTATCTTGCGTATCATCAAGACCGCCCCATTAACAAAGTAATGCAAGCCTGCATTCAGGCACTTAGAGAAGTTGCCAACAATGATAACATCACTTAACCTACCAAAATATTCAGCATCCTTCTAAGCGGTTCAGCTGCTCCCCATAAAAGCTGATCTCCCACAGTAAATAGCTGAATATGACGGTTTGAAGTATTACTTCTTTTCAACCTACCAACAGCGATATTCAAGCTTCCTGAGACTGACTGCGGAGTCAAGTTATGCCATGTGGCTTCTGGATCATTTTCAATATATTGAACCCAAGGATTTGCTGTTTTAATCAAGTTTTCAACTTCGCTTAGAGGGATATCTTCATTTAGCTGAATGGTTAATGCCTGACTGTGCGCACGAAGCGCAGGCACACGAACACAAATCCCATCAACAGCGATAGTTCCCCCTCCATCAAGATTTAAGACTTTATTTAGTTCAGCCTGAGCCTTCCACTCCTCCTTTGATTGGCCATTATCAAGCTTAGCATCAATCCAAGGCAATACATTATATGCTAAAGCAGCTGGCAAGGAAGATTGTGGAAAGGTATCTAAATGTGTACTTGCACGCATTTCTTTCTCAACGGACAACATATCGCTTTTATCTGTAGATTTAGAATACATAAACTCACTTTGCGCTAAAAGCTCACTCATAGCCTTGGCACCTGCTCCAGAGACAGCTTGATAGCTCATAGTGCTAATCCAGTCGATAACTTTTGCTGACAAAAGCCCATCGAGTGCCAGCATTAATAAACTGACAGTACAATTCCCACCAACAAAATACTTCACACCTTCTTGTATCGCTTGATCAATATGCTCTCGATTAATAGGATCTAAAACAATCAAAGCATTTTCTTTCATTCTAAGATGTGATGCCGCATCAATCCAATACCCAGTGAAATTCACTCGCTCCAACTCTGGTAATACCCTTTGGGTATACTCGCTTCCTTGCGTGCTAATGATAATATCCATTTGACTTAACCTATTAATATCATAAGCATCTTGTAAGGTATCCATTGCATGTATTGCATAATTTGGTGCCTGAAGCCCTGCTTGAGAAGTACTAAAAAAAACAGCCTCTATTGCATCGAAATCATCATTTTCTTTCATACGCTCCATTAACACAGAACCCACCATTCCACGCCAACCGACAAATCCCACTTTTTTCATTTATATTTCAATTCACTACAAAATCATCCACCATCTAGCTAGCATCTTAAAGTTACTACTGACTGTCAATATGATTTACGGGAATTTTTTATTTGCGCCAAATAAAATCAAAGCCTACGGCAGAGCGCCTAAAGGTTGTATCATTAAAATTTAGCCAACGATAATATTCAAGTGCATCAGGAAGATTGGCACTATTTTGTACTGCCTTTTTCTCATTTGCCTTAAGTGTTAAGTAAATAGCTAGCGAGCTATCTTCTATATCCTTTTCATTGCTCAGTAACAGGGATACGCCATAAGAAGGATAGCCTTGATCTCTCTGAGATAAGTAGGCTTGATAATACTCTGGTAACAGCTCATCAAACATGCAAACCAAAACTTTTGAGTTAGGGTACAACTTTAAGTAGTTCATCGCCTCTAACATTGCCATCATAAAAGTGCTTTCACCAGCAGCAATAGAGGTTATATTATGCTTGGCGCCTTTAATAATAGAAAAAAGCCCAGATGCTGTGTTATGCACTGATTGTGAAAAACGCATCGGCGAGAGAATATCTTTTTCCGCCAATGAAGCCAATAAACCCACTGTTGCCGTGATTTCACCATGGCGCGAAGCAAAAACAGCATAATTGATATCCTCCTTTTGAGCGCTAACCTCTAAAGCTGCCTGCAAAGCAATTTTGCTTGCAGGAGTGACTCTACGCTTCGTTGCCTTTGGAATATGATCATCTACAATAAGCCCCTCTTTCTTAAGCTCTGGAGAGAGAGTTGTAAAAAATTGCTGCCAATCTTGTCGACCTGCCAACCCAGACGCCAAGGCATAGCTTTTTTTCACATATGCCTTTAACTCTATCACTTCGCTCATGGCTTATAATTATATTAATATGCAATAATGTCTAATAATAACGCTTTACCCATAAAAAGCCTAGTGTCACCGCAATCATAGAGACCACAACACTTAAAATAATATAACTTAATGCTTTAAGCCAAAATCCTTTTTCAAATAACATTAAGGCATCAAGACTAAAGCTTGAAAATGTGGTAAAGCCACCTAAAAAGCCAGTAATAAGCAAGTTCCTCAAATGCAAACTTATAATATGATCAAATAATTTTGTTTTTTGGAAATACGCCGCCAAAATTCCTATCAGCAAGCAACCTAAAATATTAATTAATAAAATACCATAGGGAAAGGCCTTCCCCATTAATTTTGTAATCCAAAAAGCCAGTGAAAAACGTGCTATTGAGCCAAATGCCCCGCCAACACCTACCAGTAAAATAGTGACCATCTTTATTCTCCTATTGTTTAACGCCTATATGTAACCACAACTCTATGTACTTTCAGTTGCAGGCGTCATCAATCTTTATAAAAGATGGTTTGATTTTTCATTGCTGTCAAATCAGGAAGAACACCATTTCCCTTTTCGGCATTATACCATAGTCATTATCGCCTAGATATTGACTAAATTCATTTTTTCATCTTTTTTTATAGTAGTTGCAGTGATTTTATTAGTGATATCGGAATATTTATGATATAAAATCGCCCTGACGTAAATAAAATGATTGGAGAGTGTAGTTATGTTAACAGAAAAAGAACTACTCAAAATGCCTGAAGATGATTATATGAATGATGAACAGCTTGCATTTTTTAAAGCTCTATTATTACAGCACAAAGATGAATTAACGATCGCAATTGAAGATGCGAAAAAAAGCCTTGCCGAGTCAGAGCGAAATACAGATCTAAATGATGTTGCTACCTCTCAGGAAATGCAACAACTGTATCTTAGAACGGTAGATAGACAAAGCAAACTTTTAAGAAAAGTTAACGGCTCACTTCGTTTAATTGATAGTGGGGATTATGGTTACTGTGAAGTGACAGGTGATCCAATTGGCGTTCAACGCCTGTTAGCAAGACCAACAGCGACACTATCGGTTCAAGCTAAAGAAATACAAGAGCATCAAGAGAAGACACAAGGCGCCATCAAAGCTGACTAGCGCTTTCTTTTAATCTAAAATTTAGTCAAAAAAGACTAACTTTCTCACAAAAGTTAACATCTCTCTCAAGAAGTCATCATAAAAAGCCAAGCATTTGCATCGCAAAGCTGGTCCTTTCATTTTTGCTGATCCCATTACACAACCAGAAATACTTCTTCATTAAGAAGTACTCTGGTTGCTTTTTATTATTTTTAGCGACTTACATTAACCTATCAGCTGCTTCATTTAAGTCTTTCACAGCGTCGATAGAGACTTGAAGCTGCGCTCTTTCTTTTTCAGTAATCTCTACTTCTAAAGGCTCAACACCATTTGCAGTGATCTTAGTTGGAACACCAACAAATAAATCTTCATCAAGCCCATAAGTGCCTTTTTTCACTTTTGTTGCACATGGCAAGACCATACCTTTATCAAATAAATAGCTCTCAGCCATTTGAATGCCTGATGTCGCCGGGGCATAGTAAGCTGACCCTGTTTTTAAAAGGCCAACAATTTCGCCACCACCTTTACGTGTACGATCAACAATTTCCTCTAAACGTGCTTGTGAAATCTTACCTTCTTCAACCAATTTATTCAGACTCACTCCAGCAATGTTACTCATCCCAGTTAGCGGCACCATTGTGTCACCATGACCACCCATCACATAGGCCTGAACTTGCTCTAAAGAAACACCAAACTCCCAAGCAAGGAAGGTTCTAAAACGAGAAGAGTCTAATACTCCTGCCATTCCAACAATCTTATTATCTGCAATACCAGAATAGTGCTGCAACATTCTTACCATAATATCAAGCGGATTGGTGATACAAATAACAAATGCATTTGGACAGTTATTTTTAATACCCTCACCTACTGCTTTCATGACTTTAGCATTAATACCCAATAGATCATCACGGCTCATGCCCGGCTTTCTTGGCACACCTGCCGTTACAATAACAACATCCGCATCTTTTATATCTTTATAATTATTACTCCCTGTAACAGAAGCATCCACCCCTTCAACAGGACAACTTTGCGCTAAATCAAGGGCTTTGCCTTGAGGAATTCCCTCTGCAATATCAAAAAGAACAACATCACCTAGGTTCTTTAAAAGCGCCAAATGAGCCAGTGTTCCACCAATGTTTCCAGCACCAATAAGTGCAATTTTTTTACGTGCCATAAGACAAGCTTCTCCGTTATCAATTTATGTGTTAAAACGCAATCACAACTATACTCGCTAGGTTCAAATTGTCAAACCCATGCAGCAAGCAATACATCTATAACTACATATTCATTTTCCAACTTGATAATATTACTATAATAAACGCAGCCAAAAGCACCCAGATAATATTGACATGAAGCCCTAAAAACTGAATATGCGCTGGGATAATTGTATAGATAAAAGTGAATGTGATAATCAGCATAAGAAGCATCAGAACCAACGTGTATAAAAGCACCATCAACCACTTTTTTAACTTAAAAAACAGCGCCACTATAGCCACACTGACAAAGATATAAACGATCACAGCACTTAGCACTGACATTACCACAAAATTCTGACTCAAGTCATTTGAAAGACAACATAACAAAGCAATAAACAAAGGAATGATCAGCGAGATTAACTTTGTTTTTAATCTTGAAGCTGAGCAAGATTTCATGATGCGATAGCTTTTATCTAATAGGATAATCTGTTGGGAATATCCTATGGTTAACCCATTGAAACTTGCCAATAGTCCAAAAAGACCAAAAATCAAAATAAGCTTCGCTATCACTGGATAGTGTAGAGAATCAAGAAGCGCTGGTAACGGGTCATTTGCTAATATCACCGCTTCTTGTTGCGCAAAATACACAAACAAAGAGACTGTAGCTAAAGCTAAAAATGCAAGAATTATCACACCAAACGTAATACCAATAAACCCATTTCTTTTAGGGTTTTTCATTGCATGGATAAGGATAATACCGCCTTCAATCCCTAAAAATAGCCAAATCGCAAAGGAAATAGCATAGCTTACCCCAGAAAAGGTAACTTGATCATCAAACAGCTGATTACTTATACTTGGAAGAGATAGCGCATGACTGCCAATGGCGAAATAAAAAATAATAACACCAAAAATTGCAATCACTGTCGCAATGGCTTCATACTTAGCAATATGGCTTAAAGAACCTATATTGGCAATAAAGACAATGGCAAATCCAATCAATACAGCATATGAATAACCAACTTCTGGAATAAGCTCATGCAAATAAACTGCAAAAGAAATAGCAATTGCTGGGGTTGCAAGCCAATACTCAAATACACATGCCCAACCGCATAAATACCCAAATCTTCTTCCAAGAACGACAGCAACCAGATCAGGAAGCGACTTATCTTTATCAGCATAATGATTGACTAAGTAAGCACAGCCAAACATAAAAAAACCATAGAATATAACTAAAATCACTACTGCAACAAGATATGAAAGTTTACTTGCCTGCTCAAAACCGCCATTCCAGCCAAAATACTGCCCTGAAATCACCATTCCAACCATGACAAAAAGAAACTTCAGGGTACTAATTTGACGATTACTCGATTCCATTTTCTAGCGGGATGTGATCACCTTGCAATCCAGTATACATAGCTTTAGCTTCTTTTAAATAGAAATCTCACAAGAAGCTTATCTATTTAGCGCACTCTGTTTTGAGAAGTCGTATTTATTTTAACCATCCACAGCAATACTGCACTCACAATAAGTGGAATTAATAAGACTAAAAATGACAATGAAAATACATTTGGGTTATGTATTGTTTTAATATCTCCACCATTAATCCAATGACTCGCAATATCAACCAAATACTGAAACAATGCTCCTGAAAGTCCAATAGTCATATTAACCGCCGCAAGCACCGTTCCATGAATATTTTTTGGGAAAATTTGATCTACCACAGCAAATGCCAACAGCATGCTGGAGACAAAAAATCCCAAGAAAAAATACAGAAGGTATAACCCCGTCAATGAAATATAGTGAGGGGTCAGTACGATCAGTGCAAAAATGCAGATGGTCAGGATATTTGCAATCACCATCCATCTTTTGTGACTACCAAGCATCCTTGCAATAACACCATGCAAAGGCCCACCAACGGCAATCCCAATAAAAATCATTGAGCTCACACCTGCTGCTGCATAAGCATCCAAATGATAAACATGCTGCAAGAAAATAACATCATACAATTCAGAGAAAGCATTGACCACCGTCCCAACCATGATGCCGGCATAAACAGCAATAAGCCAAAGATTTATCGATTTAAATGCAGCCAAATCTCGCCAGTGAAAGCTTCGAGTGACTTTATTTTCTTTAAGATAGGACTTGGGTCTGACTAAGATGAAAATCACAAACGAAAAAGCAATACCAATATAGCCAATTAACCACATCGCACCCTTCCACCCCATATCATGAATCAATGCTGTCAGCAAAATTTGGCCAAAAATACCGCCCAATACACCGATTGTGTTAGTAAGTCCAACTGCAATGGGAAAGACAGACTTTGGCAGTGATTCAGAGGCAACCTTTAATGCCCCCAAAAAGGCAAAAGCTGAACCAATAGCAATCAAAATACGCCCAATCAACATGGTGACAAGTGAGCTGTCGATAATAAAGGCGATAATACCCAAGCTCATTACCATGCAAGCAATAGATAAACACCATCTTGGTCCATATTTATCCAATAAGATGCCTGCTGGAATCTGAGAAAGCGCATAAACAGGGAAATAGATAGCCATAACCCCTACAATATCACCAACACCCACACCCATCGAATTTGCAATAGGCGTTAATAACACACTTGGTGAGGTATGTTGAAAGTAATCAAGCGCATAAAAAAGCGCTGCAACCAACCAGATACCCCAACCTACTACTATTGTTCTTAAACGCACATCTCCCCCTTGTATAACTTCTCTAATACCAATCCAGATTTAATCATCATAGATCATTTTGCAATTGTATAAGCGTACAATAAACACAAACACACTGTCACTTTGAAAAAACTGATCGTTTTAATAAGTATTACTTAAACAATTGGTATTTGAATTAAATATGACTCCTTTCAAGCAATGTCCTTTAGCGTATATACCAATCACTCGAGAAATGGATCTTCTAGCACTTTATCTGTTTGCGTTTCACGAAAAGTTTTAATCGCCTCATTAAACTCTGTGTATTGATTTGCTAACATGCTGCAAGCAAAAAGTGCCGCATTAACCGCACCCGCTCGACCAATGGCAAAAGTGGCAACAGGCACACCTGCTGGCATCTGAACAATCGATAATAGAGAATCTTGACCCGATAGCGCCCTTGACTGAACTGGCACACCCAAAACAGGAATATGCGTTTTTGCTGCTAACATTCCCGGTAAATGTGCCGCACCGCCTGCCCCCGCGATAATCGCGTGTAATCCTTTTGATTCTGCTGTTTCAGCATATTCAAATAACAGATCTGGAGTTCGATGTGCCGACACCACTTGCACTTCATAAGGAACCCCTAGCGCCTTTAATGTCTCCGTTGCATGCTTCATTGTCTCCCAGTCAGACTTAGAACCCATAACAACACCAATAATTGCGGATGTTTCCATTTATATGACTACCTTAACTTTGTAATGAATTTATTTATTTCAGATGCGAGCCATTCATAGACAAATAAAAAGCTCTCACTGTCTTTATTGGAAAATTTAACCTCGGCTTTGTGGATTTCCTCTGGTATATCGTGAGCACCACATAAATCAACAAGCTGAATTTCACAACCTATTGTATCAACAACAGCGTCTTTATCTTGCCAGAATTGCTCCATTCCTGAAGTCTGAAGCTCTATTTTATAGCGAACATCCTTGGGTGATTTTTCTATCATTCTTTCCAGTAGAACCATTTGACTGTGAACATAACCTTTGGTCACATCTCTTTTTAGCTTTATCTGATACAGGCCGGATGTCAAGTAGCGCTTTAAAATATCACTTGCATAGGCTTTTTCTCTTGAAGCAGTAAATATCTCAATACTTTGATCTATCTCTTCAGCCAACTTATCTAAAAGTGCTTTTTCCTTTCTACTGTGCAATTTCACCTCTAAGTAAGGATAGGCTGCACGATAGCCCAACGCTTCATTATATTTCTTTGCAATAGGCTCGATTCTTTTGGCAATATGCGCCTCTGATGCACCAAGCAAATTCCAATGATAAATATGTTTTCTCTCTGCCCCTAGGCTTTGTAACATCGGCTCGATATCCCGGTACATACCAAAGCATTCACTCGGCGGCCCAGGCAGCATAAATATATGTTTATTATCTATATGCAAATAACAGCCATCTGCTGTTCCTAAAGCATTCTCAATGACTTTAGCCCCTTTGGGGAAATAGGCTTGCTTTTTATTGATCTCCGGCACTTGAGAGAACCTTTTAGATACTCGCGCATAAATTCTCTCCCATGAAGGGGCATAAAACTCAAGCGGACAGTTTGTTACATTTGCAATTGACTCTGCTGTTTTGTCATCTTCTGTTGGCCCAAGACCGCCAACTGTAATCACAATATCTGAACGTTCGAGCAAAAACAAAAGCGCCTCTTCAATATTCTTATGTTGATCATCAGCTGTTAAATGAATTGCCGTTTGAAATCCCATTTCATACAAATTCGCCGCAAGTTTTGGCGTATTTGTATTGATAATATCACCCGTTGTAATTTCATCTCCAGTGGCAAGAAAGCTAACAACCAAGTTATTATGATTCGCTGGTTTTTCTATCAAGCATCTTTGCTTAACATCATCAATGAAAATACTATCCACATTCATATCGATCAAACCCATCACGTCATTATCTGAAAGAATATGATCACCATATACAAGTACATGGGAAAATTGCGCTTTTAACCATGTCACACGCGCTTTGGTCAAATGTGTATTATTAATCGCAATTGCAATGCACCTACATCGCTGATATAAAGCTTTTATCTCTTTAACCACATCATCTGTCACTTTCTCCCAATTATCAACATGGACCAGAAGGTGTGTTGCAATCTCGCGTTGAGAGCAAGCAAGCACTTCCATGACAAATGGTGAAAAGCTAGAGAGTAATATTCTATCTTTCAATACCTTATACTCATCGAGCATTGACAGTAGTGCATGCACAAGTGACTCTTGATACTCGGCAGTTGCATTTTTAGCGACTTTAATCTCTATATTGGTATGTATATCAGGGTTTTCACACATCCATTTTAAATATTCACTTAGCTTTGGTATGTGAAAAACCCCCTCTTTGGCAAATTCTTCTTTTAATATCTTAAGCGTTTGTATTTCATCCCAATTAAGCTCGGTTATTTCTCGATCTAACGATGTTAACCTTTTGGCATTATCATCATGAAAAATAAAAAGCACACCATCTTTTGACAGCTGCACATCAAGCTCAATCCAATTGACATGATTCAACTTTGCGGCTTTAAATGCTGCCATGGTATTTTCAGGAAAAATTCTATTTGCCCCGCGATGAGCAATCAATTGTGGAAGCTTCATTTATCTACCTCGATTTAATCAAATCCACTAATATTCCAGAGAGTTCTCCCTAGATTTAAACAACTTCTTTGACATTATCTAAAATAGGAAAACCAAGTGATTCTCTTGTTGTATAATATGCCTCAGCAATGCCTTTTGACAAAGCTCTGACTCTCAAAATATATCGCTGGCGCTCAGTGACTGAGATTGCATGTCTGGCATCTAAAAGGTTAAAAACATGAGATGCTTTTAACATCATCTCATACGCAGGCAGCGCTAAAGCCTTATCTAAAAGGCGCTTTGACTCTTTTTCACAAAAATCAAATTCAGCAAAAAGATGTTCAATATCCGCCTCTTCAAAGTTATATTTTGACATCTCAACTTCATTTTGATGAAAAACATCGCGATAATAAATAGGGCCGACTGCCGTATTACTCCACAGTAAATCATACATACTATCAACATTTTGCAAATACATTGCAAGCCTTTCCAGTCCATAGGTAATCTCTCCTGTAACAGGCTTACACTCAAGACCGCCTACCTGTTGAAAGTAAGTAAATTGCGTGACTTCCATGCCATTTGCCCAGACTTCCCAGCCAAGTCCCCAAGCACCAAGTGTTGGAGACTCCCAGTTATCTTCAACAAAGCGAATATCATGCTCTAAAGGATCAATTCCCAATGCTCGTAATGAGCCTAAATACAGCTCTTGAAGATTATCCGGCGAAGGTTTCATGACAACTTGAAACTGGTAATAATGTTGTGTTCGATTTGGGTTTTCACCGTAACGACCATCTGTTGGTCGTCTTGAGGGCTGAACATAAGCAGCATTCCAAGGCTCAGGTCCAATCGCTCTTAGAAAAGTCGCAGGATGAAATGTACCGGCACCTACTTCCATATCAAATGGCTGCACAATCGCACAACCTTTATCTGCCCAGTACTTTTGCAAGGTAAAAATAATCTCTTGAAAGGTTAACATACCAATCTCTAGTTTGCTTTAAAATCCTTGGGAAAGTATATACCACTCATAATGTATTTTACAGTGATAATTTTGCTGCACTTAAAGTTAAAAACGGATGAAAAACTTAGCCGTTGCCACTACGCCCACATAAGATAGTTCAACCCCAATATTATGATATGCATAATCAATATAAAGCTCAGGGAAAGGCAGTGCTGGCAGATACCTTGCGATATCAGCCATCCTTTGGTCATACCCAGTGATAATACCAATACGGTACCCTGCTGAAAATTTTGAATTTGGCGTGAAACTATGTGTGTATAGATCCCGTTGCACCCCAACCACAAACGCACGATCACTAAATGAGTTTAGAAGTGTGCCAAAGAAAATGCTGTTGTACAACCCGCCGACAAGATTATTAGAGGCTCGATCATCCTTTCTACTTTCAGGGTTAAAATGCCAAGTAAACATGCCCAGAAATACCGCATTTTCCGGCGCTGTTCCTTTCAGAAAGTTCCAAAAACCTTGATTATCTGCATTGTCCTTTGCTTTATCATTTGTTTTATCATTTGAGCTTGTACTGTCTTTATCCTTTGACGCTGATTGCTCTGTTTGTGTACTTGTTACAGCCGCAGCATCATCAGGACCAATAGCACTTGAACTGTCGACAGATGAAGCTGCCACTAAACTCTGAGAAGCGAGCATCGCTAATAAAAAAACAACTATATAACCATACTTCTTACGCATAATATTCAAAAACACCCAATATCTTTTCTCAAAACGCTAACCCAATCCACTCCCAGATTAAATAGCGCTCAATCATCGCAAAAATACGGTATAAGGTCAAATATTTTTTAAATCGAATTGTAAGTGTTTGGTTAAATATAACAAGCAAAGGTTAACTCATTTACTCTAGGATTATTCCAAGTAATAATCTGGCTAATATTAAAGGCTTTTTCAAGCTTAGGAAGTGCTTCTTTTAAGTACTCCCAAGCTTTTTCTTTCTCAATGAAACTTGCATCTTCATCATCAATAATAGCCGCATTTTTAATACTTGAAGCAATCGTTCCTTTGCGAATTTTCACCCCGTTGATTACCAGAGCATCAGGGCCATTTGGAAATAACTCCTCTGGCGTAATACTTCTATTCACACTTTTATCCATTGTCTACTTCCCACTTTTTCATTTGTTACTTTTTTATCTTATATGCGCTAACGCTTCATCTGTTTTCTCACCTTGCAAAATTCGAGTTCTTTCATCACACCCAATTAACAATCCATTTTTAAATGAGAAAAATGCATGCACTTCTGCCAAGATCTCACTTCCATCATTTTTAAGCGCGCTCACTTGATGCAATGAAGCCACCATATCTCCCTCTTCAACCAAATATTTAAACTCAAAACGAACAGATTTAACAAGTTCCCTTTGCTTTTTAACATGCTCCAAAAAGCCCGCAAAGTTTAATGTATGCCCATCAACATACTGCTGATATGATTTATCAACACAGTCATGAATAAGCTTATCTACATCTGTTTCTGGCAAATACGCACTTTCAAATAAATATTTCAACTTTTCCTTTAACATTGACTTACACCTCTTATAGTTCATTGAACAAACCTTATAATTAACAGTGTAGCGCATGAAAAATTAGCTGATTATATAAATTAAGACGAATATTTGTTTAATTAAGACATTGGGTATTAGAAGATAGTCTGATTGATTAATAAGCGAGTATAGAAATTATGACAGCGGGAAAATCGCCTTTAGCATATACTCCGCAAGCATTTTATGTGCTTTAGTGGTTGGATGAACATAATCCCAGAATAAATGCGTAACTGGATCGTGATCAATATGAATATCTGTTTGCACAATGCCTTTTTCATCCACGCCACCAAAACTTTTCACACAAGCCTCAGTCACATTTTCAAAGCCAAAACCCTCAGGCGAATCCATTACATCTAAAAAGAGTCTGTGTGCATCAAATAGATTAACTCTGACATTTGGATATTTAAAACGCAAAGCAATTAAAGCTTTATCTAACTTCTTATTCTCTTTATCAACTTGGGATTTAATGTATTTTTTTAGCACTTTTACAACAGGTGATGGAAATGGTGTTACCTCATAGGCTGGGACTTTCGTTACATCAGGCACATTCCATACCAGTAAATTTTTCGCCCCCAACTTTATCACTCTATCAACAAGCGCCGCTAAATCGTTAGCAACTCGGTACGCACCCGGAAGATTAAAATAAGGCCACTCATTATGTAAAGTAAATAGGAAGTTGTTTCCACCTCCATTAATCATAACAAGATCTTCAGCCTGAAAGCGCGCCTCATCTGCCACAAATTGATCCACTTGATCAAAAACACTAAGCGCATGTCCAGTCAATAGTGATTTTGGGTTTTTACCACTTGTATACGCACCACCAATAGCATAGTTACTTAATAGCACCTTATTATTCGTAGCTTGCTTCTGTTCAAGCATTACAGTAAGGTACTCACTTGCCACCTTACCGTCACTAAAGCGCCCTTTATCATATGGCTCACCTGGAATCTCAAGCGTCTTGATCAGATTACCATTATCCTGAAGGCTATCTCCAAACACAACAATACGGCTAATATTCATCTATTTATCCTCCATTTCAAAAAAGTTCACCATCCACTGACCCACTACACTACCATGATCACGTATACGAAGGCTATCAATTGCCGAGCCAAATTGTTGATTTAACAGGTTTTTACGCTCTGTCAATAACAGATGATTATGTGCACGCAACATTTCAGGGTGTGCTTGCATTCCCCATATTTGATTATTTACCACAAACATCTGCACAGGACAGTATTGATTCGTTGCAACCAGCTCTGCCTGTTCAGGCAAATGTTTCACTTGATCCTGATGATAAAAGGTCAAACTAACATGATTATAAAATGGCTGCATCCAAGGCTTCTGTGAGAGCATATGAATAGAGTGCACACCAACTCCCCAACCAGTATCAGCTCTTTCCACCTTACCTCCTAATGCTTGCGCCAAAATTTGATGACCAAAGCAAATACCAATAATCCGTTTTCCCATTGCAAAAAGATGTTGAATTTGCTCTTCTAAACGTACAATCCATGGTGTTTTTTCAAAACAAGTGGCTTTTGAACCAGTAATAATAAACCCATCATAGCTGTCAAAGTTATCAGGATAAATTCCCTTTGTGACATCAAAAACTTCCAAATCAACAATTGCAGATACTTTTAAGAATAAATTTGCAAACATGTTGGGGTAATTTCCCCCTGAGATTTTATGACGATACTCTGGAATATGATCTGCTTGGAAAATTGCCAATTTCATAGGTTATCGCCATTATTCGTCTAAAAGCAATGATTTTAACTGTTTAAACGCCTCGTCAGAGAAAGAAAATGTATAACGATGCCCCGCATGCTCATTTGCTGCTTTTAAACACAGCTCACCCTTGTCTAATAATGAAACACTTTCAATTTTGATTGCTTCAAGCTTCTGATCTTCAGCGAGCTCTTTTTTATGCCAATTATCTTTTGCTCGCTTGATTGCCTGCCTGTAAGCACCTTGAACACGATTTGTACGCACTTTCCTAATAAACTCATTTGCCACCTGCGGCAATTCATCTTCAAGTTTTTTAAGCTCGTATAAGGTTCTGACATCATCAACAAAGCCATCCTTTGACAGCGCACGAATAACACTTGAAGCTTTTGCCAATTTCAAGCGCATTGAAATCCAACTTGGATCACGTCCAAGTGACTTTGCAACATGTGCCTTTGGCACCTTCTTATGACTCACCAGCTCCACAAGTGCATCTGCTTCTTCAAAAGGGGAAACCTTTTCACGTTGCTCATTTTCAAGAAGCTGCAAAATCAAAATATCACTATCTGCTTCCTCACGCAAAATGCATGGAATAACATGAAGTCCTGCTTGTTTGGCCGCTCTAAAGCGCCGCTCGCCAGCAATAATATGATAAAACCCATCTTCTTTTTTCGGTGTGACAATGATTGGCTGAATAATACCGTTCTCTTCAATACTTTTTGCCAGAGCATCAATATTTCTAAAGGTTTTTCTTGGCTGGTTTGGGTCTGGTAATAACTCAGTTAAAATAATATCTTTAAGCAAGTTGGCACGCTCAGCTTCTTGATTAATTTCCTGAAGTTGGAGTGCTAACAATTCATCTTTTTTATCACTCGTTGTATCTACTTTCTGATTTAAATCCGAGATACGCTTTCGATTTGAAAGTGAAATTTTACTCATACACTTGCCTTCTCAAAAAGTGCCACGATTTCTTTGGATAGCTTTCTCACCTGTATATGCACATAGCTTTCAGGCGCGTATTCACCTATATATTGTCCTGTTGCCTCTGCTTCAACAAACTTCACACTCTGTGGAATATAAGTGCTAAATGCTTGACCTTCTTCTTCCAGCACATTTAAAAGACTACGAGACATATTGGAGTTCTTAAGGACACGATTAGCAAGAAGCTTATAGGGACGATCTGCGGTGAGTGCTAAATCTTTCGCTTCCAAAAGCCCTGAAAGATCCATTCCACTTGGTGCTGCTGGAATAACCACCAGATCAGATAAAAGCGCAGCTTTAAGTGCCGCTGTTTGAAAATTAGGTGGCGTATCAATAATCACAAAATCAGCTTTTTCCCTGACACCAGATAACGCCTCACGTGCATTTTTCTCATCAACCTGAATCACCGAGTCAGCAAACTCTTCACTTTTTGCTGCCCACGACCAAGCATCCGGTTTGTCTTTATCCATATCCACGACAAGAACATGAAATCCCAGTTCACGAAGACCGCCTGCAATATTCATCGCCGTGGTCGTTTTACCAGAGCCGCCTTTTTGCTGTAGTAATGCAATAATATTTGCTTTTTTCATTGATTAACTTAGTCACAAATTTTTTATACTCATAGAACATTATACACAAACCAAAACAAAATAAAGCCCATGTGATCGCATTTCAAAGCTCTTTTTATCTTGCTTTTGACTCTTGGAACAAAAATCAATCAACGAAGGCGTTTCAGCTTTTCTGAAATCTTAATCTCTAATCCTTGATTATTTGGTTTATAGTACCCACCTAACACGCCATCTGGCAAATACTGCTGTTTAACATACGCATTTGGATAATCATGTGGGTATTTATATTGTGCTCTCACCTGAGCGCTCCCTGCCACCTCAATGTTTCTTAAATGATAAGGTACCTCTATTTGCGTTTGCGCCTTAAGATCCTTAAAAACAGATTTATATGCCAAATAAGAGGCATTTGATTTTGGGGCAACTGCCAAATAAATTGCAGCTTGAATTAAAGGTAAACGCCCCTCTGGTAAACCCAGACGCTCGTAGGACTGCCAAGCATCCAAAGCAATTGTGAGTGCCTTGGGATCAGCATTACCAATATCTTCCGATGCAATACAAAGCATTCTTCTTGCGATAACAAAGGGGTCAGCTCCACTTTCAATCATATTCGCAAGCCAAAAAACTGCAGCATCAGGGTCTGACCCTCGTACTGATTTATGAAATGCTGAGAGTTGATCATAAAAATAATCCCCGCCTTTATCCATCTTATGCGCATACTCACCTGCTACAGACTTTAGAAGATCAACTGTAAAGTGATATTTCTTTTCTTTTGGATCAGAAATAATAAACATAGACTCAATCAGATTTAACACGCGACGAGAATCCCCATCACTGATGTGATAAAGATGCTCGATGACTTCACTGTCCATCGAAATCTGATGCTCTTTTAAAATTTCATCTGTAATGAGTGCATGCTGCACCAGTGATTTGATATCATCTAAAGACAATGCATTGAGCCGCAAAACTGTCATTCGTGACAACAATGCATTATTAATTGCAAAAAAAGGATTCTCTGTAGTTGCGCCAATTAAAACAAGTGTACCATTTTCAACATGTGGCAAGAGTGCATCTTGCTGTGCTTTGTTAAAACGATGTATCTCATCTAGAAAAAGCACCGTTCCTTTTTCACTTTCAAGTGCTTTGTTAACGGCTAATTTGATATCTTTAACCCCAGATTGTACAGCAGAAAGCTCTATAAACTGCCAGTTTAAACTGCCTGCTAATAACTTTGCCAAAGTCGTTTTCCCCACGCCCGGATTGCCGACAAAAATCATAGACACAAGTTGGTTTTTGGCAAGCATTCTTAACAGTATTTTTCCCTCGCCAACAAGATGGGACTGGCCAACATATTCACTTAGTTTTTTTGGTCTTACTCGATAAGCAAGCGGTTGCATAATCATATTTTAAGATTACATCACATATGTTTTTTTAGTGATAGTTATTAACAATTTCATACAGCATCCCCTCTCTTAACGCACCATCAGATTTCAACATTTTTTTAATATTCAAGCGATCAAAAAGTGCATAAAGAACACAAAAGCCACCCGCTAAAATACTCTCTCTATCTTGCCTTAGTCCATTAAAGTGAATGTTGGCAACCACTTTTTTCTCTAAAAGTTTTACTGCCAAAGCTTCCATAACCTCACGTGTAATCGCGCCATCAGAGTAGTTATTTGCCAGTGCAACATCAGCGATAGAACGAATGGTTCCAGAAGAACCTAAAGACATTTCCCACCCATGCTGAAGATATTCATTTGCAATTGGTTCGATCAGCTGGCAGGCATGCTGGATTGCTCTTGTGAAATTACTCAGCGTCAAAAGACCATCAGCAAAAAATTTATTTTGCATGCTTACACAGCCCATTTCAAGACTAACCAAGGCTTTAAGATCTTGATTTTTGCCAATCACAAGCTCAGTTGAACCACCACCGATATCAACAATCAGCGCTTTTTTCTTCTGTGCTTTTGTATTGGCTGAGGCGCCAACATATACTAAACGCGCCTCTTCTTCACCTGAAATCACTTCTACTTTTGCTTCCAGTATCTGCTCTGCACGTTTTAAAAATGTAGCAATATTCTCCTTTGCTTTACGAAGCGTATAAGTCCCAACAACTTTTACTTCATCAACTTGATAATGCTTCAGTGAAAGTGTGAAGTTCTCTAAACACTCAAGCGCTCTTTCTTGCGCCTCATCCGTAAGTCCATGCGCCTCTGTTAGACCAGAGCGAAGCTGCACTTTGCTTTTACCGCGATACAACTCTTTGATTTCGCCATCTGTGTAAATCTCAGAAATCAGCATATGAAAGCTATTTGAACCAAGATCAATCGTGGCAACTTTTTTACTCGACATAAATATCTCTTTAATAATCAAATCCGTCAAAATAATAGCATAATTTTATTTCCTCGAGTAGCGAAGCTTGAATTTTTTAGAGAAGAGAAAATAACACTTACACAGTCTTGATTAGATGTTTAAAGAGATACCCAAATCACCAAAAATAAGTGCCAAAAGCTTGTAAATAACAAAACTTGTTATCATGCAGCACGGCAGTGTTAGCAGCCAAGCAGTTGCCATTGCCTTGACTACACGCCAGTTGACACCGCCACTTTCAGGATAACCTGCACCCATAATTGAACCTGAAGCAGCCTGTGTTGTACTGACAGGTAAACCAACATGTGATGCCCCTAAGATTAAAAGTCCTGAGCTAAGTTCAGCTGAAAAACTATTTGCAGGACCAAGTTTTGCCACTCTTGTCGTCAGCGTCTTGATAATACGCATTCCGCCTGCAAGCGTCCCAAGCGCCATGGTTAAAGCACAAAGTGCAATCACCCATACAGGAATATGTGACACCGTACTCACAACCCCGAAACTAAAGAGCGCAAGGGTAATAATTGACATGGTCTTTTGCGCATCATTTGAGCCGTGGCTTAATGCCAAAAGACTGCTTGAGAAAACCTGCAACTCGCGTACAAAATTATTCGCTTTTCTTGGCCTTTTACTCTTTGATAAAATTCGAAAGACGATAATCACCAAAATTAACGCAATAAAAAATGCCAAAATAGGGGAGAAGATCATCGGAATAATGACTTTGCCAATTAACGTCCCATAATGCACACTTTGAAAATTACTCACAGCAATCGCTGCGCCAACCAAAGAGCCAATAAGCGCATGAGATGAACTCGACGGAATACCAAAATACCACGTAAAGAGATTCCAGCCAATCGCAGCGATGAGTGCTGATATCAGCACCAAATGTGTAATCACATTAGCATCAACAAGCCCTTTTGAAATGGTTGTTGCAACCGCTGTGCCTAAAAAAGCACCCACGAAGTTAAATATTGCTGCCAGAATAATGGCCTGATAGGGTGAGAGTGATTTTGATGCAATCGGCGTTGCAACCACATTAGCAACATCATGAAAGCCATTAATAAACTCAAAGAAAAGCGCAATAACAATAATGCAAATCAAAACGATTAGCATATTATATTTCCTTCACATAAACACGCATCACGCCATCACACAGCGTTACACTGGTATCAACTGCTGATTCAATCGCTTTGTAAACTTCTTTAATTTTAATCACTGTTAACGCATCATATTGCTGGATTTTAATTTGCTCTAATACATGCCCCAAATCTTCAACAACACCCTCTTCAAGCTCAGCTACTTTCTGATCTTGTAGTTTGATTTGCTGCTCATCTTTAGCTTTAAAGGCGACCATTAGCACCTTAAGCGTTTCGGTGATTTTTTGCAGTGTCTCCACCGAGCGGATTAAACAATCATCTGTGTCTGCACCAATGCCGTGAAGCTGCAATTTTTTATTGATTTTAATAATCCGCTTTGTCAGCTTTAACAGCACCCCTGCTAAATGAAAAATATCCCCTCGATCAATAGGCGTAATAAACTGCTGATTCAACTGCGTTGCTATTTCCTTATTAACATCGACCGCCCGCTGCCTTTGCATCCTAAGCTCTGCAGCAAGCTTGGCTGATTTATCAGGGTTTTTCTCATTGATAATATCAACCAGTAAATTAGAGGCATGGCAGACACAATCTGTCGCTTTTATAAATAAGTCAAAAAAAACTTCCCCACGATTAGGGATTAACGTTTTAATAATTTTTCGTAACATAAACGTCTTTTTTACAAATCAAGTTTGATAAATAGGCATAATAAGCCCATCGAAATAAAATACAAGCCATTCTTTTGGAATTTTTCTTCTGACAAAAGTGTAATACCCGCTTAGCCTATAAAAATCCCTAAAATGATATGACTCACTTTGAAAAAAATCACCTTCTAGCTACACTCATGGATATAGCAGCCAAACAGCCATCACGAGGGTTAAATGAAAAAGTTAATCATGTTTATATCTATATGTTTCTTAACGATAACAATGGGTGTTGCTGCAAATATGCAGCAAGATACAACGTTTCGAAATTTCATGTTGAATAAAATGGCACAAGAGATTAATGAGAAGCTAACAGCAGTGTCAAAATCAGCAACTTTTCTTGGGAATCGCTATCTGATGCATTATCAAAATTTATCAACGCTTAAAACCTTCAACAAAGGTGATCTATTAAGCAAAAGTGATGTACAAGAGAATATTCGCGCTTTGAGCTTTACAGCAACGCAAAATAATCAAAATCTAGCTTACCGTGTGCCCTATCTCTCAAGCTATATATTAAATGAGAAGAAAATCACCCCTGAGCTTTGGCGAGAAATTGCAGCGATCTCTGAGATTAAAGCGGTATTTCCGAGCCTTTATCAATTTTTTAATGATGGCTGGGTTTATATCACAACAGCCAATGAGCTGATGGCTATTTACCCTTATGTCCCGCTACAAGATGCAGTTCACAACAAAAACCCAACCAAAAGTCCTTTTTATCTTGCCGCTGATTTTAAAAACAAAAAAGTTGGCTGGTCTGCACCTTATATGGATTTAGTTGGAGATGGACTGATGGTAACTGCCTCTTACCCTATCTATGATAAAGGTAAACTACTTGCCGTCTCCTCAATCGATATTACACTGTCAAACTTAGCTAGCTCACTTATGCTCCCTAAAGCATACTTTGGCAGCTTTTTCTTAATGACTCAAAATGCACTTGCCGTTGCCAGTTCAACAACTCATTTGGGAGAAAAAAACCTCACATATTTCATGAGCACCAAAACAATTACACAAAAGAAACTAAAGGGTCAAGCGTCTAAGAGTGCTTTGTTTAACAGTGCTTCTGAAACCCTACTTGCTTACATTCAAAAATACGAGCATAGAGATAACTGGTATATGAGTTTTAATTTTAAACAACAACGCTATGGCATCAATGCAACGTTAATCCCTGAGACTCGTTGGATTTTAGTGAATGTATTTAATAAGACAGCCCCATCTGAAAAATGAGTACCATTTGCCAAAAAAAGGTTTTTGGTGTACATTTCACAGCAGTTTTATACAACCTTAACACCGGATAGATACTATGAGAATTGGACGCCTGATCTTTGGGGATCCAATACCAAAAGCAAATGCTGAAGAGCATGCACTCTCAAAAAAACACGCCTTAGCTATTTTTTCTTCTGATGCCCTGTCCTCTGTTGCTTATGCGACAGGTGAGATTTTAACTGTTTTGATTCTAGCCGGCACAGCTGCTCTTAGCATGTCACTACATATTGCCATGTTTATTGCGCTTTTGATTGTTATTGTTGGGGTTTCCTACAAGCAAGCCATCGATGCCTATCCAGAGGGAGGCGGCGCTTATATCGTTGCCAGAGAAAACCTTGGAACCTTCATGGGATTACTTGCTGCTGGCGCTTTAATGCTGGATTATATTTTAACTGTTGCTGTGAGTGTTTCAGCGGGCATTCTCGCCATTACTTCAGCCTTTCCTGAAATTTCAGGGCATGCAGTTTTACTGGCAATTATTGCTATTATCCTTATTATGTGGATGAATCTTCGAGGGCTTAGAGAATCGGCAAGTGCCTTCATGTGGCCAACTTATGCATTTGTTGTTGTGATTCTAGTGATGATTGGCATTGGTGGTTATCGCTACTTAACAGGCAACTTATCACCTGTTGATTATAGTCATGCAAATGATTTGATGGCACCTATTACAGGCGTGTTAACACTGACTCTTATCTTACGTGCATTTTCATCTGGATGTTCAGCGATGACGGGAATTGAAGCGGTTGCCAATGGCGTGAAATCTTTCAAAAAACCGCGAGCAAAAAATGCAGCGATCACTTTAATGGTTTTAGTAATCCTTCTGATCTCGATGTTTCTTGGCATTTCTTTTTTAGCAGCAAAACTCGAACTCCAACCACTAACCGATCAAAGTTTACTATCACAAATTGGCCATAAAATTTATGGATATGGCTTTTTTTATTATTTGCTTCAAACTGTCACCTGCCTTATCTTACTTCTCGCTGCTAACACTTCCTTTGCAGGCTTCCCTCTTTTAGCTTCAATGATCAGTCGAGATGGGTTTTTACCAAGACAGCTACAAAACGTGGGAGATAGACTTGCCTTTAGTAATGGTATTTTTGCTTTGGCTGTTTTTGCTTGTGTTCTTATCATTATTTTTGATGCCAATACAAGTGCCCTTATTCCTTTATATTCCATTGGTGTATTTTTAGCATTCACCCTGTGTCAAGCTGGCCTTGTTCACTTTTGGCATAAACAAAGGCGTGAGGTACGAAGCTGGTGGATCAAAGCCTCTATTAATAGCTTTGGTTGTGTGTGTACTTTTATCGCTGTTATTGTCGTTATTGAGTCCAAGTTCTTTGAAGGTGCTTGGATTGTTATTGTTGCACTACCGATTTTAATCTTTATCTTTTATATTATTAATAAACACTATACTCGTGTTGATAGAGAGCTCTCCTTAAGCACTGATATGGGGCTGATGGAAGCCTCACTACATAAAGACTCAGAGTCAAAAGTAGTTGTCCCTATTTCAAAACTACATAAAGGCACCATTGCTGCACTTGAGTTTGCACGCAAAATTTCAAAAGATGTCACACCTGTTGTTGTTAATTTAAATGATGAAAAAACTGCCAAGTTACAACGCCTATGGAAAGAGCTTAATTTCCCAGAAGAGCTTGTTATACTTGAGTCTCAATATCAATCTATCACAAGACCCTTAATTAAATACATTAGAAAACGTGATCTAAAAGAACCAGAAAAAGGGCTTTCGGTACTGGTTTTACCAAAAGCAGAAACCACCCGCTTCTGGCAAAGCCTGTTACATAATCAAAAAACGGCGCTTTTACGCTGGGGACTTAAAACCGTGAGTCGCAGCGAAACAAAAGGTAAGGCGCGTGTAATTGTGGAAGTGCCTTATCAATTAACGGTATGACTAATTACAGTCATGTATTATAACCGCCTAACGCTTTTTGCAGATGAGTTTGATAATAAATTTACAGTTTATTAACAATAATACACACTAGAGATATACTCTTACCCCATAATCACCTCTGATATACTTTTATGATTACAGGGGGAAAGAGATGAAAAAGAGTTTATTTGTATTAGCATTAAGTCAAATATTAGTTGCCTGTGGTGGCGGCGGATCTGATAGCAGCCAGCCCAAAGATGATAACCCGATTACTACTTCTATCTCCGCTATACCAGATGCACTTACTCAAGGAGAAAGCTACCTAGTAGAAGTTTCGTTAAACGCAAAAAACCCGATTAAACTAAGTACAGCAACTAAAACTATACAAATCAGTGAAAATGATACATGTGAGCATAAATTCACTATATCTCCATCAAAGCTTAAATTAACTGTCAACGCTGGCTCAGAAACTTTCACCATCACACCGACCAATGCAGATACATGCAATCATATAATCACCTTAAGTACAGGTGGAAAAGGCTTATCAAAAATACAACATATCCATACCGTTAAAAATGGTAATAGAAGCTTCTTTAATCAATCACTTACGCAACTTAATGTGAATATGCTTGGCTCTACAGCTCCATTATTAGTCACAGGAATGCAAGCTGACCAAATTACTATTTTAGCTCCAGAACAACAAAACAGTTATCAGGTATATCAGTATAAAAATAAAAAATGGACTCCAGCCTATCAAATTAATGCTAATAATACAGAAAATTCATGTATATCTGATAAGAACGATAATTTATACTTTTCTTCAACTAATACAGGGACAACTGAAGGTTTCGTTCACTTTAGCATGTATTCAGCGCAAACACATAAAGCCATACAACTATTAAACACCTCTACTCCAGGCTATATTACACCATGGTCAAGTATTGCCACCTTAAAAAGAGATTGGACAGGTAGTAAAATTTATATTGCTTTTAGTGAAACTGGTGCATTTTTAGGCAATAATCACTCTAGGCAAAATAGACTACGAATTGGCTATTATGATACTGCAACACCATCAGACAAGATAAAGCCTATATCTAACAACTTTCAGCTGTCCAACCATTCTGGTCAAGAGCCTGCAATGACTGTAGAACAAAATGGAAACATCTATGTTACTTATCTTAATGCGCATGACACTTTGCAGGTGCAGAAATATGACATTAACCAAAAGACATGGAATAAGATTCTATTTAATGAGCCCACTCAAAAGTGTCAAAACATATCTCAATATTGCTCAATCACCTACCCTCATTTAGCCTATGATAAAAAAACAGGGAATCTATTTTTAACCTATATAATTGAGTCAATCAGCCAAAATTACCCTTTTGGCGTAAATCTTATAGCACCAGTCTATGAGTACGATGGAAAGCAATTTATCTTAAAAAATACATTCAACTTCCCCAAATATGATGACTCAGGCTTCATCATTCAAGAGGCCCCTGTTCGCTTTTTTGCTTACAATGACCATGTATATCTCAGCGGGTTATTTCCTAAATTCAATCCAGGGAACAACGTAACTATAGATTCTGGAACTTTTTATTTTCAGGAATATAACTCTAAAAGCAATACCTTCTTGGATTATAGTAACTCTATATCATCAAAATTTGGAGAGCTTGATGGCTATGATATCGCTCAAAACAACGATGGAGACAAGTTATATCTTGTAGTCAAACCACATAATCGTCAAAAGCTAACTGTTCTGTCAGGAACCCTCAGCTAAAAGCCTAATATGCCCTATATTTATTTTGCAGTCTTTTAATTGCTTTAGGTGAATAGGCAAATAAAACAATAACCATCACGGTGACAAGCCCGATAAAAGTTGCACTAACGCGTGCTTCTAAGAGCATTTTCTCAGAGAAATAATGCCCCAATGCGGGGGCAATAATCACACCCAATGTCAAAAAGAATGTATAAGCGCCATAGTGTTTTGCTAAGGTAATAACAATACCGTAGATACATATAAGCAGTATCAACAAAATGATAATACTTGAGTGGATATACAGCACAATAGGCAGTGCAAGCATAGCACCAATGATTGTTCCCCATAAACGATGCTTTAGTGCGTTTAAGGTTTTATGGATACTTGGCTTCATTACCACAAAAACGGTCATTGGAACCCAAAACCCAGCAAACAAATCAAAATAATAGCTAATAATCAACGCACATAATACAGCCACTACAAGCCTTAGAGAATATAACAGCACCCCTTTACTCAAATGAAATGAATGCTTAGGAAAGAGCACCTCTTTTCTCATTGTTCGGTATCGATTTGGATGAAAAATAAAGTTCTTTAACCAGAGAACTAGCACCAATAAGAGCCCTGCCAATGAAGCGAAAACACCCGTATATAACGCATGTATAACATCCCCAGAAAAACCTGAAAAAACAATGTAGATATCCGTTAGAATCCATACGCCTGCGCTAATATGTAAACGTGCACAACAGCTCATACAAGTTAGCATAAGCAATATCACCAACACGAGCGTGTAACCCACGAAATTTAGATAATATAAGTAGCTTGCCAAAAAGACTACCACGCCTAATAACAAACTAATAATAAGCCCCATTATAAGCTTCAGATTAATCGATTTGCCAAAGAGCCTCGGCTGGTAAACACTAAATAAAGTGGCACTGATAATAGCACTTAGCATATAGTCATTTTGAGGCATATAAAACAATTGAATCAAGGCAAGAACTAACACCACCAAAAGTGAAACAAGTGCGCTGATGTGCGATTCTATCGTGTGAATGGCAAAATTTTTAACCCTAAATTTCCCAAGCCCTAACATACAACAAAGCAACAACATTAAATGTATCTTTTAGTATATACCAAGAAAATTTGCGCGCATTTTATTTGTTCTCTACAATCATAATCATATCAGTTTATCAAAGGATTACAGATGAAAGAGCATATTGCCATTTATCAGCTGGATAAAAAGGGACATGCCAATAAGCTTGAAAGCAATATCAACTTTTCTGAATATAAAGATCAGCTTTTATGGATCCAACTTGATCTCAAAATTGCACAAAAATTTCTTCGTGATACCAAGGTAATTCCAGAGTTTGCCTCACATGTGCTATGCGCAAAAGATACTCGCCCCAGAACCATTATCAATAACAATACCCTTCTTTGCACCATTAGAGGTGTCAATAAAAACACCACTTTGCAAAATACAGGTGATATGATCTCTGTCAGGCTATATGTGCAAGAAAACTTGATTGTGAGCGTACATAAGTATGAGCTGAACTCCGTTAAAACAGTTATTAATAGTTTCAATACTGGCACAGGCCCCGTTAGTGCTTCTGATTTCATTAATGATTTTCTATTGGCTGTCACAGATAGTTCACTTGAGGCATGCGCTAAAATTGATCACTCAATTGATCAGTTTGAAGATCAAATCAATCAAACAGTAAAGCTTAACACTGCTAACGGCCATATTTATAGTGATCTAAACGCACTTAAGCGCAAGATTATTCTCCTTCGACGCTACCTTTTACCACAACGAGAAGCCATATTGCGCATCCAGACTGATAAGCTAACTTGGTTTAATGATAAAGAAGCCCCCTATATTCAAGAGATTGCTAACACTTACACACGGATACTTGAAGATCTTGAAACACTCCATGGACGCGTTAGCATTATCTATGATCAAATTGTAGCCATTACTCAGGGAAACCTAAATAACCGCATGTATGTTTTATCCATCATTACCGCTATTTTTCTGCCTTTAACATTTATTACGGGTCTCCTTGGAATTAATGTTGGCGGCATCCCAGGGGCAAACAGTGCCCTTGGCTTTGCCATTGTCTGTATTATCTTAATTGTATTTTTTATACTCCAATATCTTCTGTTAAAAAAACTAAAATGGCTATGAATCATTTTTGTCATCTATTAGCTGCTGCTCAACCAATGCCTCAGAAGCAGCTGAAGACTCCGGCGCCATTTGCTGGAACTGAACTTTATCATCTTCGGCCGCAGGGGTTACCCTGACACTAAAGCGCCATAGTGTATACAAAATCAAAGCGATACACATAATAGCGACAAAGATAAAGAAACCAAAACTGCCAAAGATCGACATAAAAGAAGTTGCCAACACAGGACCAAACATTGACCCCACACCATAGGCTAATGCCAAAAGGCCAATAACACCCACCAATTGATCTGGATCCAAATAATCACTTGTATGACTGATTGAGATAGGATAAATCGTGAAGGTTAATCCTCCAAGAATAAATGAAAGAAGAATCATCTCATAAAAAGAGTTATGAATTAAGCAGACAAGCACAGAGACAACGGTTGCACCAATTAGCATAAAAAGAAGCACTTTTCTTCTATCCATAATATCAGAGAGCTTGCCAATTGGAATTTGCAGTAGCATTCCACCAATAATAATTGCAAACATCATCGTTGATATTGTATCGGCAGGATAGTTAACTTGTTTTAAAAATAGTGGATATATTGTATAAATACTTCCCAATATCACACCAGCAACAAATGACGCCCATATTCCAAGAGGCGCTCTTTTAAAGATGACCCAAGGAGATAAGAGCTCAACTCTTTCTTGACGTGGCATTTCAAACTTGGTCAAACTGACTGGAATAATTGACAATGAAGCGAACATGGAAATAACACAAAAAGCCAAAAGGACACTACCAAAATCAATATTCAATAAATACTGACCTGATGCTTGAACAAAATAATATAACAAAAGATAAATCGATAATACTCTGCCCTTATAGGCACTTCCCGCCCCCTCAAGACACCAGCTTTCCACCACAATAAAAAGTCCAGCCAAAGCATAGCCACAAATAAAGCGAAATGCACCCCAAAGAATAGGGGCATAAAAAATCCCTTGCAGCATTGCACCTAAAGCCATCATTGTGGCAAAAAGCACATAGCCTCGAATATAGCCAATGCGAACAATTAATTTCTGTGTGAAATAAGACCCTAGCATCATCCCAGTAAAATAGGCTGCTGAAACAAGACCAATCACCCAATTCGCCTGCCCCATTTTTTCCAATTCCAATGTCGTGTATGTCATATAGAAAGTATTGCCAACGGTCAAAATACACATACTGATAATTGGTGCAAATAACATCGCAAAGTTTGGCTTTAACTTATCTTGCATCTTTTGCATTTAGCTGTCCATATGAATGATTTAACACAGCATAAACTAGAAAATAACTTAGAACAAGAGACCCATTAACTTCCGTGTAATAAACTCTAGGTAACAAAGGGGGAGTGTGTATGAGTCCAGGCCTCCTGCCTAGTGCCAATTATGCGCTCTATAGCTTTATCCTGATAGTGGCAATACTCTTGTTTTCTTTGAGATATTCACTATTTTGTATTAAGAAATCACAGTATATTCAAAGTATATTTAAAATATTCTCCAGAGGTCTGCCAATTGCCGCTTTATTTTCAGTCTCTAGAATGGGCCGCTGCATCAACTCTGGGTGCTCCATTAACAAAGGAACAATATCATTTTCACTCAGATCATGATTGAGATTTAATGCTTCAAAAGCCTTGTCAGTTATACGAACTAACTCTAATTTATTTTGAACGAGCTTCTTTTTTACTCTAAGCAAATCTTGCTCCGTTAATGGCGCTGACAAATAGGTTATCACCTCACAAGGAATACTGCTCTCATGAATATATTTAAGCGCCGCTCTTGACTTACTACAATTTGGATTATGGTACAGCTTATACATTGAACACCTTTTAATGACCACTTGCATATCCATGCATACTACCTTAGGATACAGCTTTGGCAAGGAATAACAGCACTTGGGGTTTAAACAATGTCATCAAAGCAAGCAATTCTATTTATCAATGGAGAGGTTAATTTAGCTTTTTGTGAGCGTTATATTACACAACAGCATCAAACTTTACCCCTCTACTGCGCCGATGGCGCTTATCATAAAATTGCCACATCAAAACCTTTGATTGAAAAACTGGTTGCCATCATTGGTGACGGTGATTCAGCAACATCACTCACAACTGATATCAAACGTAAATATATACTGAAAGAAGATCAAAATTTTACTGATTTTGAAAAGGCGCTTAGCTACCTCTATGATCAAGGCTTTAAAGAAGTCTTGATATTTGGTGCAGGCGGAGGCGAATTAGACCATACACTTTCAAATATTTTTATTCTACTTCGTTACAAATCTTTACTGACACTTAAGCTCATTGATGAATATAGCTACAGCTTTCTATTAAACCCAAGCACATCCATAGAAAACGTTAAAGGAAAAATGATTTCTATTATCCCTTTGATGCAACTTGATAATATTACTCTAACTGGATGCAAATACCCGCTCAACGATGCACAACTTGCCTTTGATGGTCAGCTAGGGGCTCGTAACCATGCTGTAAAGAACAAAGTAGAAATACAATATAAAAATGGCAATGGGCTCATTATAATCTCCCATGAACCCTACCATAACTTTGATGAAAAAACACACCTACCATCATAGGTCACTCTGCTATTGATATATACTAATATAGGCACCGAGGCGAACATAGTTAAAACAAGAGAACAATCATGCTGAACCAACTTACTTCATTTTTAGATTTTCTCCACCAGCAGCGTAATTACTCTGAACATACCATTCATAGTTACCGCCGTGATTTATTATCCTTTTATGATTTCTTACAAAAAAATAACCTGTGCTTTAATCAAGCAACAAGCCAACACATTAAATCTTGGATTAAACTTCTTCACAGTAAAAAACTCTCTCAGCGCTCTATTCAAAGGAAACTCAGCGCCGTTCGCTCTTTCTATAGACACCTAGAAGAATATCATCAACTATCTAATAACCCAGCACAAAATATCAAAGCACCAAAAGCCGAAAAAAAGCTGCCAAAGACGTTGGATGTTGATGAAATGCAAAATCTACTGAATCTTAAAAGTGATGATGTCTTTGTTATTCGTGATTTAGCGATGCTCGAAATCATTTACTCTTCAGGAATCAGATTGAGCGAACTTATCTCTATTTGCTTAGAAGATATTAACTTCTCGCAAAAGCTTCTTCGTGTCCTTGGAAAAGGCAAAAAAGAGCGGATTGTACCTATTGGCAATGCAGCAATCTTGGCCATTCAACTTTGGCTTAAGACACGAGAGAAGCTTAACATCAATAGCAACTATCTCTTTAGTGCAAAAAACAACAAAGCTATTTCCCCACGAACCGTACAGAAGCGATTTGAAAAATTTGCACTTCAACACGCACAAAAACATATTCACCCACATATGATACGACATGCGTTTGCTAGCCATTTACTTGAATCATCTAAAGATCTGCTGGCTGTACAAAAACTACTTGGTCACAGTGATATCTCTACAACGCAAATCTATACCCATTTAGACTTTCAGCAACTTGCAAGTGCCTATGATCAATCGCATCCAAGAGCAAAAAAGAATAAAGAATAAAGAGAGTAAAACATGCATACCGTTATTTGCCACACCCCAAAGCCATCTGATAGAGCCCAGATTGAAGCACTTATTAGCGATACAAATATCCCCTGCCAATTTATGGAATCACCGCCTAAAGCAACATTTTATCTCAGCATATTGAATAATGCTCTGATACTCAATCAAACACCTAACTCCAGCTATCTTTGTGTTGATTTTAACTCATCAGCCATACGCTCAAAAATAGACCCAAAAGCACAAAAACCTGATCTGATTAAAGCGGTTGAAGGAAAGCTAAAAAGACAATTAAATATCATTGATATGACAGCCGGGTTAGGACAAGATAGCTTTATGTTAGCCGCACGAGGTCATAAAGTTACAGCATTAGAGCACTCTCCATATCCCTATTTACTTTTCAAAGATGCGCTTATACGCGCAGAAGAAAGTGCGCTTTATCATATCGCGCAAAATATCACGCTGTTATTTGCAAATAGTGCAACTTATAAAGCTAACAGCACACAAGATCAGGCTACTGGCTTTGATATTGCCTATCTTGACCCTATGTTTCCTGAAAGACAAAAATCAGCCAAAGTGAAGAAAAATATGCAATTTTTACAACAGCTTCACGGTGAAACAAACGCCACATTATCTGACAATAATAGCTTACTCTTTGATAAGGCAAGCGAAATAGCTCAATCAAAAGTTATTGTAAAAAGACCAAGAAAAGGAGACGTGCTTTGCCAGAAACAACCTACGAGTCAGATTATTGGCAAAAGCAGTCGATTTGATATCTATCAGCTAACGAAATAATACAAAGTAACTAGGTATTATCATCATCGCTCACGCCATCCATACTGTAGAGCTCGAGCTTTTTACGGAAAGTACCACGATTCAGCCCCAGAATTCTTGCCGATCTACTTTGATTATGACCGGTAAACTCCATTGTCGCCTCAATCATTGGCCACTCGGTTTCTTCCATAATCAACTGATAGACATCCTCAGGCACTTCGCCCTCCTGAGAAATATTTTTATAGTACTGTTGTACACGTTTTTTCACCACTTCCCTCAACGGAAATGTACTAGCCGAATCATCATTCGGCTTTAATATATAATGCATTGTAGCAGCCATAGTTTCCCCCTAAATGAAACAATGTTGACTTATCATGATTTTAAACCTCACAAGATAGATTAATGCAATTTAACTCCATCCACAATACAGGAGAGTTAAAAAAATTCGCTTTTCAACCTAAAATTTACGATTTTGTCGGTAATTTTACTCTTTTAGCCTTGCCATGGTTAATACATCAACATATTTACCTGCCCTTAGAGCATACTGGCAAAGCCTTCCCTCCACCTTAAACCCATGTTTTTCATACAGGCAAATTGCAGGGTTATTGTCATAAAATACCGTCAGCTCCAAACGTTTTAGACCCAACCAATTATCAGAAAGCTCAACAAGTGTGCTCAACATTTTGCTTGCAATACCCATAGAACGATAATTCTCATCCAGAATAATAGAAATATTACCTGCATAAGAACGGCGAGGATTTTTTTCAATATTCACCCCAACCTCACCAATAACGCTACCCTCAAGCACTGCAACAAGAAAAATAGCATGATCAGTAAACTCTGCTAGCCTTTTTCGCTTGTGCTCAGTCTGTCGATAGGGATATTGTAATGTATCTTTATAAACACTCTCTTGCTGAATAATCTGACAAATGGCTTCGGTATCCTCGGGCAATGCCCGCCTCATTATAACCTCATCAGCACTCCTTTTCTCTTGTCGTATTTCCTTCTCATCATATAATTTGATCGCTTCGCTCATGGCCATCTAGTTTTTCACCTCCTCCCAACGAAAATAAATGCATGAGCAAAGCTCAGACTTTAAATTATCATATTTTAATCTAAAAAATCCACTACCTGTAATTAAAAGTAACCATCGGTTACTTTTGTATTATATTCACACAAATCATCCGTCAAACAACGCTTAACTTCGGCTATTTTCTTACTTTGCGCCTGCAAAAGAGTTGCTGCACTTACAATTGAGAATTATACTAGCTAACTATACCGAGATACTGAGTTATTAACAAGATGAAGAGCTATCAACAATACCTAAAAACCATACGAGAAAAGAATAAACTTTCCGTTGAAGGTGTTGCCAGCAAAATGAGTTTTTCAGCAAAAACAATTGAAATGCTGGAAGAATCGGCTGATATATTTTCACTTAACTTACCAACACCATCCTTAAAAAACTATTTTCGTAAATATGCTGAAACTTTGGGTATTCCTGAGAAAAGGATTATCCGACTATTAAACCGTATTGACTATTTAGACTATAAGCGCTCAAGAAAAGGTAAAATGAAAGCATTTGATTATATTAATCGGCTTATTATTTTGATTCTTATTGTTGCGCTTGGCTATACCGTGCATGCTTTATACCAACAAGAAAAGGCCAATGCATTAAAGCAAAGTGTTGTCACACTCCCCTCACCGGTAGTTACACCTTCTAGTGCAGATACAGCAGCAACTAACATCGCTCCACCAGTCACACAAGATGAGCACGACACTACTAAGAACAAGACTGATCAGCCTTAAATATGCACTTTATTATTGGAATTGAAGGCACAAAGCTTACAGCAAACGACATTCAACGCCTTACCCACAAAAGTGTTTTAGGATGCATTTTATTTAAGCGAAACTATGAAAGCACCTCTCAACTGAAGACTCTTACTCAGTCTATAAAGGCGCTAAGAGAGGAGCTTGTCATATCAGTAGATCAAGAAGGAGGTCGTGTACAGCGCTTTGACCATCCCCCTTTTCACCCACTTTTGTCTTTGTTTGAGCTTGAAAAGAAAACAGATAAAGAAGTTATACAACACGCCTCTTTGCTTGCTCGTGAGCTTAAAAATCATGGTGTTGATTTCACTTTCGCTCCAGTAGTTGATTTATATAACGCCAAAAGCCGTGTGATTAATACACGTGCATTTTCCAGTGACCCCAAAAAAGTGGTGGAACTTGCTACGCTTTATATTCAAACCTTAAGACAAAAGAAAATGCCAAGCGTACTTAAGCATTTTCCGGGGCACGGCTCCATTGATGCCGATTCACATCTAGAGTCCGCACATTATACAATTTCTTTAAATGCACTTGAGAAAAGAGATTTACAACCATTTATCGCACTTATCAATGCATCACTTGCCGATAGCATTATGGTTGGACATATCACCTTGACAGAAATAGATAATGTCATTGCCTCACAATCTAGCTTCTGGTTAAAAACTTACCTTCGAGAAAAACTACATTTTCAAGGCATTATTTTTAGTGATGATATGGGGATGTTTGCTGCCAACAAACCTGATCAGTCCGCCACTGATGCAATTGATCATTTTTTTGCCGCTGGTGGTGATATTGCACTTTTGTGTAATGACTTTACGGTGATTGATCACATGCTGGCTTACACACAGCCCTCTGATATCACTACAGATACAAACTTTAATCATAGATGGCGAACATTTATAGCTACTCTGTAATATTTACCGCTTAGAAAAAAGCAAACAAGAAGCACTGTCAAATCAGCTAGCCGTGATATAAACTATACGCTTATAAGGAAGTAAGAAAGTAGATCACATGCAAACAGTTGAGTCTTATTTTACAAGTTCGCCTGAACTGAAATCTGTATTACATATTTTGATTATTCTACTGAGTGTCATTATTGTTAACATCATCATTCGAATTATTCTAGCCATCATCAACAAGCGTTTGAAAGAAAAATCGGCTATATTGCGCATTTTCTATCAATCAATTAATAAACCGCTTCGTATTGTCATGTGGATTATTGGCTTATGGGTTATTGTGACCCAAATCCTTAATTTGCATAGCGGTTCAAGTAATGGACTTTTAACCATGTCCTATATGGCGCTTAAAGTTTTTATTACACTTTGCATCGTCTGGGTGTTAATGTCCTTTGCTCGAGGCGTGAAGAATCACTTTATTGAGAAAAACACACGCACAGATGGCGGCTATAACGACTTTAGTATGATAGAAACAAGCTATAAAGCCTCTCAAGCAGTTATTCTTGTCATTGCTTTTTTTACCATTTTAAGTTCCCTTGATATCCCGCTTGGCGCGCTAGCAGGACTCTCTGGAATTGTTGCGGGCTTCATTGCTATCTCACAAAGAGAGCTTATTGCAGATGTCTTTGGCGGCGTTATCCTTTATATTGACAGACCTTTTTCTGTTGGTGATTGGATTTATACCGTTGATGGCAAAATTGAAGGAACCGTTGAAAAGATAAGCTTTCGTCTAACATTAATTCGCGCCTTTGATAAACGCCCGATCTATGTGCCTAATGCGCTATTTTTGAATACAGCAGTGGTGAATGCCTCTAGAATGACAAATCGAAGAATTCTTCAATATATTGGTGTTCGTTATCAGGACTTTGATAAACTGCCTGCTATTTTATCAGGTGTTAAACAGATGCTAAAAGAGCATAAGGCAATTGATCAAAAGTGTACCACTTTAGTTTGTATCGTCAATGGGAATACGAATATGGGCTCAAGTATAGAAGGTGTGTTTGGCTCCTATTCAATTAACTTTATGATTTACACTTTCACCAAAACAACGAACTGGGTTCGATTTCAAGCGCTTCAAGATGAAATTATGCTCAAAATTGGACAAATCATCAAAGACAATGGTGCAGAAATTGCTTTCCCTACAACGACATTGGATTTACCTAATGATGCAATCGATGCCCTTTCAAAGCACACATCTCCACAAAGTAATAGTTAATCGAGGGTTGTTATCAATATGAAACATATTCTTGTATTTGGTTCAGGATCTTGGGGAAGCGCTCTGACCATCCATTTGGCTCAATCTCACCATGTATACCTTTATGTTAGAGACAATAACAGCTATCAAAAGATGCTTGAAAGCCGCTGTAATGAAAAGTACTTGCCCGGAATTCCTTTCCCGGAAAAGCTAAAGGTTATTGATAACTGGTTAGAAGTTATTAAAAGCTGTCAGTATATCCTTATCAGCACACCAAGCATTGCCTTTGAAAACACGCTAAAATCGATTGCACCTTATATTCACCAGCAAAAACTCATCTCAGCAACAAAAGGCTTTTGTCACTCAAGTTATAAGCTACTTGATCAAATTGCTTGTGAATATCTGCCAGATACGCCTTATGCACTTATTACGGGCCCAAGCTTTGCTAAAGAAGTTGCAAGCAATTTGCCCACAGCTGTGGTAGCGGCTTCATCTGATCTTAACTATGCAAAGGAAGTTCAGCATCTATTCAATCATCGTGCTTTTCGCTGCTATAGCTCAGATGATATTACTGGTGCTGAAGTTGGTGGCGCAGTTAAAAATGCACTTGCTATTGCTTGTGGCATCTCAGATGGCTTGGGCTTTGGCGCAAATGCCAGAGCTGGATTAATAACTCGCGGATTAAAGGAAATGATCCGGCTTGGCTTGTCACTTGGCGCTAAAGTAGAGACATTCAGCGGATTAAGTGGACTTGGAGATTTGGTGCTTACCTGCACAGATAATCAATCAAGAAACAGACGCTTTGGGCTATTAGTAGGTCAAGGCAAAACACAAAAAGAGGCAACGGATACGGTTCAACAGGTTGTAGAAGGTATTGCAACAACCAAAGCAATTTACCATTTGGCACAAAAGCAGCATATTGACATGCCCATTGTTGAGGTTATTTATCAAGTGTTACATGAAAACTACCCTGCTAAAAAGGCAGTGGAAAAGCTTTTATCTAGAACGCTAAAAAGCGAGTAGAGGTGCTTTAGATAAAGCGCATAGATAGATCAATTGCTTGAATATGTTTAGTCAGTCCACCAGTAGAAATATAATCAACGCCTGTCTTTGCCACATCTTCTAACTGTTCAAATGTCATATTACCAGATGCTTCTAACTCAGCCTTTCCATCTACAAGCTTCACAGCTTTAGCCATATCTTGAAGTGAGAAATTATCCAACATAATCACATCACATTTAGCCTCTATTGCCTCATTAAGCTCATCAAAGTTTTCAACTTCAACCTCAATGAGTTTATCTTTGCCAATCGCTCTTGCTTTCGCTACAGCTTGAGAAATAGAGTGACCACAAGCAGCAATATGATTTTCTTTTATTAAAAATGCATCAAATAGCCCGATTCTATGATTAACACCACCACCACAGCTTACCGCATATTTCTCGGCCAATCTAAAGCCAGGGATTGTCTTTCTGGTATCCAATATTTTTGTTTTATAGTTTTTGAGCGCTGCCACATAATGCTGTGTTTTGGTGGCGACTGCCGATAACATTTGCAAAAAATTAAGCGCTGTTCTCTCTGCAGTGAGAATCCCTCTGGCTAAGCCTTCCACTTCAAATAAAGTTTCATTCGCTTTAACCTGATCACCATCTTGGTAGTGCCAATGTAGCGTGACTTCAGGGTCAACCTGTCGATACACCTCTAAAACCCACTCTTTTCCACAAAGCACCATATCCTCACGTGTAATCACCTTCGCCTGTACCTGTTCATCCTCATCAATTAAAAGTGCGTTAATATCACCTGATTCAATATCTTCCAAAAGTGCTTGATCTACCATGTCTTCAATGACATCTTGGTCTATCTCGGTAATCTGTAATGTATTTAAATGCATCTCTGTTTCCAATTATGATAAGTATTATCTTTGTTGATTTTGAAAGTTCACCATGCGCTCAAGCGGAATCAGCGCCCTTTCTCTGATTTCATCTGGCACGATAATCTCATTTGCTTCAGACTCTAATACCTCGGCTAAATTCTTTAAGGAATTCATTCCCATCCACGGACATTGTGCACATGATTTACAGGTTGCACCTTTGCCCATCGTTGGCGCTTCAATAAAGGTTTTATCCGGTGAGGATTGTTTCATTTTATAGAAGATACCTGTCTCTGTAGCGACAATGAATACTTTATTTGGCAGGCGCTTTGATGCCTCAAGTAATTGTGAAGTTGAACCAGCCACATCAGCCAATGCCACAACTTCAGCTGGAGATTCAGGGTGCACCAAAATAGCCGCCTCTGGATAGGTTGCTTTTAAATCATATAAAGCCTTTGCTTTAAACTCCTCATGAACAATACACGCGCCATTATAATGAACCATGTCAGCACCTGTTTTGTTTTCAATCCAACGACCAAGGTACTTATCTGGCGCCCAGAGGATTTTCTCGCCCTTTTGATCCAAGTATTCACAAATTTCAAGTGCACTTGAGGAGGTGACTGTCCAGTCAGCAAGTGCTTTAATACGAGCAGATGTATTGACATAAACCACCACTGTTCTATCTGGATGCGCTGCAATAAATGCTTTAAATTCATCTTCTTGGCAGCTCACATCCAATGAACACTCTGCCTCTAAAGTTGGCATCAAGACTTTTTTGTTTGGACTTAAGATTTTAGCACTTTCACCCATAAAGCGCACACCGGCAACCACCAGTGTTTGCGCTGGATGTTTATGACCGAATCTTGCCATTGCAAGCGAATCACCGAGCATCCCGCCTGTTTCTTCTGCAAGCGCTTGGATCTCAGCATCAACATAATAATGTGCAATCAAGCAGGCATTTTTCTCTTTTAGCAATCTTTTGATTTTCTCGCGATAAAATGCTTTGTCTTTTTCAGTTTGCACTTGCATGGCCTCTGCTTTGGGCCATACTTTTTCCACACGTGAGTGGAACTCTTTTTCACTAATCATATGCTACTCTTAATCTCTTTATATATACTGCTCATATAGCAACATCAAGCTGGCAAAAATTCTAACATAATCTCACCACAATTCAATTTCACCCAAGCGTAAAGCACTATATATTTATCAAAAACCATATCTCTAAATTGTCTTTTGCTTAGAATTTAGCTAGATTGACTGAACACTTTTAGTTACAAGGAACAGGAAATTGCATAAAAAGTATTTATTGCTGGTGAACTTTATGATGCCCGCTATGCTTCTAAATAGTGTCGGGGTTGTTATTCTAATGCTCAATAGCCAAGGTGGCGTAGATCTAAGCTCAGTGGGCTGGATTCAGCCTTTTAAAGATGGCGCGGTTTTAATTGGCTCTTTATTGCTCATTTCATTTATTACACGATTTGGATATAAAATAGCCATGCAGGTTGGCTGTTTATTGGAAATTCTAGCTTGTCTCTTAATGGGCACATTTGATGGTGTTTTCTCTGCTTATCTTTTCTTTGTTATGGCAGGCGTCGCTTTTGCACTTTTAAAAATAGCTATTTACTCTGCTGTCTCTTTAATCACAGATGATAAAGATGAACATGCAGGGATTATCTCTTTATATGAAGGCGGCTTTATGGTGTCTATTTTTATCGCCAATGGCTTATTTGCATGGATGATACATCTTCAAAGCTGGAATAGCACTTTTTATATTTTTGCATTCTTTGCAGCCATTTCTCTGATATGTACCTTCTTCATACACTTTGATATGCCTCAATTAAAAAAAGGGAAAAGCGACTCTAGTCAATATAGAAAAGTATTAACGCTGTTTAGTAAACCAGCTGTGTTATTATTTTTACTTTTGATCCTCTGCTACCCGCTTATTGAACAAGGTGTTATCGACTTTTTGCCAACTTTTCAGGCAACAGTCCTTGATCTGTCTCATGCCAAAAGTGTACTCATTGCCTCACTACTGCCTGTTATGATTGCAGCTGGGCGAATTTGTTTTGGCTTTATTGCCAAATACATCGAGCTTAAAAAAGCATTAATCGGAACAACGATACTGGCAATTTTACTTCTAATCGTCTCGCTAGTAAGTGCACAAATGACACATATTCATCCCTCTTTTTCCTATATTGCCATGTGGCTTTTACCTTGTCTTGGCTTTTTTATTGCCCCTATTTACCCAAGTTTAAACTCCTCATTATTATCCAGCCAACCTAAAGATTATCAAAGCGCTGTAACGCTCCTTATTATGATATTCTCAGCAATTGGTGGCAGCATTGGTAGTGTTGCAATGGGTTATTTATTTCATTATATTGGCGGCATTGAAGCTTTTAGTCTTTATATCGTTGTACTGATTATCATCCTCTTGCTGCTAGTGCCTTATTTTAAACTGTTGCAAAGGAGCAGGGTATGATTCAAATCAAAGGCGATTTTTTTGAGTGCGTACAGACTCTTGGGATATTCCCTGATTCCAAGAGCTTTGTTGACAGCATCGCACTTAAGAGTGAAGATGAAATTCTGTCTCTTTTTTCATCCATTGATAAAACATCACCAAAAGCAGTTAGTCATTTTTTTAATACACACTTTCATACTTATGAAACCCATTTCCCAACACATAGCACTAATGATACAAAGCCAAAAGATCTTAAAGCCTATATTCATCAAACTTGGAAAACACTTTTAAGATCTGATAGCACTCTCCCTAAATACCCACAAAGTAAGATTTTTCTCCCTGAGCCTTATATTGTTCCTGGGGGACGCTTTCGCGAGATTTACTATTGGGATAGTTATTTCACTGCACTTGGTCTTGCCTGTGAGCATAATTATCCTTTGATAAAATCACTTGTTCACAACTTTATTTTCCTACAAAAAACACTTGGAATAATTCCAAATGGCGCACGCAGTTATTATACAACACGCTCTCAACCTCCTATCTTGGTGCTTCTAGTTGATCTAATCTATCAGCAATATGGGATTGATGAAATTGCACCTTATCTCCCAGCATTAGAACAAGAGTATCAGTTCTGGATAACCAAGCGCACCTATAAGTTGAATGAGCAAAACTACTTTCACTATTGTGACCCAGAGAGAACACCAAGGCCAGAGTCTTATATTGAAGATATTAATCTCGCCAATACACTTTCAACAGATGAAAAGCCAAAACTCTATCAAGCCATTCGAAGTGCCGCTGAGAGTGGCTGGGACTTCTCTTCTCGCTGGATGGATGAAACAAATGCCTTTAACACCCTTTGCACACATGAGATTTTACCCATTGATCTTAATGCCATTTTATATCTATTAACTGACAAGCTTGCCTCGTATTATAAAGCGCTACAAGATACCAATAAAGCTACAATTTATCATCAATATGCCACAGAACATAAGCATAACTATCAGCTTTTTTGGCACAAACAGCACCAGTGTTTTTATGATTATAATGTAAAGCAAAATGCACATAGTCATAAAATTACGGCAGCTATCGGCTGGCCGCTTTTTGCCAAAATTGCAACAAAAGAGCAAGCGCTCGCCATTGCCAATATCATTGAATCTCAGCTGCTAAAATCAGGCGGTCTTGTTACCAGTACAATTAATTCAAATCAACAATGGGATGCGCCAAATGGCTGGGCACCTCTTCAATACATTGCAGTTATTGGCCTTAAAAATTATGGCTTTACTGACTTAGCACAGAAAATTATGACAAGATGGTGTTACACGATGGAAAACTATTATGCTAAACATAAAGTTATTCTAGAGAAATATGATGTATGCCAGATTGAAAAAACCCCACATCAGGGCGAATATGAGGTTCAAGAAGGTTTTGGTTGGAGTAACGGCGTTTATCTTGCCTTTAGTGAGGCGCTTGGGAAGCAAACTTAATCGTGCTATAACTTACCCCGCCGACACCTGAGAGATATACTCTATAAGTGTCACGCCCATCAAAGTGTACTTCAATATCTGTCATTTGATCACTTGGCACATTGTTATAGTGATCCGTTGATTGTGTCTGTGTATCATATCTCAACATACCGCCTTTTTCAGTTGCGACAAGAAGTACTTCTGAAAGGACATCTAAAGCCTTAATCTTCATACCAGAGAATGCTTCTATCGAACTAAAGCGCACTTTTTCACTGTGACTGGCATGATATAACCCACTATTTGTACCGACATAAATGCCACTTTGATCTACATATAATGCATTGAGTTTATTCACACTGGACAAATCAAACACATCTATTTTCTTTTTCCAGCCACCTTCAGCTTCTTTATGCCATAGCGAGAACAAATCAATAAATAAGCCATCATAAGAGATAGAGGTCGCATACAGCTCATTGTTGTATGCATATACATTTCTAAATGCGCCTTTTGTTACACTTGGCTTAAATTGCATATCCTCGGCCTGTGCTTCAAATAAACCCATATCTGTCGTGAGATAAATCACACCATTTTTAATCACAAAATCATAAATAGCATTTTCTTTGTCACTTAATGTAACATGCTGCCAATTACGCTCACCTGCTTTGGCCTTAGCTATACCATAATTGGTAATAAGGTACACATAACCATCTACAATATATAGCTTCTTGCGAGGCTTAAAGTGTGTCTCATTCTCTTGAGAAGCAATCGCCATCGCTTGCCAAGTCTGCCCTTTATCATTTGAGTAATAGAGTGTATTATCTTGGTTCTTCTCTGTGGCAATAGCGTAAATCTGGTTGTAACTTTCAGGGTTTACTGCCAATTTCTTTGTCTTATAACTACTTAATCCTGTTTGTTTTGTTGCATGATACTGCCCATCTTTATAGATTGCCAAACCTGACTCAGTTCCTATAATATACCCGCCATTGTAAGGCGCAGAAGCCCTTGCATTCATTGATAAATTAGCACCACTCATATAATCAACTTGCTGCCAAGTATTGCCATCTTCACTATAGTACAAACCTTTCTCAGTGGCTAAGTGTAATTTATTATTCTCTACAGTAACTTTATTTGCTTTGTACTCACCTGAAAGCGCATCAAAGTTTACTCTTGTATGATCAAAGTATCTTATGCCCAAGATTCCTCTTTTCTCTTCTATACGATAGAGGCCAGTTTCAGTCGCTGCATAATACTTACCATTAAATACCGTAACATCAAAAGCGCTGCCGTGACCTTTATCTCCAAGCAATTCACCAAGCTCACCAAACTTGCTATTACTATTTAGGATATTGCTCCAGCTCTTACCATGGTCTTTAGATAACAACACCCCTTCTTCAGTTGCTGCTAAAAATGCATCCTGAGATTGATACAAGCCATAAATAGCCCCACCTTTAGTAATTTGAACTGGATCTGTTGATTCAAAAAGACCAATAATTGCCCCTGATTTTGTTGCCAACATTGTGCCAAAATCACCATCAGAAACTGCGCTTATTTCATAATCTTGATAATCTACTGAGCGAATTTCAGCTGTGTTTGCATCCACTTTTACAAGACCTTTATCAGTTGCAACATAGACTTCACCCTCACTTTCCAAAAGTGCATAGATAATATTACCAGGAAGCCCATTTGCTATCGTTAGATTTTTCCAGCTCGTCCCACCATCAAATGATACAGATAGGCCACCAACGGTTGCAACATACAAATACCCATCTTGGCTCACTAGAACATCATTCACATAATTGCCTGCTAGAGAAGCTGTATCAAAGCTGGTATTTTGCGGCATCATATATCCATACGGGAATGCTCTTACTTCAATATTTTTTTCATCAACGCTTGTTATTGCATTATTATGTGCCCCATTTTTGGCTCGTGCCACAAAGCTTAGCGTGTTTGTATTAGGCAATAAGCCTACCTTTTGATCTAATTGCACTGAATAAGACATTCTACAACTTGCCCCTGCAGCCAATATATCAGCACAATTATAATCATCTGATTTTTCAACCATAAAGATGCCCGTATGAGAGGCGAAGCTTCCTTGTAGCGCGGTTAATGATAAGATGCTATTGAGATTTGTAATATCATAATGAAACTCTGCTGTTTCATCATAGGTTAATACCACTTTATTTTGTACAGCATGCATTGCTAAACCATTAGCATAAAATGCATTAAATGTAAGCTCTTTACTATCGAAGTTAGCGCCTTTAACTCGTACTACTTGCTTACCCTCTTGGAAATTATCCGCACTTTCAAGCATAAAATTGCAACTACCTTTTGCAGGAATCACACTACACTCGCCAGATACTTTTACACCGTTAGGTACTTCAAATTCTAGGGACTTTAAAGCAACTGGAGCATTATTATTCACCGTAAAACTACGTTTTTGATTTTGATATATTACCATTTCATCAAGGCTTATACTGGCCTCAGGTTTTAAAGACTGAAATGTACTTGTCGCAATGAGTTTCTCTCCATTAAATAAAGAAACCGTATATACCTTTGCAGCTGTAGCATCTTTCGCACTTAATGATACCTCACAGCGCTCACCATGATGCAGCTTGTCTGTGCATCCTGTTATTGCAGCAAAGATATTATCATCCAAGCCTTGAATAGAAAGACTATCTAACCCAACACTCACTCCGGTGTTATTACGAACAACTAGTGTTTTTTGTTGCCCTGCATAAATGGCGCCGGTAGGCTCAATAGTCACCTCTAATGCATTAACCACAACTTCATGCTGAGCGCCTTTTACATTCTTTCCATCTTGTGTCATTGCGCTAACTCTATATTTGACTGTCTTGCCCAAAATAGCGCTTGCTTTTTCATTTGGAACAAGTTGAAATTCACAGCGCCCTGATTGAGTTAATAAATCACACTGCCCAAGTTTAACCACGTCAAAATAAGCTTTGTTCGACATATCTTCAAACTCAAGTGCGATAGCTTTTAAATAACGTGTGGGGGTTCCTATTTCTAAAGTTGCACTGCCACCAGTTGCCATTACGCCCACTTTATACACTTCTCCTAGTGCTGCTTTACCTTGAGTATAATCGCTGCTTGTTATGCTAAGCGGTTGTTGAGTGATCTCAGTTTGCCCACTGTTATCACTATCCTTGTCAGATGTATTATCAGTACTATCACCGCTTTGTGACTCTGTTGTTGTATCTGAAGTATCTGAGTTATCGTTTTCAGTACTTGTGTTACTCGTATCACTAGTGTCTGTAGTTGAGCTGTCGCTACCACCACCGCCACCACAGCCACTTAACACAAGTGCCGCCATTAACACCGCCAACGGTAATGTTTTTCTTTTAAGCTCATTTAATGATTGTTTCATTTTAGCCCCCATCTTTCGTGTTATACCCAATAAACCTAAGGTTAAATGAAGATAAACTTCTCTTTAATCAGGTTATATTTTCACTATAGAAAGCTTTTGATATTTATTTGTTTTTCAACTGTATATGCAAGATACATTCCACAAGAATAAAGTGCTTTTTTAACAGCAAAATCACTTCCTTGAAGCTAAGTTATTCTCTCTTATCTACATGGTATACATTTAATGGCGCTTATAACGCGCTATCCTTTAGAGAACCTATATTGTAGACATTTACAACTAAGCATAATTATGGTTATTTAGTAGTGACATCATCAACCAAAACAGACAATACGAATATAAAATGTGCATTTAAAGACAAAAAAATATACGCTTATACAAGATCAAAAGAATCGATTGGCTTCAAATCGATTGGCAGGATATACCACAAAAACAAGGGATTACTTTTTGATCAAAAAATGGTAGAATTTCCAAGCTTTGGGGTATAAAACTTAAGATTACATGACCGTCATAACACATTTTTGCTATGAAAATGCAGCAGAGCACGATGTTTTATGATGAAAATAATATTACTTTTGGGGGTTACATAATGACTAAATCAATAGTCAAAAAGATACTGGCTATTGTTGTGATTATCATACTTGTGATACTGTTTATTGCACAGGCAATACTGAACTTAATAGCGTTACACAAAGAGACTATTAATAAGAGTGAGTATCAAAATGCTATTTCCTATGTTATCCGGACACAGGAGATGCTAAAACAATTCGATCATCAACAATTGACGCATTTTGCACAAGAGTATAATACAATGACTCGAAGTGCACTTGCCATTAAGCTTTTTGATCAAAAGCCTCTTGAAAACATTAAAACTTTAAATCTTGAGCAAGCACTTAAAATGTTTGAAAAAAGAAACTATGTAAAAAGTGTGCTCTATTTGCCTAAGTCGCACCGTTGGGCAACGCTTCAATTTGTCCCACAAAAATCAAAAATCAACTTGATACTTTTAAGTGTTCTCGCACTTGAAATATTGACAAGTTTATTATTGATTTTCATGGTTATTTTTTATGGCAGACACATCGTTACTGATGCACTTTATAATGCCAGAAAAGACAGTGCAAAACGTAAAAAACCCTTTTTTATGCGCAAAAGCGCCATACAACTTCAAAATCAGATGGAATCACTTATTGCTGAGCGGACACTCTTATTGTCCACTTTGTTTCATGATATTAAAACCCCAATGACTCGGGCACTTCTATATCTACAAATCATCCCTAAATCTACCGATGAGCATCAAAGAATTGCCGCTGAATTAATGCAAATGAATGAGATTTTAAACTCAACGATACAGTATTATCAAAATAATCTTGATCACTCTGAAGTGAATTTATCGAATTTACTAACGAAACTCTATCAGATATCTTGCCAACATATTCGTTTGATTTATCAGCCTGAAACAATTACCACCCCTCTTATTCCAGGCAATGAAGGGCTTTTATACCGAGCGCTGTCAAATATTGTTTTCAATGCATTAAAGTACGCGACAACTTGTTATCTTAATGTAGAGCAAACTCATGAAACAACTACTATTACTATCTATGATTTTGGGCCAGGAGTGCCTGAGAAGAAGCTGCTACAGCTTTTTCAACCTCATGTTAAAAACCTTCACCAAGGCGAGAAAAGTGAAGGCCATGGGCTTGGCTTGGCAATCGCTAAGAAGATTATTGAGCTACATCATGGAAATATTTTTGCCAAAAATCTACACTCTGGGTTAGAATTCACTATTACTTTACCGAATAAAAAAATACAACTTGGTGGTGAGCATGACTAAACTTAGCGTACTGTTGGTAGAAGATGATGAGAGCATCGCTGAGATTATAGGAAACTTTATGCATGCAAGGCTGATTGATCTTGAACATCATGCCTTAGCAGCGAACGCACTAAAGCGCGTTAAAACACATGAATATCAATGCATTATTCTAGATTTGAATCTCCCTGATATGTATGGCATCGATCTTTGCAAACAAATACGGCAATTTAATACACATACCCCTATTTTAATTCTCTCTGCCAACGTTGGCGAGACCAATAGAATCATTGGACTTGAGGCCGGTGCCAATGATTATTTAGAAAAGCCATTTAACCTGCATGAGCTCTATGCGCGAATTAAAAGCCTTGCACATATCGCCCACTCAAGCCCACCTTCAAATAAAGAAAGCACAAAAACCACTCACTATAAAGCACTCTTTAATGGTTTCTCATTTGATATTTCACAAAAAGCACTTTTTGATAATAGTAATAAAGAAGTGAGTTTATCCAAAACAGAAAGTGATATTCTCGCCATCTTTATCACACGCTATAATCAACTAATTACAAAATATGATATTGCTGAAGCTTTAGGACTTGCCGACCAGTCACAAAGTAGAAGTGTTGAACAGATGATTGGACGCATTCGCCAGAAAATAAACGACCCTTCCGGGCAAGTACTTCGCACAATTAGAGGGTATGGTTATATCTTTCTAGGGAGTGTTACGTTTAAATAGACCTCAGCGCTCTTTAAAACTCTCTTTTAAACCACGAATAATGGGAGAGAAAAAGTAGCTTATCAGCCGTCTTGTTCCAATTTTAATATCTACTTGAGCAGTCATACCAGAAGATATGCGCACCTGAACGCCATCCTTAAATCTATTTAAATATGGGCTTTCTATAGAGGATTTCACCGTAAAAATCATCCCTGTTTTCTCGTTCAAAACGGCATCATCTGAAATATGGACAATTTCACCTTGTAGCATGCCATATTCATGAAATGGATATGTATTCACTTTAATAAGCGTCTTTTGCATTCGTTTAACATAACCAATATCCTCATTTGACACTTCTGCTACCACTTCAAATGTGCTTGTTTTTGGAATAATCTGCATCAAGGTTTCACCTGATTTAACTACCCGGCCAATCGTGTGTACTTTCAAATCATGCACATACCCTGTGACAGGTGATTTTAATATTTGCTTATTTTGCATAACCCTTTGTTGGCTCAATGTCTTTCTAATCGCACTAAGTTTTACCTCATCATCTTCTATTTGGTTGATCGCATCAATTTCATAATTTGCCTTTTTAAGCGCTACTTTGGCATGCAAATGCTTTAGCTCTTCCTTAAACTCACTGAGCTTAGCCTTAGCAATATTAAGCTCTAAGGCCTTTTCCCATTTATATTCTTGAGTGTTTAGATACTCAAGCTTAGAGGCATAGTTTTTTGCATGCAGCATCTCAAGCATTTGATTTTTCTCTTCTATGATCAAAAGCCCTTCTTGTAAAATGACAATCTGCTCATCAAGTGCGCTAATAGCTGTGGCCACTTTTTCAATTTCCGTTGTTAAGGCGATCATATCTGTCAAATACACGCGCCATCTCTGGGCAAATAATCGATACCACTTTGTCTTTTTTATATCTGTCAATTTCTCGGGTTTCGCTTTCTTAAGCCAATGATTTATCTCTATTTTCTCAGGATTTTCCTCCGTACTAATGAGATGATAAAATAGCATCCCTGCCTCAAGATTATTTTCATAAAAGCTTTTCTCATTTAAAAGATGATTAATCTCTGCCTTTTGAACACTTTGATCAAGCTCAATAAGTGGCTGGCCTTTCTCTACCAACTGACCATTTTTTACAAACAACTCTAAAACCGATGCCGTTGCAATTGGCTGCACTTGCTTTGCCTTTTCAAGCGGCACAATCTTTCCATTGGCTTTAATCACGATATCTGCTTTACTCACACTTGCCCAAACAATAAAGATGACAATCAATAAAATCACAAGGTATAAAAACCTACGCGCAAAGGGATGTGGGGGCTTTTGCTGAATTTCCACACTCTGTGCTAAAAAGCCACTGCTTTCTTTATTTGCTTTTTGCGTTTTATGTTTTTTTATTCTACTAAGGAGGAATCTCATTTTAATGCTCACAAACATTCTTATCAGCGAACTGTGCAGAGAAAAGCCTTGCATAGTGCCCTTTTAATGCCAAAAGCTCATCGTGAGTGCCCGACTCAACAACACTACCCTCTTCCATATAAACAAGTTTATCTACATGCATAACTGTGGTTAAACGATGAGCGATGAAGATGCAGGTTCTATTTTGTGTAATCTCTGCCATATTCTTTTGAATAATTCGCTCTGATGCATAATCAAGCGCTGAGGTCGCTTCGTCAAATATCAAAATTTTCGGGTCGTTCATTAATGCTCTGGCAATTGCAAGGCGTTGTTTTTGACCGCCTGATAAATTAACCCCCTGCTCTTCTATCAAGGTATCATAACCATATTTTAATGACGAAATAAACTCATGCGCGCCAGAGAGTTTACACATCTTAATGACTTTATCTAAACTTGCCCCGGGGCAATTAATTGCAACATTATCACGGATACTTCGATTAAATAAAAAACTCTCCTGCAAAACAACGCCTATTTTTTGCCTAAGGACACTTGGGTTTAAGCTAAATATATCCAGCTGATCAATTAAAATCTTACCCGATTCAGGCATATATAAACGCTGAATTAGCTGTGCGAGTGTACTTTTCCCAGAGCCAGAGAGCCCAACAATCCCAATTTGCTGATTTGCTTTGATATGTAAGTTAATGTCTTTTAACACCAATGGACTATTGGGCGTGTAACGGAAGCTCAAATGACAAAAATGAATTTCTCCACCTATTTGTTGTAAGCTATTTTGATTTGTATGTGGAATATATTCAGTTTTAGCATTAAAAATATCACCTAATTTTTTCACAGATATCAGCGCTTGCTGAAAATCCTGCCATAATTGGATTAATTTTAATATCGGCGCACTTAAGCGTGAGGCAAACATATTAAATGCAATCAACTGGCCAATTGTCAGCTGCCCATTTAGCACATATTTAACACCAAGATACAAAATAAGCACAGTTGTAAGCTTACTGATAAATTGAGCGATCTGAGAGGAGATATTTGCTAATTTCTGAGCATTAAAGTTGCTGGTGATATAAGTGCTTAGATTCCTTTCCCAGTCTTTTTGCATGCTCGGTTCAAGTGTCAGAGATTTAATTGTCCTTATCCCACTTATCGATTCAGTTAAAAACGACTGATTTTTTGCCCCATGACTAAATGCCTCTTCCAGTCTTCTTCTTAAAAGAGGAATGGTGCTGAGCGATAAAATCACATATGCTGGAATACTTGCAAGCACAATTAAAGTGAGCGTTGATGAATACAGCCACATGATAACCAAAAACACCAAAGCAAATACGCTGTCAATCAACAACAAAAGTGCACTACTGGTTAGAAAACTTCGCATCTTATCAAGCTCTTTGATACGTGCCACACTTTGACCTACTTGTCGCTTTTCAAAATAAGATAACGGCAAATGCATCAGATGCTTATAAAGCCTTGTGCTTAGCTCCACATCGATTCTGGCACTTGTGTGAATAAGAAGATAATTACGAATAGCCGTAAAGACAACATCAAATATGCAGATAACAATAAAACCTATTGCTAGTATTTGTAGTGTTTCCAAGGCATTATTTGAGATCACCTTGTCCATCACCACTTGAAAGAAAAGTGGGGTAACAAGCGCAAAAATCTGCAAGAATAATGAGGCAATTAACACATCTCTAAAGATATGTTTATACTTCCAAAATGTTGGAATAAACCAGCTAAAGCCAAATGCTTTTTCCTTTGTAGTGTGCTTTTTCGGCTTTGCATAAATGACTGTATATAGATGCTCTTTTGTTAACTTTGATTTTTCTAACACTTCGAGCTTTTGAGTGGATGTATTTAACAACAAATATTCTTTTTTCTCATTGATGCCAATAAGAATAAAATACCTTGCATCATCCTTCAAAAGACAAGGAAGCACACTTTGGTCAATATTGTCTAATGTTAAGGACACTGCTTTTGCTTTAAAGTGATAGGATTTCATTGCACGCAAAAGCTGTGGCAATGTTAATGGTGTCATACCATCAGCATAATCATGCTGTATTTGTTCCGCATTGAGAGAAATTTGATGTAAGCTTGCCAATTTTACAAATGCGTATATACCTGAATCTTCTGAAAAGTGCATGCACTCTCCCCTTGTCGCTCCCTGTATATTGAGTATAGATAATTTTTTCTATCTACAAGTGAGAATTTATTTATCTAAATGCATGCCAAATGTCATCGGCAAGTTTTTTGCTAATCCCTTGAACTTTTGCAATTTCATCCACCGATGCTGAAGCAAGCATTTGCCAACCACCAAAGTGCATAAGAAGCGCCTTTCTGCGCTTGCTACCCACTCCGGATATAGACTCAAGCACCGACTGAGTTTGTTTTTTTCTCAGTTTTTTTCGCTGTGATTTGATGGCAAAATCATGCGCACTATCTCGAATTTGCCTTAACAATAAGAAGCGCTCATCATATTCACTTAAATGCTCTTCTTTTCTTGTAAATCCATGATAAATACTTTCCTGACCACTTATCCTCTCTACCCCTTTACCTAAGCTTAAAAGATACACCTGATCTTCAACCGCTAAAGATTTAATCACTTTTTCAACTACACCAAGCTGACCTTTTCCGCCATCGATAATGATGACATCAGGAAAACTATTTTGCTCTATTGCTGATTTGACTCTTCGTTCGATCGCTTGCGCCATAGCAGCATAATCATCCCCTGGGGTAATATGATTAATATTATAATGTCGATAGGCCGATTTCAGCGTCCCCTCCGGGGTATAAACAACACATGATGCCACCGTTCCTTCACCTTGGTGATGACTAATATCAAAACACTCAATTCTAGTGAGTTTATCCAGTGACAACCATGATTGAATTTTTGCAAATCCACTTTTAAAACGCTTTGATGTGCTTAAAGCCGTTAATAGCTTTTCCTTGGCATTTTGCTCGGCAAGGTTTTGCCATTTTTGCTTCAGCTTAATCGCATTAATTGTCCATTTAATATGAACACCGGCTTGCTTCTCAATACTTTTTTTCAACGCAGCGTCAATACCATAATTTTTTGGCAAAATAATCTCTTTGGGCCACAGGTTTCGCATTTCATTGGCTAAATAATAATGTGCTAAAAATGCCTGCAAAATATCATGTTCTGTTTCTTCTTCTGCCACATCTATCACCCAGTGTTTATCCGCTTGGATTTTACCTTGTTGCAGCTCTAAAAGTACAATACTCGCCTTAGCCTGCACCTTTAAAAGCGCGATAATATGAAAGCTCTCTACAAAGGGTTGATCAACAATTTGCTGTTGCTGAAGCTTTGTGAGCAAAACAAGCTGATCTCTTAGCTTTGCAGCTTCCTCATAACATTCACTATCAGCATACTCATGCATTTGTTTCGACACTTCATCTAACACCAAGGTAAATTTTCCTTGAATAAATGATGCAAGCAAACTTACTTGCAAAGCGTAATCTTCTTTAGAGATCTTATCCACACAAGGCGCACTACAGCGCCCAATTTGATATTGTAGGCATGGGCGAGTACGCGAAGAGAAATAATTATCAGTACATTGGCGAACTGGAAACAGCTTCTGTAACAACATTAAACTATCACGCATGGAAGCAAGTGAGACATAAGGTCCAAAGTATCTTTCTTGTTTTTTAAGCTTACCACGGTGACCATATAATCTTGGAAACCGGTGGTGACTTAATGCTAAATATGGATAGCTTTTGCTGTCTTTAAAAAGAATATTATAACGTGGCTTATAGCGTTTTATCAGCGTGCTTTCTAATAGATATGCCTCATACTCACTTGGCGTTATCGTCACTTCAATATAGGAAATACGATCGACAAGCGTTTGTGTTTTAATATCTTTTATCGATTTACTATAATAACTATTCAGCCGCTTATGTAAGTTTTTCGCTTTCCCTATATAGATAATTTCTTTAGTGTCATCATACATTCGATAGACACCAGGATGGGTTGATACATTCTTTAAAAAATCACTAATGTCAAAGGTATCATCACCCGAAAAAGCATTCATCCTTAAACTTTATCTTCTTCCACATCAATCAGTTTATGGCGAATAGCCAAATGTGTTAACTCAACATCACTATCGATCCCAAGCTTATCAAATAACCGATAACGGTAGCTGTTGACTGTTTTTGGGCTTAAGCACAATTGATCGGCAACCTCATTGACCTTTTGACCACTTGTAATCATAATCAACACCTGCATTTCACGCTCAGACAATGAATCAAAAGGAGACTCATCATCATGTGTTAGGTGCTTTAGCGCCAGCTGCTGTGCGACTTCTGGAGAAAGATAGCGACGACCTGAGTAGACCGTTTTTATCGCTTGGATCATTTCATCAAGCCCCACCCCTTTTGTCATATAACCAGAGGCTCCAGCTTGTAAGACTCTTGTTGGATACGGTTCATCACCATACACAGTAACCACCAGAATTTTGATATGAGGGTGCGCTTTAACAATACGCTTTGTTGCTTCTAACCCTCCCATTCCAGGCATTTTCACATCCATTAAAATCACATCAGGCTTAACTTGAGGTACCAGCTTAATCGCTTCTTCACCGCTACTTGCCTCGCCTACAATATTGATATTGCCAACATCCCCAAGTAACTTCTTTATACCCAATCGCACCAGATCATGATCATCAACAAGTAATATTTTAATCATAATGCGCCTCCTAAAATTCATCTATTTGCGAATAAAGCTTCGCATAAATCGCTATCTTTCTGAGATTTTAACCATAGTATAGCGTAAAATGTTGCAATATGTCTTAGTCATTTTTGATTATTTTGCTTGAATTTGTTCTATCAATTTGTAACATAAGCTCAACTTTATGGCATTTATAGAAAGCATGATTTCTACTACTGAAGATTTACAAGCTGTGATTCAGGTTCTTAGCCGATGCGATGCAATTGCAGTTGATACAGAGTTCTACTGGCGTCATAGCTATTATCCTGAGCTGTGTCTCATTCAAATTGCAACGCAAACACAAGCTTATTTGATTGATGCTTTATCAGAGAAAATGGATCTGACACTTCTAGGAGCGATTTTCTCCAGCGCTGATATTTGTAAAATCATGCATGCGGCTGATAATGATATCAAGATTCTTAAACATGCGCTTAAAGCTCACTTTTGTAATATATTTGACACACAACTTGCAACCGCATTTACCAGTACCCAACATCAAATTTCACTACAAAGTTTACTATTTGATTTAAGTATTGTGCAAATGGATAAGCAAGAGAAGCTCTCTGACTGGCGAGATCGGCCATTAACTCAAGAGCAAATAGATTATGCTACTTCAGATGTTATCTATCTATATGAAGCCTATCAACAGCTGACAAAAGCGCTTGAAACTCAAAACAAACTCCCTGCATTTAATGAAGAGATGCAGATGCTTTGTGAGACATCTAATTTTCCAAATAATCAGAGGATTCTTGAGAGTAATCAAAACCTGCTAAGAAGCGCGCATGGGAAAAAGCGCAAAAACCTTATTGCTTTGATTTTATGGCGTGAACAATACGCACAACAAAAAGACTGGGTTGTACGCCATATCTTAGATAATCGCGAGCTCACGGCACTAGCTGATCTTAGACCAAAATCATCACAAGATATTCTCAATAGCCATATTCTTTCTAGCAAAAAAGCAAAACGCTTTAGTTCGCTTATTATTGATGCATTAGATTACACAGATGCTGAGATCACCCCTTTTTTAACGTTGATTAATACGCTTTTACGCTATACTTATGCTTCATTTAATAAAGATGCTATTAATGATTGCTACGATGCGATGAGCGAGTTTTGTCGTGAGAAAAATCTTGCTATTGAAATTGTCACCTCGAAAAGTGACCTTCGCATCTTTATTAAAAGTTATTTAACTAACCCATTACAACCTAAAGGCAAACTTGCTAGCGGCTGGCGTTTTGACTATTTTGGCAAATCACTTATTCAATGGATTGGCGTCAACGAAAATCGTTTATAAGCAAAAAGCGGCTCATTTGCCAAGTGGCTTACTAGCCAACAGGTTATCTTTATAATACCATCAGATTTACATCAATATAATATTAGGATAATCAATGGCAACTTTATCACCATTTCATCTTGCTATGCCTGTTAACGACATAGAAAAAGCTAAACACTTTTATAAAAATGTACTTGGCCTTACTGAAGGCCGATCAGATACAAGCTGGGTGGATTTTGATTTTTTTGGCCATCAAGTGGTTTTTCATCTTGACAATACAAAGACACATCAAGCTATCAAAAACCCTGTAGATGGTCATGGCGTTCCTGTGCCACACTTTGGCGTTGTGCTTGAGTGGAGCCAATGGGAGCACTTAGCTGAAAATCTGCAAAAACATGAAGTTGAGTTTATTATCGAGCCTTATATTCGCTTTGAAGGTCAACCAGGTGAGCAAGGCACCTTTTTCTTTGCTGATCCAAATGGCCTACACCTTGAATTTAAAACATTCAAAGACCGTTCAAAATTATTTGCCACTGACTAAACAAAAAGCTTACTTTTCTACTAGACATTTAAATAAACAGCGTGTATTGTTACAGTAATACAAGCGTAATATGATGTAATATGGAACCAAGCTGGCAAAAACTAAACACATTACTGACTGAAGTTTCCTCAGTTAAAGAAATGACAACGATTTTAGATTTCCTTCTTACTGCGGAGGAAAAGGTGCAAATTGCCAATCGTATTTCTTTAACCAATATGATGATCTATTCAGGGAAACCACAACGTGAAATAGCCAAAGAGCTTGGTGTCAGTATTAGTACGGTAACCCGCTGTTCCAATGCGCTAAAAACATTACCTGATACGGTAAAAGAAAAGTTCAAATAAACCAACCAAAACTGGAGAAAACGATGACAATTACTGCATTAAACAAAGTTCACCTTCCTCAAATGACTCAACTATTTGCTGAAGCTAACTTTTTTAGTGCTGATCTGTTTTTTCGTTTTAACCAGCGATTTTTTGGCTTTTGGCAAGAGGGCAAACTCGTTGCTGTGATTGGTGCAGAGCTTAATGGCCATCACGGTGTTTTGCGCTCGCTTGTTGTAAGCAAAGCGCATCGTGGCGCTGGCATTGCAAAAGCATTAATCAAGCACATTGAAGCCTATCTTGTACAACAAGGCGTACACACCCTTTATGCTTTCACACAATATGGTGCAAACTATTTAACCGCTTGCAACTATCGTCAGATTTTAGCAAAACATGTACCAAGTGAAATTAATCTTCTGGAGTATCGCCTTTCTACAGCTAAAGCGAATGATGTTATTATGTCTAAGGAACTGCCATATATAAAAAAGCAACGAGCGCAGCAGCCATCCAACTATCAAAACAGGCTTAATCCTATTAAGCTTATTACGGTTGCTGCGTAGATATCAAATATTATCCTTACACGCCTTTATTACCTTCTAGCGCAAAGTATTTCTTTTTAATCCATAGTGCCACATTGACAAGACTAATCAACACAGGGACTTCTACAAGTGGCCCAATAACACCAACAAATGCCTCGATGGAGTGAATACCAAACACAGCGATCGCAACAGCAATAGCAAGCTCAAAATTATTTGATGCTGCTGTAAAACTCACTGACACGGACTCCTCATAGCGTGCTTTTAATTTGTATGCCAGAAAAAAGGCAATGAAAAAGATAATCATAAAGTAAATCGCCAACGGAATGATCACTTTAACTGCCTGCAAGGGTAAGTGAACAACATCATCTCCTTTGGTGGCAAACATCACCAAGATGGTAAATAGTAGCGCAATTAGCGTCAAGGGTGATAATTTTGCCATAAATTGACCTGTATACCACTTCTCACCTTTAAGCGGAATCAAAATCATCCGTGTCAATATACCAAGCACAAAAGGAATACCTAAATAGATACCAACACTTTTTGCAATTTCCAGCATTGAAATATTCACTACACTACTTTGTAATCCCAATAGATCAGGCAAAACCGTAATAAAAATATATGCATATGCTGAATAGAAAATAATTTGAAAAATAGAATTAAAGGCAATGAGCCCGGCACAATACTCCGTGCTGCCTTTTGCTAAATCATTCCATACAATCACCATTGCGATACATCTAGCTATACCAATTAATATCAAACCAACCATATAATGTGGCTCATTATGGAAAAAGATAATCGCCAACACAAACATGAGCACAGGGCCAATCAGCCAGTTTAATAGAAATGATAATAGTAAAATCCGTGTATTTTTAAACACCTTTGGCATGCTTTTATAGCGTACTTTTGCAAGTGGTGGATACATCATCACTATAAGACCAAGCCCAATCAGCCAATTACCTGATGTTGTATCAAACGACCCAATAACCTCTTTTACACTTGGCATCCATACACTTAAAAGCACCCCAACTAGCATCGCCAAAAAAATCCATAGTGTTAAATAGCGATCTAAAAAGTGTAATTTCTTCGCTTGTCCCATTGTCTTATCCTTTCTTTATTTCTTTATTTTTTAATTGCTTCACTATCACGACACTTTGTGTAGCACTTCAAATGTTTCATTTGTGCCTGTACCTCTTTCTCCTGATCCATCTGCTGGAAAACTTCTTGAAGAATATTGCCATAGCTTCGCGGGATGTCTTTTTTTAACTCATAAAAAACCCACTTCCCGTCTTTGTATGACTGCAAAAGCCCGATAACACTCAACGATTTTAATTGGATAGATAGCGCCCCTTGTGTTAAAGGAATCACTTTTTGAATATCACAAACACAAAGCGATTTGTCTCGTACTAAGTACAAAATGAGTAAACGCTTATAATCTGCAATTGCTTTTAAAAACTGAACCATTTCCATTGTTTATATATTTTCATATTTAAATTTGTAAATATAATATCACAAAAATAAGCCCTAACAAACAAAATTAAAAGCTTTCGAAATCAATCTTCTTGAATGTGTTTTAAAAATAACAGTAGAAACGTCTAATATTGGAGGCGTATCTCAATTGATAGACTGTAATAAACGCTCTACTTTCTGATAAACACTTAAGGCTGAGATAGAGACCTCACAAGGGGCAAATTCCTCTTTGGTAATCGGACAGATGCGCTTTAAACAAGGTGAGCAAGTTAAAGTCGATGCGATATGCTCGGCATGTTTTCCTTTTGCTCCGGTTAATTTTGCTGAGGTTGCGCCATAAATCCCAACTGTCGGCACTTCACAGGCAGCGGCCAGATGAGATAACCCTGTATCAACAGCAACAACAGCCTTAGAGTTTGCAAAAAGCTCTGCAAGCTCTGTCAAAGATAGCTTTGGTAATACTTCTGCATATTGAAGATTTTGTGCGATTTTCTGAGCTCTTTCTTTCTCCTTGTCATTACCCCATGGTAATAGTACACGCACTCCATTATCATCAAAGTGCTTGGCAAGCTCCTGCCAATGTGAGAGGCACCAGAACTTGCTTGGCCAGGTTGTACTGTGTAAAAAAATCACTTGGTTTTGGCATGTATCTTTCTGCCAGCGATACTTAATCCCATAGTCAAACTGTGTACACTCTGGCTGATAGCTAAACACTGAGGCCATAAGCTTTTTCAAGCGTACAAGCGCATGGATACCCTTCTCAACGTGAATTTTCCGCTTGTAAACCCAAGATGCCATAGGCTCTCTTGCTGAGCTTCGATCAAACCCATACTTCACCCCTTTTGCCCCAAGGGTGACCCATGCACTTTTTAACAATCCCTGCGCGTCAATCACATAATCATAGCGATGCGCTTTTAAACGTCGCTTAAATGCCCTTATTTCACGAAAAGATTTAAAGATATTTTTACGCCACTTACGTATCTCAACAGGGATAACATTCTCTACGGCACTGTGCCAAGAGGCAATTTCAGCAAAGTTTTTCTCAACCACCCAATCAAAAGACAGCTCGGGAATGTGTTTTTTCGCCTCTGTAATAGCAGGCAGCATATGAATGACATCCCCCAAGGACGAAGTCTTCACAATTAAACATCGTTTTTTCATTTACCTAAACTGTACATTAAAAGTTTTTCAACTTGTTTATTTTAACCATTTTTTCAATAAATAATAGAGTTGACTTATTTAAAAACATCTTCTCTCTTTCATGATCGAGAGTCACTTAATTTTATTTGTGGCTAGAAGTATGTTAGGGTTAAAAAGATCAAAAAAGAAATGGGGAGGGTTATGAACCGCAAAAGTGGCGCCTATGCGCCTGTATTTTATCCATCAATTATACTTATTCTATTGTTTGCCGTAGCTGGAATTATGTGGCCCAAAGAGGCAAAAGTGTTGTTTGATATTATTCAAAATTGGCTACTGACGCAAGTTGGCTGGTTATATATCTTAGGCATGGCTATCTTTGTCTGTATTTGTATCTTTTTAATGTTTAGCCGCCTCGGTGATATCAAACTAGGGCCTGATCACTCCTCCCCCGAGCATAGCAACTTATCTTGGTTTTCAATGTTATTTGCAGCAGGAATGGGAATCGGTTTAATGTTCTTTAGCGTTGCTGAACCCTTGCAACACTACCTATCTCCGCCAGATGTTCAAAATGGCAATCAGATTGCGGCTGCCAAAGACGCTATGGGAATTACATTGTTTCACTGGGGGCTACAAGCTTGGTCAGTCTATGCAATTGTTGGCCTGTCACTTGCTTATTTTTCCTATAGAAAAGACTTGCCACTATTACCAAGATCCGCGCTTTATCCACTGATCGGTGAGAGGATTTATGGGCCTATTGGACATCTTATTGATATATTTGCCATTCTTGGCACAATGTTTGGAATCGCAACCTCTCTAGGACTCGGTGCAACACAGGTTAATGCGGGGCTTCATTATCTTTTTTCTGTACCGACTAATACAACCGTTGAAACGATATTAATTATTATCATTACGTTATTTGCAACAACCTCTGTCGCCCTTGGACTTGAAAAAGGCATCAAAGTTGTCAGCAATTTTAATATTATTGTTGCGCTTGTTTTGCTTTTATTTATCCTGATCACAGGGAGCACCACCTTACTTTTACAGTCTTTTGTGCAAAATACCGGCAATTATTTTAGCAGCATTATCTCAAAGACATTTAACTTATATGCTTATGAAAACAAACAAGGTTGGTTAAGTGGTTGGACACTTTTTTACTGGGGCTGGTGGATCGCTTGGTCACCTTTTGTTGGCATGTTTATTGCGAAAGTATCAAAGGGCAGAAGCATCCGAGAGTTTATTATTGGCGTGCTTTTTATTCCGACAGGCTTCACCTTTTTATGGTTAAGCGTATTTGGTAACTCGGCAATTTCCCTTGCCTTATCAAATCATGGACATGCACTTGTTGAAGCCGTTCAAACCAATGTGCCTGTTGCTCTATTTAGCTTTTTGCAATACTTCCCATTCAGTACAATTATCTCCATTATTGCGCTTGTACTAGTTGTCACTTTCTTTGTTACTTCATCGGACTCAGGGTCACTTGTAATTGATATTATTGCTACAGGAAATGCCAAAAAATCCATCACTTGGCAGCGCATTTTTTGGTCGTTGTTAGAGGGACTTTTGGCAATATCACTTTTATACTCAGGTGGACTCCTTGCACTTCAGACAGCTACTATTGCCAGCGCTTTCCCATTTCTAATCATCTTATTTTTCATGTGTATCGCGCTCATTAAAGCACTTAGAGAAGACTTTTTAAAATTAAGCAGCATTCAAACACACACAACCTCGGTGCAATACATAAAAGCAAATGCAACGTGGCAAAAACGCTTAGATTCTCTTTTGCAAATACCTACTAAAAATGAGGCTGATGTGTTTTTACAAACAACCATTATTCCTGCTATCAAAGAGGTGAAATCTGAATTCGATCGCCATCATGTCAGCGCCAAAGTGAAGTTTTCTGCTCAAGCTGCACGTTTATCTGTTGATAAATTTGATGAGGATGACTTTGTCTACAGTGTACGACTGTGTCAGTCTCCAACCCCTGAATACCTAAGTGATGATGACACCACAGCTCAAGACCAGTATTATCGTGCTGAGGTGTTTTTAGAACACGGTGGTCAGCATTATGATGTCATGGGCTACACCAAAGAGCAGCTTATTGCTGATGTTATTACACAATATGAAAAGCACCTTCATTACCTGCACTTATCTGGCAGCTAGCGTGTGATAGGCTCTTGCAAAGATAGACAAAACTCAATATTTTCTATATGATGCGCATTAGGTCATTTTTACAACAATTTAACACAAAAAATATAAACCTATGAACCATATGAACTACCCTGAAACCTATGATGTCATCGTGATTGGCGGAGGACATGCCGGCACCGAGGCTGCCAGTGCTGCGGCGAGGATGGGCGCAAAAACTTTGCTTCTCACCCACAACATCGACACCCTTGGGCAGATGTCTTGTAACCCTGCTATTGGAGGCATTGGGAAAGGGCACCTTGTCAAAGAAATTGATGCCCTTGGCGGTATTATGGCCAAAGCAATCGATAAAGCTGGCATTCAGTTTCGCACTTTAAATGCACGAAAAGGTCCTGCTGTTCGCGCGACAAGAGCACAAGCAGATCGAGCATTATACAAACAAGCTGTGCGTTCAATGTTAGAGGGTCAAGAAAATCTCTCTATTTTTCAACAAAATGTTGAAGATTTAATCATTGAAAATGGCGTCATATCTGGCGTTATCACCCAAATGGGACTTGGTTTTAAAGCCAAGAGTGTTATTCTTACAGTCGGCACATTTTTAGGTGGAAAAATTCATATTGGTTTTAATAACTTTCAAGGAGGACGCGCAGGCGACCCTCCGGCAAATGCTCTAGCCCAAAAGCTTCGCGCTCTGCCATTTAATGTCGCAAGACTCAAAACAGGCACACCACCTAGAATTGACAAACGCACCGTCAACTTTGAGGTGATGGGCGTTCAGCCGGGAGATGACAACCCTAATTATTTTTCTTTTTTCTCAAATGGTGATGAACATCCAACACAAGTGCCATGCCATATCACTTATACCAATCAAAAAACACATGATATTATTGTTAACAATCTCAAGCGCTCAGCCATGTATGGCGGAATGATTGATGGTATTGGTCCGAGATACTGCCCATCTATTGAAGATAAAATTGTGCGTTTTGCTGATAAAGATCGTCATCAAATTTTTGTTGAACCTGAAGGGCTTGATAATATTGAGCTTTACCCAAATGGCATTTCTACTTCCTTGCCATTTGATGTACAAATTGCGCTTATTCAGAGTATTGAAGGCTTTGAAAATGCCTTTATTACGCGTCCTGGCTACGCAATTGAATATGATTTTTTTGACCCTAGAGAGCTCAAATCAACGCTCGAAACAAAACATGTTGAAAATTTATATTTTGCCGGGCAAATTAATGGCACAACAGGTTATGAAGAAGCTGGTGCTCAAGGGCTTATCGCAGGGATTAATGCAAGTTTGAAAGTGCAAAACAAACCTGCTTGGTCGCCTAAACGCTCTGAGGCATACATTGGTGTATTAATTGATGATTTAATCACAAAAGGCACGCAAGAGCCCTATCGCATGTTTACCTCACGCGCTGAATATCGCCTTATTTTACGAGAAGACAACGCTGATGCACGCCTCACCCCAAAAGCAATTGAGCTTGGCTTACTAAAGGCACATGATAAAGCGCGCTTTTTGCAAAAACAACAACTCATAGAGATGGAAACAAAACGCTTACAAGCAAAATGGGTGAGCCCAAAATCAGACAATGCTGAAAACATAAAAACATTACTTGAGCAAGAGATTAGCCGTGAAAATTCACTTTTTGATCTTTTAAAACGCCCAAATGTGAATTATCAATCACTGTCAGATATCGAAGCGCTTGGTCCATTTATTACACATAAAGAAGCCATTGAGCAAATTGAAATTTCAGCAAAGTACTCAGGTTATATTGCCCGCCAAGAAGAGGAAATCAAAGCCATGCATGAAATGGAATCAAAAGTAATTCCAGAGAGCTTTGACTATGAGAAAGTCTCAGGTTTATCAAATGAAGTTAAGCAGAAGCTTATTTTTCATAAACCTGCAACCTTAGGTGAGGCCTCAAGAATCTCAGGCATTACACCTGCTGCTATTTCGCTATTGACTATTTATATGAAAAAACTAGGATTTATTAAAAAGCAAGGTGCGAGCTCACTCGCTAAAACAGAGTAACGCTATGAAAATAACATTTAAACGATCAGTCAAAATAGTAGCCGTACTCTTTGTACTTATGTTCATTGCTGGCTGCGCGACCTCTGAGAAATACCGAGCGATATTAAACCAATGGCATGGCCACTCTATTGATGAATTTACCCAAATGTGGGGCTATCCAGATAAGACCTTGAAACTTGAGAACGATCAAACTGCCTATGTCTACAGTGATAAAGAGATTGTAAGCACGCCACTGACACAAATGCCTAGTAATATCACAACGGTTAAAAATGGAGATAAAACCACGGTGATTTCAACTCCTGGGACTATCGTTGGCGGACAAACTTACTCTCTTTCTTGTACCACTTGGGTTGTTTTCAATAACAAGACAAAACAAATCATCAATACCACATTTCGTGGGAACAATTGTGTTGCTTATTAAGCCATATCCCCATCTATACCACCCGAAAACCATTTTACAAATTCTTACCATAAATACATAATTAAATCATATCCATGCCTTATTCTGATACCCAGACAGATACACTTTGATCACTTTTTAGCCTTAAAAGTTATACAGCTTGCTAACGTATAGTGATATGGAATCAATGTATGAGATGCCTCTTATACACTTAGCAATGATCGCTAACTATACCAGCTACATCTAAAGATCAATATCATCGTTATCTGATAGTTATTTTAAACTCTAAAAGGGGAGAATGTTTTATGGGTATGAATACAGAGAATGTGAAATCACCTGCTTTATTTTCTGCTATTGCTATTGGTGTTGGCTGCATTATTGGCAGCGGTTGGCTTTTTGCCTCTTATAATGCAGCTAAAGCTGTGGGATCAATGGCATTTGTATCTTGGATTATTGGTGCAATACTCGCTTTAGTATTAGCATTATTACTTGCCGAAACCGCAACGATGTTTAAAGAGCGTGCTTTTTTCGCAAGAATTTTGACACTTTCGCACAAAAACACAGATTATGGTTTTGTGGTTGCCATCTCAAACCTTATGGGACTTATTTTAGTTATTCCCTCTGAAGCATCAGCAACAATACAATATCTAAGTGGAATATACCCAAGTCTAATGGCAGGCAATGACCTATCCTTAACTGGAGAGTTATATGTTATTGCTCTTATCATCGTTTACGGGCTGATTAATTTTTGGGGATTACAAGTGCTTGCCAAAGTGAATAACTTTATTACCCTGATCAAACTTATTGTGCCACTTGCCACCGGCTTGATTATTATTATTTATGCCGGATGGCATGGAGAGTTTCATGCTGCTAATTTTTCACTTAGTGGCTTTCATCAATCAATTGGAGGTATGATTGGTGGCGCTATTGCAACAGTGGTGACCGGTGGAATTTTCTACTCTTTTTATGGCTTTGGCATGATTGCCGTATTTGGCGCTGAATTAAAAAATCCAAAACGCAATATCCCCTTAGCACTTATTGGGTGTGTATTAATCTGCCTTGTTGTCTATCTTATTTTACAATTTGCATTTATCGGCGCTATGCCAACTGAGTATCTTGCCCACGGCTGGCAAAATCTAGAAGTATTCTCTTCACCTTTAGCACAGTTACTTGGGCTTATTGGCGTCAATGCTGCTATGATTTGGGTGCTGTATGCCGACTCAGCCATTAGTCCTTCAGGCACAGGTGCACTCTATATGGGATCAAGCTCTCGCATGATTACTGGGATGGCTCAAGATGGGCAGCTTCCCTCATTCTTTGATCGGATTATTGCAAAGTATAACCTATCAAGACGTTCACTTATCACCGTATTTATTATTGGTGTTGTGATGGTATTTTTCTCTAAAAACTGGCAAAACATCATGATTATGGTCACCGTGTTTCAGCTAATCTCATGTATTGCAATCCCCGTGGCACTTGCACGATTAAGAAAAAGTGAGCCAAATACTGCACGCGCGTTTAAAGTTCCTTTTGGACTATCACTCAGCTATATCATTTTCTTGGTTGTCTCATATCTTATGATTCAAGCTTCAATGAAAGCTGTGCTACTGGCATTAATCGCACACCTTATTCTTTTTATTGTCTATGCATTTAGCTACTACAAAAATGATCTAAAGAAAATTGCGAAATCACTCTGTTCTTCATGGTCAATTTTCTTATATTTGGTGATAAGCGTCCCTTTTAGTCACCTTATCGATATTAAGGCATTTAGCAACTTCTACGCTATTATTGCATTTATCATTGCATACACTGGTGTTTATATCGCAATGGTTCAGCAAAAGAACTATCAATAATCAAACGACTATTTTTTAGCAACAACGGTCGGAAATATCCTTTGTTTGTCCCATATAACCTGAATATTGCTAAATCCAACGTCCTTTAACAAAGCAATAAACTCACCTTCTGTCATATAACAATTCCATGCAACATCAAGAATGTCTTTAAATACCGTCTTTTGCTTCATAAGCCACTCAAAATCAATCTCATTCATATCCCATGGACTCTCAGCACTAAAAATAGGCGGCGGCGTTAAAAAGCTTGTTAATAACACACCTTCATCCTTCATGGCCGTGTGAAAAATTTGGTATAATTCCTTCACCTTATCCGCAGATTGAATATAAATGTTCAGGCCATTACTCACCACAAGATCATATTTATCTTTGACCGCAAAGCTAAAAATATCCTGTTCAATAAATTGATAAGCTTTCTCTAGTACATGATGATGATACTTCTTGGAAATTTCAGCCTTCACTTTGCGATCAAGATCAAGTGCATCAATTTTTATCGCCGCATTAGATGGATATCGAATATCAAAAAACTCTGGAAGCAAGCCACACGGTGCAGCGAGAATATTTAATGCTTCTTTATCAATTTCATCTTGAACGACTTTTTTAAAAAAACCAAAACGCTCTTGTGTTGCTTTAGCTGTTGGAAAGTTCTCTAAAAGAAGCTGATCATAGCGATCTAGCTCTTCTTTCTCTCCTGATTGGTAAAGTGGGTAGTTTACCATGACATCAGTCCAGTAGGCATTTAGCCCTCTATGTTCAATTAAAAACTTTCCAAGTGCACTTTCTTTTAACTCATTAAATATATCAAGCAAAGCACTTTCTTGACCAATGCGCGATTGAATTTCATCACACGCTTTATCAAAATTTGTATAATGTTGATGCGACAGACTTGTCATATTTCTCTCCTAGTTACCATTATTCATTTATATCATCATAAATACGTTACACTTTCATAATCGCTGTAATCTGCCTGCCTGTTTCGCCCTCTTTTCGGTAGGAAAAAAAGGCCGATGTATCACAGCAAGTACACAGCTGACTATCTAATATTTCAATATTGTGCTTTTTCAAAATTTCTCTTGCCACCAACTTATAATCAAACTGATAGTGTTGCGCTCTTTTAGAGGCAATAAATGCCTTTGTATAGTTCGGTGCTTTGGCAATAAAAAGATCTCTCACCTCTTCGCCGACTTCAAAGCATTTTTGACAAATGCCAGCGCCAATGTAGGCAATAGAAGGCTTATTAAAATAATCCAGTGTATTTTCAATTACGCCAGCTAACAGTCCTCGCCAACCGGCATGAATGGCAGCAACTTTTGAAGCATCTTGGCTTGCCAATAAAATAGCTAAACAATCTGCCGTTTGAACGAGACAAATCGCTTGTGCTTGAGTCGTAACAACAGCATCTGCGGCAATTTGATCCGGCTTTTGATAAACCCGCTCAAAATCACAAACACTACTGCCGTGAACTTGCTTTGGCCAAGCAGTTTTGGCATTTTGACAATGCTGTGAAATCAATGCGCGGTTTTGCGCAACCTGCTTTTTATCATCAGCAACATGCTTGGCAAAATTCAGCGCATCGTAAGGCGCATCTGAAAAACCACCCGTCCTTGTTGTGTAAAAGGCTTTTACACCCTTTACGCCAAGATCAATATCAACAAAAGCCATCTTGTCTTATCACATTTTTATGTTTCTAACGCCTTATAGGTTCTATCAACATAGTCATTCACGATATCAATAAACTCAGAGGCAATTTCCTCTCCACGCAAGGTATGTGCTTTTTTGCCATCAATAAACACTGGCGCCACAGGCACTTCCCCTGTCCCGGGCAGTGAAATACCAATATTAGCATGCTTACTCTCACCCGGCCCATTGACCACACAGCCCATTACCGCAACCTTCATGTTTTCAACGCCCTGATAACGGGTTTTCCAGTCATGCATTTTAACGGTTAAATGTTGATCGATTGTATCGGCTAATTCTCGGAAAAAACTGCTGGTGGTTCTACCACAACCCGGGCAAGATGACACCGTTGGCGTAAATGCGCGAAGTCCCATCGATTGCAAAATTTCACGGCATACCTTCACTTCATTGGTTCTTGGCGCACCCGGTTCAGGGGTCAATGAGACACGAATAGTGTCTCCAATGCCTTGCTGGAGTAAAATACCAAGACTCACACTGCTTGCAACAATACCCTTGATGCCCATGCCAGCTTCGGTTAATCCTAGATGAAGTGGATATTTACATCGCTCTGCTAATTGCTGATAAACAATTACCAAATCCTGCACTTCACTGACCTTGCAAGAGATAATAATTTTATCTTCTGACAGTCCAAGCTCCTCAGCATAGCGAGCACTTTGAAGTGCTGATTCAATCAAAGCTTTGTGCATAATCTCACGTGCTGATAAGGGTGAGCCATTTTGGTTATTCTCATCCATTAATTTAGCTAAAAGCTCCTGATCAAGTGATCCCCAATTCACTCCAATGCGAACCGGTTTGTTATATTGCACTGCACAGGCAATAATCTCAGCAAACTGGGTGTCTTTCTTTTTGCCAAAACCGACATTTCCAGGGTTAATTCGATATTTATCGAGTGCCTTGGCGCACTCTGGGTAAGCCTTAAGAAGCCTATGCCCATTGTAGTGAAAATCCCCCACAAGTGGCACATGAGAGCCTTTCTCTGCCAGAGCTTGCTTGATGATAGGGACCGCCTTAGCTGCAGCTTCATCATTCACGGTTATCCGAACAATCTCACTCCCAGCGCGCTCAAGCGCCAAGATTTGATTAATCGTTTTATCAATATCAGCTGTTGCTGTATCTGTCATTGACTGAACAACAACGGGCGAACCGCCGCCGATGGTGATATTACCCACTTTTACTTTTATTGCACTTCGCATGATTATCTCTCAATAGGCCTTGGGATTAATTGCCCGATATTTTATCTTCAAGCAATGCTTCAAGCTTTTCCGTATCTTCGGCAAATTTTCGAATCCCTTCAGCAAGTTTTTCTGTTGCCATCGGACTTTGATTCATCTGCCATCTAAATTCAGTTTCTGTCATTTTTGACGTAGGGGCAGTTTGCGGTTTGATTTTATCCCCATCCAACACTTGCTCAAGCTCACCTGTTGTTGTCTCTAATACTTTTAATAAATCAGGCGCAATGGTCAACGCATCACAACCTGCCAGCGCCGTTATTTGACCTACATGTCTGAAGCTTGCACCCATGACAACTGTTTTATAGCCGTAGGTTTTATAATATTCATAAATGGCTTTTACCGAAAGAACGCCTTGGTCTTTTTCAACTGCTGGGAAATCGCTCAGGCCATCGCTCTTTTTATACCAGTCAGTAATGCGACCAACAAATGGAGAGATAAGAAATACCCCCGCCTCAGCACAAGCAATTGCTTGGGCAATATCAAACATTAAGGTCAGATTACATAACACCCCTTCTTTCTCAAGAATCTCAGCGGCTTTAATCCCTTCCCATGTTGAGGCAATTTTAATTAGTACGCGCGAGCGGTCTATACCTGCCTCTTTGTACTTTTCAATTACTTTACGTGCAAATTTTACCGTTGCATCAGTATCAAAGGATAGCCTTGCATCCACCTCTGTTGAAACTTTCCCCGGCACAACCTTCAAGATTTCCAAACCAAAGGCAACAGCAATATCAATCATCGCCTCAGATAAACGAGCAGCACCTTGCAAATGGGCGGATTTCGACAATGCTTCTTTGACCACAAAGTCATACTCACTCATTAACACTGCCTTTAAAAGCAGGCTTGGATTGGTGGTAGCATCTATCGGTTGATAACGCTTAATTTGTGCAAAATCCCCTGTATCGGCAACCACTTTGGTCATACTTTTAAGTGAAGCTAATTCATTCATAAACTTATTCACCCTTTAAACTAATTTTACTTATTGATCTAGACTTGCCACATAGCATATAATTGATCGACAATACTCTCAACCTTTATTGTAAGTTTTGATTTATACCAATCACAAACCAATTTACGGTATTTAAAGCTCGCTTATTATAACAAACCTATTGGAGCATTTTGATGTTTTTTGCACAATCTTATTCACTGGCGATTATTTTTTGTATTATTACCATGCTTTGCTGGGGCTCATGGGCAAATATGCAAAAAGCCACAGGAAAAATTGAAAAGAAATGGGCTTTTCAATATTTCTACTGGGATTACGCTATCGGTGTCTTACTTGTCAGCTTTATTTTAGCAATCACCCTTGGCAGTCACGGTGAGCTTGGTAGAGGATTTTTTACTGATCTCACTCAAGCGCACTTTAGCATGATCGCACTGGCTTTTATTGGTGGGATTGTGTTTAATCTTGCCAATATTCTCTTAGTGGCGGCGATTGACATTGCAGGCATGGCTGTTGCCTTTCCAGTTGCCATCGGCATTGCTCTGGTGCTTGGAGTGATTTTAAATTATATTGTTCACCCAATAGGCAGCCCTTATTTTCTATCTGTTGGTGTTGTGGCCATTGCCGTTGCCATCTTCTTAGATGCAAAAGCCTATAAAGCACTGGGGCAAAACATCTCTGATTCACAAGTTCAAAAAGGTCTTTTAATCGCCCTTATCTCAGGCATATTAATGGGCTTATTTTACTATTTTGTTGCCGCTTCCATGGCAACGAATATCGCCCATCCTGAAACAGGGAAACTCACCCCTTATAGCGCAGGATTTATCTTTGCTCTTGGCCTTTTTATCTCCAATTTCATTATCAACACTTGGATGATGAAAAAACCTTTAAACGGAGCTGCTGTAGCACCATCTGGGTATTTTAAAGGCAAAGCTTTAACCCATGTTTTTGGCATTATTGCCGGCATCATATGGGGACTTGGCACGGGGCTTAATTTTATTGCAGCGGGAACAGCAGGTCCTGCTATCTCTTATGGGCTTGGACAAGGCGCAACGATGATCGCAGCACTTTGGGGTGTTCTTATCTGGCGCGAGTTTAAATCTGCACCTAAAGAAACCAACAAAGCACTCATTGCCATGTTTATCTTTTATATCATTGGCCTTTGCTTTTTAATTGCAGCAAAAGTGTAAACAAGGAGCATCTATGTCTGTTGTTGTTATTGGTAGCGCAAATACCGATTTAATTATTCAAACCCCTCATATCCCCGCCCCCGGTGAAACCATATTAGGCAGCGAGTACCATATTGCCTCTGGTGGTAAGGGAGCTAATCAAGCAGTTGCTGCAAAGCGACTCGGCGCCGAGGTCAGTTTTATCGCGAATATTGGTAAAGATAATTTCGGTGATGAGCTCATTCAAAACTACCAAAATGAAGGGATAAATATCGATCATATTACTCGATCAAATGTTCACTCTGGTATTGCAATGATTCATGTGGCTGAAGATGGTGAAAATGCCATCGCGGTTGCCTCTGGCTCTAACGCTCAGCTGTTGCCAAATGATATTCTGAGTAACGAGGCTCTCTTTAGACAATCTAACTATGTTATCTGCCAGCTTGAAACCCCGCTTGAGACAGTGCTATCTGCGGCAAAGCTTGCTAAGAAAACAGGAAATATTTTCATCCTGAACCCTGCCCCTGCTACTACATTACCCGATGAGTTATATCCACTTATTGATATCATCAGCCCCAATGAAACCGAAGCCAAAATGCTCACAGGTATTACAGTCACCTCTGAAGAAAGTGCAAGAGAAGCCGCCCAAGTGTTTAAAGAAAAAGGTGTTAAAAACAGCATTATCACACTGGGTGAAAAAGGCGCCTTTCTCTATAATGAGGCAGGCTTCGCACTTATCCCTGCTCATAAAGTTAAAGCGCTTGATACCACAGCTGCAGGGGATACTTTTAACGGTGCTCTTGTTGCATCGCTTGCAAGTGGAAAAACGCTGTCTCAGTCTGTTGCATTTGCAAACCTTGCGGCAAGTTTATCTGTGATGAAATTGGGAGCACAGCCTTCTATTCCTTATTTGAAGGAGCTGACCTCGAGCTAGCTTATTTTATCACTGCTATAAATACGATAAGATGAATAAATCAATGATCTAACAGGATGATAAAATGATGAAACGGAACGAACTACAAAACTACTTAACGGCCCTTTTAGACCCTGATGCAATAAAAGACTACTGTCCAAATGGGCTACAAATTGAAGGCAAAAATGATATTGAGCATATTGTCACAGGTGTCACTGCCAATCAGAAGTTGATTAATGCTGCAATCGAAAGAAAAGCCAATGCCATTTTAGTGCATCATGGCTATTTCTGGAAGTCTGAACCCTACCCTATTGTTGGAATGAGATACCAGCGCATCTCTCGGCTAATAAAACATGATATCAATCTTTTTGCCTATCATTTACCGCTCGATATTCACCCGACACTGGGAAATAATGTCATGCTTGCCAAGCTTCTGGGTTTAAAAGTGCTCTCAGAGTTCAATACCAATACTTCACCGAATTACGGTATACTTTGCCAGCCTCAATCATCTCTTAGTATTGATCAATTACAAGCGCACATTCAAAGCGCGCTTAAGCGCACCCCACTTGTGATTAACCCAACGAATAAACCTATTAGCAAAATTGCAATTTGCACAGGTGGCGCGCAGGATTTTATCGAACATGCCTATGAAGCGGGCGCTGAGGTATATATCTCAGGAGAAGCCTCAGAGCGCACCACACATTTTGCCGAAGAGCTTGGCATCAGCTATATCGCAGCAGGACACCATGCGAGCGAGCGCTACGGCATCCAAGCACTAGGCGAGCATTTAGCACAACACTTTAATCTACAGCATACTTTTATCGATATTGATAATCCTGTTTGAGTTTTATAATCTTTTTGCCCTTCTTTTACACCACTTTTACCTGTTTTACTTTTTTCCCCCATCTCAAGTGTGACAGTACTTGCCAAGTAATTTTGTATTGTAAATAATTAAGTACAATTCAAGGGCGGATATCAAATGGAAATACTCAATAATTTAAAAGCGATACTGCACTCCAAACGCGCTAATATTTATTATCTTGAAAAATGTAGAGTCATGCAAAAAGATGGACGAGTATTATATTTAAGTGAGGACAAAGCCGAAAATAAATATTGGAATATTCCAATTGCCAATACCACAGTTATTTTACTCGGCACGGGAACTTCAATTACTCAAGCTGCCATGCGTATGCTTGCACAAGCAGGCGTACTGGTTGGTTTTTCAGGCGGTGGTGCAACTCCTCTTTTAATGTCAACTGAAATAGAATGGATGACACCTCAAAGTGAGTATCGCCCCACAGAGTATGTTCAAGGTTGGATGCGTTTTTGGTTTAATGAACATTGTCGTCTTGATGTTGCAAAACACTTTCAAAATTGTCGCTTAAAGTTTATTCAAAAAACATGGTCCAATAATCGAGACTTTTCAGCCTACGGGTTTGATGCTCAGAATCAAGCGCTTAATGAACTTATCATACAAACCAAAAATAAAGTTGATCATGCTGAAAATGTCACTGAGCTTCTCACCATCGAAGCTTATCTTACCAAAAAACTGTATAAATTTGCTGCAAGTAACACAAAGTATGGTCAATTTTCTCGCCAACATGATGCTCAGGATCTTGCCAATACTTTCTTAAATCATGGTAATTATTTGGCATATGGTTTAGCAGCCTCCACATTATGGGTGTTGGGCATTCCTCACGGCTTTGCAGTAATGCATGGGAAGACAAGGCGCGGCGCTCTTATTTTCGATGTTGCAGATCTTATCAAAGATGCTGTAATTTTGCCGTTAGCTTTTATTTGTGCACATGAGAAAGCGACTGAACAAGAATTCAGACAACAGTGTCTACAGGCTTTTACTGATTATAAATGTCTTGATTTTATGTTTAATACTGTCAAGGATGTCGCGCTTAATACCGTCCATGAGGACCTACCATCATGATGGTTATTTTTGTGTCTGAGTGTGAGAAAAAAGCATTAAAACGCACAAGACGTGTACTTGATGCCTTTGCTAATCGCATTGGCAATAACACTTGGCAAACAGTGATTACACAAGAAGGCTTGCTTGCAGTTCAAACACTTCTTCGGAAAACAGCCAGTAAAAATACTGCCGTCAGCTGTCATTGGATACGTAGTCGCTCAAGAAGTCAGTTTTTATGGGTGGTTGGAAACAAATCAAAATTTAATACTGAAGGGGTTGTTGCTGTTAATTCAACAAAAAAAAATCCATTTGATACTTATATTGAGAGTGACTGGCAATATTTACCCTTAATAAAAGCGCTCGTTGCGCTATCCGCTTTATTGCATGATTGGGGTAAAGCTTCTGAACTATTTCAAAAGAAGCTTGCACCAACAAGCAAAAACAAATATAAAGCCGACCCTTTAAGGCATGAGTGGGTTTCAATCCTATTACTTAAAGCCTTAATCGGAAATAATGACAATAGTGATAAAGCTTGGTTATCTTGCTTAAGTGATGGAGATATACCTGAAAACGAATTAAAAGAGAACATTATAAACGAGAAAAAGCCACTTTCTCAACTACCACCTGCAGCTAAACTTATTGCCTGGCTGATTGTCTCACATCATAGATTGCCTCAAACCAAAGAAGATTACCGTGGAGAGGCATCAGCAACTATTGATAGCCTTTTAAATCGCATTACAAAAGAATGGGGATATTGCAATAACCAATATAAGCAAGAGGATAACAGGAATGAAAATGATTGTTTAAAATTTCCAGAAGGTCTTTTAACAAAATCACGTAAGTGGTTAAAGCAGCTTAAACGCTGGGCAAAAAACTTGAGCGATATGTTACCCTTGATTGACTCTGCCATGCAAGATGGTAGTTATCGCGTTATCTTACACCATGCTCGCCTGTGTTTAATGCTGGGAGATCACTATTACTCATCACAAGATGCTGCAAAAAATTGGCAAGGTGAAATAGAGTTATATGCAAATTCAGATAGAAAAACCAATGAGTATAAACAAAGATTAGATGAACATTTGCTTGGTGTTGCTGAAAATGCCTTAAGAACAGCTCATCTTCTGCCTGCTTTCGAGCAAGAACCTCCTGTTGTTAAAAATACTCATGAGCTGAAAAAACCAAGTCCAAACGGCTATAAATGGCAAGATAAAGCAACGGAAGAAATTCATCAGTGGAAACAGCAGGTGGATATAAATAAAGTAGGTTTTTTTGCTGTTAATATGGCAAGTACTGGGTGTGGGAAAACCTTTGCAAATGCTAAAATCATGCATACATTGTCTCTTGACGGCGAGAGCTTACGCTATATTTTAGCATTAGGTTTACGAACATTGACTTTACAAACAGGTGATGAGTACCGCAAGCGTGTTAAACTAACTAAAAAAGAGCTTGCCGTGCTTATTGGTTCAAAAGCAATTGCTGAGCTGCATGCTAATAACTCATCATTTGATGAAGATAAATCCGAAGAAGAGCTGGGCTCAGAGTCCAAAGAAAGTTTATTAGATGAATATGTGGACTATGAGTGTGATCTTCCAACTGATGGGCTAACGACCGTTTTAACAACAAATAAAGCGAAACAGTTTTTATATGCCCCTGTGTTAACTTGCACTATAGACCATATTATAGCAGCAACCGAAACTAAGCGTGGTGGCCGTTATATATTACCTTCTTTGCGCTTGATGTCATCAGATTTAGTAATCGATGAGATTGATGACTTTACAGGGTCTGACTTGGTTGCCATTGGTCGATTAATACATTTGGCAGGAATGTTGGGTCGCAAGGTAATGATTTCTTCTGCAACCATCCCACCACACTTAGCTCAAGGATACTTTAACGCCTATCAAGAAGGTTGGCAGCTTTACTGTTTGACGCGTAGTAGCGCAAAACCTTTCATCGGTTGCGCTTGGATAGATGAGAATAATACAAAAATCTCTAGCTTAACTCATTCACAAAATAAAGGTTCTTTAATTGATTATTTAGATACGCATAATCAATTCATTAAGAAAAGAGTATTAAAGCTCAGTAAACAAATTGCGAGACGCAAGGCTGAAATTATTGCTTGCCCTCTAAATAATGCTGAGAATTTAAAAAACTCAATAGAAAACAGAGAAACTAAAGAACGAGAATATTTTGCAAAGATAAAAGAAGCATTAATGCTTAAACATCAACAACATCATAGTATTGATCGAGTGACAAACAAAAAAGTTTCTTTTGGCGTGGTGCGTATGGCAAATATTACCCCTTGTGTTGCTTTGACTCGATATCTATTGCAAGAGCAGTACCCAAAAAATATACAAATAAAAGCTATGGCATATCATAGCCAACAGGCTTTATTATTGCGCCATGAGCAAGAGAAGCACTTGGATACTGTGTTAACAAGAAAAGAGCAATCAAATGAGCAGCCACAAGCATTTTCTAATGCGCTCATTCGTGAGCATCTTGATTCTTGTGTAGCTCAAAATGTTATATTTATTCTGGTTGCAACGCCTGTGGAGGAAGTTGGTCGTGATCATGATTTTGATTGGGCAATTGTTGAACCATCATCATATCGCTCAATTGTTCAGTTAGCTGGCCGTGTGCTAAGGCACCGACTTAAAGAAATTGATGCGCCCAACATTGGCATAATGCAGTATAATTTTAAGGCTTTTCAAGCAAATGATAAAACAGATTGTAAATACTTCATTCAACCCGGGTATGAGAATGGTATAAACAAAGCTTTATCAACCCATGATTTAGAAAGACTCGTAGATAAGCAGATGTTAATGCATAGTATTACGGCAATCCCTAGAATACAAATTCCCCCAGTTCCAAAAGAACAGCAACTTGCTGCACTAGAGCATTACGTGACTAAAAACATATTAGCCCAGTTTAACGCTAAAGGACCTAATACGCTTCAAGGTTATTTAACAGAAACTTGGTATTTAACAGCTTTACCACAGGTTTTACAGCCATTTAGACTTAGCGAGAAAAGTCAAAACTTGTTTTTAGTTTATAACGAAAATCTATCTTGCTGTTATTTCACTGAGAAGGATAAATGGGGAGAGATATTAAGCGATATAAATAATAATCCAGTTAATCGGGAAAAAATCTTGGATATCTCTCATGCTACACTTTCTGCTGAAGCGTTGCAAAATCTATGGTTAGTTCGTGATTATTCAAACTTGTTATCCCAATATATTGATGTCTCTGGAGCATCACTTGCAACAAGAGCAGCAGTTTCGCTACGTTACGGTGAATTAAATATAGTTAAACGGGAAAACACAAAGTATGAATACAGTGACCAACTTGGATTAGTAGAAAAGAAAGCATGAGCATAATGAGGAGGCAAGCTGCCTATACGGCAGTATTATCATTATATAAAATGACATTTTCTAAGCTGCTTGTTCAGCAGTTGACAGACTCAGTCTAATGTAAAAAAGATGAGAAGAAAAGTAACAAATACGATGAGACAAAAAACTATTAGATAAACCTGAAACTTGCTTGTTTATCACATAAGAAATTATTTATTATTTAAAATGACATGGATTTCAAATAATTATATTTGATATATACTCCTTTGTAAGAAATAAAAAGGGCTTATTTTTATGAATAAAATAATTACAGCATTTTTTACGGAAAAAAAAGAGGCGTGGTTAAAGAAAAACCTCAAAGCTTCTATGACTGACAATGAAATGGCAGTGCTCAAATCAGAATGTGAGCATACTTTTTCATTAAATGTGTGGCTGCCTAGTGCAGCAAAAAGAGCGGGACAAATATCTATAGCAACACACCCATGTACTTTTAGTCACCCAAGTGCCAGAAAAAACAAAAATGGCTATGTCACTTCAATAATAGCAAATATAGAACAAGCAAATGATGGATTTTTGAAAACAGGTAATGTGTCTGTTATGAGTGATGCTTTGGGGAATGCTGCAGCATTAGATGTATATAAGTTTCTTTCGCTTGTTATGGAAGATGGGAGAAGCCTTCTGAGTCATATCCAACAAGACTCTAAACTTGCAAAGGAGTTGCTAAATCTCGATGCTGCAAATTATGAAGAACTGAAAAGTGGTTTCTTAACCATGATAGCAAGCTCGACAGAAAATATAACCAGTTCAAAAATAAAGCAAGTCTATTTCCCTGTTGGTGATGACTATCACCAACTATCTTTATTAACCAACTCAGGAATAGTATATGAGCTTAGAAATCGCCTTGATTCTTTGCGGTTTTCAGATAGTGTAAAAGAGCTGCGAGCTAAAAAGTATAATAATGAATATAGCGAACAAGGTTATAGCGAAATTTATAATTTAACAACAATAGGTTATGGTGGAACTAAACCGCAAAACATAAGTGTGTTAAATAATCAACATGGTGGTAAGGCACACTTGTTATTATCTGTGCCCCCAAGCATAGAAAAACGTAATACTTATTTCCCAAAGCGTGACTTTTTTATTGAATCCATGCAAAAAGCTCACTATATCGGGACATTCAAAGCATTACATAAAATTTTTCAATTAGATTATAACAATATCAAAATTCGAAATGCTCGAGACTATCATTTACAAGAGCTGATGAACATGATAGTTGAGAATATGTGGGCAGTGCGTTTAGTTTCAGTCGCTCAATATCACGAAGAAACCTCAACCTTGGAAAAATGGCAACTTATTTGGTTACATGAGAACTTTGAAAAAGAACGAGAGGACTCAGAACAGTGGTTAGAACAGCTAGTTAAAAACATTTCTCATTGGATTTCTCAAACCTACGAAAAAATAATGGAAAAACAAGCAATAAAACTAGGTGAGGCTGAATATAAGCACATATCAAATATTGTGGAACAAAATAAGGAGGCATTACGATGAGCGAAATAAAAAAGTTACTGTTGTTGCCACATATCAACATCCAAAATGCTAATGCACTCTCTAGTCCTTTAACAATTGGTTTTCCTGCTATAACTGCCTGGCTCGGTGCAGTGCATGCCTTACAACGTAAACTTAATGCTTTAGGTTATGAAGACTTGAAGTTCATTGCAACAGGTATAGTCAGCCATCGTTGTGATATACAAACATATAAAAATGAAGGTGATTATGTTCATTCTATTATTGGCACGGCTAATCCACTAGATAAATCAGGTGCTCGTAGTGCATTTATTGAGGAAGCACGCTGTCACTTAGATGTATCTCTTTTAATTGAATATAATGGAATTACAAAAGATGATGAAAACGAATTAATAGAAAAAATAAAACATATACTACATGCCAAGATGAAATTAGCAGGGGGCGATATTCTCTCTTTTAAGCCCCCTGCCTTTTTCAAAGTAGAAACAGGAAATGGTAAGGATATGCATACACTGAGGCGTAAACTTATGCCCGGCTATGCATTAATTGAGCGTCGTGATTTAATGGTCGCAGCAATGGAAAACGGTCAAGATGCCATTGACGGGTTGTTGGAGTATTTATGTATTCATCACACTTGTGAGTATGATGATAAGGATAAGGTTATCTGGTCAAGTGCGCGTAAAGCCAAAGGCTGGATTGTGCCTATTGCTATTGGTTTTCATGGCATTTCTGCGTTAGGCACAGCTAAAAATCAGCGAGATCCTGATACGCCACACAGGTTTGCTGAGAGTGTTGTGACATTAGGCGAATATAAAATGCCCCATCGAATAGAGTCAATAAATGAGATTATGTGGCACTACAAGACAACTGAACAAGACAACTTATATCTATGTACTCAGTCCAAAAGCCAACCAGAATTAGATGAATTGTTTGATTTGTTTAATTAAAGATAATTAATAAGAGGAAGCAAAAATATGGCAAAAAATAATAATACTGTATCTGTTCTAGCGTTTGAGAAAAAATTAGTCCCATCCGATGGCTATATGTATGGTACTAATTGGCATGATAGATCAAAACAAGTGCCATTGAAGTTAACGGAAAAATCTGTGCGTGGAACCATCTCGAATCGTTTAAAACCCGCAATTAAAAATGACCCAGTTAAACTCAATGCAGAGGTAGAAAAGGCAAACTTACAAACGGTCGATACCTGTGCGCTTTCTCCTGAACATGATACGTTGCAACTGCGTTTTACGTTAAAAATTCTTGGTGGGCTTCAGGAGCCATCAGCCTGTAATAATGTAGAGTTTAAGCAAAGCTATGCTAAAGCGGTGAGTGATTATATTGAAAGAGAGGCTTTTACTGAACTCGGTAAACGTTATGCACAAAACCTTGCCAATGCTCGTTTTTTGTGGAGAAACCGTGTTGGTGCTGAAAATATTGAGGTACAAATCCATATTTTAAATAACAATATTGATCAAAAATGGACGTTTGATGCAACCAAATTTAGTACACGTAACTTTGATTGTAATGATGACAATGTGATTGCTTTGGGTAAATACATAGCCAAGGCGTTGGCAAGTAAAGATGATTTTCTAATGCTTAAGATAAATTGTTTTGTGAAAGTTGGCAGCGGGCAAGAGGTATATCCTAGTGAAGAATTAGTGTTAGATAAAGGAAACAGTAAAACTAAGAAAAGCAAGATACTATACTCAGTCAATGGAATTGCAGGCATGCATTCACAAAAAATAGGTAATGCACTAAGAAGTATTGATACATGGTACGCCGAGTTTCATGACCCTGAGAAGACGGCAGGTGTGATTGCTATCGAGCCTTATGGCGCAGTAACTAATTTGGGCAAAGCCTACCGAACACCTAAAGAAAAACAAGACTTTTATACTTTTTTTGATCAATGGGCTAGAGGTACTAACCTTAAGCGCATTGAGGATGAGCACTATGTTATGGCTGTACTTGTTCGTGGCGGTGTTTTTGGTGAGAGCGATAAGTAAGGTAAGATATGAAATATTATATTGATATAACAATACTGCCAGATGCAGAGGCAAGTTTAGATTTTCTTTGGCGCAAAATATTTCAACAAATTCATTTAGCGCTGGTTGAAAATAAAAACAAGGATAACAGCTCATCCATTGCTATTAGCTTCCCACTCTACTGTAAGGCTACGTTTCCATTGGGAAATAAACTAAGGCTATTTGCACTATCAGAGAGCCCATTGAAAACAGCAAACATTGATTATTGGCTGAAGAGATTAAAAGACTACTGTCATATCACATCAGTTAAAGCTGTTCCTATTCAACATACATTTGCTTGCTTTAGTAGGAAACAGGTGAAATCCATAGAAAATAAAGCTAGACGACGAGCTAAAAAATTGAACGTTGACTATAAAGAAGCTCTTAAGTTTTTTAAGCATAAAGAATCAGAATTATCATGTACACTCCCTTTCATTCAAGCAGTCAGCCAGTCTACATCTACCCCGCAAAAGCACCAAAACACTTTTCCTTTATTTATTGAAAAAAAAGAAAGTGATGTAGTAATAAATGGATCATATGATTGCTATGGTCTAAGCAAAACTGCAACGGTCCCAATATTTTAACCTTTATTTTTGGAAGGTTGAATCAGCTCTTTAAAAATCAAGCATCTAGAGTTTAAGTAAAATTATTGGTGTTTTTATACAAATCGCCCTTAAACGCTGACTATTACTGTATTTATGGGTATAATTTTACTGTTCACTGCCGCACAGGCAGCTTAGAAACTTCATACGTAAAATAATCTCTAAGATCATCTGTTCACTGCCGCACAGGCAGCTTAGAAAGTCAATGATACCCTTGCAGTAGGTTGTCAACAGTTCACTGCCGCACAGGCAGCTTAGAAAGTCTGAAAAAGGGAAGTTAGCTACAATTACGTGTTCACTGCCGCACAGGCAGCTTAGAAACTTAACAATTAAATCCATCAACGAGGCGTTGAGTTCACTGCCGCACAGGCAGCTTAGAAAGCATCACTTAAGATACACTTTAAAAAGCCCCCGTTCACTGCCGCACAGGCAGCTTAGAAACACCGAGGGCTGACTTTATCTAATGGGAATTTGTTCACTGCCGCACAGGCAGCTTAGAAATTATTGTTAAAGGGCTCAGCCAGTATCTCTTAGTTCACTGCCGCACAGGCAGCTTAGAAATCATGATCTTCTTATTAACGTTGATTATATTGGTTCACTGCCGCACAGGCAGCTTAGAAAAATCTGAGTAAGGAGATAGACATGAGATTCAAGTTCACTGCCGCACAGGCAGCTTAGAAACAAAGGACGGGGGATTGTCAGACGTGGTGGAAGTTCACTGCCGCACAGGCAGCTTAGAAATAGTCAAGAAGAAGCTATTGCGTAATTGATTAGTTCACTGCCGCACAGGCAGCTTAGAAAATTGTATGTAAAGTTATCTTTAATTAAATCGTGTTCACTGCCGCACAGGCAGCTTAGAAAATATACTTCTTTAGCTGCGTCAAGATATGATCGTTCACTGCCGCACAGGCAGCTTAGAAAAGATTCTTGGTTATACGGAACTATACTTATATGTTCACTGCCGCACAGGCAGCTTAGAAAATTATATACATAGATACCACTGTGTCAACAAAGTTCACTGCCGCACAGGCAGCTTAGAAATACCAGTTGAAGTATCTCCGGTATGTCCTCCAGTTCACTGCCGCACAGGCAGCTTAGAAAAGCTTATTGCGCTTAGGCATAATGACGGTTTCGTTCACTGCCGCACAGGCAGCTTAGAAAATATCAGCAGCAATTAGCAGCTTAATAGCGTAGTTCACTGCCGCACAGGCAGCTTAGAAAACTCATTTTTATCTAGATCTGCTAAAGCTCTTGTTCACTGCCGCACAGGCAGCTTAGAAATCAATTAAAAAGTCAATATCCTGCTCACCATCGTTCACTGCCGCACAGGCAGCTTAGAAATCAAAGACATTAGTTGAAGCCCAGTTGCTACCGTTCACTGCCGCACAGGCAGCTTAGAAATCTATCTTTTCATGAGACTTCTTTGCGATTTTGTTCACTGCCGCACAGGCAGCTTAGAAATCATCATAGGATCGAGTAACCGTTTGATTGGCTGTTCACTGCCGCACAGGCAGCTTAGAAATTCACCCACATCTTCTTTTTCGCCCACCCAGTGTTCACTGCCGTATAGGCAGCTTAGAAATTTAAAAGACATCAAGGCTCCGCAAGGATTGCGTTCACTGCCGTATAGGCAGCTTAGAAACAACTGACATAGCCCTCTACCTCTGGCGCAAAGTTCACTGCCGTATAGGCAGCTTAGAAATCTTCTTTGTACTTTTCGCTGTGTTTTCTCTAGTTCACTGCCGTATAGGCAGCTTAGAAATCGCCATCATGATATTTGACGTTGAGTGATTCGTTCACTGCCGTATAGGCAGCTTAGAAAATGCCCTTTAAGCTTGTGGTCATATTAAGATAGTTCACTGCCGTATAGGCAGCTTAGAAATAAAGTAGGAAGGCCATCAGCAGCATTATAAAGTTCACTGCCGTATAGGCAGCTTAGAAATCGATAAAGAAATCAGGCGAGCTAAAAGTGCCGTTCACTGCCGTATAGGCAGCTTAGAAATGCAATTAATACAGGGGTATTGACTGGAAAGAGTTCACTGCCGCACAGACAGCTTAGAAAGGTTGTAGAAATCATATAATATTCATGAGTTTTTCACCACCGCATAGAGTGAAAACGACTAATGCATTGCGCTAAAGCAATGCGCGTTTGAGGGCCATTTGTTATGGATTTTCAAATTGAGTGCTTCCCCTTTAAGGCATGGATAACCGAAAAGGGAAAGGCTTAGAAATATCAGCTCTCTTTTTGAGTCACCAACATCCCCTTTTGCACCGCTTCTCTTTGCGCTACTTCATTTGCCCATCTGATAAGCGATGGATAGCTTTTCACATCTAAAAACCTCGCTGCTTCATAGACTTTATTCAGCACAACACCGCCATACCATGGGAAAATAGCAATATCGGCAATGGTGTATTGATCCCCACAAATATACTGATTGTTTTTAAAATGCTGATTTAACACATCCAGCTGCCTTTTTGCCTCCATGGTAAAGCGATCAATACAATACTCGATTGGCATCGGTGCATATTTATAAAAATGACCAAAACCTCCGCCTAAATAAGGCGCACTCCCCACCTGCCAAAATAGCCAAGATAAACACTTTGTTCTATTTGTTATATCCTCCGGCAGTAGCGTGCCAAATTTCTCAGCCAAATACAGCAAAATGGCGCCTGATTCAAAAATAGAGATATGTGGCGTGAGTGATTGATCAACCAATGCTGGAATTTTAGAATTTGGATTAATCTCAACAAAGCCACTTGAGAACTGATCCCCTTTTCCTATATCAATGAGATGTGCATCATACTTTGCGCCTTGATAACCTAATGCTAAAAGCTCCTCCAACATAATCCCAACCTTGACACCATTGGGTGTTGCTAGTGAATAAAGCTGAAGTGGGTTACCCCCAACTGGCAGCTTCTGTTGATATCTTGCACCAGCTGTTGGCTGATTAATTGAGCCCCATGTGCCGCCTAAATCTTCTTTTTGTTGCCAAACCTCTGGCACAACATAGTCTTTTTCAGTTGTCATATTTGCTTCCACCTTATAGTTTAACCAACATTTTGCCTATATTTTCACCCTTGAATAAGTTAATAAATGCTTCAGGGGCCTTATCAATTCCTTGATAAACATGTGTTTTATAATGAACTTTCCCCGTTTCAAGCCATTTATCCATCTGAGTATAAAACTCAGGCTTCACATCATCATAATCAGAAACGATAAAGCCTTTAAGTAACAATCTTTTACCAATAATTTGTGCTAAGTTAGTGGGTCCTGGCTCTGGGTGATCTAGATTATATTGTGAAATCATCCCACATACGACAATACGCCCATGAGCATTCATATGATTAATCGCAGCCTCAAGGTGTTTGCCCCCAACATTTTCAAAATAAACATCAATACCATTTGCTGCCACCTTCTTTAATATACTATTCAAATCAGGGTGCTTTTTGTAATTAAATGCTTCATCAACACCAAGCACTTCTTTTAACCACTTGACCTTTTCATCACTGCCAACACTGGCAATCACCTTGCAGCCTTTTAGTTTTGCAATTTGACAGACAAGCGAGCCCACAGCGCCTGAAGCCGCAGAGACAAAAACACACTCACCTTCTTTTGGTTTACCAATTTTCAAAAGACCGGTATAAGCGGTCATCCCCGGCATCCCCATCACGCCAAGATAGTCCTCCTCATGCGCCCTTGCTGGCAGTTTAATTAACTCTCGCTCATTAGCAATAAACGCCTCTCGCCAGCCTTTCATGCTAAGCACCATATCCCCTTTTTGATAGCGTTGACTTTTTGACTCTTGAACAATACCAACAGCTGAACCCTCCAGTGCTTGTTTAAGCTGAAAAGGTGGAATATAGGATTTTCGATCAATCATTCTGCCGCGCATATACGGATCAACCGACATCCAGTTATTTTTCACTAAAACTTCACTTTCCTGAAGCGCAGACAGCGTTTTATCAACAATCGCAAAATCGCTTAATTTGACCTCGCCTTGAATATAATGCTTAAGTGTTACTTCTTTTGTCATATTTTCACCTTTGAGAATATTTCCATCGCGTAAACTAAAGATATGTCAAAGTGACAGGCAAAACAAATGGTTTATACCACTCACGAATCATTTTACGGTGTTTAATGTTGAAGAAGTTTTTGATAGTTTTGAGTCATTGGGTTGCAGGTAATAGCTTGGACTATTAGCAATATCTGATGACTTAAAAGAACAAGAAATTCAATGGCAGAAATAGGGTAAAGTGGTTTGCGGGTGGTATACCCCCCTAATGGGATCTTAAGGGATATCAGTTAACTCTCTTTGGAGCAGCAATCCTTTTCAAGATAGTCTATTACCGAACGAATAACGTTAAAATCAGCGCTACAAAAAAGCGTTTGTTTTTCTCTAGATTGATGAATCAAACCCACTTTAACCATCCGACTAATATGATGAGATAAAGTTGATGCTGGGATATTTAACTCAGCCTGAATCTCGCCGACAGACACACCTGTTTTGCCATATTCAATGGCACAGCGTAGTATTTGTAATCTTGCAGGATGCCCAAGCTCAGCAAAGATAGCTGCCGCTTTATTTGTCGTTAGCATTTATTGATCTATTGTCATTGACATTACTCTCTAGTCTAGCTGAATTCTTTATTTGATAGCTAGCATATCTTTTAGGTTTTCACTCTATTTTCTCTAGGATTAATTTGCTCTGCCTCTTTGCAAGATAAGCAAAAACACCCCTCCGATGCACACCAAAACACCTTCTAAATAATAATGGTGAATGGATATATAAGACTCGACAAATACAATCACTCCAAAGGCGAAATATTGAATGAGCGAGAATAAACCGGATGCTGCATTAAAGGCTGTTTTCACATGTGTGAACACTTTGGTGCTGGCAATTGCAAATGCCATGGCAGAGGCAAGATTTAACAATACCCCTGGAATAATATAGATCACTGCACTATCCCATAGTTTCACCCCTAAAAATATCGCCAAAACCCCAGCTATTAAGAAAATAATCACACTTAATTTCATAATGGCTTCTTTACTCATAAAACGCTCAAGAAAGCTGACAATAATGGGACATAAAAGCCCCGGAAGCGCCAAGGGAAACAAGTATAAAGCAAGGTATTTAGAGCCGATAGTAAAGATGCTTGCCAACCAAAATGGCAGCGCAATAATATACGTCCATGCCAAGCCGTTTAAAATGGCGACAAATAGTGCATAACGCAAAAAACCTTTGGTTCTCATATGCATAAAAATCATCATTGCATTTTTAAGAAAACCCACCTTTTCAATCGCGACTGGCTCAGTGTTGCTCTTTAGTCTATACATTGCAATAAAGACAATAAAAAGCCAAAGGAGCACAAGTGAATAACCAAACTCCCAGCCTAAATAAAACCCTATCCATCCTGAAAAAAGTGGAATCATAAATGAGCAAAAATAAACGCCCATAAATGTAATGCCTATTGCTTTTTGCTTTTGCTCCAATTGATCAAAATAAATAAAGGGAAAGCTCCTTGAGCAGACGGATAAGGAGAAAATAATACTTGTTGCAATGATATAGGTAATGGTAAATATCGTTACACTTGTTGTAATCAACATCAATATTGTGATCACAAAACTGAGCACACTTGCAATGATAGCAAAGCGCTTGAGGCTTATATAATCAATTAATGGCCCCCATAATAAAGGGGATAACGATGAGATGATTAAAGAGAGAGACAGTATCTGTTGAATACGCTGATGAGAGACAGCAAAAAACTGACTCATCTCATCAACAAAAGGCAACCCTGCTTTTGTAATCACCCAATAGGCAATCATTAAAATCATTGGATAAAAAACTAATGATTTATTTGACTGCATGCTTTCACCTGTTTTTGTTTTTTCCATGTACGCCACTCCATTTACATACAGCTTAACGCAAACTATTTATATTAACGACTAAACAAGGGTTTTGTTATTTCAACCTCAAGAACTTATCGATTCTCTCATAAAGCATCGCTGTCTCTTGTGGCACAATTTTCGCAAAGTTAATAAAGGCATGAATCATATTATCAAAATGATAGTGATGCGTTTGCACCCCCGCTTTTAATAGCTTTTGCGCATATAAGAGCCCCTCATCTCTAAGTGGATCATACCCCGCAGTAAACACAAAGGTTCTTGGAATATTGCTCAAATTTTCCTCATAAAGTGGTGAGATATTTGCTGCACGTAAATCAGTCTTCTCAGGCAGATATTGTGTTTGATTCCATAGCACTTGTTTTGCTTCTAATAAATAGCCTTGGGCAAACTCTTCCATAGACGCTGTCTCATGCGATAAATCAGTAGTTGGGTAAATCAGCACCTGATCACTTACCACAAAATCTCCTGTTTTTGCCGCTTTATTGACACAAAGCGCGGTATAGTTTCCACCAGCACTATCTCCGATCATGGCAAATTTTTCATTTGTCGCTTTGATATCAGCTGCATGTTCAAAAGCCCATTTTGCCACCGTGTACACATCATTAAATCCAGCTGGATATTGATGCTCTGGTGCTAATCGATAATCTACTGCAACCACCACACAGTTTGTTGCCTTGGCCAAAGAGCGACATGGTGCATCAAAGCCATCTAAAGTGCCAGATACAAATCCGCCTCCATGTGTGTATACAATAATTGGCAGCCTCTTAGCTGGATTTGGATGATAAAGCCTGACTGGAATATCATGATCTGCCCCTTTGATGCTGAAATCTCTAACCGAAGCAATCTCTTCGACTTTTCCGGCATACAACATCAAAGATGCCGCGCTCTTACGAATAGAATCAAGCTTATAGTCAGTTCCTGTTCGGTATTTATTAACAAAACTTAAGAGGTTTTGCAGCTTTTCAGGAATGGCTTTTGTTCCATGATAAAGCGTCAGTTTCTCAGCTTTAAACGCTTTTGAATAAGTGCGCTTGGCATTAGATCGTGCCAAGACATCAAACCAGCTTGATTGGCGCGGTGTTAGCTTATCACTTAGACTACTGATACTCCCTGCAATTCCAAGATCATTACAATCTTCTTTTTCATATTGTGTAAGATTTTCAAGCACCCACAAAATAAGATTTTTTGCTTTATCATAATTTTCAATGCGTGTTTGTAAAATACAATCGTTATTGGTAATTTCATCAGACCATGGGACATAGTCCACAATAAAGTTACATGGCAAATAGTGCATCCCTGCCTCTCTTGCCAAAGCGAACTCTGGAAAAGCGGTCATTCCCATCACGCCAGCGCCCATTGTTTGATAACATCTAGCATCAATCATAGTTGGAAACTGCGGTCCATCGATACATGTATAGGCTTGCCCAAAGTGCATTTTAAAGTCAAATTGATCTTTGTGCTTTTTAACGGTATCGGCAATTTCTTCACTTATTGGATGTGTCAGTGAGACATAAGCCAAAAGCCCATCATCACAAAAGGTAGATTGCCTCACACCCTTTGTTCGATCAATATATTGATAAGGGATTACCATATCCCCTGGCGCCAATGTTTTAAGTAAGCTTCGCACTGATGATAAGGCCAAAATAGCCGTTGCACCATGTTTTTTAAGCGCATAGATATTTGCACGATAATTAATCTTATCAGGCAACAAGCTCTCGTTTTGCCCTGTACGGCACAAAAAAAGTGCCTCTTTGTCCGCTATTTTAATGCGATAAAAGCCATTTGAACACAAACCAAATGGTGTTTCTCTTGGTAATCTCTCAATGATTTCAAACTCGTCGAAATCTTCAAATCCACTACTACCTGTAATTGCCCACATCGTTATACCTTTATTAGATATTTGTTATCATTGTAATCTAAATTCAGATTAATTGTACCTGCCAGCTCCCTTTTAGCACAACAGTTTCACCCAAATATAGCTGCCAAGAAAATACATCAAAAGCCCTAATCACACCGACACCTTCAGGTGTGCCTGTCATGAGGATATCATTCTCTTCAATACTGAAATAATCTGTTATATCATCTATAAGCGATAAAGGCTTATGAATCATATATGGGGTGCTGCCATGTTGCACTAATTGATCATTAATCCACAATTTAAAGCTTAATTTATCAATATTCTCGACATTGAACTCGATAAACTCAGAAAAGACAGCAGAGCCATCAAATGCTTTGGCTTTCTCCCATGGCAAGCCTTTTTCTTTCAAGGAAGATTGAAGGTTTCTATCGGTAATATCAAGGCCAATTCCAACGCCTTTAATGCTTATTGTATTTGACTGATCTTTCTTATTTGAAAGCAAAAAGCAAAGCTCAGTCTCATAGTGATAATATTGATCTTTTTTAACCCTAAGCTCACTTGAAATGCTGGAGTTGGGTTTGATAAAAATAACAGCTGAATCAGGCACTTCATTGCCAAGCTCTTCTATATGCTTTAAATAATTACGCCCAACACAAAGCACTTTTGAAGGCGTTAAATGTGCTGTCTTTAAAATAACTGAATTCATTATGCGTACATCAATGTGTGTTTTTCTCAGTCTAACAAGACCAAAGGGAAGTTCAATAGAAATAAGTACACTGTGTATCTTCTGCTTCTTTTTAGCTTCAGAAAGCGTTATAGTACATTCCAAGCGATAAGATCCGCTCTATCGACTTATATTTAATACAAAAAACAAATTTAACTTACATAAGGAACTTGATCCATGCGACAGGTATCTAGCATCACCACCAATAACCCCTGTTATGGTATTATTGGCCAAGGGCGTTTAGCGCGCCATTTAATCCATTACTTTTCATTAGTGGACATCCCCTTTATATCCACATCATCACGCGATGATAAAGGCATTAAAACTGTTGCCACAAAATGCGATATTATCCTTTTGGCAATAGCTGACAAGGCACTTTTAGATCTCTATCACACTCATAGCATCTTACAAATAAAGCCTTGCGTTCACTTTTCAGGGGCGCTTTATCTTGAGAATATTATCGGTTGTCATCCACTTATGACTTTCTCTTATGAGCTTTATCCACTTCAAACCTATCAAAGTATTTTATTCACACTGGATAGTGATAGTCATTTTAGTACCCTTTTTCCAAAGCTGAATAACCCACATATTCTCATTAATGCCAAGGATAAGCCTTACTATCATGCACTTTGCGTCATGGCAAATAATTTCACTACCTTGCTGTGGCAGCATTTTTTTGATCAGATGCAAAGCAAATTTGGCGCAGCACAAAAGGCGCTTTCCCCTTTTTTAATGCAAACACTTCAGAATATTAACCAAGATTATAAACATGCACTAACCGGTCCGCTTGCAAGAGGTGATCAAGACACCATAGAGAAAAATCTAAGCGCACTTAATAATGATGCATTTAAGCCTGTGTATGAGAGTTTTATCAATGCTTATACCCAACAACAAGCCAGCGACAAGCTGCAACACACCCATAGAAGAGACCATATAACTGAAAAGGAAGTAATATTATGAGCGCACAAGGAAAGACAAAACACCCCTCAAAGCTATCTGCTGGAATGCTGCAAAACTTAAAAAAAGAACATCGCAAAATCTCAATGCTGACTTGCTATGACTATAGCTTTGCCAATATTGCCAATCAAAGTGATATTGATATTCTCCTTGTCGGTGATAGTGGGATTATGACGCTTTTTGGTTACCCCGATACAACCTATGGCACTATTGAGCTTATGGAGATGATGACAAAAGCAGTGGTTACCGGTGCGCCTGATAAATTCATTATTGCTGATATGCCCTTTCTATCGCACAGAAAAGGCATTCATCATGCTTTAGATTCTGCTGAAAGACTCATTAAATGTGGTGCACAAGCAGTTAAAATAGAGGGACTATCAGGTCATAAAGATGTTATTGCCTATCTCATTGAATCTGGCATTCCTGTCATGGGACATTTAGGGCTCACACCGCAATCTGTCCATGCTACAGGTTACAAAGTCCAAGGAAGAAATACAGATGATTTTCAAGCAATTATTGCCGATGCGATGATGCTACAGGAACTGGGTGTTTTTGCAATGGTACTTGAGTGTGTGCCAACTGAGTTGACTGAGAAAATAACCCAAATGCTTGATATCCCTGTCATAGGCATTGGCGCTGGCAATGCAAGTGATGGACAAGTGCTTGTGCTTCAAGATATGCTTGGGATGACACAAAATATTAAACCTAAATTTGTGCGACATTATCTAAATGGTTTTCACACGATTCAAACAGCGCTCAATCACTATCATCAAGATGTCAAAAACGCCAGCTATCCCGATGCAACAGAAAGCTATCATCTTAGAAATAATCAAGTTCAAGGGAATACTGCCACAAAAATCAAGCAATTAATGGAGCAACTATCATGAAAATTTGTCAAGAAATTGATGACTGGAAGGCAATAAAAGAGACCCTTCCTAAAGATAAAACCCTAGGGGTCGTGATGACCATGGGCGCCCTTCATAGTGGGCATGCGAGCTTGATCAAACAAAGCCAAAAAGACAATGATTACACTTTGGTCAGTATTTTTATCAATCCCACACAATTTAATGACAAAAAAGACTTCGATCACTACCCAAATACTTGGGAAAGTGACATTCAATTATTAAAATCACTCAATGTTGATTTTGTGCTCTCACCTCATAAAGAAGCGCTTTATCATGATAACTATCATTATCAAATCAATGAAAAACACTTCAGTCATATCCTGTGCGGGCGTGCACGTCCTGGGCACTTTGATGGTGTATTAACCATTGTGATGAAACTGCTTCTTATCTCTGGAGCAACGCGTGCCTATTTTGGTGAGAAAGACTATCAGCAATACCAGTTGATTAAAAAAATGGCTGAAGCATTTTTTGTGCCAACCAAGATCATATCATGCCCCACTGTCCGTGAGAAGACTGGCCTTGCCTTAAGCTCTAGAAACTTGCGCCTAAATAATCAAGCAAAAGAAAAAGCCATCCGCTTTGCTCATATTATACAAACGCATCATTGCCTTACTGATGCCATTACCCAACTTGAAAAAGAGAATATTCAAATTGATTATTTAGAGGAACATAATCAAAGGCGTTATGCTGCTGTATTTATTGATGGCATTCGCCTAATCGATAATTTCCCCATTTCAGAGATTCACATGACACAAGATAAGGAGCCTTCATGAAGCGCACATTACTTAAATCGAAAATTCACATGGCACATGTAACCGAAGCCAATCTTACCTATTATGGCTCAATTAGTATTGATAAAAAACTATGTGATGCAGCGAACCTTGTCCCTTTTGAACGCGTTGAAATTTACAACTGCAATAATGGTGCACGCTTTGCAACTTATGTCATTCTTGGTGACGATGGCGAGATTTGTCTCAATGGTGCCGCTGCAAGGCATGTTCAAAAAAATGATGTTGTCATTATTGCCTCTTATGCAGAGTTTGAAGAAGAGGAGCTACAAACACACAATCCTGATTTAGTGTTTGTTAATCAAAGTAACTATATTCAAGAGATTCGAAAATATATTGATTCATCGATTAACAAGGCAGATGCCTTAGCTGAACCAACAGTTTAAACCAACTGCTCAAAGTATTTTTTTATCCAGTTTTTAGATTTATCTGGCACTTCTTCTAAGCTTAATACATGCTCTAAAAGCTCAGCTTTTAACTTAGACTCATTACCATACATCTCCATAAGCGCTGTCTGAAACTCATTTAATATTAGCTCATCGGCTTTTTCACCAATCTGCCTGAGAATATTGCGATTTCTATTTTGCCAATAAGCACCCATTGCTTGATCTAGCCATTCAACCATTTCAGGGGTTAGGCTCTTGCTGTCACTTTTTTGAGTAGCGCCAGATTTAAAGCCTTTTTCCCAAATACTATGCTTTAAACCCGCATATTTTTTGCCATAGAGATTATAAATAGCATGATGTGTTTTCTCAGCAATTTTAATGCCAATTTCACTTTTAGGGTCATCATCGATGTGCTCAGCAATTTGCTGACAAATCGCATACCATCTTTTTTCAAAAGCCGCTTTTGTTGCAGGTCGCTTTTGACTCAAGTCATACTCAAGTTCAGCATATGATTTAAGCTCATCAGTATTGAGAACTTCTCCAGCCCATGTATTTTCTAATTTTGTTACCATTTGATACACCTCTATTAACGCTAATGTTGCTTGCCAGTCGATAGAGTTATCCTCTTTCAAGCCATTTACTGTCTTTCTTAACACTTTAATAAGGTTGTTAAGCGCATTTGTCTTTTGTTCAAGAAAATCTAACTGTAATGGTAAAGATTGTGCCAAATTGGAGCGATTGGTTATCAAAAGCTTAATTTGGGATAACTTGAAGCCAAAAGACTTAAGCGCGATAATCTCTTGAAGTTTGGATAAATCCATCTCAGAGTACTTACGATAGCCATTTTGATGACGTATTGACGGACATAATAAATGAATTTTATCATAATAATGAAGGGTTCTTACTGTCACCCCTGTTAACTGACTGAATTCTTTTACATACCAGTGCATCATCAGCGCCTTGTTTTCCTCTTAATTTGGCAGTTTATGGTATGACGTAGCGTTAGAGTCAAGCAGCATGACTAAAAACTATCAAAAACTTCTTCAACATTAAACACCACAAAATGATTCGCGGGTGGTATAGAAGTTAAATAATCGTTTGTGATTGATTTACAGCTCAAGCGCTGTTTTTAGTGCAATTTCAATCATCTGTGTAAAGGAGTTTTGACGCTCTTCACTGGTAGTCACTTCATGTGTGACCAAATGATCTGAAACCGTTAATAAACAAAGCGCATTCTTGCCAGCGGCTTTTGCATTAGCAAAAAGCGCCGCAGATTCCATTTCAACCACTTTGCACCCATGCTCTTTTGATATCATTTTATAGTCATCAAAATTTTTGCGATAAAACACATCTGTACAGTGAACTTTAACGCTGTGTAACGGAATCTCAAGTGTACTTGCCGCAGCTTTTGCCTTATCAACCAAAACTTCTGATGGGCGTGCTAAGCGTGTTTTCTCTCCTGTGACAATCTCAATAAAATCAGATTCCGAATAAGACTCTGTCGCCAAAATAACATCATAGACATTAATCTCTTTGACATAAGCACCACAAGAGCCAATACGGATAATGCTCTTTACATCATAGTTTACAAAAAGCTCGTGCGAGTAAATCCCCATGCTTGGCATCCCCATGCCTGAGCCCATAATGGTCAGTTTTTTCCCTTTATATTCACCTGTGAAGCCCAGCATATTACGCACGTGGTTGACTTGTTGTATATTAGATAAATATTTCTCGGCAATTAACTTTGCACGAAGCGGGTCACCCGGCATGATAACCGTCTCAGCAATAAGTGATTTCTCTTTCGCTTCAATATGTGGTGTTGGAATCATATGTTGTTCTACTCTCTATTACTCCTATTAACAGAAGAGAAATAGTAACATATCCGCTGGCTACACACTATAGCCAGCATTTGAGAAAATTAATCTTCAATCACCCTATCTGTATCACCATGCTCTTTACACATTGCAACATAACGCTTTGAGGTGATAAGGATGTAAAATACGATAGAGATAACAATAACAAACCAAATTTTAGGCACAAAATACAACAGCCATAAATAAAGAATAAATGGCAGAATAAACAATAGAAGCTTTTGTAAACCTACTTTGTGTTGGACACAGGCATAAATCACAAGAAGCACGGTTAAAGTTGCATTCACCAGCATTAAATCATGAAGCGGAATTGTCATCATAATCAAACTTAAAATCACAAAGACGATCAAGCCAAAAATACGTGTTTTAGGTGAGATTGCCCCCATACTAATTGGTGCAGCCATATAACCGATGACATGATAACCTGTTACAACAACCATCAGCGCAGCCCAGCTATCTGCATTGAAAAGCACAATGGCTGCAAGCACCCAGTTAACAAGCATTGAACGCTTTGAGAAATTGTAAATTGGATCTAATTTTGCAATCCAACGCGGCATTTGCCCTTCTGCTGCCATTGCATAAAGCATGCGAGATGAAGCACCAAGATACGTATATCCTGTTGCTGATGGACTAATCACACTATCAGCAATCAGCAAAATGGCCACAAAGTTAAGTCCTAATAGCATCGCTAAGTTTAAAAGTGGAGAGGAAAAATTAAGCCCCTGCCAACCCCCTGATTTCACTAAAACATCGTGCGGCACTGCTGACATAAATGCATATTGAAGCGCCATGTATAAAATCATAATCACAATCACCGATAGAATAATCGATAAAGGGACATTACGCTTTGGATTTTTAATTTCACTTGCAAACGATGCACTGACCTGAAAGCCATTAAATGAATAGACAAGACCTGCACCAATAATGGCCCAAATAGCACTTGTTGGCCCAAAGGCATCGTTGGTTTCAAGATGAAAATTATTTGTGATCCCTGTATGATCCAAGCCTGCTATCAAAAAGATAATCACGGTAAAGATAGGCACAAAAATCTTAAGTACCGTCACAACGTTATTCACTCTTGCTAACAGCTTGACGCCATAATAGTTAATCACAAGATAGATAAATAGAATAAAAAGCGCTAATAGCTTTCCTGTATAGGTTAAAGCACCATGTTCCATTAATACAGCAGAGCCTGAAGCCGCTGATAAATACTGTGTTGTCGCCTGCGCCTCAGTTGCAATCACCACCATAATCCCAAACCAGTTTGCAAAAGCAAAAGGCATTCCAAATATACCGTTATGCGATAGCGAACTTGAACGCGTTGTCGCACCTCTAACAGGATATACTGCAACCACTTTTGATAAACACATCCCCACTAAAAGCACTAAGATAGCAGCTAAAACCCAAGCTAGAAAGGCCCAGTTTCCTGCAATTTTCGCTGATAATTGTGCACTAAAGAGCCAACCTGAGCCCACCATACAAGTGGCACTTAGCATTGTGGCACTTAATAGTGACACATTCGATTTTTTTGGTGTATATTCAGCACCCATTTTTTTCCCCTATTAGTTCCCGTTTGTAACTATCTTACTGATAGATACAACATTCTCGATTTACCCCTAGATGCTCGAGTGTATCTAAGTTAAATAATTTTGTAAATTGAGATTACATAGATTATTGTGAAAAAATCACACCAAATGTAGAAAACAAAAATTAAAGCGCTTGCGCTGCAGCCCAGCCAGAAGCCCACGCCCACTGGAAATTATACCCTCCAAGCCAGCCTGTTACATCCAACACTTCACCAATAAAGTACAAGCCTTTAACCTTGTTACTTTCAAATGTTTTGGAGGAGATTTCATCTGTACTCACGCCACCTAAAGTCACTTCAGCTGTACGATACCCCTCGGTTGAACAAGGCATAATTTGCCATTTTTGAAATAAATCTGAAATATTTTGGATATCAATCGCTTTTAACGCAGCAATTTTGCTACTAAGCAGCTTCTCATCAACAAAATGAGAGACTAAGCGCTTTGGAAACACGCTCTCCAAAATAGTTTTCAATTGCTGTTTAGAGCCCTCTTTTTGCTGCTTTAGGATATATTCCACTAGGGCAATATCTGGCCGTAAGGTGACAGTGATATGATCCTTTGGCTGCCAAAAGGAAGAAATTTGCAAAATAGCAGGTCCACTTAGCCCTCTATGAGTAAAAAGAATATTCTCCTCAAAACTCATTTGATTACAGCTGACATTGGCAAACACTGAAACACCTGCAAGTTCACTGTAAAGGCGCTTATCTTTCTCGGATAATACAAATGGCACAAGCGCCGCTCTTGTCGGAAGTACCTTCAAGCCAAATTCCCTAGCAATATCATAGCCAAAACCGCTCGCACCCATCGTCGGAATCGACAAACCGCCTGTCGCAATGACAAGCTTATCGGCTAAATACTGACAATCATTTGTCGTAACAGAGAAGTTCTCTGTTTGAGCATTTTTATTGATCTTAGTGACTTTTGTATTCAGTTTAATGGTGATGTTATACGCTTTGCATTCATCAAGCAAGATATCCACAATCTCTTTTGATTTCCCATTACAAAAAAGCTGCCCCAAGGTCTTTTCATGATATTGAAGCTGATAGCGCTCAACGAGTGAAATAAAATCCCACTGCGTGTAACGCGTCAATGCAGATTTACAAAAGTGCGCATTTTGTGAGAGAAATTTCTCTGGAGCAACATAGTAATTGGTAAAATTACAACGCCCACCGCCTGACATCAGGATTTTTTTGCCCACCTTATTGGCATGGTCAATCACAAGCACATTTTTCCCTCGTTTTGCTGCTTCTATTGCGCACATCAAACCCGAGGCTCCTGCACCGATAATGATAACTTGTTGTTTCATACTAATAACTTTTCATCACAAAGTTGTGAATTTCATTTGCTTAATATCGTGCAAAACTATCATAATTAGCACAAGTTCCTAAGCATTTTTATTGTATTCATAGAAAATAAAAGAAAAAAGATTATGTTAAACTACTTATCTATCAGCAACTTCACCATAATCAAACAAACTGAAGTACATTTTAAAAAAGGCATGAGCACCATTACGGGTGAAACCGGTGCTGGAAAATCGATATTAATTGATGCTTTAATGATTGTGTTAGGCGCTCGCATAGACAAAACACTTATCCCAAAAGAGCTGCCCTCTGAAATCTCAGCAATTTTTGAAATCGCTAAAATCCCTAAAGCCAAAGCCTTTCTCAAAGAGCATGCCTTAGGTAGTGATCAGGAGTGTATCTTACGACGAGTGATCTACAAAGATGGTAAAACACGAGCTTTTATCAATGGCACACCCGTGACACTTACACAGTTAAAAGCTATCTCTCAGCATATTATCAGTATTTATGGACAAAATGCGCATCACTCTTTGAAAGAAAACTCCACACAACTGGAACGCTTAGATAGCTATGCTGGCATTACACTTGAGGTTCAAGCGCTTGCGACACTTTATCACAAAATCACACAGCTACAGAAAAAAATTGATCATGAAAAAAGCCACATTGAAAAAGAGGCTTTAGAGAAAGAATTACTTAGCTATCAACATGAGGAGCTAAATGAGCTTAGCCTAAAAGACGATGAGTTGGAAACGTTAGATCATGAGCATAGCGCATTGGCAAATGCTGAAAATAAAACACAAACACTCTCTCAGATTATTGAACATTTGTATGAGAGCGATCAGAGTATTATCAACCAGATTTCTCAATTAACACAGCTTCTTAGTTCACACAATACACATGATGAGTTTAAAACATTAAAAGAGCTGTTTGAGCAAAGCATTTTATATCTAAATGAGACACATGATGAGGCCAAGCAACAGCTTGAATCGCTTGAAATTAACCCACAAAAGTTAGGAGAGATTGAATCTAGACTTGAGCAAATTTATGCTCTAGCACGCAAGCATAAGATTGAACCTTCAAGACTATCAGAGCATTTGGCTCATATTGAAAAAAGATTAGCTCAAATGCATGATAGTCATTTGAAGTTACATACGCTTATTAAAGAGCAACAGGTAATTGCTGAGACATACCAAAAAGAAGCGCAAAGCATTTCAACAAAGCGCCATGCAGCAAGCAAAGGATTTGCCAAAGAAGTCCTTAAAATATTAAGAGAGCTTAATATTAAAACGGGCAGTTTCAATGTTCAGCTTAAAACCTCAGCGCAAAAAGGCGTCACTGGAATAGATCACTGTGAATTTCTAATCAACTTCAATAATAATACTGAGGCTGGCAGTCTCGATAAAATCGCATCAGGTGGCGAGTTAAGTCGAATTGGTCTTGCTATTCATGTGGTAGCCTCCAAACGAATTGCACCACCAACACTTATTTTTGATGAGGTGGATGTTGGGATCAGTGGTGCTACAGCTGAAATTGTCGGCAGTCTTTTAAAGGAAGTTTCCCAAAATGCACAAATTATCTGCATCACCCACCAAGCACAAGTCTCCATTCAAGGAGATCAGCAATATCATATTAGAAAAAAACATCTTAAAAATGAAACCTACTCTGAAATTATTGAGCTGAATCCACAAGAGCGCATAGAAGAAACCGCGCGCATTATTGGAGGCATTGATTTAACTGAAAAAACCCTTCAACATGCAAAAGAGATGTATGAGCGCTTTCACTCACACTAATGATTAATATTTACACTTAATAAGCACATTATTGGATGATTGAGTGGTCGTTGCGCGGCAATTTAATCCAGCAAATGAAAAGGCAGGCTTTTTAGTTTTTCTATCAACCACTTTCAGCTTTCCTTTATCCCACATTACCGACAATAGCGCTGCCTTTGACTGATTGGGCGATAAAGCCTGCATTGGTTTTTTAACGATAAGACCAAGTGTACCAAGGTGGGCTCTCTTTGAGGTACTGTTTATTAAATTCTTAGCAATGGTTAAATGTACCAAAGGATAGTTTTGCGGCTTTGGACTTGCACACAACAATTGTAAATAAGAGATATCTGCATTGTTGATTATATAGTTAGTCAATTTCTGTGATATATAACTAAACTGACTCTCTGCCTCTACGCCACCATGATTTTTGTATTTAACATACATTTTGCTTTCAGAAGAAGCACAATAAGCCGGCATAAGCACTGTGATGCTTGCTTTGGTCTCTTGAACTACGGAGGTGGAGCTGTTTTGAGTAGCATAGGCATAACTTGCTCCCCCAACAAGAGCGCCCAAAGCTACACAAAGTTTTAATCGTTTAATTAACTTCATCACATATCTATCTTTATATTTTCACTCAGTTATAGCGCTTTAAAAAAGTGCTACTACTCTATATTTACTCTATAACAAGTTTAACAAGCCAAAACATCATTACTAATAAAGCTTGGCAAAATTTCAATAAACCACTTTCAACTTTACCATTAACTGAATAAACGGCTTATAATGCTACAAGTTTAAGTATAGCTTATTTTGCTTTCCCTATAATAATCACACTTGCAGGCATAATGGAAGTATAAAGTTGTAAACTTGTATTTATTATAACCAAACAACCCACTTCGGTTTTGTAATATTACTGTAACAATTCACTGTTACGCTATTAATAGGTGCAGAGCTTAATAAGGGAAATGATGAGTAAATTACATATGCAAAAGGTCATGGATTACCGTCCTTTGCAGCGTGATATTGTGGATGGCTCACAACGGCGAGACTATAAAAAAATCTTTGAATCTGTCATTGCCGCAGTGAATAAAGCGACCTCACTTTATCATAACAAATGGAAAGAGAATCAGGAAAACGCACTGAAAATCAATCTGATTTTACTCAAGTTTAACGTTAGAATGAGCTCACATAACAGACTTATTTGCTCTGATCCAAAGCTAGTTATGGGGCTTTTGGGGACTGGGTTTAAAGAGCACATGTTCTCTGGAATGAAGCATCTAAGTCAAAAGCACTTTACCCATAGTGAATATCTCTATGATCTGGATAATGATTTGAAGTTTATGGAAACTGAGCGAAATAGTGGTGCGAATCTTGGTAGAACCTCTTGCTATCATTTTATTCGTTTTTTAGTAGACCCGATGATTAATCTATTTAACCTATCAGACTATGGTCATAGAAAGTGCAGCGCTCAAGTCTCTGACGCTAATATTCGGCGGTTTTTCCAATCATGGGTGAATTTTTCACACATGCCACACCATCACCGCTCAGATAATCCTTTTATTTCTGATCATGGTGGCTGGATGTCAAAATCTGAACATCACAGTAGAAACAAATGGCAGCACTTTATTACACAAATTGCTAAATGGGAGACTTCCCTTAGCGAAAAAATTTCAACTGGCTGGGAAGAAGGCACTGAAATTGAAATGTATAATGGAACAGGAAAAAAGAAACTTAAGGCCATCCCTCAGCAGGTAGCACCAGAGGAAATGCTTTTACCTACCTATGACAGAAACCTAAATAATATTCTTCTCAAGTTCAAAGAATTACTTGTTCAAGCAGCGCCACAAACCAGACAAACCATTGATACAGATCCACTTTTATATAACTTTTTTACCGCACTTGAAAGCGAAGTCAATAAAGAAAATCTAAGAGCCAAGTTAGACACATCCGCTAATGGCAGCTTTAAGCAAAATGTTGATAGTGATTATTATCTCTATCAATACGCCACTTATTTTTTAAGCATCTTCCAACAGAGTATTGATCAATATCACCATCATACTGATAATCAAAAAGATGCTTGGAATTATAAATTTGCACGCACTGGTGAAGAGCTAGAATTTAAGGCAGAGTATTTATTAGATCCTTTTACCACAGAAGGCAGAATCAATTTTTGGGGTGAAGCAACCCTTGCAAATTCACTTCACTACCGTGATGGATGGCATGGGAAAACAGGACGAATCCGTGTGATTTATTATGCACTTTTTATTACACAGGTGGAAATCATTATTAAAACCACACGCATCTTGCGCGACAAGCTTGACGCCTCTTTCAAGAAAAAATTATATCAACATGCGATCTATCAAATTATAGATTGTCTCAAATATAGCTTTAAACATTTAAAAAATACCAGCATGTTTGGTGGATCAAAGGGCGAGTTTTCATTTTATACACTCCTTGAGAATAACACTAAGGCCTTTGCGCATGAACTAAATACAACCATTGTAAATGATGCTGTTATCGCATCAACTAAAAACAAAGAACTGACTTATTTGCGCGATATATTTAACTATTGGAATCAAAGCCTTGGTACGATCGCAACGCTCAAGCTCGCATAAAGGCAGATACTAATTACTGTAAATTATTTTTCTTGCCTTTTTTATATATTCATCGCTATAGGCATAGTTACAACAAAACTCATAAAAACTGTCTGATTTTGTCAATATATAGTCCTTTTATGATAAAAAATTGGATTTTTTTGGTCTACATTTGCATTTACAAACAACTTATACCTATCATATACCACTCGCGAATCATTTTGCGGTGTTTAATGTTGAAGAAGTTTTTGATAGTTTTGAGTCATTAGGTTGCAGGTAATAGCTCGGACTATTAGCAATATCTGATGACTCAAAAGAACAAGAAATTCAATGGCAGAAATAGGGTAAAATGGTTTGCGGGTGGTATATCAACTCCCATTTAACCCCGACTACCAATTATCGTCTTTTTACAGCTGCCAGCTGAGGAGGTAATACTTATGGTTTCTCTTTTTAGAATTTTCATGGCTATTGTGTTAAGCGGTATGCTTATACTTGCTTATGCGCAACTTCCACAAGATGAAAAAATAAGGCATATAGAATCACAAGATCAGGCATTATTACAAGATATTTGTAAATATCAATCGGCATTTAGTGGTAACCAGCTCACTACAGGAAAAAGTATTTGTTTAGCAGATGATAATATCAATTATTTGTATCTTCCCGAGGCTTCTAATTATAGCTCACTTAGTATCACTACAGGTTATGGAAGTGGTGATCTTTCGATATATACAAAAAACAACAGTTGGCCAACAAGCGACACATATGATTACCAATCAGCAACGCTTGGCAATAATGAATGTATTGTTGTTTCATCCCCCAAGGGATATTGGCAGTATATTATGATACAAGGTGAAAAGCATGGCGCCTCCTTGGTTGTTGATTTAGGTGCAACGAGTTGTCGCACGCTGGGTAATGGATCTCAAGGCAATAAAGGCTATCCTTATAACTTTGCTCATATCAAAGTTTTTCGTTTTTCATTTATTGATGCTGATTTCAGCTGGAACAATATTTTAGCGGATTTACAAAAAGCTCAAATATATTATAGCGCACAATCCTATCACAAATTTAACCTCACCTATGATCTATCAGAACCTGTCATTGTAATCGATCAACCCAAAGCAACATTTGATGATAATTATCATGCTTGGCGAGAGGTATACAGCGCAAAAATTAAAGAGCGCGGTGTTGATATTAACGCGCCAGGTGAAGGAAATGTGATTATGATCACAGCACCACAAGTAGGAAACTACAACTCCAGTGCTGCGCCACCTATTATGGAACTCTATCATTATCATGCAGGTGTGATTGCACATGAGCTAGGACATGCACTTGGTCTTCGCCATGCCAAAGCATTAGAGGCGGGAGAAGGTAGAGTTATTGGCGATGGGAACTATGAAAAAGAGAGCCTTAACTATGGCAATGTATACAGCATGATGGGAATGGGTGCTTATTCTATGCAAGAATATAACCTGCTTTATAAAAAGTATTTCAACTGGGTCTCTGAACGTGAGGTGCCTTTAGTTCAAAGCTCAGGCACCTACCGCATTTATGCATTTGACCAAAAAACCAATGAGCATTTGCCACTTGGACTTAGAATTCAATCAGGCAATAAACGCTATACATACTGGCTAGAATATAGGACAACAAATGCGCATTATCCAAACACAAAAAATGGGATACTTATTAACCTTGAGGGCTATTTTGCTAATGAAAAAGATAAGCGTTTTTGGGAAACCACATCGTATCTTTTAGATATGACACCCGGCTCCAAAACACCTGGTTGGTGGGCTGAAGATCAAACAGACTCTGAGTTACAAATCAACCAAACTTACGAAGATCATTGGGGTGGTTTTCGCATCACCCCCATCGCCAAAGGCACTCACCCAACAGATAAGCATCCTTGGATTGAGGTATATGTTGAAATATTAAAATAAATGGTGCCGGGAGAGAGACTCGAACTCTCACATCCTTTCGGATACCGGATTTTGAATCCGGCGCGTCTACCGATTTCACCACCCCGGCAAGTTGAAGCGTTTTTCATTCTAACGAAATCTCTTTACATGTCAAACACTATTTCCACTTTCAAATAAATATCTATCAGCCCTTAGAATCTCTGTATAAATCGCATACTACCCAGTTTATATTTTTAGCAAATATTAAAAGCATATTGACCATGAAACCGCTTGCAATAATGATCTAATCCCTACGCTTATAGAATTTGTAAATCACATCGATAACCTGCAAATTTGCGAAGGTTAATCACCCCATTATCTAAAATTAAATATTGGCCTTTAATTCCCAAAAGCTGCCCTTCCACGAGTGGGTCTTTATCCAAATTAAATGATTTAACCTTCTGTGGATAACTTAACACTGGATAGCGAATACGAACTGGTTTTTTATCAACAAATGAAACTGCGTTTTGACCATAATCAGATGTGATATCATCTAGTATTTCAGCAACTTCATTTAAAAACATCTCTTTATAAGATAATAAATCCACTTCTTCAGGCGCGCCTTTAAGCATCTTTTGCCAGCTTGTTTTATCAGCCACATGCTTTTTAAGTGCAACCTCTATAACACCTGACAAAAGGCGCTGGTTTACTTCAAGAATAGGAAGCGCCTCTACCGCACCTTGATCAATCCAACGCATGGGGACATTTTTCTCGCGCGTAATCCCTACTTTCAAACCTGATGTATTTGCCAAATAAATATAATGAGGCTTTAGACAGTGAGCCTCCCCCCAAGTGGGCTCTCGACACGTTCCCTCATCATAATGACAAAGCTCCGGCTTAATAATACAACTATCACAAGCCGCTTTAGAACGAAGACAAACAAAACAATAGCCTTGATTAAAGCTTTTCTTTGTTTTCCTACCACAACCAATACAGTTTATCTCAGAGAGAAATTGAATCTTTATTTGTTTAGAAAGATAGTCATTTACTACAATTTCTTCGTTGTTACTTCTCAGTGCATATTGAGCCATATTCTCAGCATCTAAAGCACTATCCATTTTATGTAAATGTAGTGTCGTATTAATTAACATGCACTACTTTTCCTTTTAAACTCATCAATCACCACTGAGGCATGTTCACAAACTCTCTGCCAATCAACAGGACCATTTTCATCGGCATAGTTAATAGGATCTTCAATATCTTGCAGCATAAAAGCCTCTATTCGCTCAATAGACGAGCTGGATTTATAATCACTATAGATCTCTCCGGCATGCATAATTGGTTTATATGAGGTGAAGGTATTTCGATATATCACTTTATAATCTAGATCCAGACTCTGGCAGGCCAAAAGCCCATCTTCTAGCACCTGTGATTTATCAACATTAATATAAGGCAAATAGTAACTAACCTTCTCACTGTCCCAGTTTCCCTCTAAAAAAGCTGCATAATCTTTATCTCTAAAGCTTTCTGTGCAATCTGGATATACTTGATGATCTCCCGCATGCACTCCCATAGCAATCTCAACCTGAGTGTCTTTTGCTACTGCCAGTGAAAGTGCTACCGATTGAATAATTGAGCTAAAAATCTTATTTCTATTTGGCACAACTGTTTGGCGCATTGTCTCTTCTTGATAATGCCCTTCTGGCACCTCAGCATTATTTTCAATTAGGGTTGAACTTAAAAGCGAAGAAAGTCCCTCTAATGTAATCACTTTATAGTGAATATCAAAGCCTTTATCTTGAAGCAACTTCACTTGCTTTTGCGCGCACATAAGCTCAGTCTTATGTTTCTGACCATAATCAAAAGACAAGGCAAAGACACTATAGTTATGGGCAAGGAGATGTAGTAATAAAGAGCTTGAGTCCATGCCACCTGATAGTGACAGCACTGCATATTTTTTTGTAGTCATATTATTTGGCAAATTTGGTTTTTAGCTATGCCAAAATCCTACCACGCTTTAAGTATTTTTACCATTTCTGACATAAAGAAAAGCCTTCCACCTAGGCAATATCACGCTTTTTTAACTGTCAATATCTAGCGGTAAGCTATTTAACAGTCAGTTTGCGCATAATGATAGGTTTATACGAAGGCTTTTCTTATGATGCCCCCACGGCATAAGGTGGATCTGAAGTCATTCTGAGGCCATTTAGATCATTCTCAGCTGTCACCGAAGCGTTAAAAAACTGCTTTTCTTCTGCTTTATTTTCACGAGAATCTGTTAGCAAAAACGAAACAATCACTCCATAAAACAAAGCGACCGTAATAACAGAGCAAGGTAGCCACACCCATATAAATAATCTGTTTTTTCTTTTTTTATCTACCACTGGCATATCAATACTTAATCCACATTATCAACTGACGATTTTTTTACATTCATATGTAAATTGTTTATATCTCCAGCCTCTTTCGATCCAGTATTTAATGGCACAGGCGCCGCTGACTCATTTTTATCAGACTGCCCCGTTTTTATAACGAAAAAAAACACGGCAAAATAAAGCACAAGCATAACCACAAAAAAGCATAATAGTTTTATGCATAGAGATAACTTTCCCTGCTTTTGAGCCCTCAGCATCTAATGTTAACCATAAAGGTATCTAAATTGCTCTGCATAAGTCAGATACAGTAATGCACTAAAAAACCCGACAAAAATACTTGTCATAGCTACTACAATAAACTTCGTTGCTTTTTTGACTTTATTTAGCATATTACACGCCTCTGGCAAAAATACTGCTATATTTGCCAATATCATGCCCTTGAGACAATAAGTACTGATCATCTACTTTTTGATAGTCAAATGACTCACGCTCAGCGGTAATAACAAATAATTCAAATAGGACAAGTAATGCGAAAATTACTGTAAAAGCAAACGCACTTAGTTTAAGCTTTTGATATCTATTTCTTTTCTTCACGGTCAAGCTCCTAGCATTCAACAACTGCAACAATGCTAACAAACTTATTCAATAAATACAGTTTCAGATATGTATCATCATGTAACATTTTTTATACACAAAACAAATATTAAATTGTCAAATTATTGTTTGAAAGCCCTTCATCTTGCTATGCTCAAAAGCTTGTAAATCTGCTGATTACTTGATTAAGATAATAGATTTCACAGGAACAAGCTCACTATGAGAAAGTATCTTGTTATCTGTTTGAATACGAAAAGCCGCAGCCTTGCCACCATCAAAATTCACAGCAAGATGAATCTGAAGCTTGAGCTTATTAGCGACGCTTGTAAGAATATTGGCACTTTCATTTAAGGTTGCGCCATCCAATAGCGCAAGATATAAACCTTGATTGGTAGTGATATAGATAACTCGCCTTGCAATTGCACTATCATCAAGCTTTTGTTGAGGGTGATTATTGTCAACCAAAATAGGTCCTGCTTGAAATGCCCAAAAAGCATCATTATAACCGCTATCCCCTATTTTATAGAGATTAATTATCCCCTTTTGGCTAATCGTAACAACCGCAGACAGTAATGAGTTTTTAACAAGACGAGAGTATTTTTTATCATGGCTAATCAAAAGGCCATTAACCAAAAAGTTTTCACGATAAAAACCACCATTTGTGGCAATAATCGCGCCACTTTGCATGGCAATTTCCTGTAATGGTTGAATATTTGATTTATCTTGTATAACAAGCGATGCACGCGCTTTATCTTGATTGATTTTAATCAGCGTAAGCGCAACGGGAAAGTGCTTATATTGATAGGCATTAAAGTGATACAACATCCCTATATTATTTAAAAGTCTCTCGGTGCTTTTCTCTTTTAGCTGCCATGTACTACTGTGATCATAACCAAAGGCATTGGTGAGACCAACAAGACCAACAAGAGCCACTGCAATAAGTGCTATTATAAAGCGCAACATTCAGATAATTATAAGCTTAAGCCAATACGACTTGCCACTTCTTTATAATGCCCGATAACATCACCCATATCTTGGCGAAAGCGATCCTTATCAAAGCTCTCTAACGTGTTACTATCCCATAAGCGCATACCATCTGGTGAAATCTCATCACCTAAAAGCACCTTGCCATTAAAGCGTCCAAATTCAAGCTTATAATCAACAAGCAACAAACCTGCCTTTGCAAAAACATCTGACAATATCTGATTTACCTGTAAAGTGACTGCTTTCATCCAATCAATTTCTTTTTGACTCGCCCAATTAAAGGTTAAAATATGCGACTCATTAATCATAGGATCCCCAAGCGGATCATCCTTAAGAAAGAACTCAAACACAGGGGTGTCAAACTTCAAGCCCTTTTCAAGTCCAAGACGTTTGCATATTCCACCCGCTGCATAGTTTCTAACAACGCACTCAACTGGAATCATCTCAAGTTTCTTCATTAAACTTTCATGATCAGATAAGCACCTTACAAAATGTGTGCTTACATTTTCTTTTTCAAGCAGCTCCATAATATAGGCATTAAAAAGATTATTCACACGTCCTTTATCTTGCAAAGAGGCTAACTTAACACCATTAAATGCACTGGCATCATCACGATATTCAATGACAACTTCATGGTCATTTTCTGCTTCATATACTGACTTTGCTTTACCTTGATGCAGTAATGCTTTTTTCATCTTTGTATCATCTCAATTGTGTTGTTTTTAACTTTTTAGTTTTAAGATTTATCTGTTGTTGATAACGCTTTTTTATTCATTGGCAGTTTTTCAGCAATCGCATCCAAAATCGGACGTGATTGATCTATTGGAAGCAGTATCTTTTTCGTATCAAACACTGAGACACGAATCTGCTGCTGCTCTTCTCTAAAGAAAGTACGCCAATTTGTCATGTCACTGAAGATAGAGCCTGTGACTGTATGATCATAAATATACAATAGATAGCTTTGATCTTTTTTATCTTTAATGAGCACTGTTTGATCATTTTTATTATACGCTACATACTTATAGCCAGCACTTTCAACTGCCTGCTTCAACGCCTTTTCAACCGCAGCTTTTTCGCCAACAAACACAAGTGAGGCCACCTTATCATCAATATAGACTTGATACTTAAACCCTAATGTTGTGTTGATAAATCCATAGCTTGTTGATACCAACATTGATTGAGTTAATTTTTGCCCTGAAATAAGTTTTTCCAGTGATTTTATAAGCGCATTTCCCTTGTCATTGGTAACAGGCTTTTCATCCATATCGAATAATGAAACTTCTGTTTTTCTAAACTCATTTTTAACATGTGATAGGAAAACATAGTACGAAACTTTATCTTTATTACTTTGGATAACAAATCGACTATTGTCTTTATCTTCTTTTAAGAGCTTAACATCGAGTGATTTTTTATTAAGCGCCTCTTTTACCAGCTCCCAGCTTAGTTTATATGGCTCATCGATAGTTAATTTTGCTTGATTATCACTATCGTAATGAACTGTCGCATTCACTACCATCATCTGTTGTTGAAGGAGATAATTGGTATCATACTCATTCTGATAGCCTGGTGGTAATAAAGAAGATTCAGCTTTATCAGGCTCACTGGTTGTGAAACTTGTTTCTTTGGCTTGTGGCAAAGTTAATACTGGGTGAATGTCTGGATTTTCAGAGACGGATTTTGGCACTTCAAGCGGCTTACTTTGTGTTACATTTTCACGCGAATAATCAAAGTCTCGATTGCGGAAAAAGTTTCCAAGGCTTGAGCATCCGGCAAGGGTAACCACAGTTGTGGCAATAAGCGCTAATGCTGTAACTCTTTTAAACTGCATATCATACTATATTAAAGAAATTTAGCTCATTATACACAATCTTGAAAAAAACACTTATGGTTTGTTGGCAATTTCTCTTTCAACTTAGCAGCTTGAGTTTTATAAAGATAACCAAGCAAACGCCATAAGAGCTATTTTGTTAAGCTAAATACTTCTGACAAAAACCACACCCACAATCAATAAATACCACTTATTAAAATTAAATATAACCATAAGTTATGAGTTGCATAAAAATTAGTGATTTCACTTTTCCACTGACAACAATTACTATAGAAACATAAGCAAAACAAATTACAAAACGAAAAACAATTTGTTTTACATATAGAACAACCGATCAATTATTTGAAGGAGAAGTACCATGAAAAACTTAATTAACAAACTAGTCATTATCTCATTATCTGCTTTTGCTGTTGGTGCCATGAGTCCAGCATTTGCACATGATAACGATTTTTTACCTAATACAAATCCCACATATTATCACAGCGTATCACAAGATCACGGTGGCAGCGCAAGTGTGAACGCAGAGAGAAGTATTTAATTTAAACAAAGATAATAGGTGAAAGAAAAAGATGCGCTTGCTTTTATATTTAACAAGCCTCAATAATTCCAGCAGCGCCCATTCCTGTACCAATACACATAGTAATCATTGCATATTTTTTATTGGTCCTTTTTAATCCATGAAGCGCTTTTACGGTTAAAATTGTCCCTGTTGCACCAAGTGGATGCCCAAGTGCAATCGCACCACCACATGGATTTACTTTAGCTTGATCCAAATTCAGCTCATTAATCACAGCCAAAGACTGTGCAGCAAATGCCTCATTAAGCTCAATCCAATCAATATCTTTTAGCTCAAGGTTTGTTTGCTTTAATGCTTTTGGAATCGCTTTAATCGGTCCAATTCCCATAATCTTAGCAGGAACACCAGCCACTGCAAACCCTAAAAATTTACCTAATGGCTTTAGGTTATGTTTTTTTAGGTAAGCTTCACTCACAAGCACAACAGCACCAGCACCATCAGATACTTGGGAGCTATTACCAGCTGTGACACTACCGCCTTTTGCAAATACAGGCTTCAAGCGAGAAAGCGCCTCAATGGAAGTATCTTTTCTTGCCCCTTCATCTGTATCAATGGTCACTTCATGATCGACAATTTTATGTGCTTTCATATCGGGTTTTCGATGATGAACATGAACAGGGATAATTTCCTCTTTAAAGTCGCCTCTTTCAATGGCGGCTAATGCTTTTTGATGACTTTTCAGTGCAAACTCATCTTGTGCTTGGCGGGAAATATCCCACTTGTTGGCAACATTTTCAGCAGTAATTCCCATTCCATAAGCAATCGCCACATTTTCATCTTTTGCAAACACATCATTACTAAATGAGATATTATGCCCGCCAAATGGAATCATACTCATGCTTTCAACACCCCCTGCGATAGCAACATCCATATTGCCTTGTGCAATTTCATTCGCTGCAATTGCAATGGATTGAATCCCTGAGCTACAATAGCGATTAATTGTAAAAGCAGGCACACTATCTGGAAGCCCTGCAAGCAACGTTGAAATACGTGCTACATTCATGCCTTGCTCCGCCTCAGGCATAGCACAACCAATGACAACATCACCCACATCTTCAGGGTTCACCTTGGACTCTTTTAGGGTTTCTTTTAATACATCAGCCAAAAGATCATCTGGGCGTTTTTTAGCAAAGCCGCCACGTTTACCTTTTGTTACAGCTGCACGCTTTGCGGCAACAATATATACTGTTTGTTCACTCACCTTTCGGTTCTCCTTTTAAAAATCTCAATCTCTATTGATCATATGATTTCAAATTTAAATACCAACGCTAGTTAGCCAAAAACTAGCCGTTTTATAGTTTACATTCTTAGCTCTCTTACTAGTTTCTAAGTGGTTTTCCTGTCTCTAGCATATATTGCATACGCTGTGCTGACTTCTCAGATAATGCAAGCTCCACAAAGTTTTCAAGCTCTCTCTCAAGTACCCAATCCTCTGAAACCAATGTGTCTTTTTCAATATTACCACCACACATTGCATCGGCAAGATTACAAGCAATCTTATAATCATGCTCTGAGATCTGATTGCCATCTTTCATATTCACCAAAAGCCCTTTCACTGTAGAAATCCCAGCCTCACCAAACACTTTAAACGGACGTTTAAGCGGTGCTCTATAGCCCTTAAAGGCTAAATATTTGGCCTTCTCGATTGCCACAGATAAAATCTCTTTTGTGTTCATAACCACAGTATCGCTGTCTCTTAAAAAGCCTTTTTCAATTGCCTCATAGGCACTTGTTGCCACCTCTGCCATTGCAAGGTTTTTATAACGGCGTTCAAAGTCTTTCCATGGTGCTTGCGCTTCTGAGGCACGCTTAGCCATCTCTTTAGAGCCGCCCCAACCAGGAATAATTCCAACACCTGCCTCAACAAGTCCAATATAACTTTCATGTGCAGCAACAGCTGCATCACAGTGAAGGATGATTTCACAGCCACCGCCAAAAGCAAACCCTTTAACAGCTGCAACGACTGGAATCTTACTATAGCGAAGCTCTTGTGTGATAACCTGATGACCACGTTTAATAACATCATAAACCGCATCTTTTCCATTCATCATAAATAAAAAGCCAAACTCCTCTAGATTGGCCCCTGCTGAGAAAATATCTTTCTCCTGCCAAATCACCATGGCGCTACATTTTTTCTCAGCAATTTTAATAGCCTCTGAAATACCTGTCAGCACTTCTTGACCTATAGAACACATTTTACTTTTAAATGATAAAATACCCACTTCAGAGTCAATACTCCAAAGGCGAACACCTGAATTCTCATAAAGCGTTGTTTCATTTAATTGATTTGTCTCACCAACGACCTTATCTTTTACCAGTTGGCGCTGATAGACAGCTAATTCACTACGATGAATCAGTTTTTTATCAAGATAGCTAAACTCTTTATTATCATGATAAACACCTTCATTTAGATCATAAATCCATGCTGGCAATGGAGCGTTAGAGAGGGATAAGTTTGACTCAATATCACTTTCCAACCACTTAATGACTTGCTGCCAACCTGCCTGCTGCCATATCTCAAATATGCCTTCTTTCCAACCAAATCCCCAACGGATAGCCATATCCATATCTTTTGGATAATCAGAAATATCGCCACAAAGCGCTGCTGCATAGTGAAACATTTCACGAAAACATGACCATAAAAACTTCGCCTCTGGGTGATCACTCTCGCGTAACTTTTGAAGCTTTACGCCCCAGTCTTTTTCTTGCAATATCTCAAGCACTGCTTTATCTGCTTTTTTCTCAGATGCTCTATAGCTTTTTGTTTCTAAATCAAGCACCTTAATGCCATCTTTTTCTTTAACATAAAGCCCTTTTTTGGTTTTTTGCCCAAGCGCACCTTGCTCAACCAAAAGATGAATCCAATCAGGCAGTTGATAGATTTTTTCCCAACCATCTTCAAGGTTATCTTTCATCGTATTTACTACATGAGCAAAGGTATCCAAACCGACAACATCGGCAGTTCTAAAGGTAGCACTTTTGGCTCTTCCCAATTTCTTTCCTGTCAAAGCATCAACCACCTCAAGTGGAATATTATACTTTTCGGTATAATAACAAGTGACTAACATCGAGAATACGCCTAAGCGATTGGCAATAAAATTTGGCGTATCTTTTGCACGAATAATGCTTTTTCCTAAACTGTGCACAAGAAAACTTTCAAGCACATCTATAATTTCAGGCTTAATATTTTGATGTGGAATCAACTCCACAAGTGGCATATAACGTGGCGGGTTAAAAAAGTGTACCCCACAGAATTGACTTTGCAGCGCTTTTGGTAAGCTTTGTGTTAATTTTTCAATACTAAGACCTGATGTATTACTTGCAATGATCGCCTCTTTTTTTACATGAGGGGCAATTTTTTGATACAGCGCTTCTTTCCAATCTAAGCGCTCAGCAATCGCCTCTATCACAAGATCACATTCACTTAGTTTCTCTAAGTCATCATCATAGTTAGCAGCAGTAATATATTCAGGGCTTAAACTTGAGCTAAACGGGGCAGGTTTTAGCTTAAGCAGTTTTTTTAGTGATCCTTCAATCAGTGCATTTTTAGGCCCTTCTTTTGCCTTTAAATCATATAAAATGACAGGAATCCTCGCATTAGCGAAGTGTGCGGCAATTTGCGCACCCATAACACCTGCGCCGAGAACAGCTACTTTATTAACTGTATATTTGTGCATTGAATTTTGCTCCTTCGTATTCTTATCTCTTCTTTTTACAAAATGACTCAAACTTAAAGACTATGCTTTTACGACCAACATCAAAACACGATGAAATAACCATTTGGCAAAATAACAAGCTTATGAGGAGTGTTCACTTTTATTTAGGTCATTTGTAAACATCATCAAATAATCTCTAAGTTAACCTTTTTTTACTCTTCAAAAACTTTTAAATAGCCTTCCATCGCTTCTTCTTTTGATTTTCCCTTTATTGCATTCCAAGCCATCCACTTTGCCCGCTCAACCATTTTGATAGCGGATGGACAATCACCTTGTACATCACCTTCTGTCGCCTGTTTATAAAAGGCATAAAGCTTTAGTTTTTGCGTATTATTTGGCTTAAAATCAATACTTGCATCACGAACAGCGGTTAACATCTGTTGAAATTTTGTTTCTAAATCACTCATTTATATTCCTTAATTTTTATACTTAAAGCTTTAAACTGTTTCTGGGTTTTTCTCATTTTGATAGTAGCTTTGCCATTCAGGGTGGGCGTTTTTAGGGCCTAACACATAAGGGCCAAATTCATCCACTTGAATAACCGCATTGGTTGTTTTTGCCACCTCTTTTAACAGCATGATCTCCTCATCAGAAATCACACCACTAGCGCGCGCTTTATCAATAAGAGACTGCCATGGACCTTTCTCGAGTTTTTTTGCTTTTATGGCATCTTTTATCTTCTGCTGAATAGGAATGGCCTTCAGCATCATCTGATAAGCATGCTCAACTCGGCCAACTGGATCTTTTTCATCTTCAGGGACATAGCATTTTGCTTTCATTCTTTGACGTGTTTTAGCATCTTTTAATAGTGCATGTGAGATTTTTTTCTCTAATATATCTTTTGGCTTTTTATATGGCTTTCCATAAGGGAACGCAATAAACTTCAAACTTGCAGCCAACATTCTATTGGGAAAGTTTCTTAAGGTTTCAACCAACGCATCTTGCGCCTGATATAAACAGTGCTGAAGCGCCCATTCAACAAAGATATCATCCTCACTTTTCTCGCCTTGATCTTTATAATATTTCAATACTGCACACGCCATATAAAGATAGCTCATCACATCGCCCAAACGAGAAGACAGACGCTCTTTTCTCTTAAGCGCACCGCCAAGGCTAATTAAAGCGATATCATTGATAGCAGCATATGCCGTACTTAAGCGTGTGATTCTTTTATAATACACATTAAATTTAGAGTGATAACCAGTTGCTGTTGCGCCACAACTTATCCCATACCAAAACGTTCGTAGAATATTTTTAGTCAGGTAGCCCATATGCTTTTTCATGAGCTTAGAAAAGGCCTCATAGCCTTCTTTCTCATTAGGATTCATCAAACTTTCTGACTCTTCACGAATATAGGGATGACAGCGCATCGCGCCTTGACCGAATATCATTAAATTGCGCGTCATAATATTCGCCCCTTCAACCGTAATGCCAACGGGCGTTGCTTGATAACCACGTGCAAGATAGTTATTGGGACCCATAATGATACCGCGACCACCATGAATATCCATTGCATGATTAAGGACAACTCTGCCAGTTTCCGTTAAATGATATTTTGATATCGCTGAGGCAACCGATGGCTTAATCCCGGCATCAACAGCAGCAACCGTAAACTGTCTTGTTGCATCAGCAAGATAGGCCAAGCCACCCATTTGCCCTAAAAACTCCTCGACACCTTCAAAATAACCAATCGGCGTTTTGAACTGCTCTCTGACCATTGAATATGCTGAGGTAATCACTGTTGATAACAGCGCATTTGCTGTTCCGCAAGCAGGAAGCGAGATAGCACGGCCAATAGAGAGGCACTCCACAAGCATACGCCATCCATCGCCTGCCATTTTCTGCCCACCGATAATCCAATCGATTGGAATAAACATTTTCTCAGCACGGATAGTGCCATTCATAAATGCCTGTGACAGTGGTAGTGCACGATTGCCAATTTCAAGCCCCGGATGATCGTGAGGTAATAATGCACAGGTAATCCCTTCTTGACCCTCTTCTTTCAACAATCCCTCTGGATCACTTAACTGAAAGGCAAGCCCAACAAGTGTTGCAACTGGCGCCAAAGTAATATAACGCTTATTAATATTCTCAAGCCTAATGCCTAAAACTTTTTTACCTTGGTACTCACCATAGCAAACCGTGCCTTTATCTGGCAAAGAGGTTGCATCTGAGCCTGCAGTTGGTCCTGTTAGGGCAAAGCATGGAATATCAACACCTGATGCTAAGCGCGGCAAAAACATATCTTTTTGCTCTTTTGTACCATAATGGTGTAATAACTCACCTGGCCCTAAAGAGTTTGGCACCATCACTGTCACCGCTGCCGAGACACTTTTTGTGGCGATCTTCATGACAATCTCTGAGTGCGCCGCAGCTGAAAACCCTTTACCGCCATATTCTTGACGTATCACTAAGCCAAAAAAACCTTTCTCACGGATATAATTCCATACTTCCACTGGCAAATCACGATCCACATGCGTAATCTGCCAATCATCGAGCATCGAGCATAATCTCTCAGTTTCGTTATTTAAAAAGTCTTTTTCTTCTTCAGATAATTCAAACTTTTTAGCACTATGTAGTTGATTAAAGTTTGGTTTGCCTTGGAATACTTCTTTTTCATACCAGCAATCACCTGCATCTAATGCAACTTGTTCGGTCACAGAAATAGGCGGCATCGATTTTTTGCTAGACTTGTAGATTCTTCTAATCATGAGCATATCCTCATCTTATTGTTATTATCAGCTATGCACTTGTAATTCTGTCTCTTCCACATATAAATCGACATACGGCTTATTTCCCGGAACAGTAGCATAGCTATCTGGATCTTTCCCCATTTCTCTAATAACTTGATCATCTAGAAAATACTTTCCAGTAACATTCTTTTTGATCACCTCGCTTAAAGCATCGGCCATAATCTTAGGATCGCGTGTATGAGCAAGTGCAGCATCGCCGCCTAAAACAAACTTAACCGCCGCTGTATTTAATAAGGTTGCAGGCCAAAGTGCATTAACACTGATTTTGTCAGCTTTAAACTCATGCGCAAGCCCTGTTACCATCATTGAAGAGGCAAACTTGCATAACGTATAAGCCGTATGGTTTCCAAACCACTTTGGCTTCATCTCAACACTTGGCGCAATATTAATAATTTGTCGTAAATCTGAGTTTTTAAGGTATGGCAATGCATATTTACTAGCAAATAAGCTACCTCTAACAATAATTTGGTGCATTAAATCAAATGCCTTCTCTGTCAGTGCTTCAGTCGGTAACAAATAAAGTGCACTTGCATTATTCACCAACACATCAATGCGACCAAAACGCTCACCAACTTGATCTATCGCTGCCTTCAACGATTCTAAATCTCTTACATCACAAACAATGGCTGTCACACTTTTAGCGCCAGCTGCCTCAATTTCCTCTTTAGCACTATGAATGGTACCGGGTAGTTTAGGGTGTGGTTTATCTGTTTTCCCTGTAATAACAACATGCGCCCCTTCTGCTGCCGCTTTCATTGCAATCGCTTTGCCAACCCCCCTTGTCGCACCGCCAATAAAAACCACCTTGTCTTTTAATAATGTCATGTAACAAACTCCTTCAGTTAGCTTAATCAAGTGTTAATATCTTTAATCTTATTCTATAAGTCCTTGCTGTATTTATTTTCATCTGGTTTATTTTTTACACCTAACGAATATATCACTTATTGGAAAAAAAATAACTAGAGTGCATCAAATTCTTCCATATAAATGCTGCACTTGCAATATTTTTCATTTTTTCAGTTATGAATTTATTTACAAAACAACCTCTTAAGCCATACAATTACTTACTATAATCAGAATATCATTACACTAACACTTACGTTTTATAAGATTTTAGAGAAAAACTACAAAATTATTGAAACACATGAGTACTGACTGAGAAATACTTTAAGTAGTACTTGTTTAACCATACGGAGCATGATATATGAACAACAAGCCTTGGCTGCAATATTATCCTGACAATGTCCCAGCAGAAATAAGTCCATCGGAAGATACGTTGATTGATTTATATGATGCTATTACGCAAAAATGCCCATCTAAAGCGGCAATATCCTGTCATGATCATAGCCTAAGCTTTGCTGAAGTGGATCGCTATGCTGAGCATTTCGCTGCCTACCTTCAGCATGAGCTTGGCATTAAAAAAGAAGACCCCGTTGCCATTATGCTGCCCAATTTACTGCAATTTCCTGTTGTACTTTTTGGGCTGTTAAAGCTCGGCTGTATTTTTGTCAGTATCAACCCACTTTACACTGAAGTTGAAGTCAAAGAAATTCTTGAAGACTCAGAGGCAAAAGCTATTATTGTTCTTTCAACCTTTGCCCACTTAATTGAACCCTCCCTTGGTACCTTACCCCACTTAAAACATGCAATGACAACGGATTTGGTTGACCTATATCCCTTTCCTAAAAAGCAATTAATTCACTTTGTTGCAACCTATTTAAAAGGGATGAAACCACACTATAGCAAAGGGAAATTTCATCACTTTAAAGATACACTTAACTACCAAAAGCCCCTAAATAAAGCAAATATTAGCCCTGATGATATTGCTTGTTTACAATATTCAAGCGGAACGACCGGTAAGCCTAAAGGGACGATTCTTTTACATCGAAATATTGTTGCTAATGTTCATCAGGTTTGGGCATGGCTTAGAGGTGATGTTGAACTTGATAAGCAGGTTATTATCGGTGCGTTGCCGCTATATCATATCTTTGCGCTCACAGCGAATCTATTTACTTTTTATCTAATGGGCTCAAAACAGGTGTTAATCCCTAACCCAAGAGACATTAAATCACTTGTTAAAACCTTGCAAAAAACACCTTTCACCATCTTTAACTGTATTAATACCTTATATATGGCACTACTGCATAACGATGCCTTCAGGCAATCCACTTTCCCGCACTTTAAGCACACTTTAAGTGGCGGCATGAGCACAACTGAGCGAGTTGCCAATGACTGGAAAGCCGTGACAGGCATTGAAATCAAAGAAGCCTATGGTCTATCTGAGATGTCCCCTGCGGTCACGATGAATAAATTTGATGATGGTGATGGCTTTAATGGCACAGTGGGTTATCCACTTTCCAGCACAGAGCTCACCATTAGAAATGACCAAGGCGAAATTTTAGCACAAGGAGAAGTTGGAGAAATTTGGGTGAAAGGACCACAACAAGCCCAAGGCTATTGGAAGCTTGAAGAGGCAACCAAAGAGCATTTTTTAGCCGATGGATGGCTTAAAACAGGTGATTTAGGTTATCTTGATCACAAAGGGAGACTCACCATTTCCGGTCGCTCTAAAAATATGCTGATTGTCTCAGGGTTTAATGTCTTTCCAAAAGAAGTTGAAAATGCCATTTTAAAAATGCCTGAAGTTGACAATGTTGCCGTCGTTGGCGCCCCCTCTAAAAGCTCTGGAGAAAAACCAGTCGCCTTTGTTGTATTAACTGAAGGCGCCTCCATTAGCGCAAAAGATATTACCGAGTTTTGTTACACCCAGCTTGCTCATTACAAGACCCCTAAGGATATTTTCTTCCTTGATGAGCTGCCTAAAAATACGGTTGGTAAAGTGATGAAAGAAAAGCTAAAAGAGGAGTATATTCTTAATCAGGGTGAAGCCTGAAAATAAACTTTTTTGCCATTACAAGGTAGTGCCCATTTAACTGTGTCAGTTTAATTTTAACTTTCCTGTTTTTAACATCTAAAACACAGATTGGCATAAATCTAACAAATAGAGTTAGGTGCACACTACCATCTACCCTCTCCAAAACCTTTAAATTGATACTCACCAGAGTTTTCTAAAAGAAGACTCCTAGCACTCATGCCAAAACCCAGATTATTTAGGGGTGAGCTATTACTCTCAACCATAGATAAGGGAGGGTGCTCTTCAATATACAGTGCCTCAGAATATATAGAGCCCCTCCTATTTTTTAATACAACTCTATCGACATCAGTTATTACTGGATTTCCATTTAAATACCCGACATTATCAGCCCTTAAGTCATCCATAGTCCTACCACTTATAGCAAGTTGTTGATGAATGAAATCCTCTGTAGCTTTTGACAGCATCGACTTAAACTCAAGTCTAGGCATCTCTAAAATATCCAAATGTTCCCCTACGGCTTTTATAGATAAGCCTGCTTTTTGGTTTATACTTAGAGAGTTGACTACTCTTGCAGCCCTTAACGCCATAGTTTCATCTCCATCCAACCTACTTACATATTCACTATTAAATAATTTATATACTTTCCCCTCATACTCATATACATCTCCATGATGTCCTGCCCCTAGCTTCTGCCCTCCCTTAAGAATATTATCCCTCATTTTAGACTTTTTAGGTTGCGAGCTACGAGATATAGATTGGTTCATACGACTTCGCATCATATGTCCACTCGGATCACTATACATAATAGGGTTTGCTTGTGATAAATAGGCATACCTATTGATACCACCTCTCCCAAAAGGACTCCATGTGTCGCTACTTGTAAACTGCCTGATTCTTGGGTTATAGGCTCTTGTTCCTTTTCCTAATAGCTGCCAGCTTGTTGACTTATCAGTAAGCTCTCCATTATAACCTAATGTACTGCTTTGTTTATTTGCTTCAGTTTGTATCTTTGTGAGTTTTCCATAGGGCGTATAACGATAACTTTGTACAATCTCACTCATAGCCTCATCTGTTCTTTCGACTAAAGCCAATATACTTCCTGCATAATCTTTAATATACCCCTGATAACTTGCTTGATTGTCCTGAGTATAGTTAAACACCCCAACCTTATCACTCCCCGCATAAAGATAACGTTGTGTAAGAGTTATCTCACTATTTGTACTATCAATTGAATCAACCCCCATTAATCCCAACTGACTATAAAGATACTGCTCATAGTGGTTGTTATGCTTAACACTTATAAGCTCATTCAATCCATTGTAATAATAGTCACTGCTTTGATTTGTGTTTGGTTGAATTACCTGATCAATGCGGCCAAAGCCATTGTAATGAATCTCGCTCCCTATATCATCTATCACCATATTACCCATTTGATCATAGCTAAAGTGGTAACTTGTATTATCTTTACTGTAGTTGTCCAAGCGATCAGGATAATCATTATTATACTGATAGGCCATCTCACTATAACCCCCATTGGCATAATGACTCTCTACAGACAATAAACTCCCCATTGCATTATAGTAATAGCTCTCTGATACTACCCCATCATCTTCAGGACAAAGCGACCCTGAACAGCTATACTCACTTAACTGATTCATCTGATCATAAATATAGCTTTCAGTTGAGTTCACTCCTTCAGCATTCACTCGAACCTTCTTAACAATACGGCCTAAAGCATCATAGTGATAACTTAAAGATGAAAGAAGCACACTTCTCTCGCCAGAAACGCCCTGATATACCAACTGAGTCACTAAACGACCCAACCCGTCATACGACAGCACTTCTGTTGTATTCGATAAATAAGAAAGTCGCTCAGTTAACTGAGCTTTTTGGTTATACTTAAGCGATACTGCATCTTGTAACAAACTGCCTGAAGCACTTTGATACTGTACTGATATCAAATGTCCTAACGCATCATAAATAAAATGACTTTGACCACCTTTACTATCTTTAATCAATACCAAACGATTGATATCATCATATGTATAATCAAAGCCACTTTGTGTGCTGGTTAAATGAAAGCTGGTCTTTGAATCCGACATTTGCCCTGTAGACAAATAGCCATACTCAAGCTCTGATACTCCATTATCAACTGATTTTAATTGGTTATATTCACTGTAATTATAATTGATACTCTCTGATGCCAGTGCGACATTACATAAACAACCGCCCAATAATAAAACACTTAACTTCTTTGTGAAATTCATACTCTCTCCCCATATTTATTTAATATTAAGCATTGAAACTCAAAGTCTCACTACTATGTAGTACACTCAAAAAAAACAAGATCACCCCATCAATGAACTAAGAAGAATAATTGATCAGACCTAAAAAAGTAATTTAGGTATTTGAAAAAAATTTATACTGCATAACACAAAGCGCAAAACCCACTTAGTCGCAATACTTAATTTTTCCACTTACTAAAAATATTTCTATATTTTCATGGGCTTTTTTTTTGATTTTTCATATGATAAACCCATCTGAGTATTTATTATAATAAAGGTTATACTAATGAAAATCATCCTCCTTGGCCCACCGGGTGCAGGCAAAGGCACACAAGCAAAAAAAATTGAAGCACACTTTAACATTCCGCAAATCTCCACAGGTGATATGCTGCGCGCCACTATTAAATCCGGCTCTGAAACAGGTATAAAGCTTAAAAAGATTCTTGATGCTGGCGAGCTTGTATCTGATGATTTTATTATTGAAATCGTAAAAGAGCGAATTTCTAAGGCTGATTGCAAAAATGGTTTTATGCTTGATGGCGTACCAAGAACCCTTGGACAGGCTGAAGCACTTAAAAAATTAGGCGTTGAAATTGACTGTATTGTTGAGATCACCCTTGATGATAACATTATCATTAAACGCATGTCAGGCAGACGCATTCATGAGTCATCTGGGCGCACCTACCATATTGAGAACAACCCACCGAAAGTTGCTGGAAAAGATGATGTGACAGGCGAAGATTTAATTCAAAGAAAAGACGATGCTGAAGAGATTGTCAAAGACAGGCTCAATGTCTACCACAAACAAACTGCTCCATTAATTGAATATTATCAGCACTTTAATGACCCAAGCAACCAGCTTAAAAAACCAGCTTATATTACAGTTGATGGCTCAAAAGGTGTGAATGAAGTGACCGATGTTATTATCTCAAAATTAACTGAAAAGGAAGTAAGCTAAAGCATTACAGCTCTTCAGCCTCTTGATATTCCAACAGGTCACCTGGCTGACACTTAAGCACTCTACAGATTTCTTCAAGCGTTGAAAAGCGCACAGCTTTGGCCTTATTATTTTTTAAAATTGATAGATTTTGCTCAGTAAGTCCAATCGCCTTGGCTAAATCTTTTGAGCGCACTTTGCGTTTAGCCATCATTACATCTAAATTAACAATAATACCCATGTTAAACCTTAAATCGTTAATTCTTGTTCTTCTGAAACAACTTGCGCAATTCTCATCACTCGCGAAATAAGAATAATTACAAATCCTGTAATAAGTGCCACAATATCAATGCCACTTAATGTAAGTGATAAAACACGCTCCCCTGTTGGATTATGATAGCTTAGAATGACTGAGATCAGACCACTGTATATTACCCCAGCAATCACCCAAGCAAACAAAGTATAGCCAAGTGCTTGATAACATCGCGTATTTTTTAAAGTAAAAATGTCGCCTTTTTCATAAGATCGAAAAAGCACAATAAGTTGCCTGAGTCCATACATAACAACACCCGCCGGCAACATTGAGCTAATAAAAGCAAGCAGCTTTGTCACAAGCGTTATGCTATCTGTCTTAATATAACTCAAAAAGTCTGCACCAATGCCAACATCAAGCATCCAGTTTCCACTATTGCCAGAATTAGTAGGATAAAATGTTAGCCAATAATACAAAATAGCAATTGGAATAAGGTAAAAACAAATCTGGAAAAATATTCGATAAAAGCGACTCAAATTTTCTATCTTGTCATACATAATAATAACCCTCTGTTAGTGATTTCCTGAATAATCATATCAAGAATAAAATACAAATCAATAATTTATTATCGAATATCAATAAAATATAATCGTTAAACTTTATTTTTCCTTGAAAAAATATAGTATCATATACCTTCATACACACCTCATTGGTTCTTAGAATATACAAAAAACTGTGAAATCGCGTGTGCTATGTATACAATAGAGAGCATTAAAAGATGCCTTCATAGTAACGTTAATATATTTATGCTCATCTCTAAGCTTGATCACAAACGTGATATCTACTCCAATGCAATTTTGCCGACACTTTCTTTGAACTTGGTTGAGTTTTTCACAACACATCAAGATGATACCCAGCTTATTATTACCCCTGATGCACAAAAAGCGCAGCAGCTATATCATGAAATAAACTACTTACTGCCTGATAAAAATATACACCTTTTCCCAGATCTAGAAATTCTTCCATTTGACTATTTCTCTGCCTCAGAAGACATTCATTCAACAAGGCTTAAAACGCTATATGCAATCAGCAATCATCAGGCAGATATTATTCTGATAGCAGCCACAACATTGTTAAAACTGCTCCCCCCTGTCAGTTTTATCCAAGGGCAGTCCTTGGTGTTAAAAAAAGGCGATACGATAGAGCTCACTGAGAAAAGAAAAATCCTTGAGATGGCAGGTTACCGCTTAGTGACACAGGTTCTATCAAGGGGTGAATTCAGCGTTAGAGGCAGCATTTTAGATATCTTCCCAATGGGCGCCAACACCCCCTTTAGAATTGATTTATTTGATGATGAAGTAGACAGTATCCGAATCTTTGACATTGAGTCACAGCGCTCCTTAAGCCCAATTAATGCGATTGATATTTTACCTGCCAATGAATTTATATTTGATGAAAGAACATTAGATACCATCGCCGAGAATTGGCAGCAATTTTTCCCTCATATTGCAACAAATGCGAGTATTTATCAGGATTTAATGAGCAAAAAATCAATCGGTGGCGTTGAGTTTTATTTAAAACTATTTTATGAGCAATGCGCAAACTTCTTTGACTATTTACCCGAAAATACCATTGTTCATCAAATTTATAATATCGATGAAGCCAAGCAAAAATACTTTAGTGACATTGTGGCTCGCCATGAGCAATTACGCTACGACCGAGAGCGTCCACTTTTAGAGATTGATCAGGTTTATCTTCCACTTGAGCAAATCACCAAAGCACAAAAAGCATTCAAGAATATTAAATGGCTTGCATCTACAAAGCAAAAATCAACTATTTTACCCTATCAAACAATCGATGATATCCGCGTACATTATCAATACAAAGAACCCTACAAGCATTTGCTTAATTTTCTTGAATCCCATCATTTCAAAAAGGTTGTCTTTTGTGCTGACAGCATTGGGAGAAAAGAGGTTCTATTAGAGAATCTTACCAAGTTAAATATAAGAGCCACTTCTTGCAATAACTGGCTGGAGGTTAATCAAACAAGTGCTCAATATATCATAATAAGCGCCCCTTTCATTGAAGGTTTTTTTACTCAAGACAGTGCACTTATTACAGAATATGATTTATTTGCCAATCATGTTGCAAGCTATAAAACACAAAAAACCGAAAGCAAACACCCAAGTGTTGCGATTAAAGATCTCTCAGAGATTACCCCAGGCGCTGCTGTCGTACATATTGAATATGGTGTTGGTCGCTATCAAGGCTTAACCAAACTTGATATTGCCAATCAGGAAAATGAATTTTTAACATTGAGTTATAAAAATAATGAAAAGCTCTATGTGCCCATTCATGATATCCACCTTGTCAGTCGCTATAGTGGAACAGAGCTAGAGCATGCGCCTTTAAATAAGCTTGGCACTGAAAAATGGGAAAAGGAAAAAGAAAAGGCAGCTAAGAAGCTCAATGATATTGCAGCAGAGCTCCTTGCAATTTATGCTGAGCGCAACTTAAAAAAAGGCTTTGCTAATATATTTGATGAAAAAGCCTATCTATCATTTTGTGAAGGGTTTCCTTTTGAGGAAACAGATGATCAGCTGACAGCCATTAATGATGTCATCAAAGATATGATCCGCGAGAGACCAATGGATCGCTTAGTCTGCGGTGATGTTGGCTTTGGTAAAACAGAAGTTGCAATGCGTGCAGCATTTATGGCAGTACATAACAATAAACAAGTGGCCATTTTAGCACCAACTACACTTTTAGCTCAACAGCATTATGATAACTTCAAAGATCGCTTTAGTGAGCTTGGCGCTAATGTTGAGCTGTTATCACGCTTCAAAACCATCAAAGAGCAAAATAAAATCATTGATCAGCTACAAACAGGCACAATTGATATTATTATTGGCACACATAAGCTGCTCTCTGAAAAAATCAGCTTCAATAACCTCGGTCTTCTGATCATCGATGAAGAGCATCGCTTTGGTGTTGCTCATAAAGAAAAAATGAAAGCAATGCGCGCCAATATTGATATTCTAACGATGACCGCAACTCCAATCCCACGCACACTTAATATGGCCTTCTCTGCCATTCGCGATTTATCAGTGATCTCTACTCCGCCTGCAAAGCGCTTGTCTGTGAAAACATTTATTAAAGAAAGAAAACAAAATGTGATACGTGAAGCAATCCTTCGTGAAGTGCTGCGCGGTGGTCAGGTCTATTATCTTCATAATCAAGTTGATACCATTTATGATAAGGCAGATGAGCTCCGTCAACTTTTCCCTGAATATAACATTGCTGTCGGTCATGGACAAATGCGCGAGCGAGAGCTTGAAAAGGTCATGTTTGAGTTTCAACAAAACCGCTATAGCATCCTTGTTTGCACCACTATTATTGAAACAGGCATTGATATTGCCAATGCCAATACCATTATTATTGAACGAGCGGATAACTTTGGTCTTGCCCAACTTCATCAACTTCGAGGACGTGTTGGACGCTCTCACCATCAAGCTTATGCTTACCTGCTAACACCACCTTTTCAATCCTTGCAAAAAGATGCTAAAAAACGCCTTGAGGCAATCTCTGAAACGGCCTCTATTGGTGGAGGGTTTATGCTTGCGAATCATGATTTAGAAATTCGCGGCGCGGGTGAGCTTCTTGGAAAAGAGCAAAGTGGAAATATGCAAGGCATTGGCTTTAACCTTTATATGGACTTGTTAAATAAGACAATCAAAGCACTACAAAATGGTGAGAAGTTTGATATCCATGCGATCAATCAGTCCTTTAGCAACCAAAGTGTTATTGAGCTTCGTATTCCGGCTTTACTACCTGAGGAATACATCTTTGATGTCCATACTCGCCTTGATTTATATAAACGCATATCAAGTGCAGAAAATCACAATGAGCTGAATGATATCAAGATTGAAATCATTGACCGTTTTGGTCCTTTGCCTAATCACGCCCATTATCTATTTAAAGTTGCGCATTTAAAACTTGATGCAACTTCACTTGGCATTCAGCGCATTGAAATGCACTCATCTGGTGGAAAAGTGATCTTTAACCAGCCTCTTTCCTTTGACCCAATGATTTTAATCAGCTTTATTCAACGGCATGCTCAACATTATCGAATTAATAAAGATCAGCATATTTTTATCTTAGCAGCATTAAAGCAAGCTCATGAGCGAATTGAGTTTATTGAGAATTTTCTACAGTCGCTTCTAAAAAAACAATGATACTTTGCTTTTAATTTGCAATGGTCAATCAAATCTAAGTATAAAGTTTTCTTTAGCCCAATTATCAAACACTTTAAAATGCTCTTTTGCTTGCGCCTCATTGTCACTACTAAACACACCATGACAAAGTCCTTGTATATTAGAAATGGCAGGTTCAAGTAAATCACCTTCGCTTACCAGAGCTTTATATGCCTTTACAAACGATAAGTCACACTCGTGTGGCATCTCTTTGATCTTTTTAGCTTCATGACCTATGCTATGCACAATCCAGCCACCACTATATTGAATATTTTTAGCTGAAACCTCTTTTGGCTCTCTATCAAATGAGCTACACAAAAGCCAACTGTTAATATCAATATTTCTTAATAAACGATTGGCAAGGTTAATCTCAGCACCTCCTGTTCTACAGGCGATCTCACACAAGGTTACTTTCCCTTCATGAATAAAATACTCAGCATGAAAAGAAAATAGCGTATTTAGCTCACAGACATCTATCACGTTTTGATGATACTTTTTTAATAAATGGAATATTTCGGATTGCTCAGATAATAAAATCGAGCCCAAAGAGCGCCCTGCATCAAAGTCCTGAATAAAACCATTTATATACTCCCCGCAAGATAAATACAGTACTTTATTGCTGCATGCAAATCCATCGACATGATATAACGCCCCTTTCGTATAACACTCAACCATCAATGCCGGCTCTGTAAAGGCATTGATTTTAAAATTAGACGGTGACAGTTTTTCGATATCTTCCTCAGAGCACAGAATTTTTGTACCAACCCCACCGCCACCTTCTTGTTGTTTAAACACAAGTGGAAAGCCATGACAATCTGCAAATTGATACAAATCGAGAACTGAATGGACTGCTTGATAGTTTGTTACGTTAACTCCTTTAGATGAGAAATAATCTTTCATTCTAATTTTATTTCTAAAACGTTTTAATACTTCCTCATCAATATACTCAAGCCCAAGCCAAGCTTTGATTCGCTCAGCTCTATACATATCAAACTCCGCACAAGCAAAAACACACTGAATCGTCATTTTTTGAGATAACTGATAAATGCATTGCTCTATTTTGGAGCTGCAATCATAGCGTTCAATAACATGAAATGATTGTGTTAGCGCCTCTAATTTCTTTAATTGGCCCATGCAGAGTTTTGAGAGTTTCTCTTTTGATAACAACACCGTGACTTGCTTGGCAAAAGGTATAGATTCAAGTAAATGAATCAGCTCTAAAACATATCCCCGATGAAGAATAACTACGCTCACACTAACTCCTTTTGTTGTAGTTTTATTGATCCTTGCAATACTTCATTTACCTTATCCATATGTTTTTGACATACACTATAACTGTCACCATAAACTACATATAAGCAGTGGCGATCATAAGAGCTCTTCGGTGTTTGCGCCACCTCACTAATGCTTAAATTAATGGTAATCTCATCAAGATTAAGTTCTTCTAATGCCATAAGGTTTATTGGCTTATGATAAATCGCACCCTCAGGGAAATTATAAAAGCAGACACTCGCAACCAAGGCCTTTTTTTCTTTAGCCGGATAACTTATATGAGCTAGATCATATAAATACTTCTCGACTAAATCTATCCCTGTTGCTAAGCGAACCAAACTTACGATCCGATCCCCTCCCACCCTTGGGTGTCCCTCTATAATATATACACCTTTTTCATTCACCATAACCTCGGTATGAGAAGGCCCTTCGTAAAGCTCGACTATATTGAGAAAAGCCTCCACAGCTTCATTTATCTTCTTCTCTCGCTTTGAGGATAACGCTGCCGGCACCAAATGGCCACACTCAATAAAAGCACTATCAATTCTTTTTTCTGTTATCGCTAGTATTTGATGCTTACCTGCTTTAGTATAGGCCTCAATACTATACTCTTTCCCTATTATAAACTCCTCAATTAAAACCACCTCTAACCCTTGGTATCGCTGTATAATGTTGGGGATCTCATCTATATTCTGACTAAAGCGCGTAATCAGCTGACTGCCTGTACCATCAACTGGCTTGATAATAATATCTTGTTTAGTTATATGTAAAAAACTCTCTAGCTCCTCTATACTGAGCACTTGACTCCAAAGTTTATTAATCTTATTACTTGAGGCTAATAACGCGCGCATTTTTGCCTTATTACACAAACTTTGCACGCACTTAACACTATTTCCACTAAGCTTATATGCTTGATTTAGCTTAGCTGCAAGTACAAGATATTTTTCAGTAAAGGATACAAATTTCGTGATACTAAATATTTGATTGGTTTTAGAGATAAATGAGATGATCTCTTGCACCTGCTCGAAGTCGATACTATCTAAGGAAACTTTAATATAGTTTTCTTGGAAAGAATAAGACGCTTTTCCCTCTCGAATATCAATTATTTTAGCCCCTTTTGGCGCTCTTTGTAAGATTGCCTCTATCGCTCCAATTAACACAAACCACATACAGCCTCCTCACGACAACAAATTTGCTTCAGTTTTTTGATAAAGTTCCGCCAAAAGTTCTCTTGATCTTTTTCAGAGAATAAAGCGCGTCGATACTGGGAGCGTAATACATAGAGATCCTCATAATTATCAACATAAAGCATCATATCGAATTTAACATCATTGCCCATTGGTTTATGTATAAATGCATCATCCATGTTATCAGCTCTGCTGCCTCGCTTATCTAGCATACTGATAAAGAAAGTTGTAAGCGGAAAGCTGTCTTGTTCTAACTCTAGGCCAAGTGAAAATAACAACTCATCATATTGATAACTTTGATGCTTTATTGCCTGAAATACGCCTTTATGAATCTTGTTAATATAATCATTTATACTCTTATTCAATGAGTTGTCATACAAACTACGGATAGTCACTAAAGAGATAAAGTTACCGACCATTTTCTCTTCAATCTCACCTATACGACCCAATGCCGGGGTTCCAATCACAATATCATCTTTGGCACAATACTCATGTAAAGATAAGAAGTATACCGCCAGAATAATTGAAAATGGCGTACAGCCTATTGCTTTGGCTGTAAGTTGAATATCTGCACTCAATGTTTTGGTAAGTGAAAAGCAAACCTCATACCCGTGGAGTGTCAACACTAATCCGGACAGTTTTCTTAAGCAAATTTAGATTTTCTCTCAAACTCTACAGGGGATAAATAATCATTATGTGTATGCCTCCTTTTACGGTTATAAAATACCTCAATATATTCAAAAATAGCTTTTTTAGCTTGCTCTCGTGTCTTAAAGTTTTCATGGTAAGTACATTCAGTCTTTAAGGTTCGAAAAAAGCTTTCAGCCACAGCATTGTCCCAGCAGTCTCCCTTACGACTCATGCTTTGTTTAATTTGATGTTGTTGAATGAT
>NZ_KB902241.1 GCF_000379445.1 Fangia hongkongensis FSC776 = DSM 21703
CTGAGCCTAGGTTTAAAAGCAAACCCCAATTACATTTCAGTAAGTTACAGGCTTTTTTTTATTGTATTAATCACTGTCTTAGTGCTGACTTTGAGCACACGTGCCGTATCACGAATACCACTACCATTGTTGCACATATCAATAATCTTTTCTTTTGTCTCAGGAAGCCTGCCTTTTGCTTTATATTCAAGCTGAAAGTATTTGCCACAATCTTGGCATTTATACTTCTGAACTCCCTCAGGGTTTGACTTTATCCTATGCCTACCAGCCTTTACTGTATTGTTGGATTTACATAGCCTGCAAGTAACGTCAATTTTTGCCATTTTTGATTGAGTATTCTACACAGAGTTAAGACAAAGTAAAACACTACCATCATTTTTTATCTCGGACTCAAGTGCTAGGATCTCTCTTACCCTTGGCAAGATTCGTTTTAACTCGTCGGTTAATGTCACTTGTCTCGTTGTGCGATAAAAAAGGGGAACCTGATAAAATGCTTCCAAGTCTTTAATGTACTTAGAAATCACTGAAATTGACAAGTTCAACTCTTTAGCACTTCGGCGAAAATTCTGCACACTTGCAAGTTTATCCAGCACTTTATAATGCATATTGGTTAGCTTTATTTGATCTAAATTACGATCAGTCATTTCAAATATACGCTATTAATATCTATTTGAGATCAAAGTATAGTAAATGGGTAACTCAAACACAATGGAGATAATGATGATATTAATACATGTCCAATATATAAAACCTCTTAACGAAGTTGATCAATATAGAAAAGCGCATATTTTACACCTAGAGCACTATTATCAACAAAACTTGATACATGCATCAGGACCTTATAATAACCGTGAAGGCGGCTTTATTATTAGCAATATGAGCATTGATGAAGCACAGAGCTATATTGACAACGATCCTTACCATTTTGCACAAGTTGCCACATTCAAGCTAATCGATTTTTCACCTACCAAATCCTCAGAGTTATTTACTTTGCTTATTGACAAAGATCACTTCCCCAAAGAAGCTAAAGCACTTTTTAACTCGCTTCATGGTCAACATGCAGGGGAGAGATTAATTAATACGCTCAGTAATATATCACCTGAGTTTACTGATTTAACCTTTAACTTTGCATTTGGAGAAATACTCTCCCGCCCTCTACTGCCCATGCTTCTAAAAGAGCTTTTAATTATCGCCATGTGTACTATGCTTGGCGACACACAAAAACAACTTCACTCTCATATAGATGCTGCCTACAACCTCGGTGCAACAACACAAATGATTGTTGAAGTCTTATTACTTGCTATTCCAATCATTGGGTTTCCACGTGTTGCTAATGTGCTACTTACCTTAAAAGAAATAATCGAAAGCAAACATGGACATAGTGATATAGCAATGAATCACCTAGAATAGGGCAAGTAAATCACAGAAGGAATGTTAATCTATGCATACTAATAATGGAGAAATTATCGATAGTCATTTTCACATTTGGGATAGCACAAAACTGCCAATGCCTTGGCTTGAGTTATTTAAAGACACGCTTCGCCCCATATACACACTAAATGATTACATAAGCGCAATTCATAACAGCAACATTGTACAGTCAGTTTATATGGAAGTTGACACGGCTCATGATCATCAAAAAATGGAAGCTGACCTTGCCATAGCATTGTGTAACAATAATACTCAGGTTGCTGCTGCTGGCATTGGATGCGATTTAGCATCTTCTGACTTTCCTGAGTATATCCAGCACTATGCAAAGAATAGCAATATTAAATCAGTTCGGCATAATTTCTTTGCCTCAGATCCAAAAATCACCACTGAAGAGAATTTTATCAAAAACACACAGCTTTTGGGGCAGTTGAATATTATGTGTGATCTTATTATGCCTGTTGATGATATGCACTATGGCATAACACTTGCCTCACTCTGTCCTAACACAACTTTTATTATCGATCACTGCGGTGCTTGCCCACCTAAAGCAGATAGCCAAACATGGGATAAATGGTCTTTAGGTATTCAAAACTATGCAGCACTTAACAATGTCATTTGCAAAATATCAGAGTGTGGTTTTATGCAAGCGGATTATCAATGGGCAATAGAGGATATGTCTCCTATTATCCAGCATTGTTTTCATGCTTTTGGAAAAGATCGTGTTATATATGGCTCAAACTGGCCTGTTTGCGAACTAACAGGAACGGTAGAAAAATGGATCAGTGCAATTCATAAAAGCCTTGAGGGCGTTTCCAAGCAAGATTTACACAAGCTATTTTATCTCAATGCTAAACACTACTACAGTCTACCTTAAGCTTTTTACTCTTTTAAGGTATTGCCGCAAACAACTTTTATACGTGCTTTCTGACAGATCATAAATACCAATCTCAATGCACTTTTCAATAAAGCCTTCATGCTTCTGTAGGTGAATCTTTTTCTTAATATTTTTCAAATGTGTTTTAACTGTCTCTTCAGAGTTATTTAGACAATTGGCAATTTCAGCTATGCTATATCCTCTGAGCTTAAATGCCAGTACTTTAAACTGATAGGAAGTAAAAACAATATCCGTTTCATGATGCGTAAATACCACCTTTTTTGACTGATTGACAAGGTTTAAGTCAATATGCTTTTGTTTACGTGTTGATGGATAAAAAGGTAGTGGTAAAAAATCCTCATTTTTCTCTATTTTAGCGATAATTGGTGACATTTCTGAAAGAAAATGGAGATTAAAGTTTTTCAGCTGAGACATATTATTTAAATAATAATTGATAATAATATCCTTATTTTCCTTAGAACAACCATAGCCAAAAATATCAATATAATGTTGATGCCCCTCTACAATTTCTATCCGTCCATAAATCCCAAAATTTTCCTCAGCATCCGTTGCCGCATGACTCATTTCATCATGACTTAACCAATAATTCACACCCTCTTCCAAGCGCTCATGCACCAAAGTAATATAGTTTTTATCCCAAAAATGCCTATGCCATTTATTTTTTGAAGAAAGGTTTAACACATAACCATTTTTATAAAATCGCCCAAAGTTAAAAAAACTAACAGGCGTTTTGGAAAAGAGCTCTCGGCAAATATTGTGCACCAGTGGCTCATATTTCAGTGAAGAATGATTGTCATTTAACTGCATTTTTTAACATTATCGCTTATTTTTTAAAAATACCACCATTAAGGGTTGTTTTTCAGCTTGAACATTGACAAAGAACACTTTATCATTGGCAAATTATAAAAGCTACTTGTTTGTAGATATTATACAAATAAATGTGTTTTTATAATCAAATTACGCGTGGGGGCGGGACCGGCTAACATGCCACAAGGGGAATTTAATTCTATTTGGCATGTAGCATGGTCTAATTGATCAAAGAAAGACTTGATGCACCAAATGAATACGTTAAACTGAGTGTATACCGAGAGATATCTGAGCCTATATATTTATGGATATGAGACTGTCGTGGAAACAAAGAGTAAAAGCTTTTTTCTGCGGGAAGCTTCAGGTCGATGTGACAGAAACAAAAACAGATTTTCCAGTAAATAATAATGCTGCAAAGCAATTATTAAAAATCTTACAAAAACAAGGTCGCCTCCTTGATTTTCTGACACAGAATATCGATCAATTTAATGATAAAGAAGTTGCGAATGCCGCAAAGGTTGTCCATCGCGGGTGCAATAGAGCACTTAAGAAACATTGCATCATTAAAGCTATTTATGATACAAATGAAAATACAAACATAACTCTCAATCCTGACTTTGATCGCACCAAAGTTAATCTAACGGGAAACCATCATATCAAAAGTCCTATCAAAGGAATTTTAATTCATAAAGGCTGGCAAATAGAATCACTATCACTGCCAACTTTAACTGAAAAAGCAAATCCTGATATCCTTCAACCTGCTGAAATTGAGGTGAGATAATGGCAGAGAAATATATTATTGGCATCGACATGGGCACTACCAACTCCGCTGTCACTTATAAGACAATTGAAGAAGATGGCGAGATACACACACTCAATATTCCCCAGTTTGTTGAGCATGGACAATATGAAGATAAAGTGTTGATGCCTTCTTTTTTATATATCCCCAATGAAGCAGAAATCACCTTGGATGATATCACCCTGCCATGGCAGACTGACACCAGTATTATCGTTGGTGAGTTTGCTAAATCAAAAGCACAAAGCACACCAAATAGAAGCATTACGAGTGTTAAAAGCTGGCTTTGCCAACCAACCATTGATAAACGAAAAGGGCTCTTGCCCTATCAAGCGGCTGAAGGAGTGGAAAAAATCTCCCCACTTGAGGCATATACGCACTTTTTTGAACACATTAAAAACACTTGGAACAATCAATTTCCACAAGCACAACTTTTTCAGCAGAAAATTGTTATTACGATTCCTGCTTCTTTTGAACCTGCGGCAAGAGATCTAACCGTTGAAGCTGCAAGATTGTGTGATTTTGAAAAAGTGACGTTACTTGAAGAGCCGCAAGCTTCACTTTATGGCTGGATTCATAAGCATCAAGATACTTGGCGTGACACTTTAGAGAAAGAAGATATCATTCTTGCGATCGATGTCGGCGGTGGCACGACTGATTTCTCACTGATTCAAGTTGAGGATAATAATGGCGATCTTGAGTTTAAGCGAATTGCAGTGGGTAATCATATACTAGTCGGTGGCGATAATATTGATTTAATGCTCGCTTATACCACTCAACAACGTCTTCTTGATCAAGGTCAACATATCGAACACTGGCAATTACAAGCACTTGTCCACAGCTGCCGTGATGCAAAAGAAAGACTATTAAGTGATGATAATCTTGATGAGATTTCTGTCATTGTTCCAGGGCGATCCTCTCAGCTATTTGAAGATGCATTAAAAACAACGTTAAGCCGCGAAGATATTCAACAAATTATGTTAGAGGGGTTTTTCCCGAAAGTCTCCATTAATGATCATCCTAAACACACTACGCGCGCTGGTATTAATCGTTTTTCACTCAACTATACACAAGACCCTGCCATCACAAGACATTTGGCACAGTTTTTGCATACACAATCACAGGATAAAAAAAGTTTTGTCAAACCAAAAGCCATCTTGTTTAATGGAGGTGTTTTTAAGCCCGATATTATCAGAAAACAACTGCTTGAGACTGTCAATGACTGGCTTAGTGCATCAAAAACCACAAAAAACAGAAAAACTACGCAAGTGATTGAGCTTAAAGGCGCTGATTATGAAACCTCTGTTGCCTATGGCGCCACGATTTTTGCCGATGCATTAATTGGACATGGCATCAAAATCAAAGGCGGTGCATCACATGCCTTTTACATTGGAATTGAATCACCTATGCCGGCAATTCCCGGCTTTCAGCCACCTGTTGAGGCACTTTGTATTGCCACTCAGGGCATGGAAAGTGGTGAGATGATCACTTATACAGGAGAGACATTCTCACTTGTTGTCGGCGAACCTGTTGAATTTAAATTCTTTGCAGCAAACCATCGCCCAGATGACGCTTTGGGTGATATTATCGGTAACTGGGAAGAGGCAGGACTGATCGAACTTACGCCACTTCGTTTAACGCTTTCTGCTGCCAATTATCAAAATGCACAGCATGTTCCTGTACATATCAGTGCACTTCACACAGAAATTGGCACACTTGAGCTGACCGCTCATGCCATTGAAAATGCCGATCAATGGAAAATTGCTTTTGAAACCATTCGCTAGCTTCTTTGGATAATGCTTAGGCTAACCTTAAATGACAATCAAATCGCCTGACTGCATCGCAAAATGCCTGAATTTTTTCATGTGACTTCACGCCTTTTTGCACTTCAACACCACTACTGACATCTACAGCAAGAGGTTTAACACCTTCAAGCATTGAAACCACATTATCAGCATTTAGCCCACCTGCAACAATCACTTTATTTCTAAGGCTCTCAGGAATCATTGACCAGTCAAAAGCCATTCCAGATCCACCATAGAGATTTTGATCATAACTATCAAGCAGCAATGCTCTAGCCTCAGGGTATTGGTTATCAGCCTCGATAATATCTTCATTTGAGCGTACACGTATCGCTTTAACAAAAGGAAAGTTAAACTGTTGGCAAAATGCAGCTGATTCATCACCGTGAAATTGAAGAATATTCACGCCAGTGGAAATGATTTCTTTGACATATTCACTATCAGCATTAACACACAAACCAAATACACTGACAAATGGCGGCAGCTGTTGAATAATCACACGTGCATGCGTGGTAGAGACATAACGCGGGGATTTTGCATAAAAAACAAAGCCAAGCGCATCAGCGCCGCATTCAATTGCAAAAAGTGCATCCTCTAAGTCAGTAATGCCACATATTTTAATTTTTGTGGTCATATAGCTCTCCCTAGGCAACAAAGTTAATTAATGCTGCAGCGACCATTGAGGCGGTAGCAACACTCACCCCTGTACCTGCAATCAACCTGTCAACTTTATTTAAATGGAAGCGTTTGCGCTCCTCCAGCTCACCATCTTTGCCCTCCAAGTGATCTGCTAATACTGAAATATACTCAGGAAAAAGCGGCTTTTCACCATATTCACCAGATTGATACCCTTCCAGCCAATAATTATGCTCTACTGTATTTTCTGGAAAAGGGTTACTGTCATCAGGTCTACTTTGAATACCATGGGCATAGCCTGACATCCACACTTTTTCAAGCTCATCGAGTTTATCAACCTGCGCTGAAAGTATTAGCTTTAAGCGTGCATCCACATCTTTTTGATCCATAACTTTCTCCTTCTGAATGCCTTACTATATTTATACCCTATCTTCATAGACATGAACAGCGGAATATATAAATACCTTCCGCACTCATTTATTGTATTGTGTAGACAGTCCATATAAAAAACAATTTGATGATGCCGATGTGGAAAATACTTTGATATCTCTAGAATTTAGGGCATTTTCCCCTCGCAATTAAGAAGATAAAGCCTCAGACAAAAGGGATGTAAATAGGTTGAAAAACGCTTAATTAATAACAGCTGTGCTAGTTATTATGCCGCAAAATTATTGGCAACAAACTCCCAGTCAACAATTTCCCAGAAGTTTTTGATATAGCCTGGGCGCGCATTTCTATAATCAATATAATAAGCGTGCTCCCATACATCGCAGGTTAAAAGTGGCGTATAACCATCAGTCAACGGGCAGCCTGCATTGGAAGTGCTGATGATTTTCAGCTCGCCTTTTTCATCTTTAACAAGCCATGCCCAACCTGAACCAAAGGTTGTTGCTGCTACTTTTGAGAACTCTTCTTTAAACGCATCAAAGCTGCCAAATTTTGCCTCAATTGCATTTTTAAGTGCTCCTGCTGGCGCTTTTGTGCTGTTTGGTGTCAAACCATACCAATAAAATGTATGGTTCCAAATTTGTGCCGCATTATTAAAAATGCCACCGGAAGATGCAAGAATAATTTCCTCTAGTGATTTGCCTTCGTACTCTGTGCCCGGCACAAGATTGTTCAAGTTATTGACATAAGTTTGATGGTGCTTGCCATAGTGATATTCAATTGTCTCCTCAGAGATATAAGGCGCAAGCGCATTTTTTTCATAGGGAAGCTTTGGTAATTCGAACATGTAATTACTCCTTGTTATAATATTGACCAATGGCCGTGAAATGATATGATGTACGAGCAATATAATACTAATCATCCACCATTTCAAGGTTGGAGCTAACAGAGGATACAAAAATGAGCTCTCCAGAGGCTTTTGATAAAGAAACGGTTATTGAAACCATTAAAGAACAAATTGAAGACAACAGCATTTTACTTTATATGAAAGGCACACCGAATATGCCGCAATGTGGATTTTCTGCTCATGCCGTTAATGCTATTAGAAGCTGTGGTAAAGCCTTTTCATTTGTGAACATTTTAGAGCACCCAGAGATTCGCGCCACATTGCCTGAATATGCTAACTGGCCGACTTTTCCTCAGCTTTATGTCAATGGCGAGCTCGTTGGTGGCTGTGATATCATTTTAGAGATGAAAGAGTCAGGCGAACTTCAAGATGTGATTGATCAAGCTAAATAAGCACTACACATATGGCACAAATTTGATTACCCTTTCTAACACGGATTCAATTTTTATTTTTTTATGTGATATATGATTAAGCGCTTAATAATTCTTATCATCACTCTTTTTATTATCATTGGCGCTTGGTTGTACCTTGTTATTAGCGAATATCAAGCGCTTAAAAAGGCTCAAAATCACCAAACTGTCTCAATACAAAAACTCGTTGAGAACCCAATTGCACTCCCTGCGCTTAATAAAAACATTGATACGTTGTAAGATAAGCTTAGCTTGTCACTCGAGCACTCAGTGCTTCAAACTCTTTGTATGGCGTTAAGATTCGATCAAACTGCGATTTGGTTTTTTGACAGACAGCTTCAGAAATAGTCACCATGTTTTGATTGGTGCTTTGTGCTAACACCTGTAATTTGCAGCATATCTCCAGATAATATAACCGATAAAGCGCGGTTTCAATGTCTATTCCTGTTGTTAAAAGCCCATGATTGCGCAGAATCATCACACTTTTGCCTTTTAAGGAGGCAACAATTTCCTCACCTTCATTTTCAAGCGCAAGTCCATTAAAATCATGATAGGCAACATCATTATAAAAACGAAGTGACTGCTGATTAAAAAACAAAAGTCCTGAGCTTAATGACGAAACGGTAACCCCATAGGTGCTATGTGTATGCATTGCACTCATACAATGCGCACTATGACGGTAAATTGCAGCATGAATGTTCACGGCCTGTGGCATTACTTTATAAGAATTTTGTGAAATGATATTTCCATATAAATCGGTTTTTACTAAATTGTCCGCTGTGACATTTTCAAATGTTACATTGTGCGGTGTGACCAACAGGGTATCTGTGTCAGGAATTCTAGCACTTAAGTGTGTTGCCAGTAAATCATCCCATCCATAGTAATGAACAATATGATGGGCACTTGCAAGCTTCTGTCTTAAATTTATCTCTAGCTCTGTAATTTGACTTGGCATCTTCAACCTAATATCATCGCGGCAGTAATTGTAATTTTACAAATTTATTGAGAGGAGAGAAAGGAAAATGAGTACAAAACAAAAGATACTACTGATCACAGGCGGCAGTAACGGGATTGGTCTTGCCTCTATCAAACGCTTTAAAGCTGCCAATTATTACATCATCAACTTTGATATCATGCCATCTAACATTGCTGATGTTGATATTTTGGTAGATCTCAGTAGCCCTAATGCAATTCAAGATGCCTTTGACAAGATTAAGGCGCAATTTCACACAATCGATGCACTTATCTCTAATGCTGGCATTCACTACTCTGGCACAGTAGAGTCCACAAGTATTGATGATTATTACAAGGTGATAAATACCAACCTAAGCTCATGTTTTTTTGTTCTCAAACACGCTGTTTCCTTAATGAAAGCACATGGTGGAAGAATTGTAACCATCGGCTCAGACCAAAGCTTTATCGGCAAAGGAAACTCAGCTGCCTATGGGCTGACTAAAGCGGCTATCGCTCAGCTGACAAAAAACATTGCTATTGACTATGCCCAATATAACATAAGCGCAAACTGTGTTTGCCCCGGCACTATTGATACACCACTTTATCAAAAGGCAGTGAAAAACTACTGTGAGCGCTCTGGCCGCAGTGAAAGTGAAGTACATCAAGAAGAAAAAGAAACACAGCTCAATACCCGCATTGGCACACCTGAAGAAGTAGCCTCGCTTATCTTCTATTTAATTCATGAGGCTGGAGACTTTATCCTCGGGAGTAATATTCTTATTGATGGGGGTTATTGTGCAAAGTAGATTAGATCAAATATTGACTGATACTCACTCAGACTATTTCTATTTAAGGCCCAAGTAACCTTGATTTCCAAGTGACTGCTTCATATGCCTTTGCATTTTCTACCTGTAAAGCACCGTTTCTAACGGCCTCACGGATATAGCAAGGATATGACTCCCCTGCAAGATAAAACAGAAAATCTCGCACATCAAAAAATATACACAAGCTAATCACAGCTATCTGACTCCAAAGAAATATGTAAAAATAAACACTTTCACCTTGCGGCCAAGGGACAACCCAAAGCAGTACTAACACAGGTCCAAAGCTCAATAGGTGACAAAGACCTAACCCCCTTGTAAAAGGCATAATCTCATCAAGTTTTCGAACAATACACATTGCCAATATTCGTGCAAAAAATATCGCTAAGGTTAGCAGTTTGAAACCAAACAAAGGTGCAATAAACCACTGAGGGAAACACATAATAGGCGCCCATAAAATCACCAAAAAAGCACTAGGGCTGCCTGATTTTCTGCAAATTTTTAAGATTTTTCTGTGTTCACTCACAACAACCCACTGACTCTCTAACACCCACCATAATGGATATAAAACCTTTCGAAGCAATAAATAGCCGCGATAACTCCCTAGCCTTTTTACTTTTATCATACTTTATACCTCTATATTCAATTTCAGCAAAATAATTTAAACACTTACCAACCCATGACAAGGCGCACAAAGTTTCATTGGGTTTTCATATTTAGCCCAGATATCTTGCTCTTCAAGTGCTGTTCGAATGTTTATTTTATCAAGTGTATATTTATCCAAGCATTTATCACAAAATATATTTCCGCATCGCCGACAATGATGCCTGCGAGTAAAGAAATCAAATGAACGAGTACAGCTATCACTCATACAAGAAGAAGCTTTGCTATCAGGTAAATAAATAAATTTTCTCTGTGCTTTTGAGGCCCCTTCTTTCTGAGTCATGCCTATAAGGTGCTGTGAAGCAATTTGACTTATATTGCGATCTAATGCCCCATATTTGCTTTTACAAAAATCCGCAATTTTCCTTTGTTTATCTTTTGGCACTTTCAGCTCATTGAGTTTCTCCTCAATATATTGAGGAATGTGCGCTAGAAACTTCGCGCTTTTAAGAATAGCTTGATACAAAGGACCTTGTTGATTGCGACAAATGCGAATGATATTCTCACATAGCCATTTTTGATGATGTGATGAGGTTTTAGCGACATCAAGAACACTATTTATAAAAAACTCATTCACATTGCCTGAAATACTGCCATATTTGAGGCTATCTAGCTCACTTACAGTCAGTGTTGAAGTTGCCAACATCAAATTATCAGCATCCAAAAAGTCCTGTTTATAGCGATTTTTATAGGAAGTTGTCTGATAAAATAAGGTTGCAGCATATAGCATAGGCAAACAAAGTGCTATTGTTAACAAAATACCCTCTCCCTCTCTACTGCGTAAATCCTTAATCAATAAAGGTGACTCAATGGGTATATCCAGATTATGTGTTTCAATATCCTCCCGCCATGTTCCCCAAAATGTTCCATCAATATGCTTTTTAAATTTTTGTAACACCAAACAGCTAGGCAAATCTTTTTCCATGGAGTTTTTCATCATTAAATAGACATGAACAGACCCAGGCCCTACTGAAATTGAGTTATAAGTTCTCTGAAACTTTTCACGGGGATCATCACTTTGAAACGTGCTAACTTTTCCTTGAAACCTTTGTGCATCAAATGGGCTTAAGTATAGTTGCCTTTCCAAATCACGATAATTTTTAATTGGGATATCGGTATCTGGATTGGTTAATCTTGCAATGGCTAAAGGCACATCATGCTTACGAATATTTGGATTCACATACCCTGTCTGTGACAAATAAGGCTGACTACTCGGCGTCATATTTGCAAATAAAGTAATATAGCGTGAAAATTGAGAAAACTCTGATTTTTGCCTTTGCTTTAAAGATGGGTTTGACGTTTTAATAATAATCTGAGTTAGATGTATTGCTAAAAAAAGTATTAATACATCTTGTGCACCATGCTCTTGCCATTTACTCATATCTATCTGAAAAGGATTTGATTTCATTTTTTCCATACGTCTATGTACAGATTGACTCTTATTGACATCATACTTTGTCGACATCAAAAATGAGTTGTTTCTCATATACGCTGTAGCAAACTGGGTTGTACTTTCAACCACTAAATCTTCTGAGGAAAGCTTTTTTGTGATATTTTCATCTTGATCCGTATAAAGACCACCATACTTTAGCAGAGCAACAAGACGAAGGAGACTGACAAAAGAGGCGTAGTTATTATATGAGAGATTCTCCACCAAAGTATCAGATGAAGCATAATCTTGTGTTGTTGATTTGAATCCATATTGATCTGGTTTATAGCTAAACCCTATAATGGAAGCGAAGCGGTTAAATGTGTAGAGCATTAGCTTTGGAATATCGCGTTTGACATGCTGTCCATACTCAGGTGCTCTTAGATAATTACTGGCATTAATTTGCCGATTATAGATGGGATTGTCGCCATTAAATATCTTCACATGATTAATGGCAACATATTCCAATAGCTCTTTAATGTTTCTAATTTCAAAATTTTTTACGCTTTTAGTCGTTTCTGTTCCATACAAACTATCTAGCTGCTCCAACACCAACTTCTTTGAGTTTGTCCAAAAAATCACTTTGAAATCAGGTTGTTTTTTGGCTAATAAAATTGAGTGACGAACAGATTTAACAAGTGGCTTGCCACCCACCCAAAACTGATGGATTACTTTTGGAATCTCTACTGCTTTCTTACGCCCTTTGGGAAAGTACTTTAACTCATCCTTTTCTGGCACATCACAAACACGAAAGTATGTCATTATTGATATTTCTCCTAAATTGTTACCGCATATCAAGCGCTTTTTGTGATCAGCGATTCATAGGCGGCATTTATCCTTTCCATGATATTTTGCGTTATGTCACTTGCATGCTCGATTACAACTGCTTTCTTATATTTAAAGCACTGTAATTTGTCATGATGTACAATTGATATAACCATTGATATGACAACATACCAGAGGCAGGAATTTTAGGGCTTCGAATCGCGCTGCCTCTAGTATGTCTTATTTAAATTAACCCTTTGAATCACCCGCGTAAACCAGCTAAATCTAAACAGCTGTTAAGTAGATGTGAACGTTAAAAGAGAAATGTGTTTATTTCATTTCAATTGGATCGATATCAATGATAATTTTAACTTTCCTTTGCTGGTAAATAAATGCACGCATTGCATGGAGCGTTTGCTGTAGCGGCTGCCTACTCTCTGCCGTTAACATCACGCTTTGCAGATATTTCCCTGCACTTCTCTCGTGAATTGCTGATATAGGGCCAACGATATTCACAGATAACTGATTACTCTCTATAACCTGTTTGATATGACTTACCATTCCACTGGCACTACTTAGCACAAGTTCCTTTTGTTGTGCTTGAACATAAAGATAAACTTGATAGAAAAAAGGCGGATACTCCAAATACTGTCTTGTCAGTAAAAGTGAATCTAGAAACTTTTGATATTGACCGTTTAAAATCAGATTCAGCATCGGGTTATCTACCTGATAGCTTTGTACAGAAATATCTCCTTTTTCACCAGCTCTCCCTCCACGCCCTGCCACTTGCGTAATAAGCTGAGCTGTTCTTTCGATGCTATGGAAATCTTGTGAATAAAATCCACTATCGGCATTAACAATACCCACTAAAGCAACATGCTTAAAATCATGCCCCTTAGCGATCATTTGCGTGCCAATAATAATATCCGTTTTTTGCTTGGCAATACGATCAAGCTGCGCCTCAAGCACGCCTTTTTTCTGTGTTATTGTCCTATCTAATCGCGTAATTCGCGCATTTGGAAACGCTTCTGCCAAATATTGCTCTAACTTTTCTGTGCCATGACCGATGTCAATAAGTGCATCAGAGTGACAGTTTGGACACTGATGATAAATCTTTTGTGCTTTAGCGCAAAAATGGCAAGATAAATGCTGTGGGTGCATATGAAGCGTGTAGGGTTTATCACAAGCCTCACACATCGCACACCAACCACAATCATTACATACAAGCGTATGGGCAAATCCGCGTCGATTAACAAAAATAAGCGCCTGTTTATTTTGCTTAATACATCTATCAATCTTATGCTTAAGCGTATTTGACAGCCCTGAGGTGACTTTCTGTTTCTGTAAATCAATCAAATTAACATCATTATCTGTATCACTTAAAGCGCGCTTAGAGAGTTGTATTAATTCGTACTTTTTAGTCACCGTTGCATGGTAATAGCTTTCAATTGAGGGCGTTGCACTACCAAGAATAATAGGGATATTAAGCTGGTGCGCCTTCATAATGGCAACATCGCGCGCGTGATAATAGACACCGCTTTGCTGCTTAAAGGATGCATCATGCTCTTCATCAACAATAATCATTGCCAAATCTTTAAACTGATATAAAAGACCTGCACGCGTTGCAATGACGATTTTAATAGTGCCCTCTTTTACCCCAAACCAATAATTAAGGCGCATTTGATCAGATACTTTAGAACTAATCGCAGCAACAGGCACATTAAAGCGCTCATTAAAGCGTGCCAATGTTTGAGGTGTTAGATTAATCTCTGGCACTAAGACCAGAACTTGTTTATTTTGATTGATAAGTGGAGCAATGCTCTGTAGATAAACTTCCGTCTTGCCACTTCCTGTCACACCATACAATAAGCTGCAATGAAATGCCCCTATCTCATTTTGAATCCTATCAACTGCAAGCTTTTGCTCTACATTCAAGCTTTTGGGTTCATCTTGAGCCTCTTTGGTTAGATGATACGTCACATCCTTTGTATAACTTTCAATAACCTCTAAATCTAAAAGCGCCTGCATAGTTGGTTTTGTAATTCCCTGTACTGCAAGCTCTTTTTGTGATTGATCTTCTTTAGCTAATAACTCAACAAGCAACCTTTGCTTTGTTGCACGTTTAGAGAGTGGGACACTTTTGTTCACTAAGCGATAATAAACTTCCTTGGAAACATTCGCTTTTTCATCACTTAACAACAACTTCGGTAGCGCTATTTTTAAAACCTGATAAATGGGCACATGATAATACTCACTCATCCACTTGATAAGCTTTATGCTTTCTCTAGAGAAAAGCGGCTTTTTATCAATCAACTTAATAATTGATTTCACCTTAGTTTGATCATATTCACAGTGATCAGATACACTCAAAGCGACACCAATTAATTTACGCTTGCCAAAAGGCACCAGTACACGTGAGAAAGGTATTATCGTCTCTTTATGATCATAAAAATAATCAAGCCCATCAAAAAAAGGACCTTGAAGGGCAACTTTAACAAAGGGCAAATTATTTGACTCGCTTAATAATACTATTTAGCACAATAAAAATTAATGTGATGATACTGCCAACAGCAAGCACATAAGAAGGAGCACTGACATCATGTGTCACTTTAATCACTGATAAAACAATCAAAGGTGTCAAGCCGCCAAAAACAGCAAAACCTAAATTGTAGGCAAAGCCAATACCAGTATAACGCACATCTTGTTGATACAATTCAACCAATATTGCTGGAATGTTACCCCAACAAAAAGCGCAAACAATGGCGCTTAAGAGGATTGCATAAAAATAATAGCTCGCCTGAGAGATGTAAATACCGTAAATCACTGTTGGTAAAAATAACAGCAAAACACAACTGATCACAAGTAATACGGTTTTACTCATTTTATCCGCACAAAAGCCAATCGCAATACATAAAATAGAAAGGATAATGACTCCAAGACTATTCATCCAAATAAAGTTGCTCAGTTTTAAAGATAGTACTTTAGAGATATATGATGGCAAAAAGATAAATAAAGTGACAAAGGCAAGTGCTCCAAAAGAGACTAAGACCGTGCCATAGATGAAATTCCAAAGCTGTGTTTTAAGGAGCTTTGTCACAGGCAAGGCAAACTCTTTTTCAATAAAGGGACGAAAACTTTTAATATCCATCAGCTGGCGTCTTAAATAATAGGCAACAAGTCCAAAAATACCGCCTAGAATAAAGGGTATACGCCATGCCCAATCAAGCATTACTTGATGCGTGTATATCGTTAACAGCACCGCCTCCACAATAAACCCAACAGCCACACCTGCAATTAAAAAGCAAAATATTGTCCCGGTCATAAAGCCTTTTTTCTCCGGTGCAATCTCACTGATATAAGTAATAGCGCCTGGAATTTCACCGCCAACTGAAATACCTTGGAATATGCGAAAAATCACCAGTAATACTGGCGCTAATGCCCCAATTGTTTCATAGGTTGGCAACAAACCAATTAAAAGTGTCGAAAGCGCCATCATTAAAATCGAAATGGTAAAGGTTTTCTTTCTGCCATATTTATCACCAAAGTGTCCAAAAATAAGGCCACCGAAAGGTCTTGCAAAATAACCTACCGCATAAGCACTAAAAACGGCTAAAAGACCATTTATACTTGAAGTTTCGGGGAAAAAAAGCTGAGATAAATACCCAGCTAAAAGCGCATAGATGATAAAATCGTAAAACTCTAAAAGCCCACCTAATGATGACAGCGTTAACGCTTTTTTATGCTCTCTCAATAACATTAAACTATCCTAAATTATATGTATTTATCTTAGTTAACATACGCTATCTGGCTGGCATACACCATATCAAATTATAGCGAAAAATAATATAGGCGCTATTTCCCCATTTTTTAATATTTGTTAGCATAATCACACTCAAATTTCACCAAATCGTACATACATTGTATACCTAAGTAAAAATTGTATTAACAATGTATTTTTTTTATTTGTTACTCAAAGCTTCTTGTATTACTTCTTCAGCACCAATTAATGGCAAAATCCTCAATATAACCTCTTTAAATACGCCTTTTTCTGCTTTAGCAATGAACTTACACTTTCTATCTTTCCAAGATAAGGTTTGCACAATTGAAGCAGCCACAACAGATTTACTCTCTAAATTGTTAATATGTACTTCGGTAATACCACCACGAATGGATGTGCTGACTGGACAGCAAATCAGTGTAGCAGTTTTTTGATTATATTCTTTAGAAGATAGGACAAAAGCAGGGCGGTACTTCCCTATTTCTTTGCCTTTTGTGGGTTCAAAATCAAGCCAAACAATATCATTTCTTTGAGGAATATACTGCTCAGTCATACCACTCATCGCCTTGTGGTTTAGCCAAAAGACTATCATGACTTTTTTCATCTAAGCCTTCAAGCAAAGCAGATTCAGAAAATGGCAAGATTGTTTTTTGTGGCGATTTTCGTATAAATAAACCATCTTTTTTGATTTCGATATCCACTTCTGTACCAGCTTTAAAGTCAGTTAGGTCTTTAAGGGCACCTGATAATCTAATGCCTAGACTATTTCCCCATTTTAAGACTTTTGCATTTACGTGCATGATACGCTCCAAAGCATTTAATTATACAAAGTATAACACTGAAAGGATGGCATATCAAATCAAGTATGATTTATCTTCAATCAACCCATACTCTGGCATTTCTGAAAAGGCGCATCCAAGGGGAGTACTCTTTGTCTTTATTACGCCAATCAAATGGATACCATGATAACTGCGTCAAACGAAATGCTCGCTCTGGGTGCGGCATCATAATCGTTGCTCGCCCATCTACACTTGTAAATGCTGTCATTCCTCCTTCAGAGCCATTTGGATTTAATGGATAATGCTCTGTAGGGTTCGCATGACTGTCAATATAACGCATTACCGATTGTTTATTCTCTAAAAGACGCTTAGCATCTTGTACATCGTCATATTGCACTTTCCCCTCGCCATGAGAAACTACAATTGGCATTTTAAGTCCTTGCATATCCTGAAACACAATTGAAGGGCTCTCCATAATTTCCACTTGCGAGAATCTGGCTTCAAACTGATTGGAGTCATTATTCACAAACTTTGGCCAACTCTCAGCACCAGGGATTAATGACTTTAATTGCGATAGCATCTGACAGCCATTACACATGCCAACACTGAAGCTGTCAGCACGGTGAAAAAACTGCGTGCACATCTCTTTAAGCTTCTCATCAAATAAAATCGACTTGGCCCAGCCACCGCCTGCCCCTAATACATCGCCATATGAAAATCCACCACAAGCAGCCAAACCTTTAAAGCTCTCAAGATCAAAACGTCCACTTTGCAAATCACTCATTGTGACATCAATAGCTTCAAAGCCTGCCAAAGAAAAAGCAGCTGCCATCTCATTATGACTGTTTACCCCTTGCTCTCTCAGTATCGCAACCTTCGGTCTAACGCCTGAATTAATGTAGCTTGCTGTAACATCCTCACGCATATCAAAAGGAACCTGAGCAAAAAGCCCATAATCATTAAAGCCTTTGATTAAGGCATGCTCTTTCTCAGCACACTCACTGTTATCACGCAATTTTTGAATTTGATATGATGTCTCAGACCAAAGTGTCTGGAGCTCAGCACGTGTCGCATGAAACACCTCATCTATATCATCAAAGATACTCAGTGATGAGTCTTCCTGATCAGTGACAGGTTCACCTATCACATGCGCTTTTAACTGGAAACCTGCCAATGCTGACATAACAATATCTCTATCGCTATTTCTAATTTGAATAACCGCACCAAGCTCTTCATTAAAAAGCGTGCTGATAACATCTTCACCTAAATTATCAATATGAATCTCAAGCCCACATTTGGCAGCGAACATCATCTCACAAAGCGTCACCATCAATCCACCATCAGAGCGATCATGATAGGCTAAAATCTTATCGCGTTTCACCAGCTCATGAATGGCAGCGAAAAAGTTTCTTAAATCTTCTGCTTCAATATCAGGTGTTTGATCACCTAGCTCATTGAAAACCTGCGCAAGTGCCGAACCACCCAGACGGTTTTTGCCACCCCCTAAATCAATTAAAATCAAATCTGTTTCAGGAATAGTTACCCTAAGCTGTGGCGTTAGTGTACGCCTGATATCCTGAACTGGCGCAAATGCAGTTGCAATCAATGAAACCGGTGAGGTCACAGACTTATCAGTGCCATCTTCCTGCCAAAAGGTTTTCATTGAGAGTGAGTCTTTACCTACAGGAATAGTAAGATCAAGCTTAGGGCAAAACTCTAAGCCTGCTGTTTTTACCATTTCATACAGCTTAGCATCTTCGCCCATCTGACCGCATGCAGCCATCCAGTTGGCTGAGAGTTTGACATCTGAAAGGTGATAAATATAAGCCGCTGCAATATTAGTAATTGCCTCCCCTATCACCATTCTTGCTGCCGCTGGTGGGTTCATCATTGCCAACGTTGGGCGCTCACCCATTGCCATCGCCTCACCATGATAACCTGTGTAATCAGAGGCGGTCACCGCCACATCTGAAACCGGCACCTGCCAAGGACCCACCATTTGATCTCTTGCCGTTAATCCACCAACACTCCTATCACCAATAGTAATAAGAAACTTTTTACTTCCTACAGCCGGTAATCTTAAAACACGCTTTGTTGCCTCAGCAAGATCAACTTTACTATAATCCCACCTCGTATAGGCATTATCTGATGATCTCACATTCTTAACAAGCTTTGGTGGGTTCCCAAGAAGCACCGATAAAGGCATATGGATGGGATCTTTCTTTGAATTTACATCTTTCAGAACCAATGTTTTTTCATTAGTAGCTTCACCAACAACTGAATAAGGGCATCTCTCACGTTTCGCAATCTCATCAAAACGTGCTAAATCTTTCTCTAAGATCGCAAGCACATAACGCTCTTGAGACTCATTACACCAAATCTCAAGCGGAGATAACATACTCTCGGCAACATGGATTGCATTTAAATCAAATATTGCCCCCATGTCACAATCAGCAACCAGTTCAGGCAAGGCATTGGAAATCCCACCCGCACCGACATCATGAATGCTGATAATAGGATTATCATCACTCATCCAGCAAGCATCAATCACCTCTTGCGCTCTTCTTTGCATCTCAGGATTTCCACGTTGCACAGAGGCAAAATCAAGGTCTTCCTCTGAACTGCCAGAGTCCACAGAAGAGGCAGCACCCCCACCTAGACCGATCAGCATCCCCGGCCCACCTAATACAATGATTTTGGCGCCATCAGGAATTTTATTTTTCTTTACATACTCCAAACGGATATTCCCATAGCCACCTGCAATCATAATTGGCTTATGATACCCTCGGACTTGATTATCAACTCTCTGCTCATAGGTACGAAAATACCCACACAGATTTGGACGGCCAAACTCATTATTAAAGGCAGCGCCCCCTATTGGCGCCTCTAGCATAATATCAAGCGCAGAGGCAATGCGCTCAGGTTTACCATAATGCTGCTCCCAAGGCTGAATATCATCAGGGAGATATAGGTTTGATACCGTATAACCTGTTAAGCCTGCCTTGGTTCTAGCGCCGCGACCAGTTGCAGCTTCATCTCTAATTTCACCGCCAGCACCTGTTGCTGCACCAGGATCTGGCGCAATCGCCGTTGGATGGTTGTGTGTTTCTACTTTAATCTGAATATGAATTGGCTCTTGCTTGAAATAATACTTTGCCTCACTATCACGAAGTAATCTCTCTCCAGAATAACCAGCAATTACCGCGGCGTTATCATGATATGCTGACAGTACATTTTCTTTATGATGCTCATAGGTATGCTTGATCATTGGGAAAAGACTATGTGATTTTTCCTGACCATCAATTACCCAACTTGCACGAAATATTTTATGGCGACAATGCTCTGAGTTTGCCTGCGCAAACATCATCAACTCAACATCTGTTGGGTTTCGACCCAGATCTACAAATGCTTTATATAAATAATCAATTTCATCTTCTGATAATGCAAGTCCAAGCTTCTCATTAATATGAATAAGTGCAGACTTTCCCTTATCTAAAACATCAATTATATCAAGGAGCCCTTGCCCATGAGTGCTTTGAAATGGGTCAACCTGATCTAAATCAAAAGCAACACTCTGTGTCATTCGATCATACAAAACACTAGCGAGCGTCATAAGCTCACTTTGATCAAGCGTATTTTCAGAGGCGATGTAATAAATAATACCACGCTCAATGCCTGTCACTTCAGTTAAACCACAATTGTAAATAATATCACTTGCCTTTGAAGCCCAAGGAGAAATCGTCCCAAGCCTTGGCGTCACAATAATACTTTGCCCCTCTTTGTATTGAAGCTCACCTTCAGCGCCATAATGAAGAAGCTGAGTTAGCTTTCCTAGTTTTTCTTCTGTCAGAGAGTCAGAAAGGTTAATAAAGTGGATATACTCAGCCTGAACAGAAAGAATTTTATCTGAAAAATTTCTTAATTTTGTAAATAATTTTTGCTGATTAAATGAAGATAAGGCGCTATTGCCATAAATTTGTAACATCATGTATCTCGGGTTACAGATTTAAGATGTCATTATTTTGATCGATTTAGTCACAATTGAAAAGAGCTTAATGTGTTTTTTAACAAATAACGTCTGTTTGACATTAAATAAGCGCCACAAAGGAAGATATGACTAATAGCGGTGACTTGCTCCAGCCACTTATCTGATACAAAAGGACCTTGTCAAAAATGTTAACTTGCAAATGCTAAGTGCTGAGATGCACATAGCGTATCAGTAAGCTTATTCACTTTGATCTTGTAATACCATTTTCACAACATCATAGCTATTGATAATGGCACGCTGTTTTTGTGCACGTTTTAATACAGATTTGACATAAGCATAATCACTGTCTTTATTCATCGCATAAATCAACGAAATGATTCCTGCCATATGCGGGGTTGCCATTGATGTACCCTGCATATAACCATAGCCGTTCCCTAAGGTTGATAAAATCCCCCCAGTGTCATAATCAACTCGCTTATCTCCGCCTGGTGATTTAACTGTCAAACTTCTCATTGGCTCAGTTTTGTCATAATAATTGGAGAAATAACTTAGCTCACCGGTAGGGCCTGTTGATTCAACGACAACTCCATCAATATTTGGGCAACCTGCAGGCAGAGCGTTCCAAAGAGGATGTGACTCATTCCCTGCTGCCATGACCACCGTGACACCGGCTTTTGTTGTCATATCAATCGTATCTTGCCATGCAGCACAAAGTGGCACCATATAATCACGCCTCCAAGTTGCCTCATCAACAATCTCTCGCCCGTAATCATCAATTCGCCCAAGTCCTAAACTTAAATTGATTACACTCACCTTGTGCTGATTCTTTTTGACCTCGCCACCATCTGTAAGCTTCACATCCAACAGCTTATAGCCTGCAGCCCATTGCATGGCTTTTAAAATCGCAACTGTTGTGCCTGATCCATCATCACCAAGCACGCGAACCGGGATAACTTTCACTGATTTTATCGGCCCTGCAACACCCGTAACATTCGGTCCATTTGCAGCAACCGTTCCGGCAACATGTGTCCCATGTGAGCGCCCATAACCATAATCTGTTACATCAGCAACAGCAACAATTTGATCCGTGGCTTCATCCAGTTTAAAATAATAGCTCCCTTTTGTTTTTACCCTCTTAGCAATATCATAAGGTGATCTTGCTGCAAGCCCTGTATCCAAAACACCAACATAAGTCTTTGCTGTTTTGTAATTTTTGAGCATTTGCCACGCTTGTGGTGCCCCCACACCAAACTCTGTATTGTGCATACTCCATTGATAATCCCAATAATGTACATTTTTCCCTTTATTAGATGCCGAATAGCTGACCGTTGGCTCAGGCATATCAAAAGCGTACATTTTCGAAGATTTGGGTAGTGCATATTTCACCTCTGGATGCTCATCCATATAAGCTCTAGCTGCCTTATAAGCACGCTGGTTAAATGCATCTTTCTTGACACCATCATCATTTAATCTAACTTTAACAAGCGCACTTGAGTGATCGATAGACTGCTGTGATAACACGGTCAATTTGCCACTTTCAAGTTGACTTGACGATTTTACGGCTAACACACCTTTCATAGCAGGCTTATATTTCACAATTAAATCAACGCTGTTATCACTTGCATACCCAGATGCTCCCGCACCTAAAAATACCATGCTAAATAAGCCGATTGATATTTTCCTTCTCATCTCATTACTCTCCTTTTTGTTGACATAGCAAGAGAATTCCTCCCTCAAACACAGCTTCCCCTTCAAAGCCGAGATAAGATTGAAACATGAATATAACGGAAAAAATTGATACAACAAGACAGCCTATTAGACAAAAAGGACAAAATAGTGCCTTACGCCCTATTAGCTGACCTAAGCTTAGTGTTAACTACAGCATAACCACATCTTTGCCCTTGGCTTTTGCTTCATAGAGCGCTTTGTCTGCTTTGGAGATGACATGACCAATAATGCTTTTATCCTTTTCATCCAAAGTGCCCTCTGCTACGCCAGTACTGATGGAAACATCAAACCCACATATTTTAGATACCATCTCGCGCACTGTTGCTGTTACTCTTTTAGCGACCAAAGAGGCATCAGCTGCCTTTGTGAATGGCAAAAAGAGAATAAACTCATCACCACCAAAGCGTGTAGCAATATCATTTTCTCTAAGATTGGTTTTTAGCACATTGGCAATTTCAACCAGCACCTGATCTCCAGCATGATGCCCATAGGTATCATTGATAATTTTAAATTTATTGACATCAATAAAGATAAAGCTATAGCAACTTTTATAGTGGCTTTCTTGTTGGTGAAAACGGCTGACCTTTTCATCAAATGCATGGCGATTATAAAGCCCTGTTAAGGAGTCTGTTGTCGCAAGCACAACCAATCGACGCTCACTATATTCTAGATCTGACAGTATCACTGCAATAGATGCTGAAATAACAATCACAAGACATAATAGAATAAAGGCATTTGTGATGATTTCATCATTCTGAGAAATTTCTATCACATACTGTGTGTTAGGATAAAAGGCACAAAACAGCATCAAGCATACTGCAATCAAAGATAATACCCATTTTGTCATTCGCTGATTGATTTCAAAAATCATATTGGCAAATGGCGGTACAAGCATGAAGAACAAATAATTCCATAAAGTTGGCGCATATAGGATATAGGTAAACAAAAACGTATTAATAATATACAACATCGTTGCAACAAGCTTTCCCAGATAGTAATAACGATAATAAATCAACATAAGCGGAATCAGGTTAATTACAACGACAAAATAGCTATAGATTCCCCCATAGATCTTTGGCTCAGTAAGAAAATGAAGCACACCAAAAACACCATTGCCGATAATCACCAGAAAAATACTCACCACCGTCACACGAATCCTATGCCAATAAGTGGAGCGTGAATCTTCTAATTTGAAGTAATAATTTATATTTTGTTTTAAGCTGCGCATAAAAAGCTGCTTCCTTTCACCAAATTCAACTAAACATCACAAAATCATTTGTGCTGGTATATAAATAAACTATAGTATTTTTTAAAAAAATTGGTGTGTTAGAGCAGCCTATTTACAAATATTTAATGCCTCTTTGATACGATTTTGATAGGTGTTTTCATCGGATAAATAGCTAATCACAGCAGGATGAGCACCTGCTTTAACAATATCTATAATATTTCCCTTATTAATACCACCTATTGCGACAAGCTGTATCGTGTTAGGAATAATACCACGCCAGATGTTAAGCATATCCATGCCTCTGGCAGAAAAAGATAATGTCTTTGTTTGTGTTCCAAAAATTGGTCCCAAAGCAATATACGAAGGGCTAAGATAAAGCGCTTTGCCAAGCTCTGTATAGTCATGCGTGCTAATACCAAGACAAATGTCACTTTCATACAGCTGCTGCAAATTTGCCGTTTCTAAATCTTCTTGACCTAAATGCACACCAAAACACTGGTGTTTAATCGCATATTGCCAGTGATCATTAATGAAAAGTGCAACTTTATATTCTCTAGCAATCTTATTAGCAAGCATAATCTCTGATTCAATATCTTCACACTTTTCCCCTTTCAAACGAAGCTGAATTGTCAAAACACCAAGCTTTGCTAACCTTTCAACCCAAAGTGCACTATCGACAATAGGGTAAAAGCCAATTTCCCTCTTTAAGGTTGGAAATGCCTTTATTTTATGTTTTAAGGTTGGAAGTTCTGTTATTTTTGGGAAATATTGCTTGGGAGAATCTATACAATTTTGCTGATAATCCAGCATATTCTGAGTAACAAAGTGCTTTGCTTTAGCAATATTATAAGTAAGATAGAACTTACTTAGCGTTATTGACTCCTTTAGGGTTTCGCCTTTGGCCAAAAGTGCAGCAATCCCACTTGCCAAGGCACACCCTGTTCCTCTAACCTCTTGATAATCATTGCTTGGTGAGAGATAGCACAGTACCTCTTTGCCGCCAAAAAGATAATCGACCCCTTGGCAAAAAGGCAAATGCCCGCCCTTTAATAACACATTTTGAAATTGATATTTCTCTTGAAATGTTACTATCAAACGATAGACATCTTCTATATTTTCAAGTGCATGCGAGCTTGATGATAGCAGTTTAAGCTCATGTGCATTTGGGGTAACTACCGTTGCCTTTGGTAATAACATTTCTTTAAATGCAGTTAAAGTATCTCTGTCACTCAGCTCACCCCCTGAAGAGCTTTTTATAACAGGATCACAAACATAAAGTACATCTGGATTGTTTTGCAGATACTCAGCAATTGTTATGACCTGAACCTTACTGCACAGCACCCCTGTTTTAATCACTTGCGGATGAAAAGTTTCTGTCATTTTACTAAATTGCTCAATAAAAACCGCATCACTAACCGGGTTTAGTGCGCTGAAATGACTGCCTGTTTGTACGGTATTAGCAGTGACAACTACAACAGACTGTACCGCAAAAAAACTTACCACTTTTGTATCCAACAAAACCCCAGCAGCGCCAGTTGGATCAACCCCGCCAATACATAAAACACAGTTACTTTGCTCTTTTAACATCATCAATTCAATAAACTATTTAACTGGACAGTGATACGCTATAGCGGATATTGCCGGCATTCTGGTAAATTCAAATACTCCAAATAAACTTGATTGTAAATACTCATAATGTAGCACTTGTACATAATTGGCATTAAGTGACTTTGCCCGATTTCGAATTAAACTATATGCCGATTGAACCAAATTATCATTTGCCGTGAACATATCAACAAAAAGCCAGCTGTCTGTTGCTTCAATAGGTGCAACATACTGACAAGATTTAGCAGGCTTATTCTTTGATATTTCAACTGTATTTGCCTCTTTTTTAAGTGCCACTGGCGAGAGAAATGCACACCCTGAAAAGACCAAGGTTAATATTATTATCATTGTGCCTTTTAATAGACCATTACCAATATTATACCGCACCAAAACACTCCCAATTTCCATTTTTCAAATAATCATAACATATCTGCTATAACCCTCTATCTATTAATCACGAATATCGTCTATAGTGTGCCTGAGAAAAAAATGAGAGAAAGAGAAGGATCTATATCATGAATAAAATACTATATTTTAGTATCACCCTTATTGGTTCGCTATTTGCCTTTAACCAATCTTTTGCCAGCACACAAAGCACCCTATGCTTTGAGGATAGCTGTCCAAATGGCGCGCCATCGAGTAACCTTATCGCTGATCATCATATATTTATTTTAAGCGCTAATATCAATACACTTTTTGCTGATTGGGTTGCCTACAAAGTTGAATCTCAAAACCTTGATGGCCCATCAAGAAGCCGCTATTGGAAAAAAGACCCTTTACTTCCAAGTGGTTATACACTTGAACCAGATGACTATAAAGATGCACATGCTACAGAGGGATATGACCGCGGGCATCAGGCTCCTCTTGCAGCTTTCAGCAACACAGAATATTGGAGTGAAACCAACTATCTATCCAACATCACCCCGCAGAAATCTGAGCTTAATCAAGGGCCGTGGAACCAACTAGAATCAAAAGTCCGCGATTTGGCAAGAAAGCATGGTAGTCTTTATGTCATCACAGGAACACTGTATCAGTCTCCTATGCCTGCCCTACCTAATGCTCAGTATAATCACGAAGTCCCAAGCGCTTATTGGAAAGTCATTTTACTAGATCATGATAATACATTAGAAACAGCAAGTTTTATTATGCCACAAACTGCCAAACGAAGTGACTCTTACTGTAGTTATACGAGTGACATTAATAATGTTCAAGCTGAGACAAAGCTAAGCTTATTCCCAAGCACGCCAAGTGTTATAAAACCTACTTCATTATTATCAGAGTTCGGGTGCTAATTTATACCACCAATTGGCTGCACAATTGCAAAAAAGCACGCTTTGTCTTTGACTCTAATGCGCTTTTTTTCATAATAATACCAACACGTATTGTTGGCATATCGGTTATTTCAAAGGTTTTTACCGACGCTTTAAGTGGACTAAATTCAACCACAGCTTTTGGTAAAACTGAGATCCCTACGCCTGAGTTGACTAATGATAAAACAGCTTCATTCCCTTCAACCTCACCATACATGCTAACATTATAGTCACAAGTTTTTATCCAGCTTTCAACCAGCTTATCCTGAATATATTGCACAGGCATAATAAATTTATAGTGCTTAAATGCATCATCAGCTTGTTTTACTTTCATGTTATTTGGACAGACTAAAACCATATTAGTTTGAAGCAAAGTTGCGCTCGCGAATGATTTTTCAATTGATTCATTCAAAATAGAAATAACCGCATCCACCTCAGGCAAATTTAATGTGTCATAAATATTACGAATTTGCCCTGTTTCAATATGAAGCTGAATATCAGGGTGGGTTAGTCTCAACGCTTTGGTGATTTTGGGAACCATAATATAAGATGCTGTCACCGTACAAAACAGGCGAATAACCCCCTTTGGCGTATCTTCTACTAATGACAATGCCTCTGCTAGGCGTTCATACTCATCCAATATTTTAAGAGCATGCTTGTAAACCAGCTGAGCTTTTTGTGTTAGGGTGACTTTTCTATTATCGCGTTCAAATAGCTGAATGCCCAATTCATGTTCTAGATTCTGAATGGTTCTTGTCACCCCTGATGTGCTAATATGACAGCGTTCACCAGTCTCTCGATAATTCAGTGTTTCTACTAATGTCTTAAAAATTTTAAGCGCCTTTTTGTGGCTCATACTGCCTCCAGTGTTGCACTTTATGCAATACATCATTGCGCATATTTCACTTCATTTCAAGGCATATTTACGTTAAAACTGTTCTACAGCTCTAAAAAATCGATGCACATTACAAATAACATATTAAAGAGGAATGCACATGCAAATCAAAAGTAATATCTTCGAAGTGAAAGAATACAATTTAGCCGGTAATCTTGAAACAATTGTTGCCGGTGGCAGAAACCTTTTTGACAAGCTGCCTGAAGCATTCTCTGGTGTTAAGAAAGTCGGTGTCATTGGTTGGGGCTCACAAGGCCCTGCACAAGCACAAAACCTAAAAGAGTCTTTAGAGGGAACAGACATTACTGTCAGCGTTGGCCTAAGAAAGAACTCCAGCTCATTTCATGAGGCTGAAAAGGCAGGATTCAGTGAGCAAGATGGCACACTTGGAGAAATGTTCGATGTGATTGCTGAATCTGATCTCGCTATTATCCTTATTTCTGATGCTGCTGTTGCAAAACTCTACCCACAGATTTTTAATGCGCTAAAGCCAGGGGCAACTCTTGGTCTTTCACATGGCTTTTTAATTGGTTATCTACAAAATACCCACTATAGCATTCGTGATGATATCAACATCATTGCTATGTGTCCAAAAGGCATGGGACCTTCTGTTAGACGATTATATGAACAAGGAAAAACACAAAATGGCGCTGGAATTAATAGCAGCATTGGCGTCTATCAAGATGTTAATGGTAAAGCGACAGATTATGCCCTAGCATGGGCAATTGCATGTGGTGCACCATTTGTATTTCCAACTACCATGGAGATGGAGTATCGCTCTGACATCTTTGGTGAGCGCGGCGTACTACTAGGCGGCGTACATGGTATTATCGAAGTTTTATATCGTCATTACACTGATAATGGTATGGATAAGGAAGAAGCTTTTAGAAGAACTGCTGAGTCTATTACAGGGCCTATCTCTAAAACCATTTCCACTGAAGGCATGAATAAAGTATATGACAACTTTGATGCCAAAGATAAAGAAACCTTTGAAAATGCTTATAATGCCGCTTATCTACCACTTTTTGATATCTTGATGGAAATTTATGAAGAAGTTGAAAGCGGAAATGAAATACGCTCTGTGGTAATGGCTGGCGCCCGTCATGATCGCTTACCTATGGGTAAAATTGACGGCACGCCACTTTGGGAAGTAGGCAAGAAAGTTCGTGCTGAACGTGATCAGCATCAAGAGATTATTGATCCGACTACAGCTGGCGTATATATTGCATGCATTATGGCTCAGGTTGATGTTCTTGCTGAAAAAGGACATGCTTATTCTGAAATTGTCAATGAATCCATTATTGAAGCGGTTGACTCTCTTAACCCTTATATGCATTTCAAGGGCGTCTCCCACATGGTTGATAATTGCTCAACTACAGCACGCTTAGGCTCACGCAAATGGGCGCCGCGCTTTGACTATAATCTCATGCAGCAAACTGTGCCTTATATTCATCAAAAGACACTTGCTAATGCACCTTTTGAGAAATTCAAAACACACCCTGTACACCAAGCGCTAGCCACTTGCTCAACCTTAAGACCTTCTGTTGATATCAGCGTAGTTGCCTAAACTACCAGATTAATACCGCGGCAACAGCTGCCGCAAGCGCGCCTGCGCCAGCAGCAACAGCAGCGCCTGCTCCAGCACCTCCGCCGCCACCGCCACTACTATCACCACTAGCGGTGTTTGTCTCTTCTGTTTGTGGCGTCGTATTCTCTTCTGAGCTTTCCTCTGGCACTGCTGTCAGCGTTGCCAATCTTAATGCTTCTTGTGCATTAATAATGGTTGAACCAGACCAATTTGCTTGAGATAAAATACTTTGCACATAATCAACCGTTGCCGTTGGGCGTTTTGCATAAATCATTGCAACTATTCCCGAGATATGTGGCGCTGCCATTGAGGTACCTTGTTTGTAAGTATATGAGCACACATTTTCACTGGTACAACTTCCCGTGCTTAATATTGCCTCTGTGATATCAGTTGAAATATTATCTCCACCTGGCGCTCTGACAACGAGACTTGTAACCGTCCAGCTCTCAGCATTATAATATGTGGAGTATGATGCTAAAGCTCCCGCTTGATTAGATGCCTCAACCACAACTGCATCAATATTTTGACAACCACCAGGGGCATCATTCCAAAGCTCATTGCCATCATTCCCAGCTGCAATAACCACTGTAACATTAAGTGCTGTCACCTGATTAATTGCATCAGAGAAAACATCACAATATGCTGGAAGCAAAACAGTTTTCCAATAGGATTCACTGGCCACTTCATTACCAAAACTATCAAAACGAGAAGCCCCTAAACTTAGATTAATCACTTTGGCCGGGTTAGCGTTTTGTGTTAATCCAGATATTGATTGCAAAGTGGAATCAAAGATCCCTGCCGCCCATAGAATGCCATTATGTATCGAGGTTAAATGCCCACTTCCTCCATCATTTAATACCTTTACTGGCAGTATATTAATGTTATCAACTCCTCCTGCCACGCCTGTCACATTAGGGCCATTTGCCGCAGCAATGCCTGCAACATGCGTCCCATGATAAAAAGGGCCATTATCATATATATTAGAGGATACTGTTACATCACCATCCCCATCAACATAGAAATAATAACTATCAGTAATGCTTTTTGATAAAATATCTGTTGGTGAGTACAACGCAAGACCAGAGTCCAAAACACCAATATTTACCGTATTTTCATTCGTTGTCAAAAATGACCATGCATTGACGGCGTTTACACCTGAGCTACTACTATTATGAATATGCCAATGATCATCATAAAATAAAACATTCTCTCCTGTTGTAAAGCTTGTAACTTTAGCTTCTTTTGGAATAACAAATGCAATGTTTTGATATTGCTGCTTCATTGTTCTTGCAGTATCAAATGCTTCTTTTGATGCACCATAATGCGCTGTAAAATGACTATTTGGTGAGATATTTTTAAGCTCTAATTGAATCACCTCAATATTTGAGGCAAGCTTTGTAACCTTTTTGGGAGAGTGGGAGAAAGCAGCGCCAGTTAATGAATGACTATAAGGAACAGCCTTATATTTTATATATAGATTTATATTCTCAGATTGACTTTGTGCAACCACACAATTTATAAGAAGAAAAACAATACCCAATGTGCAACTTTTTTTGCACCACCTAACGATCCACTTAACCATAATATATACCCTAGCACAGTTAGCCGCTGTATATTTTCAATAATTCCTTAGAGAAAATAATCCGTCTGTTTAAATATAAGTATATATAAAGATATTTTTTGAGCGAATCTGTTTACTTTTAAAGCATTTATAGCTTATCGAGAAAATCGTTTATAAAGAAAGCTGGCAAAAAGAATCAAAATTAGTACGATAAAAGTAGCAAATGCAAAGGTGGTAATGCCGCCAAAGACTTTATAATAGCCTTTTGCACTGTCAACCAAGAAATTCTGAGCACCATTAATCGCCTTTACACTTGTTAAAGTTGCAATCTCTGCTGCAGCGTAATTTGCAATCGCTCCAGTGAGTAGCATATAGGTTCCTGCCAAAAAGCCAACCGAGCCACCTGGATTTAACCGTGTGATTTCAGCTAAAGCGACAGGGTCAACAAATAACTCGGCAAATCCAATAAGCAAAAGACCGCCAACAACCCACATCATTGACACATGCCCACCACTTTCTGCGGCAACTTTAGCGCCCATCATAATAAGGAAAAAGCCAAGCATTAAAATGAAAATTCCAATTGTAATTTTCACCAGTGCACTTAAGCGAACACCTGCTTTGATCAGTAGATACCAAAGCTGTGACATAATCACCCCACCGATTAAAATAGCAAATGGATTAATAGACTGAAATGAAGCGGCAGGAATGTTAAAGCCTGCAAATTCTCTTAGTGTATTTCTCTCAATAAATAAACTAATTGAACTGCCACCTTGTTGATCAAATGCCCAAAAAATAAGGCCAAAAATCATAAAAAAGCAAATGGCTAAAAGCGCACGCTTATCCTCTTTATTTAAGCGTAAAAATAAAAAAAACAAAAAGTACAGACTCACCAAAACACAGACCAATAAAATCCAGCCTGCAAATAAATAATATAACGCCAGCGTGAAAAACAACGTGCAAAGTAATATGCCTGCGATAACAAACGGAAAAACGCGAAATGAGAAAAAGCCATCTTTTTTAAGTGCTTGCCACTCTGGTTGGTTACCGCGCTCAAAATGTGGGGTCCCCAATAAAAAGATTACAAGGCCAATCGCCATACCAATCGCTGCAAGCAAAAAACCATAGTGCCAACCCCAAACTTGCGCGGCCCATGCCACAAAAATAGGCGCTAGAAATGCACCGATATTTCCCCCGACATACATCAAGGCAAATCCACTATCTCTTTTGGGGTGTGTTCTACTGTAGGCTGCACCTAAAAGACATGAAATATTGGTCTTAAAAAGACCATATCCACAAATAATCAGCGCAAGTCCAATGTAAAGACCATGGCCATCTAAACCAAGCACGATATGTCCTGCCACCATTGTTGCTGCGCCCAATAAAGTTGCCCAGTAATAACCTAAATATCTATCAGCAATTGCGCCACCAATAATTGGTGTTACATAGACAAGTGCAGTGTATGCCCCATATAGTGCATAAGCCTGTGTATCACTAAAAAGAAGCTTTTGCGTTAAATAAAGCACCAAAAGTGCGCGCATGCCGTAGTAACTGAAATACTCCCAAATATTAATCGCAATTGAATAATAAAGTGCCTTGGGGTGTTTTGTTTCATTTAGCGAAACAGTGTCCGTCATAATCGTTATCTATAAGTGTTATGATCTAAACATCATACTGAATCTGAAAAAAAAGAAAATGAAAACTGCTTAAGAAATTTCTAGGCTGTCAACGTTCTGATAGCCACGTGGCAACATTTTTCCACGTGAAGCTCGTTTGCCATGATAGTCCTCAATATCACTATAGCTTAGCTTCATATGCCTTTTGCCTGCATAGATAATCAGCGCATCGCTCTGATGAACACCTGCAATAAATTTAAATATCTCTCCTGTGGCAATATGACTTGGCATGTTGATAAAGCGATTGCCCTTTCCTTTGGATAATACCGGCAGCTCATCAATATCTACACTGAGCATTCTTCCTTGATTTGAAATGCCAACTATTTTTATATTTTCATTCAATACGCCAAGATTAAACGGCGCCAACATCTTATCTTCCGCTAAATTGATAACCTGCTTACCCGAGCGATTTTTGCTGATAATGTCCTTTGATTGTGCGATAAACACATTTGCGGCACTTGATGCAAAGATAAAGCTATCTTCCTCAGAGGTAAAAGACAAAGCCACAATACTCTCATCAGCATCTAACTTCAAATGCCCTGTGATAGGCTCTCCTTGACTTCTTGCTGATGGCAGCTCACTACTTAATAATGAATAAGCCTTTCCCTTAGATGAAAAGAATAAACAGAGCTGATTGCTCTTACCTTGGCTTGAGTTAAAGTAGCTATCTCCTGCTTTATAGCTTAAACCTTTTGGATCAATATCATGCCCTTTTGCAACACGCACCCAGCCTTGCTTTGACATAATCACAGTGACACTTTCTACAGGCTGTAAGTCACTTTCTTTTAATGCTTTGGCCTCAGGCCTTATAACGAGCTCAGAGCGTCTGTCATCGCCGTGTTTTTCTGCCACACTTTTAAGCTCTCTTTTAATCAAATTTTTCAGCTTTGTTGGGGAGTCTAGATAGGACATAATCTCATCACGCTCTTTTTCAAGCGCACTTTTCTCTTTTTTGATTTCTATCTCTTCTAGCTTGGCTAAATTTCTTAATCGCAAGTTAAGCACAGCTTCTGCTTGAGTATCTGTTAAAGAGAATCGTTCCTTTAATGCCTCTTTCGGTTCATCTTCATAGCGAATAATATGAATCACCTCATCAATATTCAAATAGGCAATTAAAAATCCATCTAAAATATGTAACCGCTCAAGAATTTTATCAAGGCGAAACTCAAGACGATTGGTTACAGTTTGAATCCGAAACTGAAGCCACTCAGTTAACACTTCAATTAGCGATTTCACTTGTGGTTTGCCATTTAATCCAATGATATTTAAATTGACACGATAGTTTTTTTCAAGCTCAGTTGTAGCGAACAAATGACTCATTAAAAGCTCAGTATCAACACGGTTTGAACGTGGAACAAGAACAATTCGGACCGGTTCATTATGATCAGATTCATCACGCACATCCATAAGCCATGGCAGTTTTTTCGCTTGCATCTGGGAGGCAATTTGCTCAATCACCTTAGCACTTGACACATGGTGTGGCAAAGCACTAACGACTAAATTTCCTTCTTCTTTATGATACACCGCCCTTAATTTGATAGAACCTGTACCTGTTTCATATATTTTTTTTCTCTCTTCAACAGAGGTAATAATCTCAGCGCCTCCGGGATAGTCAGGCCCCGGGATATATTGCATTAACTCATCAAGATTATGCTCCTTAGTAGCTAATAGATATAAGCACCCGTCTATCACCTCATGCAAATTATGAGGTGGAATGTCGGTTGACATCCCAACGGCAATTCCCATACTGCCATTTAACAGCACATTTGGCACTTCAGCTGGCAATAATTTCGGCTCTTTTAAAGTTCCATCAAAATTAAGCCCCCATTCAACAGTCCCGAGCTTTAACTCGCTTAAAAGTACTTCTGCATATTTTGATAATCTTGACTCAGTATAACGCATTGCTGCAAAAGATTTCGGGTCATCCTGAGAACCCCAGTTACCCTGCCCATCAATCAATGGATAGCGATAAGAGAAGTTCTGCGCCATCAGCACCATCGCCTCATAACAAGCACTATCACCATGCGGGTGATACTTACCAAGCACATCACCCACCGTCCGCGCTGATTTTTTATGCTTACTAAGTGCTGAGAGCCCAATCTCACTCATGGCATAAATAATGCGTCTTTGCACTGGTTTTAAGCCATCACCGATATGCGGCAATGCCCGATCTAAAATCACATACATCGAGTAGTTTAAATAGGCTTTACGTGTAAACTCACTAATGGTCTGTTTTTCATTATTTTCAAATGACAGATTAATTTGATCCATATGCTATATCTTTAATGTCTGGTGATGGTTGTAATATAGATTTAATATCAATTATGATACGTATATATCTCATTATAACCTGAATTTAACATTAAAGAGCATAAATATTTTTGCTCAGTTCGGCACTAAGCTGTTTTCAATTAGTTTGAGACTAAGCTGCTCCAGCACTTAGCATCATAGCTTCCCGCTCACGCTCACGCATTCGCCGTCTAATCTCTTGTTCAAGCGAGCCAGCTCCATGCCTTCTTTCATATACCTTCTCATCCTCTTTAGGTTTACGAAGCGCCTGTATTAGCTCCCCTCTACTCAACGCTGCACATTCATAAATTGGTCCACAAAGCCAAAATAAAGAAGTTGCCCCCTGTAATGGAAGCCTAAATAAACTTACTGCATAACACTTCTCTTTACTCATACATAGATATATATCCGGTTTGCTACTTCCAGACAGTCCCCACTTGGTTGAAAATTGGATAAGATCACTAGGATCTACGGCGACACCGGGATTAAACCCCTGAACTTCCTGTGAAGCCACTTCTCCACTTGTAAGAAATGCACAAAACTTATCTTTCACCATGCGATTATCAATGGGGTTTGTAGCTGCAGTCCCAATATGTGCGCATGACCAATTATCGTAACCTGCAGCTTTAAAACGTACAATTTGGCAACCAGACATAGGCCCAGAAAGAACCCAATCACCGCCATGGAGATTGTTATATTTAGCTGTTTCTCCAGGAATGTAATCCAGCCACTTAAAGACTTTCTCATCTTTAGAGGCAGCACGAGTAGCAATCAAATAGAGTATCTGCAAAAGCTTCTTACAGCACCCATTATCCATCAGCACTGGGTAGTGATGATTTGTTGCAGGGGTGATAACGGCTGAAGACTCCGGATTAGAAGGCACAATTTCCCCACTTCTTATACTTCCAATATTATCCGCTTGCCCTATTTCTATTGCACCAGCATCCCAGTGATACACCCATCCTGTTTTAAAAAAATCCATACCCATTCTATCCTTATATTTAAATACAGTATTACAGTGCAGCCTAATGATTTATACTTGATGTCGTCTTCCTTAACCTTATTTTGACTTAACTCAAACTAAGATAAGACTTCCTTTTCATTTGCTGTCCCTATTCGCTTGGCGATTTAGCTATACTAAATATGCATCATGCCTGCCAAAACGGAGGTTATTATATACACTTTATTTAAATAATGTGAGGATTATTTATAACTTTATAGTTGCTCGACAAATCGATCAAAAAGCCATACGGTATCGACAGGACCGGGACCTGCCTCTGGGTGGAATTGTACAGAGGAGTAAGGCTTTGTCTTATGTTTCAAACCTTGCACTGTATTATCATTAAGGTTTCTAAACCACACCTCCCAATCTGTTGGAATACTTTGCTCATCAACAGCAAAGCCATGATTCTGCGAGGTCAAATAACTTCTGTCCGTTCCTTCTAATAAACAAGGATGATTCTGCGCACGATGGCCAAACTTTAACTTATAAGTTTTAGCCCCTATCGACATTCCCATAATCTGCGCCCCTAAGCAAATACCAAAGACTGGCTTTTCAGGATGTTGTTGCATTGATTTCTGGAGAATATCCGCTGTTTTATTGCAGCGTAACGGATCGCCTGGGCCATTTGAAATAAAAACACCGTCATATTCCTCAGCAGTATAATCATAATCATGTGGAACACGTTTAATACTAATATCATCATATGCACAAAGATAGCGCCAAATATTGGCCTTCATGCCACAGTCAACTGCAATGAGTTTTTTCTTACCCTTTCCAACCTCCAAAGGCTTATCAACACTTACCTCAGGGATTAAATCAAGTTCACTGATATCAGGGTAGCTCTTTGGCATATCTTTACCAATTACAATGGCGCCAGCAACAACACCGTGATGGCGCAGCACTTTTGTTAAGGCACGCGTATCGATATCAGCAATAATTGGCGTATTGTATTTCTGACACCAATCTTTAAGCGAGCTTTCACCTTGTGCTCTAGCGTAAAATGGCGCAAGCTCTGAAACAATAATACCCGCAGCATGAATGCGATCTGACTCCCAGTGATTTTGGCTTTCCACACCATAATTACCAATCATTGGGTAGGTGAAGCAGACAATCTGTCCTTTATATGAAGGATCTGTCAGCACTTCTGTATAACCAACCATCCCCGTATTAAATACGATTTCACCAAAATTAATTCCCTTAACCCAAGAAGGGGACTTCCCTTCAAATACTTCTCCTGTTTTTAAAACTAGCTTTGCCGGTACCATGAAAAAAATCACTCTGTTGAAGTTGACCTATTCTAAAGTAAGGGCATCAAATTTGCAAATATCTAGTGCTCCATACTAACAGCGGTATTTTTTGGCTTTTTCAGCATAAAAATAAAAGGAATTGCAACCAGCAAAAGAAGATAAGACAAATAAGACACATCATCAAATGCAATGATATTCGCCTGCGGCAAAATCAATTTTACAACCTCAGCTAAAGTATGTGGATCCTCTGCACTCCAGCTCATATGCTGAAGCCACATATGATAATCAGGGTTCATTGTATTTATCTTTTGTATCATACTATGCCATGCGACCTGTGCTTGCTGTGTCAGTACAGTCACCATCACAGAAGTGCCCACAGAGGTGCCTAAATTTCTAAAGAAACTAAACATCCCACTGCCTTCAGCTAATGCCGCTGGTGCCAATGTCTGTAAGGCCATCGTTGAAACAGGAACAAAGAAAAACCCCATACCAATCCCTTGAACAATACCAGGATAAGTTAAATTCCAAGGATCTGACATTAAAGGCACGCCTGCATACAGGTAATTACCATATGCTGTAATCAGAATCCCCAATAAAATAATAAGCCTTAAGTCTATCTTCTTTGCCAAAGGTGTGACAAACACCATCGCAATAGCAGCTGCAATACCTCTTGGTGCCATTAATTCACCAGAGAGGGAAGCAGAGTAGTTCATATAGCCTTGCATAATAAGTGGCTGTACCGTCATCATACCAAAAATGCCCGCAGTATATAGCACCAATAAAATACAGGAGGCCGCATAATTTCTATCTTGAAATAAATGAAGGTTCAAAATATTTCTAGGTGTTATCCAACCGCGTACAATAAAAATAATGCCAGCAATGATCCACGTTAATAAGAGACCCAAGATAAAGTGCGAGCTCAACCAACCATCTGTGTTGCCTCGATCAAGGAAAATTTGTAGCGTTGATATCGTAATGACCAATAGCGCTAGACCTATCCAATCTATCTTCACTTTTTCACGTTTGGTCTCCGTGATAAATAACAGTGTCATTAATATCGCTAATAAACACACTGGAATGTTGATATAAAAAATCCAGCGCCAATTCATCCAGTCTGTGATATAGCCACCCAGTGTTGGCCCTAATACAGGCGCAGCCATAATGCCAATACCCCATACTGCCATTGCCTTGACTTGCTCTTTTGGTGGAAATGTATCTCGCAGCACATATTGAGACAGAGGCACTAAAGAGGCTCCAAAAATCCCTTGCATAATACGAAAAAAGACCATTTGGTCTAAAGATGTAGACAATCCACATAACATCGAAAAGATTAAAAAGCCGACGATGTTAATTAATAAAAGGCGCTTGCGTCCAAAAATACGCACAAAAAAGCCCGTAAGTGGCATACAAATTGCTGCTGAGACAATATAAGAAGTAACAACCCAAGAGATTTCATCTGTACTTGCCCCCAAGGAGCCCGCCATATCTTTTAAGGCCACATTGACAATCGTTGTATCAATAATTTCAATCATAGCCGAAAGCATGACGGTAATGGTAATCAACCACTTTGCAGCGGTTGATATTGTATGGTGTTTTTCAGACATTCACTGTCAATCGGTCAAGAATAATGAGGCTATTTTAGCCTGATTTAATGTTATTGAATAGCCTGAATCATTTCGGCGTTATTTTTGCCTCTTTTTTCAATCTACGGCGACGCTTAATGAGCTCAATAATCGCAGGCGTGATAGAAACAATAATAACTGCCAAGACAAGATAGCTAAAATGCTCACGCATAAATGGAATATTACTAAAGAAGTAGCCGATATAGACTAAAGAGCCAACCCATACAAATGCAGCAATCACACTTAGGATCATAAATCGCCTGTAAGGCATTTCTCCCATGCCCGCTGCAAACGGGGTAAAGGTGCGCACAATCGGCACAAAACGTGCAATAATAATCGCTTTAGCACCATATTTTTCAAAGAATTGGTGCGTTTTTTCAAGGTGCGAAGTCTTGAGGATTTTCGCATCAGGTTTAAAGAGCTTCTCGCCAAATAAATGCCCAATCCAATAGTTACAGTTATCCCCTAATATCGCCGCAAAAGCCAACACAAAGATCATTAAATGAACATTTAAATTTGTGGTTGCTGTGACAATACCGACTGCAAAAAGAAGGGAATCTCCCGGCAAAAAAGGCATGACAACCAAACCTGTTTCACAAAAGATAATCAGAAATAAAAAGGCATATGTCCACAAACCAAAGGTATTGACCAATGTATTCATATGTACATTTAAGTGAAGTACAAAATCAATCAGATATTGTATTGTGTCCATCTGGTCTATATATCATTTTTAAAGTTGCCACATTATAGCGAGAGTTTGCTGATCTGGCTATCTGCAATAAAGCATAAAGGGGTGATTGAACTTGATATGGCTTGTTATGAAGTATTCTGACTGCTATACAAACTTCTCAGTGGGCCATTTATGATACAGTATATTATATCGATCAATGCGTGCTGCTTTAAGATGTTTCCTATAACGATCCAAATAGAGTTTAACCGCTGGTGGTGGCGCATCGCTTTGCAGGCGAATATGATATAAGCGGCACCATTTTTTTACTGTTACAACTTTGCAGCCAATAATTTCAGACACATTTTGATAACTTAAATTTTGCGCTGAAAAATCTGATAACACACTTTGTGCCGAACGGTGGTACACAGCCTGTATTTTATTGGGCAAACTATCTTGATATTGATTGGCCATTGCACATACCTCTACATTTATCCTCGAGTCAACAAATACTCTAGAACATTCCTTTATAGTAATTTATCTACAAAACAAAGCTACTATATATCCTAGACGCACATTCCATAACTTAATATTATGAAAACTTATCACTCAGAAATATTATCTTATTTATGCAAGTACATATGTAAGAGATACGCCATAAGGTATGTACGAGATTTAATTTAAAATATAGCGACAATTTGACTATTTACAACAAATTATAGGTAAATATTCTCCAATGATGCTGTGCGCTTTCTTATATCTTCTGTAAGTAAATCCGTCTGTAAAATATCATAAGATGCACGAACGCCACTTAAAAAGGCACCATGTACTGTTGAGGGAAAATAGCGAGAAGTCGCCTCGCCTGCAAAAAATACCTTATTATCAATTGCATCTGCAAGCACCTCTCTTTGCTCCACATTTACACCAACAGGCAAATACGAGTACGAGCCATAGCTTGTGTTATCTTTTGACCACCTAGTAATGTATACATCAACTGGTTTAGGCACCTTGCCATACATATTTTTAAGCGGCTCAATAATCTTCTCAATCAGCGCCTCATCTGTTAACGCTTCATATTCTTTTGCCATCTCTCCTGCGGTAAATGCTACCAAAATAGGTTTTTGAGTTAGTGGATATAGATTTATCATCTCCCTTGCAATTTGATGGTCATTAGATAAACAGGCAATACTTTGTGCATTTTCATCCCAAAATACATGATCAAAAGCCAAATAAATCTTATCCAAAACGCCCATTTTTAACACTTGCAGTGCTTCTCTTTTCTCCACAGGAAGGTAAGGATCAAAGCTGATATCTCCTCGTTTTAAGACTCCTAACGGCGCGGTAACAAGCACATAATTACTAGTGTACTGCCTATCTTTAGTCATCACTTGAACCATATCCCCACTGTAATCAATCTGCTGGACTTTTTGATTTAACTCAATCTTAACGCCTTCTGCTAGCAAATAAACAATTTGTGCATACCCCTTAGGAAAAAGCCTGTCATGACCAGCAAAGTCATGATCTGCGTGATAACTCTCAGCAGAAAGATCATCTGCCTCGGTTGCGTATTCATATAAAATAAGCGTATCGACAATATACTCAAGTTGCTTGATACTATTGCTTTTGAGCACTCTTTTCTCAATAAAGTCATTTTTTAATGACTCAATAGAACACAGATGCATATTTGTTTTTTTAGTTGTACTGCTTAAAAAGTCTAAAAAATCCGCCATCAAGTTAGCAATTTCAAGCTTCTGTTCTCGATTCAGTCGCTTGAAGTCTTTATCAAAAATATCTCGCTTAATAATATTATTGGGGGAAGAACCACACATCTGGGAGCGTTTTGTTTCAACATCATGCTTCATGGCCAAACGGGTAATTGGGTTTTCCTCAATCCCATGAATCCAAGAGGCACCTAAATCAACCGTTGCTCCAGCAAAGTGAATACTATGGATGCGCCCTCCTAATCGATCTTTTGCCTCAAGCACCAATACATCAAACCCATTTAAACTTAAATTCCTTGCCGCTGACAATCCAGCGATTCCACCACCAACGATAATCACATCATATTGCTGCATACAAACCCTTTTGCGATACACATCACTACACTATCAAGCATAAAGTATTTCTTTGCTATCGGCGAATCATTTTCCAAATAAGCACAATTATACTTTTATTTATTTGGGTTCCATTTGAAATTTTGATACCATTTTCTCTAGCGATTACTATTGCATGTTACACTTAGTATACTTTCGGGGGAGAGAACAATGAAAAGACTTGTCTTACTATGCCTTAGCATTATATGCATACAAAATGCCGTGGCATCAAACAATAGTCCACAGATCTATCTTTTTCTTGGCGGTGACAGCCCATGCAAGCATTTACAAATTTTAAACCATCCAGAAATTACCGGTGCGCAAGTTATTTATAACTGGAAGCGTCTAGAACCCCAAAAAGACACCTACAACTTTGAAGGCATTTCAAAAGACTTACAATGTTTAGACAACATTCATAAAAAGCTTTTTATTCAACTGCAAGATCGCTCTTTTTCTCCCGAAAACATCCCCGTTCCAAAGTATTTACAAACAGATGAATATCACAACGGCATTGCCAAGCAAACTGATAACCCCGGTGAAAACAAGCCACAAACAACAGGCTGGGTAACAAAGCAGTGGCAGCCAAGAGTACAAGCGCGTTTCCAAAAACTCATTGCAGAGCTTGGAAAACATTTTGATGGCAAAATCTCTGGCATTAATCTACCTGAAACTGCCATTGATACAGACCATCAAACAAACGCTTTTTGCCAAGCTTATTTTAACTCTATCTTAAGCAATATGAGCGCCTTGAAAAAAGCCTTTCCCAATAGTTACGCTGTCCAATATGTGAATTTTATCCCATGTGAGTGGAATAATAGTGAGCACTATATGTCGAGACTATTTAGTTATGCAATCAAACATCATATTGGCCTTGGAAACCCTGACACCGTTCCGTATCGAAAAGCGCAAATGAAAAATAGCTACCCATTTTTTCATCGTTACCATAAGGCGCTTTCTGTTGTGAGCATTGCAATTCAGTCACCTGATTATACTTATACCAACCCCAAAACAGGCAAAAAGTTTACCGTCGCTGAATTATATAATTTTTCTAAGAACTATCTTGGCGTAAATATTATCTTTTGGAACATTCAAGAACCTGAGTACAGCCAGAAAGTACTCCCTTTTTTGCAACGTGAAATTCATTCTCAAAGAAAACAATCCTCTTGAGATTTACAACATAACACTCTACCATAGCGCTTTTAGATGATTGTTAATATAACAGCCTAATACAGTAATATGAGTGATATAGAGAAAAAACATCTTCGAACAGTCAAAAGTTTTGTCAAACGCGCTGGGCGCATGACTCAACGTCAAACAAATGCACTTGAGAAGCATGCTGATAGCTATTTAATTCCTTATCAGCCACAAAAGCTAGCGCTAGAGCGCATTTTTGAAACAACACAAAATATCGTCCTTGAAATTGGCTTTGGCATGGGAACAAGCTTGATTGAAATGGCAAAAAACAACCCACATATCAATTATCTTGGTCTTGAAGTACATGAACCTGGTGTTGGCAATATACTTGATTTAATCCATCAGGAAAAACTGACCAATCTAAAGGTGGTGATGCATGATGCCGTTGAGGTTTTAAAATATAACATTGCACCTCAGTCACTTCAAGGCATCCAGATATTTTTCCCAGACCCTTGGCATAAAAAGCGCCACCATAAGCGCCGCCTTGTTAACCCTGAGTTTATTACTATTATGTCAAATGCACTCGCCAAAGGTGGATTTATTCACTTTGCCTCTGACTGGCAGCCGTATGCCGAGGAAGTTTTGGCGCTTTTCACAAACGCTCCCGAGCTCATAAATCAGTTTACCAATTTTGCCCCAAGACCAGAAACAAGACCACTCACTAAATTTGAAAAGCGTGGACAAAATCTTGAGCACCCTATTAAAGATATAATATTCACTAAAATAGATTAGCTCTACAATTCAATTAAATAGTCAGTTGATCTGCTCCAGATTTCACTTCAAAACTCGTTTACCATGGTTTAGCGAATGATTTGCCGGGTGAGCGTATAGGTGAGTTCTCAGCAGATGAAACATTATACATCTCTTGATTAAGAGGTAGCACATTTTCTAAAAAAATGCCTACATTTGCATTATACAAATATAAATTATTTTTCCGATACGCTCCTACACTATCAATAGTATTTAAAAAATACCTGATTCCAACTGGTTGTTTCCCTAAAAGGTTTGAGCCATTTTGCTGAAACCATCTAAAGTAGTGCCCACCGCTTGCTTTTCTTAAATATTGAAAAGACATTGCATGTCCACCTTCAGTTATCCTGCCTACCATATAAAAATAGTGTACTTGATTTTCCTGCAACTGATTGAAATATTCTTCCCAGATATGGAGCTCAGAGTCTTTTGGTATCATCTGAGGCACACGGTCCACCTCAAATATATTATGTTTACTTAACAGTTGAAAGAGGGTTTGAGAACGATAGCCAGCTGCATGTTCAAAATTACATGTCACACTCCCCCAGAGTGATTTATTGGATAAAGCACCTTCCTGAGTAAATTCAAAGAGAAATTTTCTCATTGCTTCATGCCTAGCATCATTAATACAGCTTAAATCATAACCTGTGCCCAAAAGTAAGCCAAAAAAGGCATAGCTCACACATGGGCCGTGCTTGAAGCCTGCATTCCACATCCCATCACTAAATGACGCCAAAAAGTTACGATAATCAGTGGTTAATATTTGGTGGCTAGTCGCATTATATTTGGGAAAATCCAATGGCATTTATTTCTCCAACGATATTCTATTAGAGAAAATGATAGGCCATGAAAAAACAAAATATAGATGAGTTATGCTCTGAAATAAAAAAAGGTGAAACCAAAGATCACCCGAAACATAAATATTTTTTCACTCAAAACTGGGAAATATCAAATTAATTGATATAAAGTTGACTTTTTTTAACTGATTTTATTTACAATTAAAAACTTAGTGCTTATATTCTAATGCAGGCAGAGGACTTCAGCCCCCATCTGAAGCGCTCAAGTATCTTCCATACCCCCTCGTGAAATTGAGCAAGGATCCTCTGCCCCTAAACTGCTTACTGAATTAGCTTATTTACTTTTTTGTATCCGCTTTATCTGCATCATCTTTTTTAGTTGGTGTAGCTGATTTCATAATCTCAACAACATCACTTGTTACATCAACTTTAAGTTCAGGTGCCGCATAAGCCACTGCTTGTGAGCTTAATATCAGCTGATAGCCATCTTTTTTAGCAACTTGATTGACTGCATCACCAAATTGGCTTTGGAATGCTTTAGCAATCTCCTGCTCTTGTGTTGCTTCACTTTGTCTAAAGCTATTTGCCTTTTGTTGGAAATCTTTTTGTGCTTGCTCTAATTTTGCTTTTTGCGCATTTAGATCCGTTTGCGTTAAAGTCGGTGCATTTGTTTGCAAAGTTTGCATCTTTTTCACTAACTCATTTTGCTCATTTTGCAGCTCTTTTGCCTTTGGCTGTAATTTTTTTTGTAGTGCTTGGATGCTGGCCTCACCTTGTGGTGCTTGCTGATAGATAATCACGGGATTCACCACACCAACTTTAATAGAATCCATTTTTGCAGCGGCCATTGCCGTACCTGCCATTGCAATTGTTGCTACACCTGCTGTTAGTAATTTTTTCACTGTTTGCTCCTTAATTATTACTTAAAATCAACCTTAAAAAGTCTGCCCTAGTGTAAACTGGAATATCTGAGTGACATCACCTGATTGTACATTGAGTGGTTTTGCTAAACTAAAGGCCATCGGTCCAAGTGGGGACAACCATTGGAATTCAACACCAACAGAATAACGCAAATTAGAGAACGTTGGTGACTGATCACCCTGCGTACCCGGCCATATTGGTCCACCATTATCATAGTTTGGAATATTATACGTGTTATAAACATTACCCATATCAAAAAAGACACCCAAGCGCATATTATGGCTGTCTTTAATCCCCGGGATTGGAAAGAGGATATCTAAATTTGTATACACATTTAAGTTACCACCAATGGCATTGCCTTGTTCAGCAGAACCATCATTTGGAACATAAGTATCAGAAGGACCCATACCGCCTTGGGCAAAACCACGGACAGATCCCCAGCCGCCACCATAGAAGTTTTGGAAAAATGGTAAGTAATCCGTTTTTCCATAACCATTACCATAACCAACGCCTCCTTTAAGAGACAAGGTAACATCACCGATAATTGGATGGAAGTAACCAGCAGATGACGTGATTTTATACCACTGTAAATCACTGAAAGGTACAGAAGCGGTTCCATTAATGCCAAAGGTTGTCCCATGTGTCGGGAAAAAGGCGCGGTTGGTTGAGTTATGGTTCCAACCAAGATTTACAGTAAATGTATTATAAGAAGTTTTTCCACCATTTTGATTAACAAACCACTCAACTATTTGAGAGGTACCACCTGTTGGTTGCAATACCTGAGTATGATCGATACCACCGCCAATACTGACTGAGTCAAATGCAGAGGTCGGGATACTATACCCTAAATTAGCACCATATTGATTTAAGCGATAATTGGCAATATCCGTGTTACTGTAATCTGTTCTTGATAAATAAGTACTGATAGTTTGACTGACACCAGATTGGGTAAAGAACGGATCAGTATAGGACATATTCAAGCTTTGATAAACACTTGATAAGTTAGCACCTATCGAGAACTGATTTCCGCCTCCAAGCAGATTTGGCAGCGTCAGGTTTCCACCAATCATAAATTTATATAACTGGGAGTAGCCTAAACTAGCACTAACAGAATTCGCACTTCGCTCTTTAATGTCATAGTCCATATTGACCAAATCATCCGAGCCTTCTACAGGTACTTTGTTAACATTTACATCCTGCACAAATGGTAATCTTTGCAGTTTGATTTTTGACTGGTCAATCATCGACTGATTATATACCCCTGATTCAAAATACTGCATTTGGCGACGATATACATAGTCATCTGTGACATTATTGCCCATAAAGTTAATCTGATTAATGTAAACCTTTTTACCCGGGTCAATATAAAAAGTTAATGCAACTGTTTTATCTTTCTTATCCACTTTTGGCAATGGGTTCACAGTCGCAAAAGCATACCCCTTATCCCCCAGTGCTTCTGTAATCGCCTTGGCACTATCAAGCACCTTCTGGCGTGAGAATGCCTCGCCACTATGGATAAGTAATAGCGCCTCAAGCTTATCCTTTGGAATAACAAATTTGCCCTCAAGCTTCACTCCCGTCACGGTGTAAACACTGCCTTCATTCACATCAAATGCAACATAAGCATTTTCCTTATCTGGCGTCAAAGATGCCTGCTGGGAAGTCACGCGAAAATCTAAATACCCTCGATCCATATAATAGCTACTCAAACCTTCTACTGATGAGTTCATCGTTTTAGGTGAATAATCTGTGACTGAACTAAAAAGTCCCCATAAATTCCAGATAGACGGCGTTCTAAAGGTAATACTATCTAAAAGATCACTCTCAGAAAACGCCTTTGAATTCACCACATTAATGCCACGAATAACAGCTGTTTTACCCTCTTTAATATGAATTTTAATGGCGACTCTATTTCTAGAGAGGGGAACCTGATCAATCGTTACCGTTGTTGAGTAATAGCCCATCAAGGCATACTGAATCAAAAGTGATTGCTTAATTTGGAAAATCACCTCAGGATTCACAGTGTTACCAACATCAAGCCCTGCTTGTCTTAGTACTTTTTGCAAATCTTCATTTTTGATTTTCTCATTACCATCAAAATCAACTGAGCTGATAGCTGGTCGCTCTTGTACTTTAACAATCAGCTCATTGCCATCTCGATACATTTCAACATCTTTAAAAAAGCCACTTTGATAGAGATTTTTAATCGCCTTATTGGTATCATCAACTGTGACAGTTTGACCTTTTTGAATCCCTAGATCATTATATACCGTATCCTCAGAGATACGCTCTAGACCTTCTACTTTAATCTTAGAGGCAACAAATTCGCCATCAGCATAACCAAAGGTAAATGGAGAAGCACATAGAAGTGTTAACAGCAAGGTTTTTCTTAGTGATAAGCTCAAGCTAATCTTCCTTTTTAATTTCATTATTTACTTTATATTGGCGCAGGTTTACCATTGAATGGACGCACATTTTTCTAATCACATTTAATCATGTGTACATTACATCATCAAGCAAAAAACGCTGTTTGATAAAATCACGTGTTTTTTGGTCAATTTCGATGACATCTTCAATCGTTTTTGCCGAGCTGAAATGCAACTCTGCTAAAGTTTGTTCAATATACGCTATTATTTGCAAGTATTGTATCTTTTCTGCCAAAAAAGCCTCGACAAGCACTTCATTTGCAGCATTAAAAATAATGCTTTTGACATAGTCTTTTTCACCTAGCAGTGAAAACACCATCTCCAACGCTCTAAATCGTATAAAGTCAGCTTTTTCAAAGGTTAAACTTGTCGCACATAAATCAAGTGGTGTCACATTAACCGCTTGGCGCTCTGGGAAGAAAAGTGAATAGCCAATCGGTGTTTTCATATCAGGGGAGCCAAGCTGAGCAATATAACTACCATCGCAATATTTCACCATTGAATGTACAATACTTTGTGGATGAATCAACACTTCAAGCTTATCAACCGAAACATTAAAAAGCCAATATGCCTCAATCACTTCAAGTGCTTTATTGACCATGGTGGAGGAATCAACTGAAATCTTCCTGCCCATTTTCCAATTTGGATGATTGCAAGCCTCATCCGGTGTAATAGACTCTAAATCTGACAGTGCTTTATTTCGAAAAGGTCCACCAGAGGCCGTTAGAATAACCTTATCGACTTCTTTTGCATGATATTGATTGTCAGTTAAACATTGGAATATCGCATTATGCTCACTATCAACAGGTAAAAGCGTAGCGCCATTTTCTTTGACTGCTTTCATAAATATATTGCCTGCTGCAACCAAAGACTCTTTATTGGCTAAAAGTACCTTTTTGCCAGCGCAAACTGCGGCATAGCTGGATTCAAGTCCTGCCATGCCAACAATAGCAGCCATGACAATGTCGACTTCATCTGCCCTGGCTATTTCAATCAGCGCTTTAGCACCAAATAAAACGATGGTCTCCAAGCCCTCAGATTTCAAAGCATGTTGCAATTTATCAGCAAGCGCTTTTGTTGCAATCACCACATATTTAGGCTGAAAATTTCGTGCCTGCTCCAGAATCTTATCATAATTATGATGTGCTGATAGCGCATAAACATTGAACTTATCTTGATTATCTGCAATGATCTTCAGTGTATTTTGACCAATTGAACCTGTTGCCCCAAGAATACTAATTGTCTTCACAGCTTAACTCTCAGCGTTATCATCTGGCTCTATAGCATCATCTAGGTTATCCAAGGGTTCATCTTCATCTTCATCATCATTTTCAACCACTTGCACACTGACAAGCTTTTCATCTTCTTTTAGATTAATAAGCTTAACCCCTTGTGCAGATCGACCTGTTTCACGTACTTCATTGGCATGGGTACGGATTAAGATTCCCTGATCTGTCATCAACATAATATCATCGGTATCGGCAACAAGATTTGCTGAAACCACAAGACCATTTCGCTCAGAAGTTGAAATAGAAATCACACCTTGTGAGCCACGGGCTGTTTTACGATATTCATGGACAGGAGTACGTTTTCCAAAACCATTTTCAGTTGCAGTTAACACCATACCTTGATCAATGTCCGTCACTATAAGCGCAACAATCGTGTGTTCATCTTGAATGCGCATGCCGCGCACACCTCTTGCAGTTCGACCCATTGCACGAACATCTTCTTCACTAAAACGTATCGCTTTTCCAGCATCTGAGAACATCATAATTTCTTTGTGTCCATCAGTAAGCTCTACGTGTAAAAGCTCATCGCCTTCATCGAGCGTAATCGCATAAATTCCGCCTTTTCTTGGGCGAGAGAACGCTTCTAAGTCAACTTTTTTAACGGTGCCTTGTTTTGTCGCCATAAAGACATGATGGCCTTCTGTATATTCAGATACTGCAAGCATTGCCGTGATTTTCTCACCATTTTCAAGCGGCAAAACATTATTAATTGGTTTACCTTTAGCTGCACGACCTGCCTGTGGAAACTCATACACTTTACTCCAGTAAATTTTACCAAAGCTTGAGAAGCAAAGCATCGTTGCATGCGTTGAAGCAATAGAAAGCTTATAGACAAAATCTTCCGATTTCATCTGTGTTGAGGACTTTCCACGTCCACCGCGCTTTTGTGCATTATAATCACTTAAAGGCTGTGCTTTGACATAACCATCATAGGAAAGTGTTACCACCATATCCTCTTCAGTAATTAAATCTTCATAGCCCAAATCAAGCTGGGATGCGATAATTTCAGAGCGTCTCTCATCACCAAATTGTGCTTTAACGTCTTCTAACTCTTCACAGATCACTTCTAATAAACGCTTCACATCTTTTAAAATCAAAATCAGCTCTTCGATTTTAACCAAAAGCTCTTTAAATTCACTTAATATTTTATCTTGCTCAAGACCGGTCAAACGATGCAGCCTAAGCTCTAAGATCGCATCAACTTGTGCTTGCGATAAGAAATACGCTTTATCATGAATGCCATAATGTGAGGCAAGTCCCTCAATTCGATAGAGCCCCTGATCAACCCCTGCGAGCATCGATGCCACAAGCTCACCATTCCAAGAGCGCTCCAAAAGTGCAGCTTTTGCCTCTTGTGGTGTTTTAGAGGCTTTAATCAGTGCAATCATCTCATCAATATTAGACAGCGCAACAGCAAGTCCCTCTAAAATATGGGCACGCTCTCTGGCCTTTCTTAGCTCATAAATCGTTCTTCGTGTCACAACCTCTTTGCGGTGACGGATAAACGCTTCTAGTACTTCTTTTAAGTTCAAAAGCTTCGGCTGGTTATCAACAAGCGCAACCATATTTACCCCGAAGCTGAGCTGCATTTGTGTCTGCGCATAGAGATTATTTAAAAGTACTTCAGGGACTTCGCCTCGCTTAATATCAATAACGATGCGCATTCCATCTTTATCTGATTCATCGCGAAGCTCTGAAATACCTTCAATTTTCTTATCTTTAACCAGCTCAGCAATTTTCTCAATTAAGCGTGCTTTATTCACCTGATACGGAATTTCAGTAACAACAATTTGCTCACGATCTGTTTTTTTGTCCTGCTCAATCGATGCTTTGGCACGCATAATCACACGTCCTCTGCCTGTGTTATAAGCATCGACAATTCCCGCTCTGCCGTTAATGAAAGCACCCGTTGGGAAATCAGGCCCTGGAATATACTCCATGAGCTCACTAATGCTCATTTCAGGATTATTAATCAGCGCAATTGCGCCATCGATCACTTCGTTTAAATTATGTGGCGGAATATTAGTAGCCATCCCAACAGCAATACCTGATGAGCCATTGACCAGTAAGTTTGGCACTCTTGTCGGCAACACATCAGGAATGGACTCAGTCTCATCATAGTTAGGCGAGAAATTAACCGTTTCTTTATCAATATCAATTAAAAGTGAGTGGGCAATTTTAGACATTCTCACTTCGGTGTAACGCATTGCTGCAGGTGAGTCACCATCAACAGAACCAAAGTTTCCTTGACCATCCACCAACATATAGCGAAGAGAAAAAGGCTGCGCCATACGCACGATTGTGTCATACACTGCTGTATCACCGTGTGGATGGTATTTACCAATCACATCACCGACAACACGCGCAGATTTTTTATATGGCTTATTATAATCATTACCAAGCTCTTTCATCGCATACAAAACGCGTCTATGCACAGGCTTCAGGCCATCTCTAACATCCGGAAGGGCACGCCCAACTATGACACTCATAGCATAATCAAGATACGACTGCTTTAACTCCTGCTCGATATTAACAGGAGAGACTTCGTTGGCAAATTGTGTTGTCATGAAAACTCTGATATTCGATAACTAAAAATAGTGATTAATGATATCATATTTTGCTAAATGACTAAAGCGCGAATCCTTGTGTGAATCGCAACATTTATTCAGCAGTGCTTTGCATAACTTTAAAGTAAACATCTTGCGTAGAAAGCTTAACCTGGCTCACAGCAATCATAATCTTCTCATCAAGCTCAACGCTTTGTGACAAGGTGAGTTTTTTGATTAGTGAAAGCTCAGGGATAAACACAGTGACGCGATTGTTATTTAACTTCTCAATGATCACCGCTTCACCTTGCCAGTTTGGGTTTTCCAGAAGATAGACACATTTGTAGTGATTGTTAGAAAAGCTCTCTGCTTGCCTTGCTGATTTTATCCCGGCTTCAGACTCAGCAATACGCTGCAAAACTTCCTCGCCAGACAAAAGCGGCTCTTTTTTTAAAAATGCTCTTAACTGCTGGTGCACAACCAAATCAAGATAACGCCTAAGCGGACTTGTCGCTTGCACATATGCATCAAGCCCCATGCCGGAGTGTACATCTGGTGCGCTCTTATACACGCCTTTTTTAAGCCGTCTTCTCACTGCAAACATCTCAGAGAGATGCTTTGGTGTTTTTTCTTCCTGTGATAGATCTCCCTCAGGCTGCGTTGAAAACGGCAGTGGAATGTTATTCAGCTCAGCATAGTGCGCAACGGCAACCCCTGCCATCAACATTGCATCTCTCACCATAGAGCGACTTTTTAATGTCTCAAGCGCTGTTAACTCCACCGACTTTTGCCCATTTGTTTCTTTTAGTGATAGTTTAACCTCTGGAAAATGAAGCTCGACAGCCCCTTTTCTCTGGCGATGCTCGGTGAATATATTTGAGTATTCAACAAAACTTGAAAAAGGCGCCTGATCTAACTTTTTCTCTGCCTCTTCATAACTCAAACGTGAGACTTTCACCTCAGATAAACAAATTTCTATATCCTGAAGCGTACCTGTATCATCAATTAAAAAACCAACCGACAGTGCAGGTGAGCTTTCATGTAACCCAAGCGCTAAGCGCTCAGTAATTTCATGCGGCAGCATAGGCACAACACCTTCAGGCAAATAGACATTACTGCCACGTGATCTGGCTTCAATATCAAGCGCACTTTGTGAGTGAACCAATGAGGCAGGATCAGCAATATGCACCCACATTTTCCGCGTTGTTTCATCAAAACTTATGGCATCATCTGGATCATTGCTGCCCTTATCATCAATAGCAAAAGCCTCAAAAGCCTTTAAATCAACACGCCGCTCATCTTGTAAAGACCCCACCTTAATCTCAGGCGCAAAAGAGGGTGCATCAAAGCGCTCAGGATAAGGATTACTATAGAAATTCCAAAATCCAATATCTAATAAAATTTTATGGGCATTTTGCGCTGTTTCTTCTTTTTGCAGCAGTTTGACAAAGCGACAGGAAGCTACCTTCCCTTGCGCCAATTGGACAATTTCTTTAATAAAGGGTAAATCTTCTTCAAGATACTGATTAGTTTCAAGCCTCGAGATAAATGCCTCAATGGCGGCTTCTTTTGCGGCTTTCTCTTCGATCGTTTTGATAATTTTTTCAACAACTTCTTTACTATTAACATGAATTTTTCCACCTTCAGCACTAAAATGTATGCCTTTTGTAACCTCTTGCCAAGTTGCATAGGCGGTTATTGGTGTGTACTCCCCATAGATCAGCTCACTTAGCTCTGAATAGCTCGTATCCTGCCCTTCTAAAAGTTCCCATGCTTCACTCAATTCACCTTGATGTAAACTCTGATCCAAAACAGAAAAGTCATCAAATGACCCTTGATGCAACAGTAACACATTCTTTTCGGGCAACTTGATACATTTTTCATCATCAAGCATGATTTCAATTTTCTTCTCCAACTCCGCTATCACGCGTGCCGGCTTGTTTTTGAAAATAACAAGGCTATTTTTTTGCATTTTTTTATTATTTCATCAGTTAGTGAACATTTGTATTTTAACAAAATTCCTTGTTTCAAGGTATGTACTTTAATCTATTTATTGAGGATAGCCTCACAAGCTTGATTACATATTAACTCTTACACATACTCCCAAGCGGTTTTATCTTGATACAAAGCTCTTAATAATTTATTGTTAAGTGTATGCCCTGATTTATAGCAATTAAAACGCCCAATAATCGCTCCACCGACATAAAAATCCCCAATAGCATCTAAGAGCTTATGCTTTACAAACTCATCTTCATAACGAAGTCCCTCGGGGTTAGCTACACCATCAGGGCTTACACCCACTGCATTATCAAGAGATGCCCCCTTGGCAAGATTATTTTTATGTAAATATTCAAGCTGTTCCACAAAACCAAAAGTTCTTGCTTTGCTGACAGTGTCAATATAGGTTGTTTTGTCCAACTTGAAATCAACCACACTTGGAGTGTTTGCAATAACAGGATGATCCCACTGAATTTCAAACCGATAGCTTGTCTCATCAGCTGGTAAAAGTTCAGCAAATTTATCCTCATCCTCAACACGAATTGTTTTTAGCACCTTAATAACTTTGCGCGCTTTATCCTGCTCTTTAACGCCTATTTGCTCCAATATATCCACAAATGGTCGACTACTACCATCCATAACCGGCAATTCAGCGCTATCAACTTCTATTATGATATTATCAACTTCATATACACAAAGCGCTGACATCAAATGCTCAATTGTCGATACTGTCACACGGTTATCCTCTGGTGACACCAAAAGTGTACACATCACCGCTTCAGTAATATTAAATGGCGCAATTTTGACATCTTGATTTCCGCTCAAATCGGCACGCCTAAAAACAATGCCTGTATCTACAGCTGCGGGCTTTAATATCATATTTACATTCACCCCTGAGTGCAGACCAATACCGGAGATATTCCCTTCTTTTGCAATGGTTTTTTGATACTTTGTCATATAAATAGTTTGTCGTTTTAATGTAGCTTTTTATATCATACCATTGAATAAATGAAATTGAATCACCCGTATATGCTAAGCTCGAATTAAATAAAGTTAATAATGATAGATAGGATCAGAAGCACCCCCATCGTAACACAAAAATACTGTAGCGCTTTTTCATTTTTAATCAGCTTTTTAATGACGCGCCCACCGATATACCAAACGCCCAAACTTGGAATATTAACCACAAAAAAAATCAGCGCCATCAGTAAAATTTGCCCATAAAGGCTGCCGCCTATTGTGGTATAGGTTGAAATAGCCGTAATGGCAATAACCCAAGCCTTTGGATTGGCCCACTGAAAAAGAACAGCCTGTAAAAAGCTCATGGGGTTGACTGACTTTCCGCCCACCTCAATTTCTTTTATTTGACTCGAGGCACGCATAATTTTCCAAGCAAGATATAACATATACACTGCGCCTACATACTTTACAATGCTATGAATGACCGGATAGGCAGTAAATACCTCTTTCAATCCCATACCAAGAATGATCACCATAATAGGAAACCCACAGCAAACACCAAAGTAATGGGCAAAGGTTTTCTTCATGCCAAAACGTATTGATGAAAGCATAATCATCAAGGTGTTTGGTCCTGGGGTTGCCAGTGCTGAAAAAGCAAATAAGATCAGGGCTAAAATAAGGCTCACTATCAGTCCTTAGAAATAACATCATGTATTATTCAATAGAGAAAATATAAAGGATATTAAAACAAATGTACAGCGGCTAAAAAATATTTGTTGATTAGCTGGCAAGTAGCTTCTCTTCCCAGCTTAACACCTCCCAACCTCGTTGTTGTGCCAGCATAAATAACTTTGGATCTGGATTAACGCAATAAGCCTTATCAGCAAATGCCAGAAGTGGCGCATCATTAATTGAATCTGAATAAAAAACACTTGTTTCGTACATAGTTTGCTGCTGTTGCCGCCACAACTTAAAGTGCTCGCATTTTCCCTCTGCAAAGCTAATCGGCTCAATAACCTCTCCTGTATAACAGTGGCTATTTTTTTCTGTCTTGATACCAATGATATTATCTTTTTCAAAACCTAATATCTCCCCAATTGGTCTTACCAACTCCTCAATACTTGCAGAGATCAGTAATAAAGCATCTCCTTGGCGCTGATGTTCCTTGAGTTTAACCAAAGCCTGAGGGTAGATATACTGCGGTATCATCGTATGGACAAAGCGCTTAAAGTGCATCTTCATCTCAAGGGCATCTTTCCCTTTAAGTGGTGAGAGCAAAAGCCGAGAGTAGCCGATCATATCCGACTCACCCTGCCTATAGGCTTCATCAAAACTATTTTTTTGCTTTCTAAATTGCTGTGGATTGTCAACAAAGTGGTGTGAGCACATATACTCAATCCACAAATTCGAACAATCCACTGAAATTAAAGTATGATCCAAATCAAAAATCGCTACGCTTGCCATAAGCTCCCTACTTAATGTTTCACCTACCTTGTCAGTGTAGCAAAAATTGCATTTGATATGTGATAGAAATAACAAATATCAAAAATCGCTATCAGGATACCAAAAGCCTTGCCACAGGTGAGAAACTTTTTCGATGTATATCAAGCGGCCCATAGCGCTCCAACGCTTCCATATGGAGCTTAGTTGGATAGCCCTTATGCTGATCAAAGTGATAGTTTGGATAGGCTTTAGCATACTCAAGCATTTGTCTGTCACGATAGACTTTAGCGAGAATAGAGGCCGCACTGATTTCAGCGAATTTACTATCTCCTTGGATAACAGCTTCTGAGAAAAATTGCCACTTTGGTAAATGATTCCCATCCACTAAAACTTTATCAAAATGAATATCAATTGCCGCAACTGCACGGTGCATAGCAAGGAGGCTCGCCTGAAGGATATTAATATTATCTATCTCCTCAGCACTACTCTCAGCGATGTGATAGCATAATGCTCTAGCAATAATTTGATCATACAAGACTTCTCGCTTTTTACTTGAAAGCTTCTTAGAATCTGCCAAGCCTTCAATTGGGTCTTTGGGGTCTAAAATCACAGCTGCAGCGACGACAGATCCGGCCAAAGGTCCTCTTCCTGCTTCATCAACACCAACGATAATCATCTACTTATCCTTTTAATTTGTGCTCAACCGCTGATAAAAACCCACGCAAAATATTCACTTCTTGAGACTCCAGCTGTGCACGCTGATATAACCGCTTTAACTTATCAACAACATGGCCCGGTTTATCAGGATTTAAAAAGCCACTGTCTATTAAAGTACTCTCTAAGTGCGTATAGAAACTCTGAAGCTCTTTGCTTGATGCTTTGTCACGCATATGGTTCACATTTGGCGTTGCTTTAATATTTTTTTCAATTTGATATTGCTTATAAAGCTCATAGCAAAAGACTTGCACCGCCTGTGCCAAATTCAGCGAATTATACGTTTCATTTGTTGGAATATAGGCATGTTTGTGACACATCAATAGCTCATCATTATAAAGCCCGGTTCGCTCTCGACCAAATAAAATAGCCGCCTCCAGCCCCACTTTAGCAACATCTAGTGTGCTTTTGGCTGCCTCTTCAGCGCTTAACATAGGCAAATCCATCCGCCTTGTTCTTGCACTTGTGCCAATAATCAGATCCACTCCATCAAGCGCTTCATGTAAGCTTGTCACCACTTTCGCACCTCTCACCAACTCATCTGCATGTGAAGCAAGCGCCTCAGCATGATCATCTGGGCGTTTTTTAGGATTCACCAGATACAACTCAGTCAATGACATATTGAGCATTGCTCTGGCAGCTTGACCAATATTCCCAGTGTGTGAGGTTTCTACTAAGACAATACGTATTTTATTTAACATCCAAAATTCGAACTATCACCTTATGATTAAATCCTGTATTATACACAACAAATTATTATATTTATAAGTTAATCGAGGAAACTTTCATGCATCCGAAGATGAATGTTGCGATCAAAGCGGCGAGGCAAGCAGGTCGCATGATTCTAAAAGCCAGTGAAAATCTCTCCAGTATTGAAGTTCATGAAAAGGCAAAAAATAACTATGTGACTAATGTTGATTTAGAAGTTGAAAAACATATTTTATCTGTATTACAAAAAGCCTTTCCAGATCAATATTACATTACAGAAGAGTCTGGATCATTTGGCAACGAAGAGAGTGATCACACTTGGATTATTGACCCAATTGATGGCACAAACAACTTTATCCATGGTTTACCGCACCATTGTGTTTCAATTGCCATGCAATTTAGAGGAAAAACAGATCTTGCAGTAATCTATAACCCTTATCTGGACCAGCTATTTACAGCAACAAAAGGCTCAGGGGCACAGCTAAATGGTCAGAGAATTCGTGTCGCCAAGCGAAAAGAATTCTCAAGTTCTTTATTTTCAGGCGCTTTGAAATACAGCTCAAAAGTATTTAAAGAATCCTACCCACAAGCGATTTTAGAGCTATACAAAGAAATCTCAGGGCTTCGCTACTCCGGCTCATTGGCTCTTGATATGTGCTATGTTGCAGCTGGCTACTTGGATGCAGTTTGGACCTCAAGGGATGCCAAAATATGGGATACTGCTGGCGCTGCGCTGATGATTAAAGAAGCAGGTGGCATGTTATGCGGCCTTGATGGTGGACTTAATTTCCTAGAAGATGGTCGATTAATTGGCGGAAATCCAAAAATTGTTGCCAAATTAACCACCTATTTGGCGCCACATATTCAATAATTCATGTCTTCTCTTACTAACCCACGTGCTATTGCCTGCACGATTATTCATGATATCCTACAAAATAAAGACTCTCTGATTCATCTAGATAAAAGACTGAATGCTTATCAGCTCTCTGAACAAAATAGAAAGCTTGTTTATCTTATTACTTACGGTGTTTTTCGCCACTATTTTTATCTGACAACCTTATTACACTCGATGCTTGAGAAAAAGACAAAAGCAAAAGTGAAAACCATGTTATTAGTTGGGCTTTATCAGCTTATTTTCATGAAAAAAGCCAAGGAAAGCAGCTATGCTATTGTCGATGAAACACTCAAGGGGCTAGATCAACTTCAACTCTCTCAAGCAAAGGGCTTTATCAACGCGCTTCTTCGCAAAATTGATAAGAATAAGCTCACGCAATATACCCCTGATACTGACGCTCCTGATTGGCTCATTGGCAAGCTCAACAAATACTACGGCGCCCAAAAAGCCAAAGAGATTATTCGCGAATCTAACCTACAGGCAAGTACCTTTTTGCGTCTTAATGAAAGGCACAACATCAAAGAAAGTCTACAGCTCCTAAGCGCGGAAAATGTCACCTATAAAGAAACTACACTTCCAAATTGTATTGAGCTTATTGGGAACTATAACATCGCGCAGTTAGCTGGTTTTCCTGAAGGGCGTTTCTCTGTACAGGATTTCTCCGCGCAATTTGCGGCACATATACTAGACCCCAAAGCAGATGAATGTATTTTAGATGCCTGTGCAGCCCCAGGCGGGAAAAGCACACACTTACTGGAAAAGTGTAAAGAGATTTCACTTTATATCATGGATAATAATGAAAAGCGCTTCTCTCGTATTTATGAAAATATTGCTCGCCTACAGCAAAGTGATTTGAATATTCACTATCTTTGTCAAGATGCAAGTTTGCCACTAGATAATACACCTCAATTTGACAAAATTCTCCTTGATGCGCCTTGTAGTGCAACAGGTGTTATTCGCAGACACCCTGATATCAAAGTGCTAAGAGAAGCTGATGAAGTAAAAGAAATCACTAAAATACAAGCTAAAATTTTGCGTAATCTATGGCTCTATTTAAAACCAAATGGTCAGCTGCTTTATGCCACCTGTTCGATTTTACCCGAGGAAAATGAAAAGCAAATTCATGCATTTCTCAGTGAAACAGCAGATGCAAAGCATGAAGATATTGCAGCTCTATCACAACAAACTAAACTCCAATACGGCTATCAGCTACTTCCTCAATCACATAAAGGGGATGGGTTTTATTACTGCCTGCTTAGGAAATCACTTATTGCATAAGTTCACGCTCTTTCTCTTTCGTTAAATCTGTAATTTTGCGCTGAATATAAAGTAATGCCTTATAAAACTCACTTCTATCTGAAGCATTGAACCATTTTTTATTAAACCAGCTAGGCCCTTCATGTAAATAACGAGCTGCTCTATGAGTAACGATCGCTTCATTTACATGATACCTCCAGTTGATTCCTTGACCTCTTGCATTAATAACGCGCCCTCCTAAATGGTGAATTTGATTCTCAATAATCGTTTCAAGCTCATCTGGAGTCTTGCACAGAGGAACTATCTCCCTTATAGCTAAAGCCCTTTCTCTATGATTAATCCTACGCCGGTTTAGATAACCAGACAATAAATTTATCATCATGCGCTTTATCTTTTCAAAATAGACTTCTGATGTCACAATTTCTGTTGCTCTCAGCGGTAATGGATATGGCTCATACAAAGAGTTTCGGTTTTGCTCCGGCTTATCATGCCCTCTGCATAGCACAATTATAACATTAGAAATTGAGAAAATACGCTGATTGTTTAAAATATCAAACAATCTACTAATACGATCTGCTGACTGCTTAGTAATCACACTCACATGGTTATGATATAATGCATCATTCAACAGATTAAAGCAGTCATTTTCAGTCTTTACAAAACTCCAATAGGTCTCTGGTATTTCATCAAGTGCTCCCCCATGGAACTTTGCATACACAGCCTCTTTTACCCTACCAGTACTAAGTTTTTCATTACCTTGCACCTCCTGTTTGACTGTTTCTTTCATCACACGATAACCATATTGACTGGTAGGGTACATTTTTGTTTCATTATTCTTATGCTCAATAGTATAGACATTTGAAACTTGTCCATTATGTTTCCCATAGGCAACAGTTCCTACAGCACTTGCAAATGTAACAGACTTAAAATACTTCCGATCATATCTGAACTTTCCTGCCACAGTTGTACCATGCCCATGCACTCTCATTCTAATTGGTGCTTCTCTTTTAATTGACTCTAGCGTTTCTTCTGTAAAAAAATAACACACCTCATTGTCATCATCTTCCACATAAAATACATTTTGTGCTGAAGTTGCTAACTGACTATTTACTCTGGGATCTTTAACTGCGCTTATTGGAAATTTATGATATGTACATGCAAAACCATTAAAGATAATCTCTCCTATTTCACAGCGTTCTAACTTAATACTCACATATCTACCCACAACAGCGTGACGAGCATTATCACTTCTCTGCTCTGCCTGTATTGGAATATTGATAGACCAATCTTCATTTTCAATTGCACTTTGAGACAGTTCTAGTGGATTTATTTCAATATCTACTGGCATTACTATTATCCATTTAAATTAATGAGTACAGCATAATAAATGAAACTTTGTTCAGGCAAGATAAGATATGCTCTTAGCATGGATTTTTTCGCCTTTATAACAATATGTATAACTTTTGATATCTACATTGGCGAACTGGATATAAATGAGCAATCTTAGACAACCTAAGCTAGCTTGAACCTAGGCCACCTAATATATTGGGAAAGTGCTTGCCCACTATCAGCAAGCATTGTGGTATAAATACTACAGACTATAGTACATTTCAAATTCAACCGGATGTGGCGTCATATTTAAACGCTGCACTTCTTCCATTTTAAGATCGATATAAGCATCAATCATATCATTAGAAAAGACACCGCCTGCTGTTAAGAACTCGCGGTCATGATCAAGGGCAGTTAGTGCTTCTTCTAAAGAAGCTGCAACCGTTGGAATATCTACAAGCTCCTCTGGTGGAAGGTCATATAAGTTCTTGTCCATTGCATCACCTGGATGAATCTTGTTTTTTATCCCATCAATGCCTGCCATCAGCATTGCTGAAAAAGCAAGATAAGGGTTTGCCATTGGATCACCAAAGCGAAGCTCAATACGACGTGCTTTTTCGCTATTAACATAAGGAATGCGAATAGAGGCTGAGCGATTTCTGGCTGAATAAGCTAAAAGGACAGGTGCTTCAAAGCCTGGCACCAAACGTTTATAGCTATTTGTTGATGGGTTACAAAATGCATTTAACGCCTTTGCATGTTTGATCACGCCACCGATATAATAAAGTGCTTCCTCTGAAAGCCCTGCATAACCATTGCCAGCAAAAATATTCTTTCCAGCCTTTGATAACGATTGATGAACATGCATCCCTGAGCCATTATCATTTGGAACAGGCTTTGGCATAAATGTCGCCGTTTTGTTATAAGCATGCGCAACATTGTGAACAACATACTTGAAGGCTTGAATTTGATCTGCTTTGTCTGTCAAGGTAGAGAATTTTGTTCCAATCTCACACTGCCCTGCGGTGGCAACCTCATGGTGATGGACTTCAACTTCCATGCCAACCTCTTCTAGAATGGTACACATCTCTGAGCGAATATCCTGCAAAGAATCAACAGGGGGCACAGGGAAATAGCCGCCTTTTACGCCAGGTCTGTGTCCTTTATTACCATTTTGTGGCAAATCATTTGAAGACCATGCGGCCTCATCAGAATGTACACGATATTCAGAACCCTGCATGTCAGATTTAAACGTCACATCATCAAAGATAAAAAATTCCGGTTCAGGTCCCATCAATACACTGTCGGCAATACCCGTTGATTTTAAATAATTCTCTGCTTTTTTAGCAATAGAGCGTGGGTCACGATCATAGGACTGCATGGTCGCAGGCTCTAGGATATCACAACGTATAATTAAAGTTGGCGCTTCAAAGAAAGGATCTAGCACCAAAGTGCTTGCATCTGGCATCAAAATCATATCTGATTCATTAATGCCTTTCCAGCCTTCAATTGAGGAGCCATCAAACATTTTTCCATCTTCAAAGAAGTCTTCATCTACCGCTTTGACAGGAATGGTGACGTGCTGTTCTTTACCTTTAGTATCGGTGAATCTCAGATCAACAAATTCGACATTATATTCATCAACCATTGATTCAAATTTAACAAAATCTGACATACATTCAGCTCCTTAGACATTATATTGAGAACAAATCACCTTGAATTAGCATTCTAACAGATTTTTTTTGAAAGTTTTAGCAAGATTTTCAAGGAAATATCAGACACTTTACGGTATGCTAGAAGGTAGTATTGAGTAGCTTTTTAGGAATGATCGTGATAGATCAAGAAGGTTTCAGAGCCAACGTTGCGATTGTGATTTTAAACAATCAAAATAAAGTGTTCTGGGGTCGGCGTGTTAACCAAAGCTCATGGCAATTCCCACAAGGGGGGCTTAATTCTGGCGAAACTCCCATTGAAGCTATGTACCGAGAGCTAAAAGAAGAAGTAGGTCTTAAGCCTCATGATGTAGAAGTGATTGCAGCAACAAGAAATTGGTTACGCTATCGATTGCCTAGATTTTTAATTCGGCGTAATTGCCCACTTTGTATTGGACAAAAACAAAAATGGTTTTTACTGCGTTTGAAGTCACCTGATAGCGCAATTAATCTGTATGCAAATAAGAAGCCTGAGTTTGATGATTGGCGCTGGGTGAACTATTGGTATCCTGCTGATAAAGTGGTTGCGTTTAAACAACATGTTTACACCAAGGCACTAACCCATTTTTTTCCTTTTATAAAACAAAAGTAAGGTGTTACGCTTAGCATGTTTTGGCAGCCACTTATAAAAATTGTTGAGTCTAGACAAGAGCTAGATGTTATGCTGTCACTTATGGTTGAAGAGCTGTGCAAACTAAGTGAGGTCAATGCTTGCAGTATTTTTACACTTGAGGAGCATGAGCATATCTATACACTGGGCGCATCCACTTTAGCCCCAAGCATCAAACATGGCATGATCTATCTTGATGCCAATGAGGACTTGATTGGTAAGGTGGCTTTAAGAGAGGAGCCTATTGCGATTGATTACACCAGTCAATCAAATGTCTACAGCATGCTCTACACGCTTTCACGAAAGCGCTTTCACTCCCTTTTTGCGACGCCGATTGTCTATAAAAGTGAAGTCATTGCCATCTTAGTACTACAGCATGTAGACAAACAGGCTATTTCAGAGTCAATTAAGACTGATATTATTACCTTTTGCGCTAATGTCTCTTTGCCATTAAATCGTGCTTTACATGCCGATGACATTCTTGAGCAAATTGAAGAAACACCAAGTAATGCATTATACTTTAACGGTGTGAGTGCAAATGATGGCGTTACCAGAGGGAACGCGTTTGCACGGTACAATATTACAGACATAGATAACATCCCTGATAAAGGCACTCAAGTAGAGGATGAGGAGACGCTTTTTATCAATGCTGTCAATGAAGTGAAAGCAAATATCACTGAGATGCTAAGGCGTGTAACCAAGATGGCTGGAGAAGATGAAGGAGCGCTTTTTGATGCCTATTTACAAATTATTGACAGCCGCAGATTCTATGATGCTATTATTAATCTAATCAGAGAAGGCATATGGGTACAAAGTGCTGTAAAACAAGTGACCCTAGAGCAAGCATCTATTTTTGAAAAAATGGATGACCCTTATTTAACCGAGCGCGCAAGTGATATTAAAGATCTTGGCAAACGCATTTTGCTTGCACTTGAGAATAAAAGCATTAAAAAAAGCCTTTATCCACAAAAGACAATCCTTGTTGCCAACGAAGTCACCGCATCGATGATTGCAGAGGTTCCAAAAGGAAAACTCAAAGCAGTAATCACAGAGCATGGCTCAGCTTATTCACACGCCGCTATTATTGCAAAAGCACTTTCTATTCCATTTATCACCAACATCAATGCCTTACCGGTAAGTTTTATCGATGGAAAAGAAGTGATTGTTGATGCTTATCGCTCACGCATCTATGTCAACCCAACAAAAGGGGTCGTGCAGGCTTATGATCGCATTATTGCTGCCGAATCACAAAAAACCTCAGAGCTTCAACTGATTAAGAATCTGCCAAGCAAAACCACTGATGATCATCTTTTAATATTAAATGCAAACGTTGGCCTCATTGCAGATTTGGATTTAGCTATCTCTCAAGGTGCAAACAGTATTGGACTTTATCGCTCTGAAATACTCTTTATGATAAGAGACCGCTTTCCAGGAGAAGAAGAGCAGCGCATTATTTATCAACAAGTTCTTTCCTCCTTTCCAAACCAAGCGGTGACGTTGCGCGTACTTGATGTTGGCGCAGATAAAACCTTGCCTTACTTTTATGAAGAAGAGCACAATCCAGCCCTAGGCTGGAGAGGCATTCGAATGATGCTCGATCAATCAGATTTGTTCCTGACACAAGTAAGAGCAATGCTAAAAGCCAGTGTTAATGTTGATAATTTAAATATCTTGTTACCGATGGTCAGCACCATTGATGAGATTAAAGAGGCTAAGACCCTTATCCACCAAGCATATCAAGAAATCATCGAGGAAGGGCTTAATATTGCTATGCCAAAAGTTGGTGTTATGATCGAAGTGCCCTCTCTTTTAATCCTTATTGATAAAGTTTTCGAGCAGGTGGATTTCATCTCTATTGGCTCGAATGATTTAACACAATACATGCTTGCTGTTGATCGCACAAATGAAAAGGTCTCTTCATTATACAGCCAGCTGAGCCCTGCTATGCTAAAGGTATTTTATTATCTTGCCAAACAGGCGCATAAGCATCAAAAGCAAATCTCTCTATGTGGTGAGATTGCTGGAAACCCACTTGCTACACCACTTCTTATTGCCATGGGCTTTGACAGCCTTAGCATGAATAGTAGCAGCCTACTCAAAGTGAAGTATGTGCTTCGCCATTTGAGTAAAAAGAGGTGTAATGCAGTTCTAAAGAAAGTGATGATGATGTCTACAACTGAAGATGTGAAAGCCTATTTGGAAAACTTTCTTATGAAGAATAATCTTGGCCAGCTGATAAGAGCTGGCATTCTAACAAATTAAAGTATACCCTAAGATAGATTTTTTATTTATTCACTGCTTCTTTTAGCACTTTTCCTGGGCTAAATTTAACAACATTTGAGGCTTTAATCTTAATCTTTTGTCCTGTTTGCGGATTACGCCCATCTCTTGCAGCGCGATGTCCAACTTCAAATGAACCATAGCCGACAAAGCTCACCCTATCTCCTTTAGCTAAAACTTCCTCCAGTGAATCAAATACGGCATTAAGCGCTTTGGTTGCATCCGCTTTTGTCAGGCCTGATTTTTCTTTCACTAGGTTTAAAAATTCATCCTTACTGTAAGATTTTACTTGTGATTTTTTTGCCATGTTAGCACTCCTTGATTGGTTTATCCTCTTAAAACATAGTGAGTAAAGAGAATATTATCAACCCAATCACCTAGTTTTTTGCCTTTTTGACAGATAATTTGTCTAAATTAGCCTAAAAAACCTCTGCCAACATACATCTAACACTGCCGCCACCTACTGTTTCAATTGTTGGAATGTCACAAGGAAGGCGCGTAACATATCGATCAATTATCTGCGTTTGCGCTTTGCTAAATGCTTGATTTGCACTTTCTGATAATAATAAAAAGTGTTTCTCTTTATCATTAACAAGCTCTAATACATTCGCTGCCATTTGATATATCTGCTCATAGCTTAAAATGATAATTTCTTTACCCATGGCCTCTAAAGCACTTTCTACATTGTCTCTTTCATCTTTATTAGCAATTGACTCCAAACATACAAAAGCAAGCTTCTCTCCTATGCTCATCATCACATTGGTATGGTAAATAGGCGCACCGGTTCGATCAACACTATGAAAACTAATGAGCCGATAGCCCAATTGATCTGTAACCTTTCTTGCCAGCTCTATATCTGCTCTTTGAGAAAGAGATAAAAATGCATATTTCTGCTGATGATCAAAAATAAATACGCCAGTCCCCTCTAGCGCGCGATTACCTGCGTTTTCCCTAAAATCCACCACCTGATAAGGCACATTCATCTTCTGCTCTAAGGCATTTTTCAAGCACGCTATCTGCACTTCAGCCTGCCTATTCTTAGAAAACATAGGATAAATATATAAATAGTGCTTCCCTAAAATAACATGGGTGCTAAACCAGTTATTTGGAAATACAGCATCAGGGGTGTGGCACTTTGGAGAATCAAGCTCAATAACATTAATACCAACAGCTCGCATTTTTTTCACCATACTGGAAAACTCATCCATTGCCAAAGCACTGATATCCAGATTGGTTAATTTGGTTTGAAACGCATTATTCACCGCTGTTTCGTCATTAAAAGAAAAATGCTGTGGTTTGACCATCACGACTGTATTTGCAATCACCCTATTTATTGCATCTATCATAATTTACTACGCTCCAACGGCATTGACATACACCTTGGGCCCCCTCTGCCACGAGAAAGCTCCGAGCATGGCATTTTATGCACGCTAACACCACGATTTTCTAAAATTTGATTTGTCATCCTATTTCTTTGATAAACAAACACTTCACCGGGTTTCACTGCTAAGGTATTTGCGCCATCACTCCACTGCTCACGAGAGCCATTGATACTATCTCTACCACCGCAGTAAATGATCTGAATATCTTTATCCAACTCATTTGCAAGTGTGTTCTCAATTGAGCCTGCAAGTAAACGGGACTCAACATTCCTATGCATACCCGGAGTTAACCTATAGATTTGCGTCTTCCCAACAATGCCTTGATGCATTGTCATCTTATGTAGATCTACTTGTGTCAATACTGTATCAAGATGCATAAATGCACGCGATGATGGGATATGAAATGCTAAAATTTTATTAATTTGATGATGCACTTTTAACTCATCATTAAAGAATAGCTCAAAAGCAAACTTCTCAATTGCATGAGCACTTGTTCTTTGAGAAATGCCAATGGCCAAAGTATGTTTATCAAGCACCAAAATATCTCCCCCTTCAATTGAAGCATTAAAGGCACTACTGTTCAGCACTTTATTGTGTTTAAAACCTGAGTGATGTTTGAATATACTTTCAATAAATAAACTCTCTCGTTTTCTGGTTTTGGCAAACATGCTATTTAAGAGCACCATGTTACCGATACTTGAAGCTGGATCACGCGTGAAATACAGATTTGGCACAGGGTTTAGCCAGAAAAGATCAGCTTTATTTACCTGTCCGTTTAAGCTGACATCTTGATAATCAAGCTCATTTTTTTTGAGGCCAGACATCAGCTTTTGAGCAAGTGCTTTACCTGAATAATCGCTTAAATGTTCGCTTAAAGCATCAATCAGCTTGGGTGTAGTGATATTCGAGACAGACAAAAACTCATGAATAAATGCTCCAGCCACTTCTTTATTTTTAAGCACATCGCCAACAAGGTCTTCTAAATACAATACATTGACACCCAAAGCATCAAGCATATTTGCAAATGCATCATGCTCTTTTTGTGCATTTTCCAAAAAAGGAATATCATCAAATAAAAGCTCATCCAAAGTTTCAGGCGTTAGATTATTCAACTCTTCGCCAGGCCTTCTTAGTAGAACACTCTTTAAGCTACCAATTTCACTGGTGATATCAATATTAATCTTAGTCATTTTTTCAGCCTTCACAGCATGCGTTTGATCCTGACAAGAAGGATTTATTATCTCGATTGCATCTTGATTCATCATCTTATCCTTATAGCGCTTCTTCTTTTGATTGAATGGCTAAAGCCGGATCTTTTGGATTAGCATGATTCAACACTGAAAATAAATCTTTTGGATCTGATAATGTCGGAATCATATTAAGTCCTGTGCCTATATCGTATTTTTGAGATAACTCATAAGTTAATTTAAGCGCTGAAAAATCTTCAAGCGCAAAACCCACTGAGTCAAATATTGTGATCTCCTCATCAGATACACGCCCTTTTTTATCTCCATTTAAAACTTGCCATAGCTCTGCATACACTATTTTTTGCGCTTCTTCTTCCGTGAGTGTTTGAATTTCTCCTTCAATAAAAGATTGCTCAAAAAACTCCACCACAACCTTAGCTCTTGGTAAAATGCTATGCTCAAGCTCTGTTTTTCCCGGGCAATCACCACCTAAGCCATTAATGTGCACGCCTTCTTTTACCCAAGCATTTTCAATCACTTTGGCATGCGCCTTACACGCTGTACACACGGTAATAATATCTGCACCTTTCACTGCCTCTTCATTGGATGAGCAAGGAACAAGCTCAAAGTCATATACAGACATATTTTTATAAAAACGCTCCATCGCTTTTGGGTCAATATCATGATAGCGAATCGTTTTAATATCACGCACAAGCGAGGTCGCTAATGCTTGAAAATCACTTTGTGCACCAGTACCAATAAGCGCAAGTGTTTTAGCATCTTCTCTTGCCAAGAAATCTGTTGCTAAAGCAGAGGTTGCGGCTGTTCTTAGACCTGTTAAAACAGTCATTTCAGAGATTAATAACGGATGACCATCTGACACCTTAGAGAGCTGACCTGTTGCAATAATCGTTTGTTTGTTCTCAAGCGGATTTTTAGGGTGACCATTGACATACTTATAGGCAAATAGCTCTTTATCTGCCGTTGGCATCAACTCAATCACACCATCTGGCACATGAAATGCTGGGCGTGGAATTTTATCAAACTCCTGCCAACGAACAAAATCACTTTTAACCGTTGCCATCAAATCCAACAAAAACTGCTTAAGCGTATGCCTTTTCACCAATTGTGATAGATTTTCTACAGATATTACTTTGATCATATACATTCTCCCCGAAAGTTCCGTTAGTTTATCCTATCAATCAACCCTGAGATAGGTTTTAGCTGTAAAATTTAATCAAGAGAACTATAAAATTAATTTTACTAAAGTTCAAATAAAAGGGAGAAAATTGTCAGAAATAAGTTTGATATCATGTCGTAACTATGCCAGTCAAAAGTGATTTTAAGCTGTTTTATCTATGTGCTATAACTGGCATGCATGGTTTAGCTCCAACCTGAGACTTCATAGCCCTTTTTCTTCAAGCAAATCTCAACATAGCGCTTCATATTCTCCTCGGTATTGGAGGTACTTGCCAGTGCTGCATTATCTCCAATGCGACCTGATTGATATCCATTAGTGGCTGTTCTAGCAACACTTGCCACCATGGCTACTCCAATAAATACATCCCAAGCAGTTTCACCTGCCGTTACTTGGTCTTCTGCTTGTGCTTCACAGACCTTAAAATCTATCATCGCCTGCTTATTACCAACTTTTTGATAGTATTCATTTGGGTAAAATTTCGGTTCAGTTGCACAGCCTACAATTAAAATACTTGAAATAACCACTAAAATTGCTTTTTTCATGATATTTCCTCCCTGACTAACACTTAATTTCATCTAGCTGAATACTTACCACGCCAATATTCACATTATCACGTGAGTTAACAATAATTTTTAATGTGTGCCCGCTGTATAAATCATACACACTTTTGTATTTCTTCTTGGTATCGCATAGCGTTTTTTGTAAGCTAAGCCCCATGTCTTTAGCGCCTGCAATAACATCTTTATCTGTAAACTCAGAATAATTTTCATTAATATGGGTAATAAGTACAATCGTTTTACCTTGTAAGTACCTTGCATCAATCGATGGATCTGAAAACTCTAAAGATGAAAGCAAAAGCAGTGTGTCTTTTGCTACTGTTTGTTTTGGCACAGCCGTTGCCTTAATTCCTGAGGCACTGTAAATAACACTTGCAAATGAGGCACTACAAACCACCCCCAAACAGCATAATACTTTCAACAATAATTTTCGCATATCTATCTCCTCTACAAACATGATTGAAAGTTTAAATGGCCTTTTAGAGTGTAGAGAAATATATGAAGATAACAAATTTTGCCGAGTATACATTATGTTGATATTAAAATTTGCAAATAATGCCAGACTTGACTAGTCACATTACTCTTTAAATCTGGGCATGGTGACAAGAGAGTATTTGCTTAAGCTAAGAACTTATCACAAGTTTTAATTTAGCACTATGGGCTCCCAAAATTGGATTTTCCCCTTTTTATGGATGAATCGCACTTTGTAAAAAAGCCTCTTTATCTTTGGCGCGCATCAAGGCTGTTCCGGCAAGCACACCATCATATTGGGTGGCATAAAAATGCAAATCTGCTGGTGTTTTTGCCCCAGATAAACTTAATAGCATCACATCATCAGGGACAATTTTTGCCAAGCGCTCAATGTTCCCCATATCCATTTCTAAGGTGTCTAAATTTCGATTATTCACCCCAATGATTTTTGCCCCAACCTTAAGCGCACTTTGCATTTCACTTTCATCAAACACTTCAATAAGCGCATCCATACCCAAATCGCTCACGCACTTATAAAGCATAGCTAGTTGCTGCTCATCCAGACAACGCACAATCAACAAACAAGCATCTGCGCCAGCTGCTCGCGCATGATAAATTTGTATTGGATCAATAATAAATTCCTTACAGAGAACAGGTAAGTCACACACTGATTTCACTTTTTTAATATCATCAAAGCTGCCACCAAAAAACTTATTATCAGTTAGAATAGACAAGGCTGAGGCACCGCCTTTTTGATACGCTTTTGCGATTTCCTCTGGATGATAATTTTCATCAATCACCCCTTCAGAGGGTGATTTTGATTTAAGCTCAGCAATAATAGGCACACCAGAGGAACTCAGTTTTTTAGCAAAATCCCCATTCGCATTTGTGAGCATATCTTGATTCAGCTTAGGCAAATTTACGATTTCCTTTCGCTTTTGATCAATGATTTTTTGTAATACCATAATGTTCTATCAGCTTATCTACCATTCAAGTCATCATATCATATGCACTTTTGTAACGTTACAGTTATTTTTGGAAAATTCACCTACTTATTTTGATCTATTGCTATAAAGCGCTTATACTATCTCCCCGTTTATAGCACAGTACACTTTCATGACAGAACAGCATACTTTCAGCCATCATGAGTTAATTAATGCCGCAATATCAGGCATTAAAAACACCTATACACCTTATTCCAATTTCCAAGTGGGCGCTGCCATTTTAACCAATAACAATCAGGTTATTACGGGCGGGAATATTGAAAATGCCGCTTATGGTCTTTGCATGTGTGCTGAGCGAGTTGCAATCTTTCGCGCTTATGCTGAGGGGTTTACTAAAGATACGCTTAAAAAAATTGCCATTGTTGCGGATACTCAAGAAGCTGTGAGTCCGTGCGGATCGTGCCGGCAAGTAATGCAAGAGCTTCTCCCTTCTAGCGCAACTGTGATTCTATCTAACCTATCTCAAAATAACATCAAAGAAACCACAGTTAAAGCCTTACTACCCTATCCATTTGCCAACTTAACATAGGCCTTAACCTTGGCGATACAAATTAAAACATCATCTTTTTTTGTCATGGCAAATGGCGTTTCTTCATAGTTAATCTCGCCCGATAAAAGCTTACATCGACAAGCGCCACAAATTCCATTTCGACATTGGAAGTTCATAATAAACCCTGCCACTTCAAGCGCCTCTAATACGCTTTGCCTTGCTTTAATCGGAATCTTTTGCCCTTGATATTCTATGTGCATATCTATAACTCAAACCCTTTAAATGCATTGTCACCTAAGGAGCTTTCCACCTGACCAACAAGATAAGAGCTAATCTCAGTTTCTTGCGGTGCAACTTGGACATTATCTGAGTTTAGATAACTATTAATCCACGGTATTGGATTGGACTTAGGCGTATCTTTATTGTCATATTCAAGGGAAATAGCCGCCATTCTCTCTTTGGCAATATAATCAACATACTGGCAAAGAATCGCCTCATTTAAGCCTAGTATCGAGCCCTTTTCAAATAAATATTTTGCCCATTTTTTCTCTTGATCAATTGCTTCGAGAAAAATTGCCTTTGCTTGATTTTGATAACGGTGCGCAATTTCAGTTAACTCACTGTCCCCATCACTTCCACTTTGAATAATATTAATCATGTGCTGAGTGCTTGCCAAATGTAACGACTCATCTCTGGCAATCAGTTTCATTATCTTTCCCGAGCCCTCCAACTTTTTTTGCTCAGAGAAGGCAAAAGTACAGGCAAAGCTCACATAAAACCGTATCGCCTCCAGCGCATTAACAGCATGAAGCGCAAAATAAAGTGCCTTTTTCACTTCATAGCGATTGACTCTAAAGCTCTCCCCACTAATCACAAAATCGCCCTCACCTACACTTTGCAAGAGCTGTGTTTTCAAAATCAAATCATCATAGTATCGCGTGATATCCTGAGCGCGTGCTTTAATATTCTCATTGCCAACAATATCATTAAATACAATCGATGGATCATCTAACATCGAGCGCACCATGTGGGTATATGAACGACTATGTATCGTCTCTGAAAAGCTCCAAGTTTCTATCCATGTTTCAAGCTCAGGCAATGAAACCAAAGGCAAAAAGGCAATATTAGGACTTCTGCCTTGAATAGAATCCAAGAGTGTTTGGTATTTTAAATTTGATAAAAAAATATGCTTCTCAACATCACTAAAGTGCTGAAAATCAACACGATCTTTGGAGAGATCCACTTCTTCTGGACGCCAAAAAAATGACAACTGTTTTTCAATCAAGCGCTCGAATATGCTATGTTTTTGCTCATCAAAGCGAGAAACATTGACAGGTTTACCAAAAAACATTGGCTGGGTAAGCGCATTGGTTTGATCGATTTGAAAGGTGGTATAACTAAATTGGTTCATATGTTCTCTCTTACATTAAATCTTACAAGCACCTGACTCACACTCATCAAATGCTTGGCTATCAGTTGCGGATTTTTTAGCTTGGTCGGCATTATCTTTGGTATTGTGATAGTAAAGCGTTTTCAAGCCATACTTATAAGCAATTAAAAGATCACTTAGAAGTGTTTTCACAGGAACCTTATGCTCAGGGAATTTTTCTGGGTTATAGTTTGTATTTGCCGAAATTGATTGATCGATAAACTTTTGAATAATGGCACACAGTTGTAAATAGCCTTCATTATTATCAATCTCCCATAACAGCTCATATTGATCCTTCAGCTTTTCTATCTCCGGCACAACCTGCTTTAATACACCATCTTTACTCTGCTTGATGGAGATAAGTCCACGCGGTGGCTCAATACCATTGGTTGCATTGGATATTTGTGAAGACGTTTCAGAGGGCATAATCGCTGAAAGCGTAGAGTTTCGAAGACCGTGCTTCTTGATACTCTCACGCAAATACTCCCAATCAAGATTTAACTTGTGCGGGCAAAATTCATCTACTGCCTTTTTATAGCTATCAATTGGCAATATCCCTTTCGCATAACTTGTCTCATTAAAAAGACCACAAGCACCTTTTTCTTTTGCTAATTGATTAGAGGCTTTCAGTAAATAATATTGAATTGCCTCGAAGGTTTTATGCGTTAATTCATTTGCACTGCCATCGCTGTATTTAAGCTGATGCTTTGCCAAATAGTAGGCAAAGTTAATGACCCCAACACCAAGTGATCTTCTGTTTTCAGATGAAATTTTGGCAGCCTTAAGTGGATAATTTTGATAATCTAACAAGTTATCCAATGCCCGAACAGCTAAATCAGCTAATGACTCTAACTCATCTAAGCTTTCAAGTGCGCCTAGATTAAATGCTGAGAGTGTACAAAGTGCAATTTCACCTGTTTCATCAAATATGTCTGATAAGGGCTTTGTTGGCAAAGTAATTTCCATACACAAATTAGACTGCTTAATAGGCGCATATTTTGGATCAAATGCTGAGTGGGTATTACAATGATCAACATGCTGAATATACACACGTCCTGTTTGCGCACGCTCTTGCATCAAAAGGGAAAAAAGCGCCGTGGCTGAAATGCGTTTTTTGCGAATAGTATCATCTTTCTCAGCTTCACAATATAAACGCTGAAATTCATCTTGATCTGCAAAAAATGCCTCATACATCCCCGGGACATCAGAGGGTGAGAAAAGGGTTATCTCCTGTTGCTCAATCAACCGCTGATACATAAGCTTATTAAGCTGTACCCCATAATCAAGGTGGCGAACTCTGTTCTCATCAACACCACGATTATTTTTAAGCACTAACAATGACTCCACCTCCAAATGCCAGAGTGGGTAGAAAAGCGTTGCAGCGCCTCCTCTTACGCCCCCTTGTGAGCAAGATTTTACTGCCGTTTGGAAATGTTTATAAAACGGAATGCAGCCCGTATGAAGCGCTTCACCGCCACGAATTTCACTGCCAAGTGCGCGAATTTTCCCCGCATTAATACCAATGCCCGCACGCTGAGAGACATATTTAACAATCGAAGAGGCAGAGGCATTAATGGAATCTAAAGAGTCATCCGTATCAATCAATACACATGAGCTAAATTGTCTTGTTGGTGTACGCACGCCTGCCATAATCGGCGTTGGCAGTGAAATTTTAAATTGACTGACCGCATCATAGAATTGCAGCACATAATCCATTCGCCTAGTCGACTCATAATTGGCAAAAAGTGCTGCACTTACGAGCATATAAAGCATTTGTGGTGTTTCATACATCTGGCCTGTCACACGATTTTGCACCAAATATTTCCCCTGCATTTGATTAATCGCCGCATAAGTGAAGTTCATATCCCGCCAATGATCCATATGCCTGTTCATTTGATCAAATTCATCTTGTGAGTAGTCTTTTAACAAATGCTCATCATACTTACCCAGTTCAATAAGATGTTTCACATGATCATATAAATGTGGTGGCTCAAATTGCCCATAGGCAAGCTTTCTTAAATGAAAAACCGCCAAGCGTGCGGCCATATATTGATAATCTGGGGTATCTTCAGTGATTAAATCGGCCGCTGTTTTAATGATAATGGCTTGAATATCAGCCGTTTTCATTCCCTCATAGAGCTGTATATGTGATTTTAATTCCACCTGAGAGACTGACACACCCTCTAAGCCCTCAGCTGCCCACGTAAGTACTCTGTGAATTTTATCTAACATCACAGGCTCTAGAGAGCCATTTCTTTTCATTACATTAACTTGCATGCTTACCCTTAAATTGCATTGAATTGATTAGATAGCTAAGCTTTCACAAAACAGCCAAAGTCAGTGAATATCTACAATAAGAGCCTGAAATAGAAATGATATTACGTGCGAGCGCACATACCTTTGGGTATTGATTCATGGCCTTGTTCCTCGAAAGCTTAAACATACTCATTGCTGAGATAATAACCATGGCAGGTATTCGGGCTTATGGACAGATTTTGCCTACTTGACACGGCTTCCCAGGTCACCCCAGTGCCAAAGTGTGTCTTTCGTTTCCATTTACCGCTGCGGGCCAGCTCTGGATTTACACCAGATTCCCTCTTGCGATGTTTTAAAACTTAACTTGAAAGTAATAAAACAAACCATCGTTCATTACGCTTTTAAGTGTAATTAAAATTCCACCACTTTGCCAGTGAAGAATCAGTTGATCTAGATCAAACTTGCTAACTTATCAGCACAGTAACCCTTAGCTTAAGCATAAGAATTTGTTACACTAGAGCCATCTTAACTATCGACTTTTAACCATGAAAACACTGAGTATTTCAGGCAGAGAGGGCAAAATTGAAGCACTGTTAGATGCGCCCAAAGTAAGCGCATTTGACGATATTAGCGTTGTCAGCTGTCACCCTCATCCACTTTATCAAGGGACGATGCATAACAAAGTGATCAGCACCATCTCACGGAGCTTTAATACCCTTGGCATCGAGGTCATTCGCTTTAACTATCGAGGTGTCGGTCAAAGTGAAGGAGTATATGGACAGGGTGAAGGCGAAGTTGAGGATGCTTTAAGTGTGATTGATTTTATTCGTCAAGAAAAACCAAAGCAAAAGATTATTCTTGCTGGCTTTTCTTTTGGTGGCGCTGTTGCTTATAAAGCACAATCGAAGCGGGATAATATCCTCTCTTTATTAACCATCGCTCCTGCTGTGGTGAACTTTCCTCTTAAGGAGTTTCAAGTACCCTCAATGCCTTGGTGCGTTATTCAAGGCACGGATGATGAAGTAGTCGATCCAACAGCGGTTTTTAGCTTTAGCGCACTTGAGAGTAAAGCACCTTGCCATATCATCAAACTGAATGAAGTTGGGCACTTTTTCCATGGGAAACTGATTGAGCTTAGAAATGAAATTAACGCATATTACCAACCAAGGTTACCATTATGGAACAACAAATAAACACCAACAAAGTCGAAGAAGTTAAACACTATCTATTAACCTTACAAGATACCATTTGCGAAGAACTTTCCACTGTTGATGGAAAAAATTTTCAAGAGGATAACTGGCAGTATGATAAAGGCACAGGAGGTGGTCGTACACGCGTATTAGAAAATGGCTATGTCATTGAAAAAGGTGGGGTGAACTTCTCTCACATTCAAAGTGAAAAACTGCCACAAGCGATATTAAAAATGAAGCCTGAGCTACAAGGTTATCGCTTTCAAGCTATGGGCGTTTCTTTGGTCATTCACCCTTTAAACCCTTATGTGCCAACCTCACACATGAATGTGCGGTTTTTCCTTGCTGAAAAAGAAGGTAGTAAACCCATCTGGTGGTTCGGTGGCGGCTTTGATTTAACGCCATTTTATGGATTTGAAGAGGATTGCATCCACTGGCACCAAATGGCATATGATGCCTGCAAAGACTTTGGTAAGGATGTTTATAACAACTATAAAAAACAGTGTGATCAATATTTCTACCTCCCACATAGAGATGAATGCCGTGGTGTCGGTGGCTTATTTTTTGACTACTTGAGTGAATGGGGATTTGATAAGTGTTTTTTATTTATGCAATCTGTTGGCAACTACTACATCAAAGCCTATTTACCCATTATTCAAAAAAGAAAAGAGACACCTTATACCCAAGAAGAAAGAGATTTCCAGCTTTATCGTCGTGGACGTTATGCTGAATTTAATCTTGTTTATGACAGAGGCACGCACTTTGGTCTTCAATCAGGTGGGCGAACAGAATCTATTTTGATGTCAATGCCCCCCCTTGCCAAGTGGCTTTATAATTACGCCCCAGAGGAAAACTCTAAAGAAGCCAAACTGTATACAAACTTCCTGCCCATAAAAGATTGGATTTCACCGGCGAATCACTAACGAAATCCTCACTTTTGTATATAATTGAAATATCATCCACTGTTGGAATAAAGCCACCATGGCAGAAAAAGATAACAAGGATATAAAAAAAAATAGTTCATTACATTATTACACCGTTGGCATTGGTGCCTCAGCAGGTGGATTGGAAGCGATTCAAAAGCTTTTTGCAAACATCCGTGAGGCAGATAATGTTGCCTATATTGTTGTGCAGCATTTATCTCCTGAATTTAAAAGTTTAATGGATGTTATTTTAAAAAACTATACACCCCTTCCGATTAAAGTTATCAAAGATAAAATGAAAATTGAACCGGGGAATATTTATCTGTTGTCATCTAACCATATTATCCGCATTGAAAATGAGCGCTTTATTCTAGAGGAATATGGAGCCTCTCGCTATGAATCTTACCCTATTAACTCTTTTTTAAACTCACTTGCCAAAGCATATAAAGATAAAAGTATTGGCGTTATTCTCTCTGGGACTGGCTCAGATGGTTCCATTGGTGTTCAGACGATTAAAAAATTTGGTGGCATTACATTGGCTCAATCTGTAACAGAGGCAAGCTTTGATGGCATGCCAAAGTCTGCTCAAGATACTGGCGCTATTGACCTTGTACTCCCCGTAAGTGAAATTGCTGATACCATTCACTCTATTATCATTGATCCTGATTATGCCGAAGAGTATTTCAAAAAGGCTGATGATGAGGAAGAAAAAGAGTTTAATGCGATTATTGAGCTGTTGTCAAAGCACTTTAAGATTAATTTTTCCTGTTACAAACGTGGCATTATCTCACGTCAGATTAAAAAGACGATGATGCTGCATAAGATTAAAACTGTCACTGAGTATCATAACGCTTTGGAAAGCTCCAAAAAAATGCGTGATGAGCTTTATCAAAAATTTTTTATCGGCGTGACTGAATTTTGCCGAGATCATGCTGCATTTGATGGCGTGGAGAAATATGTCTTTCCTCATTTATTAAAAAATCATGCTACTAAACCACTTAATGATACCACTTTACGCTTTTGGGTTGCTGGTAGCTCTACTGGTGAAGAAGTTTATACGCTGGCCTATTTGTTTTTAGAGTTTTTGGAGAAAAATGCTCAGGAAGATCTGTCCTATAAAATCATCGCTACCGATATCAATCAAAGAGCCATCGATATTGCTAAACAAGGAACCTATCCAAAAAAAGCCTTTAAATCACTACCTGAAGATGTGATTAAAAAATACTTCACTGAAACTGCTAACGAATATACAGTTGTTCCTTCGCTTCGCCATCGTGTTATTTTTGTACAACATGATCTTTTAAGAGACCCTCCTTTTTTGCATGTTGATTTAATTCTATGTAGAAATGTACTTATTTATATCAAACCTGAGTTTCAAAAGGAAATTATCGAGCGCTTCACACATGCACTTAATTTAAATCGATTTATTATGTTAGGAGCAAGTGAGTCTGTTGGTGTGTTAAGTAACTACGATTTAATCGATAGTAAATGGAAAATATATAAAAAGACCTCACAGATTAAAAAATCTAAGTACAGTGATAATGTGTTAGAAAAAATTTCTCAAGGCAATGTTAAATTCCCACATATCACCCATGAAGCACTTGAAAATTTTGATAATTTATATCAATTCGATGAAGAGTCTAAAGAGAAAAAAAATCTAACCGAACAGCTCTACCAAGAAATGCTTGCCTGCTTTGGCATCGTTGGTTTTATTATTGACAGTCGAGATCTTTTAATCGGTATATTAGGCAAGGCAAGCCAATACCTTAACTCAAGTGCTATGCAAGGTGTGATCTCAAATTTAAAAATCACCAACGCCATTTGTAAAGAACTTAAAGAACCTATTTCACAGTTGATTAATATTAACGGAGACACAAAAAATACAGCTAAAAGCGCTAAAGCAACATTTACAAACCAAAATATGCAGCAAACCCTCTTACTTGAACGCTATTTTTTACATCATGACAATCTTAGTTATTATTTAATTCAAATCTCTGAGATAGAAGACAACCTCCCAGATCAAAAAAGCACTGTCCATACACTACATACAAACAGCCGAGAATATGAACTTGAAGAGCGTAATCTACAACTACAAAGAAACTTAGATATACTAACTAAAAAGCACTCTTCGATGCGCCAAGATTTCATGTCATTTAACGAGGAGCTACAATCTGCAAACGAAGAGCTACAATCTGCAAACGAAGAGCTCTATTCAGTTAATGCTGAGTATCAGCAAAGCATTGAAAAGCTGCAACTTCTTAATAACAACATGGATAACTTACTATCTAGTACGCATGTTGGCGCTGTTTTTCTCGATCGAGAGCTCAAAATACGCTTTTATACCCAAGCAGTAACCCAGATTTTCGATTTACTTGAGTCTGATGTAGGTCGGTCAATTAAAAACTTCAATCATGCTTTAGTTTTCCCTGATATGCTAACACATATTTACAATGTCCTTAACACACATGAGCCATTTTCAAAAGAGGTAAAATCCAAAGAAGGAAAATCCTTTCTTGTCCGTATTTTACCTTACCTTTCTGAAAGTAGAGAAGTCTCCGGTGTGATTTTAATTGCCATTGACATTACCTCTTTACAACAGACCAAACATCAGCTAAAGATTTCTGATGAGTATCTAGCACTTGCACTTCAATCAGGAAAAATGGGCATTTGGCGTTGGGAGTTGGGTAATGATATTTTCTATGTTGATGGCATGATTATGAGCATTTTTGAGCTTGAAGATGCAAGCTCCCTTAGCTCTTATCAGAAGTTTGAAAGCTTTATTCATCCCGATGACAAACAACGTATCCATCAAGAGATTCACTCTGCAATCGATAATAAAAGCATCCTCAATTGCGATGTACGTATTGTCCTTCAAGGTAAGGTTAAGTATTTACAACTAAGAGGCAGCACACTACACGAAACTGAAAATAGAACAAAGCTTATTACTGGCGTTTGCTGGGATATCACTGAACGTGTGTTACTGGAAAAAACGGCTATTGATACCGAAAGCCGGAAAGTATTACTCGATGAAATTTGTGATGGGTGGTGGGATTGGAACTTAAAAACAAACGAAGAGTATCTCTCCCCTAGATTTAAAGCTATATTAGGGTATAAAGACCATGAACTCCCTAATACTGTCGAAAGCTGGCAAAAAACCATCTTTCCTGAAGATTTAGAGATTGCGGTTGATAATTTTAATAAACACATAGAATCGGATGGAAAATACCCTTATTATCAACAAGTACGCTATAAGCACAAAGATGGACACACTGTTTGGGTTATCTGTCGAGGAAAAGGCATTAAAGATGCTTCTGGCGAATTTGTTCGCATGGTTGGACTTCATAGTGAAATCACGCATTTAAAAGAAAAAGAAAATACATTTGAGCAACAAGCCAACTCCGATTACCTCACAGGGTTACCCAATAGACGCCAATTTATCTCTATGCTTGAACAGGATCTGAAATATACAAAAAAAGATGACTTTTTTGCATTAGCCGTTGTTGATGTTGATAACTTCAAGCAAGTGAATGATGCCCTTGGTCATGATAGAGGCGATGAGCTTTTGATCTCTATTGCCGAGTACTTACAATCATCTTTGCAAGAAGGAGATTATGTTGCCAGAACAGGTGGAGATGAATTTTCTATCGTATTAAAAACCCCCTCGTCGAAAAAAGAAGTCGCTACTATCGCCACAAAAATCATCTCCAATACAAAGAATATTCAATTCAACCAACACCATAAGTTAAGTATTACATTAAGCCTTGGGTTTGCACTATACCCACACGCAGGGAAAACGCCTAATCAACTTATCCGGCATGCTGATCTTGCCATGTTTCAAGCAAAAGCAAAGGGGAAAAATCAATTTGTGATATTCAATGAGCATATCCATGCACAAAAGCAAAGGGAGAACCTGCTTGAAGTTGAACTAGGTCGAGCTATTGAGACCAAAGCGCTAAGTATCGCCTATCAACCCATTGTTTGCGCTAGATCACAAAAAATAAAAGGGCTTGAGGTGCTTAGCCGGTGGACACATGAGAAACTAGGGGAAATCCCTCCAAGTGAGTACATTCCCATTGCCGAAAAATCACAACTTATTATCCCTTTAACTAAGCTATTATTTGAACAAATTGCAGATGATTATCAAAAATTCAATACTCTTTCATTCTTTGATGATGCTTTTATTACCATCAACATTTCAGCCAAACACCTACAAAATACTTCATTTGTCACAGGGGTGAAGAAACTAATTGATACGGGTGTTAGGGCTGAGAGCCTCATTTTAGAAGTAACTGAATCTGCTCTAGTTGAATATTTAGAAGTGATTCAAGCCAAACTATATGACTTACAATTATTGAAGGTTAGAACTGCAATCGATGATTTTGGAACAGGCTACTCATCACTACAGTATCTAAAAGATTTGCCGGTTCAGGTATTGAAAATTGACCAAACCTTCGTCGCTGAGCTTTGCCAAAATAAATACAATGAGGCGATTGTAAAATCGGTTGTAAGCCTAGCACAAACACTGGGGCTTAAAGTTATTGCTGAAGGGGTTGAGACAAAAGAGCAATTTGAATACCTGAAAAATATCCACTGTGATATGTTACAGGGATATTATTTTGCAAGACCAATGTATCTGAAAGACTGTTTAGAGTTTATTCGAAAATATCAGCCCAAATGACAAGGACACAAACATCCATAGCTTATGTTCCCTAATTACGCGATAGATGGGGGCTATCCGCAGACTAGGCCAGCAAGGCATGCATAAAATGGGGGTATATTCACACCAAGCTTATTTGTGTCCAGTGAAGCTAAAGCATACTCAATAGCAACAATCACGTCTACATTCTCACACAAAAAGTATCGAATGGTTACTCCAGCTAGTGTAGCGTTCTTGTTTGCGCTGCCATAACATCATAGCTAAAGCCTTGAGTACGACTTAACTCCTCATCAACAAACTCACGCCAATTTAATAGATCATCAACATCCATTTGAATGGCAATAAATTGCTCATAATCTTCAATAAAATGATCCAACGCTTGCTCAAGTGAGCAACTTTTTTCCTTAGCATGTATATATAACTGGTACATTAGCTCCATCTTTTTATGAAACTCATCTAAAGAAAGTGCCGTAAAGATACGGTGCTCTTGCCCTTCATAAAAGACATGCACTGCATACAAAATCACCTTATTTTTGTCATTGACATAACATTGGGCTTGCGCATTATAATTGAAATATGAGAGGGAAAATTCGAAATATTGACAGCAACTGTCAAACACCAAACGATCAGACTCATTGAATACTTGTTTGCTCTCTAACATAGCACAGCTCCCACTTCAAGATTGACCTACTTTCTAGTATAGCAGTAAATCTCAAGCTGCAAGAGCTTTTATGGTTTATTTACAAGATGTTTAGACAGAGTTTTCATCCTTCTCACCTGTACGAATACGAATCACTTCATCTAAAGTAATTACCGTAATTTTACCGGCGCCTATTTTTTCACTTCTATTGGCTTCTAAAATCGTCTCTACAACCAATGATTTTTGCGCATCAGTACAGATAACTTCAAGCTTCACCTTTGGCAAAAAATCAACTGCATACTCAGCACCACGATAAAGCTCAGTGTGCCCAAGCTGCTTACCAATCCCTTTGATCTCATAAACCGTCATCCCATGAATGCCGACGTTAATCAATGCTTCACGCGTTTCATCCAATAAAAAGGGTTTTATATATGCACTAACTAGTTTCATTCGCCAATTCATTTTGCTAATAGATGGACTCCTATGCTACATTATCAATGAGTGTTTAGTAAAGAACAAAGGCATCATGATGAAGATGAATCATAAAATTATCGATGATATGGCAAACAAAATTTCAAGCTCAGTGCCACAAGGGTTCAAGTCCCTCGCTGGCGAATTTGAAAACAACTGTAAAAGTGTTTTAAAGGCCAGTTTTGAAAAGTTAGACTTGGTGACCAGAGAGGAATTTGATATCCAAAAGGAAGTTTTGTTAAAAACGCGTAAAAAACTTGAAGACTTAGAGAAAAAATTAGACGCCCTTTTGCAGGAAAGTGGCGACGATAAATAACCATGGCACTGGCAACGGTTTACTCTCGCGCACTTTTGGGCATGAACTCTCCTTTGGTCACCATAGAAGTGCACCTATCCAATGGACTGCCAAGCTTATCGATTGTTGGCTTACCTGAAGCTGCGGTTAAAGAGAGCAAAGATCGAGTGAGAAGTGCCATCATTAACTCAGGTTTTGATTTTCCAAGTAAACGCATCACCATTAATCTTGCTCCAGCTGATTTACCCAAAGAAGGTGGGCGCTTTGACTTACCCATCGCAATTGGTATTTTAATTGCATCTAAGCAATTAGCTGCGCTTGAGATTGAAAAATACGAGCTTGCCGCGGAGCTTTCACTGTCAGGAGAGCTTCGTGCAGTGAATGGCATTTTGCCTTTTGCACTTCAATGTTATCAAGAAAAACGTGCTCTTATCCTTGCAGAGGATAATGCCAACGAGGTCAGCCTCATTAAAAACCTGCCTGTTTATCCTGCAAATACTTTGCAAGAAGTTGTTATGCACCTCTCCAAGGCACAAATACTAAGACAAGCTTTGTATCAAAGAAATAACGCCCAACAAATCGCCTATGGTGATTTCAATGAAGTGAAAGGTCAATTCCAAGCAAAACGTGCACTTGAAATTGCAGCAGCCGGTGGACATAACCTATTATTTATTGGCCCACCTGGTGCAGGAAAGACGATGCTTGCCTCTCGCTTTAACAGCATCCTTCCCGAGCTTACGCTTGATGAGGCAATTGAAGTTGCTGCGATCTATTCGATTAAAGGCAATGTGCCAGAGCACTTTTTTGAGCGCCCTTTTCGTACGCCGCATCACACCTCATCAGCTGTTTCATTAGTTGGTGGTGGCTCGAATCCTAAACCTGGCGAGATTTCGCTAAGTCATAATGGTGTTTTATTTTTAGATGAGCTTCCTGAGTTTGACCGCACAGTTTTAGAAGTATTAAGAGAACCGCTAGAGTCCAGCAAAGTTGTCATTTCACGTGCTTATGCACAAGTTGAATATCCAGCAAAATTTCAACTTATTGCTGCGATGAACCCTTGTCCATGTGGTTATCTTGGCTCAAAAAACAAATCTTGCACCGACACAGAAACACAAATAAATCGCTACCAGCATAAACTCTCAGGTCCCCTTTTGGATCGCATTGATATGCAAGTTGAGGTGTTAGAAATCGACAGTAATGCCCTAACAAGCTCATTACCTGAAGCAGAATCAAGCCAAGAGATAAAAAAGCGTGTTATTAAAGCCAGAGATAAACAACTTACCCGTCAAGGAATATTAAATGCTTGTCTTGTTGGCAAGGCATTTGATCAATTTTGCATTTTAGGTGATAATGAGCGCCAATTATTACAAAGCGCAATTGAAAAAATGAAACTATCAGCACGCGCCTATCATCGCATTGTGAAAATGGCCAGAACTATTGCTGATCTGAAAGACAAAGAATCTATCGGCGCTGATGATATACAAGAGGCTTTAAGCTATCGACGATTCGATCGCTTTAGCACATAAAAAAGAGATAGTTATGAATGTTTTTAAAAAGCTCGGCGTTGTCATTTTAATATCGCTGCTTTGGCTTTGGAGTCGACTAAGCTTAAATAGCGCACAGAAAATAGGCTATTTTATTGGCAGTATCTTTTTGCGTTTTAACTCAAATACAAAGCGTGTTACCCAAAAAAACATCGCGCTTTGCTTTCCAGAGCTATCCGCTTATCACCAAAAGAGACTTGTTGAAGATTCACTCAGGCAGATGTGCATCACTGGCGCTGAAATGCCTGCTATCTTGTTTCAATCACCCAAGAGGCTTTTACGTAATTTAACCGTTGAAGACGAGGATATATTACAGCAGCTTTATAGTGAAAATAGAGGACTTCTGGTGCTCGGTGCACACCTTGGCTGCTGGGAAATTGGCTCAATGTATTTTCCCAAGCACTTCCCCTCCAGCATGCTCTATACGCCACCTAAAATTGCGTTTATTAATAAATTGATTCATCGTGCACGCTCGCGCTTATGCAAAAACATGTCCCCTGCCAATCACAAAGGGGTAAAAATGCTGTTTGCAGCACTGAAAAGAAAAGAGCTTGTGGCTATGCTGTCAGATCAGGTGCCGACGGGAATTGGCGGAACCTACCTTGATTTTTTCAATGTGCCAGCAAAAACTATGAACTTTCCAGGCAAGCTCTACGAGCGCTTCAAACCTGCGGTAATTGTTGGCTACCCAATCAGAAATAAAGGGAAAAAGGGCATTACCATGTATATTGAAAACTTGGAGCCCGACATTATTGAAGCCATGCAAAACCCTGATATTGAGGACCCATGTGCTTATGCTTTCACCAAAAGCTTTGAGAAAATGATCGAGCGCTTCCCTGATCAATATCAATGGAGTTATAAACGCTTTAAATATAATCCTGACGGCATTGATTTTTACAAAAAGGATGAACAATGAGAACAACCTACTTAGATGTTTTACAAAATAAACCATATACACACACACCGCTATGGATTATGCGCCAAGCTGGTCGCTACTTGCCAGAGTATCGACAAGTAAGATCAAAGTTTACAGATTTCATGGAGATGTGTAGAAATGCGGATGCTTGTGCAGAGGTTGCCTTGCAACCCATTACACGCTATGACCTAGATGCCTCCATTGTCTTTTCAGATATTCTGACTATCCCTGAGGCCATGGGCATGGATTTACAGTTTATCTCCGGTCAAGGTCCTGTTTTTTCATCACCACTTCAAGATAAGCAATCGATTTGCAACTTGCTGGCACCAGAGGAGGCCATGGGGAAACTTGAATATGTCGCTAACGCTGTCCGTACAACCAAAGCTGCCCTGCAAGATAAGATCCCTTTAATTGGATTTTGTGGCAGCCCTTGGACACTTGCAGCTTATATGATTGAAGGTCATGGCTCAAAGCAATTTACCAAGCTTCGAAAAATGATGTATAGCGCCCCTAGCACACTTCATTTACTCCTAGAGAAACTTGCTGAAATTTCCAAGTTATATCTAGCGTCACAAATTCAAGCTGGCGCAAATGCGCTGATGATCTTTGACACTTGGGGTGGATTGTTATCCGCGCAAAACTATCCTTTGTTTTCTCTACAGTATATGGATAATATCTGCCAATATATCAAAGAGAAATATCCACATATCCCAGTGACATTTTTCACTAAAGGTGGCGGCATCTGGCTTAAGTCTATTGCCGAGAAAAGCTGTGATGGAGCAGGTGTTGACTGGAGCATCTCAATGCATGATGCTGCGCTTAAAATCGATGGCAAAGTCGCACTACAGGGAAACCTTGATCCTGCCGCACTTTATGGTTCAAACCAAAGCATTCAAGAGGCAGTCAAACAGATTTTCCAACAAAAAGTACCAACTGCACGTTATATTTTCAACCTTGGGCATGGTATCTATCCAGATATCGACCCTGATAAGGTAAAAGTGATGGTAGAAGCTGTAAGAGAATATGGCAATATTAGCCAAAAAAGTGCGGTATAAATCCGTAAATATCTAGAAAAATTCAATAATTAATCTAATGAGTACTAATCTAATGAAACAAGTAAAACGATTCGAATTTAAGCGCAATGAAGAAACTGGTGAAATGTGGGTGGAAACCGATCTTCATGGTAAGAGTTTATTAACACTTGCCTCTCTCAATAAAGGCACCGCATTCTCTGAAAGAGAGCGTGAGGAGTTTGGTCTTTTAGGAAAATTGCCTTATCAAATCGAATCATTAGAAGAGCAAAAAGCACGCGCTTATAAACAGTATAAATCTTTTCGCAGTAACATTGGCCGCCATAGTTTTTTAAAGAATCTGCATAATATTAATGAAACACTTTTTTATCGTTTGGTTCGTGATAACTTAAATGAAATGCTACCGATTATTTACACCCCCACGGTTGGTGAGGCTGTGATGCATTATAGTGAGAAGTTTCTCTCACCACGCGGGCTTTATATTGCTTATCCAGATCGCTATAAAATGCGTGAGATATTAAGAAACCGCACAAACTCTGATATCGACATTTTAGTGGTAAGTGATGCTGAAGGTGTCCTTGGCATTGGCGATCAAGGTGTTGGCGGCATTGAAATTCCCGTTGCCAAATTAATGGTCTATACGCTGTGTGCTGGCATCAATCCCGGGCGTTACTTACCTGTGTTTTTGGATGCTGGCACCAATAACCCACACCTTTTGGAGGACCCTTTATATCTTGGTTGGCGCCATAAGCGTATTCAAGGTGAGGCGTATGATGAAATGGTGAAGCTCTTTATTGAAGCTGTACAAGCTGAAATGCCTGAGGCCTTTTTACACTGGGAAGATTTTGGGCGTGATAATGCTAGAAAAAATCTCGTTAAATACCAAAATGAAATCTGTAGTTTTAATGATGATATGCAAGGCACGGCAGCGGTAGCTTTGGCTGCACTTATCTCAGCCTGCAAAAAAGCTAAACTTAAGATGATAGATCAAAAAATTGTGATCTTTGGGGCAGGTACAGCAGGACTTGGAATCGCTGATGAAATTGTCAACATGCTGGTTGATAATGCTGGTTTAACACGTGATGAAGCTTATAAACATTTTTGGTGTATTGATAAAAATGGCCTATTAGTCGATGATCAAGAAATGATGGATTTCCAACGCCCTTATGCAAGATCTAGAAAGGAAGTCTCAGCATGGCAAAGTGATGATAATGGTCATATTGCCCTAACAGAGGTCGTCAAGCAAACTAAGGCAACCACTTTAATCGGCTGCTCTGGTGTTGCCAATGCATTTAATGATGAGATTATTTTAACCATGGCAAAAAATAATGCGCGCCCGATTATCTTTACACTCTCTAACCCAACAAACCGCTGTGAACGAGCACCTAGTGATATTATCCGCTTAACTGATGGTAAAGCATTGATTGCAACAGGTAGTCCGTTTGAAGATGTGGGCTATAAAGGAAAAGTCTATCGTATTGCGCAATCAAACAATGCCCTTGTCTTTCCGGGCATTGGACTTGGTGTTGTTGCCATTCAAGCAAAATGTTTCACTGACAAAATGCTATGGGCTGCTTGTAAAGCGCTTGCCAACTACTCCATTCAAGATGAAGCACTATTGCCACAACTCAGTGAAGCATATAGCGTTTCACGCCAAGTTGCTTTTGCTGTTGCAAGGCAGGCAATTGAAGAGGGAGTTGCTGAGGATGTCGATGATATCTGGCGTAAGATTGATCATGTTGTATGGAAACCAAAATACTACCCTTATTATTACAATGGCGTAAATGAAGCAGATAATACAGGCAGAATGCCTGAGCGAAATGTTGGATAATTTGCTGACTTTTAGTGTTGACTATTTAGCCTAAAGATCGTTACCATGGAAGGATAGTCATAATTAGTTATTACTAATTTTTGACTTCAATCTAATAACAATGTGGAATATAACAGTTGCAAAGCATTTGCACGTTTTATAACAAGGAAGGGCTATATCGTTTTATCATCTTACTCTGCTAATGATAGTTGCTTCTATTATATAAAGACTGTGATGGTGAAAACATATAGAACACACGTTAGGAACGCTGATATATACTTTGTAGCTGCTATGTAATTAATAAGGATATAATTATGGCAAAAGCACTGAGTGAAGTTTTATTATCCCGAGACTATCAACAAAAATTTGCACATTATAGTCAGGAGTTTCAAAGAAAATACGCGCGGAATATCATTAATAACCGTGAACCTGAGCTTGTACATGACAGAAGACACTCAAGGCTGCTTTCTATTGACAATGATGAGTCTTCTGATGAAGCTGCTACTGCTGATTTTAGTCTTCAAATAGGGAATGTTGAAAGGTTTGATTTGGTAGGTTGTCATGGTATTAGTGGTTGGAGTGGCTCATTTTCAAACTCAAGTAGCAAGGGGAATCTGTTCACGCAGGAAAATGAACAGTGGCAAGTTGCTTGCATGGTATCTGAGAACAGACAAAACTGGCGAGTACGTCCTGAAAACTTTGCACCACAAGGTGGACAGCTTAAGCCTCATCATACAAGAGAAGCTGTCATGGCAAGGACAATGACATTACTACTTGGAGACAACTTTTACTCTAATGGATTGGGTTATAAGAAATGGTTTTCTAGCTTTAACCCCTCTACATCAAAAACTTTCAATTATAACTTTACCCGTTTGCCTTACGGTCGATCTTTCTCCATATTGGGGAACCATGACTGGGGTCTTTGGTCGCATGGTGGATCTGATGACAGTGAATATAAGCTCAACCTAGCACTTAACCAAGTAAATGCCTGTTATGATGGCTCCAGTCAAACAGCAAACTGGCATATGCCAAATCGTTATTATCATTTCACCACAAAAAAGGCAGATTTTTATTGTATCGACTCAAGCAGTTTTCCTTATGATGAAGCGCAGCAAAGGTGGCTAAAGGCAGTTTATAATCTTCAACAGCAAAAAAAAGAAGGTAAATGGCAAATTCTTGTCTCTCACCACCCTATTATTGGTCTTGGTAAAAGAAATCCATTTCACCCTAAAGCGCAACATGATGCTTATAAGTATTCAAAATATTTCAACCCATCGCAAAGAAAATCAAGCTTCCCTGAGAATGCTCCTTTTCTCTCACACAATGAAATTTTAAGAGAAAAATTGAAAAGGCTAAGCTTTGATGTTGTACTATCTGCCCATGATCACACGCTGGCTGGGTATTATCTAGATCACAATAAGCATCCAACTTTTCAAGTGGTATCTGGAGGTGGAGGCGCCAATATTGAGACAACAACAAGACGGCATATTGAGCCATTGGTTCTTGGTCGCCATATCTATGCCGATAAAAAAAATGTCTGTAGAAAATATGGTTATTTCTTGGAAGATGGTCATGGTTATGTATGCATGTACTTACATACCAACTACATTGATTTCGACTATTATTGGCTTGGCAGTGGTCATAAGAAAATAACGGTTACACGATAGGTTATTTATGATAAGGGTGGTTCTGTAAAATACTCCAAGCACGATAGAGCTGCTCTGCAAGAATGACCCTGACAAGCGGATGTGGGAAGGTCATTTTTGACAGGGAGACTTTTTCTTTTGCTTTTTCTTTAATCGTATTATCAATGCCATCTGGTCCACCAATAACAATCACAACAGAAGGGTGATTTTCCTGCCAGTTAGCAAGTTTTATCGATAAATCTTCTGTGCTAATCAGCTTTGATTTCACATCTAGAATCACCAAATGATCCTGCTTATCTAATTTTGCCAAAATAAGCTTGGCTTCTTCTTCTAACCACTTATTCACTGAGCCAGTTTTTGTTCTTTTGGCAATCGGAAGCTCCATAAAGCTTACATCCATCTGCCCTTTTGGTAGTCGTTTTGTGTATTCACTAGCACCTTCAAGCACCCATTTTGGCATTTTCTCGCCAAGGGCAATAATCTTTATTTTCATGGCTTAACACGACTAAAGCATAGATTTTTGGCATGTGAAAGCTGAGGGTTATATTGATAACCGCCATAATTAAACCCTTTTAAGGCATCTTGATCTTCTATCTTATGATCAAGGATATATCTCACCATCATTCCACGCGCTTTTTTGGCATACAATGCGATTGTTTGATATTTATCTTTATGATATTCCTTAAAATCAATATCAAGCCATTCAGCCTGCAAGTTTTTTTTATCAATTGCTTTTGAATATTCATTTGAAGCAAGATTAACAATCACTTTATGCTTGTGCGCACTGATTGTTTTATTTAAAAATTGCGTTAACTTATCACGCCAGAACGCATATAAGCTTATGCCATCAATGGAAATCTTTGTTCCCATTTCTAAACGATAAGCTTGCAATAAATCAAGCGGACGCAAAAAACCATACAGCCCAGATATCATCAAAAGGTGATTTTCAGCAAAATCAATTTCTTTTTCCGTTAAGCTATTGGCATCAAGCCCACGATAGACATCACCACTAAAGGCAAACATCGCCTGCTTTGCATTTTGAGTCGTAAAGCTTTCAGGATCAAAATCAACATACATTTCAAAAACACCGCTGGCAAGTTTTGGTGAAATTTTCATTAGAGATTCAAATTCAGCCGGCTCGTAATGCTTTAATTGGTGCACCAGTGTTTCAATTTCACCTTTAAAGATTGGCTGTGTCACCTTTGTTGTCGGCGCTTTCGTTTTAAAATCCTGACTCTTGGCAGGAGAGATTAGACTTAACATAAAAACCCACTTCACATTTAGAAATAATGTCAGTATACAAGCATTGTCGGTTTCAGTAAATTATAACGCTTACCGAGTGAGAATCAAAAAACCATCAAAGAAAGATGGGTAATAAGAAGACCCCCAAAGATTAACCAGATAAATAATATTAAGGATAGTAAAGCTGGCTTTAATCCTGCTTGTTTAAACTTTGAAATATGTGTTTCAATGCCTAGTGCTGTCATTGCCATAGTCAACATAAACTGATCGATATGTAAAATGCCAGAGACAAGTGATTGTGGCAATAGGTTGAAAGAATTAAAGCCTGCCACAACAATAAAACCCACTGCAAACCAAGGAATGACTAACTTTACTTTTGCATTGTTACTAGAGGCACTGGCTTTACCAATAACACGCTTTGCTTGATAGGCAATAACCAGCCCCACAATAATTAATAAGGGTGCAATCATCATCACACGGATCATCTTGACCGTGACGCTAACCACTTCAGCATGATGATTCACAGCACTTCCTGCTGCGACAACCTGCGCCACCTCATGAATACTACTGCCAGCATAAATACCATAGCCTGTATCACTTAAATGCAGGATGCCGCTTTTCATCAGAAGAGGATAGATAAACATCGCAAGCGTTCCAAAAATGACAACCGTTCCGACGGCCATCGCTGTTTTGTAAGCTTCTGATTTTAGAACAGACTCAGTGGCAAGTACAGCCGCAGCGCCACATACTGAGCTTCCAGAGGCAATTAAAATACTGCTATCTCTATCTAAACCAAAAACTCTCTGTCCCAATACAATTCCGATGATAAAAGTACTAGCAAGAACCAAGATAGAGGCGACAAGACCTGCCATTCCTACAGAGATAATTAACTGGAAGGAAAGATTAAAGCCAAAGAAAATAATTGCGATTCTTAAAACACGTTTTGCTGAAAAAATCACACCTGAAGACCATCGAATTGGCGTTTTGTGCTTTAATGTATGTGCATAAATTATACCGATGATAATGCCAATAATAAGTGGGCTTATGCCAATGCTTTTAATTGCAGGAATCATTGCAATTAAATACGCAATGAATGATAAAAGCATCACTGTTAAAAGCCCTGCTAAAAATCCAATCTTCTCTGCCATAGTATAAATACCTTTTATATTTTGATATCAATACTATATCTGGCGCACATCGATAAATATATTTTAATTTATCTATAGTTAATATAGATATTTTTTATATTTAAACGTCCATACTACAAGCTTAAAATTGGTTTTTTTGCGATAACACCAAAAGCGCATTAGATACTTCTCCTGAACACATAACAACAGAACTTTCTGGAAAGAATTGAGTAAATTGATGCCCCTGCTCTAATGCCTTTTGAATAAAGTGATCCAAGGTTTCAGGCATGTAGGCTAAGAAGTCATGCAGCACAATCAAAGCATGCTCCAAATTAGCAACTTGTTGTAATGTGCCCTCTATCCAGTTTTGATCTTCCCAGTCATATGCAATACAATTCCAAAGGACACAGCTATATTGATTGGCAGCTAAATATTCGATACTCGCTTCATTAAAAAGTGCTGGAGAGAGAATACCACCAGCGCCATAAGGTCTAAAATATTTGCATGGATGTGAAAAGGAGGAAATAAGCCTCTGACACTTTTCAATTTCATCAATTGCCTGCTTCGCACTTTTTGTTTCACCCAATTGTACTGTATGTGTATAGGTATGATTACAAATCCAATGTCCTTGGTCATAAATATTATTTAGAAGATGCTCATCTTGCAAAGCCTCTATTGATGTCCCAACCATAAAAAAGCTGGTCTTGATGTGATATTTTTTCAATATCGAAAGCACTTTAGGGGTAATTATAGGATCTGGGCCATTATCAAAACTTAAAGTAATCGTGCTCATATTTGGCCCTCACAAAAGGTTTTATTCCATATATTAATCACCTCTTTAGCATAGTTTTTGACCAACTCAACATCAACAATTTCTTTTTGCTCATCAAGGTAGCAATAAAATGCACATTGGCGATAATAACAGTAGTTGTTGATCAAACACTCGGCATCTTGCTGTGAAATGAGTTTTGCAGTCTCGACTGTTTGAATAATTCGTATACTGTCACTAAAGTAGGCTATAGCTGGGATTGACTGGCTATAAGCAAGAGCGTAGAACTGAGCAATAAACTCTATATCAATCATTCCGCCAGCTGATTGCTTTAAATCAAATACTCCAGCTTCAACTTGCAAGTGATGTGAGCGCATTTTTTGACGCATTGAGAGAACATCTTTTTCCAACTGCTCAATGTCACGCACTTGTCTTAGCACTTCAAGACGAATCTGATCAAACTCTATTTTTAACTTCTTTCCACCTGCAATAAAACGCGCCCTTGTTAATGCTTGGTGCTCCCATGTCCATGCACTTTTTCTTTGATATGCCTTATATCCATCAATAGAGTGCACTAAGAGCCCCTGTTCTCCATCTGGTCTTAATCTTAAATCTATTTCATATAGCGTTCCATGATAGGTTTGAATCTGCATATAGTGGGTGAACTTTTGAATCACTCGGATATAAACACTACGCTTGAGTAAAGCTGAGACATCATCGATTAAAAATACCAAATCTAGATCAGAGGATACACTTAGCTCCAAGCCACCTAGCTTACCATAGGCAATTACTGCAAAAGAGTTAATATACGCTGCTTTTGTTTCTTCATTGAACTTTTGATATTTAAATACCTCTCGCCATGCCCCTTTTAATACACTTTCAGTAATCACCGTTGCCAAATAACTAAATGAATCAGAAGATTGCATCAATGAGATACGACCTTGCAACTCAGCAACAGAGATATTAAAAACTTGCTCAATTTTAAACTGCCTTAATCGCTCAAGATACTGCTCTGTATCATTTAAATCAATTTTCTCAAGTAAAGATATAAGCTTATTTTTCAAGCTTTCAAGGCTAAATTCATCACAGTTAAAGCACTGGGTATTGAGTATATTCTCCAATAGAAATGGGTGCTTCAAAAGTGTGTTTTTAAGTCGCTTTCCATAGGAAAATATCTCTAAAATGGCATCTAAATTTGACTGCTTCTCACATAGTAGATATAAATAAGTTTTTCTCCTATAAAGCACACGAAATAACTGTAAAACACTCTCAACCCCAGACACTAGATTACGCTCTTTTGCTTTTTCAATCAGCAAATAGAAAATATTAAGCACATCTTCTGTTAATGGATGCTCATCAAGAAATAGCTGAATATCTGCTGTATATTGATCTGTGACAGCAAAGCTGGCCACTAAAGATGATACGCTATTTGGTACTACTTCGTCTGCCTCTACTAAAGCACTCTCTGCACTGAAGTGTGTGAGTTTATCAAATAGCTTTTGGATATTTTCTCGTGCACAAGCAAGCCTTTTTACTAATGATGTCCAATCTTCAAACCTTGCTAAATTTGCCACTTTAGCTCTGTGTATTTCCTCTTTTGGCAAACTATGAACCTGCCTGTCATCAAACATTTGTAGTGCATTTTCAATATCACGCAGTAGGATATATTCTCGATATAAAATCTCAGCTTCTTCTTCCTCTATATGCTCTGCACTGCTCAGTGTGAAAAGCGCTTCTTTTAATGAACATGTTTGCAAATGCTTATTCTGACCACCATAAACCAATTGAAAACATTGACAAATAAACTCAATTTCGCGAATGCCTCCACGACCGAGTTTGATATTCTCTTTTAGATTCTCTAAAGCCATCTCATCGATAATCATCTGTTTCATATTGCGAATGGATGAGATCATCTTAAAGTCAAGATAATGGCGATACACAAAGCTCTCAATCATACTTTTCACATGTGCTTTTTGGTGATTTTCACCTGTGATAATATCCGCTTTCACATAAGCATAGCGCTCCCATTCTCTTGCATGCTTAATAAGGTAATCAGAAAAGTTAGCAACATTTACAACAAGCGGGGCCCCTTCTCCAAAAGGGCGAAGTCGCATATCAACTCGATACACAAAACCATCTGCGGTTACACTATCTAGCATGGCAATCAGCTTTTGCCCCACTTTAGTATAAAACTGTAAAGACGAGAGTGTTTTGCCATTTTTACGCTCAAAGTGTTGATCCTTCCCATATAAGAAGACTAGGTCAATATCCGATGAAAAATTAAGCTCATTTCCCCCTAATTTCCCCATTGCTAGAATCATCAAATCTGAAGGCGTCTCTAACAGCTGATAGTGTGCTATAAACAGCTCCTTAGTATAGATGTACGCTTTTTTGAGTAACTCTTTTGCCAAGGTTGAGAGCACCCATGCGACTTGCTCAAAATGTGCATAGCCATGTTGCTGCTGGAATATCAGCTTTGCGCAAATACCTTTTCGAATTTGCCTTAATTTTTTCTCTATTGCTTCAGCTGTCATATCCAAAGTACAATCAGATAATAGAGCATGTAAACTCTCAAGCGTTTCAAGTCTCTCCCAATCGATTGTCTTTAGCTTATCAACACTCTCTTGGAGATATTGTGCAAAAAAGTAGCTTGATTGATAGGATTGATATAGTTTTTGTGAAAGCTCACTCTTGTCATCTAATACAAAGAGTGAACAAAAATCATCAAATTGCACTGCCATAGAATAAAACACACACGATTTATTAAAAAGCCATTAAAAGCATTTTACACAAAGATAGCAACTTAGACATAATTTAGGTATATTACTTGCCAATTAAATGTAAAAAACTATCACAAATGAAAATTGCAATTTTAGGCGCAATGGAAGAGGAAATTACACCTCTACTTGCTAAATTAAAAGACTATGGTCAAATTCAATATGCAAATAATACATACTATCAAGCTGAATACCATGGTCATACATTAATTATTGCTTATAGCAAAATAGGCAAGGTGTTTTCAGCACTAACCGCTAGCGCAATGATACAGCATTTTGGTGCTGAAGTCGTCTTATTTAGCGGTGTTGCAGGCGGAGTTGGCGAGGATATCAAAATAGGTGATTTAGTTATTGCCACAGATACCGTTCAACATGATATTGATATTACAGCATTTGGCAAAGCATATGGGGAAATCCCAGGTTCAACGGTTTCTATTTCAACTGATCATCAGCTTAGAGACAAAGCAAAAGCAGTTGCAAGCATTCTGTCTTTAGATCTCAAAGAAGGGGTTATTGCCACTGGAGATCAATTTATTCACAATAAAGCAAAAAAAGACACTATTCAATCTCGCTTTAAGGCCTCAGCAATAGAAATGGAAGGCGGCAGTGTGAACCTTGTCTGTCAGCAAATGAATACGCCTTGTTTGATCCTTAGAGCTATAAGCGATACAGCTGATGGCAATGCAACTGAGGATTTCCCTGCTTTTGTTGAAATGGCAGCAAAACGCTCGGCTGAATTTATTTTGTCTATTATTAAATCTTTATAGAATCGAGTTTCTATTGAATACAATCTATATAATTATCTAGTAAATGCAAAGAAGCTAAAGTCTGTAGCCCATTGTTTTTAATTGCACCTATTTTATTATTAAGGCAACTGATCGTTATTTTTTGCCCAAAATGCTGAGCTCCTACTAGTGTTGTTGATATGGTAACAGGATCTTGATAAATTCCACTGGTGTTTTGATACCACTTATAACTTGCAAATGCAGATTGAAATTTCTCTGCAAAGCTCGAATTACCTGGTGCTGGTTCACCAAAGGTCTCTAAGGCTATATGTTTAGCTGGAACAGATAATTGACTAGAAAGGTATGCAGCCAATAGAACGGCTTCTGCACCGCCTAAGCTATGCCCTGTAATTGTAAAATATGCACCTCTGTTTGCATCATAGCTTAACCTTTGAGAAAAGCTCTGTGAGCTATTCGTTGCACTACTATTTAAAATCGTATTAAATACATTCATAAAGCCATGCAACACTTGTGTATTTGTATTATAAAAAGGCACAAAGCCAGCATTAAAGTCACTTATCCAGTTATCAATGGTCTTGCTTCCCCTAATTGCGATAATAACACGCTCCCCAAGTGAGGCATAAAGCACCTGTGTACTCAACATCCAACTAGGTAGTTGAAATTGAGCGCCCATGGTTGTATCAGCGATAGGCGTATGCGTTATATTTTGCTTATCTCTTTGAGTATTTGCATTCATAACTTGAGTTGCAGCTTGTACAGCAACACTGTTTGATACATCCTCAACACTTTCATTAGAAACTTGTGTATTCAAGCTTAGTGCCGAAACATGACTAAAAATTGTTACTGGGTATGACTGACCATTAACATCAAAGTTACTTGGACAATTAACTCCTATACTGCAATAAGCCTGCTCAGAAAAATAAACATTTTGCTTATTGCTCACCTCAAAAGAAAATGACGTTTGAAATAAAATAACACATAAACATAACACACTTGATAAATATTTCATGGCAACCTCGCTGCATATCATAACAATGAAAATTTGTATTAAATATGATCATACGCTGCTATATTTAAAAAACTACTAGAGATATGCTATCCAAGAAATGGAGTAATGCTCACAAACTGATTTTGTACCATAACAAATGTAATGGGCAATGAAGTACCCAAATATGATTTGGTGCTATTAACGTATAATTAATATTTTGTTGTGTAGTGTAGTGTTTATGATGTGCTTATTGTGTTGTTCTTTTGTGATTGAAATAGCGTTTGTGCGTATAGAGAATCTTTATTGATTGTGATGTATTTCTGTGATCTGGTATTGAATAAATAATGAAAGCCTGTTGGCTTGGAATAACTTGGCGGTGACCTACTTTCACATGGCGAATGCCACACTATCATCGGCGTAACTGAGTTTCACTTCTAAGTTCGAAATGGAATTAGGTGGTGCCTCAGCACTATTACCGCCAAAACTTTTAAGCATAAAGCTTTAACAATCTATCATAGAGTAATAACCAAGTCTCTCGGGCAATTAGTACTGGTTAGCTTCATACATTACTGCACTTACACATCCAGCCTATCAACGTCGTAGTCTTCAACAACCCTTTAGGGGAATTTAATTCCCGGGAGATCTCATCTTGAGG
>NZ_KB902242.1 GCF_000379445.1 Fangia hongkongensis FSC776 = DSM 21703
ACCTTGCTCGTGTTTATCGCGATATGGATCGTAAAACTAAGAAGCTATCAGAAGTTCCACTGGAGGTGACTGAGTTACTGCATTTATCTAACCGGTTACTTAATCAGAAGGTGAAAGACAAGAAGAAACTTTATGCTATTCATGCGCCTGAAGTTGAGTGTATTGCCAAGGGTAAGGCGCATAAAAAGTATGAGTTTGGTGTTAAAGCGTCCATTGTTGCAACGGTGAAATCAGGNTGGATTTTGTGTTCTCATTCATTACATGGTAATCCCTATGATGGTCATACGTTAGAGTCATCGCTGTCCAAAGCAAAAGAGCTAAGTGGTGCTGATATTAAAGAGGTGCATGTTGATCGTGGTTACAAGGGGCATGGTGTTACTGATGTTAAGGTTTACTGCTCAGGGCAAAAGCGAGGAGTGACACAGGCTATTAAAAAACGCATGAAGCGCCGCTCCAGTATTGAACCGATTATCGGGCATTTGAAATCAGACCATGGCATGGATCGCAATTTTCTCAAGGGCGAGCTTGGAGATAAGATTAATGCAATCTCAGCTGGAATGGGAATGAATCTTAAGCATGTGATGAGGTTATTGACACCTGTTTAGACATACCTGACACAGATTAAATGAGTCACTCTGGTAGATGGGTTGGGTATTTGTGTCCTGCATGTCACTGTTTGATTTATTTTTATCCAGAAGAAGCTGGCTCAACTCAATTAGGGCATATCTTTGAGTTTTGAAATAAAGTTCAGTGAACAATAAACACACAAAAACAATGTGAAAAGCTACTTTTTCAGGGGCGACTACTTAGATGAGCTTAAACAAAAAGCAGTTGATTTACTTTGATATTATTTGACAATATGCACATTTGTATGTACAATTGTGATTACGCTGTGTCGAGCTGAAAGATATAAAATGCAATTTGAGTGGGATGAGTATAAAAGCTTAAGAAACCTTGAGAAGCACAAAATCTCGTTTGATATTGTCCACTATCTTTTTAATGACTCCATGCTTGTTGCGGTTGATGATAGAAAAGACTACGGTGAAATAAGGTATACGGCCTATTCGCTTTATGAAAATTGCTTATTTAACGTTGTATATACAGAGCGCAATAATAAAATTAGAATCATATCTGTGAGGAAAGCAAATGAAAGAGAAAAAGCTAGATATAAAGCAGCAATTAGAAGCTGTTAAAAATATGAAAGATAGTGAAATAGATTACTCTGATAGCTCTGACATGGGTGATGCTGATTGGGCTAAATTTAAGCCTTTTACTAATACAAAAAAATCAGTCACAATTAGACTTGATAGCGATATTATTGAATATTTCAAATCAATGGGCAAAGGGTATCAAACTAAAATTAATGCAGTCTTAAGAGAGTACAAAAGGCATCACTAAATTATTTGAATTTATTTTTTTATTGTCACTTACACTTGAACTATTTGGCTAAACAAATCATCCTCAACGCTCTTCCAAGCTGAATCAAACATCTTGCATGCTTTTTGTACTTGCCCTTGCGCTATACTTTATTTGCATATACAATAGATATATAAAGTTAATTAGGCAATATTCATTATGTTAGTTGCAACAGCAAAGATTAAAGATAAACTTTGGAATAAGCATAAAGTAACTATAAGTGAAGTGCATCAATGCTTTATCAATAGAGAAGGTTGCACACTGATCGATGATAGAGAACAAAATAAAACGATACCACCAACACAGTGGTTTCTAGCTGAAACTGATGCTGGAAGGTTATTGAAAATAGTATTTATTGAGTTTGAGAGTGATATTGTGCTTAAAACTTCCTATGAACCTAACTCCAAAGAACGGGAGATTTACAAATGTCTAAACAACAAAAATTAGAACAACACTTATTAGCTGATATCGAAAATGATAATAGTTGGGATGAGAAAAAATTAGGTGCGGATATTGAACATGCAGTGCCATTTAAAACAAGTGCAGATAGGGGGCTTAATTTGAAGCTTATTTCTTGCAGATTACAACAAGACCTTATTGATGATTTGAAGCATATTGCCTCATCAAAAGGGATTAATTATCAGCCACTAATACGGCAAGTATTAACTGAGTATGTATCAATGTATCATAAAAAGTACTCTTAGTATAACCGCTTGACTGCCTGCAGATTTAAACCATATCCCGATGAGATCTCTTGAATTTAGCCGTTTATAATTTCAAATCTTCTGTAATTACTATATTATAATGCGATTATTTTTCGATAAAGAACAATACGATGAAATTTACCTTATTGGGCGAGCATAAAAAAGCACGCCGTGGTCAGCTTGTTTTTGATAGAGGTGTGGTTCAAACGCCTGCATTTATGCCAGTGGGGACTTATGGTGCGGTGAAGTCACTTTCTCCTGATGATGTTGCAAAAACAGGTGCTGAAATCGTGCTTGGCAATACATTTCACCTGTGGCTTCGCCCAGGAACTGATATTATCAAAGCGCATGGCGATTTACATGATTTTATGCGTTGGAAGGGGCCTATTCTTACAGATTCTGGTGGCTTTCAAGTCTTTAGTCTTGGCGCACTTCGTAAGCTGACAGAAGAGGGGGTAAGTTTTCGCTCACCCATTGATGGCGCAAAGGTATTTCTAGACCCTGAAATTTCCATGCAAATTCAGCGTGATCTGGGCTCTGATATTGTGATGTGTTTTGATGAGTGTACACCGTATCCAGCAACAGAAAAAGAAGCCAAAGACTCCATGGAGCTATCAATGCGCTGGGCGCTTAGAAGTAAACATGCCCACGGTGATAATAAAGCGGCGCTTTTTGGCATTATTCAAGGTGGAATGTATGAACATTTACGAGATAAATCACTCAAAGCACTTACCGATATTGGCTTTGATGGCTATGCAATTGGTGGACTCTCTGTTGGTGAACCCAAAGAAGATATGATTCGTATTCTAGATCATACTGCGCATCAGATGCCAAAGGATAAGCCGCGCTATTTAATGGGTGTTGGCAAGCCTGAGGATTTAGTTGAAGGCGTGCGCCGTGGGGTTGATATGTTTGACTGTGTACTGCCATCTAGAAATGCTAGAAATGGTCACTTATTTGTGAAATCAGGTGTGGTGCGTATTCGTAATAGTAAATATAAAACTGATACCTCAGCACTTGATGATTCTTGTGAATGTTATACTTGTAAGAACTTCTCAAAAAGCTATCTGCATCATTTGGATAAAACCAAAGAGTCACTTGGCGCAAGATTGAACACCATTCATAATATCACCTACTTTCAAAATCTGATGAAGGGCATTCGTCAGTCTTTGGAAGAGGGGAATTTTGAAGCATTTGTTGAGACGTTTTATCATAATATTGGCAAGCCAGTTCCTGAGCTATTAGCATAACTAGCATTCATCGTATTGAGTGATAAGAGCCAGAGTCATATCTAGCCGATTAAAATAGCCGTAGCAACTACGGTTCTCTTTTATCTTCTTTTGTTTTATAGTCGTATTGATGTTGATATTTTATGATATAAATGGATGCTTTATGCGCTTTAGAGCGCTATTAAAGAGAATGCTAAGATACAGTTAAATACTAGCTGGAAATAAAAATGGAAGTGATATTATGCGCTATATTATCTTTATTTTGCCTATCACGTTACTGATAACAAGCTGTGGGGGCTCTGGATCCTCTGGCTCAACACCAACACCACCTGCTGGATCCTATATACTCAATGAAACGCTAAGCACAAGCTCTTCTTTGGTCAACGGCAGTGTCACCATAAACGCAAGCATTCAAAATTCATCGAGTGAGTTAACGCTTTCACAGAGTCAAAACACAACGATTAGCCTACATTCCAATCAAACTGGTATTAGTGTTGTTGCTGATAATTGCCAGAATATTCCACTGACAACTTCAAGTAGCTGTCAATTTGATATTACCCCAACACGTGCTGGTAACTATAAGCTTTATCTCACTGCAAATGGTGCATCCAGTTCACAAACGCATGTCTTAACGGTCTCAAGTGTACCCGCTTCAAATAACACATTAGTGCTATCTAATGATTATGTGAATAATGCCATTATTATTTCGGCGAATGTAAATAATCAGAAAAACATCACACTTCAGTCTTTTCAATTAAATGGGCATCCAGTAAGTTCAGTTAACACAGCATCAACCCTGTATCCAAAATGTACATCAGCTTTAGCGCTAGCATCTGGAAAAAGCTGTGCATTTTATCTGAAAACCAATTTTAATTATAATCTTTTTAAAGTGATAACCAGTAGCGCTGAGAGCTATTATAGTTATTATGAAAACCCATTATTTATGCCAAAAGTGGGGGTGAATTTGATTTTAACACCGCCGGGAGATGTTTGCAAATACGCCAAAGATGCAAGCGATATTGGGCTTATTATGAATTTAATTGCAACGAGATTTAATCTTGTGAAAGTGATGGGCTCATTCCGTGATATGGGCTGTGAAAAAAATGATTTCTCTTTATACCAAGCGATTAAAAATGCCAAATTGGCAGTGATTTTTTTGGCATATCATCCGGATAATCGCTTTAATCAAGCCTATTGGAACCCAGGGACAGCTACTAGCATCAAACAGGTTACTAAAAAAGGGGGAAAAGGCTTAACCGTGACAAGTGAAAATTATTTTGATAAATGGTCATCCCTTGCCCAGTATAATAATGATATTTGCAGTTATGCTAAGGCAAATGAAAGCTTTAATCCATCTCCTTGGGCTAAAGAGCCACCGGCAACTTCCATTTGTCTGAACATAAAGACCTACCTGAATAATATTGCGCAGTATTTATGTACTAACAATAGCTGTCAGGTGAAAGCAATTTTACTTGGCAATGAGCTTGCCAGTAACACACAGATTCAGGCAAAGTACAGCCAAAGTAACAAAATCTGGCAATTTAATGACTCACCACAAGGAAGTGGACAGGGGGCAACTTTTGCTAACACGGCTTTTTTATCCCCTTATTATGTGACAACAATGAATAATATTATTGCTAATGCCCATGCAAGTGATCCCAGATTCTCTGATATTTATCGTTTGCAAGGGCATGTGATTGTGGGGCTTGATTTTGCGGTGGGAACACAGGCGACGCTGTCATATAACATTGCAGAGAAGCCTGCGCCAACAACAAAACTTGAGATTTATCAAACGAGCAAAGATGGTGCAATATTTCCATTTGATTTTGTCAATATGCTCAACTACAGCATGCAAAATAATGATCCGAATACCCGAGTGCTTGAGTACGGTATCTATGGCAAAAACAACTGTGTGGAAGGGGAGAATTGTAACTTGCAGGCAAGTAGCACTTTTAGCAAGATGCCTATCAGCTACAGCTACCCTGATAAGATTGCAGTAAATAACTTTACGCTTGGTAAGATGTTTCAACATTTAACAGAGGCGTATCTTATCGCCCTAAAGGGACAAAGTACCATTCGCTTAAGTGGGACTGAAAATCATAGTAAAGAGTTTACACCAGCTGTTTTTGGTTCGATCTATCCGGGGTGGATTTATGCCGGAAGTGGCAGTTTTGCACAAAATGTAAATGATCAGGTACAATTTCAAAAGCTTATCTCAAGTATATTAACGGCATTTAACCATGCATTTGATACTAGTTATCAAGGTCGGATATCACTTGTTGCGGCTGAAAGTGGCTGGCCAAGTGATGATAAAAGTAGCCCGCAAAATCGCTCATGGCCAAATGGAACAGGCGTGAATTTCAGAAAAGCGCTCTATGCTGATTTGGCGACGACAATGAACAGCACGCAAAATACAGCAGTCCACTACCCACAAAGCGTCATTTTATGGAGTTTGTTCAATAATAACCACTTTAGCAATGTAGATGGTTTTTGGGGACTGTTTAGCGATCCTGTCTTTAGCGGCGCGAATATCGATACTTATCCTGTTATAAGTGATTACACTTCAGGCTTGGCTGATTGGTCAAATGGGCTAAATTTGCAATATGTGAGCGGTAAACTCATCTGGGATGCACCAAAAGATGCAACTGCAAAGGCGCCAATATTTAACTATCATATTGAGATACTTTATTTGGAGAAAGGCGTGTATAAAGTTGCGTTTAGTGGTCAGACAACACAAAGGTCACTTGATATTCAACTGGCGCCATCAACAAGCTACCGCGTATTTATTAGTGCAGATTATCAAGATGAAACTACACAAACACAAAAGCTTGCTGCTACTTCAATGGCTGATCTAAGCCTGTAATGTATAAAGTATTGTCTCATTCAAGGGGTTATAAGTTTATCCTTCCACTGTTGGATAATGACGTTTGGATTGTTTTTTGCAAGGTAAGCATCAACTTGCGAGCGGTAAAAAACTTGCAAAAAAGCCTCTAGCTCTTTTCGCGTTTTAAGATTCATATTATAGCGAATGTTATCGATGGTTTGCTCAACTGTCCTTAAGGAGCGCTTTAAGATGCTAGAGATCTCACTACTTGCAAGTCCAAGCGTAATCAGATGCATATAGTCAAGGTTTCTATCGGTCAGGTGATAATGCTGTTTAAGTGATAAATAAGGTGAGAACAAAGTATTAACCTTATTGTAATAATAATGTTGCGTTGGACGTGAATAGGTATTAGGCACAAACATTTTAGGTTCAGGAAAATCTCTCTCTTGATATTTTTTGTAGAAAAATAAGGTGATGTCAAAGAGCTGTCTAAATATCTCTTGAAAGGCTATCTCATCGGTTTCAAGGTCAACTAAAAAACAGTGACTATCTTTACAAGTATGTAAATCATGTTCAATGACAATGACATTTTTTGCCTGATATTTTTGAATATTTTTAAGATAGATAGACTTGGCAGTAAAAGGATAAGCGTCCAGCCTTGAATATATCGGCTGGGTAAGAGAAGGGATTGCTACAAGGTCATATTGCCATAACTTATTTAAGACATAAGGTTTTATCAAAGAGGGCTCAGCACTAATAGTTGAAAAGGACAAGTCATTCCATAGGCGAAAAAATGTAAAATTTCTAATTTTCAATTGCGTCGAGCAAAGTTGAATCAGGCTATTAATAGGCTGTGTATAGAGCAAAGATTGTTTATGAAAGTCACGATATCGAATGGAATTGAGTATAACCTTTACAACTTTTTCATAACGATGTGTCATAAGTTTATTTTTTACTCTTTAAATTATCCCATGATTTTTGCCATCTAGAGATATTATCACGGGCAACGGTATTAAAATAAGTATTTGGATCCATTTTGGAGCTGGGTTTGTTGATATTAGTGGCTTTAGGCGCTTGACTTAAGTACAAATCAAGCGTCTTATTAAAACACATGACCAAAGTGTTTTGCATATCTGTTCCATAAGATTTAATGACTTGCGTCAAAAAAGCATTACTAAACATTTGTCTTGGGCTTTTATCTTCAAGCTCATTAATAATCTGCATTAAAATGCCACGGGTAATATCTTTTCCGGATTTATTATCAATGATCTTGATGTTTTCACTCGAGTTAATCAAGCGCTCAACATCTTCCATGGTAATATAAGCACTTGTTTTTGTATCATACAGTCGCCGGTTAGGGTACTTCTTAATTAGGCGAACCGGATTGTCTTCTGTGTCCATCTCTCATTCTACATTTATTTAATGGCTCTGTTTTTTATAGTTTAACACAAAATTTGATTATAGATATGAGCCATGAGCCATTTTCCAGTATTTCTGGTTTTTGAGATTTGTGTTTAAAAGAAACCATTAAGAGGTTGATTTAGGGTTGTAACTGATGTAATGTATTAACACATTAACACATTAACACATTAACACATTAACACATTAACACATAACACAATATGATGTGAGTTAAGACTGGAAACTAAAGATGCAGGCAGAAGACGATAAAAAAATCAAACAAACAAAAAAGAATGATAGCGATCTTTTATATAGAGCGATTTTTCTTGCCAAAAGTGAAAAAGAGGTTAAAGCGCTTTTTGAGGATATCTGTACGCCAGCTGAAATAACAGCAATGGCAGGGAGGTTACGTGCAGCAATAGAGATTAAAGCACAAAAGCCATATCGTCAAATTTATGCCGAGACTGGAGTTAGTGTGACAACAGTTGGACGTATCGCACGTTGTATTGAATATGGCACTGGCGGATATAATTTAATTTTAGATCGCTTGAACCGAAATGAATGATGCACATCATTGTACCGTAAAAAAATAGAGATACACATCAAATGCAAATAAGAAAAAGACTCAGAATTGCTATTCAAAAAAAAGGTCGCTTAAATAGTGACTCCCTTGCCTTATTAAAAAGTATTGGCATCAATATGCAGTTATCTAAAAGTTCATTGTACTGTCATAGTGCCAACACGCCAGTTGATTGTTTATTCGTTCGAGATGATGATATCCCCGTGCTTGTTAATAGTGGGGTATGTGATTTGGGTATTGTCGGTGAAAATGTTTTAAAAGAGTTCTCTTTGGCACAAAATAATAAAGAACAAACAAATATAGTGACTGAGAGAACACTTGGCTTTGGAAAGTGCAGATTATCACTTGCGGCACCAAATGATTTTGAGTTTAAGGGGATTCAAAGCTTAAATGGTATGCGTGTTGCAACATCCTACCCAAATACTATAAAGGATTTCTCTGATCAATATAACCTATCACTTAGGGCGCTGAATATTTCAGGTTCGGTTGAAATTGCGCCAAGTCTTGATATGTCTGATATCATTTGTGATTTGGTTTCAACGGGTAGAACACTGGAAGAGCATAATCTTAAAGAGCTACAAGTCGTTTTAAACTCTGAAGCGGTGCTGATTAAAAGCACAAATGTTCTTGATAGTGAGCTTCAACAATTTTATCAAAGACTGCTTGATCGCATAGATGGGGCGAATCAGGCAAAAGAGTGTAAATATGTTATGTTTCATGCACCAAAAGAAGCATTAAAAGAAATTGCTCAACTTTTGCCGGGACATGAAGAGCCAACTGTTATTCCTTTGTCTCATTCTGATGACAAAGTGGCGGTACATATTGTCACGAAAGAGGGCGTGTTTTGGCAGACACTAGAGCAGCTTAAAAAAGCAAGGGCAAGTTCCATTTTAGTGTTGCCAATTGAAAAAATGCTGGCATGAGAGGGGTTTATGAAAATATATGACTACAAAACACTGTTAGATAGTGAAAAAGATAGTATTTTATCCCGACCATTAAGTTCGAAAAATAAGGCGCTAAAAAGTGCTGTTGGCGAAATACTACAAAATGTCTATTCCAATAAAGATGCCGCACTATATGAATACACACGGAAGTATGATGGTGTGGCGCTCGATGATTTGAGAGTAAGTGATGCGGAGTTTGAAGCCGCTCTTCAATCTGTAAGTGAAGAAGAGGTTAATCTCATCAAAAAAGTCATCCAGCGAGTTGAAAACTATCATAGAGAGATAAAACCAAAAACGCTTATTGTTGATACGGAAGATGGTGTGATTTGCCAAAAGTTATATCACGCCATTGAATCGGTTGGTCTTTATGTGCCAGGAGGCTCTGCGCCTTTAATTTCAACACTTATCATGCTGGCAGTTCCTGCGAAAATTGCAGGCTGTCAAAATATTTCAGTTTGCACACCATGTGATAAAACTAAGAAAATTCACCCGCTTTTGTTGGTTGCCGCTCAGCTTTGTGGTGTTCGCTGTGTATATAAAATTGGTGGCGCCCAAGCGATTGCGGCAATGGCGTATGGGACTGAAAGCATTGCTAAAGTAAATAAAATTTATGGCCCTGGAAATAGCTGGGTAACAGAGGCTAAGCTTCAGGTATCTCAAGATGCCAAGGGCGCAGCGATTGACTTACCAGCAGGTCCATCAGAGGTGCTTGTGATTGCTGATCAAAAGGCAAATGCACGTTATATCGCTTCAGATTTATTGGCGCAATTGGAGCATGGCGTTGATTCGCAGGCTATTTTATTAACCAATAGTGAAAAGCTAGTGGATAAAGTGCAAAATGAAGTAACTAACCTATCAAAAATACTTACTCGACAAAGCATTTTAACTAAATCCATTCAAAACTTGGTAATTGTTTTGACTGAGAGCTTAGATGAAGCTGTAAGGCTATCAAATCAGTACGCACCAGAGCATTTAATTATTAATACTGACAATGCTAAAGCGCTTCTTTCTCAAGTGATGGCAGCAGGAGCTGTATTTATAGGTCAATATGCAGCAGAAGCCTTGGGTGATTATCTTACTGGATCAAATCATGTGCTACCGACCTCGGGTTTTGCCAAGAGCTATGGCGGACTTGAAACACGTGATTTTATGGTGGCAATCAGCGTACAGGAAGTCTCTGATATAGGTATCAAAAACATTGGAAAAATGGCAAGTAAACTCGCCCTAACTGAGGGATTGGATGCACATGCTCTGGCAGTTGATATTAGATTAAAAGATCTAGAAAAGGCAGTTTTTTATGAGCTTTGAGCAATTAATACGTCGGGATTTACAGTGTTTTTCTCCTTACAAATCAGCGCGCTCAATAAAGCTTCAAGGGGAGATATGGCTAAATGCTAATGAGTCTCCATATAATGATGAGAAAAGACTTAATCGCTATCCTGAGCCACAACCTAAAAAACTAAAGGCGCTATTGGCAGATTTCTATGAGATTACGGAAGATGAGCTACTTATTACCAGAGGAAGTGATGAAGGGATTGATCTATTGATCCGCTTGTTTTGCACTTATAATGAAGATGAAATCTTAGCACTTGAGCCAACTTTTGGCATGTATCGTGTTTCAGCATCACTCCAGGGGGTTGCTTGTAACACTTGTAAACTTATTGCAGAAGATGATTTTCAGTTTGATAAACATACCCTTTTATCTTCTATGACAGATAAAACAAAGCTTGTTTTTTTATGCTCGCCCAATAATCCAACTGGCCAGATTATTCCGCTTGAGGATATTGCTGAGCTTGCAAAGGTATTACAAGGGCAAAGTATGCTTGTGGTTGATGAGGCTTATATTGAGTTTAGTAAGCAAGCTTCAGCAAGCACGTTGATCGAACGCTTTGATAATGTGGTTGTTTTAAGAACCCTGTCAAAAGCGATGGGGCTTGCAGGGGCAAGGGTTGGCAGCGTGATTGCCAATAAAAAGCTGACTTTTTGGTTAAGTAGCATCATTGCGCCTTATCCAATCCCGACACCTGTGGCCAATGCTGCTATCGAGAAGTTGTGCTCTCATGCCTCTAAAGCATGCTATCAGCAAGAGATGGAAGATATTAATAAGGCGCGAGATATGTTATATACATTTTTAAAATCACAGTCAATAGTCATTAAAATTTGGCAATCTTATGGTAATTTTCTATTGTGCCAGTTTAAAGAGAACGTCTATCAAATATTGTTAGACCAAAGGATTGTAATACGTGATTTTTCAAGTAGTTTAGATATTGAAAATCTCGTGCGTATTAGCATTGGTACGCCAAATGAAAATGAAAAGTTAATGAAAACTATACGCGAGATAATGAAGCAAAATGCAGCAATATAAGTATTTATTTATTGATCGAGATGGCACCTTAATTAAAGAGCCTGAAGATTATCAAGTTGATTCACTCGATAAGCTTGATTTTATGGAGGGGGTTTTTGACGTCCTTAGAGACTTGAGTCATGCAGGTTTTAAGCTTGTGATGATCACCAATCAAGATGGGCTCGGGACAGCATCCTTCCCGCAAAGCGATTTTGATCCAGCACATAATATGATGTTAAAAATATTCTTATCACAAGGCATTCAGTTTGAAGATGTACTTATCTGTCCGCATTTACCAGAGGATAAATGTCACTGTAGAAAGCCAGAGATTGGTCTTTTAATTCCATATTTGACTCAACAGTGCATTGATTTAAAACAAAGCTATGTGGTTGGTGATAGAGACACTGATATAGAGCTTGCAGCTAGGCTTAATATTGAGGGCATTAAAATTGCTACAGCAAAGACCCCAGATTGGCATGCTGTACGTAAAGCAATTTTACAGGCAGATAGAAAGGCAAAAATACAGCGAAAAACTAATGAAACGGACATTACTGTTTCTGTGAACTTGGATCAAAATGGGATAAGAGAAATTGATACAGGCATTGGCTTTTTTGATCATATGTTGGATCAGATTGCAAAGCATGGTGGTTTTTCAGTTGATATCAAGGTAAAAGGGGATCTGGAGGTGGATGATCACCATAGTGTTGAAGATGTTGCCATTAGCTTGTCAGAAGCTATTTCACAGGCGCTTGGTGATAAATATGGGATTAACCGCTATGGTTTTTTGTTGCCAATGGATGAATCTGAAGCAAAGATTTCTCTTGATTTAAGTGGCCGTGCTTTTTGTCAATTTAATGCAAACTTCCCAAGTGAAAAAGTAGGCATGTTGTCTACAGAGATGGTATCACATTTTTTCTCATCGTTTGCAGCGGGGCTTAAGGCAACACTACACCTGTCAGTCACTGGTGAAAACACACATCATATGGTTGAGGCCGCATTTAAGGCATTAGGTAAAGTATTAGCTCAGGCAATCGAGCGCACCTCTAAAGAGCTGCCAAGCACCAAGGGGGTGTTATGATTGCCATTATTGATTGCTGTGGCAGTAATTTTGCTTCGATTCAATATGCCTTTGAGCGCCTAGGGCAAAGCTGTTTGTTAACGCATGATAAAGATGCGATCAGTAGAGCAAATTATGTCATCTTGCCGGGAGTGGGCCATGCAAAATCTTCTATGAAAGCGCTTAAAAGCCATGCCCTTGATGCCTTTATTCCTACTTTAAAACAGCCTGTTTTAGGCATTTGTTTGGGGATGCAGCTTTTATATTCCCACTCAGAAGAAGGTGACACAAAGTGTCTTGATATTATTCAGGGAAAAGTGAGATCTTTTAGTGCACATAATTCCAAAGAGTCTGTCCCGCATATGGGATGGAACACATTGACAAACATTGCAGAGGTGAATCTGCTTCAAGGTTTAGAGCAAACCAAACACCTTTATTTTGTTCATAGTTACTATGCGGATATTACAGAAGACTGTATGGCTGAGTGTGATTATATTTTACCATTTGCTGCGATGGTGCAAAAAAGAAACTTTTATGGCATGCAGTTTCACCCTGAAAAGTCAGGAACTGTCGGTGAGACACTATTAAGAAATTTTATTAATGAGGGGAAAAAGTGAATATTTTACCTGCGATTGATCTAATTAATGCTCAGTGTGTGCGTTTGAAAAAAGGGGATTTTAATCAACTTACCACCTATCCACTTTCACCTTTTGAGGTTGCAAGAGAGTATCAAACAAATGGCGCAAAGTTTCTTCATGTGGTTGATTTGGATGGCGCAAAAAAAGGTGCATTTGAGCAATTTGATGTGACTCAGCAAATAAGAGATGCATGTGATATGACACTGCAAGTAGGCGGTGGGATTAAATCTAAAGAGATTATTGATAGACTCTTTGCAATAGGCGTTGATCGGGTGGTTATCGGTTCGCTGGCAGTGAGAGATAAATATCTAACAAGCGAGCTCCTTCAATACTACGGCAGTGAGAGGATTACACTGGCGCTTGATGTTCATATTCAAAATAGCCTGCCTATGATTGCAACTCATGGATGGGTGAATACTTCAGATCAAACACTTGATGATTTAATCGAGTATTACGCGCCACAAGGATTAAAACATGTTCTTTGCACAGATATCTCCAAAGATGGTTTGCTAAAAGGGCCTAATATCAAGCTTTATCAAGCCTATCAAAGACGCTATTCAGATATTGTATTTCAAGCCTCAGGCGGAGTTGGGCAGTTAAGTGATTTAACAAGTTTAAAAAAAGCTGGAGTAAAAAGTGTCATTGTTGGCAAGGCATTATATGAGAACAAATTCACACTCAAAGAGGCGCTGACATGCTAGCCAAGAGAATTATTCCTTGCCTTGATGTTAAAGATGGCAAAGTGGTGAAAGGGGTTAAGTTTAAAAATCATCGTGTGATTGGTGATATTGTGCCGTTGGCAAAAAAGTACTCAGATAGTGGCGCTGATGAGCTGGTGTTTTATGATATTAGTGCCAGCAGTGATATGTGCCGTGTCAGGACACATTGGGTGAGTCAGATTGCTGAAAATATTAATATTCCATTTTGTGTTGCAGGTGGCATTCGCACCGTAGAAGATGCCAGGGAAATTTTAAATGCAGGGGCAGATAAAATTTCTATTAACTCGCCAGCATTAGAGCGAGCAGATTTTATTAATGAGCTTGTAGATTGCTTTGGTCAGCAGTGTGTGGTTGTGGGTATTGATAGCAAAGAAGATAAAGAGAATAAAGGACATTATCAGGTCTATCAATACACAGGTGATGAGAAAAAAACCATTAAAACAACTAAAGATCCACTTATTTGGGCACAGGAAGTTGCAAAGCGCGGAGCAGGTGAGATTGTACTTAACTGTATGAATCAAGATGGAGTTAAAAAAGGCTATGCAATCAATCATCTAAATGAAATAGCACAAGCGGTTAATATCCCCGTAATAGCATCAGGTGGTGCAGGAGAAATAGCGCATTTTTATGAGGTTTTTACTAAAAGCACGGTCAGTGGTGCGCTGGCAGCAAGTGTGTTTCATGATGAATTGATTTCAATTTCTGATTTAAAAGAAAACTTAGTCAGTAACAATATTCCAATAAGGGCATGTAATGGATAAGAAATTAGCCGAAAAAATAGACTGGGAAAAGATTGATGGACTTGTTCCTGCAATTATCCAAGATGCAAATACCAATCAAGTGCTGATGCTTGGGTTTATGGATAAAGCTGCGCTTATTCAAACGATAGAGTCTCAGAAGGTTGTATTTTATAGCAGGACAAAAAAAAGGCTTTGGATGAAAGGTGAGAGTAGTGGCAATATACTGAATGTTGTTACGATGTCGCTTGATTGTGATAATGATACGCTTTTAGTCAAAGCACATCCAAAAGGGCCAACCTGTCATTTGGGAAAAACAAGTTGCTTTGATAAGGTTGATAATAGTGATGGAGCTATTACGGGCGAATTTAATGTATTAACGCATTTGCAGGCAACGATTCAATCAAGGTTTGATAAGAGACCTAAAGATAGTTATATCACCTCATTGATTGAGTCAGGGGTTGCAAGGATGGCTCAGAAGGTTGGTGAAGAGGGGGTGGAAGTCGCCATTGCTGCGATGAAAAAAGATTCCGATGCCAAAGCGGAACTTGCTGAGGAAAGTGCTGATCTTTTGTTCCACTTGATGATATTACTCAAAGCGCAAGATCTTTCATTGGATGATGTACTTAGCGTTTTACAGAAAAGGACGCGTTAAGCTAAAAAATATTTAAAAACGTTGTAATGGCGCCAGCGTTGAAAAAATCAATCAGTACAGAGCCAACAATTGGAACGACAAAGAATGCTTGAGGTGCTGGATAGTTTTTGGCAGTGAAAGCTTCCATATTGGCAATAGCATTAGGTGTAGCGCCCATGCCAAGCCCAACTGTTCCACAGGTCATAACCGCAGCATCATAGTTTTTGCCAAGTGCTCTGAAAATGACAAAGCGTGCAAATAAAACAACTAAAATCAGCTGAGCAAAGAGAATCAGCAGCATCGGCAATGCAAGGCTGACTAAAGAGAGAAGTTTCATTTGCATCAATGCCATCGATAAGAATATCGATAAAGAAATTGCGCCAAGCATTTGAAGCTCTGTGTCTTTGATTTCAAAGATATCTGTTGCATCTGCCAGATTTCGAATAATGGCCGCAGCAAGCATGGCACCAATATAAGGGGGCAAGATAATATTCATAGACTCAAACCAAGCAGAGAAGAGACTACCAATACCAATGGCAAGAATAATCATAACAACAGCATTAAACACACCATGTTGGCAGATCGATAAAACCCGATCTTCATTGCTTTTTCGCGTATCTGGATGCACAGCATCCTCTTTTGGCTTCAGTTGATATTTTTTCATAAGATATCTTGCAACGGGTCCACCTGATAAGCTGCCAGCTATCAGCCCAAAAGTTGCAGCGGCAGCAGTAATAGTGGTTGCGCTTTTCAGTCCGAAATTATCTTCAAGTATTTGTGAAAAAGCAATTCCAGTGCCATGACCACCAACCATGGTTACCGAGCTATTTGCCATCCCAAATGCAGAAGACAATCCTAAAAGATTTGCTAAAGAAACACCAAGAAGGTTTTGTAATATTACTAAAATACACATGCAAACAAATAAAATAATCACCGTTCGCCCACCAATAAACAAGAATCGTAGGCTAGCGGAAAAACCAATCGTGGCAAAGAAAATAAGCATAAAGTAGTTTTGCGCGCTGGAGTCAAAGTGAATATGCAGTAGCTCAAAATAGGCTAAAATAGCGATTAAGATAGAAAATAAAAGGCCTCCGACTACTGGAGGTGGAATAAAAAAGCGTGACAAAATATTCACGCGCTTTTGTATAAAAATACCCGCAAGCAATACCAAAATAGAAATTGCAATAGTCAGTAGTGCATTACTTTCTAATGTGATCATATTAAATCTCTCCCATACCCATTATCTCTAACAGCATATAAAGATAAAAAAATCATAGAAAGCTTTTTATACCAAATTGATGGGGTGTAATTAGCGTCTTTTATAGTGGAGATAGGAGAAAAACCCGCCAAATGCCAATGCAATAGCAGCAAGATAAAATGGAAAGATAACATTCAAATTAACAATAGGTCCAAGGCTAAAGGCATTGATAAACCAGGCAACACCAAATACAGAGGTAGCGCCGCCCATGATGGCGCCTTGTTCATGCTCTTCAACCATTGAAGCAATAACAGCCAGTAGTGCAGTGTAGAAGATGATCTGAATCATAGCACTAAAAAAAGCACTAAATATCATCACGCCAACATTAATCCAAGTGGCCGCCAAAAGAAAAATGAGCGCAAGTAAGGTGGCAGTAGTATACATGGCCTGCTTTGAGCTTAAGCGTTTGAGTACTTTTTGTTGCACCCATAGTGTTGAGAGCGCAAAGCCTGCGCTTAAAACAATAAAAATACCGCCAACAGCACTTTGTCCAAAGCCAAAGAGTTTTGCCAGCGCAAGTGGCAGTGCTTGGGCATAATAGCCCCAACCAATTTGCAGCATTAAAAAGGCGAGTGCTAATATTTGAACGCGCTTATCGATAAACATAATGCGAAAGCTAAAAATAAGTGAGATTAAGTGTAGCTTGGCTTTTTGTAGTGGTTTTGTATAGGTCTCTGGCAGAAACATGCAAACGCTGATTAAATTAACAATGGCTAAAATGGCACCAAAGAGAAAAGGCAGATTGATTGCTTGATACTCTGTTGTCGCGAGCATCCCTACTATGGTGGTAATAATAGGACCAAAGATAAAGCCAATTGATGCCGCCAAGGTGATTAAGCTTAAGTTTTTAATCCTGTTTTCACTGGTAGATATATCAAGAATAACGGTTTGTGCAATGCTGAAACTGCCACCAAAAAAACCACAAATAAATCGACTGAAGATAAAAAGTGCCAATGAGCCACTATGGAAAGCCAGCACTGAAAGTAAATAGGCAATGGCTGTACCGATTAACGAGGCGATCAGCATGGTTTTACGGCCATAATTATCAGACAGACGACCGATGATTGCGCTGCCAATAAAAATACCAAGCGGCCACGCTGCCATCGATACACCGTAATACAAGCTTCGTGTGCTTTGTGATGTCTCTGGGGCAAATAACACACTGTTGTGAGAGAAAATAATCTCAGGGATAACGGGGAAAACAAGCCCAACCCCCATAATGTCAATGACAATGGTTAGCATTAAAATGCCAAGTAAAAGCATTTGATTGTTATCTGTTTTCATAAACTACTATTTCCTTTTGTCATTTATATCCCTTGTAAATAAGCACGGGGCTTTCTTTTAAAAAAGCAGAAGGTGTGAATATCAACGAGGAAGGTGTACATAGGTTTATCTTTCGAACATGTACTTGTATATCAATCAAAAACTAAGATACTGTTTTAGCGTTGATATGAATAGACTGTAAAAGCTACGAGAGTATAATTTACCCTGTTTAAGCAAAAAAGCAAAACAAAATTAGAACATTTTTACCAATAACAGCAAAATACAGACAAGAAGTAGACCAATAAAGCACTTTTTAACGGTTGATTCTGATAGTTTATGCGCTGCTGAGACACCTTTTGGCGTGAGCCATAAGCTCATCGGTAGAATCAGCAAAAAGCTCAGCCAGTTAACATACCCAATGCTAAGTGGGATGCTTGGACCTTGGTATATGACACCTGTGATAATTGCCATAATAGTCCCTCCAATGCCAATAAAAACACCAGATAGACTTGAAATTGCCATGGCTTTTTTAATGCTGATATGAAGCAGCTTCTTACAATACGGAACAATAAAAGTGCCGCCACCTATGCCCATTAATACAGAGAGAAGGGCGATAATGCTACTGCCGGCTGCAATGCGTATTGTGGAGGAAGGTGTGCTTATCGCATCAGGTGTTTTGTGGGTGTCTTTTAGAAACAAAGAGAACATTGAGAATAACAGTAGAAAAAGAAAAATAATCTTCAGAATAATGCCTGCAATAAACAGCATAGCAATGCCTCCTATTACAATACCAATAATAAGTCCAGGCAACCAGCGTTTAAATAGTAAGGTATCTAGATTCCCAAGAGCAATTTGCTTTTTGCTGGCCATCAAAGCATTGGGAATAATGATGGCTAAAGAGGTTCCAATGGCAGTGTGGGTTGCAATGCCTGCATGACCAAAATGCTCGAACACAATAATGAAAATAGGGACTAAAATCACGCCGCCGCCAATGCCAAAAAAGCCCGATGCAAATCCAGCAACAGCACCACTGAGTAAAATGAGTAATAAAAAAAGAAGATCAATTGTCACAAGGCAAAACCATTTGCTAGATATGGATACTATTTAGTGTATATCAATGTGCGTTTATTTTGCAGTTAAAGGCAATAAAATCGTCTTCATTGTCTTATTATTCATCGTTTTTTACGGTAAACTGACAGGCGTTCGATTAAAGTGAGATGAATTTAAGGTTGAATAAATATGAGTTCTGTTGTAAAAACACGATTTGCCCCTAGTCCAACAGGGTATTTGCATGTAGGTGGTGCAAGAACAGCACTTTTTTCATGGGTGTATGCAAAAAAGAATCATGGACAATTTGTACTTCGAGTGGAAGATACTGACTTGGAACGCTCAACAGATGAAGCGGTAAAAGCGATTCTAGATGGCATGGCTTGGCTTGGTTTAAAGGCAGATTATGCGCCTTATTTCCAAACGGAACATTTTGATCGATATAAGGAGGTTATTGATCAGCTGTTATCCTCTGGTGAAGCCTATCGTTGTTATTGCTCGAAAGCAAGGCTTGATACGCTTCGTGAACAGCAAATGCAAAATAAGGAAAAGCCAAAATATGATGGGCATTGTCGCCATTTAGATCCAGCATCGCAAGATCCATCAAAGCCACACGTTATTCGCTTTAAAAATCCATTAACAGGTGTAGTGAGTTGGGAGGATGCGGTTAAGGGCGATATTACTATTTCCAATGCAGAGCTCGATGATTTTATTATTGCGCGTACGGATGGTTCGCCAACATATAATTTTTGCGTGGTCGTTGATGATATGGATATGGAAATTACGCATGTTGTGCGTGGTGATGACCATGTGAATAATACACCAAAGCAAATTAATTTATATCATGCTTTAAAAGCACCTGTTCCAGTTTTTGCTCATGTGCCAATGATTTTAGGAGATGATGGTAAAAAACTCTCTAAGCGTCATGGCGCTGTGAGTGTTATGGAGTACCGTGATGCGGGCTATTTACCCGAAGCATTGATCAATTACCTTATCCGTCTTGGTTGGTCTTATAAGGATCAGGAAGTCTTTAGCATGGAAGAGATTTTTAAGTATTTTGAGTTAGATGATATCAATGCTTCAGCTTCGGCCTTTAATACCGAAAAATTAAATTGGTTAAACCAGCACTATATGAGAACCTTGCCGCCTAAACAAGTTGCAGATGCCTTGAGGTGGCACTTTGACCAAAGTGGTGTGAAGATAGAAGATGGCCCAGCTTTAGAAGTGCTTATCCCTGTAATGGCTGAAAAGGTTAAAACCTTAAAAGAGCTTTTAGAAAAGAGCTTGTATTTCTATCAGGATTTTGACAGTTTTGATGAGAAATCTGCTAAAAAGCACTTAACCTTAAAATCTAAGCATGTACTTACCCATTTAAAAGACAAGTTGGCTAAGGCAGATGAAGATGCTTGGCAAAGTGAGTCACTATTGCATAATGCCCTTCAAGAAACAGCAGATGAGCTTGATTTAGGGATGGGAAAAGTTGGTATGCCAGCGCGGGTTGCTGTTACCGGATCAGGTCAGTCTCCAGATATTGGCATTACACTGAAATGGATTGGTAAAAAGCGTGTGATTGAACGCTTAGAAAGAGCAATTCAAGAAATTGATAAAAAGAGTGAGGCTAGTGCTTGACAGTGCTATCAAAGCGCTCTAGAATGCCCACTTGTCTCGGGGCTATAGCTCAGCTGGGAGAGCGCTTGCATGGCATGCAAGAGGTCAGCGGTTCGATCCCGCTTAGCTCCACCAGATAATGACAAAACTTGTTTTGTCCCCATCGTCTAGAGGCCTAGGACATCGCCCTTTCACGGCGGTAACAGGGGTTCGAATCCCCTTGGGGACGCCATAATAGAAAGCCATCAATATGATGGCTTTCGCATTTCTACCATAAATTTCTTCCTTAAATAATTGACCTTAAGCGAAAGATCGCGTTATAGTATGCCTTAAGGTCGCTTTTGATATAAAGTGATCAGTAAGAAGAGGCGCACGAGCCATATTCTGTTGCAAGAGCCATAACACTCAAAGACCAGCAGTTAAATAGGGTGCGTGCCGAAAGGTGAATTGAGGTTATGTTCATTTGTCTTGGGACTAATGTTGAAAGATATTAGTACTGTCACATCACAAACAAAATGATGTGGGGCGCTTCGGTTGTTTTTTGTTATTGATTCAAACACCGTTATTTCCCCGCGTCGATAATATAGGAAACTGAGTATGCATCAGTCTGTTATCGTCGCGAAATTTGGTGGCACAAGTGTTGCCAATATTTCTGCGATTGAAAATTGTGTTAATATCGTCAGATCAACACCAGAAATTCGTGTTGTTGTCGTCAGCGCACAATCAGGGGTGACAAACCTCTTGGTTCAATTGGCCAAAGCAGCCAAATTACAAGTGAACTCTGATGAAGTGCTCTTAAAGATTCGATCTATTATTGACCCTATTTTGATCCAACTTGATGATGAGTCGCTTGAAAAGGAGGTGCATGCAATGCTCTTTGAGTTATCGCAGCTATGTCAAATAAGTTCACGTATGCATAATCTTCATATTTGCGATGAAATTTTATCGTTCGGTGAGCGTATTTCAGCACGTCTAATGGTTAAATCACTTATCTCTGCCGGAGTAAATGCGCGCTATATTTGCTCAAAATCGCTTATTCAGAGTAATTCACATTTTGGGCAGGCCGAGCCAGATATTGTGCGCACAAAAGAAAATGTATTAAATACATTGAATGATTTACACAATACTATATATGTAACAGAAGGCTTTATTGCAGCAGATGTTGAGGGAAATACAACAACTTTAGGTCGTGGTGGGAGTGATTACTCTGCGGCTTTAATCTCAGAGGCTCTAGAGGCAAAGGCACTACAAATTTGGACAGATGTTGCAGGGGTATATCAGGTAGATCCAAGGGTGATTCCTTCTGCTAAGGTGATAGAAACACTCAGATTTAATGAGGCCGCTGAGCTTGCAACATTTGGTGCTAAGGTGCTGCATCCGGCCACACTTTGGCCTGCAATTCGCCAAAATATCCGTGTATTTGTCGGCTCAACTTTGAATCCTGAAGCTGGTGGCACGTGGATAGTTCCAAAAGAGAATCAAGAGGAAGTTCACAGCATTCACGCGGTGGCTGAGCGGAAAAATCAAACTTTGTTGACCATTAAGTCTTTTGATATGTTTCAGACGCGTGGTTTTCTGGCTAATATTTTTGCTATTTTGGCAAAACATAAAGTGAGTGTTGATTTAGTGACAACAAGTGAAGTGAGTGTTGCCTTAACCATTGATCATATTGGTAGCCAATCGATTGGTCAGAGTGTGATTACCAACGATTTATTAACCGAGCTTAGAGCACTTGGGCAAGTGGAAATTAATATTGAAGAGAATATGTCACTTATTGCAGTTGTTGGAAATAGGCTGCATGTCACAAGTGGGATTAGTGGTCAGCTGTTTTCAAGTTTGAAAGAATATAATATTCGTCTTTTTTCTCACGGAGCAAGTGGGCATAATATCTGCTTATTGGTTAATAAAGGGGATGCTGTTGAAGTGATACAAAAAATCTATCAACAATTTTTTATTCAGGCAGCAGAGCATGAAAAGGTGGTAATATGAAAGTTGCTGTTATTGGTAAAGGAAAAACAGGTCAGGCAGTTATTGATCTATTAAAAAGAGAAGAAATTCATCAAGTCTTTGACTCGCAAAATCCACCAACTTGTGAGAAATTAAAAGGTGCTGATGTTGCAGTTGTATTTGTGAATGCAGCTGTTTTTGAGCATATTTATCCAGTGCTTTTAGAGGTACAAATACCAGTTGTTAGCGGCGTAACAGGGTTTCGGTATGATCAAAAGCTCATACAAAGCGTGACAGAGGCAGGAAAACCGTGGGTTGTGGCGCATAATTTTAGCCTATCTATGGTGTTGATAAAAGAGGCGCTTTCGTCACTTGGGAAACTTGGATCCCTATCTAAAGAAACGGCATACAGTTTATCTGAAACACATCATACCCAAAAGCTAGATGCCCCAAGTGGGACAGCACTGTCATGGCAATCATGGCTCAATGTTGATGACTGCCCCATTGAGTCAATTCGAAAAGATGATGTTAAAGGCATTCATGCGCTTCATATTGACAATAGTAATGAGCACATTGAGCTTTTACATACTGCGCACAGTCGCACATTGTTTGCTGAAGGGGCGCTATGGTCAGCGCGTTATTTAAATCTGCACAAAGAACTAACAGGTTTCTATCAGTTTGATGAGATTGTAAAAAAAGGAGTCACTATCAATGAGCTTGAGTAATACAAAAATATTTACAGCCGTGATTACGCCAATGGATGAGTTTGGCGGTGTTGATTTTGTGAGTTTTGAGCGGCTTTTGAGGCGCCAAAGTGAGGCCGGATGTGGTATTTTGGTGTTAGGAAGTACAGGTGAAGCGCTAGCACTTTCTTTAGATGAGCAAAAAGAAGTGCTTGAGTTTACCGTGAATCTCTCTCTTGATGTACCACTTATGGTTGGTGTTGGTGGGTTTCAGTTAAATGAACAGCTTAAATGGGTTGAGTATTGTAACCAATTTCAAGCCATTAGCGCGTTTTTAATGGTCACACCACTTTATGCAAAGCCAGGTCCTTTGGGGCAAAAGATATGGTTTAGATCATTGCTGGATCAGTCAAAAAAGCCTTGTATGCTCTATAATGTTCCTTCTAGAACTGGCGTCAATCTTGCATATGAGGTGGTAGAAGCATTATCTCAACATCCAAATTTCTGGGCAATTAAAGAGGCTTCAGGCGATATTGAGCGATTTAAACATTATGTGAATATTGCCAAGCATATTTGTGTCTACAGTGGTGAAGATGCACTGATGCCTGAGCTTGCTGAGGTTGGTGGTTGTGGGCTTGTCTCGGTCGTATCTAACATTTGGCCAAAAGCAGCAAAGCTATATGTTGATGCATCACTATCGGGTGATATTACAAATCAGACAAAAATCCTTTGGCAGTTGGCGGCAAAGTCTTGCTTTAGTGTTGCTAATCCCATTCCTGTGAAAGCGTGGTTGGCAGCAGAGAGTTACATTAAATATAGTACACTAAGAGCGCCACTTGTTGCAGATGAGTTAACAGATTTAAGCTTGTTGCGTGAGGCGGATCATGCAGTGAATAAATGGTATCAAAATGAATTGGAAGGAGCAGTATAAATGAGTTGGGAAAGTACATTAAATCAATTGGAAACAGGTAGCTTACGTTCAGCATTAAAAAATGCATCTGGTCAGTGGGAAGCGAATGTAACCGCAAAAGAGGCTATTTTGGCGGCATTTCGTGCTGGTGAGAATGTGGGGTATGAAGAAGGCTATGATGGGTTTGTAGATAAGCATAATCTGAAGCCTAGAAAGTTTTCAGTGGATGATGGAGTCAGAATGGTGCCAGGTGGCTCTTCTGTGAGACGGGGCGCATATGTTGCGCCATCAGTGATTATTATGCCGCCTGCTTATATCAATACAGGTGCCTATGTTGATGAAGGAACAATGGTTGATAGTCATGTATTGGTTGGCTCTTGTGCCCAGATAGGCAAAAACGTACATTTGTCAGCAGGTGTGCAAATTGGCGGTGTGTTAGAGCCTGTTGGAATGAGTCCTGTTGTGATTGAGGATGATGTGTTTGTTGGTGCTGGGAGTATTATCGTTGAGGGAGCAGTTGTCTCTAAAAGAGCGGTGATTGCCCCTTCTGTGGTGCTATCAAAAGGTGTGCGTGTTTATGATTGTGTCAATGAAACGCTACTTGAAAAAGGCGCCCCAATTCCAGAAGGTGCGGTCGTTATTCCAGGGACAAGACCAATTGATACGCCTTGGGCAAAAGCACAATTTTTACAGGCTTCCTGTCCAATTATTATCAAATACAGAGATGATAAGAGCAATAAAGCCTTATCACTTGAAGAGGCACTTCGTTAGTTACCATGTTGGATGTATCAGCCCACCGAGAGGTATTGTTAGATTTAGCAAAAAAACTTAAAGCTCCTTTTTTTTATTATGATTTGGATGCTCTTGCCAAGCATGCCGAGAGGTTAAATCGCTTACCTGTGAAGTTATTTTATGCGCTCAAGGCGAATCCTTTATCAAGTATTATACGCACCTTACATACCGAGGGGTTTCGCTTTGATGTGGCAAGTATTGGCGAGTTAGAGCAGGTGCTAAAACAAGGTGTTGACCCTAAAGATATATTGCATACTGGGCCTTGTAAATCTTACGAGCAGCTTGAATATTTTTTAGAAAAAGGGGTGCGTATATTTGTACTTGAGAGTGCGCAGCAACTTTGCGATTTAAAAGTACTAAGCAAGCTTAAAAAACTGCCAGTGCAAGCACTTTTACGTGTGCAGCTTATTTGGGATAGCGATAAGGAGAATGTTTTAGGCGGTGGAGGTTGTCAGACACCATTTGGTTTACTGCCAAATGAGTGGCAAGAAGTAAAAGCCAATGGCTTATTTAATGATTTGTCTTATCTTGATATTATTGGACTTCATTGCTTTCAATGGGGCAATATTGTTGATATCAATGAGCTAAAGCTGATTTGGACAACCATTACAAAGAAGCTCATTCATTTAAGTGATGCTTTAGAGATCGATTTAAAAGTGATCGATCTTGGTGGTGGCCTTGGTATTCCTTATCATCATAATGCAAATGAAACACTTTGTTTAAGCGAGGTGGATCAAGCGCTAAGTGAGCTGAAAGAAGCTTATCTAGAAGAGCTAGGTGCTGAATACTGGCTTGAGCTTGGGCGCTATGCTGTTGGTGAATATGGTGGCTATGTTAGTCGGATTGTGGATAAAAAAACGGTGAATAATAAGGGGCTATTAATCACAGAAGGTGGTGCGCAACATTTGCTGCGTCCTGCACTAACTCAAGATCCATTTCCATGTCAGCTGTTGCGAGAGAAGCTTGATAGTAATATGCAAACTAAAGCGTTTCATGTGCACGGTCCGCTTTGCACTTCTTTGGATAAAATGGGCGGCTATCTTTTTTCAGAGGATGTCTCTCCTGATGATTATTTGCTATATGATCAGGTCGGTGCTTATGGTTTTAGTGAAAGTATGCCATTTTTTCTATGTCATACCTTGCCAGCTGAAGTGATATTTCAGGATAATAAAGTTCATATTGTTCGAGCGCCAGTAGGTGCTGAGAGTTGGCTAAAGTAATGAAGTTAAAAGGAGTGATGATGGGGGAAATTCAATACCCAAGTTATATAACAAAATCTAAACTTAAAGTGGGACAAAATGCCTATGGTGAGGATTTGTTTGTTACAGTGATACAAGTTGATGGGTCGGATAAGAATGCGCCAAGCGTTTATATTCAAGCAAGCATGCATGGTGCGGAGATTCAAGGAAATGCCGTTATATTTGAGCTGTTAAAGCATTTTAGTGAAAAAAGACCAAATGGAAATATCACTATCGTGCCACAGTGTAACCCTGTAGGTGGCACACATCGAGTTGGTGCAGCCCACCAAGGGCGTTTTGATCCAATGAGTGGAGATAATTGGAATCGGTATTATTTTTACCCAAATCTAAACTATGATGCATTGGCAAAAAGCTATGTAAATAAGAGTGAGAAAGAGTATAAGGTAGATTTTCGAAAGCTTTTGCTGAAGGAGATTGAAGAAGCGCTTTCAAAGCCATATTTGTTAACGCGAGCAAAATATATGGCGTATCGTTTGCAATCACTTGCTTATAAGGCAGATATTGTGCTGGATTTGCATACTGACAATAATGCGATTACATACCTCTATAGTCCAAGCTATACCAAAAATACGGCAAGTTACTTTGGATATTCCGATGTGATTTTAATTGAAAACACATTTGGTGGCGCCTTGGATGAAGCAATATTTTCTCCGTGGTGGCATTTGCAGCAAGCTTTGGAGAAGGAAAAATATAACTCGGAGGTGTGTGTTGAAAGTTACACTTTGGAGCTTGGTTCTGAAGAGGTGATTTCTAAGTCACTTGCCATTGAACAGGTAGATGGCATTTTGAATTATTTTTATCATAAAGGTGTGATGAGCGGGTCTCAAATAGAAAATAAAGTCAACTACTGTGAAATTTCAAACTTTAAAACTATTTATGCTGAGATGGGTGGTCTTTATGAATGGTATGTTCACCCCGGAGAGTTTATTAAAAAAGGCATGGTTATCGGGCGTGTGATTCAGCCATCTTATGCGATGGAGGTTGATGTTCTTGCGCCAGTATCCGGAAAGATTGCAAGCGTTTCCAACAAAGGAGCTTTGCCACAAAATTCACATCTTCTAAATATTTTTACTCAATAACAAACAATTGTGTTTATCTTTACATCACTGCAAAAATTTGTCATGGTTTTATACAGATCAATTTGGTCTGATTTTTGTGCTTTTCATTGCTAGGAATTACTAAAAAGGAGTTTTTCGATGCCAAAGAACACAAGACATATACGAGATATGATGGCAAGTCTAATGAAGCTTGTTGCTGATTATAAGATGGTGTTAAGTGAGGTTAAAAGGCTGATAGAGCAAGGCTTAATCACCGAAGATCAATACGGTGAAGCATATCAGGCGCTATCTCAGCGGATAGGAAACACCTTCTTTAAAATGCATGGAATACGCTTTCTAGATACAACAATTACAATTAGCATTCAAAGTATGATTGATGCCTATCAACGTGCGCTTGATTTAATGAAATCGCCTGCAAAACCGGTGGCACCATCAGATGGCATGGCAGGGGTTGTTGGTGCAATGGCAGCGATGGGCAAAACAAATATGGCACTTGGTCAAATTAGCTTCATTAATAAATTTAACGATATATTTTTGGATAAAGTTATTTTTAATAATGTGCAGGCCTATCAGATTGTGTTTGCCGGTTTTGTTGGCAAAGATGCAAGGAGTATGGTTACTGCAAAAACCATCAAGCTTGTGAGTCTATGGGTATCGATAAAACAAAAAAAGCTTGAAAATAAGGATTATCAAGTTACCAAAGCATGGTTAGAACATTTGTTGAGTAACTTAACCGATGGCGTTGATGATGAGGTGCGAGCCTCTTCAGTATGCCGAGGCATTATTGATGCTGCCATGAAATACTATGAGATTAAATCAAGTACCTCTGAGACACAGAAAAAATGGCGCGGCTGGATTGTTCTCAAGGAAGAAGGTAAGAGAGTGAGCTTTGAGCTTGAGCCACGTTTTTCACGACTTGGACTCACTGACCTTGTCCGTGCAATTAATACAGAGCTACTGCCAAGGTTTGAAAAAGAAAAAACAAGCACCTTTAAACTGGTGAGAATGGCACAATCTGGTGTGAGTATTGCTCAGCTTGCACTTAAAACAGAGCTATCAGCGATTTCAGGGGTTGAAATAAGCTACTTTGAGAGTGAGTCTTCCCTTCCTTATGAAAAGAGAAATTTCAGGGTTAAGGTCACAGAAAAGCTTAACCCTAAAGAGTTAGAAGGTGTGCTCTATCATGCTGAGAAAGACTTTCAAGAGCTCGTGCAAATTGATCGGGTGATTTTAGCACTTAAGTATCGAAAACACAGATCAAGTACAAAGGCTGCTGATTTTTGGAAAAATAGGCGTTTATCAGGTGCCAGAGTAGAGGCAATTGATAAAGCGATTCAGGCTTTAGTACATGCAAGAGGTGCGGCTGAAGTGGATCGTATTGTTAAAGAGCTGATTATTGATAATCAAAAAGCGCAAAAGACCCATGGCCGTTGGGTAGATAAAAAAGGTGGGTTAAGTAAGCTGTTAGAAAATTATACAGGCAATGAAGATCATATTGGTTATTTTAAGGGTGAATATGATCCAGAGGCAAAATATGAAGGGTTAAAAGCAGACGATAAAAGTAAACTAGATCCGTTGGAAATTGAAATTGATAGTGTATCTAAAGAGATGAACAAACAAGGTGATGCTGAGGCATTAATGATCGGTCATGCGAATTTTATTCAGCAGCCAATCATCTATTTATTGCTGATTGCAGCACTGGAAAGTGATCCAAGCTATCGCTTGTTAGACCCGCCGCTGATGGTTGAGGGTGAGCGTTTATGTAATGCTGATAGTGTTATTTACCAAGTTAATCAGCTTGCTAACAATCAATCTCTAGTAATTCCAGTTAATGAAGTAGGTCATCACTGGACAGTAATGATTATTAGAAGGCTTGCTAATGGTGAATTATCCAGTGTGTTTTGTGATTCTTTTAGAAGTGCGCCAATGGGATATGCGCAAAATATTGCAAGGATATTAGGCATTGCAGCTGAAAGGCAGCAGTACTACACCTACACTTATCAGGTAAATAATGATTGTGCATTTCATGTGGTACGATTAGTTGAGTATATTGTCGAAAACTGTCGTGAAGAGCGAAATTTCATACGATTAAATCTAAGAAACTCTCGGATCATGGAGCAGTATCGTCTGGCAAATGATTTAGAATCGCAAAGACTATCTCAGGCATTAAGAGCGCATTATAAATCACGTCTGGCTGAAGTTGTTGGGGACATGCCAGAGGCAGAGCAAAGTGCGTTTATTTTAAATTGACTATTGAGCAAATGTGAAAAAATTAAGGTGTGTTGAATAATGAGGTTCTCATGTTGTGCTAGGGATATATTCTAAATCAGCCGGTTAATCAATTTTCGAATAGCAAACATGACAACCCCAACAATCAGTACAATAAGACCAATGCTCAGAAATACCTGCATAAACTGAGTATTGCTTTGTGTGAGTGTTGCGCCTTTTGGTGTGATAGTAAATGAGGCAATAAAGCCGACAAATACCGCTGAGGCGCCGATAATTAGATTCCAAACACCCATCAATAGACCTTCTTTTCCTTCGGCAGCAAGTTTTCCAGCCATTGCAATACCAATAGGAAATACCATAAGCTCGCCAGAGACAAAAAAGAAAAATATTAATAATAACCACAAAATGGAATAGGTGGAGCTGATATTGGTGAAGATTAAAAGCGCAAGAAGCAAATATCCAATGGATGCTAAGATTAAGCCATAGGAGAATTTGGTCGCAAGGGCTGGATTTTTATTCATTTGACTTAATTTATCCCACATTGCGCTATAGATAAACCCAAGAAGTACACAATAAAGTGGATCAAGCGAGGTAAGACTGCCTGAAGGGAATGTGATGCCTGCAACCACTCTATTTAAATTATGTTCAGCATAAAGCGGCAGTAGACCAAATTCTGAGTTAAAGATAATGAAATAAGAGAAACCGATTAGGCAGAGAATAAAAAAGGCGAACATTCTTTTGCCTTCTTTAATTCTCTTTTGATCTGGGTTTTTGAATAAGCGAAAGCTGATAAATAGGATATAAAGAAGTGAGAACACAAGAAACAACCATAACAGAATGCTGTTAATTAAAACATAGTTAAGTAAGATCAGACAGATAGGTGTTAGAATAATTGAAGTGATAATAAGTACAGTTACATTTCGTTTGTTATGTAGTCTTGGCAAGCGGCAACCTGCCTCTTTTTCTTTAAAGGTGCTAAATTTGTTGCGAATAATCAGCATAATCAGTGCGCCAGCAAACAGCGGAAGCGCATAGATTAATAGACCAATTTTGCCAATACCTTGTAACACAAACCCAGAGGAAATATCCGATAAGAAAAAACCGATGTTAAACACAACATAAAAAAGTGTACTGCCGGATTCTCGTTTGTGATCATCTTTATGATACAGCATGCCAATCAAAGACCAAATGGCCGGCGTACAAAGGGCGTTTCCAACAAGAAAAAGTGATAACCCAAGCATCATGGTGTGAAAGCCTGGAAGCGCTAACGTTAACATGCCAATGGCGCTGAATAAAAGCCCAATAACAGCCGAATTTCTAAAACCAAAGCGATCGCATAGATATCCGCCAAGCACAGGAAGTGTGTAAGCCAATGACATAAAAGCAGCAAACAAATTAAAACTAGCCGTTTCGCTTAGACCATAATAAGTATTTAAACGTACCAAAAGATTAGTCATTTGAACGCCAAAGGCGAATGTGAAGGTAGTATAGATAATTGATAAAACCCAAAGCGCACGTGGGTGGGAGCTTTGTGGAATCGTAGCAATATTTTGATTGGTCATAATATCAGCATAGTGTCGTGTTAGATGATATTGAGCTTAGTTTATAAAGGACAACTGTGCCATTTTAATCATTTGCTAATTGTGGAGTTTTGCAGAATATGATAGATTCATTCTGTCTTAAATTTACAAAATAATGGATGGTTATTAAATGGTAGATGGTATGGAGTTAGAATTATCAGAGTTAGGTAAAAAATCTGATTATTTAACACAATATGATGCAAGTTTACTTTTCCCAATTCCAAGATTGATTAAACGAGAGGAGCTAGGATTATCACAAAAAGTTAATTTTAGCGGGGTTGATATCTGGAGTAGCTTTGAAATTTCTTGGTTGAATAGTAAAGGCAAACCAGAGGTGAGAGTTGGGGTATTTGAAATTAGCTCAGATTCAGAAAATATTATTGAATCTAAGAGTTTTAAGCTTTATCTTAACTCGTTTAATAACACTAAATTTCACAGTGAAAGTGAAGTAACCGCTTTGATGAAAAGTGACCTCTCTCAAGCAGCAAATGGTGAAGTAATCGTTCGACTGATTAAATTAAGTGAATATGATTGTACATTCGTCAATGGGTTCTCAGGGGTTAATCTGGATGTGTTGGATGTCGAAATTAATGAATATATGACAAACCCATCGCTTCTTAAGTGTGCCTCTGAGCTGATTGTGGAGGAAACACTAACAAGTGATCTTCTAAAGTCAAACTGCCTTGTTACCAACCAACCAGATTGGGGTAGTGTAATGATCTCCTATAAAGGGGCGCAAATTGATCATGAAAGCTTATTGAAGTATATTATTTCTTTTCGTGATCATAATGAGTTTCATGAGCAATGTGTTGAGCGAATCTACACGGATATTATGAAGCATTGCCAGCCTGAAAAATTATTGGTTTATGCGCGTTATACTCGTCGAGGTGGCTTGGATATTAATCCGCTTCGTAGTTCTTTAAGTGAGCTTGAAATAGATGAAGCGCTTAAAAATCTACGTCTTGTAAGACAGTAATTCTTACTTTATGTCTCAAATACATTTTAAAATAGGTGATATTGATCCTAATGCATTTAGCATTGAGTATTATGATACATTGACTAAAAAAAGTGCCACGCAAGGCGCTACGAAACTTTTTAATGATGATATTTTAGATCTCTTTTCTGAGGTGGATCAACGTACGATTGCATTCCATGCAGGGAAAGAGCAGGCTTTATATGGCCGACAAAGGAAACATATAAAGTCATCCGCTCTAAAAGATAAAAAATATATATTTCTTATCTTTGTATCACTATATACAGTTGTCTTTTTTACCTCTAACATTACGGGATCAACATTAGTTAGTCTTGGTAGTATTGGAGGGGTTTCTCTTGCAGTTCCTGCAGCAATTTTTATTTATGCATTCACATTTTTGATAGATTCCATCTTAACTGAGATATATGGCTTTTCTATTGTTAGACGAATTTACACTATTGTTGTATTTACTTCGTTACTTGCAATCATTGCCTTGGTGATATTATCATTACTCCCGACAGTTGATGGCCATAATTATATCCAAGAGCTAGTATTTTATGGAGCAGATATTTTAAGAACCTTTGTGGTATCTTTTATCAGCTTTATTATAGCAGAGTATGTGAATACCAATATTATTGCTAGGATGAAATACTATTCTAGAAGGAAGCATGGTATTCAGCCAACAAAAGAACGTAGAAGAATCATGGTAAGGTTTATCAGTGCAACGTCAATAGGCACTTTGGTGGATAGTTTTATCTTTTGTTTTGGAGTTTTCCTTTTCGTGGTGCCAGTCAAAACTATATTAGTCATTGTGGCAACTCAATATACCATAAAACTATGCTATGATATCATTGCGTGTATTTTTTCAAGCAAAATCGCTTTATATATTAAGCGCCTTGAAAAAACAGATATTGTTGAGCTGCCAAGCAATAATATTGCGAAAATGGTTGGATTTAAGATAGATACTGAGCGTTGTAGTAATGACTATGGAAAGTATTAAGTCTAGTTATAAAACTTCACCTCAATCAAGGTTGCAGCTAGGCTACAGTCTTGATGTTTCTCATTAATAGGAACCAGCACTTCTTTTTTAGTTAAAAAGCCCTGAGATTCTTTAATATAAAGCTCGTTGTCAATAAAGTAAGTATTTTCAATGAGATATTGGTTGCCTATATTGAGCAGGCAAAGATTAGGAAATGAAATTTCATAGGGGTCAAGCGCATCAAAAATTAAAATATTGCCCTGTTGATAAGGGGTGATATTTTTATTCAGCCTGATGGCGAATGCCTTTTCTGAAACAAATGTATTAGATATCTCAGTGACAGCAATATCAGAGGCATCTAACTTGCCTTCATAAAATGCAGCGATGTGCTCTATATCAAGCAAAGGGCAGGCGCGTGATTTTTTACTTGATTGAGTAAAAAGGTTCTCAGAAATAAATGCATCAATTGAAATATCAAAGAAATCAGTAATCATCTTAATGGTTTCAATTGAGGGGTTTTTATTGGCATGATTTGTGATGTTGTATAAGGTGGTTGCAGAACAGTTAATTTGTCTAGCAAGCTCACTGACTGATTTTATTTGATGCTTCTTCATTAAAGCAAAAATATTATGGCTAATAATTTTAACCGTATTTTGTTTGTCACTCATTATGGAATTTTCCCCATTTACATAATTAGTAGTGTAGCTATAATCAGCTCTGTTTGTACAGAGTGAATCATAACATATTTACCTAGCAAGATAAAATTACTTAAAAAAGTAAAAATAAGTAAATATTTTACTTTACAGTGATATTAATATCACATAATATGGGTCTCAGATATGCAGCCGGGGGATAAGTGGCCATATCATCAGATGCTTGTTTGCTAAGTGTCTGTCAAGTAAGTGCGGGGGTGCTGAGTACATAAGATTCGGATAAGAGGTGGGATCTTATGTGTTCAGCCAACGCTTTGAATGCTGTCATTTCATTATATATTCTGTTGATGTTTTATTTCTTTTGATTATATTGTTTCTATAGTTGTGCTATGACATTAAAATATGAAAGGAAAATTTAAAAACATTGCAAAGAAATATAATCTTACTGCAAGTGAAAGCAGGGTGAATGGTGCGACAAATCTGACATTAGAGCGCAGCCAAATACCACCTCTAAAAAGTGTCATTGTAGGAAAAGAAGCGCTACTCTTAAATAAAATAACAGCGGCTCTTAATCAAAGTGCTTCAAGTGAAGTAACGCAACTCCTCTTGGATGGCGCGGATATAGTTTCGCTCATCACTCAAGGTTCTCTAGATGAAAGGCGGCATTTGACCTTATTCTATAACCTTAAAAATATCATGGTGCCCTTTGTTAGTCAGGTTGAAAATGAAGTTAAGCATCTCTTAAGCTCTCAGGTAGAAAATTTGGCTGAGATCTTTAAGCATGAGCAGGCGATTTCTCCACAAAATCAGCAATATGACTTTAACTTTTTACAAAAAATTATATCTACAGATATAATGAGCCCAACGCCATATCAAGCGATAGATGCCGCTGCTACACAAGCGCGTCAAAAGGGTTTAAATTTACACAGCTTAAATCGTTCCATATCTACTTATCAACAATTGGTTCTGGTACCTATAAGAGCGCTGTATAAATATCACCGAAGAGAGATTTATGCTGAAGATTTTCCTAGATTGCCACTTATTGATAGTCTTTTTAGTACCGCAATCTATGGGCATCTAATTAAAAACAGAGCTGAGTTTACTTGCTCCTCACAAAACGGACGCATATTAAAACCAGTCTACCAGCTTGCGCTAGCAGAGCTACTCAATATCTCCATGCCATTTAAAGCCTGTTATAGTTATCTTTTGTTACAGATGCTTTTTCAGCCGGAAACAACTTACACGCCCGATTTTAACATCACTCAGAGTAAAAGAGTGCATATTTGGCGTATCTTAGAAAATACCCCGTTATCAAATTTCTTGCAATCACCTTATGAAGTCATTGAGGAGATCTTGAGGATTATCGATTTTCAGCGTTCATATTGGTTTCGATATATCTATAGAGCAAGAGAAACAAGAACGCGTCATGTCTTAAGTCATAATGATTTGTTTTCAGCATTGACTTCTCTTTGGAGTGGTAACACTGTGCCTGCATAAATTTCTTCACAATTAGCATCCGCAAACTGACCTAGCAATGGTATAATAATGCCATTCAAATTTTATAATTATTCTGTTATGCGAAACATTTTGGTAACAAATGCATTGCCTTATGCCAATGGGCATTTGCACTTAGGGCATATGCTGGGGTATATTCAATCGGATATTTGGGTAAGGTTTCAGAAACTTCAAGGGAATCAGTGTCATTTTGTCTGTGGTAGTGATACCCATGGAACGCCTATTATGCTCCGTGCACAAAAGCTGGGTGTGAAGCCTGAAAAGCTGGTGGAAGAAATGTCAAAGTCACATTTAGATGATTTTATGGATTTTGAGGTTGAGTTTGATAATTACCATTCAACTCACAATAAGCTGAATCAGGAAGTTGTTGAGGCAATATATGAGAAGTTGCAAGCAGCGAAACTTATTGACTCAAAGGAAATTCTGCAAGCCTATGATCCTAAAGCAGATATGTTCTTGCCTGATCGATTTGTAAAAGGCACATGTCCAAAGTGTAAGGCTGAAGATCAATATGGTGATAGTTGTGAAGTGTGTAGTGCCACTTACTCGCCTTTGGATATGATTAACCCAGTTTCTGTGGTAACAGGGGAGAGGCCAATTGAAAAATCTTCAGAGCATTATTTCTTTAAATTAAGCAGTTTATCTCAGGAAATTCAAAGCTGGATCAAATCCACAGACTCTCTACAGCCTGAAGTGAAAAATAAGCTAAAAGAGTGGTTTGAAGCGGGACTTCAAGATTGGGATATTTCGCGTGATGCGCCTTATTTTGGTTTTCCAATCCCAGGTACAGATGAGAAAAAGTTTTTCTATGTATGGCTTGATGCACCAATGGGATATTTAGCCAGTTTCCAAGATTACTGTAATAAATCAGGCATTGATTTTGATAACTATTGGAAAAAAGGAACAAACAGCGAGCTTTATCATTTTATCGGCAAAGATATTTTATATTTCCATGCGCTTTTTTGGCCGGCAATTTTGGCTTCTGTAGACTACCGTGAGCCAAGTGGTATTTTTGTAAATGGCTTTCTCACCATTAATGGCAAAAAAATGTCCAAATCAAGAGGGACTTTTGTATCAGCGAGAACCTATTTAAATCATTTGAAAGCGGATTATTTGCGTTATTATTTTGCAAGTAAGTTAACTGCAAAAATTGATGATATCGATTTAAATTTGGAAGACTTTTTGCAAAAAGTTAACTCAGATGTGATTGGCAAGGTCGTTAATATTGCCAGTCGTTGTGCGGGCTTTATTAATAAGAAATTTGATGGGGTGTTATCAGATAAAATTATTGATCAGAGTCTAGTGGATAGCTTTCAAAGTGCACATAAAGAAATTAGCATTTGCTTTGAAAATCGTGACTTTGCACAAGGGATACGCTTGATTATGCAGCTTGCAGATCAGGCGAATCAATTTATTGATCATTATAAACCTTGGCAGTTGATTAAAGAGGAAGGCAAAGAAGAGCTGGTACATGATGTGTGTTCTTTAGGAATTAATCTCTTTAAAATGCTGATTGGTTATTTAAAACCGGTTGTGCCAGAGCTTGCCACCAAGTCGGAGCAATTTTTGAATATTACGCCGATCAAATGGAGTGACATTCCAATGACGCTTGGTGCGCATAAGATTAATAAATTTAAGCCGCTTATGGTTCGTATTGAAAAGGAAAAAATTGATATGATTATTGAAGAAACAAAACAAAAACAAGCTGAAGAAACAGGTGCGCAAGTTGAAGAAGTAGTTAAAGAAAATGCGCTTAATCTTGCCCCTGAAATCAAAATTGATGATTTCTTAAAGGTGGATTTGCGTATTGCGAAGATTATTGAAGCGGAGCATGTAGAAAGCTCAAACAAGCTGCTTCGTTTGAAGCTTGATCTGGGAGCAGAACAAAGACAAGTCTTTGCTGGGATTAAGTCTGCTTATGATCCTGAAAGCTTAATTGGTAAGCATACGGTGATGGTTGCAAACCTAGCGCCAAGAAAAATGCGCTTTGGTGTTTCTGAAGGCATGGTGCTTGCCGCTGGCGATGGTAAAGATTTATATATTCTTGAGCCACATGAGGGAGCGGTTGCGGGTTTACGTGTTAGCTAATAGAGGAAGGGTGATTGCTTAGAAAGCGCTTATATTCGCTCACAGAGCGTTTGATGCAATCTTCGATGGCTAAGCGGGTAAAGTAATTGCCCGTTAAATATAGATTTGGCTCATTGTGTAGAGCTTTATCTAGGCTCAGTAGAAACTCTGCATGGTTTGCATCATACATTGGCAGAGTGTTTTTCTTAACTTTCGTGTCAATAAGATGCTCTTTGGGAATATTGAGCGATTGAAGAAATTTCTCAAGCAGTGTTTCTACCGATTCGCGGCGTTCAAAAAAGTGAATGGTGAATCCGCGATATTTTTCATCTGCAATAACATCTCTAGAGACAACAGAAAAAAAGCTTTGTTTGACACCAATTAAGCCTGCCAGCTTTTCAATATGAGCGGTGTGTTTTTTCTCTAATATAATGCCACAACTTATAAAATTGGATACCTTTGGCTGGTATTTAATATCGGCAATTGGACTTTGGATATCCTTTAAAAGTGATTGACTAACATGCCAAGGGGTTGCAAGTAACAATGCTTTTGCGTAATAGGTTTCCTCTTGCGTTTTAATTTGCCACGCGTTGTTTGCATAACTAAGTGAGGTAACCTTTGTATTCAGTTTAAGATTAAGCCCATTAATTATGGATTTATTGAAAAGTGTTGAGAGTCCATGTTGAAAAGAAAAGCTGCGAGGGAAGGATTTATCTTTTTGACGCCTCTTAAATAAAAAATCAGCAGGGAATTGATCAGCATGTTGAGATAAGACTGCATTGAAGCAGTATTTGAGTGTTTGTTCGTAATTTTTTTTGCCAAATAGAAAGCTGAAATACGCTTTAACCGTTTTATCTTTGGCGGAGCTTAAGAAAAACAGCGGCCAGCCAAGGGCGGCGCGAAATAGATTTAAATGTTTCAGTACGCTGGTGATTTCGCCATTCTTGCTGATAAGGTTAAAGCTTAATTTCTCTCGTTTTTGAAGTGCTGAAGTAAGATCGTGATCAGAAAGATACGCTAAAGCATTATGATAGGAGTTATAGAGCGTATGCGCGCCAAGCTCTAGCCAGAATCCAGAAGCTTTGTTTGAGTGAAAAGTTTCAATGCAGCCACCTGAGTATGCGTTTTGCTCGATAATGATACTATTGTAACCTTGATTTTGTAACTTGTGAGCAAAGCTAATTCCAGAGATGCCCGCGCCAATAATGGCAATGTCATTGAGTGTTTTCATAAAAGTTATATCTATCGCAGATAAGCTTATATTACACTATAAAATGCTAGCGCATTATAACAAGTAAATTATTAGCATTTTTATTTAGTTTAGGGCATCTACAAGGGTCGTTGCATAAGCCCCTTTTATGAGCGTAAAGTGAAGTACTAATGTATTATCATTTTCATTGTATTGATAGCTTAAATTCTCTGGCAATACCTTTGTTGCGCGAAATTGCATCTCTAAATTCTCGGAGTTTAGAAAGTCAATATATTCCTGATAAGGCTCACAGAATCTAAGATAGCTTTGAAGTGCCTCATCATCGTAGTGAAGCTTTTGTGCTTTACCGATTAATGGCGCGGCGAGTAAAATCTCCCCCTTTTCAAAGCGCGCTTTGATGTCTTTTTCAGCGGCAGAGTCCACTTTAAAAAAACTACTGCCATGGCTTAAGCTTACGATATCGCCTATAAGTGGTTTCTCAAAAGTCCCTTGAGCTAGACGATCATCAATATAAGCATTGAATAGATAGGCGCGAATAACCGAGTATAAAAACCCTTTTTCATGCCTTTTGGGAGTATATGTGCCCTTTATCCATTGGGTGGCAAGTGAGAGATTGTCATGGCCAAATCTCTGCTCACCATAGTAATTAATATAACCATTTTGTTTAATGGATTGAAGCGTAGACTCAATCTCGCTAAACTCCTTTTGGATATCACGCAGCGTTAAGATAAAGCGATTTTGCTTATGGGTGCCAACTTTAAGCTTTTTATTATGTCTTTTAAGTGTTTTGATGATAATGTTTTCATCGTTAAACTGACTAAAATCAATATCCTCTTTTCCGGGTAAATATAAAGAGAGCCATTGGGAAGTGACCGCTTGTTTATCTTTTAATCCTGAATAGCCAATATGGCGCTTTGGAATATTGCTGTAATGGGAGATGCGCTTGATTGCCTCTTGCGTATTCATTCCTGTTTTTTGAATATAGAGCCATAGATGCTCTCCCTCACCACTTAAATCAAAACCAAGGATTTCCTCAACAATAAAGTCTTCAAATGAAGCTTTAAGCGTGAAGTTCTTTTGAGCTGTAGCATTAGTCATTGCCAATTGCATAGTCTTTTGGTACTTCTGTTTTATTCTCTTTGTTATCTGTCTCTAGTGGTTTTGCCTGTCTTGGCGGTGGATTGACGGCATTTAGTTTGACACTGTAGTCTTTGGAGTGTTGTTGTAGCTCTTCAAACTGCTGATTAATATTCTCCATAATCTGTTGAGTTTTAAATACATGTTGATTAACAGTATCCTGATAGTAGCTTAATTGGCGCTTTGTTTCTTCCAGCTCTTTTTGTACTGCTGAATTTGCGCCTTTTTTAATTCCCATGCCGACAAATAAGCCAACAATGAAAATTACAATGGCAATTAAGATTAGTATTACAAGCATTGGTGCTTACTCCTTTATACTTTGGCAGAATTTTAATACCATCTATTGTATCGTGTGTTACAGTGGGATAGTAGTAATTATTGAATGTAATATTAAAGGACAATCATGCAGGTAGAGGTGTGTGTTGATAATGTGCGCTCATTACAAATTCTAAATAACTATGGACTTGATCGCATTGAGCTTTGTAGTGCACTTGCGCTTGATGGCTTAACACCTCAACCAACCCTAGTCCAATATGCAAAAAAGCATGTTGGTGCAGAGCGCCATGTCATGTTGCGTCCTCGATCTGGTGATTTTAGCTATAATGATCTTGAGCATAGTGAGATGCTAAGCAGTATAAACTTATTTGCTGAGATAGGAATTCATGGTGTGGTATTTGGCTCTTTAACAAATGATAGGGTTATTGATGTTATAAAAACTAAAGAAATTGCTGCGCTTGCAAAAGCATATCATCTAGAGACAACTTTTCACCGTGCAATTGATATGAGCGCTGATTACTTTGCTAGTATCGAAACATGCATTGAGCTTGGGGTGACTAGAATATTAACCTCAGGTGGGGAAAAAACGGCTATGGAAGGTGTAAATAATCTTAAAGAGGCAGCTGAGAGATATGGTTCAGATATTGAAATTATGGCCGGTTCAGGTATCAGTTATGATAATATTCAATCAGTGCTCAAAAGTGGTGTTTCAGCGGTGCATTTTTCAGCGGGTAAAACGATTTGTGAGGTTGATCACTTTGATGTATTCTCTAAAGTATCACTTAGCTACAATCTTACTGATGAGAAAAAGCTAGCTGCTCTTTTGAATTATTTGAAGCAATATAGTGCTTAGCGAAGTAGATTAACCGCGTCTTTGAAAACTTGGACGGTTGCATTTTCTTTAGTTGCATTCTCACTCAAATAACGCCTATAGGCGCGCGCATTTGGATAGCCATTAAAAAGGTTTAATGTATGACGTGTAATGTTACTTAAACGACAGCCATCTTCATACATTTCTTTTTCTATATATTCAACCATGCCTTCAGTAATATCAAAGGGAGTGATATCAGAGAGAGGCTGATGGTGGAAAAGATGATCAGCATCTTTAAATAACATCGGGTTATGATAGGCTTCTCGACCAATCATCACACTATCTACATGCTTTAGGTGTTTTTGAGCAGACTCAAAGCTGGTAATGCCACCATTAATGCCAATGGCTATATGAGGAAAGTTTTGTTTTATTTGATAGACAGTCTCATAGTTCAAAGGCGGAATGGTGCGGTTTTGAGCCGGACTTAAACCATTTAACCATCCTTTTCTTGCATGAATGCAAATAAAATCAGCGCCGCTATCGACAACGCCTTTGATAAATTTATTCAGATACTCAAAGCTATCTAGCTCATCAACGCCTGTTCTACATTTAACTGATACAGGAATGGACAGTGCTTTTTTCATCTCATAAACACATTCAGCAACCAGCTCAGGCTTATACATAAGAGAAAGCCCAAATGCGCCTTTTGACACCCTGTCGCTTGGGCATCCAACATTCAGATTGATCTCATTAAAACCAAGAGATTCTGCAAGTTTAGCACAATAAACAAGATCCTTTGGGTCATTTCCACCAAGCTGAAGTGTAACTGGAGATTCTTTGGTAGAAAAGCGAAGCAAACGCTCGCGCGGACCATGAATAATCGCGTTAGCACTTACCATTTCTGTGTAGAGCATGGTTTTTTTGGTGATAAGGCGCATCATATAGCGATAGTGCCTGTCACTCCATGCAATCATCGGTGCAATACAAATTGTGCGAGAAAAAGATTGAGACATTAGATTTTTTTGAAAATAAGCGTACCGTTTGTGCCGCCAAATCCAAATGAATTGGAAAGGGCGATCTCAATTTTCATTTCTTTTGCATTATGTGCGGCATAGTCTAAGTTACAGCCTTCATCAACATTATCAAGATTGATTGTTGGTGGTGCAACTTGATCACGTATTGCTAAGAGTGAAAAGATTGCCTCAATAGCGCCAGCAGCGCCAAGCATATGCCCTGTCATGGATTTGGTTGAGCTCATAACAATATTCTTAGCATGGCTGCCAAGCATTTTTTCCGCTGCTTGACTTTCTTGAACATCACCGGCTGGTGTTGAGGTGCCATGTGCATTGATGTAGTCAATTTGATCAACTGAAATCTCAGCATCATTGACGGCAAGCTTCATGCATTCATAGGCGCCAACGCCACTTGGGCTTGTGATGTGATAGGCATCAGCATTCATACCAAATCCAATAAGTTCGCCATAGATGTGTGCACCACGCGCCTTAGCATGTTCATATTCTTCAAGTACAATTGCTGCAGCGCCATTTGATAGGACAAAACCATCACGATCTTTATCCCATGGGCGAGAAGCATGCTCGGGATCATCATTGCGTGATGAAAGAGCGCGAGCTGCAGCAAATCCACCAATACCGATAGATGTGTTTGCTTTATCTGCGCCACCGGCGATCATGACATCTGCATCACCATAGGCAATCATGCGCGCAGCCATTCCAATGTTGTGTGTTCCTGTTGTGCAAGCGGTAACAACAGCGGTATTAGGACCGCGAAGATTGTGCTTAATCGAGAAATTCCCTGAAATCATATTAATGATTGTGGCAGGAATACAAAATGGTGAAATTCTTTTTGGGCCAAATTGATCGATTTGCGTACGAGTATACTCAAGTGTTTCAATACCACCAATGCCAGAAGACATCGAGATACCGATTCTTGATGCATTTTTCTCAGTGACAGTAATGCCTGCATCTTGCCACGCTTCTTCTGAAGCAACAAGACCATATTGCATAAAAGGGTCGTACTTTTTTAGCTCTTTGACATTAAAGTGATCTGTCGGCTCATAGTTTGTGATGGTGCCGCCAATACGAACTTTAAACTCTGATATTTGTGGGCCAACATTCACAGTAAATTCAGGAAGTTGGGCAATGCCGCTTTTCCCTTTTAAAATGCCATCCCAGGTGTCTTTAACATTGTTTCCTAGTGGGCTTATTGCGCCAAGGCCGGTTACAACAACGCGTCGTGCAGATTTCATAATCAAGCCATCCAAAATTATTTGTTCTGTTAAACAAAAAATCAGCATTGACTTAAGATCAATACTGATTCTAAATTATGATTTCATGTGAAGAGGTTGCTTAGCTTTCCGCTCTAGCATCAATGTAGTTATATACATCTTGTACTGTTTTGATTTTTTCAGCTTCTTCATCAGGAATTTCAGTGTCAAATTCTTCTTCTAAAGCCATAACTAGCTCAACTGTATCTAAAGAGTCCGCGCCTAGATCATCGATAAAAGAAGCTTCTGCTTTAACTTCTTCTTCTTTCACGCCTAATTGCTCAACGATAATTGCGTTTACTCTTTCATGAATTGTGCTCATTTTTTTTTCCTTAGTTTATTACTATCTAAAACTGATTGAATTATGTGTTTGCCAAAGGCTTTTGCCACAATCGACTGTTTATTGTAGTGAAATGCTACTTTTTTGCAAGAACCTTTCTACTAAATTCAGCTAAATCATACCATATACATGCCGCCATTGACATGTAAAGTTTGTCCTGTAATATAATGTGCCCCCTCTGAAGCAAGAAACACAGTTGCCTCTGCAATATCTTGAGGTGAGCCTAGCTTTTGAGATGGGATCTGTCCCATAATGGCTGTTTTTTGCTCGTCAGTGAGCTTGTCTGTCATATCAGTTTGGATAAACCCAGGGGCAACAACGTTTACGGTGATATTGCGAGAGGCAACCTCTTGTGCTAAAGATTTACTAAAGCCGATTACGCCTGCTTTACTCGCGCAATAGTTTGCTTGTCCCGGGTTGCCAGATGAGCCAACGACCGATCCGATAGTAATAATGCGGCCATTTCGCTTTTTCATCATGTGACGTATCGCAGCCTTTGATAAGTGAAATACGGAGTCTAGATTGGTGTGAAGCACATCCAGCCAATCTTCTTCAGAGAGGCGCATCATTAAATTATCTTTAGTGATGCCGGCGTTGTTAACAAGGACATCTGGAAGACCAGTATTAGCTTTCATCCAATCAAAAATGGCTTTAATATCCTCAATTGAGGTAATGTTCAGCTTTTGCCCGTGAATGTTGCCATATTCTTTTAGGCTATCTTCAATCTTTTGAGCGCCACTCTCAGAGGTTGCAGTGCCTATAACCGTTGCGCCTTGCTGTAAAAAAGCCTTTGCAATGGCTTTTCCAATGCCTCTAGATGCGCCAGTAACTAAAATAACTTTTTCATTAAATGACATGGTTTCTCCTGATTTAATCGAGTTTTATACCGTTTGTTGTTCAATATTCTCAAGCGCAGTTACCGTTGCACTATCGAAATACTGTAGCGATTTGACAATACGTTTGTTTAAACCGGTTAATACTTTATTTGCCCCACACTCGATCACAGTGTCAAATGATTCTTGCGCGAGCTTTTCAATTGTTTGTGTCCAAAGTACAGGGGAGTACAGCTGCTTAATTAAAGCCTCTTTAATAGCCGACTCTGTATTGTGGGTTTGGATATCAACATTATGAATAACTGAAATAGAAGGGGCTTGAATATTGATTTTATCAAGCTCTTTAGCAAAAATCTCAGCCGCAGGCTTCATCAGTGGTGAGTGAGATGGTACGCTAACAGGTAATATCTGTGCTCTTTTGGCGCCTTTTTCTTTTGCTATTTCATTGGCTTTTTCAACGGCAAGCTTTTCTCCTGAGATAACGACTTGACCTATGGAGTTAAAGTTTGCAGGTTCAACAATACCATATTGGCTTGCTGCATTGCAGCACTCAATAACCGCTTCATTAGAAAGACCAAGAATAGCGCTCATTGCACAAGCTTTATTCGTCACAGCTGACTGCATAAGCTCGCCACGTGTTTTAACCAGTAAAAGCGCATCTGAAAATGAGATTGCATTGGCACATGTTAGTGCAGAGTATTCTCCAAGACTGTGCCCAGCAAGCGCTTCTGGTTGTTTAATATTTAGCGTTTGTAAAACACGCCAAATAGAGACACTTGAGGCTAAAAGTGCAGGTTGCGTGTATTCGGTTTGATTAAGCTTTTGCTCATCTCGTTGAATGATTTGCCATAAATCAAAACCAAGTGCTTCATTGGCTTCTTGAAAAGTATGCTTTACAAGATCAAATTGCTCATAGTAATCTTTAAGCATGCCAAGGCGTTGTGATCCTTGACCTGGAAAAACAATTGCAAGTTTTGTCATCTTCCCACCCTATTTTTTTTAATTGTTGTTATGTTGAACGAATATTAACTAAATGGTTTTTAGCGTATTAAAACTTTGCGATAAACCCGCCCCAAACTAGTCCTGCCCCAAATGCCTCGGTTAAAATAGTTTGTCCTGAGGTGATCATTTTGTTTTTTATGGCATAGTCTAATGCAAGGGGAATGGAGGCCGCTGAAGTATTTCCTTGTGTATCAAGTGTCACAACAACTTGTGACATGCAAAGTCCAAGCTTTTTAGCAGTTGCTTCTAATATGCGATAATTTGCTTGATGGGGTACGAGCCAATCGATGTCTTTTTTTGTGATCTTGGCATCTTCTAATAGCTCATTAACCAAAGTGGTTAGGCTTGAGACTGCTTGCTTGAAAACCTTATTACCTTGCATGGTAATATAGGCATTCTCGCTATGTGTTTCATCAAGTTTTCTTTTGAGCGGGCTTTTAAACTGCAACATTTCAAGGCCTTCACCGTTTGTGTGTAGCTTTGAAGCAATGATTCCCGGTTCATGACTTTGTGATAAGATAACAGCGCCTGCGCCATCACCAAAAAGAACACAGGTGGAGCGATCATTCCAGTCAAGTGCCCGAGACATTCTCTCAGAGGCAACAACCAAAACATGTTTTGCGGTGTTATTTTCAATATATTGCTTAGCGATATCTACAGCGTAGACAAAACCGCTACAAGCGGCGCCTATATCAAAGGCAGGGCAACTTGGTATGGAAAGCTCATGCTGTAAAATACTGGCTACAGAGGGCATTAGATACTCACTGGTCCCTGTTGCAACAATAACAAGTCCGATATCTTTTGCTGAAATGTTAGCACTTTTAATCGCATCTTTTGCAGCCTCAAGTGCCATGAGTGATGTGGTTTCATCATCGCTTGCTATATGTCTTGATTTAATGCCAACGCGTTGTTTAACCCATTCATCTGATGTATCAACAAATTCAGCTAAATCATGGTTTGTCAGTGACTTTTTAGGTAAGTAGCTCCCTGTGCCTGTTATTTTTGCAAACATCCCTCTAGCCTTCACTTTGCATGACGTTTTCAATCTGCGATTGTATTTTTTGAGGGATATTGTGGCGAATTTCTTTAATGCCTTCAAAAATGGCTGTTTCAAACGCTTCGCTTGATGCACCGCCATGGCTTTTAATAACAATGCCGCGAAGTCCAAGTAAAGAGGCGCCATTATACTGATTAATATTCAGCTTGTTTTTAATTTTCTTAAGTACTGGGGCAGATAATAACATGGCAAATTTTGAGAATAAGCTGTTATTGAAGCTATCTTTGATCATATCAGCAATAAGCTTCGCCGTGCCTTCGGAGGTCTTAAGCGCAATATTGCCAGCAAAACCGTCACAGACAATGACATCGGCCTTAGCAGAGAAGATATCATTACCTTCAACATAGCCGATATAGTTAACAGGGTCATAGTTATTAAACATTTTTGCTGCTTGTTTAATGCTATCTAAGCCCTTCATTTCTTCTTCGCCAATATTCAAAAGTGCGACAGAAGGTCTTTCTTTGCCTTTCAAGTTTTCAGCCAGAATCGACCCCATAATGCCAAACTGAAAAAGCTGTTCAGAGGAGCAGTTTACATTAGCACCCAAATCCAGCATATAGACAGGATTCATTTTCTTGGTTTTTCTATCTAAAGAGGGGATGGCATAGACAATGGCAGGCCTGTCAATTTCCGGGAGTGTTTTTAAGACAAATTTAGAAGTAGCCATTAAGGCGCCGGTGTTGCCCGCGCTAATGCAAGCATCTACTGTTCCGTCTTTAACAAGATTAATCGCAACACGCATTGAAGAGTCTTTTTTGTTTCGAAGAGCAAGTGCAGGTGACTCATCCATCTCAACAATCTGACTGGCATGAATAACACTTAAGCGAGCAACATCATATTTGCCACTGAAGTGTGATTTTAATCTTTGATGAATGTGATCAGCATTGCCAACGAGGACAACTTGTAGTTGCTGATCTTTGTTAAGAGCAGAGATAGCAGCTGGTAGTGTGCTATCTAAACCGTGATCGCCGCCCATGGCGTCAATAGAAATTGTATAATTATCTACCTTCACAATACATGTTGGAAAGTTACGCTATCATGCAAGGTATTCTATTCGTCATCGCCGCTAACAGCAACTACTTTCTTGCCTTTGTAGTAGCCATTTGCAGTAACATGGTGACGTAGGTGAAGCTCACCTGTTGTCTTGTCAGTAGAAAGTGCAGAAGCGCTTAATGCATCGTGTGAACGGCGCATATCTCTTTTAGAGCGACTTTTCTTGTTTTGTTGTACAGCCATGGTTATTCTCCTATTGCTTAACTGTTATTCTTTATCAAACTTAAGTGTTTTTAACACAGAAAAAGGGTTCTCTTTTTCTTGGGATTTACTACCCTTAGTTTCAGAAACGCCATAGTATGACGTATTTTCTTTACCTTGACAATCTTTTAGTGGTTTTTTTGGAATCATTGGGACACTCAATAATACCTCTTGTTCGATCATCTCTTTAATATTAATTTGATCATCATCATAGACATAAGGTTCATACTCAGCGGGGAAGCCTTTAAAGAACCGATCATCTGTGACAAATCCAAGCTTTATTTCAATGTTGATCGGCAAGGGAAAAGCATCAAGTGTTCTTTGGCAGATTAGAGTGAGCGTTCCACTTAACTGCCCAGTAAAAAGCATCTTTGCATTTTCCGTGCTAAAATTTCCCTTGAGATGAAAAGGATATTCTTTCGCTGAAATACAAGGATTGAGGCTGTGAAGCTCATTTAAATCATAGTTTTCATCCACAATGAGTGAATCTTTTACTGCTTTTGATAAGTTTAAGAGGGTCTTTTTGTTCAACACGCTTTGATCTCTTTTTAAAAATTGTATAAAGTAGGGCTATTTATCTAGCCTGTTAAAGGAATCATGCAGATGCCTTTGAGAGCATATAATATACAATCTATGGGAGTATGCAAGCGATGTGCTTTAAACTTAATGAGAAAATCACACTAGATTCAGTACCAATGACTTCAGATAAAACCTTTACGCTTGAAGATTATAAAGGCAAGAATGTGATTTTATATTTTTATCCAAAGGACAGCACACCTGGGTGCACCAATGAAAGCATTGATTTTAGTAATGAAATTGAAGCGTTTAATCAAGCAGACAGCGTTATTTTTGGTATATCTAAAGACACGCTTAAATCACATGAAAAATTTAAAGAGAAGTACAACATGCCTTTTGAGCTAATTGCCGATACAGAAAAGTATTTGTGTGAAGCTTTTGGTGTCTTAAAGGAAAAAAGCATGTTTGGCAAAAAATATATGGGAATCGAAAGAAGTACTTTTGTCATTGATAAAGAGGAAAAACTTGTCAAAGAGTGGCGAAAAGTGAAGGTGCCAGGGCATGTTTTGGAAGTGTTATCCTTCGTGCAAACCTTATAAATTGAGAACCGATTAGGATGCAAAAGAGCTATCTTTTTTATGACTTGGAAACATCAGGCATTAATAAATGCTTTGATCAAATCTTGCAATTTGCAGCGATTAGAACGGATGAAAACCTCCGTGAGCTGGAACGCTATGAATTTTTAGTGCGTTTAAACCCAGATACCATTCCACACCCAAAAGCGAGTATCACCCATCATATATCCATTGAAAAGGCAAACACAGGGATCAGTGAATATGAGGCGGTTTGTCGTATTTTCAAGCTAATTAATACACCGAATACTATCAGTATTGGTTATAATACGCTTGGTTTTGATGATGAGTTTTTGCGCTTTTCTTTTTTTAAAAATTTGCTTCCGCCCTATGACCATCAGTATAAAAATAACTGCATGCGTATGGACTTATATCCGATTGTGAGTGCTTATTATCTTTTTGCAGATGATGTGTTGAAATGGCCTACTAATGAGAAGCAAAAAACTTCTTTAAAACTTGAGCATCTAAATGAGATGAATCATTTGTTTTTGCAAGGGCGTGCGCACGATGCGATGAGTGATGTTGTGGTTACTTTAGAGTTGGCAAAAAAGCTAAAATCGGCCAATGAAAAAATGTGGCATTATCTAACCCAGAGATTTGATAAAGCAGAAGACCAGAAAGTTATGGGGCAGTTGGATGTGGGATTGGAGGTTGATAAAAAAAGCTACCTTCAGGCGCTGATGGTGTCAGGTAAATTTGGTTCGGATGCAAACTTTATTGCGCCTGTTCTCTCACTTGGTCAGCACCGTCATTATAAGAATCAATGGTGTTTTTTACGCCTTGATTTAGAGGACTTGTCAAAAGCAAATAGCGATAATTTCACAGATTTCATCTGGGGAATGAATAAAAAGTGGGGAGAGCCCCCCATTTTACTTCCTGCTAAAAAGCGCTTTTTGGCTAAGTTTTCACAGGATCGTATAGAGATAATCAAAAAGAATAAAGCATTTTTGCAAGATAACCCCGAAGTGTTTATTGAAATACGTGATTATATCTTGGATTATACTTACCCAGTGGTTGAAAATGTGGATGCAGATGCGGCGCTTTATCAGGCGGGCTTTATGAATCAAGCAGAGCAAAATTTATCAAGAGCCTTTCATCAAGGAAATGTAAACAAAAAAGTGTCTCTACTAGGGGAGATGAATAAGGACTATTACCAGCGTGCACTTCGTGTTATTGGACGCTTGTCTCCAGAGTCGCTGACAGCTGATATGCAGCTTGAATTTCAAGCTTATCTTGAGCAAATTGCCAGTTATGAAGTTGAAAATATGCCGGTTGATTATAAAGGGGAGCGTAAACTCTCATTACCTGAGGCATATGAGGAAATTCAAAAGCTTCTTTTGGAGGATAATCTGACAGAGGAGCAAATTACCTTACTTGAGGAGCTTGAGGGTTATTTGTCATAATAATGCATAAATTTATCCTGTATAAAGTGAAACACAACTCCATTATTGAGAATTGACAACAAGAAGGCTATTTCTAAGTTGGAATAACAGGCTTTCGGATATAGAAAGCAACTTATCCTCAATCCAAAAAGTCAGCAGGTAGTTGTCTAAAACTATCTGGGGAGAAAAATCTGTCCTCACTAATGCTTTTGCTTCTGGGTTGGTCGTAGGGTTAGTTTAGATTTTGCTTGGCTTCAATATTTGATGCCTAGATACTGCTAGATAACCTTTGTCTTTCAATATTATCAATATGAATATTGTTAAGATGATAAATAAAGCTTTTGATTTCATTTTCTTGAAAAAATGAGTGGTGCGGCACTTGAACATACCAAATAGTAAAAAGACAGCGATAACTGGGGTGTTGTAATGCTTGAATAAAGTTTGTATAGGATTGAGTTTTTTCATTATTGCGGTAGAAATTAACACTCTTTTTTATCACATACTGACAGATGCTTTTTAGCTGGTTAGAAATAAATTGATCGACAGACTGCTGGTTAGGTGTGCTTATAGAAGGGTTGGAAAGTGTATAGTGAGCTTTAATATATGAGACAATAGTTTCTTTAATTCGAGTAAGCTGCTTCTTTTTATCTGAGCGAACATTGGGGAGTACATTTAAGTTTTGTAAAATTCCTTGGGTGAGTGCATAAAGGCGACATAAACTTATCATATTAGTATTGGGTGTTGTAAACCGATACTCCTCTAAATATTTATTGATAGAAGAAAAATACATGTGAGCGCAGTATATTTTCATAGTGCCTTGGGGAAAATAAGTCACTGGGAAGCCCGCTAGCATTGCCTCGAAAGATTGGATATTTGATTTTTGAGGCTGTCTAGCAGTGAAAAAATAAGGGGGTAGCTGGGCGAAACTGATCTCTGGATTTAATTCCACCTCATTGCCTATTATTGGAGAGTTATTATTTCTTTCCTGTTGTGCCAGATATAACTGTAAAATATTTTCTTTATACCGAGTGCAGCTACGATGGTTAGTTGTTGCCCATTTGAAAAAATCCCCAGGGAGCAGTAGCATATCTGTTTCTGTATAAAGTGAAGTCTCAGGTAGATATCGAAAAAAGCCAGGGAGAAGATAAGTAGTTGCAGAGTAGGCGTAGAGAACAAAGCGAATAGGCAGCTCTTTCAACACCTTAGCCTTGTTGCTAATGGATTGCAGTTTTTCACTTGGCAGACTCCATCCTCGAATCAGGTTACCGGGGATAGGGTCAAAACAATATAAAAAAACTTTGTGGGCAAGTGAATCTGTGCTGGTGATGCAATTAATATTTTTATGCTCCTGTTGATAAAAATCTAAAAGGTATTTGATGGTAAAGATAGCAGTAAAGCAGCCGCGACTAAACCCAATAAATTGAATACTATCATAATTTTGCAAAGTATCTGGGTGCTTTCTACTAAGATTGAAAGGGCGTAGATACCTTTTGTTTTTATGATTTCCAACATGTTCCTTGTTTTCATATTGGGTAAATTGTTGGCCAATAGAGTTGTCATTATTATATGGATGATTGCCATTGCTATATAGTAATTGGTATGCGATAAACTGGGCTGTTTTTGAAATATCAGGAAAAGCAAAATCATAGTTTGTTTGTCCGCAGCCTTCAACATAAAAAAGATGGTGATCAGCATTTCTAGATAAGGAATTGAGCGATATATCTTGTACAGAGATGGGAAGATTAGACTTTGCAGAATGATCGCCAGTACCTAAAAAATCAATAATAAGGTGTTTTGCCATAGTTTATAAGGCTCCGATTGTGAGTCTATAGTTTGTAAAGTTGGGACTTCTGTTTAAATGCAATGAGTGATCTAACTTTGTTATATATTCATTCCATCTTCTTTCAAGATAGGCTTTTATTTGTTCAGGCGTTAGTTGTTGATTGAGGTACTTGCAGTATGTTTGATATAAAGACGAAGTTTTTATTGATCGTTTCAATATATCAGGGTAGTTAAGTCCGCCAACATAAGTTCTACGTGCAAGCTTGGTGAAATATAATTGAGGGTGATCGCAGATATATTTATCAAGGTCAGCTTGAGTCGGAAAGCGCCTGTTTTGATACCAAAGAAAATAAAGGCGAATGGCAAGAAGGAGATTGAGGCGACTGTTCCTTTCGGATATTCTAACGATGTTGCCATCAGGTGCAACGCTCCAGTGTAATGATGTTTTATACTTTCCAGGGTGCTGTAAAAAAATATCACTTTGAAACCATAGAAGTCGTATGGCAAGCAGTGTATCTTCACTATCAGCAGAAGTTATTTTTTCAAGGATGTCAACTCGGTCTTCATTATACTCAGTAGAGTGCCCAAGCATTCTAGTGTTGAATATCTTTGTTCTAGAGATCGGCTTTAACTTGAAATATTGTGGAACTTTCTTAAAAAATGACGCTAATTCCATCTGAATCCCATTATCATTAATGAAATTAAAACATAGTTGTCCATTTTGAGGTGTAGGATACCTTTCCTGTAGTGCTTGACGTGAGGCTTTTGCTAGATTTCTTAGATCTTTAGCATACTGATGTTTAGCAATAAAATCATTATAATTGCAAGCATGTAGACTAAAGGCATTTTTGCCGTTGGCTTGAATTGTTAAATCAGCATTTAGTAACGCCTCTTTAAAACAATTTAGGCGAGTTTTATTTTGTGTAAGCTTGCCATAAGATTGATTAATATTCTGAGCGATTTTTGGCAGCTCGGCTATTAGGTTCTCGGTATAATTTCCTATATCTGGAGTGAGCTTGAAGTTTTGAATAAAGTGACGCATATCTTCAGTGTTCTCAGAAAATATCATGTCATCGAGTGATGTTAGTGGCGAAAGGGAAGAGTTATTATTAGGGGTAAAAAGATCAGCACATTTCTTTGCAAAGTTAGCACCATTCTTTTTGCAATCAACTTCCCAATAAGCGGCAAAAGCGCTATATAGCTGTAGCGCAATACTATCATAAACACGGAGATTAAATTGAATTATTTTGCTTACCTTGTCAATGCTTTTGTAAGTCTCTTGTAGTGCGTAGCTTGGCACTGCAATCTTAAAAGCATTTGAGTTTTCATCAAAAACATTCAAACAGGAAAGCTCGATTGCAACCTTTAAGGTAAGTAAAATAACATGCAGTTCATATTCACTCCGGCAACAGCCAATATTCAAACTACTTTGCTGGAAAAAAGAAGCAAGTGAAAAGATCAAAGGGTTTATATAGTTTCCAAATTCATCTTTTGTGAAATTTGGATGCTGGTTAGTAAAGATTTCACAAATAGCTTGGCGGACAGCCTGCGGCTCACAAAGCGCCATCTGGGCATTTTTTTGAAAGGGAGTCATTGTTGTATTATTTTGAATGCTGAGCTTTAGCCTCTCTGTACACTCATTAATGATTTTAACGAGTTCAATAGATTTTTGTGGAGCTGGATGTATGTTGTGAGCATCTCTAAACTCATAGCGTGTCAATATGCGCTTAATGCTGCCTGATGAATTAAAAACAGTGATAAGATCAGCGGTTGAGATGTGCATAACATAATAGCTCCATGGTTTAAATATTTAACTAGCCTAGGTTTATTGAGATGAGATAACAAGTAAAGTTATGCTCTATATTTAACCTTTCTTGTCTTTATTAAAACCTATATTTAAAGCAAGAATAGAGTAAAAACAAAGCACATTCGATATTGACTCACTATTGCAAAGTTGTTAGATTGGACTTTAGGGGGTGACAATTGAGGAAGGTTATTTGACGTATTCAATTCTTGCAAAAGAAGGTGATAACTATGCTGTAGCAACAGTTACAGCCTCAGTTTGTGTTGGTGCTTTTGTGCCTCACGTATTCCCAAATATCGGTGGTGTAGCAACTCAAGGTTTTTATACAAATCGTTTATATGCACAGAAGGTGAAAGAAAAGTTAGTAGAAGGGCTAAGCGCAGATGCCGCTTTGTCATATGCGATAAATGCCGATGACAATCGTGAGTATCGACAAATTATTGTGCTTGATCAAAATGGCTCTACTAGTGGCTTTACAGGTTGTCATAACGATGCTGATGCAGGAATGATTTGTGATAAGAATATTGCTGTTGCGGGGAATCGTTTGCATAGTCATGCTGTACTGGAGAATATGCTGGAAGGTTATCAGTTGAAAGAAGGGGATCTGGTTTTAAGATTGATCAATGCCTTGGAATGCGGGTTCAAGGCAGGTGGAGATAGAAAGGGTGCTTGCTCTATTGCCATTAAAGTGGTGAATATGAAAAAAAGCCCAATAGATTTGCGTATTGACTACGGTGATCAAGAACATATCTTTTCTATGGTCAAAGCACTTTACCAGAGGTACCTTGATGATAGTTTTCAGAGCTTTTTGAATGCCATTCCTACGGATGGTTTTTATTCTAAAGCGGGCCTAAATAAGTAAATAGCATTAGTGCAAATAAGCTCTAGTTAAGCTGGTATAAAGGCTGGCTATTATTTAAGCCAGATGCTTTGATAGGTTGAGTCAGCATCATAATGTTAATTAATTGAAATATTGTGTGGAATTTTATTATATAGGGGGTTAAATGCTTGAATATAAAATAAGTGATATAAGAGACTACTTCGATAAGGCAGCAAAGTTCTCGTCAAGCGATAGAGGTGTTACACGTCTTTTTTGCTCTGAGGAGCATAAAGCTTTATTGCCTGTTCTGAGAAATTGGATGGAGGGAGCGGGACTTCAAGTTCGCTTGGATGCGCTGGGAAATCTTAGGGGGTTTAAAAAGTCAAAAAATAAAGAAGCAAAAACACTCATTATAGGCTCACATCAAGATTCAGTGATAGAAGGCGGAAAATATGATGGAATACTGGGCGTGCTTCTACCACTTTATGTTTTAAAAAGGATGCATGAGCAAGAAATTGAATTGAATTATCATATTGAGCTAATTGCTTTTGGTGATGAAGAAGGGGTGCGTTTTCCAAAAACACTGCTCGGTAGTAAATCGCTTTGTGGTGATGTTTGTAGTGCAGATTTAGAAGTGGTTGATAAGGATGGGGTGACACTGAAATCAGCGCTTGAGTTTTTAGGTGCCAATACAAATGAGATTACAAAATGTGCATATGATAAAGACGATGTATTGGGCTTTTTTGAAGTGCATATTGAACAAGGGCCTGTGCTTGAGAGTGAGTCACTTCCTGTTGGTGTGGTGACGGCCATTACTGGAATTGAACGCCATAGGCTTTTTATACAGGGAAAGGCAAATCATGCAGGAACAACCCCGATGGATATGCGTCAAGATGCATTGGTCACAGCATCTCATATCATTTGTTTTGCCAATGACTTGTTTTGCAATACGGAGAATTTAGTGGGTGTTGTGGGCGAGCTTAATGTATATCCAAATGCAGTGAATGTCATTCCTGATCGGGTTGATTTAACTGTTGAGATAAGATCTCCCGATAAGAAAATAAGACAAGAAGCTGCTGAGAAGATATACCAATATGCAAATAAGCTTGCATCTGAACAAAATACAGCAATTAACTTTAATCATAATTATGAAATGGATGGTATAAAGTGTGATGAGAAGTTGCAATCAATATTAGGAGAGGCAATAGAGAAAAATAATCGCCCTGTATTTCATTTATTCAGTGGCGCGGGGCATGATGGTTTGGCTATGGACAGATTAACTGGTGTTGCTATGTTATTTTTGCGTTGCAAGGAAGGGTTAAGCCATCATCACGAAGAAGACATAGATTATCATGATGCAATTATTGCTGCTGAAGTCATAGAAACATTTCTCTTGGAGTTAGAAGAGGCGTAAGTTAAATCTAGTTATATTTACAAACAGGAGGGGGAAATGGATAAAGTTAGTCTTAATACCATAGAGAGGGAAGGTGCACTAGAGTGTAAAAAATTAACACGTTGGTATAAGAAAGTAGATGATCCAATGGCAATTATATTTTATATCCTAATAATTGTCGCTATTTTGACGTATATCATTCCCTCTGGGGAGTTTCAAAGGGTTTTAGCCAATGGCCAAATGGAAGTTGTTACAGGCTCGTATACGCAAATTAAACAGACGCCGGTTAATCTCTTTGATATTTTTGTTGCCATTCCAAAGGGCTTGCTTGCAGCTGGTCAGTATCTATTTATTGTGTTTATTGCAGGAGGGCTGTTTCATCTTCTTTCAAAAACTGAAGCACTGGAAAATGCAATCGGAACGGCAGTGAAGCATATTGGAACAAAAAGACGTCATCTATTGATTTACTTGTCAGTATATTTATATGGGATATTTGGCGTTGCTGTTGGCTTTGAAAATAACATTGCACTGGTTCCCATTGCGATATTAATTTCATCTGCGCTTGGGTTATCAAATGTTGTGGGAGCATGTATTGCCGTTGGAGGCATTGGTGTTGGGTTTGCGCTTTCGCCTATTAATCCTTATACTATTGGTGTTGCGCAACATATGGCACAGCTGCCCATTTTTTCAGGCGCCTTATTAAGGACAATTTTGGTGTTTATCACTTTAAGTGCACTTGCTTATTATATTGTGCGCTTTGTTGTTCCAAAGCACAGTGAACAATCGTCTATAAATGATTTGTCATTAAAAAAAGCGTTATCAGATTACAAGATGCATCTAAAAGATTGGCTGGTGATCAGTACGTTATTTTTAGGGATTGCGGCTATTGCATTAGGCTCCATATTTGTAGAGGGCTGGTATATTAATCAGATAGCGGCAGTTTTTCTGGTTATTGCTTTTATCGTGGCGTTTATTTATCGCTATCCTCCTAATTATTTTATCCAATTAATGATGGAAGGGGCATCCAGAGTGACAGCAGGGGCGCTTGTTATTGGCTTGGCCGCATCGATTAAAATTATTTTAGAAGAAGGGCATATCATTGACACAATAGTGTTTTATTTAAGCGGATCGCTTGATAATATTCCCGTTGTGATTTCAGCTGTGATGATGAGTGTGATACAAGGTGTGATCAATTTATTTATCCCCGGAGGTTCAGGTCAAGCTCTTGCCACTATGCCTATTTTACTGCCAGTCGCGAGCTTGATTGGTATGAGTAAACAGCTGATGATTCTGGCATTTCAAGTAGGTGATGGATTGACAAACTTAATCGTTCCTACATCAGGAGGTACCCTTGCCATGATAGCGCTTGCAAGGGTCTCGTACACCAATTGGTTAAAAGTGATTTTTCCTTTTATGATATTTGCCTATTTGCTGTCGTGGCTATTTATTATTATTGGTTATGTGATCGGGTGGTAGTTTTTGCTGTCATATTATTTTCTTTGTGCAAGATAATCATTAAGTGGATGATATCGAATATGGAAAAGCTTTGTTATAGCGCAAAAGACCGAGAGTTTGCTTTATTTATTTACATCCAGCCCATACAATAGCTAACAAGCAATAACTCACTTAGATTTCAATAGATGTTAGTATGGTTAGCGGCATATTTAGACAAATATGCCAGTTTTTTAAATGTGTTTGTTAATTATGTTTCAGTTAGGGCAATCTTGGCAGCATTAAGCGCGCTCATTATTGCACTTTTTATGGGTAAGCCCATGATCAATTGGCTAACAAAAATGCAAATTGGCCAAGTAATACGTGATGATGGACCTAAATCGCATTTGAAAAAAGGCAATACGCCAACAATGGGTGGCTGCTTAATTCTATTTTCTATTACAATCTCAGTGTTACTGTGGGCAAAGCTTGATAGCCAGTTTATTTGGCTTGTCTTATTTGTGCTGTTAGGGTTTGGCGTGATCGGCTTTTTGGATGATTATCTCAAATTGGTGCTGAAAAACCCAAAAGGACTAAGAGCAAAATATAAATACCTTTGTCAGTCACTGGTTGCTATTATTGCCATGATCTGGCTTTATTTGGCACTTAATCCGTATATGGATTTTAGTTTATCCATTCCCTTTAGTAAATCATGGGCAGTTCCACTTGGAATATGGGTTATCTTGCTTGGGTATTTTGTAATAGTGGGTGCAAGTAATGCGGTGAATCTAACCGACGGCCTTGATGGGTTGGCAATTTTGCCTATTGTGTTGGTTGCAGCGGGACTCGGTGTTTATGCTTATATCTCTACCAATAATATTTTTGCGGGACACTTATTGTTTACCTATATGCCCAATGTTGGCATTGAAGAGTTGGTTGTATTCTGTGCGGCAATCTGTGGGGCTGGGTTTGGCTTTTTGTGGTTTAATGCCTATCCTGCGGATGTCTTTATGGGCGATGTTGGCTCGTTAGCTTTGGGGGCGGCGCTTGGCGTGGTTGCGGTTATTATCCGTCAAGAGCTTGTGCTTTTCATTATGGGATTTTTATTTGTAATGGAAACTGTATCTGTTATTTTGCAAGTTGGCTCCTACAAACTTCGCAAAAAGAGAATCTTCAAAATGGCGCCACTTCATCATCATTATGAATTAAAAGGCTGGCCTGAAACGAAAGTTGTGGTGCGTTTTTGGATTTTAACCATTATTTTTGTGTGTATTGGGCTGATGGCACTGAAGCTTCGCTAATATGGCATTGAGAAAAAGATCGCATTAACAACACTATGAAACTGTAAACAAGCTAAAGAGAAAATGACGCAAAATACAACAGTTAAGCTCATCAAAAGTGAAAAAAGTAGAGATTTTTTCTATCAGCAAACTCCTATAAAAAGTGTGCTTATTATCGGGCTTGGAGCATCTAATAGAGCACTTTTAAGCTATCTGGAAAATAACTATACGCTTGATATTGCGCTTTATGATCAATCTGACCAAGAAAATTTATCACTGAGCTATCCGCTTTATCATGATTTTCAAGCAATCAATTTAGAGCTTTATGATTTGATTATCCCAGCGCCGGGGATTCCGATTAACCGAGCACCTTTTAGTGAGTTATACAACTTTTGGCATAAGGTGGTCGGTGATATTGAGTTATTTTGTCATGAGCTGGAAAAGACAGCTGCTATAGAGAAAAGTGCGTTGCCTAAGGTCGTGGCAGTAACAGGTTCAAATGGTAAAAGCACTGTAGTGAGTCTTTTACATCATGTGCTTTTATCTTCGGGTATGGATGTGGCGTTGGGTGGAAATATTGGCACACCAGTGTTCGAACTTATCAATCAAACGGTAGCACTTTATGTGTTAGAGCTCTCTAGTTTTCAAATAGATTTATTAAAAAAAGCACGTTTTGAGATCATAACGGTGCTTAATATTTCAGAAGACCATCTTGATCGTTATCCATCATTTGAAGCCTATGCAGCAAGTAAACTTGCATTAGTTAAACATGCTAATTGTGCGCTTTTACCAACGCACTTAGCTCATCAGCTGGAAAATAAAACCCAAATTGCAATTGAGGCAATAGAGAGTGGGGAATTTCAGCTGAATGATCAGGCAATTATATATCAATCAAATGTGTTACTCACAAGCAAGATGCTATCAATTAAGGGAACGCATAATCTATACAATGCACTTGTGGTGTTAAGGATGATTGAAAAACTTTCCTTTAACCCAATGGATATTGTGCAACATATAAGCCATTTTCAAGCACTAGCACATCGCTGTAATTCAGTGGCTCGCGTTAATGAAGTGGATTATATTAATGACTCTAAAGCGACCAATATTGGTGCAGTTATTGCCGGGATTTCTGGTCTTACTTCAACAAAAAATGTTATTTTACTTCTCGGCGGAATAGCTAAAGGTGCTGATTTCTCAAAACTTAAAGATGTACTTAAGAGCAATGTTTGTTTTACATGTATTTATGGCCAAGATCGCTTTAAAATAGAAGAGGATATCACTAATTTGGTAGAATATGAGCTTGCAGAGAGTTTGGATCAAGCCTTTGATCTATGTGCATCCAGATCAAAATGCGGTGATATTGTCCTTTTGGCGCCAGGATGTGCAAGTTTTGATGCCTTTAGTGGCTTTGCTGAGCGTGGTAGTTACTTTGAAAAACTGGTATACCAGTGGAAAGCTAAAGTGGAGCTATTAGATGAAAATTCAATTGATTAACCATTAGAAGTGACAAGAGGCAAGGGGAAATGCTATTTTTTATCCGTAATATATTTAGTCAAAGAAATGCTAAAAAGGTGCGTATTCGTGCACCAATCGAGCTTGATATGGCATTTGTGTGTCTTGTATTGGCGCTTTTAGCTTTTGGCTGGATAATGGTAAGCTCAGCGTCAATGGTTGACGCTGCGTATGAGTTTCATAACCCTTATTTCTATACGATAAGGCAAGGCTTTTTTGCTATTTTAGGCGTAGTTGCCATTGCTGTGGCGCTGATCATCCCTTCAGACAATTATCAAAAACTATATAAAATATGGCTTATTGTTGCCTTTGTCTTGCTGGTTGCGGTTTTGATTCCTCATATTGGTCGTGAGGTGAATGGCTCAAGAAGGTGGATTCCACTTTTGGTGATTAATATTCAGGTTTCAGAGCTTGTTAAACTATGCGCTATTATGTACTTTTCATCTTATCTTGTGCGTTTTGGTGATGTTGCTAGAGACACTTTCAAGGGGGTGTTGAAGCCTCTTATTATCTTAGCTGTCATGGCGGTTTTACTATTAAAAGAGCCTGACTTTGGTGCGACGGTTGTTATGTTTGCCTGTGTCTTTGGTATTATGTTCATGGCAGGAGTGAAACTTAGATGGTTTATTATTTTAATTGTTATCGGCGCTGTGGCAGCAACGCTTCTAGTTGTTTTCGAGCCTTATCGCTTAGCACGCTTAAATGGTTTTTTAGATCCTTGGGCTGATGCAAATAACTCAGGTTATCAACTTGTGCAGGCGCTTATCTCCTATGGGCGTGGCGGCTGGTTTGGTGATGGGCTTGGAAGCGGCATTCAAAAGCAGTTTTTTCTTCCTGAGGCGCATACTGATTTTATCGTCTCTGTAGTTGCTGAAGAGTTAGGTGCCGTTGGTGTGATTATACTTTTATTTGTCTATCTTACTTTAATTTATAAGGGAATGAAAATAGCGCGTTTTGCCTACCAATTAGAGCGTCACTTTCAAAGCTATATTGCCTATGGGATTAGCTTTTGGGTTGCCTTTCAGGTCGTGGTGAATGTTGGGGTTAATATTGGTGTATTACCCACAAAAGGACTGACTTTGCCACTTATTAGCTATGGTGGTAGTAGTTTATTAATTATGTGCTTTGCTTTGGGGATTCTTCTTCGTGTTGATTTTGAAAATAAAGTTATCTCTGATGAGATTATGCCACGTTATAAATATAAAAAGATCAAATAGCTAAAATAGACAAGGTAAAGATAATAAATATCTGCACAGCCATCCCCGAATGGATGGCTCAACATTGGAAGAGTACGCTTGGGGTTACTATACTGGCAATAAGGAAACTAAATGCCAGCATGTTTTAACGTGAATATAACGCAAATCAAACTTAGAAAGTCGCGCCTAAAGCTGTGTTTGATCGTGTGTGTATTTATTCTTTCACTTATTTCAATAGGGCTATTACTTTTAGGGTGGTTAAGAATATTAACGCTTATTTTGTGGGGCGTTGCATTATTAGCAGTTATTTTACAGGCTTGTTATGCGCAAAAAATCTCTCAAATTGTGATTACGCAGACAAAGCAGCTTAAAAAATTGGCGCTTTATATTGATAATACTTTGGTGAGTGATTTGCAGGTTCAAAGGCGCCTTCTTTTTTTTGCTAGCACATATTTTGTGGTAGAGGGAGTGTATAAAGGGAAGAAAACGATTTTTCATTTATGGTTTTGTCGAGATAATTTTGTCGATGAAAAAGACAGGCGTGCGCTTATTCGTTTTTTACTATTTTTATCATAATAAGCTGAGTTAATCTCAGTACAGCGGCGTTTTGTCATTATTTTGCTATGGATCTTCCGCACTATATTTGAAAAGACAAGGAAATTTGTTACTATCAAGCCTGCTTTTGATATTAGACAAACAAGGGGCTCTATGAAAGAAGCGAATAAAGTATTTCACTGGTGTGTGATTGGCGGCGGTCCTGCTGGCGTAACGGCACTTGGTAAGTTAATCGATCAAGGTGTTGAGAAAGAAGATATCATCTGGATTTCCGATCATTTTTCTTTAGGGGATTTGGGGACAAAATGGCTTGAAGTTCCTGCCAATACTTCTGTGGGCATATTCAAAGAATATCTAAAAGGAACGCGTTATTTTGATTATGACAATTTGCCATCATCTTTAGAGATTAAAAACGCACCGGATCAGAGCTATTGTACACTTGGAAAAATTGCTGAGCCTTTGTCTTTGATTACAAAAGCGCTTCGATCAGATGTGACAAGTATTGAAGGCGTTGTAGAGAAGCTTGATGAGAAAGAAGGCAAGTGGCAGTTGTCTTATACGCAGTTAGATGGCATAAAATCAAGCCTTATGGCCGATAAAGTTATTTTGGCAACTGGGTCAAAACCTGTGGAGCAAAGACTCTCTAATTCCAGAATTTCACTTCAAGATGGCTTATCTCCAAGCAAACTTCAAAATATGAAACTTGAAGGCAAAACCATTGGCGTGTTCGGTGGGTCACACTCGGCTATTCTCGTTGTAATGAATATGTTAAACCAAGGGGCAAAAGTGATTAACTTTTATAAGCACCCACTTCGTTATGCTCATATGTTGCCACAGGGGATTTTGTTTGATAATACCGGACTTAAAGGGGATGTTGCCAAATGGTCAAAAGAAAATTGTCATGGCCAGAATCAGCACCTTGAGCGCATTTATTATCAAGATGAGAGAAAAGATGCTTACCTTGATCAATGTGATTACATTGTTGATGCAATCGGCTTTAAAAATCGCAATCTTGCGTTAAATGGTGTCCTACAGTCACATTGCCCACATAGTGGAATGCTTGCCTATAAGGTTTTCGGTTGTGGCATTGCTTATCCAGAAGAAGTTACAGGGATTGCAGGCAATACAGAGAACAACGTGGGACTTAAAAAATTTGGTGTGTACCTGAATAGGGTGTTACCTATTTGGATGGCAGTATGATAATTTGTCTCTCTATATTAGCATAATCATAAGTAGTGATATAACAAGCAATATTAACATTGCAAGTCCACCAGATAATAGAGGCTTTCCGCCAGATTTAAACAAAGTAATCAAATCGGTATTTAAGCCAACACCAATCATCGCCATTGTCATAAAAAATGCTGATGCCTCAGCAATATAGTGACTTATAGGAAGGTGTGTCCACTCATCTAGATAACTAAATAAACCCAGTGTGTTTGCAATCACCATGAGTAAGAAATATAAAATAAACATTGGGAAAAACTGGCGCCAATGCGATTTTATTTCTGTTTTTTCCTCATTGAGTTTGTGAGACTTTGCAGCAATCCACATGACCATTGGCGCAAGCAATAAGATGCGAACCATCTTCACGATAGTTGCTGTTTGTCCAGCAATAATGCCAAAGGCAAAGCCAGCCGCAACAACTTGTGGCACTGCCTGAATAGAAACTCCTGCCCATACGCCAAATTGAAATTGACTCATTCCTAGAGCATGACCGATTAGCGGTAAAACAAAAATGGCAATCAGTCCATATAGCGATACGATAGTCATAGCAATGGCAACTTGGGTTTGGCTCGCTTTAACCACAGGCGCTGCAGCAACGATGGCTGATCCACCGCAAATCGCAGTTCCGATGGTAATCAGTGCAGACATTTTATCATCAACGCCAAGTTTTTTGCATAGCCACATTGTTACTGAATAAGCAATCAAAAGACAAACCAAATTAATGAGTAATGCTTGCCCAGATACTTTTAAAACCGCCAAAAGATCAAACTTTACACCCATAAGTACGACACCTAATGGTAAGAGTGACTTTGCCGCAAAATTGGCGCCTGGTGAGAGTTTAGACCATAAAATCTTTGAACTGATAACCCCTTGTAGATTCTGTTGTGTAGCATTATTTCTTTGACGGAAAAACACATTGCCGCAGATAATGCCAATCACAATAGCAAGCACCATAGGCTCTAGAGGGTGGATGATCATGTTGTGTTGGTGAATACTAAAAGGGGCAAATGGCAAAAAAGCAATGATATAGGCAAATGCAGCCAATATAGCACAAAATAAAATCCCCAATAGCTTACGCATACTCTACTTTCCCCTTAATAACTTATAACTTAAAATTGATATCATTTATTTGAATGATTTAAAATACCTTGCACGTACAGTACTATCTTGCTGATTTATGAAAACGCCTTTTTGAAGAAAAAGCATCTTAAATTGGCTCTTTTTGAGGTTCAATCAATATTTCATTGACAGCAACATTCTGAGGCTGTTGCATCGCATATAAAACGCTGTTGGCAATATCATTAGCATTTAGAAATTCATTTGTGTGTTGGCTTTGATATTTTTCAATCGCTGTTTCATCTGTAGAGATATCTTGCAGTGGTGTTGAAACATTGCCCGGTTGGATATTTACCACTCTAACGCCTTTATCGATCAGCTCATGACGTAAGGCGCGAAGGGTAAACTCCATAAAAGCTTTTGTCCCTGAGTAAACCGCAAGTCCTGGAAAGGCAGTGCGACCAGCATCAGAGGTGATATTGATCAACATTCCTTTTGTATCTGCCAATGGCTGTAAGGCGCTATGGAGAATATTAAGGAGTCCGACAACATTTGTGTTGACCATTTCAAGCCATTCATCATAATTTGCCTCCAGCATCATTTGATAATACATGACCCCAGCAGTATTAATAATAAAATCAATCTGACCATGATACTCTAGTGCTTGTTCAATAAAATGGCTGATTTGTGATTTAATATTCACATTAACACTCGAGTAAAACACCAACTCTGAATTTATTGCTCGAATGGATTTTAAAATAGATTCTCTTCTTGCTGCAATGGAAATTTTCACATTGTGCTCGAGCAACAGCTCTGCAATAGCTTTTCCCATTCCGCTTGAAGCGCCAATAATAATGGCATGCTTTCCTTCTAAATTGACTGACATGCTGCTCCCTCCTTTATTGATTGTAATCTAAATTGGGTTAAAAGCTGTTGTTTTTTCGGGTGCTTTATTTCACATAAACACATCAGCGCCTCATAATTTGCCTGTTCATAGGATGACGCTGTTGAGAGTATGGAAGGGTCACCATCAATTAAACACTTAAGCGCAGGATCTAATAGCATGCTTATCCACTTATCTTTATCCACCACAGGAAGGTTGAAAGCTAAGCTTAGATCATTTGTATTTAATATGACTTTATTGGTTAGGTTGTAAATAGTGTCTTGTTGTTTTTGTTGGGTGCTTAAAAGAATCATCTTTGCAATGTGATCAACGGGGCTCATCTCTAACTGAAGGCCATTTGGAATAGATTTAAGCTGTAGCATAGCATTGATTAAAAGTGTGTTGGCATCAGTTGGGTTTATGTGTTTTTCGCGTGCGGCAGAGAGATTCCCCGGGCGAAAAATAGTGGCATTAAGCGTGTGATTTTTTTGTGCTAAAAAAATGAGTTTTTCAGCTGCCCATTTTGCTTGTGCGTAACCTGATTGATGTATAGATAAGTAACCATCAATATTGTTATTTTCTTGATAGGCACTTTCGTTACCTGAGAAAATGCCATTTGTGGAAACATGATAGAGATGCTTGCTTTTTTTACTTAGAGCAAGCTTGATCATATTGGCTGTTGAAGTAAGTGTACTTGTTTTGATTTTTTCATATGGGAGAATCAGATTCACGAGGGAAGCTGCATGAATAATATCTGTAATACTGTGAGATAGGCGCTCCCATGTATTATTATCTAAAGCCATATGCTCATCGGCTAAATCGCCCTTAATAATATCAATCCGTGTCTCAAAATCTTTCAGATTAAGATCAAATCGCTCTAGCACTTTCTCTAAGCGAATATAGGCTTCCTTGGTATTCTTGCCGCGGATAATGCAAGTGACCCTATCATGCGTTGCGCTAAGTAACTGATAGAGTATTTCAGCGCCTAAAAACCCTGTGGCACCAGTTAATAACCAATGTCTTTCCTGTAGTAAATTGGCTTGGGTTGGATCAAGGTAACTGCTTTCTAGAGCGTAATTACTTAGCTGATTAAGATACAGCTCAACATCACTTCGAATGTCAAAGAGATGCTTTTTATTATCATGTAGGCTTTGGGTTTTCATTTGCATTAACTCAAAGCTTTTGGCTAATGTGCTATTAGCCGCAAATTGACTTATTTTTAATTTATTTAGGCCAAGCTGATATGCTTTGATAATAAGCATCATAGCTGTAAGAGAGCTGCCACCTAATTTAAAGAAACAGTCATTTTTATTTATGCTATTTGTAGGCATTTTAAGTAGCTCGGCCCAGAGGTTTTTATAATCTTCAATAGAATCAATGTTTGTTACTTCTGTATGTTGTTGTGTGTTTGATATTTGGGGGTGTGCTGCTTGAATACTTAAACGATCGAGTTTGTTGGAATAGGCATTAAGCTTAATCTTATCCACAACGATAAAGTCTTGAGGACGCATATAGGGGGCAAGAAACTGACCAAGTAGATCAGTGATTTTTTGACTGTAATGCGTTTGTTGATTGAGCTCCAAGTCTTGGTAGAATGCTTCTTTTTCTTCGTCAGCGACCTCAAGATAGGCAATCAGATGCTCATCTAAAAGCTCTCCTTTAGATTTTGTTACCACACAGTGGGTGATATCTAGTTTGTCCTTAATAACAGCTTCGACAAAGGGTAAAGATACCGTGTAACCTCTAAGCTTTACAAGATAATCACAGCGACCATAGACGGTAATAAGGGTATTATCGTGGGATAAAAGTGCATGATCTCCGGTCTTATATAAACGCTTATTAATTGGGCTTTGCGCTTTCTCAATGAAGCGCTCTTTATTTAATGCTTCTCTATTGATATAACCATCGGCAAGCCCATTGCTATGTACATAAAGCTCACCTTTTTCGCCGGGCTTACAAAGCATTTTTTGCTCATTTAAAAGCACAACTTCCACACCATCAAGGACAAAGCCAACAGGCACGACCTGCTCTTTATTAATATAGGCATCCTCTTTATTTAGCGCATACACAGCAACATCATGGCACTCTGAGATTGAATATAAATTATAAATGTGAGTGTGATCTAAATATGCCATAAGCTTATGATAAAGGGCACTTGAAACCACTTCGCCATTTAGCCAGCAGTAATCCAGCTGCTGAAAAATCATCTCGGCCTCACTAGGTGCTACATGGAGTAGCGTTTCTAAATATGAAGGTGTGAAAAGGCATTCATTGATATTGTGTTCTATCAAATAGTGCGCCAAAGCATTGAAATCATGCAAAATATCATCTGGGATAATATAGCTTGTGCCGCCACTAAAAATAGGGCGAAACACTTCCCATAGATAATAGATATTGCAGCCCACTTTACTGTTCTGGTCATAATTTTTAATTTTATTTCGGGCTTCATATGAAGAGAGTATCGCCTTATGAGGGATAGAAATGCCTTTATGCTTACCTGTTGTGCCAGAGGAGTAGACAAGCCATAAAGGATCATCTGCTAAAACTTCGGTGTGAATGGGCTTTTGCTGTGTTGTATTACTAAGTATTTCTTTATCCAGTTGGATGCTCATAGTGGAGAGCGGATAATTATCATAAGCTTTAAATGGCTCATCACATAATAAAAGATCTGTTTCAGTTTCAAGCAAAATATCTTTTAATAACGCTCTGGGAAAGGCCTTATCAAGTTGAACACATTTAGCACCAAGTGAGGAAATGGCTAAAAAAGCAATGACAATTTCAAAGCGTTTCTCACAATATAAGCTCACGATGGAGCCTTTTTGAATGCCTTTTTGGTAGAGTTTATGCTGAAAATAAATAATCAGCGTCTTTGTCTCTTGATAGCTAAGGCTTAATTTATCATCGATAAGACAAGGCAAATCTGGGGTTTTTTCTGCTTGAGCAAAAAAAGCCTGATGTAGGGTTTGTGTTTGCAAAGTGTGCTTCTCCAAATAGATATTATCTCAACCACAAAACAATCATCTGTGCACTTCAAAGCACAAAATGAGTTGCGATTTAGTATTATAAGTTTTTCTTGCTATGTGCGTTTATACGCTTGATGGCAAGTTAAAATAAATAATAAGCAATCAGAGTATAAGCAAGCAATCGCCATAATGGTATGTGTATGTGAGATATTTGCTATATGAGTTAGCTGAGTTATTGTGCTGTGGGCTGAGAAGGGCTTTTGCGTGTTAGTATACTGACAAAAATAGGACCGGCAATATTTTGCCATACGGCATAAAGTGTGCCTGCCAAAGCTGCTTCTTTACCAAAGAACAAAACAGCAATAACGATCCCAAGCCCAACATCCAAAATACTAAATTCAAATAATAGTGATAATCTTGATGGATGATCAAGTTTTAATGCTCTTCCTGCAAGATAGCCAACAAAGCTTGCAATGATATGCAGTAAAACAACCCCAATAAATAGTTTGATAGGTAAGTGTAGTATTTCAGGTCGGTTTAAAGCAACAACAGACATAACAATTAGTGTAATGGCGATAATTGCGATAAGTGGAAGCTTTTGAGTAACCATATCAGGCAGTTTTAAAAAACAATTGATGATGATGCCAAGGATAATTGGCAGTAAAGTGACAAGTATGAGGGTTTTTATAATACCAATAAAGGGTACCTCAATGCTTGTATGTAAAAAAGCCCAAATCACGCTAGGCATTACAATAGGTGCAAGTAGCGTGGTTACAATGGTTAAAGTCACAGCAAAGGCTAAATTTGCGCGTGATAAAAGTGCCATCAGGTTCGATGCAGTTCCACCAGGGCAGGCGCCAACGATGATAAGTCCAATCAGCTCAGGTGTTGTTAGTGAGAGACTAATACCAATAAAATAAGCCAAAAGTGCAGTTAGAATAGATTTTAATATGACAGCGCCAATAAATTGATATTTGATATGAGATACATTAATAAACTCTTTGAGTTTTACGTGTATCCCAATGACAAGCATAATAACTGCAAGGAGATAGGGAATAAAAGGAAGGATTGGCATAAAGGTGGCGGGGGTGAGAAGTGCAATGATAAATGCGGCTATAATAATGAGGGCAAAATATTTGCTCAGAGCGGATACTTGCATGACTTATTCTGTATAAAAAATAACTAGATTGGCTTATGTTGACATGTTTAAAGAGAAAAAGAAATAGGAAAAACTCAAGCGCAAGCATTTAGATTGTTTTTTAGTCTGTAGGCTTGGGCAAAATAGAAAGGTGATTTTAGTGTTCTTAAGCGATAGAGGATATTAACCCTTTGACCAAGTGTCGCGAAGTCCAACAATTTTGTTGAAGATATATTTGTCTTCTTTTGCGTTGAAATCACACTGATCGGCGCAAAAATACCCAACTCGGTTAAATTGGAATTTTTCCTCTTGAGTCGCACTCTCCAGTGACTTTTCAAGCTTTGGTTGTTGGATGATTTGTAATGAATCTGGGTTAAGCGCAGCTTCAAGTTTGTCAAAGCTTCCAGGATTCTCTGTGTTAAACAGTCTATCATAAATGCGAATTTCACCATCTAGTGCGTTATTTGCATCAACCCAGTGAAGCATCGCTTTTGGTTTAACCCCATCACTTGGCTTCTTTCCGCCCAATGTTTCAGGAAGATAGCGACATTTAAGTGCTGTAACATTACCTGTTTCATCCTTAATGACTTCATAGCATTCAATGACATAGGCATTAAGAAGGCGCGCTCTGCCATTTAATGAAAGCTTTTTATGCCCTTTTTCTAAGACTTCCATAAAGTCACTTTTTTCAATATAGACCTTATTAGATATGGTGATATCTCTTCGACCAAAATCAGGATTCTGTGGATGATTGGGAACGTTGAGTATCTCTGGTGTTAGATCATCAATTTCCACCAATAAAGGTTCTAGCACAGCATTTTTGCGTATCGCCGCTTGATTGAGGTTATTTCGGATACACTCTTCAAATAAGCTAACATCTGTAATGGAGTCTTGCTTAGAGATCCCAACTTGCTGACATAGATCACGAATTGCTTTAGCAGGAACGCCTCTTCGTCTTAATCCTCGAATTGTTGGCATTCTTGGGTCATCCCAGCCTGATACGAGTTTGGACTCTACTAAATATTTCAACTTTCGCTTGCTGGTAATCGTGTAGTTTAAATTTAATCGTGAAAACTCAATTTGTTGTGGATGGTTTTCGAATGCACATTTTTCTACAACCCAATTATACAGTGCCCTGTGATCTTGAAATTCAAGGGTGCACAATGAGTGTGTGATTTTTTCAATTGCATCCGATGCAGCATGAGCAAAGTCATACATGGGGTAAATACACCAATGTTCGTTTGTATGAGGATGCGTTGCTTTTTTAATGCGGTATAATGCCGGGTCACGCAAGTTAATATTGCCTGATGCCATATTGATTTTGGCTCTTAGTGTACAGTGGCCTTCTTCAAATTCACCACGTTTCATCTTATCAAAAAGATCAAGATTCTCAGCGATGCTTCTTGTGCGATAGGGACTGTCTTTGCCTTTTTCCGTTAGTGTTCCTCGATAGCGTCTGACTTCTTCAGCGTTGAGGTCACATACATAAGCGTGACCATCTTGAATAAGTTTAACAGCTAATGCATATAATTGATCAAAATAGTTTGAAGCATAATAAAGATGCTCACCCCAATCAAAGCCAAGCCATTTGATATCTTCTTGAATTGCATTGACAAATTCAGCCTCTTCATTAGCAGGATTGGTATCATCAAAGCGTAAATGGCAGGGTCCAAGTTGATAATCTTGTGAAATGCCAAAGTTCAAGCAAATAGATTTGGCATGCCCAATATGCAAATAGCCATTTGGCTCAGGTGGGAAGCGGGTAATCACTTTTCCCTGATTTTTACCGTTTCTAATATCTTCATCAATAATGTTGCGGATAAAGTTTGTTTTATGTGTTGTTGTGTCACTCATCTTTGTATTTAAATTTTTGGTTGGAATGCAGCAAAATACAAACAAATTAGTCAATTTGTATAATGGCTGCAAATTTAAATCAGTGTATACATTTTATATCAGTGTGTTGTTATTTTATAGTCTTTCTTGAGCTTTGCTTTGTTTTTTAATTTAAGTCTCATTTCTTTCAAGGTTAAAGAAGCCTGAGTATTGCTTTAAGCTATCAGTCAGTGAAAAATACCCCGCCTGGGTTGATAAACAAACGTGCGCTTTTATTCTGACTTTAAGCGGTGTGTCAATTGCGCTTAAAGCAATGCTGCCATATTTTTCCCTATCGGTTGTGTAGTTAAAGAGCCGTGAGCCACATTGAGCGCAAAAGACACGATATAGATGCTCGGATGATTGAAATTCTGTTATTTTCTGCTGACCTTTTATATATCTGAGCGTGCTTGGTTTGAAAGGGATTTGTGCAGCAAAGGGCGTGCCGTGAGATTTTTGACAGTTTATACAATGGCAATATGCGCCAATTGGGACAACATCGCAGTCAAATTGTACTTGAGAGCATAAGCAGCTGGCTGAAATGCGCTTTTTCATGATTAGAGTCTCAGTCGTGTCATTTATCGTAGCGTATCAGAGTGCGCTAATCTTTGCACTATGCTTAGGCTTTATGGGTAAGAATTAGCAAGTCAGGGGATGATGGTTGCTGTAAAAGTGTAATTAAGTTCCATCTTAATGGGGTGATGGCTAAATCCAAGCATAAACCTTAATAAAATCAAACAAAATATGTATATAATCTACATTTCATATAATTCTGTTGACGATTTATTTACCTGATCTAAGATAAAGTTTATGATGATAGAAATCATAACCGGGAGTACTATAAATATGTTACATAAAGCACTTAATTCAAGTGGAATCTTAGATATAAAAGAAATAATTCACAACCCCAGCTATGAGGCGTTGTTTTTAGCAGAAACTGCAACTGATGCTGAAGGTTATGAGAAAGGTGTCGAAACCAATATGGGGGCGGTTGCTGTGGATACTGGCCGTTATACTGGACGCTCGCCAAAAGATAAGTTTATTGTTGAGACAGAGGATGCGCTTAAAAATGTTTGGTGGTCGGAAGAAGGCTCTGATAACAAAAAAATGTCTAAGGAAACTTGGGCGCATCTTAAAACTTTAGCGACAACACAATTAACAGGCAAAAAACTATATGTAATTGATGGCTTTTGTGGCGCAAATGAGCAAACAAGGTTATCTGTGCGCCTTGTAACGGAAGTGGCATGGATGGCGCACTTTTTCAAGAATATGTTTATTCGTCCCTCTGAGGAAGAGCTACTCAACTTTAAACCAGATTGGACAATCTTTAATGCGTGTAAGACATCTTGTGAAGATTATCAAAAATGGGGTCTTAATTCGAAAACATTTGTTGCCTTTAATACAGATGAGCGTATGACGCTAATCGGTGGCACTTGGTATGGTGGTGAGATTAAAAAGGGTATCTTCTCAATGATGAACTACTTTTTGCCATTGAATGGAATTGGCTCTTTTCATTGCTCTGCTAATGTTGGTGAAGAGGGTGACTCTGCTTTATTTTTCGGCCTTTCGGGTACAGGCAAAACAACCCTCTCAGCAGATCCTAAACGTAAATTGATTGGTGATGATGAGCATGGTTGGGACAATGAAGGGGTGTTTAATCTTGAGGGTGGTTGTTATGCAAAGACCATTAACTTATCTAAAGAGAATGAGCCTGATATTTACCATGCTATTCGCCGTGATGCGCTTTTGGAAAACGTGGTGTTAAATGAAGATAAAAGCATCAACTTTGCCTCGAATGAAAAGACAGAAAATACGCGTGTTTCCTATCCAATTTATCATATTGATAATATCGTTAAACCCATTTCAAAAGCAGGCCATCCAAATAAAATCATATTTTTAACTTGTGATGCATACGGTGTGTTGCCACCTGTTTCAAAGCTTTCAATTGAGCAGGCGATGTATCAGTTTCTCTCCGGTTATACAGCAAAAGTGGCGGGGACTGAGCTTGGTGTGAAAGAGCCAACTGCGGTTTTTTCTTCTTGTTTTGGTCAGCCGTTTTTACTGTTACATCCAACTAAATATGCTGAAATTTTAGGCAAAAAAATGGCTGAACATAATGCTGAGGCCTATCTTGTGAATACCGGCTGGACAGGCGGTGGTTATGGTGAAGGGCATCGTATATCGATAAAAGATACACGAGCAATTATTGATGCTGTATTGGATGGTTCAATTGAAAAGGCGAACTTCAGAGAGGATGAGCTTTTTGGATTTATGGTGCCTGAGTCTTTGTCTGGCGTTGAAAAGGCGATTTTAAACCCGAGAAATACATGGCAGAATAAAGAAGCTTATGAGCAAGCGTATCAGGCGCTAGCTGAAATGTTTGTCAAAAACTTTTCAAAATTCACCCAAAATGCACTAGGTAAACAATATGAGGCGTATGGCCCAAAGTGTAAAACGACAGCTTAAGATGTTGTTACTCTCAATTGAAAAATTGCTTTTGAGTTGTCAATAAAATAATTCAACTTATTTTTTCTCATCATATTCCCATTACATTAAAAAATCGTATAGAATAGGGCGAAATTTTATTTTAAAGATTTTTTGATCTACTATGGCGAAAATTACACCCTCTTTTATTCGCGAAGTGTTTGATGCTTCAAGTGAAATTGTAAGTCAATCGGTGCTGGAAGGCTCTTTTGATACATTGGCAAACGAAGTGACAACACGCCACAGAAAGGATAACCCTATTGCTGTGTGCGTCATGAACGGTGGTCTTTTTATTACTTCAGAAATAGTCAAGCGTTTGCGTTTTCCTTTGCAGGTGGACTATATTCATGCTAGTCGTTATCGAAATGAATATACAGGCTCACAAACACTCAACTGGGTGAAAACGCCTAATATTGATCCGCGTGGGCGTACGGTTATATTATTCGATGATATTCTTGATGGTGGTCTAACACTGGCTGAGGTCAAACGTTATTATGAGGATAGGGGTGCTGCAAAAGTCTTAACTGCCGTAATGCTTGATAAAGATGCTCCAAGAGAAAAGGGCGGTTTGATTCAGGCCGATTATGCAGGGCTTAAGGTTGAAAATAAGTTCTTGTTTGGCTTTGGTCTTGACTATCATGGCTATCTTAGAAATGTCCCAGCGATTCATGCTGTGGACGAAAAACACATGATTTAGTTATGCTGATTGATTCGCACTGTCACCTCAATCATTTAAAGCTTGAAGATAAGACGCTTTCTGATGTGATTGCAGAGGCTTATGAAAAGGGTGTGAAAGAGATTATATCTATTTCTACTACACTTGAAGAAGTCAAAGACATTGCAGAAATTGCTAAAGCGCATACAGGGGTGTTTTATTCTGTTGGCGTTCATCCAAGTGAGTTTGATGGCGTTCAGCCACAAGAGGCTAAAGAAATTATTTCCTTTGCCAGAGATAATAGGTGTGTCGCTATTGGTGAGACAGGCTTAGATTATTACTACAATGATCAATCAACTATTCCATTGCAAAAGGGAAAGTTTTTGGCGCACCTAGAGGCCGCAAATCGTTTGCAAAAACCTGTAATCGTTCATACCAGAGGCGCTAAAAAAGATACTCTAGAGCTCTTAAAAGAAGGTAATATTGAGGGCTGCGGAGGTGTTTTACACTGTTTTACTGAAGATTGGGATATGGCCAAATCAGCACTTGATATGGGAATGTATATTTCTTTTTCAGGTATTGTGACCTTCAAAAATGCACAAAGTGTGCAAGAGGTAGCAAAGAAAATACCGCAAGATAGAATTTTGGTTGAAACAGATGCGCCTTATCTCACGCCAGTGCCTTATCGTGGAAAGCCAAATTATCCAGCATATGTCTATTATGTTGCAGAGTACTTGGCTGAGCTTCGTAAAGAAAACTTTGATGCATTTGCCAGTAAAACAACTGAAAATGTACATAGATTATTCAACTTGCATGATGCTTAAGTTTCTCTTAATATTTTTTGCATACCTTAGTATTTAAATGTCAGTTACCAATTTACTTTAATCATCAAATAATGAGGGTTTATCTATGAAGAAAATACTAATTGCGCTTGGGTTGTTAGCGGCGACAGGCAGTGCTTTTGCAGCGAGCTATCAAGTGTATAGCCAGCCAAATGCAAACTCAAAAGTTTTGGGTAAAATCTCTGATCAATCAGCTGATCAATACATTCAATTTTACAAACAGGGCAATTGGGTGAAAATTGCAGATACCCAAACAGGTGCTGTTGGCTGGGTGAATGTGGCAGGCCCAGCAGCACAAGCAAATGCGCAAAATGCTCAAGCGCAAAGAGCTGCACAATATCAGCAAGCGTATAATTCGCTTCAAGCACAGCAGCAGCAACTTGAAGCACAGAGAAAAACATTTGAGCAAAATTATCAGCAAGCAGCTCAGCAATTAAGCCAAAGAATGCAGGCGCTCCAGCAACAGGTATCTGCAGAGAATCAAGCAACAGTGAATAGAGTGAATCAAACAAACGCTAATAATAAAGCACTCAATCCAGCAGGGAGTACACAAACACAAAAGTCGTTTAATGCCCTAATTATTCAAACAAACAAAGATGGTAAAACTGCAACCGTAACAAAAGAGTGGTTAGGGCAAGATGGTAAAATGCATAAATCAGTCAAACAAGTTCCATTGAGCCAGCTTCAGAGTATGCAACTTTCGTAGTAGCATTTGGATACTATCGTTTATTTTTTCTTTTAATATAAATGGTGCGTTTAACAATCGCAATGAGGTTATCTTTGTCATCATGAATTTCAATTTCACGATAAAATAGCATTTTTTCATTTTTATCAATTTCTTCTTTAATGTTCATAATATCTCTATCTGTCAAACTAAATTGGCAGTGAACAGTGCCTCTCCCAGGTTTAATGTACTTGATACTCGCTTCTTTATCCCAAATGATATATTGCTTGCCAAGCAGATTTGAAAGCATAAGGGGATAAAAAGCATCAGTCATTGAAAACAATGAGCCGCCAAAGTGGGTGCCAAAATAGTTTTTATTATGCCATTTAAGTGCCATTGAAACTTTAATATGATCGTAGTTTGCGCTGATAAAGCGTGTTTTTATCCCCGCTCCACGATAGGGGCGATAGCGGTTCAAAATAAAGCGCATGATAAAGGGAGTTTTTTCAACGAGTGATTTGAGTTTTTTCTTCATCTATAATTTGCCTTGTTTAGCTTAATTCACTGCATAAGTATTTATACATTTAACGAAGCGTCCAGGTTATATCAGGGTTTTTTTATGATAAAATGCATGAAACTATTATGGGAAAGTAATGATATATATGCAACCGCAATCATCGACATCGCTACACAATGAATTGGAAAATATTAAGCGTCCGCCTTCTTCGATGGATGCTGAGCGATCCGTGTTAGGGGGCTTGATTTTAGATAATGAAATGTGGAGCAAAGTTGAGGAGATTTTGCTGGTTGATGATTTTTATACTCAACAGCACCGGGTGATATTTCGCCAAATGCAAAAGCTGATTCAACAAGATGTTCCATTTGATATTATTACCTTAAGTGACTCTCTTACGAAGGAGAAGTTGTTAGATCAAGCAGGTGGTCTTCACTATCTGGCTGAGATTGCAAAAAACACACCAACGGCAGCCAATATCAGCGCTTATGCTGCGATTGTTAAAGAACGTTCAAAATTGCGAATTCTACTGAATGCCGCAACTGACATAGCCGATATGGTGTATACGCCGCAAGGGAGAAAAGTGGAAGATATATTGGATGTTGCTGAGCAGAAAATTCTATCCATTGCAGAGCATGATTTAGATAAGGCCGATGGGCCAAAATCCGTTCCTGAGATTATACCAAGTGTGATCGATAGAATCGATGCAATGATGGAGTCATCAGATGGTATAACAGGTGTTTCAACAGGCTTTAGTGATCTTGATGAGCTGACTTCAGGACTTCATCCATCTAATCTAGTCATTGTTGCCGGTAGACCTTCCATGGGAAAAACAACTTTTGCAATGAATTTGGCTGAGAATGTTGCAAGAGGCGCGAAAAAGCCTGTGCTTGTATTTAGCTTAGAGATGCCTTCGGAGGATATTGTGCTTAGAATGATCTCATCGCTCGGTCGCGTTGAGCAAAATGCACTTCGAAATGGTCGCTTGGAAGATGAGCATTGGGCAAAAATTACCGCTTCAATGGAAGTTTTATCAAAAGATTTTAATATGCATATTGATGATAGTGCAGGCTTAAGTCCAACTGAAATGCGCTCAAGGGCACGCAAAGTGTATAAGGAAAATGATGGCTTAAGTCTAATCGTGGTTGATTATTTGCAGCTCATGAAAGTACCCGGGTATGAGAATAATAGAACACAGGAAGTCTCAGAGATTTCGCGCTCCCTTAAATCACTTGCTAAAGAGCTTAGTGTTCCTGTAGTGGCATTATCACAGCTCAACCGTGGTGTGGATGACAGAGCAGATAAGCGTCCAATGATGTCAGATTTAAGAGAATCTGGCGCAATCGAGCAAGATGCTGATGTGATTATGTTTGTCTATCGTGATGAGGTGTATCACAAGGATAAAGAGGATAACAAAGGTTTGGGTGAAATTATTATCGGCAAGCAACGTAATGGTCCTATTGGGCATGTTAATGTGCATTTTGAGGGGCGCTTTTGTCGGTTTGCCGATTTGACTTTTGAGCAAAGTGTTCCGCCGGGTGCGTATTAATACATTACCTAGAAAGACTAAATTGTTTGATTATAAAATAATCATGAGTATAATGCTTGTGGTTGATAAAGTAGTCTGAATAAAGATAAAAAATAAGAATACTGATTTTTAGAGATAAAGCATGCAGCATAATATAAGTGAAAAAAACAGCACAGGCACGATAAGTGCGGTTAATTTAATGAATTTTAACCTTTCTGATATGGAGAGCTATTTTTCAAGCATCGGAGAGAAGCCTTTTCGTGCGCGCCAAGTGTTTAAATGGATACATCAAAAAGGCATGGTTGATTTTGATCAAATGAGCGATCTAAGCAAGTCGCTGCGTGCAAAGCTTGCAAGTGTTGCTGAGGTGCTTTCACCCAAGGTTGTATTTAGTAAACCCTCCTCAGATGGGACGCATAAGTGGCTGATTGAAGTTGCTGGTGCTAATTGTGTTGAGACAGTTTATATTCCAGAGGGGAATCGGGGTACATTGTGTATCTCTTCACAAGTAGGTTGCACGTTAAATTGCAGTTTTTGCTCAACGGGAAAGCAGGGCTTTAATCGAAATTTGTCAGTAGCTGAAGTGATCGGACAGGTTTGGGTTGCTGTGAGAGCTTTATCAAAAGAAGATGGCGCACATGATCGCATGGTAACGAATGTCGTTATGATGGGAATGGGTGAGCCTTTAATGAACTTTGATCATGTGGTTAAAGCCATGGATATTATGATGGATGATTTTGGTTATGGACTGTCAAAACGCCGTGTGACATTGAGTACCTCTGGTGTTGTGCCAAGAATATATGATCTTTTAGAGCAGTCAGATGTGTCATTGGCTGTGTCACTGCATGCACCAAATGATGCACTGAGAGATGAGTTGGTGCCAATTAATCGAAAATATAATATCGATGCGCTTATGGAAGTGTGTAAATTGTATGCTGAAAAAGGTCCTCAAAAAGAAATTACCTTTGAATATACATTAATGAATGAGGTAAATGATGGCATAGAGCAGGCCAAAGAATTGGTGGATTTGCTAAGAGTGAAAAATGTGCCAAGTAAGATCAATTTAATTCCATTTAATCCTTATCCTGGCACACCTTATCAAAAACCTTCCAATAATCGCATTCATCGCTTCCAACAATATTTGATGGCAGAGGGATTTGTTGCTACGATTAGAAAAACAAGAGGTGATGATATTGATGCTGCATGTGGTCAACTTGTTGGTTCTGTGCAAGATCGTACTAAAAGGCAGGCAAGATATCAGAAAAAGCTAAGTGAACAGTATGAAGCAAAGAAGGAAGTGGAAGTCAAAGTTAACTAGCTGTTATTTATTATTTACTCTAAGCACTCTAGTGCTATTAACTGCTTGTTCATCTACCAATAAAAAGCAAGAAGCCAACATTCCTGAGGCTCCTGTTGTCAACTATCAAAAGGCAGCGGTATTAAATGCGAAACTTGCAATTGTATATACACAACGTGGAATGCTTGATCGAGCAAAGGAGAAGCTATTAAAGGCGAAATCGCAAGATGCGGATATTCCTGAGATTTATTATGCCGAAGGCTTGTATTATCAAACCTTGGGGATGAATGATATTGCAGAGCCGTTTTTTAAAAAAGCGCTTAGCATGGCGCCAAAAGACTATCAAGCGTATAACTTCTACGCACAGTTCTTATGTGAAGCCAGACAGCAGTATCGTGCCGCTGAGATGCTGTATCAAAAATCAATCCTGCTCCCTAGGAATGTTAATTTAGCTGAAACATTCACACTATACGGCCAGTGTTTATTGGTGCAACATAAAGAAGATGCTGCTAAGAAGATGTTTGAGCGAGCAATTAATCAAGGCATTAGTAGCTCCTATGCCTACTGGGAGCTTGCCGTCATTAATGAGAAAGAAGGAAATTATACTCAAGCGCTTAGTATGGTAAATGAATATATCACGCGGGCAGGTAACACCAAAGAAGCATTAACACTTAAAATGAACATACTCCAGCATTTAGGGCGAAATAATGAAGCAGCAACCCTTCGATTATTATTAAATTCAAAGGATTATCAAAATGCTTAATGGAGAGTTTGCATGATATTATCGATAACAAAAAAAGCCGTTCGAAAAGATAGGGTGCTTTGTGTTTATCATAATGAAATAAGTCAAAATAAAAAAACCTTACTATTTATTCATAACTTAGGTGGCAGCGCCATTAATTATCAGTTGCAGTTTAGGGAGTTTTCAAATCGCTATAATATTATTGCATATGATCTTTTAGGTCATGGTCAAAGTGCGATGAGTAAGAGTGCAAAAGATTACGCTTTGCATGAGCAAATGTTAGATGTTAAAAGTATTATAGATCATTTTTCTTTGCGTCATGTGATTGTCGTTGCAGATGGATTTGGTGCGCTTATTGCATTATTGCTTGCAGATAGAAATCAAAAATTGATTGATAAGTTATTGCTGATCAATCCTGAAAGATATGAGCCTGTGCATGATATTCCTTGGTATATGAAAGCGCCAGTGTCTTTTTTATATCGCTTCTTTTTTGTCAATAAAGCTTATTTGAGTGAAAAGGGCAATAATAATCTATATTTTCCACGGTTTTTTGTCTTAAAAGATTATTTACTTGCAAAACTTAACTTACCAAGACTTAAAAGTGCTCGCACACAGATCAAGGTGAAAACAGTTGTCTTAAGATCAGTTGATTGGCCTTCATATAAAAAAGCGAAAGTAGATGATTTCTATCAGCTTTTTTTTCGTGCGAAAATCAAGCCACTTGAAAGTAGCTCGCGCTATCCAGCTTTGCAAGCGTCAACTCGTGTGAATTATTTTATTAATCAATATATCGATGAGCTAAATATCAGAGCATTTCGAAACCTTGTATTTGAAGGCGCAGGAGTCAGGGGAATCGCCTATAGTGGAGCCATTACAGCACTTGAATCTTTGGGCGTGTTGGAGAACATCCATCGTTATGCAGGCACTTCAGCCGGAGGGATCTATGCGATTTTCCTTGCAGTTGGCTACAATGCAAAAGAAATTGAAGAAATCGTCAGGAATATTAACTATGCGGAGTTCACCGATGCCAGTCGCAATTTTTTAAGTAACTCTACCAGATTACTAACTGACTATGGCTGGTATAAAGGTGATGCATTTGTTGAGTATATGAGGGCGCTGATTGAGAAAAAAACAGGGGATGGTGAGATCAGTTTCAGCATGTTAAAAGCCAGAACAGGAAAAGATTTATACATTACTGGAACCAATCTTTCTCATGCGTGTGCGGAAGTTTATAGTGCTGAGAGTACACCAGATATGTCACTCACTGAAGCAATACGTATTTCAACGGCAATTCCAATGTTTTTTAAAGCGATTAAGCGAAAAAATGGTAAAGAAGAGGATATTCTTGTTGATGGAGGGCTATCGTGGAACTGCCCGTTAGAGCTGTTTGATCAACGAAAATATGTTTCAAATGAGCTTAATATTACGCCAAAGAAAACAGAAGGGAAAAATATTTGTTTTAATGTTGAAACCTTGGGCTTTCGCTTAGACCCCAAGAATGACCCGCTTAAAGGGCGAAGAGAACCAAGAGAGTATAAAAAAATCAGTAATATTTTTGATTTCACACGTGAATTTATGCGCTTTTACTCTGAAGGATCCTTAAAAAGACACCTTGATCCAAATAATTGGCAAAGGGTGATTTTTGTGGATACTTTGGAGGTGGAAGGGACTAATTTTAATATTGACCGAGAAGGAATTGATCGGTTGATTGAGCAGGGAAAATCAGGTGTATATAAACACTTTGCTTGGCGAATGAGTGAAAATGGGGTAAAGTTCCCGCAGTAGTTCTAAGAAGTAAATATTTATGCATACGAATAAAAATAGCCATCGAGCAAATAGAAAAAGTGATCAAAAGCCCAAGGATAAACTGCAAAAGCTACTTGCGCAGGCAGGGCTTGGCTCTCGTAGGAAAATGGAAGAAAAAATCACACAAGGTCGTGTTGTAGTGAATGGTAAGGTCGCAACAATTGGTGATAGAGCATCATTAGATGATAAGATTATTGTTGATGGTAAGCCACTTAAAAATCAAGCAGTCACTTTATCAAGGCCAAGAATTATTATTTATAACAAGCCGGAAGGGGAAATTTGCACAAATTCAGATCCTGAAAAGCGCAAAACAGTTTTCGATGCTTTGCCTCGTTTGAATAGAGGGCGCTGGGTAATGATCGGGCGTTTAGATATTAATACGACAGGGCTTTTGCTGTTTACAACTGATGGTGAGCTTGCCAATCGTCTTATGCACCCTTCTTATGAAGTAGAACGTGAATATGCAGTAAGAGTGTTTGGGGAGGTGACCGATGAAGTGCTCGCAAAGCTAAAAGAAGGTGTGGAGCTAGAAGATGGTTTTGCCAAATTCAATTCAGTTCGTTTTTCTGGAGGTGAGGGCAGAAATAGTTGGTATCATGTCAGTCTATCAGAGGGAAAAAATAGAGAAGTAAGACGTATTTTTGAAGCAGTTGGTTTAACAGTGAGCCGCTTAACGCGTGTGCGCTATGGTCAAGTTAATTTGCCACGATGGTTAAGTGCTGGGAAATCAGAGGAACTGGCACCTGAGATGGTAAATGACATCCGTCAAACAGTTGGGCTTAAGCGCTATTATTTTCCAAAAGGTTTATTAGGAAAGCTCAACAGAAAATCAAAGTAGTGCACTCAGTTTTACAAAAAGGGTGTCAGGTTATTCAATTAAGGTGATTTTTTTTGCTGCGCGCTGTGCTTTTTCTTTTGCTTCATCTAAGGTTTTGGCGCTACAGAGAATCACACCCATTCTACGCTCTTTTTGAATGGAAGGTTTTCCAAACAGGCGAAGCTCTGTGTCAGGTTCTGATAGAGCATCAGAAATACCGTTAAATACAGGATTATAAGACTCTCCATTTAAGCGAAGTGCCGCAGAAGCAGATGGATCTCGTAAGTGGATCTGATGAATAGGGAGTCCAAGTATCGCTCTTAAATGTAGCGCAAACTCAGAGAGGTTCTGCGAAATCATTGTTACCATACCGGTGTCATGCGGTCTTGGCGAAAGCTCATTAAAGTAGACTTCATCATTTTGAATAAATAACTCAACGCCAAACACACCAAAACCACCGAGCTCATTAGTAATGCTCTTGGCAATATGTTGGCAGGCTAAAAGCGTTTCTTCTTTTAGGGGGTGTGGCTGCCAAGAAAGTCGATAATCACCTTGTTCTTGAATATGACCAATAGGTGGGCAAAAATACGTCCCATCCTTGTGGCGAACAGTGAGTAAAGTGATTTCATAGTCAAAAGGAATAAATCTCTCAACGATTACTTGATCGCCTAATCCTCGAGAGCCTGACTTAGCATACTCCCAAGCTTTTTTTATATTGGATGGGTCTTTTAGAATGCTTTGCCCTTTCCCAGAGGAGCTCATAATAGGTTTAATCACACAAGGAATGCCGATGTGCTCAACGGCATTAACATACTCATCAAAATTGTTGGCAAACTGATAGGGAGAGGTTTTTAACCCTAACTTCTCAGCAGCAAGTGACCTTATGCCTTGGCGATCCATCGTTAGTTTTGTTGCCCTAGCAGATGGAATAATGTTAAAGCCTTCATTTTCAAGTTTGATCAGTACATCAGTTGCAATCGCTTCCACTTCAGGCACGATAAAATCTGGTTGCTCTTTATTAATTAATGCATAAAGTGCCTCAGCGTTTTGCATATCAAGCACGTAATATTGATGGGCAACTTGCATGGCTGGGGCATGTTGGTAATGATCCACTGCAATAGTAAAAATGCCAAGGCGCTGAGCTTCTATAATGAATTCTTTGCCAAGCTCCCCTGAGCCAAGTAGCATGATTTTTAATTGAGATTGTGTATTAGCAGTGCCAAGTTTATTAATGCCTGCTTTATTATCAGAGTGCATATATGTCAGTCCCTTGCTTGCAAGTTGATGTTATTGCTTTTTAAGTGCAGCGATAGCAAGGTTTGCTTTTTCAAGTTGTGTACGGTAATACTCAAGATGCGTTTCAGATTCACGTTTTAATTGGCGAATTTGACCATTTAAAAATGCAATTTGACTTTCAAGTGAATCGCGTAAGTCAGATATTCTTTGCGTGGTTTGCTCTTTGATGACATCTGCATAAACTTTCGCTTCTTTGGCTATTTTCTCAGCGGTCTCTCTTCGTGTTTGCTCTTTAACAAGTGCAGCATAGAGCTTTCTGACTTTAATTTCAGTGTCACTTTCATTTAAAATAACATCCCACTCATCTGACATGCTCATCAAGATATCATTGCTGAAGCTCTCAGAGCTTGAGATAAGTGCTTGAATGATAGGATCATTAAGGTCACTAGAAGGTGTATTTTGAGGGCGAGGGGCTTTATTTTCAACTTTAGCTTCAAAAGAGACAGGTTTTTGCTCTGGCTCTTTTTCCGGAAGTTGAATATCAATCTCTAGCTCTGCTTGAGGTTGTGTTTCTACTTGTGGTGTTGGTTGTCCTTCTTGAGCATCTTTCCATTGTTTGAAAAACTTACTGATAGTTGTCGGGCTTCCTCGGCCGATCGTCTCTCGAATGCTGTTAATAGTTGGTTTGTTTCCAGATGCAATTAAAGTATTGATTGCATTGACAATATCATCATAACTAAGGCCTGGTCGTGCCATATTTGTTATCACTCCGTTATGTTATTAAAATTGTTGACATGCTGAGGGTTGGAATCATTTTGGACTTTCAAGGCTCAGGTGCCAGTGGTCGATACCTTTGTTGCTATTTTATACCATAAGCAAGCACTACGCTACAAGCTGATCGGTTTAAATTAATTTGTTTAAAACTGAAAAATGCTATATTGAGTGGTATATTTTTAGGCTTCCAAAGATTATATGTCAAAAATTATATCAAGATATTCTATTCAGTCAAACATTCGTTATACTACAGGCATATATTTTGCTAGTATATTGGCGATATAAATTTACATTAACACAATTAAACTTAAGGATCTATGTCATGACATCAAACAAGCTGATATATACCTATACGGATGAAGCGCCTTTTTTGGCAACTTACTCATTATTACCCATTATTCAAGCTTTTACTCGCTCAGCTGGTGTTGAAGTGACTACAAAGGATATTTCACTTGCAGCAAGGATCTTGGCACATTTCCCTGAGTATTTAACTGCGGATCAAAAGCAAACGGATGATTTGGCTGAATTGGGTGAATTGGCAAAAACGCCAGAGGCAAACATTATTAAATTGCCAAATATCAGTGCGTCTATTCCACAGTTGCAAGCGGCGATTAAAGAGTTACAAGATCAAGGCTATGCTATTCCTGATTATCCTTCAGAGGCCACAACAGAAGAACAAAAAGAAATCAAAGCACGCTATGCAAAAGTATTAGGTAGCGCGGTAAATCCAGTTTTAAGAGAAGGCAACTCAGATAGACGTGTTGCAAAGGCAGTGAAGGAATATGCAAAGAAACATCCACACAGTATGGGCGCATGGCAAAAAGACTCTAAAAGTCGTGTTGCGCATATGAGTGATAATGATTTTTATGCCAATGAAAAATCAGTAGTGGTTCAAGATGATACTAAAGTGAGTATTGAGCTTACGACTAAAGAGAATAAAAAACAGATTTTGAAAAAAGACTTAGCGCTTGTGAAAGATGAAGTGATTGATGCCTCAAAAATGAGTGCAAAAGCATTGGAGCGTTTTTTTGAAGCGTCGATGAAAGAAGCAGAAAAAGAGGGTGTGCTTTTATCTTTACATTTGAAAGCCACAATGATGAAAGTATCTGATCCTATTATGTTTGGTCATGCGGTCAAAGTATATTATAAGCCAGTGTTTACAAAATATGCTGAGACATTTAAAAAACTGGGCGTAAACCCAAATAATGGCATTGGGGATGTTTATGCTAAAATCAAATCTTTGCCTCAATCAGAACAACAAGAAATAGAGACGGATTTAAATCAGCTTTATACAGCACAGGCTGAACTTGCAATGGTTGATTCTGATAAGGGAATTACCAACTTACATGTTCCGAATGATGTTATTATCGATGCATCGATGCCAGCTGCTATTCGTGCATCGGGTAAAATGTGGGGCAAAGATGGCAAACTTCATGATACTTTAGCAATGATTCCAGATCGCTCATATGCTGGCGTATATCAAGAAACGATTAATTTCTGTAAAGAACATGGCGCGTTTGATCCAACAACAATGGGTAGTGTTGCCAATGTTGGTTTGATGGCTAAAAAAGCAGAAGAGTACGGATCACATGATAAGACCTTTGAGATTGAAGCAGACGGTGTGATTAATGTGGTTGATAGTGAAGGCAATACGCTTATTTCAATGGAAGTTGAAAAAGGTGATATTTGGCGGATGTGTCAGACTAAAGATATTGCAATTAGAGATTGGGTAAAGCTTGCTGTTCATAGAGCTCGGGTGACACAAACACCGGTTATCTTTTGGCTCGATTCCGCGCGTGCGCATGATAGAAACGTGATTAATAAAGTAGAGAAGTATCTGAAAGACTATGATACACAAGCTCTTGATATTTCTATTCAATCGCCTGTAGAAGCGGTTAAAGTGTCTTTGAAAACAATTAAACAAGGCAAAGATATCATTGCTGCAACAGGGAATGTACTTCGTGATTACTTAACAGACTTATTTCCAATTTTAGAGCTTGGAACAAGTGCGAAAATGTTATCGATTGTTCCGCTGCTTGCAGGTGGTGGGCTATATGAAACAGGTGCTGGAGGTTCAGCGCCTAAGCATGTGCAACAACTTGTCAATGAAAACCACTTAAGATGGGACTCTTTGGGTGAGTTTTTAGCACTTGGTGCCTCGCTTGAAGATTTAGCCAATAAAACACAGAATAAATCAGTGGAAGTGTTGGCAAAAGCTTTAGATCAAGCAAATAGTAAGTTTTTGGATATGAATAAATCACCTTCTCGTAAAGTTGGAGAGCTTGATAATCGTGGAAGCCATTTTTACTTAGCACTCTACTGGGCAGAAGCATTGGCAGCGCAAAATGATGATTTGGCATTAAAGCGTGAGTTTAGCGCGGTTGCAGATGCGCTTAAAAATAACGAAACATTGATTGTATCTGAGCTTAATAATGCGCAAGGGAGAAGTGTGGATATCGGCGGTTATTATCATCCTCTAGCGCAAAAGGTTGCTAAGGCCATGAGACCAAGTAATACCTTAAATCAGATCATTGATGCATTGGCTGAAGAAAAATCACCTGCATAGGAAATGATAATAACAAGGATGTTAATATTATCTAAAAAATACAGATACAGGTACAGTCACCCGATATGAAAAACTACTTTGTTTATGGCGCATTAATGATGAGCCCGAAAGTACTCAAAAATGGCTGCGCTGCCTATATTAAGGATTATGCGGTTGAGATGCGACTTAGAGGGTCCTCAAGTTTTTTGGAGCCAAGTTTCGCTGTGCTTTTTCCTAAAGAATCTGCCACTGCTTGGGGCGTTGTGACGACATTAAGCGATGAAGATTGGCGCTCAATTTCCGGTCATGAAGAGAGTTATCATCTTGATCATTTAGTTGCTTATGATCAAAGTGGTAATGCAGTTCAGATTCAGGCATTTGTTTCACAGAATATGTATAATACTGAGATCAATCCAAGCTCTCGTTATGCCAGAATGTTATATCGTGCATCGGTTAGATATCAATTTCCAAGGGAAATTTGTACTCGCTATTATCACATGATGAAACAAGGGAATAAAACAACGCGCATTGTGTTTTGGTATACGCCTTTGGTCAAAAAGTTAATTCCACGCCTTGGTGTTAGGCGAGCAAAAAAATGTGTTTTATGGTTGCACCTAATGATCGTTTTAGTTTTGATGATAATCGCGTTAACTATTATCTAATCCTGATTTTTTTGAAGGTGTAAATAAAAAGTGTTTTGTTGCGCTAACTGGTTTAATCTACCTTAACCCCTAATATATGGTTTAATCTGTCACAGAAGAATATTTTAAATCCAATGGTTGGTGGTGTTTCCCTTTGTCTTTTATATGTTTCTTCCCCATTCGACTCGGTTGATGTAAAGACCAATCACAGTATCATGCATAAACTCACTTTTTGAAAAACAAATGCTCTTTCTAGCAAGCCTTTTAATCCTTGTCCTAAAGGTTAGAAACTTACGCTCAATCTTTTGTGTATTTCGCTTCCCTATCTCATGATATCTCTCAGGAATATATTTCGTGTAGCTGCCCCAGTCATCACTGAAAAAGCACTTTACCTTAAAATGCTGTAATGTTTTAAGCAGCACTTCAA
>NZ_KB902243.1 GCF_000379445.1 Fangia hongkongensis FSC776 = DSM 21703
GTGTCTTCGTATCCAAGCGTACTTTACTTTGTGTGTTTGGCAAAGTACGCTGCTGCTTTTTTTAATATGTCACGCTCCATCTTTAGCTTTGTGACTTCTTTGCGTAGCTTTTTAAGCTCGCCTTCCATATTATCTGAGCCGCCTTCTTTACTTGGTGAGTAACGCTCAATCCAGGTATAAAAAGTACTTGGCTTCACGCCCAACTCTCTGGCTGTTTGTGCATAAGGTTGATCATTCTCTAAGGCTAAATCAACTGATGATTTCTTAAACTCTTCTGTGTATGTGTCGTATGGTNGTTTGTTCATTGGACAGTCCTAACTTTTTTAACAGGTTACTACGTAATTAGCTGTCCGTAAAAGTGTAACCACTCCATTATTGGTATCACAAATTGTATTAACATCACAGCTGAAGATCCTAAAGGAACATTACAGTCATTTACTTTGCGTAAAAAGGAAGATCGCTACCAAGTATGTTATGGCAGTGGGTCAAATATTCCGCTGAACATACAAAGTGTGATGAGAGCTAAAAATATCCAACATATGCCGGTATGCGTACTTGTTAATCCGCAGAAAAACAAAAAAGCTATAGCCCAGTCATATTTAGATGCGGTTTGTGGTGATTATGATCTTTGGGGTATTTTCCCACATATCACTTCATCAATAACCGGTATTAATGATAGACCAATGCCACTGCGAGGAGTGTTAGGTCCAAATATTGCCGGTGGTATTAGACATCGTGCACAAAAAGCAGGGTTCATTTATGCAAGTAGGCAAGAAAAAAATGATGACTCTGCAAGGTTTGAGAATGCTGAGTTGGGTAACATTTCTCATGGTGTACATAAGGTGGTTAGGGAGCTAAACCAAAGACTTGGGCCTGACAACCCTGTAATTATGCACAGCGATTATTGTGGTAACCCCTATGGTGATATTGACTTTCCTTTAGCGTGTTTTATGCCAGATATAAGGGCTCAAGATGGTTGTGAGTTTAGTGTGTTAAATAATCAAAGTGAGCTCAAAAGCTATATTGAAAAACTTAAAAGAAATGGATTTAAAGTGAGCTTAAACCCAAGCTGGGGAATAAGAAATTTCTAATGCGCTTCGCAGTGCTTCATAGTCAATTCAAATTTATCTTGTGAATCAAGAACACGAAATTTTTGGCGATATTCATCTAGAGGTGCTTTTTCAAAGGTATGTAGTAAAATGCCAGGGGTATTTTTAGGAATATCTTGCTTAATATCTCCATCAAAATGAATGCATAAGCTGTCGCCTGAATACTCAAGATTATTGCCATCTTTACCAATTCGGTTACAGGTGACAACATATGACTGGTTTTCAATAGCGCGTGCTTTGGCAAGTGTGCGCCAATGATCAGCCCTTGAAGCTGGCCAGCTGGCAATGTTAACAAGTAAGTCATAGTCTTTTTGATTGCAGTTAAAAACAGGGAAGCGAAGATCAAAACAAATGCTTAGCAAAATACGAAAATCTTTATATTTTACAATTACTCGCTCATTACCAGCTGTTAAGCACTTTGCTTCATCTGATAACACAAATAAGTGGCGCTTATCATAGTAATGTATTTCACCATCTTCATTGACAAAATAGAGTCTATTAACAGGTTGGTTAGAGTCATTTAGCGTCATCACGCTGCCGATAATTGCCGCTTTTTTTTGTTTTGAAAGGGTTTGCATCCACTTGATGATCTCTTCTTTTTCAGTGAGTGCGGCTTTGATATTTGCGCTAAAACCAACATTAAACATCTCAGGTAAAACAATGAGATCAACGCTATCATCAACTGCCTTTATTTGCTCGGCAAAGTGTTGGTAGTTTTTCTCTTTATTTTCCCATGTGATATCAGATTGAATAACCGCTACAGTTAGGTTGGACATAATAAATGACCCTTTTATATGTTATCTTTTTGCTACTTGTTTAGAGTGGATTAACTTATTTCTATCGATTTTGTTGTTGGAATTGAGCATAATTTTTTGGCGCCGTCCAATAAAACATCATCATATTTAGCAAAGCAAACACGCACTAAGCCATGTTTAGCTGTTTCATATAGTGAAGAAATAGGCACAAGCCCAATGCCATACTCTTTGATCAGACGTGTGCAAAAGGTAAGATCATTCTCATCTGATAGGTGGCTGTAATCAAGCATTTGAAAAGGAGAGCCTTGCCATGGAAGCACTTTGAATTGAGAGTCTTTTAGCGTATCTACAAATTTTGTGCGCTGCTGCTGATATAATCTTGGCAGGTTTTTCTCATATTCTGGATGTTGATTAATACCATCAGCAAAGGCAAGTTGAATAGGATTGGGTGCGCAAAAACTGGTAAACTGCTTTACCGCCAACAGATGAGGCAAAATTGCCTTTGGTGCAATGCAAGTTCCAACACGCCAGCCGGTTGTGTTATAAGTTTTACCCAACGATTGAACAACAACCAGTTGATCTTTGAGTTCCTCTACTTCAAGTGCACTTGTAAAATGCTCGCCTTGATAAATATACTCATATACTTCATCACTCAAGACAAGAATATCTTTTCCTTTAACTAATTTTGCAATCTCTTGATACTCTTCTTTAGTGATCACACTGCCCATAGGGTTATGGGGGGAGTTGAGAATAATGACACGTGTCTTGTCATTAATTGCATTGGCAATTGCGGCGATATCAATTTGTCCATTATCTTTGAGATCTAATCTACGACTAATACCTTGAATCATATTGACGATACAAGGATAAGCATCAAATGCAGGGTCAAAGTAAATAACTTCTTCATTTTTTTGTACATACGCCATTAAAACTGAAAAAATGCCCTCTACAGCACCACAGGTGATCATGATGTTATCATCTGAGTCTAAAGATACATCATAGTTACGCTGAACCTGATGAGCGATGGCTTTTTTTAACTCGGTGGCCCCTGGAATAGGAGAGTATTGATTAAAGCCCTTTTTTGCATAATAGTTAAAGCGCTCAATCAGCCATTCAGGGGTTTTAAAGTCAGGAGCGCCTTGGGTAAGGTTAATGGCATTATGCTCTTTAGCAAGTGCTGACATATAGCCAAAAATAGAGGGGGAAGTGTCAAGATAAGATTTCGCCTGAATCATAGATAGAAATGGAATTGTATTTGCATCTAGATAGCATAAGTGAGCTTGCTAGTAAAAAGCAAGCTAAAGACAAGGATTATAAAAAGATTCCCGCTTTCACAGGAAACTAAGAAGTATTAAGCGCTGGTAGATTCTGACTTTTGTGATTTTTTAGGCGCCTCTTTAGTCACTTGAACGCTAACATAGCCCTGTGAGCTTGTATCCACTGCAGGTGAGTAAGTTACATGACTGCCTTTGCGCGGGCGCTTTTGACGCGGCTTTTTCGCTTCAGCTTGTATTTTTTCTTCTGCTTTGTTTTGCTCTGGGCTTTCAATCTCTACATTAAGCTCTATTTGAGTTTCCTCAACAACTACTTCAACTGCCTCAGTAGGATTTATTACGCCGTCTGCTTTTTTATCTGAACGTGAAGAAGCTTTAGGGGTGTTATTTTTTGCCTCTAATGACTTCTCTTTATCCAGCGTGACAACTTCAAAGTTTAAGTATTTAACTTTTTTGCCACTGGTTGCTGTTTCAACTTGTACAGCATTATCGCTTGCCAATGAAGGTGCTTGAGAGAGCACTTCTTTTACCATTACTGAAATTTTTTCCTCAGGCGTGGTAGAGATTGTTTTCATTAGCGCTTTTTCTTTTGCTGCTTTTACAGCTTCTGGCGAGCTTTGCTTTAAGTTATTGATATCAATAAGCTCTTCACTTTGGTGCACCTGCAAACGAGAACCAGAGTGTTGCTGACGTGAGCGATTATTTCTGTTATTACGAGAGTCATTGCGCGATGAATCTGAGCCATTTGCATTGTAGTTATTATCTCTACGTTGGTTACGGTTATTATTATCGCGGTTTTGATTCTTGTTGTTATCACGAGTTCGATTGTTTGAAACGTTCTCTTTTTTGGTATCTGGACGCTCTTGCCTATCAGGGCGATCTTGAGTACGTGATCTATTTTGTTGATTGGACTGATTTGGACGTTTTTGCTTTTGTTGCTGATTGCGATTAGCTTGTCCAGATTTATGTTGCTCAGGCTTTCTTTGATGGCTAGTTATTGTTTCCTTCTCAGATTCACTAAAGAAAAATGATTGAACCTTTGCCCAAAACCCTTTTTTCACAGGTTCTTGTTTTTTGCTCACAGGCTTTTGAGTGCGATTATTTTGAGAGGCATTTTTATTGCCTGTGTTTGGTTTTGCATTGTCAGTGCGCTGTGTGTTTCTATTTGCATTATTGTTGTTATGCTGCTGTGCAGATTTCAATGCTGGTTGCTTGGATTTATCAGCTTTTGGCGCCTTATAAATAGCAACGTCTTTTTCCTTTTCAATTAAATCAAAGCTTGTTCTATTGGCATTGTAAACATCGCCCCAGATGCGTTGGATATTGAAATGAGGGGATTGTAAATTGGCATTGGGGATCAAAAGCACTTTCACATTGGTGCTTTGCTCAATGTTATAGATTTCATCACGTTTTTCATTGAGAAGGAAAGTCGCAATATCAACAGGGAGTTGAACACGTATTTCGTTGGTTTTTTCTCTTAAAGCTTCAGCGCGAATGTTGCGAATAATCGATAATGCTAAAGACGGCACCGAGCGAATAAACCCATGACCCTGACAGCGAGGGCAGGCATGCATAACTGACTCACCAAGAGATGCTTGCAAACGTTGTCTTGAAATTTCAACAAGACCAAATTTTGAGATGCGCGTCATTTGAATTTTTGCGCGATCTTGTATCAAAGCTTCTGTCAATTGTTGCTCAACAGCCTTTTGGTTTGGAAAGAAAGACATATCAATAAAATCAACAACGACCAAGCCACCTAAATCACGTAAACGAAGTTGTCTTGCAATTTCAACTGCTGCTTCAAGGTTTGTAGCAAGCGCAGTTTCTTCAATATTGTCACCTTTAGTTGCACGTGCAGAGTTGATGTCAATAGCAGTGAGTGCTTCTGTGGTGTCAATAACAATTGAGCCACCTGATGGCAAATGCACTTCACGTTTAAATGCACTTTCAATTTGTTTTTCAATTTGATGTGCGTTAAATAATGGCAAATCTTTTGCATAAAGAGATAAACGCTCAGTAAAGTGTGGGCGAAGCATAGCCAATTGACGTTTTAGATCATCATGTGCTTCTTCAGCATCAATAACAATCTCTTCGATATCTTCTTTTAAATGGTCGCGAATAGCGCGAATGGTAATATCACTTTCTTTGTGAATTAAAAAAGGTGCTTTTCTTTGATAAGAAATACGCTTTATCGCTTCCCACAAGTTTACAAGTGTATCTAAATCGGCTTGTATTTCTTCTGCTGAGCGATCCACGCCTGCTGTACGGATAATCACACCCATCTCTTTTGGAATAGTTAAGGAATCAAATAGTGCTTTTAGTTTTCTTCTTTCATCCCCTTCAATACGGCGAGAAATACCACCAGCACTTGGGTTATTTGGCATAAGCACCATATAACAGCCAGCAAGTGTGATATAAGTTGTAAGCGCTGCACCCTTAGAGCCACGTTCTTCTTTTGCAATTTGGACAATAAGTTCTTGACCAACATCGAGAAGTTCATTCAGCGGTGTATTTTGATCTTTCTCAACATTTTTGAAGTACTCAGGTGAGATTTCTTTATAGGGCAAAAAGCCATTTTTATCTTCACCGTAGTTGACAAATACTGCATTTAAGCTTGGCTCAATGCGTGAGATTTTTGCTTTATAGATATTAGATTTTTTTTGTTCTCTATCAACACTCTCAATGTCTAAATCGATGAGTTGATTATCCTTAACTATGGCAATACGCGTCTCTTCTGCTTGACGCGCATTGATTAACATTTTCTTCATTGGATTTATTTCCTCTTAAATTGATATTTAAAAGGTGTTCGATGAACTTTTGAGGAAGATTATATGGACATTTTAATGATAAAAGCCAGCCTGTGCTAATTAAAACACCTAAAAGGCCGGCTATATTGTTATAGTTATTATTAAGCTTTATGTCATTCATATATTGTTTCTGTATAAAACTATGCTATTTGCATTACTAAGTTTGCAAAGAGCACAAAAAATTTTGTATCTCAAAAGCACATAACACCTTTAGTGTATAATTTTTATGTGCTGACTAGGTTGCAAGTGGGGTAAGGTTGAGTAATAGTTTCTCCTTTGCCTTGACCGCATGTGCTACATGCAAAACAACTTATCAAGTGTCGTGCTTTCCTAGTGCATATTTGTTCAGTATCTCTAACGAGCTTTTGTTACGCTTGTCAAAAACCTGTCTATTGTAGCAAAAAAGAACAATGAATAAAAGAAGGGGCGTAATAAACTTTTGAGAGAGGCTTTTAGGCTTTGGTAGCGGCAAAACGAAGGACAAAATAGCCAACAAGCCCCGAAAGAAGTGAGCCACCTAATACGCCAATTTTAACAAGGTTCATATACTCAGCTGAAGTACTAAAGGCAAGTGTGCCAATGAAAAGACTCATGGTAAAGCCAATTCCGCACACAAGTCCTATTCCATAGAGCTGTGCTGTGGATAAATTTTTCCCAATTGCAAAGAATTTTGTTTTGCTAAAGAGATAAAGTGAGAGGAAGATTCCCACTTGTTTACCAATAAAAAGTCCAAGGATAATACCAATTGAGATAGGGTGAAAAAGCATACTGATGCTCATTCCTTGGAAGCTGATTCCAGCATTAGAGAAGGCAAATAGTGGTAGTACAAAGAAAATAATCCACGGATTAAGTCCATGTTCCAGTTTTAAAAGCGGTGAGTTTTTTTCACTATGCGGAATACACATAGCAAGTGCAACACCAGCAAGCGTTGCATGAACGCCAGATTTTAATACACAAAACCACATGATAAAGCCAACGAGTATGTAAGGCGCAAGTTTCTTAATACCCAGTCGATTAAATATAATTAAAATAATAAGACAGATAAAAGCACTTAGAAGGGAGGCAAATGAAAGGCTGCTTGTGTAGAAAACAGCAATGATTAAAATTGCAGCGATATCATCAAAGATAGCAATGGTCGTCACTAAAATTTTAAGCGACGTTGGAACACGAGAGCCAAGGAGCGCTATAATGCCAAGGGTGAAAGCAATATCAGTTGCTGTTGGAATCGCCCAACCTTTCATAAAATCTGGGTGTGATGTGTTGAGTATGGCATAGATCGCAGCGGGAATAAGTAAGCCAAAAAGCGCAGCCACAGCCGGGATAATTACACTTGATTTATTAGACAGTGTCCCGCCGGCAAATTCACGCTTAATCTCAAGGCCAACCAATAAAAAATAAAGTGCCATAAAGCCATCATTCACCCAGTGAAGCAGCGTTTTTTGGAGTGCGAAATCACCAATTGTAATTCCTGCATAAGCGCTTTCAATTAAGCGATAATAACTGCTTAAACCCGAGTTGTTGACAATAATTGCAAGTACGGCAGCACTAAAAAGAATTATCCCGCCAATGACTTCAATATTTAATTTTTTTTGCTTACTCATCGATTCTCCCGCTCGTTATTTAAGCATATATTAAAGAAGTTATTAAATTATGCAATTGGCTTATACCATTGATAAGGCGTTATCAACCAATCACAAGCTACTTCTTAGTGTTTCTGTTTTACTTTAGTTTTGTGAAATTTACCTATATTTTTGAATGATGCTAAGCAGCATATAGTGGATGCTCTCGGCGTATTGCTTTTGCGCTTCATTATTAGCGAAATAAGCACTTCCTGTTTTAACAAATGGACCGATAAGAAGCCCAAATAACAGGCTCATCATATGATCATCGCTTAGACTCTCTGGAAGCTCTCCTTGGCCGCGGTAATATTGAATATAATCAATAATGCTTTTCCATTGCTCTGGTGAGTGTGGTGTATTAACGCCAACAAGTTCGGCTTGATTACTCTCCATTCGTTGCCAGTCAAAAATGCGCACAAGCTCTGGGTGATCAGACAAAACCTGTAAGCGTCCGTGAATAAATGTGCTTAAAAATTCCTCAAAATTTTTCCCTTTTTCCAAATCGGTATGCTGCTGCCATCCGCTTTCTTTTAAAAAAGCTAACTTAACAGCCTTCCATAGGTGCACTTTATTGTCAAAATAATGATAAATCAGCGACACTGGCACGTTAGCTTTGGTTGAAACATCTCTTAACGAGGTGCCACTAAAGCCATTTTTGACAAATAATTTTTTGGCCGCACGAATAATACGCTCATAACCATTTTTTGATTTCACAGTATCCTTTGCCATATGGGGGTCAGTAAAGGTAATCGAGTCTATAATTAATTACACTAGCAGAAAATCAACCAAATGACTATTTATGAATAACTAGATTGAACATTCGATCAATATGTGATAAATTATAGAACAATTGTTCAGTTTGTGTGGTGGGATATGACAATACAAGAAAAAATCATGAAAAACATCGAATCCAAAGGGCTTTGGGCTATTTGTGCCATTGGTATTCTGATTGCATTTAGCTATTTTTTGGCGGCAGATATGTATGTGCCAAGTATGCCAAGCATTGTGTCAGATTTTAACAGCTCAAATGCATTGGTGCGTTTAAGCATTCCTTTTTTTCTGGTGACATTGGCCATCTCTCAGCTGTTATACGGTCCAGCATCAGATAAATATGGACGAAAGCCTATTTTGCTTGTTGGGGCGACATTCTATTGTGTCGGTAGCTTAATTTGTTTGTTATCAATGGATATTGAATTTTTGCTTTTAGGGCGTATTTTCCAAGGCCTTGGGGCAGGGGCGCTTATGAGTTTATCAAGAACCATTATTCAAGACTCGGCCTCTAAAGAGAAATTTGTTGAAATTGTTGGTTGGCTAAGTTTGTTTTTTATGTTGGCGCCATCAACTGCACCACTATTAGGTGGTATTATTGAAACCTATACGAGCTGGCGTGTAACCTTTCTTGTCATGCTGATATTCATTGTGTGTCTGATATTGTTAATTATCTTTGTGCTGCCTGAGACGCACAGAAAAGATCGGCGAAATGAAGATGCACTTAAGTTGACACATCTTAGAAAGAATTATAAGGAAATACTGACACATATGGAATTTATTGTCTATACGCTTTGTATGGTTGCAGGCCTCTCAGGAATAGTCGTATTTTACACGATAGGACCATTTATTTTCATTCAAAAATTGGGCTTTTCTGCGCAAAGTTTTGGTCTGATATCACTTTTGATTATTGGTTGTGCGTTTGTTGCAAGGCTTTATATGTCTATTGTGTCATTACCGCGATTTGGTGCGAAAAAGACAATGATGACAGGGCTTGTGATGACAGTTTTTGCAAGTTTTCTATTGCTTTTTACTGTGCTGACAGGTGCTTCTAATGCCTATAATTTAATTATTTGCATTAGCTTATATTCAATGGGAAGCTCTTTAGTCAGCCCTGTTGCAGTTGGAACAGCGCTTAGCTTTTTTAAACACTTGGCAGGCTCTGCTGGTGCGATGTATGGGTTTTTACAAATGTTTAGTCTTTTTCTGATTAGTATGATTGCATCTTTGGTTGCAGCAACAGTGATGAGTCTTGCTATTATTCTTGTATGTTGCTCTGTCAGTGCGCTTTTATTATTCTATTATACTGTCTTTTCAAAAAGAGACGTCTTGGCAGCTTCAAAAGCTTGAGGCTATAAAGAACTCTGAGAAGCTTTGTAAAATACTTTAGGGAAGTTATACTGTTTTTGCGGTTAAATAATAAGGTATTTTAATGCTGCCCAGGTTATCTCAATTAGGAAAGCTCGATCATATCTATGAGCAATTTATTTTAGAATTAAAAGGAAATGGCTTTCGCGGCGACATTCAACAGGATTATGCCTCAAGAATGGCAGGAGCCGTTGATAATAGTATTTATCAAGTTGTTCCAGCATTAATGCTGTTTCCAAAAACCACAGATGATATTAAATGTATTTTTGCATTGGCTGGAGAAAAAGCATTTTCAGAGATACGCTTTAGTGCAAGAGGTGCTGGGACTGGGACAAATGGACAGTCTTTGTGCTCAGGTGTGCTAGTTGATAGTACACGTTATTTAAATAATATTCTTGAGATTAATGAAAAAGAGCGCTACGCGATTGTTGAGCCGGGTGTCGTGCTAGATCAATTAAATGACAAACTTAAAGAAAAGGGTCTTTTTTTTGCACCAAGTTTATCACCGAGTAATCGGGCGACCATCGGTGGCATGGCAAGCACAGATGCCTGTGGGAAAGGCTCTCGTATTTACGGTAGGACAAGTGAGCACCTTCTAGAGCTTGAATGTATTTTAAGTAATGGGCAGTCCATAACAACAAAACCATTGCCACTAGATCATTTAAGTGAGCAAATTGAAGATGGGCAGTTTATCCAACATATTTACGATACAGTTCAAAGGGAGGTTGTTGAGCAGTATGATTTAATTGAAGCGCAGTTTCCAAAGCTTGATCGCTTTATGACAGGCTATAACCTTGCAAAATGCTATGATAAAGACAAAAAAATACTTAATTTAAGTTATCTGATCTCAGGATCAGAGGGTACGCTTGTATATATTTCAGCGTTAAAGCTAAAACTGACTGAATTACCAAAGAAAAAACGCCTTTTTGCCATTAGTTACACAAGTTTTGAGCGTGCACTGTTGGATGCAAAAAAGCTTTTATCCTATGATCCTGCTGCAATTGAAACGGTGGATGATAATATTTTGATGTTGGCAAAAAAAGATGAGATTTATCCAAGCATAGCGCATATGATTGAGATTGATTCTGCTGTTGATGTCAAAGCAATTAATCTTGTTGAGTTTATCGCGGGTTCTGATTCTCTTTTAAATGAGCAAACAGATGCTTTGAAGGTGGCGCTTAAAAACACACAAGAGGCATTTTATATTGCTGATACAGAAAGTGAAATTGAAAAACTATGGGATTTGCGCAAAAAAGGGGTAGGGCTTTTAGGGGCAATGGCAGGGCATAGAAAGCCTGTTCCTTTTATGGAAGATACCGCGGTTCCTCCTGAGAATTTAGCTGAATATATTGTTGAGCTAAGAGCACTTCTTGATAGTTATAATCTGAAATATGGTATGTTTGGTCATGTTGATGTTGGTTGTTTGCATATGAGGCCAGCGCTAGATATGAATTCACAAACAGATCGAAAACTGGTTGTTGAGCTGACCTATAAAGTAAATGAACTTGTCAGAAAATATGGCGGTGTATATTGGTCGGAACATGGAAAGGGCTTTCGAAGTGAATATGTTAAAGAGTATTTTGGTGAGCGATTAAATGACTCGTTAAGCAAGATTAAAAAGGCATTTGATCCTTATAATCAACTAAACCCCGGCAAGATTGTAACGCCTTTTCAAAGTGTAGAGGAGCTGGTTAAGGTAGATGGGCCTTTTCGAGGTATTCAAGATGATAAAGTTAAACAAGATCTGCGTGATGCTTACTCTGGCGCATTTAACTGTAATGGTAATGCTGCGTGCTTAAATTATGATGTCAATCATGTTATGTGTCCCTCAGCAAAGGCATCAAGGGATTGGGTTAACTCACCAAAAGGCAGAAGTATTCTTTTAAGAGAGTGGTTAAGACAGTTATCTGAAAATAATATGATGTTTTCAGCAGAGAGAGGATCGAAAGGAAGGGAAATATCAGGGACAGAAAAAAGTAATTTCTCCTCTGAAGTGTATCAATCTTTAAATAAATGTTTAGGCTGTAAAGCCTGTGCAACAGCCTGTCCGATTAAGGTAGATATTCCTACAATGAAAGCAAAATTTCTCTCACGGTATCATGCGCACTATAAAAGGCCATTTAAGGACTATGCGGTTAAAAACAGTGAAAAAATTGCTAAGCTGACAAGTTATATGCCAAGATTTGTTAATAAAGTACAAAGCTTGTCGCTGGCAAAGCACCTTATTAGAAAAAAGATGCATATGGTTGATATGCCAAAGTTGTCTTCTCCTACTTTAAAGGCAAAACTTAAAGGGGAAAGTGCGTTTGTTTCTAATGTGGCATCTCTTGGTTCAGCTAAAGGAGAAAAGCGTGTTTGTATTGTGCAAGATGCATTTAGTAGCTTTTATGATGCAAGTGTGGTTCACAGCGTCTACCAGCTCTTAAAAGCCTTAGGCTATAAAGTTGCAATCTTGCCATTTCATGAAAATGGCAAGCCACAACATGTGAAGGGTTTTTTAACAGCATTTGAAAATCAGGCAAAAAGAAATATTTCATGGCTCACAAAGGTTGCCGATTCTGGCATCCCAATGATTGGCATTGATCCGAGTATGACATTAACCTATCGAGATGAATATAAACCATACACCAAAGGCAAAGATGCCTTTAAAGTTCAGCTATTCCAAGAGTGGTTTGTCACAGAGCTCGCAAATATTGATCTGTCACACTATGATCTTCCAGTGAATGAAGTTTTTCTAATGGCGCACTGCTCTGAGCGTGCGCTTGCAGCAGTATCAATGGTTGCTTGGCAAAAAATATTTAAGGTCTTTAATCAAAACCTTAGCATTGAAAAAGTTGGTTGTTGTGGCATGGCTGGGACATTTGGACATGAAGTTGAAAATTATGATATGTCAAAAATAATTTATGGACAAAGCTGGCAACCACATCTAAAGGCAGCTAAAGGCAAGGTGTTTTTGGCAACTGGTTTTTCCTGTCGTTCACAAGTAAAGCGTTTTGATGGTATAAGGATTGATCATCCATTTGAGTACCTGTATAAATTAATCAAAAATAGCTTGCAATGAGAATGTGAGCCGTTATAATTTCTTCTCGTTGGGTCGTTAGCTCAGTTGGTAGAGCAGCTGGCTTTTAACCAGTTGGTCGCAGGTTCGAATCCTGCACGACCCACCACTTTTCCAATTTTTAGTTTTAAATATTTTTCCAGTAATTCTTTATTGTTTCATTCGGTATTTCTTTTTATTTTATGCCTCATCAAGTATGATATAGCTTATGCATAGTGTTGTAGGGTTGCGTTTTGCAAAAAAAGAAAAAAAGTCCTTTTTTATGGGTGATTTTAGTTATTTTGATTTTTATTTTTGCAGGCATTATGGTTGAAAACCATCATTTCAATGAAGAAAGGATTGCAAAATTAGATACATCCCAAAGTGAGCTCCACAAAGACTCTCAACAAATGCTGCTTAAGGCGCGCGCTGAGAAAGTGGTTCATATTCCATATGATTTAGCCTACCAAGCGTTCACTAAAGAGAATTACCTTCAAAGTTATAAAGCACTTTTACCATTTGCATTAAGTGGGGATTTAAAAGCAATCTTGGTGATTGGCTATTTGTATGAGTTTGGAAAAGGTGTTAAAAAAGATCTCAGAACCGCAGCGCTTTGGTACTATCTAGGCTTGCAGCAAAATAGTTATAATAAGCAGGCAATACAAAGAGGCACGCATGCTTATAATACAGGTGATTATAAAATGGCGGCTGAATGGTTTAGGATGGCTGATGAGTTGAGAGACAGGAGATAGTTGGATGGCAAAATCCCCTGATTGGTCAGCACTTCTTCAGGCAGAAAAAACAAAAGATTACTTTTTAAAAGTGATCGAATGCATTAATCTTCAGCGTGCTAAAGGCAAAGTTATTTACCCTCAAAAGGAGGATGTATTTAACGCTTTTAAATATTGTCCGCTGTCAGAGCTTAAGGTTGTTATTTTGGGGCAGGATCCTTATCATAATGTTAATCAGGCGCATGGCCTTGCTTTTTCTGTACAAAAGAATGTTGCAGTTCCGCCCTCTTTATTGAATATCTATAAAGAGCTTGAGGGTGATCTTAATATTAAAAAAGCACCTCATGGCTGTTTAACTAGTTGGGCAAAACAAGGCGTTTTTCTATTAAATACAGTATTAACGGTTGAGGCGCATAAAGCACATTCTCATGCGAATATTGGTTGGGAGATATTTACTGATACAGTGATTCAAAAAATAAGTGACACAAAGGAAAGTGTTGTCTTTATGCTGTGGGGCGCACATGCTCAGAAGAAGGCGAAATTAATTGATGCAGCGAAGCATTTGATTTTGAAAGCGCCGCACCCTTCGCCATTGTCAGCGCATAGGGGCTTTTTAGGGTGTGGTCATTTCTCAAAAGCAAATAATTATTTGCAAGCGAAGGGGCTCTCAGTCATTAATTGGCAGATTGAAGAAGAGATAACGGCTTAATGTTCAAGGAGTGTCATATGATAAAGCGTGTAAGTTTACTTTTAGTTGTTGTAATGGTTTTAGCAGGGTGTTCCTCTCATCCTCCACCACCGCGTGCATATCATTATTGTCCAAATGGTGGAGAGTGTATGAGAATGCATGATCGAGGTGCTTGTGAGCAACAAGTGGCGGCATGTCAAAACTCGCCAAATCAAGTAAAGCCTTGGCTTTGTGGGCGTTGTGCCCCTGCTTAAGCTTTTTGGCAGATAAGAAGTGTGTGTCCAGGGCCAATCATATCTTGTTGCTCCGTGACGACCAGATTTGCTTGGTGAATGAGTTTGATAAATTCCTCTGAGTGATACATGCGACTATTGCCATTGGCAATAGCGGTAAAATATAGCGATGTGCAGTTAATTGAAAATGCAGCAGGCTCAAAGGCTTGGCGATCCCAGAAAAGCTCGAGAATATAGAGCTTTGTATTTGAACGCATTGCTTGATGTGCTTTTTTAAGAATCTGGATAATTTGTTGTTCATTAAAGCAATCAAGAAACTGGCTCATCCAGATAATATCATGATTATCTGGTAGGGAGCTTTCTTCAGTTAATAAGTCTACTTCATGACTGTGAAAACGATCAGCAAAGCCAGCTTTGTTAATGTTTTCATGGGCAGCTTTAGTTTGTCCCGGTAAATCAGCAATGGTGATTTCAACATTAGGATCATACTGAAGGCATTGAAGTGCCCATTTTCCTGTGTTTCCACCAACATCCAAGAGCCTGTTAACAGGTATATCATCAAAGACAAGATTGAGCAGTGTTTTAAACGACTTATCAGAATAGTAGTGATCGAAGTCAAACCAGCTTTTTTTGGCTTTCTCAGGCAATGTGGAAAGTGCAGGGTAAATCGTTGACCACTCTCCAAAGACTTTTAAACCCTCAGGCTTGCCATTTATAATGGATTCTTGCAGTGAAAAAAGCCCTTGATAGCAGACATCGTGCATGAAATTTAAATTTACCTGTACCATTTTGTCAGAAAGTAGCATCAGACCAATTTTATCTAGGATATAGCGTTGGTCTTTTTGCCAAACTAAATGTGCACTTAAAGCCGCATCAAGTAGAACCTTGATGCCGTATACACTGATATCTATGTCTTTGGCAATCTCTTGTGCGCTGAGGCCTTCATCGCCAGCTTCATTTAGTTTTGCAAGGATGCCAAGGCGTAAAAGTGAAACGGTGCTTTGAAAGATAACAGGTGAAAAGGCAATTTTTAATGCTTCAAACTTTGCCTCAAAGGCGGTGATATCATGGGGTGTATTATAGAAGGATGTATGGTTTGTCATTGATTGGCGAGCAGTTTAGGATTTTTTGAAAGCGGTTTTGCTGAGCTCTCTTTGAATATCAGCGTTTAAGTTATTCACCCAACGGTTATAGTTATAATGTATCATATCACCTTCAGCAAGCATGTTGTGTGAAGATTTGTAGTGTATAGAGTAACTGCTGATTGAGTAATCAATTTCAACTTTGATCATATGCTTTCCAGAGGTATAAGTTCCGTCAATCACACCATCTGAAACCGGACTCATGCTAAACTCGCGATACTTGCCAGCAGCTAAGATGCTATCTTTTACCTCAGATTGTGTTAGACCATTTGGCACAGGTTGATTTTGAATATTGTTAATAGGGGCAAGTCTTGAGCAGGCAGTCATAAAGATTGTTCCTGCAAGAATGATAAATAGCGATAAAATTCTTTTGTGTAATGCTGACATCGATTTCCTCACTGTAGTATTTTGTTTTTCAGTGTTTGATTGTAGCTAATTTAATATTAATGGCAATAAGGAGTATACAAATTCCTCGGATGCAAATAATGTCGTAGGCGTATTTTTCTGATATGATTGGACAAGTTTGTAGGATAAAAAACGTAGGTTATATGAAGATTGCAATTTTTGGCACAGGCTATGTTGGGCTTGTAACAGGAACCTGCTTTGCAGCGATGGGGAATCATGTTTGTTGTGTTGATGTTGATCATACAAAGGTGGATAATTTAAATAAAGGAATCTCTCCGATTTATGAACCAGGACTAGATGCCTTGATTAAAAGGAATGTTGAGAAAAACCGTCTTCAATTTACCACAGATCCCAAGCAAGCAATCTTAGATGCAGAAGTTATATTTATTGCAGTTGGAACGCCACCAGATGAAGATGGTTCGGCGGATTTACAGTATGTGCTTCAAGTGGCAACAACGGTTGCAGAGCATATGAATGAATATAAGGTTGTGGTCAATAAATCCACCGTGCCAGTTGGAACTGAGTATAAGGTAAGTGAAAAAATTAATGAAGTTTTAAAGAAGCATGGTAAATCTATTTCTTTTGATGTTGTTTCTAATCCTGAATTTCTAAAAGAAGGGGATGCGATTTCAGATTGTATGCACCCAGATAGAATTATTGTTGGCGCAAATTCAGAAAAGGCAGCCAATGTCATGAAGCTCCTTTATGCGCCATTTGATCCAAATAAAAATAGATTGATGATTATGGATGTGCGCTCAGCGGAAATGACAAAATATGTCGCTAATGCAATGCTGGCAACAAAAATTAGTTTTATGAATGAAATGAGCCAGATTGCTGAGAGAGTGGGTGCTGATATTGAAAAAGTACGCCTTGGCATTGGCGCTGATAGACGTATAGGATATCATTTTATTTATGCGGGCTGTGGCTATGGCGGCTCTTGTTTTCCAAAAGATGTTCGAGCGCTCAGTCAAACTTCACTAGAGAATGACTATCAGGCGCGCGTACTCCAGGCGGTTCATGATGTTAATGACGACCAAAAAGAAGTGCTTTTTAATAAATTCTACCAGTATTTTAATGGCGACATTAAAGGCAAGACGGTTGCTGTTTGGGGGCTTTCATTTAAGCCAAATACCGATGATATTAGAGAGGCGCCTGCGCGTGTTTTGATAGAAAAACTGTGGCAGCACGGAGTTACAGTCAAAGCTTATGATCCAGAGGCGATGGCAAGTTTTGCAAATACTTATCAGGGAAATAATAATTATACTTTAACAGAAGATGCCTATGATGCGTTGGATGGAAGTGAAGCATTATTTATTGTCACAGAGTGGCAAAGCTTTCGCAGTCCGGATTTCGAAGCGATTAAAAAAAGGCTGAGTGCGCCACTTATTTTTGATGGGAGGAATTTGTTTGATAAGGAGCAGCTCGCTAATTTAGACATTGAATATATTTCTATTGGTCGTTAAGGACTGCAACACAAACATTTAACTTATCCTGCAATGATTTGCTAGGATTTAGTTCTTTGAATTTATCTTTTTATAGGGCGTTATCTGTTCTTGATATATGTCTTTTGTGCTCTATGCTTTAAGTGTCAATATTTTTAGTTGATATGTATCGCTTTTGTCTAAGCAGCTATTGCAGAGATTTTCAGGAGATGATAATGAATCAAATTCAAAAAAGTACCTATGATGCAATTTTGAAAGGTGTGGGTTTGGGTGAGCCAGTTGGTAACTCAATTTCTATTGATAATACAAGAGCTCCAGCGATTTGTTCTGCATTCGCTGTTGATGATGTTGCTGCTGGGTCATGTGCTGCATTAGCGCACCTAGCAAACATATACGGTCAGGCAATTGGACATCCAGAGCAAACTGCATTTATAGATCGACGCCATGCAGGAAATTCATTAAATAGCGTAGCTTGGCATTTTCAAAATGATTGGCAGCTTGATATCCGCGTAGTACATACTGATATTAATGGTTTTTTTGAAACAAAAGACAGCAGAAGAATTATCTATAACGGGGCTTATCCACATTTACGGAAAATTGTACTAGATTATTTAGGTGTTCCTAATGATCATAACAGAATTGCTAAAGCGACCAAACAGTATAATGCGCTTGATCTGGAGCATGAATTGTCTCAGTTGGGTGCATGTGTTGCGATGGTTAGGAGTAAAGCAGAGTGGCTGGAACATGATCAAGGGAAGCTGCTAAGTGCGTTACCTGTGATCACACTGAACAAAATTCATGACTCAGAAGTTATTTCTATTAAAAAAGCATCAAGGTTATTAGAAGGTATTAAAGTACTTGATTTAAGTAAAGTGGTGGCCGGACCTACTGTGGCAAGAATGTTGGCAGACCATGGGGCAAGTGTGATACATTTGCGTCACCCTTATCAGGATCTGATTTATCCATTTGACATTGAAACAAGTTACGGCAAAGTGAATAGCTATATGGATTTTACACGTGCGGGATGTAACGAGCGGTTTGAAGAGCTTATAAGTGAATGCAATGTGTTTTCTACAGGCTATCGTTTTGGTGGACTTAAACACTTGGGATTTGATATTGAAAGAGTGTTGAAACTGAATCCAAATTTAATTCATGTGCATATGAATGCATATGGCTTTAGTGGACCATGGGCTGAAAAAAGAGGATTTGAACAGCTTGCCCAATCTGTTACAGGTGCAGCAGCATTTCAAGGAGGAGGGATAGACAGTCCACAATTAGTCCCGGCCTATATGAATGATTACCTAACAGGATATCTAGGTACGATTGGTGTGTTGGCAGCCCTTTATAAGCAGCTCTCAGAGGGAGGTGCTTGGCAGGTGGATGTTTCACTTGCAAGGACATGTATGTTTGTTATGGAGCAGGGGCATGTTAGCTATGATGAGCAAAAAGATAGCTCATTAGGTGAGATGAGGGATTGGTTGGTGGATCAGGTTGGACCATTAGGAACTTTGACTAGACTAAAACCTGTAATTGACTATTCTCATATGCCTTGTTATTCCTCTATAACAGGAACGGCTCCTGGAACGCATATGGCTGTTTGGAATGGAGTTGCCGACCCAGGTTATCCGCCTCATTACCCAACCAAGCGCTTTGAACATCTAAAACTAATAGGCGATATGACATTGCGTTAGCTTTCATTTATCTGTTTGCATATTAAAAGCATTAAGCGTAAATGCAACCAATGAATAATAGCCAATAATGGCAATGATCTCAACAAGCGTTTTTTCACCAAAAATCTCAGCCGATTGAGCATAAAGCATATCACTTATGCCTGTTTTATCTAAAGTGGATTTGGCTATTTTATATAAAAGCAATTGGCGATCATTAGCAAAATCAGGTGTTAGGCCGTCTTTAAGAGCCTTGCATACAGTGTTTGATAGTCCACTTTGTAGAGCAATGGGATGATGGATTTGCCATTCCCCTTTACATTGCCAGAAACTGGCCGTAATTAAGATAAGTAACTCAGACTCCTCAGGGTTTAAACTTGTATGATAGCGGCATACCTCTCCTAAGGCTTGTGCTTTCTCGCCAAGCTTGGGGCTTAGTAACCACGCAGAAAATGGACCATCCAAATTTCCTCGGCTTTTTAAGATACTGTCACGTAGCTGTTTTTGTTGCGCAGTAAGATTATCCTCTAAAATGCTTTTAAGTCGTGATTGCATACTCTTCTCCACTTTTCATTAAAAACTATAGTGTTTGCTGTCACTATTTCAAGTATTGTGCAGGGCGGAAGAGATGCCCCAAGGCAAATAGTGGTTGATAACTAAAAAAAGTAATTAAATGCAAACGGCCGAATACGATGGCAATGTTTACGTATCAAATTTGATTTTGGAGGAAAGTGTGGCAGTAATCTCAGCGGTGCTTAGCACCATTTTTTTTTGGGAATTGCTTTGCCATTTTTAAAGTAATGTGGGGACTATAATGAAGTTTTTGCTCTTAACTAACGAGGGCAAAGCTCTGCGCCACTGAAGAAAAATGCAATTTCTTCTTTTGCAGTTTCTTCTGCATCAGAGCCGTGAACAGCATTTGCATCAATGCTGTCAGCGAAATCTGCGCGAATTGTGCCAGGTTCTGCTTCTTTTGGATTGGTTGCGCCCATAAGCTCACGGTTTTTGCTAATGGCGTTATCACCTTCTAGAACCTGAATCATGACAGGGCCTGAGATCATGAACTTCACTAAATCAGCATAGAAAGGACGCTCTTTGTGCACAGCATAAAATTCACCGGCTTCTTTTTCAGAAAGGTGCTTCATTTTAGCAGCAACAATTTCTAAGCCTGCTTTTTCAAAGCGTGCATAAATGTCACCAATAACGTTTTTAGCAACAGCGTCTGGTTTGATGATTGATAGGGTTCTTTGCTTGCTCATATTATTTCTCCTAATTTATTTAATATGGTGGAAAGTTTTAATTGCTCGAGATTATACAAATGAGCGCTAAAATTGCAAAGTTTTTATTCTGATGGAAAATGGTTGTTTTTATGATAAGTTTTTGCTTCACACTTTTTCTCTCATCCGTTAGAATGGCAGCACTTTTTGTGCGCGTAGCTGTTTTTATTCTGAGAAAAACGTATATACTGTAGGATACGTTATTGCGCAGAGCAGCTGTGTACTAATATATGAGAAGAAAAAGGAAAGCAAAAATATGAATAAATATTTATATTTTTTCGTATCTAAAGCTAGGTCACTGTTGGGCTTGTCCAGATCTAGTGAACGTCACTCAAATAGCGTTGTTACAGAAAATGTCAACAAGAGAAAACGCCTCAATATTAAATCACTAATATTGGCGTTTTTTTTATTGCCTGCGACAGTGCTTTTAGCTGGGTGTGATTCGGGAATGATAGATCCACAGGGGCCAGTTGCTTCTTATGAGCTTAAACTGTTAATTTTTGCAACAGTGCTAATGCTTATTGTTGTAATCCCTGTCATATTCCTAACGCTCTGGTTCGCTTGGCGTTATCGCGCTTCTGCGACAGACTCAAAATACAAACCTGAATGGTCACATAGTACCAAGCTTGAGATAATCTGGTGGGCAATCCCGTGCGTGATTATTTTGATTCTTGCGATTGTGACTTGGGTGACAACGCATAAGCTGAATCCGTATAAGCCGCTTGATTCAGATAAAAAGCCAGTTGAAATTCAAGTGATTGCACTTGACTGGAAGTGGTTGTTTATCTATCCAGAGTATAAAATTGCGACAGTGAATTATATTGAAATCCCAACGCATAGACCAATTAATTTCAAAATTAGTTCTGCGGCGCCAATGAACTCATTTCTCATTCCGCAACTAGGTGGTCAAATCTATGCTATGACTGGCATGACAACACAGCTTCATTTGTTAGCAAGCAATGAAGGCAAGTACCGTGGTTTCTCTGCAAACTATACGGGAACTGGGTTTGCGCATATGGAGTTCTATGCTAAAGCAACTTCTGAGGAAGGCTTTAACAAATGGGTAAAACAGGTGAAAGCAAGTCAAAAAGATTTAACTTGGAATTATTTCTGGGATCACCTTGTTAAGCGTTCAATAGATAATCCTGTTACTTACTACGGTACTGTAGATAAAAATTTGTTCCAGGATGTCGTTATGAGCTATATGATGCCGGATTATAAACCGGGCATGATGATGCACCATCATATGCATATGAGTCATTAAGTCGATTTGATAAGTAATAGGAAAAGAAAATGTTAGAAACATTAATTGGAAGGCTAAGTAATCCGCACGAGGTGTTTCCATACCTCTATGAGCCGGTTAGTCAACAGTTGATTATCTTAGGGATGTTTGTCTTTATTGTGATCGCTGGAATTGTGTTGGTAGGTGGTATTACCTATTTTAAAAAATGGGGTATGCTATGGCGTGATTGGATCACGACAGTCGACCATAAGAAAATTGGGATTATGTATATAATCGTTGCACTTGTGATGCTCTTTAGAGGGTTTGTTGATGCAGCGATGATGAGAACACAGCAGGCATTGGCCTCGGGCTCTTCGCATGGTTATTTGATTCCAGAGCATTTCGATCAGATTTTCACTGCTCACGGTGTAATTATGATCTTCTTTGTGGCGATGCCACTGATGTTCGGTTTGATCAATATTGCCGTGCCGCTTCAAATTGGCGCACGCGATGTTGCCTTTCCTTATTTGAACGCACTTAGCTTTTGGCTGTTTGTTGTTGGGGTGATCTTGGCAAATATGTCACTGTTAATTGGTGATTTTGCGCATACTGGTTGGTTGGCGTATCCACCATTTTCGGAGACCGCTTACAGCCCCGGGGTAGGTGTCGATTATTATATATGGGCCGTACAGATATCGGGTATTGGCTCATTAATGTCAGGGATTAACTTTTTTGTGACCATCATTAAAATGCGTTGCAAAGGCATGGGCCTAATGAAAATGCCTGTTTTCACATGGACAGCACTTTGTGCAATGATCCTTGTGATCGCGGCTTTCCCTGTGTTGACCGTTACTTTGGCATTATTAACATTAGATAGATATCTTGATTTCCATTTCTTCACCACAAGCTTTGGTGGTGATCAGATGATGTATGTTAATTTGATCTGGATTTGGGGTCACCCAGAAGTATATATCCTTATCTTGCCAGCATTTGGTATATTCTCAGAAGTTGCAGCGACATTCTCGCAAAAACGACTCTTTGGTTATGCGACTATGGTCTGGGCGACGATTGCTATTACAATTCTTTCATTTACCGTTTGGCTGCATCACTTCTTTACAATGGGTGCGGGGGCCAACGTCAATGCGTTCTTTGGTGTGATGACAATGATTATTGCGATCCCAACTGGGGTGAAAATCTTTAACTGGCTTTTCACAATGTTCAGAGGGCGCATTATCTTTAAAACACCAATGTACTGGTTGATTGGTTTTATTATCACATTCTCTATCGGTGGCATGACAGGTGTATTATTGTCTGTTCCGGGTGTTGACTTCCAAATGCACAACAGTGTGTTTCTTATCGCTCACTTCCATAATGTTATTATTGGTGGGGTGGTATTTGGTTATTTCGCAGGGCTTATCTATTGGTTCCCGAAAATGTTTGGCTTCACTTTGAATGAGCGCTTAGGTAAGTATTCTTTCTGGTGTTGGATTATTGGCTTTTTCGTTGCCTTTATGCCGCTTTACTACCTTGGTGCAAAAGGCATGACAAGACGCTTATATCACTATGATGCCTCTACTGGTTTCCAACCGTGGTTAATTGTTGCTTGGTGTGGTGCAATGCTGATTGCTTTGGGTATTTTCTTCCAAGTGCTACAGATCATTGTCAGTATCAAAGATAGACATAAAAACCGCGATGTAACAGGTGATCCGTGGAATGGGCGTACATTGGAGTGGTCAACAGCGTCTCCTGCTCAGTTCTATAACTTCCCGCATGATCCTGTGGCCAATGAGCGCGATTCTTTCTGGGAACAGAAGCAAAAAGGTCTTAATACACAAGATGAACCAATTGATACACCGCAAACCTATCAAGATATTCATATGCCAAGAAATACCAGTATTTCATTCTTTATCGGCTTTTTCTCCTTGGTATTTGGATTTGCAGCTATCTGGCATATCTGGTGGTTAGCTATTGTAGGGTTGGCTGGAATTTTAGTTTCAGTACTGATTCGCTCTTTTGACTATGATATTGACTATTTTGTGAAAGCAAAAGAAGTACAAGAGGTCGAAGAGGAACGCGAAAAATTAAAAGAAAAGGTGATAGCATGAGCGCAGCTGTAGCAGATAATCATCACGGGGAGCATGAGCACCACTTTGATGGCTCAAACCGCGTGTTTGGTTTTTGGGTGTACATTATGAGTGACTGTGTGTTATTCGCAACGTTGTTTGCCGTATACGCAGTTTTCCATACACATACATTTGGTGGACCAAGTGGCAAAGAATTATTTGATCTGCCATTTGTTTTTATTGAAACATTATTTCTTCTTTTCAGTAGCTTCACCTTTGGTTTAGCAATGCTTTCCAGAAACTCAGGTAGTGTCGCACGTGTCACAGGCTGGCTTTGGGTGACTGCTATTTTGGGTATTTGCTTTATTGCAATGGAGATTTATGAGTTTCACCATCTATACGTAGAAGGACATTACTGGGCATCGAGCGCGTTTCTTTCGTCATTCTTTGCTTTGGTAGGAACGCATGGTCTTCATGTGACTTTAGGTATTGTTTGGATTATCAGCATGATTTTCCAATTGAAAAAGCATGGTATGACGCCTTTAACAAAAACGAAACTAACTTATTTAGGTTTGTTCTGGCATTTCTTGGATATCGTGTGGATTTTTGTTTTCTCCGTTGTTTATTTAATGGGAGCAATATAGTATGAGCGAGCATTTATACGATAAAGACACCGGTGCAGCTTATGGGACATATAAGTCCTATATCACAGGGTTTCTTCTCTCAATCATCATTACGGTAGTGGCTTTTGCGTTAGTGGGCTTTAAGGTATTTCCCCCAGTAGGTTTATACATTTCAGTCGCTGTGTTGGCATTATTGCAGTTCTATGTGCAGCTGGTTTTCTTTTTGCACTTGAGCACAGATTCAAAAGCACGCTGGAATATGATTAGCTTTATATTCACGCTTGTTGTGGTAATTATTCTTCTTGTTGGTACGTTATGGATCATGTTCAATCTTTACACCATGATGATGTGAGCCGGGTAAAGCAATTGATATCCCTGACTAAACCAGGGATAATATTTGGTAATGTCGTCACTTTGTGTGGTGGCTATTTCTTAGAGGCCGATGGCCTTTTTTCTTGGTTATCATTTCTTTCAGTGCTATTTGGTATGGCATTTGTGATTGCTTGTGGCTGTGTGCTGAATAACTATATTGATCGAGATATCGATAAGCTGATGAGTCGTACACAAAAAAGGCCTTCTGCTTGTGGTTTGATTTCTTTAAAGTTTGCATTGAGCTATGCCTTTATACTCGGCGTTCTTGGCTTTTTATTTTTGTATATTGGTACAAACCTTCTGACCATGTTGGTGGCGGCTATAGGTTTGTTTACTTATGTCGTAGCTTATACACTTTGGTTTAAAAGAAGCTCTACTTTTGGCACAATTGTCGGGGCAATCTCTGGTGCTGTGCCGCCTGTCATTGGCTACACGGCGGTGGTGAATCAGTTCAATGAAGTCGCTGTTGTTTTGTTTTTGATATTGTTCTGCTGGCAAATGCCACACTTTTTTGCCATTGCGATTTATCGTAAGGGCGATTACAAGGCTGCAAATATTCCTGTATTGCCATTGAAGCGAAGCATGCGCTATACAAAAATGAATATGATGGTGTTTATTGTTTTGTATGTGGCGGCGACACTCGCGCTAAGCGCTGTAGCAAATACCCATTTATTATATCTTGCCTCAGCATTAATTATGGGGTTAGTCTGGCTGATCCTGGGTGTGCAGGGCTTTTATACGGAAGATACGGTCAAATGGGCGCGGAAAGTTTTTATCTATTCAATTATTAATATTACTATTCTCTCTATCATGATGATGGTGTAGCCTCTAGTCTTGGTTGTCTTCTTGGGCAATTGAAAGTGCAATTGCTTCGTTAATAGAGAAATTGCACTGCATAATAAGGATGATCTTGTTGTTAAGATAAGTTACTCTCACCATGTGGTAAGAGAAGTATTGCGTAAGATGTTATAAACTCGGCAAGGTATTTGTTAGAGTGGCAACCTCTAAAAGAATCATGATTACAGCAATAATCAGAATAATAAGTAAATGGAGTTTACTGAGTCCTTTATGATTATTTTCTCTCGTTCTAATAACCCAAGCCATTGCAGCGGGTAAACCAATCAGTAGAATTGCAACGAATATGCTCGCGTATCCGAGGGCTGTTTTAAAGCCATTTGGGTAGAAAACCGCAAATAAAAGTGGTGGTAAAAAGGTAATAATAAAGGCAATTATTCGGGTGATATGGTTTTGTCTTTGTAGCTTATAAGTATCACGATTAAAGTCAAATAGTCCAAGTGTTACACCTAAAAACGAGGTGGTGACAGCGATGGCTTCAAATGCATAAGCAAACTTGCCGACAAAAGAGCTATGATAGCTTGAAACAATACCAGCGGTAATATTATTGGAGGTGATAATATCATGAAAGCCACCTTCTCCAAAAAGTGGAATAGAGCCTAAAGTTGTCGCACACCATAAGATATAAATAATAAGTGGAATAAAACTGCCGAAGATAATGGCGCGTCTTAGCACTTGTCTATCTGAGTCTACATAGGTTCTAAGTGTTGGAATAATATGATGGAAACCAAAGGAAGTAATCAAAATAGGAAAAGTGATCCAGATATAGTTGAAATTAGGTGTTTGCGTATTGATGTAACTTGCTTTAACTGCTGGCAATATAGCAATGATAAAGGCAAAAAAGGCGATAAATTTAAGGAGCATTAGAACTTTATTCGCATGGTCAACAGCCGTTGTGCCTAAATAAACAAATAGCCCAAGAATCATAATAAATAGTAGGCTGTTCAGCCAGTCAGGTCCGTGGATGTTGAGCATATTAAGACCGCTTGCAACCAAATTTCCCCCGCCTGCTGAATAGGCAGCAGTAAGAGAATAAAGAAGAAGTAAGTAACAGACCCAAGTGATGCTTTGCCCTGCTTTCCCAAGCGTTAAATAAGCCATGCGGCTAAAGTTGGTGCCGTTGTCCATCGTAAGGTTAACATCAGCCAATAAAAGTGCGCTTTGCATCATAATAAACCATGTCACAATAAGCAAAATACTGGCAAGCCAAAAGCCGCTTCCAGCAACCGTGGCTGGGATAGCAAGCATGCCGGCGCCAATACTTGTTCCAGTAATAATCATGGCCGACCCAAAGCCTTTAGATGATAAAATCATGAAGAACCCTCGTAAGATGTTTGGGGTATTTTAGCGCTCAGTATTATCAGATGCAATCGCAGCAGTATCAAAGCTGTTAAGAGGCTCTGCAAAATGCCTTGTCAGTGATATACTAATAAAATCATCATTGAGACTATTAGCTTACATTTAGTGAAACCTATTTTTATAAATGACTATAGTGTGTTGTGCGCTTTGGGTGGCGATAAGGCGGAAATTGCGAATAATCTTTTTCAGGCAAAAAGTCCGCTTGTTCCATATGATGAATTGCTCACATCGCGTCCTGCCTGTGTGGGTAAAGTATCCTCAAAGCTTGAGAATTTCACGAAATACCCTGAGCATTACTGTCGCAATAATCGTTTGTTATTCACTGCGTATTTACAGGTTCAGAAAACCATTGAGCAGATGAAAGTCAGATATGGAACACATCGAATCGGCATTATTCTTGGCACCAGCACCTCAGGAATTCTTGAAGGTGAGCATGCATACCAGTACTTTAAAGAGAAGCATGTTATGCCAGATGCGTTTGATTACCATCAGCAGGAGCTGGGTCAAATTTCAGTCTTTCTGTCAAAAATCTCAGGGGTGCTTGGGCCTTCAATGACAGTTTCTACAGCATGCTCATCAAGTGCAAAAGCGCTGATATGTGCAAAAAGATGGATTCAAGCAGGATTGTGTGATGTGGTTATTACAGGTGGTTGTGATACTTTATCAGCATTTCCGCTAAATGGGTTTGATGCGTTAGATTCAATCTCAGCAGGAATTTGTCAGCCTTTTAAACAAGATAGAGACGGTATTAATATTGGCGAAGGTGTTGGGCTTTTTGTGTTATCACAGGAAGAAGGTGAAATTGAGTTTGCAGGCGGTGGTGAGAGCTCTGATGCTTATCATATAACCTCTCCTGACCCAGCTGGCTCTGGCGCTGTAAGGGCAATGGAGTTGGCGCTTAAAGATGCAAAGCTTGATATAAGTGATGTGGGTTATATGAATGCGCATGGTACGGCAACGTTGAAAAATGATCAAATGGAGGCAAAAGCTATTTCACAGGTGCTTGGCGCAGAGGTGCCTTGTAGCTCAACAAAGCCTTTAACTGGCCACACGCTTGGCGCGGCAAGTGCTGTTGAGTTTGCTCTATGTGCATTATCATTATCAAATGAGTATAATCCCAAAAGATACTTACCATTTCAGTTAGATAATGGGAACTACGACCCTGATATAGAGCGTATTTATTTAGCAGAGCAAGGGGTAAGCTGGGATAAGCCTGTGTTTATGAGTAACTCTTTTGCCTTTGGTGGTAGTAATGCAACTTTGATTATGAGAAGAAGGTAAATGTATAATTTAGATGATATCTTGCCACAGCAGTATCCTATGCGTCTTATTGACAGGGTAATTAGTGCTGATAAAGAGAGGGTGGTTTGTGAAGCTGTGATTACAGAGGAGCATCTTTTTTATGATCAAGCAATCAATGGTGTCTACCACTGGGTTGGAATTGAAATGATGGCTCAAGCATCTGCGGTGTTGGCTTATTTTCAAGCAGAGGGCGCACTTAGAAGAAAAAGAAATGGCTTTTTAATGAGTGTGAGAAGTTGCACAAGTAAAAAACAACAATTTGATTGTGATCAAATACTAACAGTCATCAGTCAAAAGGTGATGATAGAGAATCCTGTGGGTGTATTTAGTGGGCAAATTTTAGATACTACAGGGCAGCTATTAAGTAGCGGGCGCTTTAGTGCGTATCAACCCTCAGAGGATGAATTTGAGAGAATATTACAAGGTCAAAAGACAATATGAAAAAAGTATTAGTAACAGGCGCAAGTAAGGGCATTGGGCAAGCTTCGGCTATTTTGCTGGCAAAATCAGGCTTTGAGGTCGTGGTTCATTACAATAAAGACATTGAAGGTGCAAATAACACGCTTGATATGATCAAAAAAGCAAATGGCGCTGGCAGCATTATGTGTTTTGATGTATCTGATCGTGTGCAAACAAAAGAAGCGTTAGAGACGTATATGGAAGCAAATGGTGCTTTTTATGGTGTTGTTAATAGCGCTGGGATTGTGGATGATGTTGTTTTCCCTTCGATGACAGAAACGAGCTGGGATCGAGTTATCCATACCAATTTAGATAGCTTTTATAATGTGATTCAGCCCTGTGTTCTGCCGATGATTCAACTTAGACAAGGGGGCAGGATCGTGACTTTATCTTCTGTCTCTGGTGTGATGGGGAATCAAGGGCAAGTTAATTATAGTGCAGCAAAAGCCGGGATCATAGGTGCAACAAAGGCTTTGGCGCTTGAGCTTGCGAAAAGAAAAATCACCGTGAATTGCATAGCGCCTGGGTTAATTGATACTGATATGACTCAAAAATTAGAGCACAGAGGTGAAATTGAGCGTCATATTCCAATGAGGCGAGCAGGGACAGTGCTAGAGGTGGCTTCATTGGTTAATTATTTGTTTTCTCCCGAGGCTTCATACATTACTCGCCAAGTGATTTCAGTAAATGGAGGGCTGGTATGACAAGACGTGTTGTGATTACAGGGTTTGGTGGTGTGACGGCACTTGGAGATAACTGGCAAAGCATTAAGCAAAATATGTTGACAGCTCAAACAGCCATCCGTTCGATTGAAAAGTGGAAAGAGATAAAGGGGCTTCATACATCGCTTGGTGCGCCAATTGAAAATTTTAATATGCCTGAGCATTATACAAGAAAAGCGCTAAGAGGCATGGGAAGAGTGGCAAGGCTTGCAACCTTAAGTGCAGAAAAAGCGCTTATGGACGCTGAGGTGCTTTCAAATCAGTCATTACTGGAGAATGGCAGAGTTGGTATTGCTTATGGCTCTTGCTCGGGAAGTACCGATGCACTTTGTGATTTGATTAAGATAAGCACTGAAAAAACACTTGCGAATGTCAGCGCAACCACCTATGTCAAATCCATGAGTCATACCTGTGCGGTGAATATTGCATTATATTTTGGCTTAACAGGACGTGTTATTCCAACTTCAAGTGCCTGCACTTCTAGCTCTCAGGCGATTGGATATGCCTATGAAAGTATTAAATTTGGTCTGCAAGATATGATGCTGGCAGGTGGTGCAGAGGAGCTTTGCCCAAGTCAGGTATCTATATTTGATACGTTATTTGCAACAAGTCAGAAAAATGATACCCCAGAGCTAACACCAAGAGCTTTTGATCGAGATAGAGATGGTCTTGTTATTGGAGAGGGCGGTGTGACTTTAATTCTAGAAGAGTATGAACATGCGCTTAAACGTGGGGCAAAAATGTATGCTGAGGTTGTTGGATTTGGAACCAACTGTGATGCACGTCATATTACACAGCCGACGGCAGATCAGATGGCAAAAGCATTAAAGATTGCTTTACAGGATGCTTATATCTCAGCAGAAAAAATTGAGTATATTTCAGCGCATGGAACAGCTACAGATCGCGGTGATGTTGCTGAATCTCATGCAACGATGCAAGTGATGGGAACAAAAACACCGTTAAGCTCATTAAAAGGATACTTTGGGCACACATTGGGTGCTTGTGGTGCGCTTGAGCTCTGGCTAAGCACAATGATGATGAGGGAGGGTTGCCTTATACCAACTGCAAATCTGGAAAATATTGATCCTGAATGTGCAGCGCTTGATTACATCATTGATCAGCCAAGAGAGAAAAGCTGTCAATATATGATGAGTAATAATTTTGCCTTTGGTGGAATTAATACGTCGATTATTTTAAAAAATATCGCATAAACTATGATCGCTGTTTATATTGTCCCTGTCGCTGATATAGATTTGACAGTGCTGTCACTGCCAGATGAGATACATTTAAATGCACAAAAGTTTAAACATCCTAAGAAACGATCTGAATACCTTGTTTCACAGTGGATTCGCCGAGATGTTTTGTTGAAATATTATAATGTAGAGTTAAATCAACAGTCTTTTTATTACAGCGAAAAAGGGCGCCCTTATCTTGAAAATAGCGTTATTGATTTTAATATCAGTCATACGGATCAATATGTATTAATGGCTGTTTCAGCTCAGCAAATGGTTGGCATTGATGTGCAGTCAGTGAAAGAAAAAACAGATGTATTGTCGATTGCGAAACACTATTTTTCACCGAGTGAATACAAGATGCTAAGCTCGCTTAGTGAAAAGGTACAAAAAGAAAGGTTCTATCAAATATGGACGCTCAAAGAGGCAAGTTTAAAGCTGACAGGGGAAGGCATTGCTAATGGGCTTGTGAGCTATAGTTTCTTTGTGGAAAATCATACCCTTGTTAGTGATAAAACCTCTAAAAGTAAAGATATTTATTATTATAGTGGCAAGCTGAGTGAGAATATATTGCTGTCTTTGGCAAGTAATAAACCTATTAAGCAGCTTGAAATATATTGCTTTAGCGATAAGGGTTGGCAAAGGAGTCAATTAAGTGTTTTTAACGCAGTGAAATAGGCGGATAGATACAAGGGTAAATGATGAAAAAAAGAGGGTGTTTGTTTTATTTACATGTCATGATGCTGCTGATATCAGCGGTGCTTGGCTTGCTGTCAGTAATACTGGGGGCGTATATTGCCCATGGCGTGTTGGGCGCAAGTCAAAAGCTAATGCATAACCTTACAACTGCGCTTAACTATCATCAGCTCTACGCTATGATGAGTTTTTTGATATTGCTTTACTCGATAAGTTTAAAGCAGCGCTCGTGTTTGCTGCTCTTTGCAAGTGCCTGTTTTATTGTTGGTATTGTTTTATTTTCATTTGGGATATATGGTGCAAATTTATGGCATATTGATTCTGCGCTTCATTTTACCCCGATCGGTGGCAGCTTATTTATGCTTGGTTGGCTTATATTATGCCTTTATATAGTTAGACTTTTAAAGATAAAGCCTTGAGTATTTGGACTTAAACAAAAGGTCTTTTTACATATGCAGATCTTGATGTAAGTGGTATTTTTCAGCTTGGTCTTTTAGATGCTGAGTTGAAATATTATAAGTGTATACACTGCCAGCTGCTCCAAGCGCTTTAATTGCAAATCGCATAACTTTTTTCATGTTATCCTCACATTTTGATTAACTATTGTACACACTGTCCATCGTAATAGAGTTTATACGCTTTGTCTGTTTCAAGTGTGTATTGGTGTGTATATGTTTTGTTACAATCCAAAGGTCAGTAAAAATACACCCAGCCAATTGCGTTTCTAAAAAAACACTTTAAAATAGGGTAAACTCAGCAAGGTGAAAATTCTCAATGCGTGAAAGCAGTCAAAAAACCCCTCAAATGCTCAAAAGTATCAAGAAAGTTTTATTATTAGGATCAGGTGGAATTCGTATCTCACAGGCAGGTGAGTTTGACTACTCCGGTTCGCAAGCAATTAAAGCATTAAAAGAAGAAGGTATTAAGGTTGTTCTGGTTAACCCTAATATCGCAACGATACAAACAGACCCTGAAATGGCAGATGAAGTCTATTTTGAACCTTTAGATTTGCCGCATGTTACTAAGATTATTGAGAAAGAGAAGCCTGATGCCATTTTGCTTAGCTTCGGTGGGCAAACGGCGCTAAACCTTGGGCTTAAACTTGAAGAAAAAGGTATTTTGGCGCTTCATGGTGTTAAGGTGCTTGGAAGTTCTGTCCAGACGATTAAAGAGGCAGAAGACAGAGGCTTATTTAAAGCAAAACTTGATGAAATTGGCGTTAAAACTGCCAAGAGCTTTGTTGCGACAACTTTGGCAGAGGCAATAGATGCAGCAAAGGAAATTGGTTTTCCATTAATGATGCGATCGGGCTTTTCCTTGGGCGGACTAGGTTCAGGCATTGTTCAGGATGAAAAAGAGCTAACACATCGAGTGACTGAAGTTCTCAATGCAACTTCTCAAGTGTTGATTGAGGAGTGCTTGCTTGGTTGGAATGAGTTTGAATATGAAATTGTCCGTGATATGGCGGGCAATGTGCTGACTGTGTGTAACATGGAGAACTTTGATCCAATGGGGATACACACAGGTGAGAGTATTGTGGTGTCTCCCTCTCAGTCGTTGAATAATGAGGAGTATCATCGTCTTCGTGAAATTGCGATAGAGGTTGCTAATCACTTTAAAATTATTGGTGAGTGTAATATTCAGTATGCCTTTAACCTTGAGACTTCTGATTATCGTGTGATTGAAATTAATCCGCGTTTATCAAGGTCTTCCGCGCTTGCCTCCAAAGCAACAGGGTACCCTTTGGCGTTTATTGCTGCCAAATTGGTGCTTGGTTATAAATTGCATGAGCTTCAAAATGCAGTGACGAAAAAAACCTGTGCATATTTTGAGCCGGCGCTTGACTATATCGTGGTGAAAATTCCGCGTTGGGATACGCATAAACTGAAAAAGGCAGAGCGCTTTATCGGTACGGAGATGAAATCTGTTGGTGAAGTGATGGCGATTGGTCGCTCATTCCCTGAAGGATTGCAAAAGGCAGTTGGCATGCTCAATATCGGTGCGACGGATTTATCTGATTATCCTTATGATATCCCTGATCTTGAGCTTGAAATTGAAAAGGCGACAGACAGACGTCTTTTTGCGCTGCATAAATTTTTTGTGAATGGCGGAAGTATTGAAAAAGCCTATACATTATCAAAAATTGATAAATGGTTTTTAAATCATATGTATACCATTGCCAAGATGGAAAATACGCTTAAAGATAATACGCTTTCTTTGACAAAGGACTTGCTGCTTCAGGCAAAAAAACTTGGATTTTCTGATAAAAGCATTGCAAGGTTCCGTGATATGAAGCCAGAAGCGTTAAGGGCGTGGCGGATATCACAAGGCATTACACCTTTTGTTAAGCAAATTGATACTTTAGCCGGAGAGTTTGAGGCAGAAACAAACTATCTTTATATGACTTATCATGGAACAGAGCATGATATTGCCCCTTCTGAAGCGCCGGCAAGTTTGATTATTGGCTCAGGTCCTTATAGTATTGGTTCTTCTGTTGAGTTTGACTGGTGTGGCGTAACCACTGCTCATACACTTAAAAAGCTTGGCGAGTCGCCAATTATTATTAACTCGAATCCAGAGACTGTATCAACTGATTATGATGAGTCAGATAGGTTGTACTTTGAGCAGTTAACGCTTGAGCGTGTAGAAGATATTGCGGATTTTGAAAATTTAAAAGGCATCGTTGTTTCAGTGGGTGGGCAAATTGCCAATAACCTGGTTTTACCGTTATCAAAAGCTGGCTATCCGATTTTGGGAACCTCACCAGAGGATATCAACCGTGCTGAAAATCGGGCGATCTTCTCGCAGATGCTAAATGATTTGAAGGTTGATCAACCAGGGTGGCAGTCGGTCACAACATTAAAAAATGCAAAGAAATTTGCTAATAAAGTCGGCTATCCTATTCTTGTTCGACCATCTTATGTGCTCTCAGGTGCTGCAATGAATGTCATCTATTCAGAAGATGCGCTTGAGAAGTACTTGGCTGAGGCAACCTTGGTTTCCCCCGAGCATCCCGTTGTGATTTCAGATTTTATTAATAATGCAAAAGAGCTTGAAATGGATGGTGTGGCTGAAAATGGCGAGATTGTAATCTATGCTATTTCTGAGCATGTTGAAAATGCAGGAGTGCATTCAGGCGATGCGACTATTGTTCTGCCGCCACAAAATCTCTATTTAGAGACCATCAGAAGAGCAAAGCGAGTCACCAAAAAAATTGTTAAGGCGCTCAATATTTCAGGGCCATTTAATATTCAATTTATCGCCAAGGATAATAACCTGAAAGTAATAGAGTGTAACTTGCGCGCCTCTCGCTCATTCCCATTTGTCTCCAAGGTCACTGGGCATAACTTTATTGAAATTGCCACCGAGGTGATTGTTGAGAAGTACGAGAAAAAGCGCTATAACACGTTGGATTTAGACTATGTCGGTGTGAAAACATCTCAGTTTTCATATAACCGTTTAAAAGGAGCAAATCCAGTCGCGCACGTTGAGATGTCCTCAACAGGCGAGGTCGGCTGTATTGGTTATGATCTTTTGGATGCTTTTTATAAGTCTTGGCAGGCAACGGAGATGTTTGTGAAAAGGAAAAAGGTCTTTTTATCTATTGGTGGTGATAAAAAGAGTAAGCTTTTATCAGAGATCAAAGAGCTTTCTAGATTGGGTTGGGATATCTATACGACAACAGGAACGCATGAATATTTAAAAGCCCTTGAAGTTGAGACCAAACTGGTACATAAGATTAGCGAAAATAAAGATCCTAATGTTGAAAGTTTGATTTCAGAACACCAAGTAGATTTAATTATTAATATCCCAAGGCGCCAGCAGCATGTGAGTGATGATAATTTATCTGATGGGTTTAAAATAAGACGTTTAGCGGTGGACCATCACATCCCGCTTATTACGAATTTACAGATTGCAGAGTTGACACTTCGCTCCCTTGCTGAGCTGCATGGTGCGCCTGTGGATGTTCGCTCATGGCGTGAATTTATGGAGCTTAAAGCTTGATTACACTTGATAATGTTGCGCTTCAGAGAGGTGTTAAGGCGCTTTTCTCTGAGGTGAATCTGTCTCTTTTTAAGGGTCAAAAAACTGCCCTTGTTGGTAAAAATGGAACAGGAAAAAGCTCACTTTTGTCGCTTATTTCAGGTGAGATGCAGAGTGACTATGGTGAGATGAAGGCGGTGAAAGGAATTGATATTGTCACTGTAAAACAAGAAGTTGATGATCTTGAGTCTTCTATTTTAAGTTATGTGGTTAAAGGGCTAAAAGCGCTTGATGAGACTAAAGAGAAAATGCAAGCGGCGCTTGAGCGTGAAGATTATGAACAGCATGCACTTTATCATGGTGATTTTGAAGCGCTTGGCGGTTATCAGGTTGAAGCAAGGGCGGCAGAGCTTTTAAACGGACTTGGCTTTCAAAGTGATATTATCCATCAAAAGGTAAGCGTGTTATCAGGTGGTTGGCGTATACGTTTAAATTTAGCACAAGCGCTCTTGCAAGATGCGGATCTTTTGCTGTTAGATGAGCCAACAAACCACTTGGATTTGGATGCGGTGCTATGGCTTGAGCGCTATTTAAACCAATATGCAGGTGCTATTTTGTTAATATCGCATGATCGAATTTTTCTCGATAATGTTGTTAAAAATGTGTGGCATATTGAAAAAAACACCATTACTTCCTATAGCGGAAATTATACCAGTTTTGAAAAGCAGTATTTTGAAAAGCGTGAGCTTTTAGAAAAGTCCTATCAAAAGCAGCAAGCTAAAATCGCCCATCTGGAGAGTTTTGTTAATCGCTTCAAGGCGAAAGCATCAAAGGCAAAGCAGGCGCAATCTCGTGTTAAAATGCTTGAGAAAATGCAGCGGATTGAAAAGCTGCATGATGAAGCAACTTTTCAATTCTCATTTGCAGGGCATGATAGACTGCCAACAGGTGCACTGATTTCTTTGGAAGATGCCGCTTTAGGTTATGACAATGCTGCCCCGATTATCAATAATGCATCGATGATGGTATTGGCTGAAATGCGCGTTGGCCTTTTGGGTAAAAATGGCGCAGGTAAATCCACTTTGGTAAAATCACTTGTCGGTGATTTAGCGCTTCTCTCTGGCAGTGTGCAAAAACATCCGGATTTAAAGGTGGGGTATTTTGCTCAGCATTCTTTGGACTCGCTTGATTTGGAGGCTTCTGCGCTTGTGCACTTAATGCGTCTTGATGAAAAAATAACACAAGAAAAAGCGCGTAAATTTTTGGGGAGATTTAATTTTTCCAATGACATGGCATTAAATGCAGTAAAGCATTTTTCAGGTGGAGAGAAAGCAAGGCTTGCCTTGGCGCTTATTGTGTATGAAGAGCCCAACTTTCTTCTTTTGGATGAGCCAACAAACCATTTGGATATTTCGGTCCGTGAGGCTTTAGCTTTGGCGCTTCAAAGCTTCTCAGGCGCGCTTATTTTGATTTCACATGATCGCTATTTACTTGAAAGCACGGTGGATGAATATTGGCTAGTGGATAACAAGAAAATAACGAGCTTTGATGGTGATCTAAGTGATTATTATCAATATATGATTGCAAGCACACGTGTTGCCAATAAAAAGGAAAAAGAGGATTTTATTGCCGCTGAGTCCGCCAGTAAAGCAAAAAAAGATGAGCGAAAAGATAGAGCAAAAAAGCGAGAAGCATTAAAGCCATTAACCAATGAAGCTAAATCATTGGAAAAGAAAATTGAGCGTTTGCAGGAAGGGGAAACTAAGCTTAGTATTCAGCTTCAATCTCAAGAGTTATATCAAGATAAAGCAAGGTTAGATGAAGTATTAAGCAATCATGCGGCTATTAAAAAAGAGCTTGAACAGCTGGAAAGCAGATGGTTTAGTCTTCTTCAGAAAATTGAAGATTTAAGCTAGCTTGTTTTGATGTAAAGAGAGTGGCAGGTATGTCTAAAGCGAGCTATCAAGATCCAGTGCCGTTAAATGCTTCTGAATACTCATTACCGCAGAGTTGGAGTGATCAGTTTTGCCTGAAAAACCCTTGGCATATTATTCGGGTGTTAAAAAGTATTTTTGAAACAAAGCGCAATCGAGTGATTTTGCCGGATGATTTAATGGGTAAAGAGATTATTCCTAAATACGCCCAGCAGGAGTTTCATAACTTACCCAATGGGAATTACTCAAATATACTGGCAAATGGCTATGTTCGTGGTTTTGATGTTGTGATGCTGGGGGAGATGAAAAAGATACGGCATTATGCGGCAAGAAAGCTTTGTTTTGCAAAGAGTGTGCTTGATCTTGGTACCGGTGGTGGCGCTATGGCGGCGTCAGTTTATAAAGAAGGGGTAGAAGATGTATGGGGTGTGGATGTGAGCCCTTATTTGCTTCAAGCTGCAATTAAAAGGCATCCTGATGTTTCTTTTGTGCACGCAAAAGCAGAATCATTGCCTTTTGATAATGGGCGTTTTGATGCGCTAAGCAGTTGTTACTTACTGCATGAAGTGCCACCAAAGTATATTTATCAAATACTCGATGAAATCAAACGTGTATTAAAACCAGATGGTGAGTGTGTTTTTATTGAGCCGTCGAAACTGCATTATCAGGTAGGATTGTTTGAAGCTTTAAGAAAATATGGCTTTAAAGGGTTGTATTTTCGCTGGCTATCTCACTTTGTCTATGAGCCTTTTGTGAAAAGTTGGCATAAGCTTGATTTTAAGACGCTCCTTCTTAGTAGAGGGTTTGAAGTGATAGAAGAAATGATAGGCGTGCCAAATACACTCTGGCATGCGCGGAAGGTTAAGGAATAATTTTAATAAAAACTAAAAATTTTGCTGTTACATTAGAGGTGGATTGGCTATAATTTCCGGTCATGTTTTATGCTAGTGCCAATTGGGCTTAATGTTATGTCTATTAAAATTAAAGAGCGTCGCCGCGCGCGTTTTCACGCTATTCAAGCCCTTTATCAAGAGGCGATGGCAGGTACAAGTATTTCCGAATTAAAAGCACAGTTTTATAGTGATAATGTTGATCGTCATCCTGTTGATTGGAGTTTTTTTAACAGAATTATTGAAGGCGCAATACATAATAAAACGCTTATCGATGAAAAAATAGAGCAGTATGCTGTCAATAATATGGATTCGATTAATGCGATTGATTTGGCTATTTTACGTTTAGGCGCGTATGAGCTTTATGATTGCTTAGATGTGCCTTATCAAGTGGTCTTGAATGAGTATGTTGAGCAGACAAAAGCCTTGGGAACAGGTGAGGGTCATGGGTTTGTAAATGGCCTTTTGGATAAGATTGCTAGGGACTTTAGGCAAGAGGCTGTAACGAAGTAAGGTATTATTTTCTCTGTAATAACATTCTGAAAATAGCTAGGCGGTGATATAATCAGAAGAATAAGCAGGGATTAGGAAGTTCTTTATGCCACATATTGCCGCTATTCAGATGAGTTCATCATCAGCATTGGGAATGAATCTGATTGCGCTTAGAAAGCATGTTGCTAATGCGGCATCTCAAGGTGCAAAACTCATTGTGCTTCCAGATCGATTTGCACTTTTCTCTCCAGAGAGTAATGATTATGCAGCCAATAAAGAGATACTTACTGAAGGGCGTATTCAGCTTTATTTGCAGAAGCTTTGCCTAAGTTATAATGTTTGGATTATTGCAAGTGGCGTTCCTTTATACTGTGAGTATGATGCGAAGCGCTTTTATCTGGCTACGTTGGTGTTTGATAATAAATCTGAGCTTATTGATGTATATTATCATTTAAAACCACAGATTCCGCTTACTGGGCATGCCCGCTCCTTAGTGTTTGAAGATCAAAGCTTTGGCAGCAAGGTTGTGATTATCCAAACGCCGTTTGGTAAAGTTGGGTTGGCAAGCAACTATGATCTTTTAGTGCCAGAGTATTTTCGCTATATGAGCGCGCAAGGCGCACAAATTTTTGCAGTTTCTGCAGCGATTTCAAGTGACTTTGCAGATTATTGGATGATGGTGCTCAAAACAAGAGCATTGGAAAATAGTGCTTATATGGTGGTGGCAAATCAATGTGGTTATCATGAAGATATGGCGCGGTTGAACCATGGGAATTCAATGATTCTGGATGCTGGTGCTAATTTGCTCTCGCATTGTGATGTTGGAGAGAGCGTGCTAATGTCTCATATTGATTGTGAGTTGCGCACAAAAATGAGTTTTGATTATAATCCATTCCAGTTACAATATCGCCGAAAATAGATAATATTGAGGCAATATGAATATAAAATCACCTAAAGTTGGCTTTGTCAGTCTTGGTTGTCCTAAGAATCTGGTTGATTCAGAGAGGATTATTACGAAGCTAAAATCAGACGGTTATGAGATTTCGCCTGAATACAACGCTTCTGATTTGGTGGTGGTGAACACTTGCGGATTTTTGAACTCTGCAATTGAAGAGTCTTTGGAGGTGATTGGCGAGGCGCTTGATGAAAATGGCAAAGTGCTGGTGACAGGTTGTTTGGGTAAAAAATCAGAGATGATCTTAGAGAAATATCCTAATGTCTTAGGAATATCTGGTCCGCAGGATTATGAAAATTTAATTGGTGCAGTTCATGAAAATCTGCCCATTGAGCATCATGCATTTACATCACTTGTGCCAAAAGAGGGCATTAAGCTAACGCCAAGACATTATGCGTATTTAAAAATTTCAGAGGGCTGCAATAATAGTTGCACCTTTTGTATTATCCCAGATATTCGTGGCAAGCTGAAATCTAGAGCGTTAGATGATGTTATGCTTGAGGCCAAGCGTTTAGTAAACGCTGGAGTGAAAGAGCTTTTGGTTATTTCACAAGATACAAGTGCTTATGGTGTGGATATAAAATATAAAGAGGTTTCCTGGCAGGATAAGCAATATCAAAGCCGTTTTTTAGATTTGGCAAAGGCGTTATCAACTTTAAATGTGTGGGTGAGAATGCATTATGTCTATCCATATCCACATGTTGATAAGGTCATTCCTTTAATGGCGGATGGGCATGTTATTCCTTATTTAGATATTCCGCTTCAGCATGCAGCGCCAAGGATTTTAAAGCTTATGAAACGTCCGGCAAATGCAGAGAATACGCTCTCAAGAATCAAAGTGTGGCGAGCAATATGCCCTGATTTAACGATAAGAAGCACTTTTATTGTCGGATTCCCGGGAGAAACAGAAGAGGAGTTCGAGCTCCTTCTTGGTTTTCTACGTGAAGCTAAGTTTGATAGGGTTGGGTGTTTCACCTATTCAGAGGTGGATGGTGCTAAGGCGAATGATTTGCCTGATTTGGTTCCTTGTGAAGTGAAAGAGGCAAGATTAAAACGTTTGATGGACGTGCAATCTCAAATCAGTCAGCAAAGACTCAAACGTCACATTGGGAAAGAAGAAATTGTGATTGTTGATGAAGTGCATCTCGATGAGAATATCGCCATTGCGAGAACTAAATATGATGCCCCAGAGGTTGATGGTGTAGTGATTATTCGCAACATTAATGATACCAATATTGTGAAAGGATTGTTTGTTAAGGTGAAAATCACACAGGCCTTGGATCATGATTTGGAAGCTGAATTAATATAATTTCATGCTTTTGTCAGCATTTTATCTGCCGCTATTCCTAGCGATAAAATCTTGTAATATTTTCTTGCCATTTTGACATGAAGGTGTATATAATTTGGCGTCTTTTTATATTTATGCAAAGATTTAGATGTTTAAAAACTACGGAGTAAATAATGGCAACTATTAACCAGTTGGTGCGCAATCCGCGCAAGAAAAAGGTTGTAAAAACGAATGTGCCAGCGCTTAAAGCATGTCCTCAAAGACGTGGTGTGTGCACGCGTGTTTATACAACTACACCGAAAAAACCAAACTCAGCGTTAAGAAAAGTAGCGCGTGTGAGATTAACCAGTGGTTTTGAAGTGACAACTTATATTGGTGGTGAAGGTCATAACCTTCAAGAGCATAGCGTAATTTTGATTCGCGGTGGTCGTGTGAAAGATTTGCCAGGTGTGCGTTATCATACAGTGCGTGGTGCACTTGATACATCTGGTGTTAAAGATCGTAAGCAAGGTCGTTCTAAGTACGGTACTAAGCGTCCTAAGTCATAAGTTTAATCGAAATTTAAGGTATTATAATGTCTAGAAGAAACCGAGCCCCAAAACGCGATGTGTTGCCAGATCCGAAGTTTAAAAGCGAGATCGTTGCTAAATTTATCAATCACATTATGTTATCAGGTAAGAAATCAGTTGCTGAAAAGATTGTCTATGGTGCTTTCGATAGAATCGAAGCAACAAAATCTGGCGAAAAAGCAGTTGATGTATTTGAAAAAGCTTTAGAAAATGTTGCGCCTATGGTTGAGGTAAAATCTCGCCGTGTGGGTGGTGCTACTTATCAAGTTCCAGTTGAAGTGCGTCCAGAGCGTCAAATGACTTTGGCAATGCGTTGGATTATTGAAGCTTCACGTAAGCGTAAAGAAAAGAGCATGGGTAACCGTGTTGCAGCTGAGCTTTTAGAAGCGATTGATGGTCGTGGTTCTGCTGTTAAAAAACGTGAAGATACACATAAAATGGCTGAAGCAAACAAAGCATTTGCTCACTTCCGTTGGTAAGATAGGGGTTTATCATGTCACGTACAACTGAGTTAAATAAATATAGAAATATTGGGATTTGTGCGCACGTTGATGCTGGTAAAACCACAACAACTGAGCGTGTGTTATTCTATACGGGTGTTTCTCACAAAATTGGTGAGGTGCATGACGGTGCGGCAACGATGGACTGGATGGAGCAAGAGCAAGAGCGTGGTATTACTATTACCTCTGCTGCGACAACTGTCTTCTGGCAGGGTATGGATCAGCAATTTGATAAGCATCGTATTAACATTATTGATACCCCGGGACACGTGGACTTCACGATTGAAGTTGAGCGTTCTTTGCGTGTATTAGATGGTGCGGTTGTTGTTTTTTGTGGTTCATCTGGTGTTGAGCCTCAGTCTGAAACTGTATGGCGTCAAGCAAATAAATATGGTGTTCCGCGTATTGTCTTTGTTAATAAGATGGATAGGGCAGGCGCTGATTTTGAGCGTGTTGTTGATCAGATTAAAACACGTCTAAAAGCCACTGTTGTACCAATGCAGTTGAATATTGGTGCAGAAGATGAATTCAAGGGTGTAATTGACCTTGTTCGCATGAAAGCGATTATGTGGAATGAAGATGATAAGGGTTTAACTTACTCTTTAGAAGATATTCCAGCTGAATTGCAAGATCGTGCTGAAGAGCTTCGCCAAGAAATGGTTGAAGCAGCAGCAGAAGCGAATGAAGATTTGATGAATAAATACCTTGAAGGTGAAGAGCTTTCAGAAGAAGAAATTCATTCAGCGCTTCGTGAGCGTGTGATCAATAACGAAATCGTATTGGCATTTTGTGGTTCTGCATTTAAGAACAAAGGTGTTCAAGCTGTCCTTGATGGTGTTATTCGTTATTTACCAGCGCCAAATGAAGTGCCGGCAATTAAAGGTGAGTTAGAAGATGGTTCTGAAAGCTCAAGAAAATCTTCAGATGATGAGCCTTTCTCTGCGCTTGCATTTAAACTAGCAACAGATCCGTTTATTGGAAACTTAACGTTCGTTCGTGTTTACTCGGGTGTATTAAAATCAGGTGATTCTGTATATAACCCAGTTAAAGGCAAAAAAGAGCGTATTGGTCGTATCGTGCAGATGCATGCTAATAAGCGTGAAGAGTTAAAAGAAGTCCGCGCTGGTGATATCGCTGCTTGTATCGGTTTGAAACAGGTCACAACTGGGGACACATTGTGTGATGAGAAAAACATCATTACGCTTGAGCGTATGGAGTTCCCTGAGCCTGTGATTTCGGTTGCAGTTGAGCCTAAATCAAAAGCAGATCAAGAAAAAATGTCAATCGCACTGGGTAAGCTTGCTGCGGAAGATCCGTCATTCAGAGTGAAGACAGATGAAGAATCTGGTCAGACAATTATCTCTGGTATGGGCGAGCTTCACTTGGATATTATCGTTGATCGTATGAGGCGTGAATTCAAGGTTGAAGCAAACGTTGGTAGTCCGCAAGTGGCTTATCGTGAAACAATTAAGCAGTCAATTGACGCGGAAGGTAAGTTTGTTCGCCAGTCAGGTGGTCGTGGTCAATACGGTCATGTGTGGGTGAAGCTTGAGCCGCAAGAAATGGGTAAAGGTTTTGAGTTTGTTGATCAAATCGTTGGCGGTGTAGTACCAAGAGAATATATTGGTGCAGTTGCTAAAGGTATTGAAGAGCAGCTTATAAATGGTGTAATCGCCGGTTACCCAATGATTGATGTAAAAGCAACATTATATGATGGTTCTTACCATGATGTTGACTCATCTGAGATGGCATTTAAAATCGCAGGCTCTATGGCTGTGAAGCAAGGTGCTTCTAAAGCGAATCCTGTTATGCTTGAGCCGATGATGAAAGTTGAAGTGGTTACCCCTGAAGAGTACATGGGTGATGTAATCGGAGATTTGAATCGTCGTCGTGGGATGATTTCAGGTATGGATGAAAATCCAAGTGGTAAAGTTGTTAATGCGTTGGTGCCATTGGCTGAGATGTTCGGTTATGCAACAAATGTACGTTCTATTTCTCAAGGGCGTGCTTCATTCTCTATGGAGTTTGAAAAATATGCAGAAGTACCAAACAACATCGCAGAAGAAATCATGAAAAAACGCAATTCATAATTAAGGGTTTTGAAAATGGCTAATAATATAAGCAACCAACGTATACGTATCAGATTGAAAGCTTTCGATCATAAATTAATTGACAACTCAACAAAAGAAATCGTAGAAACAGCTAAGCGCACTGGCGCACAGGTAAAAGGTCCTATTCCTTTACCAGTGAGAAAAGAGCGTTACACTGTTTTGATTTCTCCGCATGTGAACAAAAAAGCGCGTGATCAATATGAGATCAGAACGCACAAGCGTTTGATTGATATTGTTGAGCCAACTGAAAAGACAGTTGATGCTTTGATGAAGCTTGATCTTGCAGCAGGTGTTGATGTTCAAATTAGTTTGAGCTAATCATCTTCTGCGCTTAGCGATCAAGCTAAGTTGATATGAGCAATTAAAAAAGCGGCGAAAGCCGCTTTTTTTGTTTAAAGTAAATGATGTTTTATATTTTGGAGGATTGCATGAAAAGGATGATTGTGGGATTGTCGGTTTTAATGTTATTGCAGATGGGTGTGGCGGCAGAAATAAACTCTGCAGGTATGGTTCAAAAAGAAATTAGAGAGACTGTTTGGACGCCAACTTTTTATGCAATTAAGCCTAGGGGGGATATTGCAAAGCCCGTATCAATGAGTTTTTGTTTAACTCATATTCCAAATACACTGAGAACAACCATTTCTGAGATTAAGAAAGGTGTTCGCGCTGAAAATGGTGTATATATCAAGTATTTATCCTATACTACTGAGCATAAATATGGTCTTGGTTTTAATGTTGTTCATGCTGAAGTATGGACTGTTGATAATTCTGGGAAAATTACTTGGAGTTCTCCTATGTGGGAATATCAGCAAAATCTTTCCGATGATGGTGTAACAAATGTTGTTTGGGCTACAAATGAGTGTAAAGGAAAGTTTATTGGTGTTCCAGATGTGACGGGTTAGTGTGCGCCAAATTTGGATTGCTTCTTTTTCAAGCTTAAATGACCTGTTTATTCCTAATATTCTCTATCACGCATGTTGATGTTTTAAACGCTTTACGTTAAAATACGCTACCATTTTAAGGTGTTAAGCAGGTTGTTTTGAGTATGAATAATGCTCTTAAGCCTGTTTTTTGTTGCTTTGAAGCCAGTGGTTTCAAGGAAAATAAGCATTCTGTGGTCAATTGTAATCGCAGGATTAAATAATAATAAAGTGAGGATAAAAGATGTCTTTAGGTATCGTAGGTCGCAAATGCGGCATGACACGTGTCTTTGCTGAAGATGGAACGTCAACGCCAGTAACAGTTATCCATGTGGAGCCAAATACGGTAACACAGGTTAAGTCTGCTGATAAAGATGGTTACACTTCAATTCAAGTCACAACAGGTGTCAAAAAACGCTCTCGTGTTAATAAAGCGGAAGCTGGGCATTATGCAAAAGCAAGTGTAGAGCCGGGCCGTGGTTTATGGGAGTTTTGTTTAGATGCAGAGAAAACTGCAGAATTTGAAGCCGGCAAAACTTTAGATGTTTCTTTGTTTGAAGCAGGTCAAAAAGTTGATGTTACTGGTACTTCAAAAGGTAAAGGTTTCCAAGGTGGTGTTAAGCGTCATAACTTTAAGACGCAAGATGCAACACATGGTAACTCTCTTTCTCACCGTGCACATGGTTCCACAGGTCAAAACCAAACACCAGGTCGTGTTTTCAAAAACAAAAAGATGGCTGGTCACATGGGTGATGTTAGAACCACAGTTCAAACTTTAGAAGTTGTTAAAGTAGATGCTGACAATGGTTTGTTGCTGCTTAAAGGCGGTATTCCTGGGGCAAAAGGCGGTGATGTTATTGTAACACCTGCTATTAAGGTTAAAGGCTAATAGGGAGAGATACCGTGGATTTGAATATTAAAACATTAGCTGGTGAAGCGCATTCAGTATTGAGTGTTGCTGACAGCGTATTCTCTAAAGATTATAACGAAGCGCTTGTGCATCAAGTTGTTGTTGCTTATATGGCAGGTGCGCGTCAAGGTTCAAAAGCGCAAAAGACACGTTCTGAAGTTTCTGGTGGCGGTGCTAAGCCATGGAGACAAAAAGGAACAGGTCGTGCACGTGCAGGAACTATCCGCTCTCCAATCTTTAGAAAAGGTGGGGTAACATTTGCAGCGAAGCCTAGAAGCTATGCGCAAAAAGTAAACCGTAAGATGTATCGTGCAGCGATTCAATCAATTCTTTCTGAACTTGTTAGAAATGAGCGTTTGGTTGCTTTGGATGCAATTAATCTTGAAACACCAAAAACAAAAGAGTTTGTTGCTAAGTTAAAGCAGCATGATATTAAAGATGCACTGATTGTTGTGGCGCCTGAAGAATTTACAGAAGAGCTTTATCTTGCTTCTCGTAATGTTAAGAATGTTGCTGTTTGTGATGCGCAAGAAATCAATCCAGTTGCGTTAATGTGCTTTGATAAAGTGATTATGACTCAAAGTGCGCTTAAGCAAGTTGAGGAGCGTTTAGCATGAATCAAGAAAGACTATTACAGGTAATATTAAGTCCTCACGTAACAAACAAAGCATATGAAGCGGCAGAGAAAACATCATATGTTGTTTTTAAAGTAGCAACTGATGCGACAAAGCTTGAGATTAAAAAAGCAGTAGAGCTTTTGTTCGAAGTGAAAGTTGATACAGTGAAAACAGTTAATGTGAAAGGAAAGTCACGTCGTTTTGGACGTATTGAAGGTAGAACCAAAGACTGGAAAAAAGCTTATGTTAAGCTTCAAGAAGGTCACGACATCAATTTCATTGGTGCGGAATAATAAGGGCGAGGAAATAAAATGAAGATTGTTAAAGCAAAACCAACCTCTCCTGGTCGTCGTTTCGTAGTGCAGGTTAAAGATTCTGAGCTTTATAAAGGTAGACCATTTGCTGGTTTACTAGCAAAAAAATCTAAGACAGCTGGACGCAACAACGATGGTCGCATTACTGTTCGTCATCATGGTGGTGGTCATAAGCAGCACTACCGTATTGTTGACTTTAAGCGTAACAAGGACGGTGTTCCTGCAAAGGTAGAGCGTATTGAATACGATCCTAACCGTACTGCACATATTGCGCTTTTGTTATATAAAGATGGTGAAAGAAGATACATTATTGCGCCAAAAGGTTTAACTAAAGGTATGGAAGTTTCTTCAGGTGAGCATGTTTCTATCAAGCCTGGTAACTGCATGCCAATTAGAAACATTCCTTTAGGTACAGTAGTGCATAACGTTGAGCTTAAGCCTGGTAAAGGTGCGCAAATGGCGCGTTCTGCAGGGACTTCAGTTCAGATCGTTGGTAAAGATAATGCTTATGCAATTTTACGCTTGCGTTCAGGCGAAATGCGCAAAGTATTGTTGAACTGCCGTGCTGTGATCGGCGTTGTCTCTAATTCAGAGCATAACTTAAGATCAATTGGTAAGGCTGGTGCAAATCGTTGGCGTGGTATTCGTCCGACAGTTCGCGGTGTTGCGATGAACCCGGTTGATCACCCGCATGGTGGTGGTGAAGGCCGTACTTCTGGTGGTCGTCATCCTGTTTCACCTTGGGGGCTGCAGACTAAAGGTAAGAAGACTCGCAGCAATAAGCGTTCGAATAAACTTATTGTCCAAAGACGTAAATAATAGATAGGAGAATATTGTGCCTCGTTCATTAAAGAAAGGACCTTTCGTTGATCATCACTTACTAAAAAAAGTGTTTGATGCGCAAGAGTCAAATTCAAAAAGACCAATTAAGACTTGGTCAAGAAGATCAATGATTGTGCCAGATATGATCGGTTTAACCATCGCTGTACACAATGGTCGCCAACATGTTCCAGTGCTTGTCTCTGAAAATATGATTGGTCATAAACTCGGCGAGTTTGCGGTAACACGCAACTACCGTGGCCATGCAGCTGATAAAAAAGCTAAGAAAAAATAATTGAGGTTTTATAATGGAAGTTCAAGCTAAATTAAAACATGCACGAATTTCAGCGCAAAAGGCACGTTTGGTTGCAGACCAAATTCGCGGCTTGCCTGTTGAAAATGCATTAAACCTTCTTTCTTTTAGCAATAAAAAAGCTGCTGATTTGATTAAAGGTGTACTCACTTCTGCCATTGCTAATGCTGAGCATAATGATGGTCTTGATATCGATGAGTTGTTTGTGTCAACTATACATATCGATGAAGGTCCAACTATGAAGCGTTTTGAAGCACGTGCGAAAGGTCGTGGTAATCGAATTTTAAAGAGAACTTCACACATTGTTGTGAAAGTTGCTGAAAAGAATTAAGGGGCAATCTAATGGGTCAAAAGGTACATCCTACCGGTATACGCCTAGGTTTTATTAAAGACTGGCGTTCAGTATGGTATGCAGATGCAAGAGACTATGCAGATAAGTTAAATACAGATATTGAAGTACGTAATTATTTGCACAAGAAATTAGCAAATGCTTCAGTCAGCCGTATTAAGATCGAAAGACCAGCGCAAAACGCTAAAGTGACTATTTACACTGCGCGCCCTGGTATCGTGATCGGTAAAAAAGGCGAAGATGTTGAAGTATTGCGTAATGAGCTTGCTAAGAAGATGGATATTCCAGTTCAGATTAATATCGAAGAAATTCGTAAGCCTGAATTGGATGCGCAACTTGTTGCTGACAGTATTGCGCAGCAGCTTGAAAAGCGTGTTATGTTCCGTCGCGCAATGAAGCGTGCTATTCAAACAGCAATGAAAATGGGTGCTGAGGGAATTAAGGTTTCTATCGCAGGTCGTTTAGGTGGTGCTGAGATTGCACGTACTGAATGGGCGAAAGAAGGTCGTATTCCACTTCATACTTTCCGTGCTGATATTGATTATGCAACATCAGAAGCTTTAACAACCTATGGTATTTTAGGAATTAAAGTTTGGATCTTTAAAGGCGAAGTTCTTCCTGGCCAAGAGCGTGCTGAAGAAAAAGAAGCAAAAGCGCCAAGAAAAGCAAAAAGAAGAGGGGCTAAATAATGTTACAGCCTAAGCGTACAAAATTCCGTAAACAGCAAAAATTGCGTAACCGTGGTCTTGCTTTGCGTGGTAATAAAGTGAGCTTTGGAGAGTTTGGTTTGCAATCAACTTCTCGTGGCCGCTTAACTGCGCGTCAAATTGAAGCGGGACGTCGTGCAATTAACCGTCATGTTAAGCGTGGTGGTAAAGTTTGGATTCGTGTTTTCCCTGACAAACCAATTACTGAGAAGCCATTAGAGGTTCGTATGGGTAAAGGTAAGGGTAATGTAGAGTACTGGGTTGCGCAAATCAAACCTGGTAAGATGCTTTATGAAATCCAAGGTGTAAGTGAAGAGTTAGCGCGTTCAGCATTTGCTCGTGCTGCTGCCAAGCTTCCTGTATCAACTACATTTGTAGAAAAGACGGTGATGTAATGAAAGCGAGTGAAAAAATTAAAGAGCTAAAAGCAAAGTCAGCTGACGAGCTTAAAGCGCAAAAGATTGATCTTTTAAAAGAGCAGTTCAATTTGCGTATGCAAAAAGGTACGGGTCAATTAACACAGAATCATATGTTTAAAAACATTCGTCGTGATATTGCGCGTATTAACACAATTTTGTCTGAAAAACAAAAAGCAGGTGCTTAGAAGATGAGTGATAAAATTAGAACGTTGCAAGGTAAGGTTACCAGCGACAAAATGGATAAAACCATTACTGTACTTGTTGAGCGTAAAGTGAAGCATCCGTTGTATGGTAAGTTTGTTACTAAGTCAACTAAGTATCATGCGCATGATGAAACAAATGACTGTAATGAAGGCGATACAGTAACGATTACTGAGACAAAACCTTACTCAAAAACTAAAAAGTGGCGTTTGGTCTCAATTGTTGAGCGTGCAAAATAATAGATGCATTGTCGCCTTTTAGGAGGCGGTGTTAGCAAACAGGAAACGGAATTGCTTTTTCCGTTTTTATTGTTATAATGGTGCGTCTTTTGACGCCACTTTATAGAAATTAAATGAGGTAAGAACAATGATTCAGATGCAAACTGAACTTCAAGTTGCTGATAATAGTGGCGCTCGTAGGGTAGAATGTATCAAGGTGTTGGGTGGTTCTCACCGTCGCTATGCTGCGATTGGTGATGTTATTAAGGTAACAGTAAAAGAAGCAAACCCACGCGGTAAAGTTAAAAAAGGTAGCGTGCATAATGCAGTTGTGGTGAGAACAGCGAAAGGTGTTCGTCGTCGTGATGGCTCTGTGCTTCGCTTTGATGGCAATGCAGTCGTCCTTTTGAATAACAATAACCAGCCGATTGGTACACGTATATTCGGTCCTGTGACACGCGAGCTTCGTAGTGAACAATTTATGAAGATTGTTTCACTTGCCCCAGAAGTGTTATAAGTTGGAGTATAACAATGAATAGACTGAAAAAAGGTGACGACGTTATTGTTGTTGCTGGTAAAGAAAAAGGTCGTAGAGGAACAATAGTATCTGTGCTTTCTGATAAAGATCGCGTAGTTGTGGAAGGTGTAAACCTCGTTAAGAAACATGTAAAGCCTAACCCAAATAAAGGGGTTGAGGGTGGCATCGTTGAAAAAGAGGCATCAATCCACGCATCTAATGTTGCTTTATATAACCCGGCTACAGAAAAAGCTGACCGTGTTGGCTTTAAATTTGTAGAAGATGGTAGTAAAAAAGTTCGTTATTTCAAGTCAAATGGCGAATTAGTAGATCTATAGGTAGTAGAATATGGCAAGGCTAAAAGCTTTCTATCAAGAAAAAGTAATTCCACAACTACAAAAAGAGCTTGAGCTTGAAAATGTGATGCAAGTGCCTCGCGTTGAAAAGATTACGCTTAACATGGGTGTTGGGGAAGCTGCAAAAGATAAAAAAGCGATGGAATCTGCATTAAAAGATTTAGAGGCGATTGCAGGTCAAAAACCTGTGGTAACAATGTCTCGCAAATCAATTGCAGGATTTAAAATTCGTGATGGTTGGCCAATTGGGTGTAAAGTTACCCTTCGTGGTGAGCGCATGTATGAGTTTTTAGATCGTTTGATTTCTATTGCGATTCCTCGTGTTCGTGATTTCCGTGGTTTGTCTCAAAAGTCATTTGATGGTCGTGGTAATTACAGCATGGGTATGCGTGAGCAAATTGCTTTCCCTGAAATCGATTATGATAAAGTTGATAAGATTCGTGGTTTAGATATCACTATCACAACAACTGCATCTAGCGATGAGCATGGTAAAGCGCTCTTAGGCGCCTTTAACTTCCCATTAAAATCGTAAGGAGTGATCTCACAATGGCTAAAGTTGGAATGATCCAAAGAGAATTGAAAAGACAGAAGTTAGTTGCAAAACACGCTGAAAAAAGAGCTCAGCTTAAAGCAATTATCGTAAGTCCGAATGCCACTGAAGATGAAAAGTGGGATGCGCAAATTCAATTACAAAAACTTCCAGTAAACTCTTCACGCTCACGTTTGCAAAAGCGTTGTCGTGTTACAGGTAGACCACACGCTGTTTACAAAAAGTTCGGCCTTTGCCGTAACAAGTTACGTGAGCATGCAATGCAAGGTGATGTCCCTGGTTTGAAAAAAGCTAGCTGGTAATTGAGGATATAAATTATGAGTATGCAAGATCCAATTGCAGATATGCTAACAAGAATCAGAAACGGCCTTTCTTCAGGTAAGAAAGCAGTTTCTATGCCATTATCTAAGCAAAAGAAAGCGATTGCAGCACTTCTTTTGCAAGAAGGCTACATTAAAGGTTTTGATGTAGACTCAGAGAACAATGGTACATTAAAAGTTGAGCTTAAATATCACGAAGGCCAGCCGGTTATCGAGATGTTAAAGCGTGTCAGTCGACCTGGTTTACGTATTTACAAAATGGCAACTGATTTGCCTAAAGTATACGGTGGCTATGGTGTTGCAGTAGTTTCAACTTCCAAAGGCTTGATGAGCGATAGAGAAGCGCGTAATCAAGGTATTGGCGGTGAAATTGTTTGCTATGTAGCTTAACGAGGAGATGTAAATGTCTAGAATTGGTAAGCAGCCGATCAATGTTCCAAGTGGTGTTACAGTTAGTGTTGCTGAAAGCAACCTTGTAACTGTCAAAGGTTCTAAAGGCGAATTAACTAAGCAAATTAACGATGCCGTTAGCATTAATATTGCGGATAAAGAAGTTACTATTAAGCCAAATGATGCAAGCAAAAATGCGAATATGCAATCAGGTACGGCAAGAGCTTTAATCAATAACATGGTTGTTGGTGTAAGCCAAGGTTTTGAAAAGAAGCTACAACTTGTTGGTGTTGGTTACCGTGCTAAAGCACAGGGCAATAAATTGAATTTAACATTAGGGTTTTCACATCCTGTTAATCATGAGTTGCCAAAGGGTGTAACTGCTGAGACACCTTCTCAAACAGAAGTTGTATTAAAAAGTGCTAACAAAGAGCTACTTGGTAAAGTTGCTGCTGATATCCGCGCTTATCGTGTTCCTGAAGCTTATAAAGGTAAAGGTGTACGTTATGCTGATGAAAGAGTCGTTACCAAAGAAGCTAAGAAAAAATAAGTGAGTTAGGGCTATGGATAAGAAAGAAGCTCGTTTACGCCGTGCAAAGCGTACACGTATTAAAATGAGAGAGCTTAACAAGGTGCGTTTGTGTGTTAATAAAACACCTCAGCATACTTATGCTCAAATTATCTCTGGCGATGGTTCTCAAGTGCTAGTTACTGCCTCTACAGTTGAAAAGTCAATTAAAGAGAATGTAAAACACGGCGGGAACGTCTCAGCAGCAGAAGTGATTGGAACAGAAATCGCTAAACGTGCTGTAGATAAAGGTATTACAGAGGTTGCATTTGATCGTTCTGGGTTTAAGTACCATGGGCGTGTAAAGGCCTTGGCTGATGCAGCAAGAAAACATGGTTTAAATTTTTAATTAAAGGCGACTATAAATGGCTAATGATATACAAAAAACTGACGGCTTAATCGAAAAGCTAGTTAGTGTAAAAAGACATGCCAAAACAGTAAAAGGCGGCAGAATCATGAGCTTTGCTGCCCTTGTCGTTGTTGGCGATGGTAAAGGTCGTGTTGGTATCGGTCGTGGTAAATCCCGTGAAGTGCCTGTTGCTATTCAAAAAGCAATGGAAAACGCACGTCGTAACATGGTTGAAGTAAGCCTAAACGGTGATACTTTATGGTACCCGACAACAGCAAACCATGGTGCCTCTAAAGTGTTTATGCAACCTGCTTCTGAAGGTACTGGTGTGATCGCCGGTGGTGCGATGCGTGCTGTTTTTGAAGTGGTTGGAATTCATAACGTTTTAGCGAAAACATATGGTTCAACAAACCCTGTGAATGTTGTACGTGCAACGATCAATGGCATGGCTAAGATCAAATCTCCAGAAGAAATTGCAGAGAAGCGTGGCTTGTCTGTTGAAGCAATTGAAGGGTGATTGATATGAGTAAAGCAACATTTAAAGTAACATTGACAAAGAGCCTGATTGGGCGCCAAGCTTCACATAAAGCCTGTGCGCATGGTCTTGGCCTTCGTAAGATTCGTCAAACAGTAGAGATCATTGACACACCAGCTAACCGTGGTATGGCAAATAAAATCTACTACATGGTGAACATAGAGGGGTAATTGACATGAGATTAAATGAACTTTCTCCAGCTCCAGGTTCTAAGCCAGCTGCTAAACGCGTAGGTCGCGGTATTGGTAGTGGTTCAGGCAAAACTTGTGGACGTGGACACAAAGGTCAAAAAGCACGTTCAGGCGGCTACCATAAAGTTGGTTTTGAAGGCGGACAAATGCCACTTCAAAGAAGACTACCAAAATTTGGTTTTACTTCTAAAAAATCACTTTATGTTGCTGAAATTCGTCTTAATGAGCTAAATAACATTGAAGCAGATGTAATTACTTTGGATACATTAAAAGACCAAGGTCTCGTCCGTAAAGATATGTTAAGAGCACGTATTATTGCAAGTGGTAAAGTTGAAAAAGCAGTCACAATCAATGGCTTACATTGCACAAAAGGTGCTAAAGCTGCGATTGAAGAAGCAGGTGGCAAGGTAGAGTAACTCTCAAATGGCTAAAACAAATCTAAACAAAGGAGGCGGCCTTAAGGAATTAAGAGCACGCCTTCTTTTTGTTCTCATCGGTATCATTGTTTTTAGATTAGGTGTGTATATTCCTATTCCTTATATTGATGCAGAGCAATTAAGTAAGTTGATGTCCTCTCAGTTAGGCGGAAATGGCCTGTTGAATATGTTTAACATGTTCTCGGGTGGTGCCTTAACTAAGCTGAGTATTTTTGCGCTGGGTGTGATGCCTTATATTTCAGCTTCAATTATATTTCAGATGATGACGGCTGTCTCACCGAAATTAATGGAGCTTAAGAAAGAGGGTGAATCTGGTCAGAAGAAGATTACTCAGTATACGCGATATGCAACATTAGGTTTGGCGATTATTCAGTCATTTGGTATTGCTGTGTACACATTTAACCAGCCGGGGCTTGTAGACATTGATTCTAGATTGATGTTCTATTTTGCAGCAATGGTTTCAATGACAACAGGAAGTATGTTCCTGATGTGGTTAGGTGAGCAAATGACAGAGCGTGGTATTGGTAATGGTATTTCCTTGCTGATATTCTCTGGTATTGTTGCGAACTTACCATTTGAAGTGAGCACAACGATATCACAAGCAAATCAAGGGGCTATCTCATATTTATCTGTATGGGTGCTATTGATTATTTTGCTTGCGGTTGTTGCTTTTGTTGTTTTTGTTGAGCGTGCGCAAAGACGTATTACAGTCAACTATGCAAAACGTCAGCAAGGTCGCAAAATGTATGCGGCGCAAACAAGCCATCTTCCTTTGAAACTAAATATGGCAGGAGTGATTCCGCCTATTTTTGCTTCTTCGATTTTGATGGTGCCTGGTATGCTATCAAGCTGGTTTGCATCATCACCATCATTAGGTTGGTTGGCTGAAATTGGCGAAGCGCTACAGCCGGGTAGTTTGTTGTATACTATTATCTTTGCGGCAGCGATTATATTTTTCTGCTTTTTTTACACAGCATTGGTATTTAATCCAAAAGAGACAGCAGATAATTTGAAAAAATCTGGTGCGTTTATCTCGGGTGTAAGGCCTGGTGAGCAAACAGCAAAATATATTGATTCAGTAATGAGTAAATTGACGTTGGTTGGTTCAATTTATATCACTGCAATTTGTTTACTGCCAATATTTGTAATGAACTTTTTTGGTCATGGCTTATCTTTCACATTTGGTGGAACATCACTTTTAATTGTGGTGGTGGTAATCATGGACTTTATGGCGCAAATTCAGTCGCATATGATGTCAACACAGTATGACTCATTGTTGAAAAAAGCAAATTTGAGCAATTACGGTAAATTATAATTTTAACAAAAATGAGGTAGACTAATGAAAGTTAGAGCGTCCGTAAAGAAAATCTGCAGAAACTGCAAGGTGATTAAACGTAACGGCGTTGTACGTGTTATCTGTACAGACCCACGTCATAAACAGCGTCAAGGTTAGAAAATAGACATGATGGCTTGCTTTTTAAAACAAAAAGCGCTATCTTATTGCACCTTGAGATTTTCAAAAAAATTTAAAATAAAACGATAGATGGAGTATTGTGAATGGCTCGTATAGCTGGGATTAACGTTCCTGATCATAAACATGCTGAGATTGCATTAACAGCGATTTATGGTATTGGACGTCCACGTGCACAGGAAATCTGTGCTGCATGTAGTATCGACCCAAGTCAAAAATTAAAAGACTTAACAGAAGAGCAGATTGAGTCTTTAAGAGCAGAGGTCGGAAAGTTTACAGTGGAAGGTGATCTTCGTCGTGAAGTTTCTATGAACATTAAGCGTTTAATGGACTTAGGAACTTACCGTGGTAGAAGACATCGTCGTAATTTACCTGTAAGAGGTCAGCGTACAAAAACAAATGCTCGTACGCGTAAAGGGCCAAGAAAGCCAATTAAGGCATAAGTACAATTATAACAAATAGGAATCGAACTTATGGCAAAAGCTGTAAAGGCTAAAAAGAAGAATAAAAAGAGCGTGCCTGATGCAATCGCGCACGTCCATGCTTCTTTTAACAACACCATTGTAACGATCACAGATAGACAAGGTAATGCTTTATCTTGGGCAACTTCTGGTGGTAGCGGTTTTCGTGGATCACGTAAAAGTACACCATTTGCAGCGCAAATTGCAGCTGAGCGTGCAGGTGAATCTGCATTAGAGTACGGTGTTAAGAATCTTGACGTTTTAATTAAGGGTCCAGGCCCTGGACGTGAGTCTGCTGTACGTGCACTTCATGCTAAAGGCTTTAAAGTGACAAGTATTACGGATGTAACACCATTACCTCATAATGGTTGCCGTCCACCGAAGAAACGTCGTGTATAAGATTGTAAGGTAAGTAAAATGGCTAGATACTTAGGACCTAAGTGTAAGCTTTCTCGCAGAGAAGGCACTGATCTTGAGCTAAAAAGTGGCGTAAGATCAATTGAAGAAAAATGTAAAATTAACACGCAGCCAGGTCAGCACGGTGCAAGAAGAGGGCGCCTTTCTGACTATGGTTTACAATTGCGTGAAAAGCAAAAAGTTCGTCGTATTTATGGTGTGCTAGAGAAGCAGTTTAGAAGATACTATACTGAAGCTGCTCGTCGTAAAGGCAACACTGGCGCAAACTTGTTAGTATTATTAGAAAGCCGTTTGGATAACGTTGTTTATCGTTTAGGTTTTGGTGCGACACGTGCGGAAGCAAGACAGCTTGTAACACATAAATCTATTATGGTTAATGGTCAAAAATGTAACATCCCTTCTTACTCATTGAAAGAGGGTGATACCGTTACAGTGACTGAGAAGTCTAAAAAGCAATTACGTATCCAAAATGCTTTAGAGCTTTCTAAGCAGCGTCCAAACATGAGCTGGATTGAGTTAGATGAAGCGAAGTTAGAAGGCACATTTAAATCTGCCCCTGACCGTGCTGAGTTATCTTCTGATATCAACGAGCAGCTTATTGTTGAAATGTACTCTAAGTAGTCGATAATTGGTTAACGGAGAGAGCTTGATGCAAACTTGTCCAACAGAAATTCACAAGCCAAAAATTGGTGAAGTGAAAGAGGTTAAAAAGAACTGTTATACAGTGACACTTAGCCCTTTTGCTCGCGGTTTTGGTCATGTTATGGGAAATGCTCTCAGAAGAATTTTACTCTCTTCAATTCCAGGTGCGGCAGTAACAGAAGTACAGCTTGATCAAGCTTTACATGAATATTGCACTTTAGATGGTGTGCAAGAAGATGTGGTTGAGATTTTGCTGAATCTTAAAAAACTTGCTGTCAGCCTTGAAAATGAAGCAGAAGAAGCTTATCTAACACTTGAAAAAACGGGTCCTGCCCTTGTGACTGCTGGCGATTTAGAGCTAAGCGGAAATGTGCAAGTAGCAGATCCTAACTATGTGATTGCGCACCTGAATGAAGGTGGTGCGATTAATATGACTTTGAAAGTCTTACAAGGTAGAGGATTTGTTCCATCTACAGTATATACACAGTCTCAAGAAGAAGATCTTTTGGTGGGATATATTCCGCTGGATGCTTCATTTAGCCCTGTTTTGGATGTGTCTTTTAAGGTGCTTGAAAATGATCAAGATAGCGAAATGCTAGAGATCTATATGCGCACAAAAGGGACAGTGAAGCCAGAAACAGCGGTTGAAATGGCAATGACTTACTTTTATGAGCAGATTGCTGTGTTTGTTGATTTGAAGGCACCTCTTGGGCGTAAGAGCCCTCAAGATACGCCAGAGATCGATCCACTTCTTTTAAGACCGGTTGAAGATTTGGAATTAACAGTAAGATCCGCAAACTGTTTAAAAGCGCAAAACATTCGCTTTTTGGGCGATTTGGTGCAATATCCAGAGTCAGATCTTATGCGTATTCCTAACTTGGGACGTAAGTCATTAAATGAAATTAAATCTGTTCTTGCAGAACGTGGTCTTTCTTTAGGCGTGAGAATTGAGAGTTGGCCACCAGAGCAGTTGATAAGTAAGTAATATATAATTTTAACTAGAAGGAAATTACTATGCGTCATCGTATGAGCGGTCGTAAATTTAGTAGAACGAGCAGTCATCGCAAGGCGATGTTTAGAAACATGTCAGCTTCATTGCTTAAGCATGAAGTGATTAAGACAACTTTGCCAAAAGCAAAAGAATTAAGAGGGTTTGTTGAACCTTTAATTACTTTAGCAAAGCGCGAAGTAGAATTACGTAAAAACGAATCTCAACTAGATGCAGTTGATTTTAAAGCACAGGTTGTTGCTTTAAGACGTCAAGCATTTAACTATCTTCGTAACAAGGCTGCTGTGAAGAAGCTTTTTGAAGAAGTTGGTCCTCGTTATGAGACAAGACCCGGTGGTTATACACGTGTTCTTAAATGTGGTTACCGTTTCGGTGATAAAGCGCCAATGGCATTTATCGAATTGGTTGACCGCCCTCAAGTTGTTGAGAGTGATATTGAGGAAGTAGAAGAAGCATAAGCTTTTAATTACTTTCAATTCTATCTTTTAAGGCCCATTAATATGGGTCTTTTTGTTTGTATTTTTCAAATTTCACCATCCATTTGTTTATCTTTTTTTTGCGCATACTATACTGTTACTATGTGTGTTTAAGAGTTTTTCTTTATGTATATTAGAAAGGTAGCGCTTGCCTCTTTATTGTTGGCTTCAGGCTCAGTGTTTGCTGATAATAATATTTCTTTGCCATCAACAAATTTCAACTTTGATATTCAAACAGTTTCTGCGCAGTCGACTTATCAACCATCAATTGCCTTTGTTAATGATGGAAAAACTTATATTAAGTTTCCACCAACTGTGACAAAAGATAATCTGCCAATTATTCTTGTTGATCAGCTGCCAAATCATTCAGCGCCGATAATCAGCTATCAAGGGAGTTATGTTGTGGTGAACCAGCCTGCAACGCAAGTAAAAATCTTTAACCCCAAAACGAGAAAGCTTTTGTATCAATTAAGACTGCAAAATCATTTTAATTATGGAGATGTTAAGCCATCGCCGTATATTTTACCTTATGAGTTTCAAGGCCTTTTTATGGGAATAAACTTAGGAATGGCAACGATCGATTCAAAAGGTTACAAACCTGCTGCTGGCATGAAGCTTGGCTATGATTGGTCACTGAGTAAAAAATATGGTTTTATGGCAGGTTTTGAACTTGGTGCTAATTATGATGGGCAAAAAACAACGGATTCACAAACAGTTAAAAGCTGGAATATGAATTTGATGTTTAGAGCAAAATATCAGTTTCAATCAGGGTTCAATCTTGTTGCTAAAGCAGGACCCGCTTATGTGTGGAATAGTGATCAAGCTAATGACAGCATCGATAACAGTATTGCAGCAAGAGCTGGAGTTCAAGCCGGTTATCTGTTCGCTAATGGCATAGGATTATCATTGGAATATGATCATTTATTCTCAAACTCAAAAGTAAACTCTGTGAATAGCTTTAGCGGTGGAGTGTCGTATATATTTTAATACATATTGTGAAGTAGATATTTGCCAGTGGTGTTAATGTGATAATAGAGATTGGGCATGGCGGAGAATAAATTAAATTTAAGACAATTGAAAGTCGCTTTACGAAAAAAGTCTGAATATGAATTAGTTGAAGAAATTGCAACCTTATATAAAAAATTTAATCAGGTAAAAGAGTATTATCAAGCATCCCTATTGAATAACGACGATGAAATTTTGGCACGATACAAAAAGATTGTTCAAGCTGAATATATTGAAGGCCCGAAGAGCCGTTCTCCTAAAATGCGTGCTTCAGTCGCACGAAAAGCAATATCAGATTATAAGAAAGTATCTTGTTCTGACCATGGTATAGCGGATTTGATGCTCACTTATGTTGAGTCTGGGATAATATGTGACCGTACTTATGGAGGTATAGATGAAAACTTCTATATCAGTATGGAAAGTATGTTTGAGTCAGCAGTGAAGTTCATTGTTGAAAAAGAGATGGTATCTCATTTTATTCATAGGATTCAACAAACTGTGGAGGATAGTGCTAATACTGGTTGGGGTTTTGGAGATCAGCTAAAAGATACATATGACATCTATGTGGTAGTTCAGACTTAATCTGACAATCAATCAGCAATCAAAGAGCGTTTCTGCCTCTTGGAACTCTTGATCAATCCCCCGTGAATTGGCGACGTAAGCATATTGCCGTTTAATGTAGACTGATTTTAACCATAAGATGGTGAGTAACAGGAATATTGATGCAATTATAGATTTGTAGTTGTCGATCCTCTGGTTTTCTCATATCCTACTCTTTAGTCTCATAGTGGATAGAGCTATGATAGATAGTGTTTGAATCTTGAAAGAGGCTGATGACTACCTTAAGTTGGCAGAAAAACTGCTTATTTCCTTGTCGCTGATGGTGAATTCCCCAGTTTTAAGGTGTGTGGGAGCAGGTGGTTCAAACGCGAAGATATCCTCAAATAGATTGAACAACAGAAAAATATAGAGGCGTAAAAATGAGTATTAGCCATAGCGCTACGCTGGGGAGGTTATATGACTAAAGAACAAGAGATCGAAAATGCTTTAATTGCAAAGCTTCAAGACCTTAAATATACCTATCGAGAAGATATAAGAGATAAAGCTAGCCTTGAGCAAAATTTTCGCGAGAAATTTGAAGCCCTGAATTATGTCCGACTTACTGATTCTGAGTTTGCGCGCTTGCGTGATGAAATCGTCAATTCTGATGTTTTTGTCGCAGCTAAAACTCTACGTGAACGTAATACCTTCCAGCGAGAAGACGGAACACCGTTGCAATACACTTTGGTCAATATCAAGGATTGGTGTAAAAATGAATTCGAAGTAATTAACCAATTTCGGATTAATACCGACAATAGCCATCACCGCTATGACGTTATTCTGTTAATAAACGGTGTTCCCGTAGTTCAAATAGAATTGAAAACGCTTGCCTTCACGCCACGCCGTGCCATGGAGCAAATTATCGAATATAAGAATGACATGGGTAATGGTTACACAAATACTCTCTTGTGTTTTATGCAGCTTTTTATTGTTAGTAACCGTGTCAATACACTTTATTTTGCCAATAACCATAATCAGCACTTTAGTTTTAACGCTGATGAGCGTTTTCTGCCGATTTATCAGCTTGCCAAAGAAGACAACACAAAAATCACCCATCTTGATGACTTTTCTGATAATTTACTAGCCAAATGCACCTTAGGCCAAATGATCAGCCGCTATATGGTATTGGTCGCCAGCGAGCAAAAGCTGATGATTATGCGCCCGTACCAAATCTATGCGGTAAAGGCGATTGTCGATTGTATTCATCAAAACCGAGGAAACGGCTATATCTGGCATACGACAGGCAGTGGAAAAACCCTTACTTCCTTTAAAGCTTCAACGCTGTTAAAAGACAACCCAGAGATTGATAAATGCCTGTTTGTAGTAGATCGTAAAGATCTTGATCGACAGACCCGTGAGGAATTCAATAAGTTTCAAGAGGGCTGTGTTGAAGGAAATACCAATACTGAGGCCTTGGTTCGCCGTATGTTGTCGGACGATTACGCCGATAAAGTTATTGTTACCACCATACAAAAGCTTGGTCTTGCGCTTGATGAAAATAGCAAACGCAATCAGCGGCATAAGCAAAATGGCAAACAGACTTACAAAGAACGCCTTGAGCCTTTACGAGATCAAAGGGTTGTTTTCATATTTGATGAATGTCATCGTTCTCAGTTCGGCGATAATCATCAAGCAATCAAAGCCTTCTTTCCTAAAGCGCAGTTATTCGGCTTCACAGGTACGCCGATCTTTGAAGATAATGCTACCTATAAGAAAATTGACGGCACCATAGGTTCATATAAAACCACTGAAGATATCTTTCAAAAGCAGTTACACGCCTATACCATCACTAACGCTATTGACGATCGTAATGTGCTACGCTTCCACATCGATTACTTCGGTGAGAAGCTAAAAGACGATACGAGTAATAAAAACAAAAATCCAAAACCTAAGATGCCATCGCCTGAATCCGTTGTTGGTGAAATACTAAAAAAGCATGATTCTGCTACCAACCAAAGGAGATTTAACGCGGTATTGGCTACAGCCTCTATTAATAGCGCTATTGAATACTATGAGCTATTCAAACAGGCGCAGGCCGAAAAGCTGGCCGAAGATGATAGCTATACACCGTTAAATATTGCCTGTGTATTCTCGCCGCCCGCCGAAGGCAACAAAGATGTGCAGCAGATTCAGGATGACTTGCCACAAGAAAAAGAAGATAATAAGCAAGCGCCTGATGAGAAAAAGGCAGCCCTGAAAACCATTATTACCGATTATAATGCCCAATACGGTACAAACCACACCATAAGTGAATTCGACTTGTATTATCAGGACGTGCAGCAACGGATTAAAGATCAGAAATACACCAATAAAGATTACCCACATAAAAATAAAATTGATATTGTGATTGTGGTCGATATGTTGCTCACGGGTTTTGATTCCAAATACCTCAACACTCTGTATGTGGATAAAAACCTAAAATACCACGGGCTAATTCAAGCCTTTTCACGTACAAATCGTGTGCTCAATGACACAAAACCTTATGGCAATATTTTGGATTTCCGTCATCAGGAAGCTGCGGTTAATACCGCTATTGCACGTTTCTCAGGGCAAGATAAAGACCGTGCCAAAGAGATATGGCTGGTTGACCCAGCATCGCAGGTTATTGAAAACTTAGATAGCGCCATCAGTAATCTTGAAAAGTTCATGGACTCGCAAGGGCTGTCTTGTACTCCTGAGAACGTGAACAACCTTAAAGGGGATGCTGCCAGAAGCGAATTTATTAACCGTTTTAAGGAAGTGCAGCGCTTAAAGACTCAGCTTGATCAATATACTGATCTGAATGAAGAGCAAATAGAAAGTGTCAATGCATTGCTTCCCGAAGAACAATTACGCGGATTTAAAGGGATGTATCTGGAAACAGCGCAACGCCTGAAGGCACAACAAGCTAAAGGCAGTGATGACCCTGATGATCCAGTGCAGCAGCTAGAGTTTGAATTGGTGTTGTTTGCCTCTGCCGTGATTGACTATGACTACATCATGGGCTTAATCGCTAAATCTACCGATGACGATAAACCAAGCAAGCACAAGATGAGCCGTCAGCAGTTGATCGACTTGATTAGCTCAAGCGCCAATTTGATGGGGGAACGCGATGATATTGTCGATTATATCAACAGTCTGCCAATTAATAAAAGCCTCAATGAAAAAGCAATTCGAGAAGGTTATCAACAGTTCAAGGCGGAAAAGTCCGACATAGAACTTGCCAACATTGCAGATAAACACAGCATTGCCCATGAAGCCTTGCAGGGTTTTGTGGATAGTATTTTGGATCGCATGATCTTCGATGGTGAACAGCTCAGTGATTTGCTAGAGCCATTAGATTTAGGCTGGAAAGCACGGACACAAGCCGAGTTGGCATTGATGGATGAGTTGATGCCATTACTCCATAAGCTCGCAGAAGGGCGGGAAATTTCGGGGTTGGCAGCATATGAGTAACAAAAATAAAAAAGGCTTAATGCAAGACCTCTTTCCCGCTGAGGGTAAAACCACTCCTACACTGCGTTTTCCGGAGTTTGAAGATGAAAAAGGGTGGGTTTATAGCCCATTAGAAAAAATTGCTACAATTGTAACAGGCAACACACCGAGTACTTCAGATGCTGCTAATTATGGAGGTACAAAAAACTTCGTATCACCAGCAGATATTTCAGATGGTCGTTTTGTAGAGGGAACAAAAACACTTCTTAGTGATGAGGGTTACTCGAAAACAAGAAAAATTCCAGCAGATAGCATACTTTTCGTATGTATTGGATCTACTATTGGGAAAGTTGCACAAAATACATTTGAATGCTCCACAAATCAGCAAATTAACTCTGTAATACCATTTGATAGAGTTTATAATGCATTTATTTATTACTCACTAAAACATATTTCTCTAAAAATAGCTGAGTTATCTGGAAAACAAGCAGTTCCAATTATTAATAAGTCTTTGTTCTCTTCTGTCGTAATTGGTATTCCATTTTTTGATGAACAACAAAAAATCGCCGATTGCCTGTCTTCACTAGATGAGTTGATCGCTGCGCATACCCAAAAGTACCAAGAACTCCAATGCTATAAAAAGGGATTGCTGCAAAACCTCTTCCCCACAAAAGGTGAAACTGTTCCCGAATTGCGTTTTCCTGAGTTTAAGAATGAGGGAAAATGGGAGTTTAGGAAACTTGCCGATAAGGATATATCTGACTTTGTAAAAAAGAGACTTCCCTTAAGTGAACTATCTATAAATACGTATGTTAGTACAGAAAATATCCTGGCAGATTTTGGTGGAATTGCGAAAGCTTCAAAATTACCGCCTTCCGGTTCGTTTACAGCTTATGAAAGTGGCGACATTTTAATTGCGAATATTCGTCCCTATTTAAAAAAGGTTTGGGTAGCGAATAGAAGCGGCGGTGCTTCAAATGATGTGATTGTTGTTCGGCCTAAGAATGGTAACGCCTTTTTATCCTGTATTTTAAAGAGTGAAGTATTTATAAATTATGTAATGCAGGGGGCAAAAGGCGTAAAAATGCCAAGAGGCGATATTGCTTTGATGAAGGAATATCCAGTTGCAGTACCAAATTCAGAAGAGCAACAAAAAATCGCCGATTGCCTGTCTTCCCTCGATAAGCTAATCACAACACAAGCACAAAAAATTGAAGAACTAAAATCCCATAAAAAAGGTTTGATGCAGCAGCTTTTCCCAGTCATGGGTGAGGTGACGACATGAAAAAGATTTTCACCTATCAAAATTTAAGAGGACTTGTTAATCGCCTGCGTGATGATTTGAATAATCAGGAACTTATTCTTCTTTATGCCTATAACCGAACGGGTAAAACACGGTTGTCTATGGATTTTAAAGATAAAGGAAAATATAAGAACGATGGTAAGCCTGACACACTTTATTTTAATGCTTTTACAGAGGACTTGTTTGCTTGGGAGAACGACCTAGAAAATGATTCTGCACGTGGGTTGCAAGTAAATCAGTATTCTAAGTTTTTTGATGGGTTTACCAATTTAGGGCTTGAACCAACCATTGATGAATATCTTAGTCGATATGCTGATTTTAACTTCGACTTTGAATATAAGGAAGTACAGCAAGGTGGTGAAGCATTTACCAAGCCCTACTTTGTAAAATTTAGTAAAGACGGTGAAGAAAACATAAAGATTTCCAGAGGCGAAGAAAGTATTTTTATCTGGTGTATATTTATGGCTATTTGTGAGCGAGTGCTTGACGGTCAAGAATCCTATCAATGGGTGAAATACATATACATTGATGATCCTGTTTCATCTCTTGATGATAACAACGCAATATCAGCTGCTTGTGATTTAGCCAAACTTCTTCGACGAGCAACCAGTCGTAAGAATGGAGACGGTGCGCCCAACCCGATGAAGATCGTTGTCTCATCACATCACTCACTCTTTTTTAATGTTATGTGCAATGAGATGGGGAGAGCAAAAGAGGGTGAGCCAAAAGTTAGACACAAGCAGTATTTTTTTCATCGCCCTAATAGTGAAAATCACTACACACTTCGTGCTACTGGAGACACGCCATATTTCCATCATGTAGCGACTTTATCGGAGCTGCACAGGGCTGCCGATCCTGAAAATGGCACGCTTTATACATTCCACTTCAATGCACTGCGTAGCATCATGGAGAAAACTTCTGCCTTTTTCGGTCATGCCGATATTGGTTTTTGTCTGAAAACCATTGATGACGATGAGAATAGTGCGTTATTTAACCGTGCCCTCAATCTATTGAGTCATGGAAAATATGCTATTCATGAGCCAACACCTATGGGCGAAGATAATCAGGATTTATTCCGGCAAATCCTAAGAGCATTTGTTAGCAGTTTTAAATTTTATCTGCCAGAAATACTAAACGAGAATTCTAGAAGGACAACACTGTGAACGAACAACAATTAAAAGACTTAGGTAAAACGCTTTGGGATATAGCAGATAATTTGCGCGGCGCGATGAATGCCGATGATTTTCGCGATTATATGCTTTCTTTCCTATTCTTACGCTACCTGTCAGACAATTACGAAGCTGCTGCTAAGAAAGAGCTTGGATCGGACTACCCAACGCTCGACGATGATGATAAACGCGCTCCGTTAAGTGTATGGTACGAGCAAAATGAAGAAGACGTTCCTGCCTTTGAGAAACAAATGCGCCGTAAAGTGCATTATGTTATTGAGCCAGCGCATCTGTGGAGCAGCATAGCAGAACTTGCTAGAACGCAACATGACGATCTTCTGCTGACTTTGCAACAAGGCTTTAAGTACATCGAAAATGAATCCTTTGAAAACAGCTTTCAGGGTTTATTCTCAGAGATTAATCTGGATTCTGAAAAGCTGGGCAAGAATTACAGCCTAAGAAATGCCAAACTTTGCACCATCATTACCAAAATTGCTGAGGGTATTTCAGGCTTTTCAACAGACAGCGACACCCTTGGTGATGCCTATGAATATCTTATTGGACAATTTGCCGCAGGCTCAGGTAAAAAGGCGGGTGAATTTTATACGCCGCAGCAAATTTCGACCATTTTATCTGAGATTGTCACCTTAGATAGCCAAGAGCCAGCAACAGGTAAGAAGAAAAAGCTTAACAAGGTATTGGACTTTGCGTGTGGCTCTGGTTCGCTTCTTTTAAATGTGCGTAACCAGCTAGGTCATCATGGTATTGGTAAAATTTACGGGCAAGAAAATAATATAACGACATACAACCTTGCTCGCATGAACATGCTTCTCCATGGTGTTAAGGATTCAGAGCTTGAGATTCATCATGGTGATTCATTACTTAATGACTGGGATTTGCTCAATGAAATGAATCCTGCTAAAAAGCTGCAATGTGATGCGGTGGTTGCTAACCCTCCATTTAGCTTGCGCTGGAGCCCAACGGAAGCGCTAGGTGATGACTTCCGCTTCAAGAGCTACGGACTTGCTCCAAAATCAGCGGCAGATTTTGCGTTTTTATTACATGGTTTCCATTTTTTAAGTGATGAAGGAACTATGGCTATAATCTTGCCACACGGAGTATTGTTCCGTGGCGGTGCAGAAGCTAGAATCCGTACCAAACTTTTAAAGGACAACAATATTGACACGGTAATTGGTTTGCCTGCGAATTTGTTCTTCTCTACGGGTATTCCGGTATGTATTCTTGTGTTGAAAAAGTGCAAGAAGCCTGATGATGTGCTTTTTATTAACGCAAGTGATGAGGAGCATTTTGAAAAGGGTAAGCGCCAAAATCGTCTTTTGCCAGAGCATATCAAGAAGATTATCGATACTTACCAATTTCGTAAGGAAAAGGAGCGTTACTCTCGTCGTGTATCAATGGAAGAAATCGAGAGGAACGATTTCAATCTCAATATCTCAAGATATGTGAGTACCGCCAAGCCTGAGAAAAAGGTTGATTTGTGCGCTGTTCATAAAGAGCTTGTGAATTTGGAAAAAAATATTGTTGTTGCAACGACTAAACATAACAAGTTTTTAGATGAGCTTGGTTTACCATTATTACCTCTCGCAGAGGACTAAAAGGATTTGAAATACTCTTGAGCCACCCTTAGAAAATGGGATGTGTCGTCTAAAGAACTAACAGAAAAAATGTAGTAAAGGTCAATATTATTGAAGTTATTAATTGAATGATTAATACATTTACATTGAAATAATTTGGTGGAGGCGGCGGGAGTTTTTTCGGCACTCAGCCTCCTGCTTCGTTTGAAAACCAGCCCTTTGCAGTCCATGCTTTGGGCGTTCGACAGGAAAAAGCTTAAGCGCTTTTTCTGATCAGTCTTACCCCGCGTCCCGCGGATCCAACGATATCAATGGTTGAATATATTAAACGCTGTATAGAGATTGTAAGAATAAAAACATCTGGTGGAGGCGGCGGGAGTTGAACCCGCGTCCGCAAATCCGCACTTTTCAGATCTACATGCTTAGATTTATCTATTGTATTTAACCGTATTCAGCCCGATAAATCAGGGCATAAATAAAGCGAGCCTTAAAATTTAACCTTAATAGTCAGGCACTATCTTGGCGAGCTTATGTAAAGGATGAACAAGCGTATGATAATACCCATAAGCGAGCGTTATCTGCTTGTGTGGTCTAGGTTATTAAGCTAGATTACGCAGCTTTTTCTTCTTCGCGACGAGCAAAAGATGCATCATTCGCTGGAGTGCGGCTGCTGCCACTGTTTTGGTTATTATTGCCAGTTATTAGCAAAATGTAACGTGTTTTACGAGGCGGATACACCCTCGGCATGCACTGGAAAAGCTTGTAATTCCCGTCGAAACCATTTTCGCCCCCAGAGTATGAGTATTGTAGAGCGTAACGTGGCTAAAAGCAAGCTGGCAGTTATTTTTGTGTAAACTAAGTGTTATCGTAAAATTACGATGGTACAATACTTTTTCATAGCCTGAGTATGATCCTTGTAATGTTTGACTCAGGTTTGTGATAGGTGTAAATAGGTAAATTGAATAAAATTCAGATTTAAGGGCAGAGAATAAATGACAGCAAAACAGGTCAATCGAGGTGCAGTAATTTCATTTATTGTTGGGGTGGTATTTATTGCTATTGCTATTTTAATTGCAACTTTTATCCCTGAGATTGAGCTGTCAAGAATGGTTAAAACAATAGTTGAGATTATATTGGCCCTTCCTTGGGTGGTTTTTATTGTTTTATTATTAATCTCATTGGTTAGAGGGTACTAAAATATATCCTCAAGTTATTCAACGAGAGTATCGATAAGCTTGAGTGCTTCATCTTGCGGCAGTGTTATTTGATCCTTCTCTTCACGTAAAAACTTAATGGTACAAGTTTTATTATCACACTCATTTTCAGCGATAATCAGCGCGAGTTTTGCCCCTGATTTATCAGCCTTTTTAAATTGAGATTTAAAACTGCCTAATGTATGGTTTTGTTCAATCTGTAAAAGAGGAGAGGCTGCTCGCAGCGTTTCAGTAAATTCAATTGCATTAAATATTGCCTTGTCATCTGAAATAACATAAATATCACAGCGCTTTGTTTTAATGTTCTGTTGAACCTCTTGAAGTAATAAGATGATTCTCTCTATCCCTATGGCAAAACCAACAGCAGGAGTTTGAGGACCACCTAGATTCTCAACAAGTGAGTTATAGCGACCACCTGCACAGATTGTACCTTGTGCACCTAGATCTTCAGTGACCCATTCAAACACGGTGTGGGAGTAATAATCAAGTCCTCTAACAAGGTGTGGGTTGATCGTAACGGGGATATTAAGCGCTTTTAGGTGTGTATAGAGCTTTTGAAACTCTCCTTTTGTCTCAGCGCTTAAAAACGCATCAAGCTTGGGGGCATTTTCTAAAAGTACCTGAGTAGTTTGATTTTTGCTGTCCAAGATGCGAAGTGGATTTTTAGTGAGTCGCCTTTGACTATCTTCATCAAGTTGATCTTTGATTGGCGTAAGATAGCTGATAAGTGCTTGTTTATATTTTTCTCTGTCCTCATTCGTGCCAAGGTTGTTGATCTGTAGCGTTACATTTTTATCCAAGCCCAGTGCTTGCCAAAAGCGCCAACTCAAAGCTAATAACTCAGCATCTTGTGTAATACTATCATGTCCATATACCTCGACACCAAATTGATAAAATTGGCGATAACGTCCCTTTTGCGGTCGCTCATAGCGATACATAGGACCCATATACCACAGTTTTTGCACTTGGTTTCGTGCTACCATCCCATGCTCGATAACAGCACGTACACAGCCTGCTGTACCCTCTGGCCTAAGTGTCAGCTTCTCATCACCTCTGTCTGTGAAATCATAAGTTTCTTTCTCAACGATATCAGTGCCATCACCCACACCGCGATGAAAAAGCTCACTTTTTTCCACAACAGGTAAGCGAATTTCCTGATAGCCATAGCTCGTTAATAAGGATTTTGCTGTGTTTTCAAAATGCTGCCAAAGTGGTATTTGTTGTGGCAGAATGTCATTCATTCCGCGAATCGCTTGAATTTTTGCCATAGTGATTTTATGTCCTTATTGTGTTAGAGGTAATCTTTAGGGGTATTATATCATCTGAAAACGCTTTTTGGCTTTATTTGATTTTAATTATGAGTATGATGCTGGCATAAAGCATTTGCCTATTTGCTGTTTGTACCACCCGCAAACCATTTTACCCTATTTCTGCCATTGAATTTCTTGTTCTTTTGAGTCATCAGATATTGCTAATAGTCCTAGCTATTACCTGCAACCCAATGACTCAAAACTATCAAAAACTTCTTCAACATTAAACACCGCAAAATGATTCGCGAGTGGTATATGATACATATCAATTGCTGATGCTTGCATTTTTTATGCAGGGTGATATGTTATCTGGGTCCCCACAATTTGAATAAAAGAGGCAGAAATTGCGTTACTTTCGATTGATCTTCGGTGTTGTAGATCGTGAGCGTATGCTCTATACCATGTTATATTCTTTGTTCTTTATTTCACTGACAAGTGCGACTTTAAGCGTGTTAGATGTGAGAAATTTTGAGTTTGAAGGCTATTCATTGAGCTTTGCTGTTGGGCTTTTATTTTTTCCATTGACCTTTGTGATCAGTAATTTTATTCAAGATAGGTATGATATTCGTACTGCCAACACGGTTGTATTTACAGCGCTTGTCGCTGATGGTGCGTTAATGTTGATGTTGTATATTACCTCCTCACTAGGGGAGAGTCAAAGTAGCTACGCTGTTTATAGTCCGCTTATCCGTGTTTGGAGTATCAGTTTTTTCAGCATTATTATTAGCTGTATCTTCAATAACATCATCTTTAAATATGTTAGAAAACACTTTAAAAGAGGGTTTTGGGGTGCTTTTGTATCCATTTTGACTTCTTCAACTATGGCTGAGATTATTTTAACGTGTATTTCATTGCCGCTGATTTTGTCGATGTCGCAAAATGTCTCAAGCTTAAGTTCAGTTATGCTGTTAAATCTTGTGTACAAATTTTCTTTTACAGGTGTTGCGTCTATTATTGTTGCATTCATTAAGACGCATATTGAGTATAAACGTGATTTTATTGAAAATAAAAAGTCTCTTTATGTAGCGGAGGTTTCGAAGCAGTCAATTGTATAAAGTTCATATGTATTTTGGAGTGATCTTAAAAGCTTCAATGCAGATGTAATGTATCAATAGTAGGTGGTAAAGGGTGAGTGAATCAAAAGTGGAGCGTGACACAAAACATTTTTGGCAATATTTTAAAAGAAATATGATCAATATGAAAGTGGCGGATATTGATAGAGAGACAACTGGGCAAATTGTGCTAAGGATTGCCTCAAATTGTGGGATGCGTAGTCTTTTTCATAATATTGGCAGTAGCTATTTTCTTCCAGAGGAGATTATTGAAAAGGATATTGAGTTATTCTCTTTAGATGAAAAGAAACTCATTTATGCTTGCCATTCGTACAATAATGCGTTACAACAGTTAGCAAATGGGGTTGATGTGTCATCAGTTGTTTTGTTTGGGGATAAAACAATGATTCAAATTTATAATCAGGCGAAAAATAGCACATTATGCTATGAGTTTGATGAAAGTCAATTTACTGAAATGATGAAAAAATACACATCAAGAAAAGAAATCCGCAAGTTATTACACGACTTGTTTGCACGTAAAAAGTGAGATCATGTATAAAGAATATTCTACTTTGTTTGCAACGAAATTGGGCTATATTACTGATATTTGCGCTGTTTCTTCTTCCTATACAGGGAAGATACCTGCAATTGAAAATAAGATTAATGAAAAAGATACCACCATTAAAAATTGGCTGTTTAATGCTAAGCTGCCAAGAAAGCCAAAGCGCATTCAAATAGCTGATGCGCTGGGTGTCTCTGAGGAATATCTATTTGATGATAGTATTGATGTTCAGGATGTGCGTGCCCCTGAAATCTATCAAAGCGAAGAGTGTTATTATATTCCTTTTATTCAGAGAGATAATGTTTTCTCATTTGAATCTAACCGGCCACAAGTAGTTGAAAGGCGTTTGCCTGTCATGTTGCCAATTATGGCTGAGCTGGTCGAGAAATACGGAAAATACATCTTTGCCACACAGATTAAAAATAGCGCTGAGGCTCATAATAGCGGTGTGCTGACAGCTATTTATACGAAACACAGTAAATATCAGGCTTTTCAGTTACTTATTTCACCTGATAAGAAAGGATTGCCAGCACTTAGAAAGGTAATTGAGGATGATGATGGGTTATTAAAACTTCAATACTTTGAGGCAGAGGAGGAAAGGCTCGAGTACATTAATCCTGAAAATCCACACTGGCTTGTGCTTTTTTCATTTCAACAGTCATTGCCTTAATGTGTCTGTAATATAAACTAAAATTATGCCAAGAGTTTATCTCTAAAAGTTTTTTTTAAAAAAATCAAATAACCTTATTGCTTTCTTCGTCAATAAATGTTTCTATATACACATAAAGAAACAAATCGATACTGACTTGCAGGAGGTATTATTTGTTGAATCGCTGACGTGGGGATACGGTGGCGACTGCCGGGGGGCAAAGTGCACCCAGTATTATGCTTGGCATAATACTGGCTCTGCATTAAATGCAATATTTTATCCAGCTTCCAATTATTTTAATCGCTCTAGCTTTGTCACAATTGGCGCGAGCAAAAATGCGCTTAAAATACCAATAAACACAGATAAGCCAAAATAGTGTACAACTGGTGTTTGACTGAAGATTAACAATCCAAATGATAAAATGGTGGTAATGGCAGATAAGAGTGTGGCAAGCATCGTGTTTTGAAAGCTGGAGCGTGTTTCAGCAAAAAAGAGAATATAGTCAACGGCAATGCCCAATACAAGTACCAATGCTAAGAGGTTGAACAGCGTTAAAGGCGTGCCTGTCAAACCCAATACGGCCAGTGACAATAAGGAGGCTGTTATCGGTGGCAGAATGTAAACAAGCGCTTTTTTGATAGATCGATAACGCCAGAGTAATAGCAGAAAAAGGGCAATAAAAACAACAATAAGCAATAGGCTAATATAATGGCGGTAGGTTTTAAAAACTGATGAGATTTCATCTGCTTTATTGATAAAAGTGGCATAATTGGATTTCTCTGTGATCTTTCGAATGCGCTTTTGATCCAACTTATCAGAGAGTAAAATAGCACTTGCGTATTGATGGTTTACCTTACCAAGGTATAAAAAGCGAAGTGGTTTTGATAGTGGGGAGTGGAGCCAGTTTGTAAGGGTTAGCGCTTTAAAAGGAATGTTAAGTAATTTGGCTTGAATTGCTTTAGCATCAACAGCTGATACACCTATTTGTGTTAAAAATGGAATCAGCTTGTTACTTATTAGCTCTTTTTGTAGCGCATAACTGTGTTTTTGCGTCTTTAGCTTAGGAAGGTAACTACTGATGGAGAGTCCAGTGCTATTTATCTCTGGGAATGCGGTTTTAATTTCATGATTAAGCGTATGTTCATTGGCGATAAGTTTATCAGGCGTGTTGCCAGTTACAATGATGTAACTCATGCCAACATCACTGCCAATAATTGATTTAATCTGAGCTTCATTGGCTTTGAGGCTTTTAGGCGTCGACTCCAAAATGCGAATATCATCATTGATTTTAAGCTGATACATCCCAATGGCAATAATGATAAATAAAAGGATAAAGAGAAAGAGAATTTTTCTAACTGATAGAGACTGCCAGAGTTTTAGATAGTAGGAGGAAAAGCGCAAAATGGCTGGATTTTTGTGGTAAATTTTGGCTTTGATTAAATAAGGAAACGCGCAAATAACACTTAGATAAGACATGCCAAGACCAACAATAGCAAAAATGGCAAGTTGCCTTAAGCCAGGAAAAGGCGCAATGGCAATCACCAGATAGGCAATGATAATATTGATGAGCCCAAGGGTAATGCCGGGGGCGATTTTTTTAAGCGCAGGCTTTGCTTTCCAGTTTTTTCCACCAAATCGCTGCTCGGCATAGTAGAAAAAGGCATAATCAACTGAAATTCCAATAAGGCTTGCCCCAAATACAAGGGTAAAGAGAAAAACACTGCCAAAGATTAAATAGGTCACCATAAAGGCGCTCACAAAACCAATCGCGCTTGAAAGCAGTGTTATAAACAACGGGCGGATGCTTAAAAAAGTAATGAGAATCAGTAGAATAATGCCAATAATTGACCCAATGCCAATGGTGGAAATATCAGCTCGTGCGCTATCTGCACCTGCTTTGGCATAAAATATCATTCCGGTTTTCAATATTGATGTACTTGGAAAATGCTCGGAAATTTGTGTATTTAGCGAGTCAATTAACGCGGTGATTTTATCTTGGTTTGACAGAGAAAAGCTATCTTCTTTAAGCGCTGCATTCACCATGACATACCATTTGCCATCATATTGTGTCATTAGGTGATTTTGATGCAAATTTAAATGGTTTGATGGTTTTGGTAAACTGAGCACAAAGTGTTGAAAGAGTGAAAATGGGTCATTTTTAATTAAATCTGAGCTGGTGATTCCCATGGGGCTATAGAGATTAAAAATAGCATTTTGAATGACTTGTTTGCTGTTATTTTGTAAAAAGAGCTTCTGGTCTTCAGGGGATAATAAAGATAATCTATAAGGATAATAAAAGCTTGCCCACGCCTGTTGCTCTTTATTATCAACGCCATTAGTCACTGAGTGAAAAAGTTTGGATTTCTGAAGTGTACTTGTTAGAAGATCACTGGCCTTTATTGCCTCACTTTGAGAAGTATTTCCGACAAGAAAGACCATCTGATCGCCAATTCGCTTTGCCAGAAGGTTTGATGCTTCAGTTACCGTGTTATTATGAGAGGCATTAGGCAAAAGCGATAACACATTTGTGTTAAGTGGAAAGCCATTTATCAAACTGACCACAAATCCTAAAAGTGCGCTGAGTGACAGCACTGCCCAAATAATAAAACGAAAGCGAAAAGCGTCAGTTTTCATAGTTGTTGTAGCGACCTTTTTTATTCTTAGCTTAGATAACAGCAGCCATGTTACGCGTATTTGTGATTAATTACTATACTTTACAATAGTGTTAAGGGGCAAACAGAAGGACTATGTATGAGTTTGATCATTGAGCCGACGGCAATATCTGCATTTTATACATTAGTGAAAGATGGTGAGCGAAAAAGTGGCATCGCCTTAGAGGATGACTTGCAAGCCTTCGTGGTATATGCGCTTTTGCGCAATATTGATAATAATACATTAAAAGAGTTTAGCTTTGCAGAAGCATTTTTAGAGGCTTTTCATAAAGATGATATTGCTCGGCTTGAAAAGCTGGTGGATCATTCGTTAATTTATGCAGGGTTATACCCCAAAAGGGCAGAGAAAATGGGTCTATCAAGAAGCTATTATCTTGATGTAGGCGTTATGGCTAGCGAACAGTTATCAAGCTATTATGCTAAAATTAAATCGTCTTATTATGAGGTATACTATAAGATTGCCTGCCAGTTTCATTCATTGGTTGAAGTATTAAAAGCATTTGTGGGGGTTAAAAAGTAAATTCACAATTTCTTAGTAATTAACATCCGCAAAAGCGCTTCTCGGTGGTATACTCATCACTTCAAAAGTTATTTGTAGATAGAGTAATTATGCTGTTAACAATTGATGTAGGAAATTCACAAATTCATGCAGGCCTTTTTAATGGCGATGGTATTGCTTTTCAGTTTCGTTATACAACTGCTGAGGCGCATGGTAGCTCAGATCAGTTGGGGATATTTTTGCGTCAAGTGGTGCGTGAAAACGGCTTTGACCCAAAAGCTATCACCGGTGTGGCAATTGCCTCTGTTGTGCCTGCAATTAACTACTCTTTGCGTGCGGCGGTATATAAATATTTAAATCTGGAGCCATTTTTTCTTCAGCCAGGGGTTAAAACAGGGCTTAAGATGAAAGTGGCAACACCAAAGGAAGTTGGTGCTGATAGGATCGCTGGCTGCATTGCAGCAGCAGAGGCATTTCCAGATAGAAACATTCTTGTCATTGATCTTGGTACCGCAACGGTATTTGACATTGTTACAAAAGATAAAGAGTATCTAAGTGGTGCTATTTTACCAGGGGTGAAAATCTCAGTGGAATCACTAAGTGCTAATGCAGCCCAGCTGTCATCAGTGAGCATTGTAAAACCAGAGTCAGCAATTGGTAAAGACACAGATACCAACATTCAATCAGGCATTTATTATGGTCATTTAGGTGCAATTAAATCATTAAAAGAAGCGATGCTATCTGAGATAAACGATGATGTTTTAACGGTTGCAACAGGTGGATTTTCACAGCTATTTAATCAAGAGGGGCTTTTTGATGTTGTCATCTCTGATCTGGTACTTCAGGGAATTAAGCTCGCGTACCATAAAAATCAAACTAATCAATAAAGGGTAGAAACTTGAGTAAACCAAGCAAACTTGAAGCAGAAAATGCGGTTAAAACCTTGCTTCAGTATATTGGAGAGGATCCAGCAAGAGAGGGGCTTTTAGAAACACCAAAGCGCGTTATCAAGTCATATAACGAGTTTTTTAAAGGCTATAGTGAGGATCCAGATGAGATCCTCTCTAAAACATTTGAAGATGTTGAAGGGTATGATGAAATCGTGCTGTTAAAGAATATGCGTTTAGAGTCGTATTGTGAGCATCATATGGTGCCGATAGTGGGCAAAGCACATATTGCTTATCTGCCAGATGGCAAAGTGGTGGGAATCAGCAAAATTGCCCGTGTATTGGATGTCTATGCCAAAAGGTTGCAAACTCAGGAGCGCTTAACGATGCAAGTTGCGCTTGCCATTGAAAAAGCACTGAACCCAAAAGGTGTGGCTGTTATCATTGACTCAATGCATCAGTGTATGACAACCAGAGGGGTGAGAAAATCAGAAACATCAACGGTGACAAGTTGTATGCGCGGGATTTTTAGAAGAGATGATAAATCTCGTGCAGAGTTAATGGCGCTGATTAATCATCAATAACGTCATTATAAAACAAAGTTATCTGCTTTTCGATTAAAGATATTTCTATGTTTTTGTGCTTCTTGTTTTTGTGAGTCTGAGCGCGTTGGAAACTTACGATCAAAGGTCGCTAAAAATTGATCTGCGCCACTGACATACTCACGTTTTTTGTTATTATCAAATAAGTGTAACATTTTAAGAATAAGTGCCATCGAGTAGCCTGAGTGTGTTCATTTATTGTGATTATATACTATCGATAAACTTCTTTACAATGAAACTTTGAAGTATCTGTGTGGAGTGAGTCGTGATATTGCGAGTTTTGTGAATAGGAACTTCACATTCACAGTTAGAAATACTGAAAAATCCGCTATGTTTGGTATATACTAAGAGACTGTAAAAAATCACTTAAATATGTAGCAGGAAATTTAACTTTATGCGCCCAGGTCCAATCTTTAAGGTATTAGGCACGCTACTGATGTTCTTTAGCATTACGATGCTAACACCCATTATTGTTGACTGGATTTACCATGAAAACAATGCCTTTCCATTTTTATTTGGTTTTATTGTTACATTAGGCTCAGGTCTTATTCTATTTATAATTAGCTCGCGTTCCAAAAAACAGCTGACCATTAAAGATGGCTTTATTGTTGTCCTTGCGATTTGGTCAGTGTTGGGTTTATATGGCTCAATACCTTATATGTATTCTAATGGGCTTCACCTTGGGTTTTCAGATGCGGTATTTGAGTCGATCTCTGGGTTTACCACAACTGGGGCAACGGTAATTCATGGTTTAGATTATTTACCGAAGAGTATTTTATATTACCGCCAGCAATCACAGCTTTTAGGTGGTATGGGGATTATCATCCTTTCAGTGGCTATTTTGCCAATGCTAGGGGTTGGGGGAATGCAGCTTTATCGTGCTGAGGCAAATGGACCTTGGAAAGAAAATAAATTAACCCCAAAAATTGCAGATACAGCAAAGGTTTTATGGCTGATTTATTTATTGCTTGTAGTGCTTTGTATGCTAAGTTACCGTGTCGCTGGCATGGATTGGTTTAATGCAATTAGCTTTTCCTTTTCAACAATTGGCACAGGTGGGTTTGCGCCAACGGATGCATCAATGGCTGGACAAACGCCAATTATTTATATTATCTGTATCTTTTTTATGATGATTAGTGCGACAAGTTTTGCACTTCATTTTAGTGCTTTTCGTAAGCTTTCTGTGCGTGTCTATTGGCGAGACCCTGAATTTAGAGCCTACATTTTCTTTGCCTTTTCAATGGCGGTGATTGTAATTTTAACTTTGATTTCACAAAGTGTCGAATCAAGTAATCATGTGGCATTTTGGGATGGTTTATTTCAAGTAGCATCTTTTGTTTCCAATACAGGATTTACCTCAAATTCAAACTATCATGAGTGGCCACTCTTTTTGCCAATTTTACTGATGGTCATTGGGCTGATTGGTGGCTGTGCAGGATCAAGCTCTGGTGGACTTAAGATCGTGCGTGCGGTACTGATTAGAAAGCAAGCTTTTCGTGAGGCAAGGCGTTTAGTGCATCCAACGGGTGTTTTCCCTGTTAAATTTGGCAATAAAGTAATGTCTGAATCGGTCATGAGTAGCGTTTGGGGATTTGTTGCTGCCTATTTTATGCTATTTATCGTTTTATGGTTGGCCTTGATGGGCTTTGGCGTGCCAACTACTACAGCCTTTTCAGCAGTCGCCGCATGTATTTCAAATTTAGGACCAGGCCTTGGTGAGGTCGGAGTGAACTATGCCTCTTTGCCAACTGCGGTGCACTGGATTTTAAATTTAGCAATGTTAATCGGACGTCTAGAAGTATTTACGGTAGTGGTGTTATTCACCTCAGATTTCTGGCGTCGTTAGGGTCGTTGATAAGCCCTTGTGCATAGAGTTTTTGCAGCGATTGATCAAGTGTTTGCATGCCAATAGATTGATTAGTTTGCAGGGTGTTGTAGATTTGCGGTAATTTGTTTTCACGGATCAGGTTTCTAATTGCGCTATTGGCAATGAGAATTTCATGGGCTGCAACACGTCCACCGGTTTTCTTCTTAAGTAATGTTTGCGAAATAATGGCGCATAATGACTCAGATAACATAGCGCGGATCATTGATTGCTCCTCTGCTGGAAAGACATTAATAACCCGATCGATAGTCTTGGGTGCTGAGGAGGTGTGTAAGGTTGCAAAGACTAAGTGCCCTGTTTCAGCTGCGGTTAATGCTAAACGAATCGTTTCAATATCGCGCATTTCACCAATTAGGATATAATCTGGATCTTCGCGTAATATTGCCTTAAGTGCATTTGCAAAGCTTAGAGTATCTCTTTTCACTTCACGCTGATTAATAAGACATTTATCACACTGATGAACAAATTCTATTGGATCTTCAATCGAGATGATGTGACCTGCTTTGTGATGGTTAATATGATCAATCATTGCAGCCAAAGTGGTGCTTTTACCAGATCCTGTAGGCCCTGTAACAAGTACAAGCCCATTTTTATTGTCTAAAATCTGCCTAAAAATCTCTGGTGCATTAATATCACTTAAGCTTAAAACTTCCTCTGGAATGGTTCTAAAAACAACAGAAATACCACGATCTTGTTTAAAAATATTAACTCGGAATCTGGCACCAATTTGTTTTTCGCTAATAGAAAAATCACACTCCATGGTTTGGTTAAACTCTTCTTTTTGGGTTTCACTCATAAGACTATACGCCATTGATTGAATCGTATTATTATCAAGCTTTTCATCATGTAGAAATTCCATCTCACCATCGATTCTCAGCATAGGCTGAACGCCTGATGATAGATGTAAATCAGAGGCTTTTTTTTGAGTGGTGATAGCTAATAATTCTTGTATATCCATGATACACTGGGCTCAGATTATACTTTGATATTGTAAAGCATAGCAGATGAATAACGCGCTTAGAGATCAAATTAAAAAGAATATTAATGCTATTCAAGATAGGGTTAGTCTATATGCAGATAAATATGACCACCCTCGACCACTTTTGCTTGCTGTCAGCAAAAAGCAATCAATTGAGAAAATTCATTATGCTCATATGGCGGGACTAAATGAATTTGCTGAAAGTTATTTACAAGAGGCGTTAGAGAAGATAAGAGCGCTGCCAGAGATTCAATGCTGGCACTTTATTGGTCAGTTACAGTCAAATAAACTAAAAGATATTGCCACACATTTTAATTGGGTGCATACATTAACAAATACCAAACATGCAAAGAAGCTAAATGAATATGCCGCGTTACATGACAAAGTGATTAATATTTGCATTCAAGTGAATATTGATAAAGATGAGAATAAGGGGGGTATTGCTCCTGATGGTGATGCTTTGCAGCATTTGGCGTTATTTGTTTTACAGCACTGCCCAGCCCTTAAACTAAGAGGTGTTATGTGTATTTTAGAGAAAAATGAATCATATGCGCATCAATACCAAAGTTTTTGTTCACTAAATAAATTAAAAGGGCTAGTGGAAGAGGCATGTCACTATAAGCTTGATACGCTTTCTATGGGCATGAGTCAGGACTTAGAGGCTGCAATTGCGGCAGGTAGTAGCGTTTTAAGAGTCGGCAGTGCAATTTTTGGCAAGCGCATTTAATGACCATTGTTAGAGCATTTAATGATTTGAAATTACAGTAAAAACTGACTCAATAGAAAATACTTTACCATTTTGCAGCTTTTGTAGTTGAATTGGCTAAATAAGATAATTATAATGATCCAAGGCATGTTAATTTTGTTGTGTGCTAACAGATTCAAGTTCTGTGTCCATTCGCAGGGGCATTGCACCCTGCGTCATTCCACATGATGGATGACGTAGGCTCTGCACAATCAACCGTTAGATCTTATAAATTCTCTTTAAAACTGGCGATACAATTAATACGATGATGCCACAAATAAATGCAAAGATACTCAAGTGATAAAATACATTGTAGTAGGCTTCGGCCTGTGCACCCGATGCACTGCCTACATCTGTGAAAGTGGCAATGTAACTTGCAATATAATTACTAAATGAAGATTTAATCCCCCAAACACCGAACATAACCGCAACGATGTCAACTGGAGATACTTTGCTGATTGCAGCAAGTCCAGTTGGGCTACAAGCCAGCTCTCCCATGGTAATCAGTAAATAACCTGCAACGATCCATAAAATAGACACAAGTTCGCCTTGCATTGCTGAATAAGCACCAAGAGTGAAAATGCCCATTGCAAAAGAGGTTAACACAAGTCCAGAGCCCATTTTAGCAAACACGCTTGGATTATATTTAGACCAAAGCGCAGCAAAAAAGGGCGCTAGGATAATAATAAATAAGCTATTGAGGGACATGGTGCTTGCCGATGAGATACTAAATCCAAAGACATTGAGATCAACTAAGCGCTCAGTAAATAGTAGGACGCTTGTTGCAGTTTGCTCGAAAAGCGCAAAAAACACCATCACGATTAAAGAGAGCTTTATAACGGCTAAAATAGCCATAATGTAGCGCTTTCCACCTTGGGTGGCTTTGAAGATCAAATACAATAAAACAAAAGCGGCCACAATATAAAGAAGCTTTGTAGTATCGGTTGGATTGGCGATAAAATAGGTAAAGATACTGGTGGATAAAATGCCGACAATTAAAATGCTCAGGCGTGTTGTTAACGAGGCATTCATTTGATCTTCAGGTAATACTTTCTTTTTCTGGCCGATAAGAAAAACAACCAGACCAAGCGCCATTCCAAATGCAGCAAGTCCAAATCCAACATGCCAACCAAAGTATTTGGCGATAATCGGAACCAGTAAGATAGAAACGCCAGCGCCAAGGTTCACGCTCATGTAAAAAAGTGTATATCCTGCATCGCGTCTAGGGTCATCTTTAGAGGTGTATAAGCGACCGATGCTTGCAGCCATTGAGGACTTGAAAAATCCCGTGCCAACGACAACAAATGCAAGTCCAAGAAAAAAGACACTTTGTAGGGTTAAAAGTAAATGACCTATCATAATAAGCACACAGCCATATTTTACACTGGTTGTGTGCCCAAGATAGGCATCAGAGATATAGCCACCAATGACAGGTGCCATATAGATAAAGGCAACATAGGCGCCATAGGTCATGTAAGCTTGAGTATCATTCATTCCCCAAAACTCACTGGTTAGTCGCCCCTGAAAAAGTAGCTTTTCACATTGTTTTTGTGTGTTTATTGTTCACTGAACTTTATTTCAAAACTCAAAGATATGCCCTAATTGAGTTGAGCCAGCTTCTTCTGGATAAAAATAAATCAAACAGTGACATGCAGGACACAAATACCCAACCCATCTACCAGAGTGACTCATTTAATCTGTGTCAGGTATGTCTAAACAGGTGTCAATAACCTCATCACATGCTTAAGATTCATTCCCATTCCCGCTGAGATTGCATTA
>NZ_KB902244.1 GCF_000379445.1 Fangia hongkongensis FSC776 = DSM 21703
TCCCCTAAAGGGTTGTTGAAGACTACGACGTTGATAGGCTGGATGTGTAAGTGCAGTAATGTATGAAGCTAACCAGTACTAATTGCCCGAGAGACTTGGTTATTACTCTATGATAGATTGTTAAAGCTTTATGCTTAAAAGTTTTGGCGGTAATAGTGCTGAGGCACCACCTAATTCCATTTCGAACTTAGAAGTGAAACTCAGTTACGCCGATGATAGTGTGGCATTCGCCATGTGAAAGTAGGTCACCGCCAAGTTATTCCAAGCCAGCAGGCTTTCATTATTTATTCAATAGCAAAAACAAAAATATACTAGAATCAAGTAAGATTCTCCATGTGAAAACTCTATATTCAATCACAAAAGAATAACACAATAAGCACATCATAAACACTACACTACACAACAAAATATTAATTATACGTTAATAGCACCAAATCATATTTGGGTGCCACACTTATTTGGGTGTGCCGTGTCTTAAAGAAATACTTTAATCTAATACCTAATAGCAGTCTCGTTGGGATAAGAAAGAATTTAATATTGAGTTTGTTTTGAGGGTTTGTTAATGTGAAGCAAACTATCTTACTAATGATCTTGATGTTTAAATCAGATAACGATACACAACTCATTGATGGAAAGGCTGTTGTTATAACACATATTAGCTCTCCTTCTATTCAAGGAATGTTTTTAAATATTGGTGCAGCGGTGCAGTCCTTGCTGGTAAAAGATAAAGATGGTTGCTGGCAGGATATTGTCCTTGGCTTTGATGATTTAGAGAGCTATCTATATAGAAATACGCCTTCACTAGGTGTGGTACATGCGGTCGTAACAAATCGTATTAAAGGTGGCACGTTTACTTTAAATGGCAATAAATACCTTTTAGCACAAAATGCTGATGGTCATGCACTTCATATTGGCAAATTGAGTGATAAAATTTGGCAAGTGGAGCTTGTGGAAGGTCAAAATCAAGTTGAAATTTGCTACTCAATTAATATTGAAGATGGCTATGGGGGTTTGCCGGGACCTTTGACGATTAAGGTGACTTATATTCTTACGGAAGGGGCTTTGAGTGTCTTTTATAAGGTGATAGCTTATAACCAGCCAGTTGTTGCAAATTTGACCAATCACAGCTACTTTAATTTAGATGGAAATATACAACAAGGGCTTAAAAACCATAGGCTGTCTATCAACTCCTCTAAGATCTTGGCAGTTGATGATAGTTTGATTCCAACAGGGGGGTTTGAAAGCCTTGATTCATGTTTGAGGTTCGAGCGTAAGCAGTTACTAGTAAATGAAGAATCCTGTCAGTTGCATCCGTTACTTTTGAAGGCCTCGGGGTATGACTTTCATTATGTTTTTGACAAGCACGCTAGTGCTAAACCTTGTGCAAGCTTATATTCATCTAAAAGTGGTATTGAAATGACTGTGAGAACTGACTGTCCGGGTTTGCAGCTTTATACTGCAAATTTTTTAAGTGGCATAACAGGGAAAGATGCTACAGAGTATACTCCCTATAGCTCCGTTTGTTTAGAAACACAGTATCCGCCTGATGCTATTCATCATCAAGGGTTTGAAAGTATTGTGATTCCAGCGCATTCTGAGCGGGAGAACTATACAAGTTTTCATTTTTCAATACATTAATAAACTTGAATATTGAAACATTAAATAGGATAAGTAGATGAGTAAAATAACAAAAGTGGTTGTGGGAATTGTTGTCAATGAAAATGACAAATCACTCTTGATCGCAAAGCGCCAACATGGAAAAGAGCTTGCCGGGTTTTGGGAGTTCCCAGGTGGAAAAGTTGAAAAAGAAGAACAGCCTCTGGAAGCATTAAAGCGTGAATTATATGAAGAAATTGGCATTATGTTAACTGAAGCAATGCTCTTTACAACGAAACAACATCAGTATAATGACAAAGTGATTGATCTTGCTTTTTTTATTGTATCTGCTTTTGAGGGCATTCCCTATGCAAAAGAAGGGCAAGCTTTAAAAGAAGTTGGTTTTGATGAGTTACATGATTTTCCTATGTTGGAAGCAAATAAAGAGATTATTGATTTATTATGTCAGCGTTATAAAGTCTCTTGATAGACTCTGGGGCTAGGTAAGGGGTTTTGGGTTTGCTTGTTGATTTTTTGTTTTTGCATTGCTAACAATCTCTTGCCACAGAAGGCTAAGCAGCATCATAATGACAGGTCCAAGGTAAATACCAATAAAACCAAATGCTTCAATGCCTCCCAGCACGCCAAAAACAGCAGCTAAAAAATGCATGTTAACATATTTTTCAATAATGGCTGGGCGAATCCAGTTATCAACAATGGTTGAAATAATAAAACCAATAATCAGCACGCTAATAGCGGCAACAAGGTTTCCCTGAACAAGCATAATCAAAAAAATAATCACCTGCACAATTAAAAGTGCAAATGGAATAGCTGTGGCAAGGGCGGTAAAGATTGCGAAAAAGGTTGGATAAGGCAAGGCAAATATATAATAAAAAATACCAAGGACAATGCCTGTTCCAATACCAGTGTAAATCATGCTATCAAGTACGCTTCTAATCACGAGCCTTGATTTTTCAAAATAGGTAGAAAAACTGGAAGCATAAGCCTTATTAATCTCTTTAAAAGAATCAGAGAGGCGAGCGCCATTTAAAAAGATAAAAAACATGATCAACAGCATTAATAAAAAATGCACACTTTGGCGAATGACAATAGCCGCAATTTCACTGGCTTGTTCATAAGGCAAAGTCAGTTTGGATGCAAGTGATTTTAAGCTATCAGGATTTAAAATGTACTGTTCCCATAATGAGTTTAAATGGGGGCCGATCCAAGGTAAATGTGCCAGAGTTGGCGAAATCTTGAGCTGGTTTTCTTGGGCATGTGATAAGAAAACTCCAAGGTTAATAAGCTCATTAATACCAACATACAGTACCCAAAATAATGGAAGAAGAATAATGACAGCAACTAGTAATGTGAAACTTAATGCTGCTATCTTTCGCCGATGCTGAAGTGCCTTCTCCCACCAAGTGTAAAAAGGCCAAACAGAGATGCAAATAATAATCGCCCAAAGTGCAATTTTAATGTAGGGGTAAAGTACCCATATAGTAAGAAGAATAATGGCAATATATAAGATAACAGGAATGGTCTTGCTGATTTTAGGCATAGGTGTTTTTTATAAAGCGTTATTGCTAACAGTGTAGTGAAACTAATAAGTTTTGACAAAGTGAATTATGCCTTCTAGCTTTAATAGTATGATATATCGATAGCATGGAGTGTTATGTATGCATAAATATCAAGGTGGTGATGGAATTGCTTGGTTGTACCGGACAAGTAATCGTTATCAGTGGCATCGTATCTTTGGCGCTTTTTTAGTAATTGTATGCCTTATTACTTGGGTTATGGAGCTTTATGGTTTAGTGGGCGTGTGCCCTTATTGTCAAACACAAAGAACGCTCCTTGGTATACTTGGGATTTTGCTTATTATTGACTCGATTACACTTCATTTTTTGATTTCTATTTTTCTCATTATCCTTGGTATTGATGTTGCTTGCGCACAGATATTTTTACATATTAAAACGGGGTCATTCCCTAATGGGATGTATACTTTATTGGCATGGGGATCGGCCTATTTGTTCCTGATTGTGAGTTTATTTATCATCGCAAGGGTCATTGCAAAGCTTTCCAAGAAAGCACAGCATGAATAAAACAATCGACAAAATCACAGGATATTGATGGAATAACTACCTTTTTAAGGAGAATATTGGTATTCTTGTCGGCAGTATTTTTTTGCAAAAATAACCTAGGATATAACTAATTATGATCTCAAGCATTGCTAATATTGTCGCAAGACAAATTATAGACTCACGTGGAAACCCAACAATTGAAGCTGATGTAATTTTAGAATCGGGCGCTTTTGGCCGTGCAGCGGTGCCTTCTGGAGCTTCTACTGGAACAAGAGAAGCACTAGAGCTACGCGATGGTGATAAGTCGGTATACTTGGGCAAAGGTGTATTAAAAGCAGTTAGCAATGTTAATGGCGCAATTAAAGATGCGCTTATTGGTATCGATGCATTGGATCAAAGACTTGTCGATCAGACAATGCTGACACTTGATGGTACCGAGAATAAAGAAAAATTGGGTGCAAATGCAATTTTGGCTGTGTCATTGGCTTGTGCAAAAGCAGCAGCATCACATTTAAGAAAGCCATTTTATCGTTATTTAATGAACTCAAAAGAGTATATTATGCCCGTGCCAATGATGAATGTGATCAATGGTGGTGAGCATGCTGATAATAATGTTGATATGCAAGAGTTTATGATTATGCCGATTGGTTTTGAGAAGTTCTCAGAAGCACTTCGTGCGGGAAGTGAAATTTTCCATACGCTTAAAAAAGTATTGGCTGAATCAGGTTATAACGTTGCCGGTGTTGGTGATGAAGGGGGTTATGCGCCTAATTTGCCATCTAATGAAGTGGCGATTGAAATGATCTTAAAAGCAATTGAAAAAGCAGGCTACAAAGCAGGTGAAGAAGTGTATATTGCGCTTGATTTGGCAAGTAGCGAGTTTTATAAAGATGGTAAATATGTACTTGCTTCTGAAAATAAAACACTGGATTCAAAAGAATTTGTTGCATACCTTGAACAATGGGTAGATAAATATCCAATCATTTCGATTGAAGATGGTATGGCTGAGAATGATTGGGATGGATGGAAGTTGTTAACTGAAAAACTAGGCAAAAAAGTCCAGCTTGTTGGGGATGATCTATTCGTCACAAATAGCAAAATCCTAAGTGAAGGTATTGAAAAGCATATTGCCAATTCTATTTTGGTTAAGTTGAATCAAATTGGTAGTCTAAGTGAAACTTTTGAAGCAATGGCTATGGCAGCTGAGGCAGGTTATACTTGTGTTATTTCGCATAGATCTGGTGAAACATCAGATACAACTATTGCTGATTTAGCTGTCGCAACAGGTGCTGGCCAGATCAAAACAGGATCGCTTTGCAGATCTGATCGTGTTTCTAAATATAATCAGCTTTTGCGCATTGAAGAAGAGCTTGGTGACAATGCAATATACCCAGGGATCAAAGCATTTAACTTTCTTGATGTAGCTGAAGAAGAGGTGACTACTGAAGAGGTAGTCATTGTTGATGAAGCAAAAGAAGTAAAGGTGGGTAAAACGCAAAATGATTCTCAAAATAATGCTTCTACTGTTGGTGGTGAAGATGTGCCAGCTAAGGAAAAGAAAGAAGCAATACAAGAAAATATCGAAATTGTTATCGAAGATGTAAAGCAAGAAAAAGCAGATAGCGCTGTGACAGTGGAACCTGAAGAGAAAGCATCAAAATAAAATGAGCATACGTTATAGTTTGTTCATTGCGATTTTAGTGCTTGTTATTTGCGTGCTACAATATGATTTTTGGTGGAGCAAAAGTGGATATTTTTCCATGAAAAGCTTACGCCAGTCAGTGGCACTAGAATCATCACAAAATCAAAAGCTAAAGCTGCGTAATGACAAACTATATGCTGAGATTCTATCGCTTCGCCATAGTAATGAAGTGCTCGAAGGAATGGCTCGAGAAAACTTAGGGCTTATCAAAGCCGGTGAAGTTTTCTATCAATTTATTCCAAAAAACCAAATTGCCACAGTATCATTAAAAGAAACTTAGTATGAAAAGAATTGCGATTATTCCGGCTAGTGGAATTGGCTCGAGAATGCATGCTAAAAAGCCCAAGCAGTATTTGTTATTGGATAATGGGATGACGGTGCTTGATACGACGATAGCAAGGCTGCTTGAGAGTCCTTTTTTTGACACATTGATTATTGCTGTTAATCGTAGTGATACTTATTGGAAGCATTCAATCCATACAAAAAATGAGCGTATTAAATTATGCTATGGCGGTGAAGAGCGCTCTGATAGTGTTAGAAATGCATTAATTAGTATTAAAGATATTGCTGAGGATGATGATTGGATATTTGTGCATGATGCTGCACGGGTATGTATTTCACTTGATGATATTAGAAGGTTATATGCCAGCGTTGTCGTTGAGAAATCTATTGGTGGCATTTTAGCCACAAAGGCAATTGACACAGTAAAAGAAGTTAACGATAAGGGTTATATCAGTAAGACTTTACATAGAGAGAAAATATACCTTGCGCAAACACCTCAAGTGTTTCGCTATAAAACCTTATTGATGGCATATTACTTCTGTCTTCATAACAATATTAAAGTGACAGATGAAGCATCTGCCATTGAAGCGCTCGATCATCAGCCAATGGTCATTGAAGGTGATAGAAGGAATATTAAAATTACCACTCCAGAGGATTTGGTTCTAGCAAATTATTTTTTGTCGACGCTCTAGCTATTATCTTGCGGGTTTGCCGGGAGCATTCTAATGGCAACAAGTGCGCTAATAGCAAGTGCTGAGAGAATGACCGCAAGTGGTAATTGACTATGAAGTGGAATTAACGCACTAAGTGCAGTTAAAATACCGGCGCCTAAATTTTGAGTTCCACCAAGAACAGCACCCGCTGTTCCAGCAATGTTCGGAAATGCTTCCAATGCTTTTGTTGTTGCTGTTGGAAAAATAATGCCACAGCCAAAAAAGTAAATTGATCCTGGTAAGATGATCGCAAGTAATTCAACACCAATGAGATAATAAAAACCAACCATGAAAATGCCGCTGGTAATTAACACTAAACAGCCTATGATCAATAAGCGATCCAATGTATAAAATCTTGCAAGCTTCCCAGCAACAAAACTTCCAATCATATAAAATGGTAAAGGAATAATAAATAGAAAGCTTGCAGTTGCTGGTGAGAGTTGTAATATGGATGTGAAAATTGCGCCTGAGCTCACTTCAAATATCGCAATGCCTCCATTTGCTACAATCAATAAAATTAAATTAAGCATAAAATTTGGGTTGGATAGAACAATTTTATATTTCTGCAAAAAGCTGCCCTTTATGCCTTTATATAAATTGGTCTCTTGAAAGAAGAGCATTTGAATGATAAGAAGGGCGATACCGTAAGCGCTTAAGAATAAGAAAATAACTCTCCAGCTATATAGATCAGTGAAAAAACCCCCTAAAATTGGCGCTAGTAATGGTGCGAGGATAAGGGCAATTGCCATAAGGCTATTGGCGCTATGAAGTGCTCGCCCAGAGTATAAATCACGCATCACGGTTCTTGCCATCACACCTGCCACTGCAATGCCTGACCCCTGAATAAAGCTTGCTAGAAGTAAAGTGGCAAAATGCGTTGCAAAAAGAGCGATCAATGAACCTAAAGTGAAAAGTGCAATACCAATTAAAATCAGTGGTTTTCTGCCAAAGTAATCTGACAAGGGGCCGTAGGCAAATTGAAAAAGGCCGTATGGGAAAAGATAGCACGCAATAACTGCTTGCATTCTGCCTGCATTAACTGAGAACTCTTCGGCCATTTGTGACAAAGCTGGAACATAGATCGTGTTTGTCATTTGTCCTGCCGCGGTTAAGATAATGATCAAAAATAAAATGCGGTAGAAGTTTCTGTCAAATTGCGCCATAGCCAGTGATTGCCAAGTTTATTGTGCGGCTATGATAGCTTATTTTTTGTGGAAATAAAGCTTTTAATAAGTATTTACAAGGCGAATAAATAAGATGCATAATGAGACATGCTTTCCTGAATAAATAACATATGACTATTAAAAATCCACCGGCTATTGACCAGAAAAAGGTGATTGCAAAAACAAGACTATTTTGTATTGAAGAGATAAATCTAACTTTTTCAAATGGTCAAAAGCGTGTTTATGAGCGAGTTGGACCAACAACGGCGTTACACCGAGCTGTTTTGATAGTTCCAATGTTAGATGATGAGACTTTTTTATTGGTAAAAGAGTATTCGGTGGGAGTTGAGGATTATACTTTGAGTTTTCCAAAAGGTGCGGTCGATAGTGGAGAGAAGCTCTTTGCAGCAGCTGATCGAGAGCTTATGGAAGAAGTTGGATTTAGCGCAGAGAAATATACTTTTTTAAAAGATGTGTATTTATCTCCCAACTATATGCGTCATCATATTTCTATTGTTAAAGCAGAAGGTTTAAGCGAGAAATCATTGATAGGTGACGAGCCAGAACCTTTAGAAGTTGTAAAGTGTAAACTTTCACAAATTGATGCACTAATTGAGAATCCTAAGTTTATTGAATGTAGAAGTTTTGCTGCGCTTTTATTTATTTGGAAAAATCATTTAGAAAGCGTGAGCGGTTAGTTTTATTTCGCTTAATCTTGACTAAGCTAGAAGTCATCGAAGATAATTGGATGTTAAAATGAAAAAAGTTGCCATCATAGAGCCTATTGGCCAGCCTTTTGAGGTGATCAAAGAAAAGCTCTTTCAATTTGAAGTTCATGAGTTTGATTTAAAAGAAGCATCAGACGATCTTTTGATTGAAACATTGCAGGACTTTGAAGTGATACTGTTAACTTATCGAGTCTTGTCTTCTAAAGTTATTATGGCACTACCAAAGCTTCAGATGATTTCAGTTGCTTTTGCTGGGGTGGATCATGTTGATAGCAAGGCAGTTAAGTCTAGAGGCATCCATTTAACCAATGCAACAGGATATGCCAGTATTGCTGTTTCAGAGCTGGTGATGGGACTTATGGTCTCATTGGCAAGAAGGATCCCGCAAAATAATACAGGCATTCGCGCCGGGATGCTGAGTAATACGGGCAGTGAGCTTCATGGTAAGACGCTTGGGATTGTTGGTTATGGACATATAGGTAAAGCGCTTGAAGTATTGGCTCGCGCCTTTTCGATGAATATTCTTCCTTATAATCACGGCGATGAGTATGCAGCTTTGGAGGCGCTATTTTTTCAATCAGATTATATCTCTTTACATGTGCCGCTTAATGGGCAGACTAAAGGGATGATTAATCAGCCATTACTTTCAAAAATGAAATCAACCGCTTTTTTAATTAATTGTGCAAGAGGTCCTATCGTTGATCATGACTCATTGATCTGGGCGCTTGAAAATAAAGTGATTGCCGGGGCTGCGCTTGATGTGTTTAATCAAGAGCCACCAATTAATAATGAACCGCTCCTTGGGTTTGATAATGTTATCGCAACGTCTCATATTGGGTTTAACACAAAAGAGGCGCTCATTAGAAAAGCCAATATTGCTATAGACAATGTGGTTAGCTTTTATCAGAAAAATTGATCTAGATTCGTATTTTAAGCAAAACGTATTAGGATGATAACAATGCCCGCAATAAATGCAATTGCCCAAAAAAGGGGGATGCGGCTGATTCTATAGTGAAACTCGTGCCCTTGGCGTGAGAGCTTGTATGCAATCACAGCTGGCATCATAAGAAGGAGCACAGCAATACAAACGCCGACATAGCCAATAGCGCTAATAAATAAGTTTGGATCTAATAGATTCACCAAAAGAGGAATAACAAACGTCAATAAAATTGCGATAGCAGTTTTCATCTTTATGTTAAGTTTGTTTAATTTGTAGCTATCAATATTAAAATGGTATAAGCCAAGACTCACGCCAAGATAAGAAGTCATGACTGATATATCAGTGAAAATATTTAAGCTAATAGTCGCCATTGAGGTGGTAATTTTTTCGTGTAAGGCAGATAGAATATCGCCAACATTTGCAGATTCAACGCTAACGTGGTTAAAAATGGATCCCATGAAGCTCACAGGCCCATGAAGGGGTAGTACTCCTAACACAGAAATAAGCCATAAAAAGTACAAAATAAGCGGGATGAGGCTGCCAAAAAAGATAACACGAAAAAGTGCCTTTGCATCTTTATTTAAGTATTCAGTTAAAGAGGGCACGATAATGTGTGAGGTAAATGAGGTGATAATAACAGGCACTGCAATCATTAAGCTGCTACCAAGGGCAATTGGGCTTGCGGTTAAATTTGTGATAGATACAAGCTTCAAAAATAAAAAGCAGACGATGACAAGAAATATTAGCTTAGCGCTGAGCAAGATTCGATTGATAAAGTCCACGGCGCTTACGCCTATAGTGACAATCAGTCCAAAAACAACCACAAATATTAAAGACCAAGCATTTTGCGAGATGCTTTGAGTCAGCGAGTGAAATGCAGAAGATGCTCCTGATATATAGGCAACCGAGATACAATACATTAAAAGGACAAAACTTATCCATGCAATAATTGCGCCAGGCATTCCAAGTGTTTTTTTTGCAATGGAGGCAAAGCTTGAGCTTTTTGGCATAGAGAGTGATATATCCGCAATTAAAAGCGCAGTATAAGTCATAATTAGCCAAGCTATTACCATAATAACGCTGCTAATTAAAAAGCCGAGTTTGGCGGTAATAATAGGGAGTGCCAAAATACCGGCGCCAATTTCTGTTCCAGTCACAATCATAGTGCAGCCAAGTTGCTTGGCAAAGCTGTTGTGTGCATTGGCAGTCATGAAAGTCGTCCTTTTTAAGAGAGTATCAAATACAAAACATTTATAATATAAGCAAACTCAAAACATGCAAGCGTAAATGCTTTTTTTGTCCTATATTTTGACTATTTTTTGTTTCAATAGGGTGGGCTATGCGGTAAATGATATTTTTTTGGATAAAGCGATAAAAGTAAAATTAATGCTAGATTTTTTCAATTTTTAAGTTACAATGGCCTGCATCTGACGATAATAGCAAGTTGGCACCACCTGATTCCATTTCGAACTCAGAAGTGAAACAATTTAGCGCTGATGATAGTGTGGCATTCGCCATGTGAAAGTAAGTCATCGTCAGATTTTTCATCTTTTCAATCGAGTTAGAATTCCAGATTAAATTTCACTTGATACAACGAATTTGTGTTATGATTCCATCATTCAAGATAGATAGAGCTTTAGTTTAATGTATCGTCCTTTACCACTATTTATTGGACTTAGATATTTGCGTGCGAAAAAAAGAAATCAATTTATTTCGATTATTTCTGCCATTTCGTTTGTTGGAATTGCACTTGGTGTTGCTGTGTTGATTACCGTTATGTCGGTAATGAATGGTTTTGATGAGCAAATAAAAGATCGAATCTTAATGATGGTTCCCCCTGTGAAAGTGTATCAAGCTGGTGGCAAGCTTTACGATTGGCAAGAGCTGTCAAATAACCTGAAAGAAAAGTCAAAAGAAATTACAGGGACAGCGCCAGTAATTGAAGGGCAGGGAATGCTCTCAGCAAATGGAACAAATGCCTTTGCCGCACTACAGGGCATTGACCCAAAATATGAAAATGAAGTTGTTCCCATTTCTGAGCATGTAACACAAGGAAAGTTAAGCTCTCTTCAATCTGGGAAATTTAACATTATATTAGGAAAGTATTTAGCACAATCTTTAGGTGTTGGGATAGGTGATAAGGTGACAGTTATCGTGCCTGAGGCCAATCTGACACCAGCGGGGATGGTGCCAAGATTAAAGCAATTTACCGTGTCAGGCATTTTTTCAGTAAGCTACCAATACGATAGCTATTATGCGCTTATTAATATTAAAGATGCAGCCAAATTACTACAAATGGGTAATGCTGTGAGCGCACTTCAATTAGGAGTAAATAATATCTATCAGGCGCCATTTGTGAAGTATTATTTAAACGCTAAGGTATTGCCAGATTTTTTTATTGCGCGAGATTGGACAGATGAAAATAAAAGCTTTTTCCAAGCGCTTCAAATGGAAAAAACAATGATGTTTTTTATTTTGCTTTTGATTATTGCAGTTGCTATTTTCAACCTTCTGTCCTCACTTGTCATGGTGGTAACTGATAAGCGTTCAGATATTGCTATTTTAAGGACAATGGGCATGTCATCAAGGCAGATTATCATGATCTTTATTATTCAAGGTCTTGCTATTGGTGTAATTGGCACGCTTTTAGGGATAGTACTTGGCATTGTTCTATCGCTTAATGCTACTGAAATTGTGAATTGGATACAAGTGATCTTTCATGTGCAGTTTTTAAGTCCAAGTGTTTATCAAATTGATTTTATTCCATCAAAATTAGTTTGGTCTGATATCTATCATGTCGGCATTGCTGCGCTTGTGTTAAGCTTTTTAGCAACGCTTTATCCTGCTTGGAGTGCTTCTCGTGTTCAACCGGTGGAGGCGCTTCGTTATGAGTGATTATGTACTAAGTTGTGAGCATGTATTTAAGAGTTATCAAGATGGTAAAAGCACCATTCAAGTCCTTGATAATGTGAGCTTTCATCTTAATCAAGGTGAGAAAGTGGCGATCTTAGGGCTGTCAGGCTCTGGCAAGACGACATTGCTGAACCTGTTGGGTGGGCTTGATAAGTTAGATAAGGGTGAAATTTATTTAAATGCTAAGCGATTTGATCATTTATCGGCAAATAAAAGAGCTTTGATGCGAAATAGGCATTTGGGTTTCGTTTATCAGTTCCATCATTTGCTGCCTGAGTTTAATGCGCTTGATAATGTTCTAATGCCGCTGATGATGCGCCCAAAAACAACAAAGCGTGACAACACTATTTTAGCAAAGGAGATGTTGGATGCGGTTGGATTATCTCATAGGTTTTATCATAAACCTGCTGCACTTTCAGGTGGCGAGCGCCAGCGTGTTGCAATTGCAAGAGCACTTGTTACCAAGCCAAGTTGTGTGTTAGCAGATGAACCAACGGGTAATTTAGATAGCCATAACTCTGAAAAAATACTGGAATTAATTGAAAAACTAAGCCAAGAATTTTCCGTGAGCTTTATTGTCGTGACACATGATAAACAGTTGGCAGCGAAAATGGATAAAATCTATGTTATTGAGAATGCAAAGTTAGCAGTGTTGTAATTTTAGGTGAGTAGGCTAGTCTAAAGTTATATCCCAAGTTGTTTTGATTTGTCTGATATTGACATAAGGAAGGTGAGAAATGGATGAGTATTATTTGGGCTCTTCAGAAGGTGAATTTAACCGCTTAAAAATACAATCAAATGTTTTTAACAGGACAAGCACCACAATTATCGATCAGTTTTTTTATCCCGGTCTTGATGTTGTTGAGCTTGGCTCTGGCGTGGGTGGTGCAAGCTTTATGATTGCACAAAAGCTGTTAAATGAAGGTAGCTTACGCTGTTTTGAAAGAGAAGAGCGCTATGCTGAGTATCTACAAAATCAAGTCAAGAGCTCGATTTTTACTAATATTGATATTTACCCAGAAGATATTACAACTTATAAACCTAACTTTAGTTTTGACCGACTTTACATAAGAGCAGTACTACATCATTTGAAGGCTCCATTTCCCAGCATTAGTTCATTTATTTCTAGTCTTAAAGTAGGTGGGCTTATGGTGATAGAAGAACCATTAATTCGCTATACAGGTCAACTTCCTACGAATAGCATTTTAATGAAGTGGGGTGAGCTTAATTTTCAACGAATTATGGATGTAGGTGGGAAATTAGCCGTTAGTTTAGATATTGCTGAAAAGTTAAAAGAGTATGTAGAGAAATATGGCTTTAAGGTGATCGTGCAACATATTTCACAGACAAATCTAAAGCTAAAAGAGGAGAAAAGTATTTTAACGCAATGGCTGGATATGCATAGAGATGAGCTCCTTAGAAAGAAGGCAGTAAATCAAAGTGAGTTTGATGATTTATATATACAGATGAAGAAACTAGTTAGCTGTAAGGATGAGCCCGTTTTTTACGTTCCAATGATGCAGATTGTTGCACAAAAAGTAGTGTAGTTTTCTTAATGGCTGGGGCAAATCGCGATAATTTTGAAGGTAATCTCTTTAAAATGTTGATAGCAATGGTAGAATATCCCTAACTTGCTGAGGCGTTATGATATGCCGTATAAATGAATAACCAGGAAAGAGATTATGCCCTTTATTGTTACAGAAGCTTGCATAAAGTGTAAATTAGGCGATTGTGTTGAAGTTTGCCCTGTTGATTGCTTTTATGAAGGACCCAATATGCTTGTTATTAATCCCGATGAGTGTATAGATTGTGCGTTATGTGAACCTGAGTGTCCTGTTAATGCCATTTACTCTGAGGATGAGCTACCAGAGGATCAAATGGAGTTTGTTGAGCTGAATCGTAGATTGTCAGAGAAATGGGAAAATATTGCAGAGAAATGCGATCCCCCTGAAGATGCTGATCAGTGGAAAGAGGTTAAAAATAAGCGCCAATATTTAGAAGAGTAACTACTCTGATGACCCAAATTACTTCACAGCCTTCTCTTGTTATCCTTGATCGTGATGGTGTCATTAATGAAGACTCGGATCAATATATTAAAACAGCGGATGAATGGCAGCCTATTCCAGGTTCTATTAATGCAATTGGACGTTTAAAAGCAAAAAAAATTCCACTTGCTGTTGCGACAAATCAATCAGGGATTGCAAGAGGGTATTTTAGCTATGGTACACTGACTGAAATGCACAATAAGCTGTTTTCTTTATTGGGGGATGCAAAAGATGCAATTTACTATATTGCTATTTGCCCTCATGGTCCTGATGATGATTGTCGTTGTCGAAAGCCAAAAATAGGTCTTTGTGAGGAGATAAGTCAAAAACTATCCATTCCATTATCACAATCTGTGTATTTTGTTGGCGATAGTTTAAAAGATATTGAAGCTGCGATAGCAGCAAATTGTACACCAGTTCTTGTGAAAACAGGCAAAGGAGTAAGAACCTTGGCAACTAAGAGCGCTTTACTCGATGATTGTTTAATCTTTGATAATTTAGAAAAATTTGTGGATTATTTGCAATGAATATTTTGAAACTTTTATGGTGCGCTTTTTTATGGCTTAGACAAATTGTATTTGTCCTATATATGGCCGTGATCACTATTATTTTGGCGAGCGTCACGATACTTTTATATCTGTGTAAGGCGCCTATACGAGTAAGACTCATGCCGGCATGGACATGGTCAAAGCTTGCCTATTTGGGGATGGTGGTTTTGTTGTGGCTTCGTATTAAGGTTGAAGGTAAAAAGAATATACCACAACATGCATGTGTCTTTATTTGTAAACATCAATCTTCTTGGGAAACAGTCATTTTTCATGGGCTGATTCCAAGGGCGTGTTTTGTGCTAAAGCAGGAGTTGTTGAAGATTCCTTTTTTTGGGCAGGGGCTAAAAGCAGTTGATAGTATTGCCATTGATAGAAGCCAGAATTTGAAATCGTTTAAAAAGATTTTACAAAATGGCAAGGCAAGACTCAAAGATGGGCTGAATATTGTTATTTTTCCAGAAGGAACAAGAGTGCCAGTGGGGCGTTATCCTAAGTTTCATAGAACGGCAATGATGCTAGCAAAATCAACAGGCGCTGATGTTGTGCCCGTTGCGCATAACTCTGGTAAATTTTGGCCTAATAAGGCGGGTCTTATTAAACCTGGATGTGTTGTAATTCGTTTTGGTGAGGTGGTATCTTCTAAAAATTTTGATGTTGATGCGCTCAATGAGCATTGCTATAACTGGATTAATGATGAAGTTAAAAAGCTTGGTGCTTAAGGATAAAAAATGAAAGTAACAAAAGCAGTTTTTCCTGTTGCAGGTCTTGGAACACGATTTTTACCAGCAACAAAAGCATCGCCTAAAGAGATGTTAACTGTAGTAGATAAACCACTTATTCAATATGCGGTAGAAGAGGCGATTGAAGCAGGAATCAAAGATTTGATTTTTGTAACCAGTACGCATAAACGTGCGATAGAAGATCACTTTGATAAAAACTTTGAGCTTGAATATAACCTAGAGCAGAAAAATAAACTTGAAATGCTGGAAATGGTGCAAAATATTTTGCCACCAGATGTGAACTGCGCCTATGTGCGTCAAAAAGAAGCCTTGGGACTTGGGCATGCGGTATTATGTGCAAAGCCTTTGGTGGGTAATGAGCCATTTGCTGTTTTGCTGGCAGATGACCTTATTAGCAATAGTGATTCTGGTGCACTTAGTCAAATGATGAAGCAGTATTATTATCAAAAATGTGGTGTTATTGCTGTACAGGAGGTACCTAAAAAAGACACGGGATCATATGGAATTGTGAAAACAAGAGCTGATAAGAGTATTGAAGCTATTGTTGAGAAGCCCGCTCCAGAGAAAGCGCCATCAACGCAAGCAGTGGTTGGGCGGTATATTCTGACACCAGAGATTTTTTCTCTTCTTGAGCAGGTAGGTAAAGGTGCTGGCGGTGAAATACAGCTGACTGATGCGATTGCACGGTTGATTGATTCACAACGTTTAATCGCATACCCTTTTCAGGGGAAACGTTATGACTGTGGGGATAAGCTTGGGTTTTTGATTGCAAATTTTGAGTTGGCTTGTAAAGATAAAGCATTAGGTCAAAGCTTTGCAGAGTATGTTTCTAAAGCGATGAGCAAGCAAAGTCAAAGTAATTAAGGTAATATATGCTAAATAAAAAAGGGCAGGTGTATATTATCTCTGCACCATCTGGGGCTGGAAAAACCTCACTTGTAAAGGCGTTTCTTGAGAAAAGAGATGATATTGGTGTTTGCATATCACATACAACGCGTGTACCAAGAGCCAAAGAAATAGATGCTCAAGATTACTTCTTTATAAATAAAGAACATTTTGAAGAGAAAATCTCCAAGGGTGATTTTGTTGAGTATGCCAAGGTGTTTGATCACTACTATGGGACATCAAAAAGTGAAATTGATAAGCTGATTAATCAAGGCAAATCTGTAATTTTAGAGATTGATTGGCAAGGAGCAAGACAAGCAAAAGCAATTTTTACTGATCAGTGTATTAGTATTTTTATTCTGCCACCATCTTTATCTATTCTGGAAGAAAGACTGATTGCGCGAGGCCAAGATGCCAAAGAGATTATTCAAAATAGAATGGATAAGGCGCTTAGTGAAGCCTCGCATGCTAATGAGTATGATTATGTTATTATTAATTCGATATTTGAAGAAGCATTAGAAGATCTAAAAGCAATTTTCCGTGTGCAAACCTTAAAAGATAATCTACACTTCCATTTAGGTTAAAATGGATTTGTGGAAGGTGAATGCGTTATTATAAGCGATTTTTTTTAACAACTGTACTTTGTGCGCCACTGTCTCTTTGGGCGGGTTGTTTAGAACAGCCGCAAGGAGGCTGTTCAATTTTTTCTCTTTCTCCCTCTTTGGGATATTATAAATATGCAGAACCCAGTCTTATGAATATTCAAGGGCCTTTGGTTGGCATTGAGGGTGAATACCAATATATTAGCACTAAGAATATAGTACTTTGGATAAATGGCGGGTTTGCCTTTGTCAATGGGCGATATGATGGGAGTAGTGTTAATCTTATTACGCTCGAGCGAACACCGTTGACTTTTCACAATGATAAAAGTTATATCTTAAATCTCTCACCCAAAATAGGCTATCGTATTTCTTTTTATTCTAAAGGGGTTTCTCTTCTGCCATATATTGGTGCTGGATATCGCTATTTGTATAATAATACGACGGATAATGTAGAAGGGGGATATGAGCGTATCTCAAATTATTTCTATGTGCCGATTGGCCTTCAATTGACGAAAGTTTGGAATAAGTGGATTTGGCAGAGTCAAATTGAGTTTGATATATTTGCTTATGGTTATCAATACTCTGGTACAGATGGTGGATTTACCAATGCGCAGCATGATGGCTATGGTGCAAATGCATATACGCTATTTGGTCGCAAAGAGCATATGCTTAGTTGGCTTATTGGTCCATATATACAATATTGGAATATTAAACAATCGGAGTTTGCTAAAGGAGATACACGCACATGGTATGAGCCTGAAAATTATACTATTAATACTGGCGTAATGGTGAAATTCATTTTTTAAGTTTGTTGTTCATGGTAACTATGCCTTATCACATCTAGAAAATTCGATTACAATGGTGGCAGAAAAACCAAGCTAATTCCAAAGTATATGTTTGAAGTTGAGAAAGTAAAAAAAGACTTCCCTTTTTTACAGCAAAAAATTCATGGGAAACCTGTCGTCTTTTTAGATAGTGGTGCATCAGCACAAAAGCCTGCATGCGTGATCAATGCAATTGCTGATAGTTATACAAATAACTATGCTAATGTACACCGTGGTGTTTATACTTTGAGCGATCAGGCGACAGAGAAATATGAAGCAACGCGAAAAAAAGTACAAGCGTTTATTCATGCTGAACATCTAGAGGAAGTGATTTTTACAAAAGGAACGACAGAGGCAATTAATCTTGTTGCCTTTTCACTTCTAGAGAATTATTTTAATGAAGGTGATGAAATTATTATTACTGAAATGGAACATCATGCCAATATTGTCCCGTGGCAGTTAATTGCCAAACAAAAAAAACTGACATTAAAATATATTCCTGTTACAGATGATGGTGATTTGGATCTTGAAAAGTTGTCTAAGCTTGTCTCAGATAGAACTAAAATGTTGGCGTTGACGCATTGCTCTAATGTGCTTGGAACAATCAACCCAGTTAAAGAAATTATCGATCAAGTAAAAGCAAAATATAACCTTGCTGTATTGATAGATGGCGCGCAATCTGTTGTGCATCAGCGTATAGATGTAGCGGCGCTCAATTGTGATTTTTATGTGTTTTCTTCGCATAAATTATATGGACCGACAGGTGTTGGCGTATTATATGCAAAGAAAAAATGGCATGATGTTATGACCCCTTATCAAGGCGGGGGTGATATGATTAAAGAGGTTAGCATGCATGAGGCAACGTTCGCTGATGCGCCTTATAAGTTTGAAGCAGGGACGCCTGATATTGTTGGTGTTATCGGATTGTCTAAAGCAATAGAGTATATAGAAAAGTTGGGCTTTGCGTCTATTCAAAGCCATGAAAAGGTGCTTTTGGATTACGCCACTCAGAGACTTTCTCAGATTAAAGGTTTGAGAATCATAGGGCAAAGTGAATCAAAAGCCGCCATTATTACCTTTATCATAGAAGGCTTTCATGCAAATGATCTAGGGATGCTCCTTGATTTATCGGGTGTCTGTGTAAGAACGGGACACCACTGTGCTCAACCATTATTAAAGCGTTTTAATGTACCTTCAACAGTGCGTGCTTCATTTGGGGTATACAACACGCTTGAGGATATTGACCTATTGGTTAAAGGGCTTGAAAAAGCAATGAAAATGTTAAGTTAAAGATTATTTTTTATCTAAGGGGCAAACTAGGATGATGTGTTCAGTGCTCACATTTAAAAAGCCGTACTCAGCAATGGCTTGATTATTGCTGTTATAGATCTTAGCATTTTTAACAGCAACAAATTTGCCGTCAATTTCAGTATTTAAATGGTCAGTTAAGCGAATGCCAACACGAACAGAAATTTCGCCGGTTAGTTGATAGAATGGGGTGTAAATAGCAACCTCAATAAACTCTCGTGCACTATTTTTTGAATCAGCAGCATTAAAGTAAAACGGCATAGTAACTCCTAACAATCCTAGTCTGTGATGAATGCTTTCATCTCTAGTATAGCTAGAAAACAAGAAAAGTTAGGTGGGTTTGATTAAGTTAAGCTTGTGCTTATTTCAAGCAAGAGATCTCTTTGCCATCATAAATATAGGTGAGATAAGAGTCTAATGTGTAGCCATGGGAGCGTACAGCTTTAATTGGGGAGCTTGAGTTATGTCCTTGAGTGAGTTTGCTACGCAATCTATGCACATGAATATTAACATCACGAATCATGCTCTCTTTGCCTGCTAGGTTAAGATACTTTGCAATGTCCTCGCGTGAGAAAGTACGACTGGGATCTGATAGTAGCAATTTTAACAACGCATTTTCTTTATCTGTTAAGTAGATTTCATTGTAATCTGGATGAGTTACTAGAGATTTGCGTGGTTGATATAGCCATTTTCCAAACTGAATCTTTGAATATTCATTGATATTGATATCAGCAACATCGACAACTTCTAGTGGTTGATTGTTGGGCTTTCTCGTACGCAATTTTGCCTTTAAACGTGCTAAAAAGATATGTTGGTTATAAGGTATTTCAACATAGTCATCTGCGCCAGCTTCAAATGATAGTACAATCTCAGTTGGGTCTGTCACGGTCGATAAAAACATGATCGGTGTATGAGGTAGGCGTTGTCTAATGTTTTTACACAGCTCAATTCCGTACATGTCAGGTAAAAGTAGATCAAGGATAACCGCTTGTGGGTTGGTGTTATCCTGTAGAATTTCCATTGCTTCATTACCTGATGAGGCATGAACAATTTCAAAAAGATAACGACCAAGGAATCCCGTCAGCTGTTTGCTATGTTCCTGATCTGTGCTCACAAGTAGCACTGTATTATTATTGTCTTTCATCTTTACTCCCCAGAAAGTTGATAATAAAATTTAATAATTTAATGTGACCAAATAATGCTCACTGTAAAAATACTATTATATTTATAAAATTGCAAGATATATACAGTAAATTACAGCGAAATCATGAAAAGTTTTGCTAAGTTTGAGATGGACAGAGTATATCATGAAAATACGCCAATTAGAATGTTGATTAAACAATGAAAAGTCGTAAACTAGCGTTTAACGTTTATGAATAAACAATAAGTTGTATAAAAATCATAATGCAAAAAAGTCTATCTCCTGCGCGTTGTCCAGTAAAAGCATGTGTCTCGCTTTCAGGCTCAAAGAGTATATCAAATAGGGTGCTGTTGATCGCAGCGTGTGCAAACGGCGTCTCGATTCTTGAAAATTTGCCACAAAACAAAGATGTTATTGCAGGCGTAGAGGCTTTAAAAGCGCTAGGGATTCCTGTTGAAGAGGATAAAATAAAAAATACAATCAAAATTACAGGCTCTGGCGGCGCATTTCCAAATAAAGCTGCCCAAATATACTGCAATGAGGCTGGAACATTAACTAGATTTATTATTCCTCTTTGTGCGGCACAACAAGAAGGTGTTTATACAATAGATGCAGCGCCCAGAATGAAAGAAAGGCCTATTCAAGATCAATTGAAAGTATTACATGACTTGGGTATGACAGCTGAGTATTTAGATGTGCCTAATCGATTGCCAATGAAAATACATGCCAAGGGACTGCAATCAAAACCTGTTAGTGTTTTCGGTGGGAAAAGTAGTCAGTTTCTATCAGGCATTTTAATTGCAGCGCCTTATATAGAAGGCGGGTTAGAAGTCCACTCTCAAACAGATCATCCTCAGCCGTATGTTGAGATGACACTGGCTATTATGAAGCAATTTGGGGTGACTGTAGAGGTGCTTGAAGTGGATGAAAATCGTTATTATGTTCCTTATCAAGAGGGTTATAGGGGCGCGCATTATTATATTGAGCCTGATATTTCCACTGCCTCTTATTTTTGGGCTGCGGCAGCACTCACTCAAGGTGAGGTTCGTATTTTAAATGTAACGAAAAATGCCATACAAGGGGATATTCAATTTTTATCTGTTTTACAGAAAATGGGTTGTACCATTGTTGAAGAAGACAATGCGATTTGTGTTATTGGTCCAAGAGTACTTAAAGGTGTCAGCGTTAATATGAGAAACTTTTCAGATACATTTATGACCCTGGTGGCACTAGCCTGTTTTGCTGACTCAGAAACGCATATCAGTGGTTTGACACACACAAGAGGTCAGGAGTCTGATCGTGTTAGTGCAATGGTGGATGGCCTAACAAAACTGGGCGTTTATACTGAAGAAACTGAAGATAGCATCCATATTTATCCAGATAAATCAAATTTAAAATCTGCTGTTGTCCAAGGCTACAATGATCATAGAATTGCAATGTCTTTAGCGCTTATTGGTCTAAGGCAGGAAGGTGTCGTGGTTGATGGGGCTGAGTGTGTCGCTAAGACTTGTCCTGATTACTTTGAAAGAATGAATAAAATGTTTTGCCAATAAGCCCTTTAACGTTACACTACTAGCTATATTCAAAAAGACTTGCTTGCATGAAAGAAAAACAGCTTAAGGATGCAAAAGTAATACTAGGTGATCTAAGTGCTCGCCATTGTTTAGTCATTACAGCAAACTCGCAAAGCGAAGTAAGTGATGCAGTTAAGGCGCTTTATTGTTATAAAACAAGTGGGTTTTTGACAAATATTGAAACATTTGGTGCTAAGTTTTCAGCTAGCGCATGGCCGTTTTTAAGCAATATTTTTGAGCTGATTGTTCTGGAAAATGTTTTTGAAGAAGATTACAAAAGAACGATCAGTATTCTAAAAGAAGCAGAACGTGTGATGAGTGAAGGTGGGCAAATTTTGATTTTGCAAAATGGCAAAGCCTCGATTAAATGGATTAATCAATTCTTATTAAAAAGGCGATTTAAAAAATCAATTTGTTATTATTATGATAGCTTTGTCTTCTATCAGGTTCGCAGCTGGGTGAGTCATTTAATTCCAGAGATTTATTCAAAATCCTTTACCATTTGCTGTAATCAAAAACATATTCCTATGACCCCTGTGTTAGAGCAAGCAAAGAAGCTAAGAAGCACTCAGGGGAAATATGCAGTTGGTGCAAATAAGGTTTTTTCAAAAGAGAGTAGGCATGTTCTTTAAAACAAAAAAAGTAGTTATTTATACAGACGGTGCATGTAAAGGCAACCCCGGAGATGGAGGATGGGGGGCTGTTTTGTTGTATAAAGGTAAAGAAAAAGAGATTTTTGGAGGCCAGAGGGATACAACCAATAATCAAATGGAGCTAAGAGCTGCCATTGAAGCATTGTCTCAATTGAAATATAAATGTCAGGTTGAGCTTTATACAGATTCAAGTTATGTGAAAAATGGCATTGAGTCTTGGCTGGACAATTGGATAAAGAATAACTGGAAAACATCCGCTAAAAAGCCGGTTAAAAACCAAGCGCTCTGGCAATCACTTCATGTGCTTTGTCAAAAACATGAGGTGCAGTGGCGCTGGGTGAAAGGGCATAGTAATCACCCTTTAAATGATCGTGCAGATGCTTTAGCAAACAAAGGGGTGGAAATGTTGAAAAATGGGAAGGTCAATGCCGGTGAATAAGCGTGTTTATGTAATCTATACAGGTGGCACCATTGGTATGGTAAAAACTGTCAATGGTTATGCGCCAAAGAAAAATTACTTGGTTGACAAAATAAAGACGATCGTTGATTTTTACCATGATGAAGTGCCTGAGTTTTATATTCATGAATATGAACACCTAATTGATTCGGCAAATATCAAACCTGAAGATTGGATTGATATTGCAACCGATATTGTTAAAAATTATAACGATTATGATGGTTTTGTTATCTTGCATGGTACAGATACGTTAGCCTATACAGCATCGGCGCTGTCTTTTATATTAGGTGGGCTATCAAAACCAGTTATTTGTACCGGTTCGCAAATCCCCATCTCTGAGCTGAGATCAGATGCAAGTGATAATATTCTACATAGTTTGATTTTAGCCGCGAATGAGCATATTTCAGAGGTGTGCTTATTTTTCCATAAAAAGCTACTTCGTGGCAATCGTGCGGTTAAAGTAAACTCAGAGGGAATGGATGCATTTTCCTCCCCTAATTATCCTGCTCTTGGGGAAGTTGGGATTGATGTGAAGCTCGATAAAGCAAGGTTGCAGCCTAAGATGGCTTTTAATGTTCAAAGGAAGTTAGAAGAGCTTCAAAACTTTCAACGATCCAAAGTAGCTATTTTGAGCATTTTCCCTGGGTTTGACCCTGAAATTTTGTCGCAGGTTTTAAAGTCGAATTTAAAAGGGCTTGTGCTTAAAACCTATGGTGCGGGTAATATTATGGATAACCCCAAAATCATAGAAATTTTAACAAAGGCTTCAACTGAAGGAGTAATAATTGTTAATTGCTCACAATGCCTGACTGGAAGCGTGAAAGCTGGGGTTTATGAGGCAGGAACAGCGCTTATTAAAGCGGGTGTTTTATCAGGGTTTGATATGACAGATGAAGCAGCATTAACGAAGCTTTTTTACCTATTAAGTAGTGAGAGGGATTCTCTAGAGAAGGTTAAAGGCTTACTGGTAGAGAATTTATATGGTGAATTGACAGAGAAACAAGAGGGTTAAAATGAAGCATTTGACACAATTAATGAAACAAAACCGTAGATGGGCAGAGCGCGTCAATAAGAAAAATCCAGATTTTTTTGCACAGCTATCAAAACAGCAATCGCCTGAATATTTGTGGATTGGCTGTTCTGACTCTCGTGTGCCAGCAAATGAAATTCTAGGTCTTTTGCCGGGGGATGTTTTTGTACACAGAAATGTAGCAAATGTGATTGTTCACTCGGATTTAAATTTTTTATCAGTTCTTCAATATGCGGTAGATGTTTTAAAAGTAAAGCATATTCTAGTTTGTGGGCATTATGGTTGTGGCGGTGTTAAAGCGGCGATAGAGAATGCATCACATGGCTTGATTGATAATTGGTTGAGACATGTTCAAGATGTAGCGGTTAAGCATGAAGATTTTGTGAGTCAGTGCCTTGATCGGGTCCCGGCTGAGCAAAAACATGGCATTATGTGTGAGTTAAATGCAGTTGAACAAGTGGAAAATGTTGTTAGAACCACGGTTATTCAAGATGCTTGGAAGCGAGGGCAAAGTGTCATGATCCATGCGGTTGTTTATGGTTTGTCTGATGGACATTTAAAACAAATTGCCTTTGGTGTTGAGTCAAATGAAGAGTTAAAGTCATTCAAAACAAAAGCACTTGAACAAATAGAGCAAGATGCAGGGAACCTAAAATATTAAATATAAATCCTTTTTACACGAGGTGAGATTCCTGTAAGTAGTGAATAAGCGCTAATATCTTGTTGCTGAATGACTGTATCAATAGGCAAATTTTCACCAAAAAGTGTCACAATTGACCCTATGGAAACCTTATTTAAGCTATCTGTTATATCAACCGCCATAAGATCCATAGACACCTTGCCTACTGTTGGGTATATCTCACCTTCAATCATCACAGGGGTGCCATTTTGTATAGTTTGAGGGTAGCCATCACCATAGCCAATAGAAACAATGGCAATGGTGCTTGGACGTTTTGTAATAAAACAGCGGTTATAACCAATGCTTTGCCCTTTATCGACTTGTTGTATTGCAATGACATGTGAATGTAGACTCATCACAGGTTTAAGTGTAATGGTGCGCTTTAATGGGGTCGGGTTAATGCCATAAAGCGCAATGCCAAAACGAATCGTATCACTTAATGTATCCTCTGGATAGGCAATGGTTGCACCAGAGTTAAAAATGCTGATATGCTTAATTGATTTTGACTGAATAAGCTTTATAAACGCTTCTATTTGATGCAGTGTGAAGCTTCTATCTGGGCTTTCAGATTCAGCAAGATGAGTAAGAACATTAATGGATTTATCTGTGTTTGTAGAGAGCTCTTCATAACAAAGATTAAACTCTTCGAAATTAAGCCCAAGGCGATTCATGCCAGAGTTAACCTTTAGCCAGATCTCTGAAAAACTTTTTTGAAAGTATTTGGTTAAAAACGCACATTGATAAACACTATGTATAATGGGAATGAGCTGAAACTGAATTAAAATATCACTGCTTTGCGCGCAAAAAAAGCCTGAGAATATAATAATTTGCGTCTGATAAATGCCATTTTCTCTAAGCTCAACGCCTTCTTCAATACTAGCAACACCAAAGTAATCACACCTTCCATCTAGAAGCTTTGCAATCTCCACAGCACCATGACCATAACCATTTGCCTTTAGCATTACGATGGTTTTTTTATTTGGATGGAGCATTTTTATCTGCGTTAAGTTATGCAGTAGGTTATCTTTTTCAATGTAGGCATATGCTCTTAAATTCTCATGGTCAAAGTGTGTCATGTAGGAGGGTAAGAAAATTTGGTTTGAGATAGCTAATAGCATATCTTAACTTTTATCAAGCACAACTGGAATCCAAAGCTTTAGATAAACTTACTGTAGATTTGCTGTTTTAAGACATATTTTTATTTAGATTTATGCCAATGAGTAGCTATAATCAGGGTATGTAGTTAAAGCTCTGTTATGTATATTACATTTAAGATTTATATGATGATTGAAAAATTGACTAAATCCGTTGGTTGCGGTTTGGCAATAGGTGCCTTGTTGATTTCCACCTTACAAGCTAAATCGGAGGAAAAGACGCCACCTACCTATGTTAATGTTGGTGAGGTAAAAGAGATTACAGTGCCTGAAACGATTACAGCTGTTGGGCATTTATATGCGATTAATCAGGTGAATTTAAGTTTCAACAATAGTGGTAAGCTTGAACATAAATATTTTAAAAATGGTGATAGAGTGCTTGCTGGAGAAAGTGTTGCATCACTTGATGATACCCAAGATATGGCGAATTTGAAATCTCTGCAAGCGCAGCTTAATCTTGCCAAACAAACTTATCAGCGCGTCCAGTTGTTAAAAAAATCAGGGGCTATTTCTCAGGAAGATATCGATCAAAAATTTGCAGATTTACAACAAGCAAAAGCAAATGTAGAGCAACAGCAAAATGTTGTTCAGCAAGATACCTTAAAAGCACCGTTAACGGGCGTGCTGGGGATTTACCAATTTGATGTTGGCGCGTATATTCCATCTGGAACTGCCGTTGTTCAGTTAACGCAGGAAAACCCGCTTAAGATACGCTTTGCCATACCTTCTGATTTTAAACCAAAGGTGGCAATTGGCAATGAAGTCTCTTTAACGACAAATACATACAAAGATAAAACCTTTACAGGAAAAGTGAACTATATTTCACCAACGGTCAATACAGATAGTGGCACGATTCAAATAGAAGCTGAAGTTGCTAATGATGATTATTTATTGTCTCCTGGTATGTTTATGTCTGTATCGCAAATATTAAAAGAAGATAAAAAAATACTGGTGATTCCAGATATGGCTGTTCAAGTTGAGCAGCAGGGTAGTTTTGTGTATGCGCTTGAAGGTGGAGACACTGTGAAAAAAGTGCCAATTGAGACAGGTATAATTCGCTCAGGCTGGACGCAGGTTGAATCAGGACTTAAAAAAGGACAAAAGATTGTAACGATCGGTGGCAATAAGTTGTTTGATGGCGCAAAAGTGAGTATTTCAGATATTCCCCCGCCTAATTTTGAAGCGCTGTCAAAGAAAATTAAAATCAATATGAATACAGATAAAAGTGGAATGAGCACGCCTTCTAAATAGGCAGCTATAACTTACGGTAGAAGATTTATAGATGAAATTATCGAAAATATGTATTGAGCGTCCAGTATTTGCTATTGTTCTAAGCCTGATGATTATCGTACTTGGTATCGTAGGGTACAGCTATCTTGAAATCCGATATTTCCCAAAAATTCAGCAAAAAATTGCACAGGTTTCTATTTCTTATTCAGGCGCATCCCCCTCTTTAATGCTAAATGATGTCACAATCCCTGTTGAAAATGCCCTATATAATATCGATGGGCTTGAAAAAATGACTTCAACTAGTTCATATGGGAATAGTAAAATTAATTTGACCTTTTTAGACTCAGCAGATTTAACTGATGTCATGGGGCAGGTGAGAGATAATATTTCAAGTATAATGTCACAAAAGCTGCCAGCAGATATTGATCCGCCGAGCATCACTCAAGGGGGTGTTGAAAGACCTGTTGTCAATTTAGGCTTTACTGATAATAAGATGAGCTCTGCGCAAATTCGAGATTATGTGCAAAGAAATGTGCTGCCAATCTTTCAAGCCATTCCGGGCATGGGCGCTGTTTGGGTATATGGTGCGAGCGACTATGCTATGCGGATTTGGTTGAATCCGCAGAAAATGGCAGCCTTAGGTATCACTGTATCTGATGTGCAAACTATGCTGGAGAGTAATAACATTAGCTTTGCTGGCGGTAGCGTTCGCGGAAAGTATAGGAATTTTTCTATCAGCTCTGATACTGACATTAAGACTGCAAAACAGTTTCAAAACTTGGTTGTCAAAGAAGTCAATGGACAGCCAGTATATTTGAAAAATATAGCACAGGTGAATTTAGGTAATGCCAGTCTTGCTGATTCACCAATGTTGATTAATGGCAAAAATGCCATTAGTGTTCAGCTAAGGCCTACTGATAATGCAAACCCAATTGAAGTGGCTGATCTAGCAAAAGCTGAGATGTCGAAGGTAAAAGGAAATCTTCCCTCTGGCATGAAAGTGGATATTATTTATGATCAGTCTATATTTTTGCAAAAATCAATCACGGATGCCTATCATACTTTGATTGAAGCAATTATTCTGGTAATGCTCGTTGTCTTTATTTTTCTAGGGAGTATTCGAGCCTCTTTAATTCCTATTTTAACAATACCTGTCTGTGTGATTGGCGCCTTTGGCGTTATGCTCTTGTGTGGATTTAGTATTAATGTTGTCACTTTGCTGGCTATTATTTTAGCCATTGGTTTAGTGGTGGATGATGCTATCGTTGTGTTGGAAAATATCCATCGGTATATCGAAATGGGTAAAAAACCAAAAGAAGCAGCTATTCAAGGTAGTGCTGAAATTGGCTTTTCGGTGATCGCAATGACATTAACATTGGCAGCAGTTTATGCGCCGATTGGGTTTTTATCTGGCTTTACAGCAACCATATTCAGAGAGTTTGCTTTTACTTTGGCAGGAGCTGTGCTTATCTCTGGCTTTGTTGCATTAACCTTATCACCGATGATGTGCGCGTATATCATGCACGCCAGAGAAAAAGAAACACGCATTGAGATGCTGTTAAACAAAGCATTTGTATGGCTTAATGCATTTTATGCGCATGTTTTGGATGTGATCCTTAAAATCAAATACTGGATTGTATTACTTCTTGTTGCGTTAGCGGTGCTTTGTTATGTGCTATTTAAAGTTGTACCTCAGTCGTTTATTCCTAAAGAAGATATTGGCTATTTTGAGGCTGCCATTACCTCACCACCAAGTGCTGCGCTTGATTATACAAACTATTACATGGGTATATTAAGTAAAAATGTTTATAAGGACAATCCGTATATTCTGAATAATGCAGAGTATATCTTCCAAGGGAATGCGGATAATTTTATTACGATGCAGCCTTGGGGAGAAAAAAGAGAAGTTCCAACCAATGAGATTATTACCAAGTTATTAAAAGAGGCACAAAAAATCCCAGGGATTAAAGTGAGTATGAGTATTCCTGATCCTGTTAGTTTTGGCTCTGATGCAGATTCCTCAGATGTCATAGTTTATTTACATAACGTAGGCCCCATCGATACTTTGGCAAAAACAGCGGCAACCTTAACCAATAAGTTAATGAGTTATCCGGGACTGAATAATGTCAATAATGGGCTGAAGTTTGATAATGTTGTCTATAATGTTTCATTTAATCGCAACCTCTCAGCAAGTGTCGGGGTTGATCCGCAAAATATTGCCGATACCTTTAGTATTTTAATGAGCGGTAAGCATATCACGGATGTTAAAACGAACGATAAGAGTTATCAGGTATTGGTGCAAATGAACATGCAAGATCTGACAAGCTTTGATAGTTTGAATAAAATTTACGTGCCAAGCTCATCTGGTTTAATGGTGCCGCTGGCAAATTTGATTAAAATGACGCCTGAGGTTAGGCAAAGCAGCTTATTTAGATATAATCGTGTCAATACAGCGCAAATTAGTGCCAATATCTCTGATGGCTATAGTATGAGTGAGGTATATAATAAGATCAATAGTATTGTGAATGATACGAATTTACATGGCGCGAGTATTGATTATGGCGGCAGGATGTCAGCCTTTTTATCTTCAAGTGGCACGATGTTTGGCTTGTTCGCATTAGCGCTTATTTTCATTTATTTGGTGCTTGCCGCGCAGTTTGAGAGCTTTGTTGATCCTTTTATCATTCTTTTAACTGTCCCGTTATCGATTGTGGGGGCGTTAGTTACGATGCTCTTAACAGGAGGGGATTTGAATCTATTTACCAATATAGGCTTAATTACACTGGTGGGGCTGATTAGTAAACATGGGATATTGATTACACAGTTTGCAAATGAAAATTTCAAAGAAGGTGTGACATTAGTTGAAGCAGTTAAAAAAGGTGCAATCACACGCCTTAGACCTATTTTAATGACGACTTTAGCGATGGTGCTGGGCTCCATCCCGCTTGCACTTGCAACAGGCCCTGGCAATATATCAAATAATATGATTGGCTGGGTTATTGTCGGGGGCTTATGCTTTGGAACAATTTTCTCTTTGCTGATTGTCCCTGTTGCGTATTTGATTCTTTCTCCTTTAGACCATAAAAAGAAAAAGATATTGTTAAAAAACAAAATGTTACTAACAGCAGATCAGAGAAAATAGCGAGTATTTTCACTATTGACTTGACTTTTGCTTGTAATGATCAACGCTTGTAAATAAAGGTTTATCTAGGCATCACATGCTTGATTTGTTAGGTAATTAAGCTAATATTGTGAAGTGTTTTAGTTTGAGTATTGCTTAATTCTACTAAGGAGAAAATGAATGAAACGATATTGTGCGTGGCTAAAAAGGGCGCTTTTCAGCGTGTCTATGATGCCGTTTATGTTTGTATCTGCTTATGCTGTTGATACACAAAACAATGCCTTCTCGGCAATGACGGGGCCTCTAGAGCAAATTATGAATGTCATTTCAGGACCAATTGCCCAGATGGCAGGTGTTATTTGTATTGTTATTGCAGGTCTTGGTATTGCATTTGGTGAAGGTGGAAGTGGGGTGAGAAGACTCTTTCAAGTTGTGATGGGTCTTGCAATTGCCTTTACTGCCGCAAGTTTAATTTCAGGGCTATTTCATCGTGGCTCTGGGCTTGTCTTTTAATCAAACGACTATTTGCAGGGAGAAGGTATGGCTGTAGCAGGGTTTGTTATTAAAATTCATAATTCCTTAACAACACCAATGCTGACTGCTGGGGTTCCTAGGCAGTTTTTCATACTCAATGCGACACTTTGTGCTGCAATTGTACTTGGTATGCAGTCTTGGTATGGGATTCCTATCTTTATTATCTTGCATACTGCTGCGGTGTTGATGACTAAGAAAGATCCACAATTTTTTCAGGTAATGGTAAGGCATGTTAAACAAAAAAATTACTACGGTGTATAGTCTCTATGTTTAATATCGGGGAGTTTCGTAAAAAACCGGATCGTTTAACGGATCTTTTACCATGGGCAGTGCTCGTTGCCAAGGGTGTTATTTTAAATAAAGATGGCTCTTTTCAAAAGACCTTCCGTTTCCGTGGGCCAGATTTAGAATCATCTACACAATCCCAGTTGGTTTCGATTACTGCAAGATTAAATAATACCTTAAAACGCTTGGGCTCAGGCTGGGCACTTTATATAGAAGCAAGGCGAAAACCAGCCCAAAGTTACCCAACAGAAAACTATTTCCCTGATCCAATTAGTTGGCTTATTGATGTTGAACGTAAAGATTTGTTTGAGCGAGAAGGTGAAAACTATGAGAGTGAGTATTTTCTAACCTTTCAATATTTGCCGCAAAAAGAGTCAGTATCTAAAATCTCAGGCGTTTTTGTTCGCCAAAAGAAAAATGATGAGCAGGATGTGGGTTATAAGAAGCTAATGAATTACTTCTCAGCCACTGTGAATCAGCTGTATGACATCATGCAGGATTTTATGTATGAAATCCGTGAATTGAACGATGAAGAAACGCTAAGCTATTTACATAACTGCATCTCTGAGCGAGCGCATAAAGTAGCCGTTCCAGATAACCCAAGTTACTTAGATGGGGTGCTTGCCGATACACCGCTTTTAGGTGGGCTTGAGCCAAAGCTTGGAAAGTATCATTTGAAAACAGTTTCCATTTTAGGCTTTCCTTCAACCTCCGTGCCAGCCATTTTAGATGGGCTTAACCATCTGCCAATTCAATATCGTTGGGTGACACGATTTTTACCACTTGATAAAACAGATGCGGAGAAAATTCTAAAAAGTTATAAACGTCAATGGTTTGCCAAGAGAAAAGGTGGGTTGACGATTTTAAAAGAAGTTATGTCAAAAAGCGAAAGTGCGATGGTAGATAGCGCTGCCGTGCAGAAGTCACATGATGCAGATGAAGCTTTATCTGAAGTGGCAGATGATCTGGTTTCTTTTGGCTATTATACTGCCACGGTTACTGTATGGGATGAAGATCAAGAAAAAGTATATGAGAAACAGCGTGAAGTAGAGCGGGTTATCAATGGACTTGGCTTTGTAACAGTCGCTGAAACGGTTAACGCGGTAGAAGCATGGCTTTCATCTATTCCTGGACAGGCTAATGCAAATGTAAGAACTCCCTTAATGCATAGTTTGAACCTCTCTCATCTGTTACCATTTTCAGCCGTTTGGGCGGGTCCTGATTATAATACACACTTAAATGCGCCTCCACTTCTATACGCCAGAACCTCAGGAAATACACCGTTTAGGCTGTCAAATCATATTGGTGATGTTGGTCATCAGATGATACTAGGCCCAACAGGTGCAGGTAAGTCTGTTCTTTTAAATGTGATGGCTGCACAATTTTTACGTTATAAAGATGCGCAAGTGTTTATTTTTGATAAAGGGGCAAGCTTTTTTGCACTGACTCAGGGGGTAAAGGGGCATTTTTATGAAGTAGGTGATATTGGCAAAGGCGGTCTTGTCTTTCAGCCATTAGCAGAAATAGATCAAAATGCAGAGCGTGTTTGGGCGCATGATTGGGTGCTAGGGTTATTAGCTAATGAGCGAGTGGATATTACCCCTGAGGTAAAAGAAGCTGTTTGGCAAGCACTTGTTAATCTATCTGAAGCTCCAAAGGAGCAGCGCACCCTGACAGGGCTTCGCTCTTTTGTGCAAGATAGAGCACTTCGTATGGCGCTTGATTCGTATGTTTTAGGTGGCCCTTATGGTGAAATTCTTGATTGTGATCAAGAGTTTTTCAGTGAAGCAAACTGGCAGTGTTTTGAAATGGAGCGCCTAATGGCGATGCCTAATATTATTGCGCCAGTATTGGCTTATATATTTCATGTGCTAGAGAAACGCTTTGATGGCAGGCCTACTTTAATGATTCTAGATGAAGCTTGGCTGTTCTTAGATCATCCTATCTTTGCAAATAAAATTAAAGAATGGCTGAAAACATTGAGAAAGTTAAATGTTTCAGTAGTATTTGCCACACAGTCTGTGGATGATGCCGTTAAATCGCCATTGGTATCAGCATTAAATGAGTCTTGTCCATCACGCATTTTTCTGCCAAATGATCGGGCAATGGAGCCTGCTGTCGCACAAGGTTATGAAGCTTTAGGTTTAAATTTGCGCCAAGTTCAGATTCTAGGTCATGCAATGCCAAAGCGCCAGTATTACTTTCAGTCGCATAAAGGAAACTGCTTGTTTGAGTTAGGGCTAGGGCCAATCGCGCTTGCCTTTTGTGCAGTGAGTCGACCTGAAGATAGAAAGTATATTAGAAAGTTATTAGCACAAGATAAAGGCTATGAGCATTTTATTCATGCCTATTTACATGCTAAAAACTTAGATTGGGCTAATGATATTATTAAAGAGCACTATCTAGAAAAACCAAATGGGGAGGGTCTGGATGCAGCCGACTAGTTATCCATTTGGTAAAGAGATACAAACCTATAGACAAAGTGAGGTTATTACGCCGTTTCAGCCATTGGGTCAAGCATTTGATAAGCCTGTTGGTAAATATGTGCAAAAAGCGTATATGTGGCGCTTGGTCTTTTTTATATCTTCTACGGTCGCATTTATCTTTAGCCTTATTTTAATTAGTTTTTTTAATGCAACGCCTTATCATATTATTACTGAGCAAATTACAAATAAAGGCTATTTGAAATCTCCGCCAGCGCTATTAGGCTTACGCTATACTCTTCCAACACCTATTTTGGCGGAATTTGTAAAACAAAGTCTATTTGAGCCAATGCATCAGTTGGAGGGAAATAGTTATATTTCTCTTGAGGCAAAAGAGGCAATTAAAGAAGAGGCTCAATGGATGCATCAGCTTTCTGCCAACAAAGTCGTATTTGATAAATTTGTTATTAATGGCATGAGTTTTGCAGGTGAACTTGTTGATGATAAAGGAAACCCGCTTGCCAACATGACAGGCATGTTTAGTCAAACAACAATAAACTCCCCAGATAAAGTAAAAACAAATCCACTTGGTATTTATATTAATCGACTATCGATACAAAGGTTGTAGTAAATGAGTGATAATCAACAAGTTAATTATCAAAAAGCATATGAAGAGTGGGAAAACCGCATCGGAAATGCGAAAAAGCAAGCAAGGAACTGGATGGCTGCCAGCATTTTTATTTTGCTGATTTGTGTTCTTTTGTTAGTGGCTATTATTATTGAAGCCAATCGTCAGCAAACCTATGTTTATGTGGCTGAAGTTAAGCCAAATGAAAGTATAGTCAATGTGCAGCCTGCATCTCAAGGATATCTTCCAACTGATGCACAAAAGATCGCATTTGTCGGTGAGTTTATCAAAAATATCACAGAAGTACCGCTTGATCCTGTTGTGTTAAATAAACAGTGGCAGATTGCACTTTTGTCTGTCTCAGGTAGAGCAGAAGATCAATTAAAACAGGTTTATCAGGCATTAAACCCATTGAAAAAAATAGGGGATTCTACTGTTACAACCGTGATTAATAATGCAAATAAAGTCAGCAATAATAGTTTTGAGATTACTTTCCAAATCACTACCTATAATCACAGTGGTCAAGTTGAAAGTGCAAATATTTACTCAGGAATCTTTACATTAGCGCCAAGCATTGCGCCAAAAACATTAAATCAGATGTTGGTGAATCCACTTGGATTAAGAATCGGTTTCTTCTCATTTAGCGAAAAAGGGTCAAGTCAATGAAATTACGAAAAATAGCCTATATGGTGCCACTTTCTAGCGTTGTATTAGCAGGATGTGCTTCAAATGCTTACAAAGCTGATATCCAATCAGGTCATTTTGTCCAAGCAAAGCCGGCAAGTGAACAGTCAAAAGTCATTAGAGAATATGTGCCAGTGCCGGTTCCAGGTCAACTTCGACCCGTACCAAGCACCGCTGCAGTGAAAGCAGTGAAAGCGCCACTTGCTACGAAAGAGAAGGCAGTTAAAGATGCAAATTTGACCGCGACCCAATACCCTGATCAGAATGATTTTTTCAATGCAATGATGACGTATAATTATATGCCAGGGGCATTATATACTATCTATACAGCGCCTTTGACGATTACGGATATCCAATTTGGCGCAGATGAAAAAATCATCTCTCAAGCTGCAGGAGATACACTTCGTTGGCAAATTGCGTCTACTTACAGTGGGGATGAGAAAACCTTACGCTGGCATATTCTGATTAAGCCGCAAAAGGCAGGGTTGACTAACTCGATGATTGTCACAACGAATAAACGCACCTATCATTTGGTGTTAAAGTCAGTAGACCCAGATCAAGCAATGGTGTCTGTGAAGTGGCAATATCCAAGCGATATGGTGCAAGGTTTTGATGCTGCAAATTTAGGTAAAATGAATGCAAGCACGACAGGAACACCTATTCCACCGCCGCCAAAACAATCAGGTGGTGATTTAAATATAGATATTTCTAAAATGCAGTTTAACTATAAATGGGAAATGCTAAAAGGAGATATTCCAACTTGGTATCCACAGCAAATTTTCTCTGTTGGACATCAAACCTATATTAAATTCCCACATGAGGTGGTTCAAAGTAATGCGCCTATGCCAGTTCCATTTGTGGAATCAAGTGGTGACTCTGGTTATGGCACATCAAATTTCAACTGGCGCATGCAAGGGGATTATATGGTCATTGACACAGTTATTAAGCATGCTTATCTAAAAGTTGGAACGAAAAAATCGGGTGAAACGATTGTTGAAATCGCCCCTAAAAGTGAGTAGAAGGTGTACTGATGTCTAAAAAAGAGCGCCAAAAGTTATCGGTTAAAACACCGCCGCCAAAATCTTCAGAGTTGAATAAAAAGCTCATTACAGTTGTGGGTGGTGCAATTCTGCTGATCGTTATTATTGCGTTTATATTTTCAATTAATACGCAAAAAAGACAAAGTGGTAATGTAAACTCTTCTAATTTATCTGCAAATAGCTCAGGTAGTAGCCTGAAAATAAATAATGACCTATCAAGTTATAAAGATGCTGAGGCGATTAGAAAACGCTTAGGGATGGATCAGCCTGTTAAGGTTGTTCAGCAGCAAAACCCAGAGCTTCAACGTATGATTGATCAGCAGAAAAATCAGCTTCAACAGCTTCAAGCTCAAATCAATTCTTTAAAGAGTACACCAAGAACCACTCAGCCAACGCAGCCTAGCTATTCTCCAATGGATAGAGAAGCGATGAATGCGCCAATATTTTTTGGTGGTGGGGCGCCAAGACCTATTCCTCAGGATAATAAAAAAGAGCAGCAAAAATTAGGTAATCAGCCATCAACGGGCAAAGAAACTCCAGAGCAGCAGCGTGCCAAGTTTATGCAAGGTGGGTTAACGGCAAAAGATATTACCAACCAAAATACTATTCAAAAACCCATCTCTGAAAATGTCATTATGGCGGGTAACTCAATTCCTGCTATTTTGCAAACGAAAATCTCATCAGATTTACCGGGAACCATCGTTGCTCGTGTGGCAAAAGATGTTTATGACACCCTAACTGGCACCGTTTTATTAATACCACGAGGGAGCTCTCTTATTGGAGAGTATAACTCCAGCGTTCAGTATGGAGATACACGTGTGCAGGTGAAGTTTATTCGTTTGATTCGTCCAGATGGCACCTCAATTATTCTGCCGAACCAGCAAGGAATGGATGATGAGGGGATGTCTGGTTTATCAGATGAAGTTGATAATCACTGGGGGCAGTTAATTGGTGCTGCGGCATTATCCACCGTCTTTAATATTCCAGCAGTAGCAGCACAGGTTGCACAGCAGCAAAATACAGTAGTGTGTGATAGCAGTGGGAATAACTGTGTACCAAACTACTCAGGTGTCGCACAGAGCTCAGTGTTACAAAGTTTGGGTCAGACTGCTCAGCAAGTGGGTGGTAAAATTACTGATAGGGCAATGAATATCAAGCCAACAATTACGATTAATGCTGGGAAAGAGTTTTCTGTATTAGTAACGAAAGATACCTACCTTCCGCCTTATAACGGTTAATGGGGAATATGATGAAAGTAATCAGTGTGATTTTAATGTTTTTAATGAGTATAACATTTAGCTTTGCTTATGATTACAACAGTAATAATAACTATTCCAATAACGATTATAATAATCAAAATAACACGCAAAATTCAAATAATAGTAGCAGTAATAACAACAATAGTAATAATCAGTTAATGCAGGAGATGAACAAGAAAACTACTAAGGGCTTGAAAGTCTTTGACAAATTATTGAAAGATGATGGTCAGTCAAAGCAGGACTTTTTTGCCGATGTTGGACAAGACCCAACCTCTGATCAATTTGAAGGCGGAGGAGGCGATGGCACGCCAGTTAAGAACCCATTTAAAGGTATTTTAAATGATAGTAATAATCAAGGAAATTAGGGTGTGCTATGGATAATGTAACCAGTATTTTAGGGACACAACTACTCGATAAGATTCAATTTGGATTTATTGAGCATATTAATGCAAAATTTAGTGCGCTGCAGTCTTCAGCAGTAACTTTATTGGCTGTAGTGGCAGCGCTTGAGTTAGCTATTTTTGGGCTAGTGTGGGTGATTAAACAAGATGAAGGCGTAGGCAATCTGATTGTAAAATTTATTAAGATAGGCTTTTTCTTTGTCATCATACAATACTTCCCAGCACTCTTACAGTTTGTCTTGGAAATTTTCATCAAGGTGGGATACATCGTGTCGCCTGAGAAGTCTAAAGCATTATTATTTAGCCCTGGGAAAGTCTGGGTGATTGGCTTTAAAGCCGGTGTTTCCATGCTAAAAGTCTCTGTGCAATATGGTACATTTAACATTGGATTGTCAATGCTGTATCTTGTCCTTGGGATGGGCCTTCTACTTATCTTTGCAGCAATCGGCGCACAAATTATCATCTCAGTTGTGTTATTTTATTTTGTTGCTGTTTTGTCATTGATTATTATACCTCTTGGGGTTTTAAAACCACTTCAAGATTTGTTTAATCGTGCCATACAAAGCCTTTTAAGGGCAGGGGTCAGGCTATTTGCCGTGATTTTGATTCTAGGGGTGGCCTTTACATTATTCCAAAGTTTAAAAATCACCTCGATTACTGATTCAACAAGCCTTGAGAAGCCATTGGCATTATTTTTTACGTCCTTTGTTTTATTGATCTTGCTTTATACGTTGCCTTCTTATTTGGCGCGAGCCGTAGGTAAACCAGGTGGAAATCTTTTTGAAAATGTAAGCTCTCCACATGCCAGTAATGTGGTTGTGAATCAGCCTCCAGCGTATGTGAATCCAAATGTATCTTCAGTGCAGGCAGGCTCTTCTATGCAAAGCACACAATCAGCAGCAAATAACACTGTTTCCATGCAGGCGGCTTCAACAGTGGTATCTGGATCACAAAGTGTCAGTACACCAGCGCAAGCGGCAAATATTAACGTCTCTACAACAGTGCACGGCGGAGGCGGTGGAAAACAAGAGAAAGTATCAGATGCATCGAATATTAATCGTAGTATTTCAGATAGCACGATCAAAAAGGTTGTTGATAAAGAATAATGCGCAAAAAGCATGGTCGGTTTTTTGCGCTTACCTGTGGGATAGTGAGCGTACTTTTAATGTATGCTATTTATGTATTATTACAATATTACCATGTTGGGATAATAAAACAGCTCACCCCAAGCATGCCGGAGGGATACTATTTGACTTATTACACTAACAAGATAGAGCGAAATGATGATGTTGTTTTTTGGCCAAATCAAAAAACACAAGAGCTTATTGTTAAGCGTAAGTGGTTGGCAAAAGGGGTGCCACTATTAAAACAAGTGGTAGGGGTTCCCGGAGATCAGCTTTGTATTAAAGACCATAAGGTTTATTTAAATACAAAAGAAATTGCCAAGATTGAGCGTTTTGATGACCAGCATAGAATGCTTCCGGTGTTTCGCTATTGTGGTATTATTCCTAAGGGGCATTATTTTATGCAAGGTATCTCAAATCCAAAATCATTTGACAGCCGTTATTATGGCTTAATTAGTAAAGCACAAATTACCGCAAAGGCAGTGAAATTATGATACAGCAAAATGTGATTAAAGATCGCCAATTAAAAATGTTGGAAACAGCATTTGGCCCACAAATTATGTCGTATTTATTTGATGAAAAAATCATTGAAATTATGCTTAATCCAGATGGGCGACTGCATTATGAAAAAATAGGTGAAGGCAAGGTCGCAACAGATACAATTATTTCTCAAGAGCAAAGTGAGAACATATTAAAGCTGGTTGCTTCATTTAAAAATCAGGTAGCTAATGAAGAGCACCCAGAAGTCTCAGCGGAATTGCCATTTCAAAGTGCGCGCTTTCAAGGCTGGCTGCCGCCTGTTGTATCTCAGGCATGTTTTTCTATTCGAAGAAGAGCGGTTGCCATTTTCTCATTAGATCAATATGTTGAACAAGAAGCACTGTCAGTGAATCAAAAGCAATATTTAAAAAAATCGATGCTTGAGCGCAAAAATATTGTTATTGTTGGCGGGACAGGTTCAGGAAAAACTACCTTTGCCAATGCACTTTTAGCGGAGCTCTCGGGAAGTGATGAGCGTGTTTTAGTGATTGAGGATTTGCCTGAGCTTCAAGTGAAAGTTGAAGACCTTGTGACCATGACAACTACACTGCATATCAGTATGAAAGATTTGGTTAAGGGGTCACTTAGAATGCGCCCTGATCGAATCATTATTGGTGAGGTTCGAGATGGTTCAGCACTTGATTTATTAAAAGCTTGGAATACGGGGCATCCAGGCGGTGTTTGTACTATCCATGCAAACAGTGTTGAATCGACGCCATATCGTTTTGAAGATTTGATTCAAGAAGCAGTGGTGCGTGTACCTAGAACATTGATTCTTCAAGCAATTGACATTATTGTTTTTATTGAGCGAGATAAATCAGGAAAGCGTAAGATCAAAGATATTGTTGAGCTTGCAGGCTATGAAAATAATCAATATATTTTTACTCCTTGTCAAATGGGCTAATGCCCTTTACAGCCTTTGCTAGTAATCTTTAAAAAGCTGACTATACTTTGATTGAGTGTAGTAAATGGAAGCGCTTGCATGAAGCTAGCAAAGTTCTTGAAAATATCTGAAAAACGGATCGTTGCGATTGAGTGGTCAAATGCATTTTTACGTATTGCGCAATTATCAAAAAGTACCTCTGGTTATCAGCTTATTGCCGTGGATGCTGCGGCTCTGGGTAATGAATGTGTCAGTAATGGCCAGATTGTAGATTATGCTGAATTTGCTGAAACACTTATAGATTTATTAAAAAGAAATAATATTCAAACGCACTATGCAGGCTTTGTTCTTGCACAAGGCAATACGATTATCAAAGGAGTGCGTTATGATAAAAGCTTAAGTGCAAAAGGGCTTTATGATGCATTGCTATTAGATATGCAAAAACATATCTCTCAAGGTGCAGAAGACACCTATTTTGATTATCAGCTCTTAGGGGATAGCATGCAGGAGGGAAAACAAGATGTGCTGTTGATTGCTGCGCATAAAAGTGATGTTGAGCCGTTTGAGAAAATTGCCAGAATGTGTCATTTATTGCCTGAGGTTTTAGATATTGATAGCTATTTACTAAGACGGTTTTTACAGGTTCTGTATCCAATGGATTTACAGGAAAATAGCTGTGTTGCTTTGGTTGGATTAAATACTTTCAGTTATAAAATTCACTTTTTAGATGAAAATGAAATCTACTTTAATGATCAAAAAGCACTGGGGGTGAATTTAAACGACGAGGAATATATTAATTCACTTATTCCTTGGTTTGCGCGCAACATTCAAATGTTTGAAGTTGGGCATTCTGATATCCAACTAAAGAGGCTTTTTCTATACGGAGAAAGAGTTGAGATTGAGAGGCTCATTGATAATTTGAAAGAGCAAACAGAAATAGAGATTGAAATTTTAGACCCCTTTAAACATATATCATTAAACAATAAAACACTGCCGCAATGTCCAGAGAGCTATGTTCTAACCTTGGCTCTGGCAACAAGGGAGGTAATTGGTTAATGAGTATGCATGGTATTAACCTTTTCCCTTGGCGTGAGACCTTAGAAAAACGCCGTGCAAAAACATTACTCTTTCATATGCTTGCTAGCGTCATTGCTGCAATTGTTGTGCTGATTATCTGGTTGGTGATTGCATTAAGCGCATTGAATGAGCAAGAAGCAAGAAATGCCTATATTAATAATAAAAATAAAATGCTGACAACTAAAGTTAGTCATATCGGTCAGCTAAAAAAAGAGAAAGCTGAGTTACTAAGACGGATTATGTTATTAAATCAATTGCAAATTAATCGGGCCAAAGAGCTTTTGATGCTGGTTGATTTAGCAAAGGCAATGCCAGATAGCGTTTATTTGCTATCGATAGACAAAAAAACAGATCATATTCTCTTACATGGGCGGGCTGAAAATAGTAAAGGGATTTCAGCTTTGATGAGGCAGCTTTCAGAGAGCCCATTTTTTACCAAAGCGCATTTATCAAACATACGCTTAATTGGTGATGTTGGCTTTGGTGCTGAGCATGAGTTTAAAATTACGCTCCCTATTGTCAAAGAAACGGCAGGAGAGAAAGTATGAAATGGATTAACATGCTCCTCTACAAAGCCGCAGCACAGCCCTTATGGGTGAGGTTGCTGATTAATATTATTGTGTTGCTAGTTGTAATTGTAATAGGCTATTGGTTGATTATTGGCTTTGTGAATCAAAAAACGCTTGATGCTAAAAAGTTAGAATCGCGTTATAAGCAAATATACCTGAAAAATGTTGCTAATAGTAAAACTTTGTCTCAGGTCCAATCACAGGTGCAAAGTATTAATAAGGTTTATCTGGAATTGGCTGATAAGCTGCCGCAGAATAATGAGCTTTATCAGCTGATTGATCAGCTATCTCAAGTTGCTTTCGACGCAGGCTTAAAAGTAAAATCATTGACGCCACAACCACTTGAAAAGAAAACAGGCTATGATGTTTTTAGCATTGATTTAAATGCCGATGGTAGCTTTGATGCGTTTGTTCAGTTTGTTAAATCTATTGTGACCTTATCAAGAATTATTGTCGTAGAGAGTTATCAGTTGAGTCCATTAAATCAGACAAATAATCATCGTCTCTTACAAATGAAAATAACGCTAAAGACTTATAGTATCAACCCATCCAATGCTAAAGAGGCACTTGTGGGGGTGGGAAATGGCTAGGCGTTATATTTATCAGGCAATGTGTATAGGCATCTCTACATTAGGTGTGAGCGCGTGCTCAAATCATCACGATTTTCCTGATTTGAAAGCTTACAGTGATAAGGTGATGCAAGATACAAAAGCCACCAATATTCAAGCATTGCCTGAAATTAAATTATATCAAATGCCTAAGGTAGATATTGAAGGGCTCCGTAATCCCTTTGAGACACCTTTACAACTAAAGGCGAAGCAAAGCGCTGAGAAAAACACATCTTCCTCCCAATATAAACCAGATTTATCTAGAGTTAAAAAAGCACTAGAGAAAGTGCCACTAGCAAATTTAGATTTTGTCGGGGTTATTCATCAAGATGGTCAACTATGGGCTATTATTACTAATAATAACACAGGCGAAGTCTTTACAGTGAAGGTGGGTGAGTATCTTGGTGAGAATTATGGACGTGTACAAAAAATCACAGACAATGCAATTCAAATTGATGAAAGGGTGCAAGATGCCAAAGGCAACTGGAGTAAAAAATTGACGGTGTTACCGCTTCACTTACACAAGGAGGATGAAGATGAAAAAGAATCCCCTTAAATATGCGATGCTTTTTGCTATGTTTGGTGGCAGTATTTCTATTGCTGATACCGATACGCTGACCTTTGGAAAAAATTTAACTGTAGAAGTAGGTATTCCAACTGCCTCTGATATTGCCTTGTTGTATGATGATAATCACACGATGACACATGCACCTTTGACTAAGACAGATCAAGAGCATAAGGCAATTCAAAATATGGATCAAGCTTTAGATACAAATACTATAGTGCATGAGCTCAGTGATGAGCATACAGGTGATGATTTAGGGGAAGATGTAGGCAGTGCTTTTAGTATTGATGATATTATCAATGATCAAGTAAATCGTGTCACGCCAGATTTAATTACACCTCACTCAGAGACTAAAATAACAGATATCAGCTTTAAGCGGGCACTGAATAATGGCAGTGTTATTAGCTTTAATTGGAAGCAGGAAAATGCCGAAATTCATTTTTCAGATGCGAAAAATACACTCTTGATTACTTTTTTCAATGCGCAAATTGACCAAGATTGGCTGCATAGCATTGATGCCTCTGTATTTAATACGATTGTCAATACGATTGATATTACTCAGGTTGGAAATAATATTGAAGTTGTTCTACATATGGGGCAGGCGTTTAGTTATGAATATCAAAAGCTTGCTGACCGGTTAGTAGTAACCATCAATAAAGCATATAGCGAAATAGAAGGCTTCAATGTGAATAAAAGCATTAGCCTAAAATTTCAAAATATAGAAGTGCGTTCCCTGTTACAAATTTTGGCGCAGTTTGCAGGGTTAAATTTGGTGGTCAGTGATGGTGTTACTGGAACCATTTCACTGAATTTAAAAGATGTTCCTTGGGAGGAGGCTTTACAGATTGTATTAATGTCTAAAGGCTTGGGTAAACGTCAAATGGGGAATATTTTATATATTGCTCCAGTTGCAGAGATTGCTGCTCAAGATGAGCAAGAGGCATTAGCAAAAAAAGCCAATCAACAGGTAGCACCACTAAAAATAGCCTATATCCCTTTGAATTATGCTAAGGCGCTAGAGACGACAAAAATGTTAACTTCAGGTTCTGTAGATTTATTCTCAGCACGTGGCTCTATTGTTGCTGATGAGCGCACGAATACATTAATTGTATCTGACACAGCAGATAGTATAGAGAAGATAAGAGCAATGATTAGTGAGCTGGATCAGCCTGTTGATCAAGTGCTTATTGAAGCCAGAATTGTTGAAGTGACAAAAGATTCAGTGTTTGAGCTTGGCATTGGCTATAATGCTGTTGATTCTAATAATGAAAATAATGTTATTAGTATTTTACCAAATTATATTAAAGGCGCTGATGCTAAAGCGGGATCTTCCAATGCTGCTATATCATTCACTGGACTTTTTGGTGGAATTGATTTGAGTTTGGAGCTATCGGCTTTGGAGACAGAGGGTAATGCAAAGGTTGTTTCATCTCCACATTTAGTTGTTGCCGAGAATAAAGAGGCATATATCAAACAGGGTAAGGAGATCCCATACAATGAATCTACTGCATCGGGGGCGGCGAGTATCGCATTTAAAGAAGCGGTTTTGGAGCTTCAAGTTGTGCCACAAATTGCACCCAATGGTAAAGTGATTTTGGAAGTAACCGTGAAAAAAGATGGTGTGACACAAGATACTGCCGGGCTTACCGAAGAGCCAATATTAGATAAGCGTGAGATACAAACAAAACTAATGGTGCAAAATGGTCAAACAGTTGTGCTCGGGGGCATTTATGAGCGCTCAGCAACCAAAAAACAAAGTCAAGTACCACTTTTAGGTGATATTCCACTTTTGGGCTGGTTATTTCGTAGTGTTTCAAATGAATATGAAAATAAAGAGCTTTTGATTTTTATTACCCCTAAAATCATTGAGCAAGATGAGTATTAAATTTACATCCGAAAAAAGACGCTCTGGTGGTATAATACCATAAAAAGTATAACTTAATTTCTTATGAAAACCCTCGCGATTGATACCTCAAGCCATTTTTGCAGCGTTGCTGTATTTGATAATGACGCTCTAGTTATGAGTGAAACCAAAGAGATTCCTCGTCTGCATAATGTGCATTTGTTAAATATGATAGATGCGCTACTGAGTAACACTTCTCTGGATAAGCGTGAAATACAAAAATTGGCTTATGGTGTGGGGCCTGGTAGCTTTGTTGGCGTGAGACTTGCAGCTGCTGTGATGCAGGGCTTTTCTCTAGCGCTTGATTTGCCGGTAAGAGGATTTTCAAGCATGGCGCTGGCTGCAATGTATTATATAAAAGAGAGGGGTTTTAATAAAATATCAGTCCTATTAGATGCTAAGATGGGAGATGCTTACATTGGGAATTATATATATGATATACGCGCTGATCAGTTGATGTTTTTTGAAGAAAAATGCATTGAAGAGCATTTGGTATCAGAGGCAGTTAATGCCTTTAAGCCTGAAATAATTGTGGGGGAGTCATTTGGATTAGAAAAACATTATCAAGTAGAAAAGGCCTTATTTGATTGTAAGTATGCTGCCCCACTATTCAAGGATGATGCCTTAGATAGTCTAAGTGATCAGCTTTCAGATAATGCGATGCCCGTTTATTTGCAGGGAACCAAAAAATGGAAAAAACTATCTTCATAATTTACATCCGCAAAATGATTTGTGAATGATATACTTGTAGATACTGATGTTATAAGCTGATAGCGGATGCGTATATGATAAGTAAAGTAGGTATTCGAGGTCGTATGATCTTATTGACGATTGTACCGACATTAACCGTCTCTTTACTATTGTCATTTTATTTTTTAAGTATGCGTTTTGCGGACCTTGAGCGTAATTTATCGATTAGAGGTGAGGCCATTTTATCTGAACTTGTTGCTTCTTCTGAGTATGCGCTTTCCCAAAATGATCAGGCTGTTTTACAAAATATAACCGATAATATTATGGGTTATCCTACCGTAAAAATGGCGGCAATTTATGGCGTTGATGGTAAGCTATTAAGCTTTAGTGGACAGGTGCCGCAGCTTGAGAATAAATTTTTCACAGAACGTAAAAGTATTGCTTCACCAAAAGTGATACGACTGGAGTCAGATCAAAGTATTCAGCTCATTTCCCCAGTGTTTGCAAGTTCAATTAATCTTAGAAACATGCCAGATGGCTCCAAGGCCTATTATGGTTATGCACACAAAGTGGGATGGGCTGTTGTCACTTTAAGTCGTGAAGATACAGTATTTAGTCAATATCAAGCGATTATTGCAGCGCTTTTAATTGTATTGATTGGGCTGACTATTAGTATCTTATTTGGGCTTAGATTGGCAGGCGAGTTGATTAACCCACTTTTTGCTATTATTAATGCTGTGAAGCGTATTCGAGATGGAAAATTAGATACACATGTCAGTACTGATCCACCAGGAGAGATGAAAGTGCTTGAAGAGGGGATTAACAATATGACCCATTCCATTCGTCACTCTCATGAAGAAATGGAGCAGAATATTAAAAAAGCGACATCGGATCTTCGAGAAACCTTAAAAACAATTGAAAAACAGAACCTGCAATTAGATGCCGCGAGAAATGAAGCAATAGAGGCAAGTCAGGTTAAAAGTAAATTTTTGGCAAATATGAGCCATGAAATTCGCACGCCAATGAATGCCATTATGGGATTTTTAGAGCTATTAGGCAACAGTCCTTTAAATGAAACGCAAGCAGAATATGTCAGAACAACACTACAGTCGTCAAAGCACCTTTTAGAGATTATTAATGATATATTAGATTTTTCTAAGATAGAATCAGGTGGTTTAATCTTGGAGGCGCATCCTTTTAATATTATAAATACAATTGAAAATGTTGCTGTCTTATTTCGACCTGCCATTATTAATCGGAAATTAGAGTTTGCTTTAATGATTGATAATAAGGTTCCAGAAGTGGTGATTGGCGATGAGCTTAGGTTTTCTCAAATTATCACGAACCTATTAAGTAATGCGTTGAAATTTACACCAAAAGGTGGTGTTAAGCTTGTAGTGAAACGTGAGAGTTATAGTAAGGATGAAGTTGGGATTAATGTTCAAGTGGTTGATACAGGCATTGGGCTAACCCAAAAACAAATGGTAAATCTATTTAATGCCTTTACGCAGGCAGATGCCTCTACTAGTCGCAAATACGGCGGAACTGGGCTTGGTTTGACCATTACTCAGAGCCTTGTGGAAAAAATGGGTGGTGTGATTCGTATCAATAGTGAGCTAAACGAAGGCTCTACATTTCAATTTACGCTGGAATTTAAAAAATCAGATAAACATGATATTAAAGAAATAGGCCATAAATCCAGTAATACTGAGTTAAAAAATAAAAGGATTGTGGTATTTGATCAAACTGAGTTCTCCGCTAGGGCGCTGATTAAGAGTCTTGAGAGTCTATGTGCTGAAGTTATTGCTGTGAATACGGAAGAAAATCTTATTGATTATATTGCTGAGAATAGTGTTATTGATTGTGTTATCATTGCCTATACACAAGAGAATCTTCCTGATGCCAAAAAGCTTTATCGTTCACTGATTATGGATATTCAGGCGTTCTCACAAGCAAAAAGTTTATTATTCAGTAATCTCAATGACAATGATTTAGCTGAGTATGTGCTTAATGCCAAGATTGATGGCTTTTTGGGCTTTCCATTTAGGCAGGAGCGATTGGTTAAAGCGCTGTTATTTGAAGAAGAGGTGAAAGCTTCTTCCTTAAAAGCCAAAGAGCCTAAAAAACAGCCTATTGTTTTAGACAAGGTGTATACGGTCCTTGCTGTTGATGATAATGAAATTAATTTGAGATTGTTAAAGCTTTTATTAGATAAGCAAAAACTAATCGTTTATAGTGCGCTAAGTGCAAAAGAAGCGTTGGATTTGATTTCACGTTATAATTTTGATCTTATTTTAACAGATTTACAAATGCCTGAGATGGATGGGGTTGAGCTTTGCCAAGCCCTTAGAAATATTGAGCGCTATAAAACAATTCCTATTATTGCAGTGACTGCTGATGTATTAGATTCCAACGATGAAAGACTTGTCAAAGCTGGGTTTGATGAGGTAGCCATTAAGCCTATCAATGAGGCAAAAATAAGTGAGATGATCGCTAAGTTTTTGCAGAAAACTACATACAAAACAAAAGAAAATGATATGTTGCATCACAGTGAGCAAACGGATAGTTATATTGATATAGAGTTTGGTAAGTCGCTTGCTGGTGGAGATGAAGCCTTTGCTAGAGAAATGATTAAAGCATTTATGGATGCGCTAGAGCAAGCGTGGCTGGAGATTAAAACATCCTATGATAACAAGGATAAAGTTGTACTTAAGGCTGCAGTGCATAAACTTCATGGTGCCAGTAGTTATTGTGGACTTCCCAAAATGAAAGAGGCGTTGCTCACACTGGAAAAGGCATTATCAAATTCAGATCAAGTCTTTTCAGAAACGGCGATACAAGCTTATGATGTGCTGAATGAGATAAGGGAAAAAACAATCTTAGAATATCAAGAAGCTTATAATAAATAATCCTCCAAATCGCCATCGATATCTTTTTCAGAGATGGCAAAAGTGCGTACCGAGATTTTGGCTGTATGAACCGTGTTTTTATCACCACTAACAAGCGGATGCCAACTGGGTAAACCTTCTTTAAGATAAAGACGCCTATAAGCACAGCTTTCAGGCAGCCAGTGATATGCTTTTTTTAGCTCTTTATAGTCAAGCTTTAAACACTCTGGCACAAGTAATTTTCGATGAGGGTAATTTGTACACTGACAGCTATGGCAATCAAGTAATCTACAGGCAACTTGAGTGTAGTAAATTTCATCGCTGTCTTCATCCTGAAGTTTATGTAAGCAACATAATCCGCAGCCATCACAAAGGGATTCCCACTCAGCATGACTCATTTTCTCAAGCGGGGTCGTTTGCCAAAATGGTCGATTCTTCTTCATAAGCTAGTGGGTGCGTTTAACAGCAAGTTTGGTAAGTAGAATCAAGGCATCTTTATAAGCTGAGTGAGAAATTGCATCTAATGCTTGGGCAGCTGATTTAGCTTCTAAGTGTGCTTGATCCAGCGCATAATCAATAGCGCCACAGCTTTGCACAATCTCAATGATTGTATCCATTTTAGGATGATGTCCCTGTTTGATGGCATCATGAATCAATCTTTGATTTTCTTTATCAGTATGGTTAAGTGTATAAATAAGTGGCAAAGTCACTTTCCCCTCAGCAAGATCATCTCCCATGTTTTTGCCCATGGTTTGACTGTCTGAAGTGTAATCAAGTACATCATCGGCTATTTGAAATGCATTGCCTAAATGAATACCATACTGATGTATGGCGTGCGCTTCAGTGTTATTTGCCTTAGCCAAAATTGCTGAGATATCACAGGCAGCTTCAAAAAGTTTTGCCGTTTTGCAATAAATCACATTCATATAATCTTGCTCATTAATCTCTGGATTATTACAGTTTAACAGCTGTAGAACCTCTCCTTCGGCAATTTTGTTGGTTGCATCAGCAAGCACTTTCATAATCGACATTTGTTCCAGTTCAACCATCATTTGAAATGCGCGTGAATAAAGAAAATCACCTGTTAAAACAGAAGCGGCATTACCAAAAACATTATTGGCTGTTTTCTCACCTCTTCTCAATGCAGATTCATCAACGACATCATCATGGAGCAGGGTTGCTGTATGAATAAACTCAATAATAGCAGCTGCTTTATGGTGACTCTCTCCTTTGTAGCTTAATGCGCGAGCACACAGCATCACCAAAAGTGGGCGCAAGCGCTTACCACCACTTTGAATAATGTACTGGCTAATTTGATTAATAAGAGCAACATCAGATGAAAGTGAAGTGATAATACACTGGTTATTGTGCTTAATATCATCCGCCATAAGTGTGCGAATATCAGAAAGTGTTTGCATAGTGAATATTGTATTCATTTTGTAAGCCTTGAGGATAGATAATGCCAATCCAATCGTCAAGATTAAACGTTAGAAATACGAAAAAATGGACAGAGTTAATCGATTATTTAAATTTTTGATATAAAATGCGGCCAAGTACGATTGTGATGACAAAGGACAAGACAAATACAATGATATCTAATAAGTAATTAGTATTAAGATAAATGCTCACAATACTATTGATTAAAGTTCCCAGTATTGCAGTAGGTGCAATGAGTCTAAGCGAGATATTAAACAGCGCACTCATTTTAATTTGTGTGTGTTTGTAAAGCGCATAATGCATTTTTTGCGCATCAAAAATCCAACCAAAAAGAAGTGTCTCTACATAAGCAATAAAGAGCACCAAACTAAAGATAAAGCTTTCAGAGAAAATACTGAGCGCTGTTTTTGAGAAATCAAGCTGGTAAAATAAAATCGCTAAGAATAAGAGCACAAATAGGATAAGACGAATAGGGAATGTGGCTTTTTTAGTATAAGGCATAGCCACTTTGCCAACCTGGCAGAGCAAGGTTGATAGGCTTAAGTTAAGTAAAATCACAAATAAAAGCATTAAAGACGTTAGCACAAAAGGGTTCGCATGTGCGGTCATTTGCGTGGTGTGCGAAGTCGCGCTATAGCTGTGATATAAAATCATAATAATCGCAGCAAAAATAACGCTACTAATAAGATAAATGCCCGTTAATTTACGATATGAGAAATGTGTTTTTATTTCCCTACCAAGTGCGATATGGGCGCCAAAGCCAATTAAGCTTGTAAAAAGTGCAAGTGTAATGGCACTATACCAAAGCGAAAAATGGCTTAACAGGGTGAAGTTAGGTGTGAAAAAGCTTGATAGGGCGACAAGTAGATTTTGAAAAGCAATGCTATAGATAAAAAAAGCAATAAATAAGACAATACCAAATAGGCTTAGGATCATTGCACTAGCAATAAAAAAGCGCCTTAGTTGTAATATGAGTAAAAGCACGATTAAAACAGCACTGGTAATAATCGTAATAACAGCAGAATAGGTGTGTGCATTATCAAGCGTATGCTGTAAGTTTTGCGTGGTTGCCATATGTGTGCTGAAGACAAAGGCGCTAATAAAGCTTGAAAGATTTCCCATTGTAAAGATCAGCATAAGAATTGATGCCAGTACAATCAATATACCAAACCAGCGAAACCGCTCGGAACCACTCAAGTAACGCAAATTTGCAAAGAGCGTTTTTTTACTTAGAAAACTGCTGGCGGTTTCTGCAACAAAAATAGGTGCTGAGATAAAGATAAGAGAAACAATATAAGCAATCAAAAATGAGAGGTTGTAGTAAGTCTCTGGTAATTTGGGGATTTGCCAGAATAAAATGCCACCAATGGCAGCGCCTATCAGTATGATGCTATGAGAGGTTAAAGTTAAGATTGATTTGTTATTCGATGACATTGCTATCTACAAAAGCTAATAAAATAGCCTTATGATAGCAAGCCCAGCTAGATTGTCATTAGCTTATCGCAAGATTTTTTAGGAATAAACTTTATTTGTGCTTCGCTGGCGCTTTTGTGGTAACCGGTGCAGTTACATCAAGGCTGTCGCTGGCAATAATCTGCATGGTCGGCTTATAGATAACTTCTACTTGCCATTTTCCAGAGCAGTTTACTTTAGCACCATTGATATTATGATCAAAGGTGCGATATGCCCATGAGTAATCATTTTTCTCTTTATACTTCATGATGGTAAATGTTGTGCTAATACAGCTAGAGTTTGGTGGTGCGATCCAATGTAGTTTCAAATCACCTTGTTTGGCACCATTCCATGTGCTGTATACTTTAGCAATTACGCGATTATCTTTTTCACTTAGGCTCACCTTTGCTTGAGGAATGCTGGTATCAACCTTCGTGATAGGTTTTTGCAGGGTGTTGACTTTTTCTGTTGTCTCTTTCCCTTTAGCATTTGCGCTATCTGTATTTGCGTTTGTGCTTGAAACAGGTTTTACAGCTGAAATAGGTGCTACTGTTTGCGGCGCACTTACATTATCAGCTGGAGAAGGCTCAGCTTGTGGTGCAGATTGTTGGGTTGCACAGGCAGATAATAAGATAGCGGAACCAATAATGGACGCTGCGGCTAAGTATTTCATTATATTATCCTCTTTCTAGGTTTTTAGATTGTTATACTCAAGTTGATTACTGTAGTTTATAGCATTGATTTTAGAAGAATGAAATAACATATATACCCAATTCATTATTTTGTATTAAATTCAAACAATAATGGCGGCGATGACCTCTCTTTCATCATGAGCAAGCAGGTTAAACGTTCTGCAAGCGGCGTTTGAATTCATAAAATCTAAAGATTTTCCGATCTTGGCAAATGCATGTAAAATCTCTTTGGGCGGAATAATAAGAGAGTTACCTGTGCCTAATAAAACAATTTCATACTTCGGATGAATGAGTGCTTTAATATTCTCTTCGTTTAAACAAGTAATCTTGGAAACAGACCAGTCAGGGACAATGATTTTTTCACGGTCAAAGATCACATTTTTTGAGCTTTCATGTTGTGGAAAAGCGATTTTTCCATTTTCAAAGTGTTTAATATAAATATTACTATCAGGTTGCTCTAGTTCTAAGTTCATTGTTACCGCTCCTTAGAAAATACTTTGAATAATCATTAGTAGCACATTAATAATCGGATATAAGATGCTTGCTAAAAGGTTTGTTTGCCCAAATGGGATGAACAGTAATAGGAGCACAATTAAAATGCCCCAGCGTTCGATACGGTTATAACGCATGGCAGCTTTATATGGAAGAAATGCGCTGATAATGCGACTACCATCTAAAGGCGGAATCGGGAGTAAATTAAATACCATCAGCATCAGATTGAGCATGACGCCAAAATAGGCCATTTGATGCATGCCAAAATTAGGCACATACTTCCATAATATAAACCAGATAATTGCCATAATAAAGTTGGCAAGCGGCCCCGCAATAGCAACAAGTACGCTATCTAACTTTGGCTTTTTTAGTTGGCTAAAATCGACAGGGACAGGCTTGGCCCAGCCAAATAGAAAACCGGTGCCCAACAGAAACATTGCAGTGGGTAGAATAATGGTGCCAAGTGGGTCAATATGGCGAATAGGGTTTAAAGAAACCCTTCCTAGCATTGAGGCTGTGTTATCGCCTCTTAGCCTAGCAACATAGGCATGAGCGGCTTCATGAAGGGTGATTGCAAAAAGCATTGGGATGATAAACATGACAAATGCGGCCAGAATACCAGTAAAATTTGCAGACATTTAGCTGTGCTTACTTTTCTCAGAATTGAATAAGTGTATTATAAAGGAGGATGATAATGAAGTAATTATGAGTGAAAAAAGGTAAACCATGACAGAAGTACTAATTCAAAAATATGAGACAGAATTACCCATTTTTAGCGCGTTGGATATTAATAAGGCAGAAGAAGAAATTAAAGAGATTATCGCATTTTGCCAAAAAACAAAAGAAGCGCTGTTAACGCAGAAGCATTATACATGGCAAAATTTTGTCTATCCTTTGGAAGTGGCAGAAGATACTTTATCCAAAGCATTTACGCCAATTTCACATTTAAATGCAGTGCAAAATACGCCAGAGCTAAGAGCAGTATATCAAAGCACTTTAGAGCTTATTTCAGCCTATAATACAGAATCGCTACAAGATGAGCGCTTACTCAAAGCGTATAAGATCGTGCTTGAAAGTGATGAAACACTAGATGAAGTACAGAAAAAAGCACTGAATGATGTGATTCGTGATTTTAAATTATCAGGCGTTGATTTGGCACAAAAAGAGCGTCAAAAGTTTAAGGAAATGTCAATTAAGCTCTCGCAGCTGCAAAGTCAATTTGAGAATAATGTGCTTGATGCAACGATGAAATGGCAGTATGAGACTACGGATGAAAACGAGTTATCTGGGCTTTCAAATGAGGTGATTTATGCAGCTAAAGAAAAAGCCAAAACACTAGGGAAAAATGACAGCTATGTGCTTGGCATTGATCCTCCAACTTATTTGGCAGTGCTTCAGCAAGCTGACAATAAAGCCTTAAGAGAGAAGTTCTATCATGCCTACAATACAAGGGCTTCAGAGTTGTTTGATTATCCAGAGTATGATAATACTGCATTAATGAGTGAGATCTTAGAATTGAGAGAGGCTCAGGCAAAGCTCTTGCAAATGGACTCACATGCTGAGGTATCTATTGCCAGCAAAATGGCATCTTCAGTAGATGAGGTTGAAGGGTTTTTATTGGATTTGCTCCATAAAACCAAAGCACAGGCAAAAAATGAATTAGCAGAGCTGCAATCATTTGTAAAAACATTGGGTGTTAAGGATGATTTGGCACCTTGGGATATTGCTTATTATAGTGAAAAACTGAAAAAGAAAGCATTTGATTTTACAGAAGATGAGCTTCGCCCATTTTTTCCGTTATCACAAGTCAGTCAGGGACTTTTTGATATTCTACGGGATATTTATGGTTTGGAGGCAAAAAAAGAAGTGAGCTTTGATCGTTATAATGAAGATATTGCACTTTATAGCTTTTATGATGCAAAAGGCAAACTGAGAGGGAAAATCATCACAGATTTATTTGCCAGAGAGAATAAACGCGGCGGAGCTTGGATGGATGAGGCAAGGGTGCGTTATAAACACAAAGATGGCAGTATTCAATTGCCTGTTGCTTATGTGAATTGTAATTTCATGCCGCCACAGGAAGGCAAAGAGGCGCTTTTAACACATAATGATGTGTTAACGCTTTTTCATGAATTTGGTCATGCACTTCATCATGTTTTAACGCTAGTGGATTACCCAAGTGTTTCCGGAATTAATGGTGTTGAGTGGGATGCAGTTGAATTACCAAGCCAGTTTATGGAGAATTTTTGCTGGTGCAAAGAAGGACTTGAGAAATTATCAAAGCATGTTGAAACAGGCAAGATGTTACCACAACATCTATTTGATCGATTGGTGGCATCCAGAGAGTTTCAATCAGCCTTGGCAATGGTACGCCAATTAGAGTTTGCCATTTTTGATATTCGTCTTCATAAAGCACATGCGGATAATGTAAATGTACATGCGATTTTGGACGAGGTGCGCAAAGAAACAGCAGTTATCATGCCGCCAGAATATAATCGCTTTGAAAATAGTTTCTCTCATATTTTCGCAGGTGGTTATGCAGCAGGGTACTACAGTTATAAATGGGCTGAAGTGCTATCAAGTGATGCCTTTGCCATGTTTGAAGAATCTGGGGAGCTCTTAAACAGTGATGTGGGCACAGAGTTTTTATCGCATATTCTTGAAAAAGGCGGCTCATCTTCTGCGGCAAAGCTGTTTCATAACTTGCGTGGACGAGATCCAGAGGTTAATGCACTTCTAAGGCACTCAGGGATTAAATCAGTATAAAATGAGTAAATCAATCGGCAATGAAGCTGAAAAGAAAGCCCTTGAGTATTTAGCGCAAAAAGGCTTTAGGGTTCTTTTTCAAAATTTTTCGACACCACTTGGAGAGATCGATCTCATTGGTTTAATGGAAAATACCTTGATATTTGTTGAGGTGAAATATCGCGCTTCGGATCTATTTGGCAGCGCACTTGAAATGGTTGGTTATCAAAAACAGCAAAAACTTAAAAAAACAGCAGCAAGCTTTTTGCAAAAACATAAACAATATCAGTCTTTAGCGTGTCGATTTGATGTGGTGGCAATTACAGCGAATCAGATCGAATGGGTGAAAGGAGCCTTTCAGTGAGTATTAATTATATAAGAGAGTTTATTTCACTATTTTCTAGGAGCTTTAGTTTAACCTATGGAGGAAGTAAGTTATCTGAAGCTATTATTAGAACAATACTATTTATAATAATTGTTGCATATATAAGCTTCTACGCAGGGGAGTTGGCAATAGGTTCAGTGCTGTTCTCAGCATTTGCACCGGTAACGGATGTGCTGCATATTTCATTTTTCTCTATATACCATGTGAATACCATATTCATAGGAGTGATATCATCAACATTGATACACACTGTTGTGTTGACAGTAATAATTCTTTTAAGTCTTAGGCTTAAAACAACTAAGGATAATGTGCTATATATTGCTTTATTAGCTATTAGAACTGCTTTTATGGCATATATTATGGTTGTTCTGTTAAGCATAACTGTCTTATCAGCAGGGTTGCAAAGTATAGGTACAAATGATGGAATGCAAGCAAATATTATTATATTTTATGGAGTATCATTTGTGATTGCTGTTTTGCTTGTCATAAATTTGTCTCTAAAGTTACCAGCATCTATCGATAAAGGTGGAATTGTTTGGAACTTTTTTTCTTTCGTGGTAGTGTTTAGCTCTATCCTATTTGCTTGCGTTGCAATAAATCATATTAAACCTGATCAGCAGGTGATGAGTTCAGGGGTAGATATGAATGCCTATAAGAGAGCGGCTTTACATATCACAGAATATAGGATGAGAAATATAGTTTTAGAGTATAACCGGTCAAATTCTTCATAGCAGCCCCTCTTAAACATGGGCTTGAATGGGCTTTAAGTCTTAGTAAGCCTATTCTCACCATAAGCTATGACTATGAATCTTTATCAAATGGCTCTATACTAGCGCCATCAATTGTATGAGAGTGTGGAAATTTAGGTGGCAGCTAGCAGTATTGGGATGATAACCATTAATATTTCGTTTTTAATTTATTGTTTATATTTTCTTCCTCAGTTGTTACATAATCAACTCAAGCATAAAACAGCGGATATCAGCATGAGCACACAAGCTTTAATGGTGTTGGCAAATGTGCTTGATTTGATTTATGGCTTTGGCTATGGGCTTCAGTGGCAGTATAGAGCAGTAACGATTTTAACGTTGGCATGTTTAATTATACAACAATGGCAAATCTATCGTGACAGTAAAAAAATAAGCTATCATTTTCATCTTTTTATCGTTGTGATGATTCTATTGGGTGTGATTATTTCAACTCAAAATGCATTTAGACTCTCTGAATCAATATTGGAGAATATTGGCTTTATCAGCATGATTTGCTATTCAGTTTATTGGCTACCGCAAATTATTAAGAACTTTCAAAGTAAAAGTGCAGAGGGTTTTAGTCTTTGGTTTATTTTATTAAATCTAACGGCTCTTGTGTGTGATGAAATTTCAGCGTTAACTTTGGGTTGGCCACTTCCAAGCATCATCAGTCCGATTTTAATTATCCTATTTTTATGTGTTCTAATCGGGCAGTATATTTATTATCAACGCGTGAGAATGATTATTGATTCATCATCAAACTGATAGATATGATCGTTTTTTATGTACAAGTTATTCTGATTGCGTATTATCCTCTAACATGAAGTAGGATTTTCAAAAGCATTGTGGGCAAAATGACAGAAATAGATCGTTATGAGGAATCAAAGCGTGTCACCATCGTTGGCATGTTTGTAAATACATTTTTAGCGCTGATTAAAATAATTATTGGCCTGATTGGTCAATCATCAGCGCTTTTTGCCGATGGCATTCATTCATTATCTGACCTTGTAAGTGATGTGATGGTACTTTTTGCAGCGAAACATGCAAATAAAGGTGCTGATTTTGATCACCCTTATGGGCATGAGCGCATTGAAACGCTCGCCACTGTGATCTTATCTGTGATCTTAATGGTTGTGGCTGTGCTTATTGCATATCACGCCATTGAAAACTGGTATTTTGGTGAGCTTCTTATCCCAGATACGCTCACTATCTATGCGGCAATCATCTCTATTTTAGCGAATGAGGGACTCTTTCGTTATACCATGAGAAGCGCAAATAAAATAAATTCAGATCTTCTTCGTGCCAATGCTTGGCATAGCCGCTCGGATATGTACTCATCAGTTGTTGTGCTAATTGGACTGATTGGTACGATGCTGGGTGTGGTTTGGATGGATGCGGTTGCAGCGATTATTGTGGCGTATATGATTGCAAAAATGGGCGTGAAATGGGCTTGGAAATCATTATCTGAATTAATTGATACAGGCGTTGATAGAGAAACATTAAAGCAAATAGAAAGAATTATTTCGAATGTGAACGGCGTGAAAAAATATCACTGTTTGCGCACACGAAAAATGGCGGGTCAAATTGTCCTTGATGTCCATATCTTGGTTGATGAGCATGTCAGTGCATCAGAAGGGCATTATATTGCTGAGCATGTTCGAGGCATGTTAGCTGAGCGTGTTGATGACCTTAAAGATGTCACGGTTCATGTTGATGTCAGTGAGCATCCAGAGCAATTTGTAAGCCCTAAAAAAATGCCTCCCGCACGAGATGTTATTATTAAAGCGCTGAACGATCATTTATCTAAATATGGTGATAGTGCTGAGCCACATACCCCTTGTATTATTTTTGATAGAGAGCTGATTATTTATTATGGTGCCAGCAAGATTGAGCTATACTTCATGCTAGAGAATGAAGAAAAAGCAATTAAAGTACAAAAAGCATTTGCTCATGGCTTTATGTTAACGGGGGTGAAGCAAACAGATGCTTTTGTGTTTTTGAATGCAGATAATTTAGTTAAGTAGGATCACTCAATGCATGGGTTGTTATTTGTTTTCTTTTTAGTATTTTTTGGGGCTTCTGTTTTTGCAACCTTAGCACTTTATACGCGTCAAGCGATTATTGTGGCTTATATTGCGCTGGGTTTGATTGTGGGTCCGCACTGCCTTGGCCTTATCAGCAATGTTGAAACGGTGCATGAAATCTCTGATATTGGGATCATGTTTTTGCTCTTTTTGTTAGGGTTGAACTTAGAAATAAAAAGCATGATACAAATGCTGAGAAAAGCATTATTTGTGTCGATAACCAGTAGTGTGATATTTATTATTGCAACAGTATTTATTTGTCATCTATTTGGCATCGGCGCACAGGGCTTTATTATTGGTGCTGCGCTTATCTTCTCAAGCACGATTATCTGTTTGAAAATGCTGCCAACAACCGCACTTCATCATAAAAGGATTGGTGAGCTGGTTATCGCTATTTTGTTGATTCAAGATTTGGTGGCGATTTTAATGTTAACATTAATTAGCCTTTGGTCATCACAAGCTGATAATATTCATTTTTTCTCCCTGATTAAATTGGTTATTGCACTGCCTGTTTTGGCAGGACTTGGGTATCTTGCTCAAAGGTATTTTCTCTTTAAACTCTTTAGGCGTTTTAATCGCTTTAAAGAGTATATTTTTCTGCTTTCCATTGGCTGGTGTCTTGGTATGGCACAACTTGCGGTATTATTTGGGCTGTCAACTGAGATTGGTGCATTTATTGCTGGCGTGACAATCGCAAGCTCGCCTATTGCAAAATATATCTATGAAAACTTAAAGCCACTTCGAGATTTTTTCTTAATATTATTTTTCTTCTCCGTGGGAGCAGGGTTTAATTTGGCAGGGTTGCCTGAAGTATGGGGCGTTGTTATTGTGCTTACTTTAGTAACCTTATTGTTAAAACCACTTTTACATTTTGTTACATTGTGGATGGTAAAAGAGCCACGAAATGAAGCATTTGAAATCGGTGTTCGTTTGGGGCAAGGCAGTGAGTTTTCTCTGTTACTGATCACCTTAGCTGCAAGTGCAGGCATAGCGACAACACAAAGTGAAATCATTGTCGAAGCAGTGAGCATTTTAACCTTTATTGTCTCCTCTTATATCGTGATGTTTAGCTATCCGAGCCCAATTGCAGTTTCAGATAGATTACGAAGAGATTAGGTCGTATTTAAATGAAAAACATGCTAGGCTTATCGGTGTGAGAAATACTAAAGTTTTAGCGAATGATTGAAACAGATCGAATTATTTCAGGCGATAAACATCCAGAAGATAATCAAATTGATCGGGCGATTCGTCCTAAGAGCCTTAAAGATTACGAAGGCCAGCCAACTGTGCGTGAGCAGATGGAAATTTTTATTCAAGCGGCAAAAAAAAGACAAGAAGCACTTGATCATGTGCTTATTTTTGGCCCCCCTGGATTGGGTAAAACAACGCTGTCATATATTATTGCCAATGAGATGGAAGTTTCATTGAAGCAAACCTCGGGGCCTGTATTGGAAAAGGCAGGCGATTTAGCAGCATTATTAACCAATTTAGAAGAAAATGATGTTCTTTTTATCGATGAAATTCACCGTTTAAGTCCTGTTGTTGAGGAGGTGCTCTATCCTGCAATGGAGGATTATCAGCTTGATATTATGATTGGTGAGGGACCTGCTGCAAGATCGATTAAAATAGATCTGCCGCCATTTACACTAGTTGGTGCCACAACACGCGCAGGCTTATTAACTTCACCTTTGAGAGATCGATTTGGTATTGTGCAAAGGCTCGAGTTTTACTCGTTGGAAGATTTATCGAAGATTCTTATGCGCTCGGCCAAATTGATGAATGTTAAACTTGAGGAAAGTGGTGCAAAAGAAATTGCAAAAAGAGCAAGGGGAACACCAAGGATTGCTAATCGCCTGTTAAGACGTGTAAGAGATTATGCAGAGGTTAAAGCAAAAGGGGATATTGATCATAAAATAGCGGATAAAGCATTGTCATTGATTAATGTTGATCCTGTTGGGTTTGATCATATGGATCGGCGTTATTTATTGACTTTAATTGACAAGTTTTCAGGCGGTCCTGTTGGTCTTGATACGATCGCTGCGGCAATTAGTGAAGAGAAAGGAACAATTGAAGATGTGATTGAGCCATATTTGATTCAACAAGGTTATATCATGAGAACTTCTCGCGGTAGAATTGCCACAGTACACGCTTATCGACACTTTGATATCACTATGCCTGAGAAGCTTGATATTGAAGCTAATCAAACAAAGTTTAAATATTAATGATGATGGAAAAAGTGTATAAAAAAATGCCAGTGAAGCTTGGGATTATTATTGGCGTTTTATCTGGTATGTTGTGGGGGCTGAATGATGTTTTCACAAATATCTATAGCCAGAAGGTGCTGATAAGTTCTCAGAGTCTCTTTGTCATCGTGTTTGCTTTGAGTTTGTCTTTTATGCAAGATAGCTTTTCTTGTGCAGGTATTTTATCCTATCATCGAGCAAAAAACACATTTGCAAAAAACTGGCAAGCGCCTAAGAAGATTTATATTCTACTTGCTATTGCCGCTATTTGTGCGGGACCTTTGGGAATGGTTGCAGGTGTGGTGGGGATTGCCTACGCTGGCCCTGTCTATGCGGGAGTCGTTACTTCTTGTTACCCTGTTGTGGCACTTATTTTGGCAACCTTGTTTTTACGTGAAAGACCAACAAAGCTAAAACTAATCGGTGTGGTTTTATCTGTGACTGCCGTCATTTTTATCTCGATTGCAGGTGAGAAATCAGGTATTGAAAATATTACCATTGGGCTAATATTCGCAGGATGTGCGATGCTTGGTTGGGGCATGGAGTCAGTTTTATTCTCCTATGTCTCTCACAGATCTTCATGTGATACTTCATGGCTTTTAGCCGTACGTCAGTTTTGCTCTGCTGTTTCTTATTTGCTGATCTTAATTGTTATTGCAATTTTCTATTTACCTATTCTACTGACCGTTTGGGACAGTATATTCCATCCTCTTTTGATTGTGGCTTGTGTGTTATCTGCTGCAACCTCCTATCTTGCTTATTACCATGCAATTAAACAAATTGGCGCAAGCCTTGGAACAACCTTTAATGCAAGCTTTATTTTTTGGGCTGGAATATTTAGTGTTCTTTTCCAAATTTCCCAATTACACTTGTCGTTTATTTTATGGGGCTGTGTGTTAATTATTGGGATTTACTGTGCAACTTCAGGAACAGTACGCCCCAAAAAAGTGCTTATCTAAGATAGTATATTTTTACTATGCCAACTACAATAGTTATTAAATATACATAAGTTTTAACTGGGTCTATGCCTGCACTTTGGAATCTAATCAAAAAAAGTAAAGTTGTCATAACGATTATTATTATCCTGATTATAGGATATCTTATCTATTTCTATGTCTATTTTGCCAAAATCACAGATAATGCATATGTTGTTGCTAACACAAGATCAGTGGCAGCAGAGGTTCCGGGGATTATTGATCAGGTAAATGTGAGAAATGGCGAGTTTGTGAAAAAAGGAGCGCTTTTATTTTCACTGAGATCAAATCTTTATCAATATCGTTATGAAGAGGCGCAGGCAGCATTAAATGCAGCAAAAGCGCAGTTAAGTGAAACAAAGCAAAAGATCGCTATTTTAATTAATGATGTTAATACCAGTGAGAAATCATTAGCGTTAGCAAAAGAGCGCTATGAGGGCGACAAGACACTTTATGAGCAAAATCTCTCAGCCAAGCTTGTCTATCATGAAAGTAGAAATCAGTATTATAAAGCACAAAATGCATTGGATAATGCAAAAGAGCAGCTCACCGCCGCAAATATTGCCAAAGCACGAAGTGAATTTCAGTTGGATGAGGCCAGCGCCGCGGTGAAAGTAGCAAAACACAATTTACATGCAACCAAAGTGTATGCCGCAAGTAATGGTGTGGTGAATAATTTGTTTTTATCCCCGGGCTCTCCTGTCAAGGCATATGAGCCACTATTTGCGTTTGTTGATACAAGTACTTGGTGGGTGCAGGCAAATTTTAAAGAGACAAATTTATCTGGCGTACATGTTGGTCAAAAGGCAACTATTCGCCTAAGGATGTATTTAGGTGAAAAGGTATATCATGGCGTTGTTGTCTCAACCAATTGGGCGGTTGGGCGAAATGAGACAAATCCAAATAATAATTTGCAAAGCGTGCCCTCAGAAAACCAGTGGTTATTATTACCACAAAGGTTTCCTGTATTAATTCGTATTAACAATATTGACCCTCATTATCCACTTCATATGGGTGCTAGTGCCTATGTTAGCTTGGATTAAAGGGCATAGAAAAGAGCGAACACTCGCGCCAGATTATCATTACACCTTAGCGCAAGATCCGTATTTAGACATTGCATATAATGCAATTAGTTGTTTAATTGGACTGATAACCCTTGTGGTTTTGGATATTTTTTTCCAGTGGCCAAATTTTCTTATTCTCATCATTGTTGCATTAATGCTGATTTTTATGAGTGATTTCCCTCAGAATCAAACACGCCCACAAAAGTGTATTACAGCTACAGTGATTAGCTTTTGGATTTGGATTAGCTTTAATGGTGTATTTTTTACAATGGGTTCTAGATGGATTTTGCTAAGTTGGATTTTTGCTTATACGCTACTCAGTTATCTTTTAAGTCTTCGTGATAATAATAGAAGGCTTCATCTATCACTTGGTGTTGTCTTCTCGCCAATTTTTATTCACATTATGTATGATCATACTTTAGGTATCCCAATTAATAGTTGGGTTCTTTATCAAGATTATAGTATTGGCTTGGTGATTTGTTATTCTGTTGCCATTGCCTTGAGTTTGCTCTTACCAAGAAGAAATAAAGCCAAATGTATCATTGCTTGCATTGAGCTACTTTGTGCTATTCGTAGAGCACTTTTGCAAATAGAAAAGGCAAGCTATCGTCAGGAGATTTATGTGGTCTTTAGGCATATTTATTTCTTGCGTCAGCAGGAACTTGTGCTGGCAAAGAAAAAATTGAATGAGCAAGAATGTGCATTGATTTTTAAGTATTTAGATCTTTGCCATAATATTATTATGACGCTAACGTATCTTAAAAATAATGAGGGAATCTCGCAGAAAGAAGCAGAAGTATACGCTGAGCTAATCGGATCGCTATTGAGTCATAATGTTGTTAACAAGGGTGATAGATCTCCTATTTTAGAAGAGTGCGAGTTAAATGAAGCGGCAAGAAAACACTTATATAGTTATTTTATGCAGTTGGCTGATCTGTACTCTCAGGTGATTCAACTTAGGAAGAAATATGTCTGAGATAGATAAACTGACCTTATATCGCTCCGTGCGAATTAGTCTTGTACTTGTCTTTGCAATTTTTATTTGGCTTTTGTTCGACATTGAACGAGGGTATTGGATTCCAATGAGCCTGATGATTATATATTTACCATTTGAACCAGGTGCAGTCAGTAATCGTATATCTCTTCGCTTTAAAGGCACAGTGATTGGACTTTTTCTTGGCTTATTACTTGTGAGCTTATTGCGTTTAGATGAGCTTTTTATGATGCTGATTCCCGTTATTGTATTATTGGCAATGTATTTCTCGTTGATTAACTACTATTATGCGACAGTGTTTATCACGATGGGCGTAATGGTCATTTTTGCATTTTTGCCTACAGCAGGAATGTCAGCAGAATCTTTTATGCTGGCGCGAATCATTGACACCTTGATTGCTTGTATTATTTGTTTTATAGCTGAGGTTCTCTTTAAGCCTAGGCGAATGATTGCTTTGACGATAGGTAGCTCTTTAGAGGGCATATTTTCTTCTTATGCAAGGCACTATCAACTAATGGAATCTGCATTTAAAGCCAAAAAATATGATGAGATTTCATTTGAAGAGGCAATGAATTTTAATAACATTCTGACGCAGTTGAAGCTGCAGGTGGAAGTGAATAAAACAAAACTACCAGAAGAAAAGCAAAGGCAGCTTGATATCTGTCTTGCGCCTATTTTTAAAATGCGCACGCATTTTGCGAGCATTCAATACTTAAGTACACATTACCCTCAAAAAGCACAACACTTCTATCATGCGCATCAAAATAAGATAGCAGAGATCGGCAGATTATTGTCTGAGGCATCGGATGTTGAAACATCTAATATTTCGCTTGAGAGTATCCAGAGTCATTATTTTGATAGTGAATTTTCTGATCAGTACAACTACCGTATTGCACTTAATTTTAATCGTATCCTAGATGATACAAAACAGTTTTTAAAAGGATATCTGTTGTACAAAAAAATGTGCTAGATGTATACTATGTCACCGTATGCTAGTAAGAATGATATTCTGCTAGTTAACTGCAATTAAAATGAGAAAATTGCAAAGTACTAATATACCACTCGCGAATCATTTTGCGGTGTTTAATGTTGAAGAAGTTTTTGATGGTTTTGAGTCATTGGGTTGCAGGTAATAGCTTGGACTATTAGCAATATCTGATGACTCAAAAGAACAAGAAATTCAATGGCAGAAATAGAGTAAAATGGTTTGCGGGTGGTATAGTGGGTATTAGGGGCATTTGCGTAAGATAGATGAGTAAGGGTGTTAAATGGACAAATTGGATCATGTTGCTATTCAGGTGAATAACTTGGAGGAAACACTTAAGTGGTATTTGGACAACTTCAATGCAAAAGTAGTGTATCAAGATAGCAGTTGGGCCATGCTTGAGTTTGATAATATTAAGCTTGCTTTTGTGCTTGCCTCTCAGCATCCGGCGCATATTGCTTTTGAGAAATCACAAGCAACACACTATGGCCGACTTAAAAAGCATCGAGACGGCACATTATCTACCTATGTCAAAGATCCATCTGGGAACATCGTGGAAATCTTGCAAGAAGAAAATCAAAGGGTTGAAGAGAGATAAAGTAACAGCTTTAGCATGAATAGTTAGTTTATTTTATAAGAATTGCTAAGCACAACCAATGGGGGAAAAATGCTTAATAGATTAAAAGGTTATTTTTTGTTTCATCAGCATCAGGCGAATATTCGCACTGAAATTATCGCAGGCATAACAACCTTCTTGGCGATGTTGTATATTGTCGTAGTGAATGCAAAAATCCTGTCACAAACAGGAATGAGTGGTTCAGCGTTAGTAACTACAACAGTTGTTATTACCGCTTTTTCATCAATAGCCATGGGGATTTATGCAAAAAATCCTTATGCTATTGCCCCTGCAATGGGAATGAATGTGTTTTTTACCTATACGATTGTCAAAGCTTGGGGGATTCCTTGGGAAACAGCTTTAGGCGCTGTGTTTTACTCAGGGGTGATTTTCGTACTTTTGGCGGTGTTTAATATAAGAAGCAAAATTTTGGCAGGAATTCCAAATGGTGTAAAGCATGGAATTGGTGCGGGGATTGGTATTTTTATTGCCTTGGTTGGCTTTTATAATGCAGGGTTTATTGAGCAATCGCCCTCAGGTTTACTGGAGATAAGTCCAATTAGCCCTGAGGTAATGATTTTTTTGGTTTGCCTATTTTTATTAGCGGCTTTATTTGCCCTTAGAGTGAAAGCGGCTATTTTAATTATGATTATTATTGGCTGTTTGATTTCACTGCCATTTGGTAGATGGTATGGGGGTGCAGAGTTATTAAGTATTCCAGCGCATTTGACAAGATGGCCAGACTTTTCATTGTTTTTTGCTATCGACTGGGCTGGTAGTTTTCAAATTGCGATCATTCCTGCTGTTTTTACCTTTTTGTTTATTAATATATTTGATAGCACAGGTACACTTATTGGGCTCGCTCAAGCGAGTAATTGGCTTGATAAAAATGGCAATCCTATTCGTATTAAAGAGTCTTTGGTTGTTGACTCGGTATCAGCCTCTGTTTCTGGGTTGTTTGGTAGTTCGCCGGCATCTGTTTATGTGGAGTCGGCAACGGGAATAGCAGCAGGTGGAAGAACAGGTCTTACAGCGGTTATTGTGGGCGTTTTATTTTTACCCTTTTTATTTCTCTCGCCTTTGGTGATGATGGTGCCGATGTTTGTCGTTGCACCAGCGCTTGTTATTGTCGGAAGCTTTATGATGAGCTCAGTTAAATATATCGATTGGAATGATTCACTTGAGGCTTTTCCTGCATTTATGACCATTATCCTTATGCCTTTGACCTTATCGATATCAGAGGGGATTGTCTGGGGGATGTTAAGCTGGTTTGTGATCGCAATATTCCGCTCAAGGCAGTCATTGAATATGATGAACGTTGGTATTACAGCTTGTTGTTTTGTGATTATGTTAAGCAGTTTAAAGGTGATTTGATATCTGAGGAAGGTGAATAAAGTTCCTTAAAATAGCTAGTCCATGCTCACTTAAATACGCTTCAGGGTGATACTGTACACCATAGATAGGATGCGCTCTATGCTCAAAGCTCATAATCTCTCCTTGCTGGGTTAATGCGGTTACCAAAAGTGTATCTGGCATGCTATTAGCATTAACAATCAGTGAATGATAACGCGTAACCTTAAGTTCCTTGGGAATGGATTGATAAAGTTTAGAGCATTCATTTTGTATAATCTTTGAGATTTGTCCATGCATGATGCTTGAAGCGTTGGAAACCTCAGCACCAAAATACTCAGCAATCAGTTGATGCCCAAGGCAAACACCTAACAGGGGGATCGACTCTGTGATGGCTTTTTTGATAATGGGATATAAGTGGCTCAGCTCTCTTGGGTGCCCAGGGCCAGGTCCGATAATGATATGTGAGTAAGTATTAAGTTGTTCGCTATTAATAGGTTCATCCGTTCGAGAGATGTGCACCTTGTGACCTGTTTGTTTGATATAGTCGGTTAAGATGCTGGCAAAAGAGTCATAGTGATCAAGATATAAAATCATGTTGAGCCCCTTGTTTACTTGTATCATCAGTGTCAGATAAGAAGCTTACAGGTATTTTGCCACGTACATCGTTAATCAAATAAAGGCTTTGAGCATGTTCTAGCATCTTTGCTGTGATGCTTTTTTCAATAATCTCACCACTTTCAATAAGCTTTTCTCTCAAAATGCCGGGTAGTAGACCATCTGTGATAGGAGGGGTCAGACTGACCCCATCAATAACCGCAATGATATTATAAAAGCGTGCCTCGCTAATATGCCCTTGCTCATTTACATATAGAAGCTCCATATTCTCATCATTTGAGGTGTATTTATCATGCATCTTCTGATAGAATCCGCGGGTGGAGGGATGTGTTGTCTTATGTTGCCACAATATATTATCACTTTGAATTTTCTCTGGGCAAAGCTTCGTTTTAACAAATTGTAACGAATCTGCTATTAATCTTTGATGGGTAATAGTGGCATCAGCATTATTTTGAAGCTGAAGGCGAATCTTATAGCTGGCTGTATTATCTAGTGTTTGAGCATATTCTATCAACTGTGCTCTAAGGCGGTTTTTATCAAATTGAAAACAAAATAACTGCGCAGATCTCTCTAAGCGAGATAGGTGTCTCTCAAGGGAGCGAAATTTACTCTGTTGACTAAAATAGAGTGTTTCAATCAGATCAAAATCACTCCTATAGGCAGATTGAATAAAGCGAAGCTTCATATTCATTTCCTGATACTCATCGTGCAAATTCGATTTGATGGTAATGCCACCGCCAACGCCAATTTGAGCATGGTTATTATGGGTGTGTGGGTATTCAATCGTGCGTATTGCAACATTAAAACACATATCATTGTTTGGCATAATATAGCCAATGCTGCCGGTGTATATACCTCTGGGTGTTTCTAAATCATGTATAATCTCCATCGTGCGCCTTTTAGGTGCGCCAGTAATCGAGCCACAAGGAAATAAATGAGATAGAATCTGTGAAAATGAAGTACTAATATCACAGCGTGCTGAAACAGTTGAGGTCATCTGATAGACGCTTTGATAAGACTCAATGTCAAATGCGCGTTCAACATTTATTGAGCCAACATCGCAGAAGCTTGCCAAATCATTGCGAAGTAAATCAACAATAATTAAATTTTCAGCACGGTTTTTATTGTCATTTTGTAAAAAAAGACGGCTTTCAAGGTCTTTTTTTTCATTATCTGACCTTGGTGATGTGCCTTTCATGGGTTTGACCATTATTTTATTGCCGTTTTTATGAAAAAAAAGCTCTGGAGAGAATGATAAAACTGTTTTGGGTTTAAAGGGTAGATAAGCACTATAGGCAACTGGTTGGTTTTTCTTTAATGTTTGATACAACTGCCATGAGTTAATGGCAGATTCAATTTCAATACGTTTGGTAAAATTGATTTGATAACTGTCCCCTCTTGTCAGTGCATGTGTTATGCTTTGATATTTTTCTTGATACGCTTCAAAACTAAGCGGGTCTTTTAAGAGCGAAATAGCAGGGGAGCTAAGATCATAAGTTTCACTAGAAAGCGCCTCAGGAATTGTATTTGAAAGCTGCTCAAATGCAGTGAAGTGTAATAGTGGCTTTGGGTCATTTTGTGACTGTAAATGAGAAAGCCCAGGCTTTAGATAATAAGATGCCTCATAGCTAATATAACCAACAAGATAACAGCCTTGAGCCTGATAAAGCGCGATGGTTTTCAATGCATGTGCTAAAGTGCTGCCATCATGAGCGATGATCTCAGCCTTAGGCTTAGAGAAATAAAAACACCCTTGGGTGTGATCTAATGTGTTTTCTAAAAGGGCAAATTCAGCCAAGGATAAGGTTTCCATGTATGTGTTCTCTTAATCGATATCGATCGATTTTCCCCGTAACATTTTTAGGCAGTGTATCAAAAAGGACAATTTCATCAATCATTTTATACGCACTAATAAATTGACTTAAATGCTGGTTAAGCTCCTCTTTTGAGATATGTTTTGTCGCTGAAATACATGCACAGACAATCTCTCCCCAGATCTTGTCTTTTTTGCCAAGAACATAAACTTCACGAATCTCGGGCATTTGGTAGAGGTAATGTTCAATTTCAATAGGTGCAATATTTGAACCGCCTTTAATGATAATATCTTTGATACGACCTAAAAAATACAAATTATGGTCACTGTCAATAAAACCAAAATCTCCAGTTGGAAGCCACTGCCTTTTATCATTTACCGGTTGCATAGGCGATTGTATCCAGACTTCTCCGGTCTTTTTGTGACTTTGCTCAGTTTCTGTATGATTTTTAATTGGTTCTATTTTAACGTTGACATCATCAAATACTTTCACAGCATTATAAGCACTGGGTAAGGTTGTATTTTGTGAGTAGCCATATAATTCAGTCATTCCAATGCCATTTGATAGCGAAAGCCCTAGAAGTTGCTTGGATTTTATCATTAAACTTTGATGTGTCTGATCGCCTGCAACACTTAAAAATCGAAGTGAGCTAAGATTGAGTGTATTATCAATGGAAAGGCGCTCTATTTCATTGAATAAAAAATAATACATGGTTGGCAAAAGTGCCAAGGCGCTAATGTGATGCGCTTGAATGTTATCAATTACTTCTTTAAGTGAAAATTCAGGCAAAATCACCATGTTAAGACCTAAGGCAAGTGCGGGTAACAGTTGATAAGAAAAGGCATATGCATGATTGATCGAAAGTGAGATCAATAAAGTATCTTGAGCAGTGAGCCCAAGGTCAAATTGGCGTTTATACATATAATCAAAAATTTGCGTTAAGGCGTGGCCATGCAGTTTATAAATACCACCTGTTCCAGAGCTAATATGATAAGTGATTACACTTTCAGGCGCTTTTATGGCAAGCTTTGAAGTGCTTTTACTATAAGGGAGTGTATTTAAGAACTCTAAAGGGTCTGTAATGCTAAAAAATTGGGTATCAAGCAAGTGGCAAAGCTGATCTAGTTTTTCACTCTGTTGACTGTGCTCAAGCACTAGCGCACAAGGAGGAGATCTTTTTAAAATCTCAATGAGCTCATGATCAATCAGGCGTGGATTAATGGGTGTTAAATGAACTCCGGCTTTCCAAGCACCTAAGTATAGCGCAATGTTAAGAGGGGAGTTCTTCAAAGAGAACATAATATGCTGAAAGGCGTTTTTTTCAATCCATTGGCAAATACATTCACTGTATTGCAATAGCTGTTTGAAAGTATATTGCTTGTTCTGAAAAATAAGGTGGCGATTATCGCCATAAGTATTTAAATGACAAAAAAGCGCATCAATATCATTAATTTTCTCATTTAACACAAATAACCTACCATTGATCTCCCCACTTGCGATTTAAGCATGCTGATAATTAAGCTAGATTATACGACATTTTAAAAGATTTAATAGTTTTGTTAGCTAGAGTAAAGACCAATTATCTTCTTGAGGGCGAGTTAATATGTACCCTATATTGATTGAGTGGTATACTTCTTTTGCAGTAGAAAGGAAAAATTAAAAAGGAAAGGAGTTAAGTGAAAAAATTACTCTGTTTTTTCATTGCCGTGCTAGTTGTTAGCATTGCGGTTATAGTTGGTATTATTTGGTGGCAGGATAGGGCGCATCATCATGAAATTACACAGCGTGGTCCTGAGTTATATACAAATGTTATTGTTTTTGGCGATAGCTTAAGTGATAGTGCAGATTATCAAAGTGATGACCCTCATGGTAACAATTATTGGGTTCAGCCAGCGGGTATTCTTTCACCTAAAGGCGCTCCAATCACCAGTGAAATTTCTAAGTTAGATCATAAGCGCAAAACATGGTTTAATTATTTTGTTAATTTGATGCCGCTGAGAACAGAAAAACGAATTTATACCATTCGTGAATTAAAAAATAACCTTGCCTATCATCATAATGTCTCATTTGCTGTTGCTTCCGCAGAGACAGGGAATAATTTTATTACTGATACTACCTCCGCAACTGTGGCTGATAGTTTATGTACTAAGGGAGTGCATGATTATGGTAGCTATAACTGTGTGCCAGGCGTATTAAAACAGGTGCACATGTACTTGGAAAATGTCAATTACAAACCAAATCCACAATCGCTTTTTATCATCTGGGCGGGAGGAAATGATTTTTATCAGAATATTGTTAGAATGATGACACAAAATGGTCAAGCGATCTCTCATCCAATTGATAACATTGTGCAAGCCGTCCAGCTGCTAATTGATCAAGGGGTGCCAGCTCATCATATTTATGTGTTAAATTTGCCTAATTTTTCCATGGTGCCAGCAGTTAGAGGGCTGTTAGCAAAAGGCATTCAAAGTCCTTTAATGTTTAATGGTGCACTTCATGTAGTATCATGGATATCAGATATATTTAACCTGACATTGAAAGCAAACCTAGTCTTGCATACATTTGGTCAGTTCAAACCAAGTCATGTCTTCCCATTAGATCAATTATTTTTAGATGTTTATTATAATAAGCATCAATTGCAAGCGCGTCTAAAGCTCAATAAAGAAGTCGGGAAAACGTGTGCAGAGTCAGACGCATTACCAGTTTGTTCAGGGTTTTTATTCTACAATATTATGCACCCGACAACGAACATTCACCATTATCTTGCTAAACGGTTGTATGAGTATATGTCTTAAAGGGGTAGAATTCTTATTTAGCGTGGTATCATTTAAATAAGGGATATAGTAGAATCTGCCGTAAATTAAAATAAGACAGATAGGATAAGCATGAAAAAAAGTTTTTACAACATTCCTGCTACGCGCTTATTGCCCAGTCGTTGGGACCTTTTTTCGTTGTTTTTTGTCTTATCGATGCTGTTTATTGTGGCTTGGGTATGCTCAAACTTGGGCGGCAGTGTTGACTACCGTGATATTCACTCAGTAAGTCAATTCGAAAAGCTCTCAATGAGTCTTTGGGATTTGCCGACATATGCGGCTGATACCACTGTTCGCATGTTTATTGCACTTTTTTGCTCTTTCATATTTAGCTTTGTTGTTGGCGCATGGGCGGCCAAAAGTAAGCGTGCTGAGAGTGTAATTATTCCAATTATTGATATTTTACAATCAATTCCAATCCTTGGCTTTTTGGCAATTACAGTTACGGGATTCCTTGCTATTTTCCCATATTCTCTTTGGGGAGCGCAGCTTGCTGTTATCTTTGGAATATTTACAGCGCAAGCATGGAATATGGTGTTAAGCTTTTATCAGTCTTTAAAAACCATTCCAAAAGAGCTAAGAGAAGCCTCTGATATGTATCAACTATCAGGGTGGCAGCGTTTTTGGAAGTTGGAAGTGCCATTTTCAATGCCGGGGCTGATATGGAATACTATGATGTCAATGTCAGCAAGCTGGTTTATGGTGGTTGCCTCTGAGACAATTGTTGTTAATTTCACTAAAACAACGTCCTCTGCAATTAATTTGCCAGGGATTGGTTCTTTTATTGATCAAGCAAATGATGAGAAAAACTTCACTGCTGTTGGCGCGGCTATTTTGGTGATGCTAATTGTGATTGTTTTGTATGATCAGTTGGTATTTCGCCCCATTGTAGCTTGGTCTGAAAAATTTGTGGTTTCAGAGATGCAAGAAAGTGGTTCAAGCTCTTGGTTTTTACGCCTTCTACAGCGCTCTACGGTTCTAAAGGCCTTTGGACATTTCACTGCATTGCAAGCGAATAAAATCGTGAATATTCGTTGGTTTAAAAAAGATCTGAGTAAAAGCTATAATCAAATAGATCATTTAAAAGAGCAAAAGCTGCCATCTAGAGTGCAAAGTGCGCTTTGGCAAGTGTGCGTATTTATCAGTCTTTTGGTGTTTGTCTATTTAGCATGGCAGTTTATTTACAATAATAAAGAAGATCCTATTACGTTTGCAGAAACGATTAAAGTATTTGGTTATGGGCTCGCAACAGGGCTTCGGGTATTTGCACTTATTATTATTGCTTCTATTATCTGGGTGCCAATTGGCATTTGGATTGGACTTCGGCCTAAGGTCGCTGAGAAAGTGCAGCCTTATGCACAGATTTTTGCAGCGTTTCCCGTTAATGTACTTTATGGGTTATTTGGCACTTTAGTGATTGTATTTAATTTGAATTTTAATATTTGGTGTATTGTCTTAATGGCGCTTGGGACGCAGTGGTATATTCTTTTTAATGTGATTGCTGGTGCATCAGCCATTCCATATGAGCTTAAAATGGCAGCAAGAAATATGCAGCTTAAAGGGTTTGTGAAATGGACGAAATTCCTTTTTCCCGCAGTGATGCCTTTTTATGTAACAGGGGCAATTACAGCAGCAGGTGGTGCTTGGAATGCAAGCATTGTCAGTGAATATGTGAACTGGGGAAAGGACTCTGTTTTAACAGCAACAGGCATAGGTGCCTATATATCCGAGCAATATAATACACCGGGAGATCACACGGCAAACATTGCCCTTGGTGTGGTTGTAATGTGTATTTTGGTTGTGTTAACCAACAAATTATTCTGGCGCAGGTTATATAATTATGCAGAGAAGCGCTTTAGTATGAACATGTAAGGCGGTAATAATGGATCAAAATGTTATTCTTGATGTAGAACAGGTTTCAAAGGCCTTTCCAAAGGCTGATAAGCAAGATCTTGTCGTATTAGAAAAAGTAGACTTTCGCATGAAAGAGGGTGAGATTGTTGCACTTTTAGGTAAGTCAGGCTCAGGAAAGTCAACGCTTTTACGTATTATTGCAGGACTGACCGCGCCAACAAGCGGCAAGGTGCTCTATCGCGACAAAAACGTTTCTGGGCCTGTGCCAGATATCTCTATGGTGTTTCAAAGCTTTGCGTTGATGCCTTGGTTGAGTGTGCTTCAAAATGTTGAACTTGGACTTGAAGCAAGAGATGTTTCGGCAAGTGAGCGAAAAGCACGTGCACTTAAAGCTATTGATATGATTGGTCTTGATGGCTTTGAAAATGCCTATCCCAAAGAGCTCTCAGGTGGGATGCGCCAGCGTGTTGGTTTTGCACGAGCCCTTGTTTTAGAGCCTGATTTATTATTAATGGACGAGCCATTTTCTGCGCTTGATGTCTTGACCGCAGAGAACTTGCGTGAGGATTTATTAGAGCTTTGGGAAAAAAATGAAGCGATGAAAGGCATCTTGTATGTCACACATAACATTGAAGAGGCCGTGTTAACTGCCGATAGAATCATTATATTTGGCAGTAATCCTGGTTTTATTCGAGGTGAATTAAAAGTCGATTTAGCGCATCCCAGAAATTCGCAGGATATTGCAATTACAGATTTAATCGATGAAGTCTATCGTTTAATGACAACCGCTGAGACTCGTGAGTTAAGTGAACGTATGAATAAGCGAAAAGCACTTAATATTGGTTATAGACTGCCTGATGCCGAGGTATCTGAGTTAACAGGGCTTTTAACTGAGATGGATGATTTACAGTCAAAAGGCTCTATTGACCTGCCAGATCTGGCTGATCATGTCAGGTTGGATATTGATGATTTATTTCCGATTATTGAAACACTTTCAGTTTTAAATTTAGCGAAAGTATCAGAAGGGGACATTACCATGACGATGCTGGGTAAGCGTTTTATTTCTTCAGATATTGAAGAGAGAAAAATTCTTTTCTCTCAGCTTCTAATGCAACATATTCCACTTGCAAGGCATATTGTCAAGGTGCTTAAAGAGCGACCAAATAATAAGGCGCCAGAGTCTCGCTTTCTCTCTGAGCTGGAAGATTATTTAAGTGATGATGAAGCGCAAAGAGTGTTTAGCACATTTATTGAATGGGCGCGTTATGCCGAAATCGTTGAATATGATGCCAATACGGGAATATTAAGCCTTGATGAGACGAATACCTAGCTTAAAATAAAGAGTCAAATGAGATGTGTTTGTTCTAGATTGTTGCATAGTATTTGACATGTAAAGGGGTTTAGTTACAATGTAGCTCTACTTGTTGCAAAGGGATTGCAAAAAGGAAGTATACGATGTTGGTATTTTGACTGAGAAGCACAGCATGTGGTAATGAAAGGAGTCAACAAGAGTTATGCTATGATTGGAATATTATTATATTAATGTTCAAGTAATTAACTCTTTAGAAATATTGCTGTTCTCTTACGCTGTTAATGAAGTTTCTATCACGGAAATATACTTCATCCATGTTGGTATGCAATCCTGTGAATATTAATTAAAGATAAGGAATTCAATGAACACTCCATTTCATAATATATGTCGTACTATGGCAAATCAAGTTGTTAGCGAATATAACACACACGCTGCGCCAGTATTTCTAATAATAGGGCATGAACATGAGCCTGGAAAAGCATTAGGATCTTCGGTTCTTAGAGGGGTTATTGATTGTTTAGTGCATGAACATCAATGGGAGCCTAAAACCCTGATGAATTTAATGGAAAATAGTTCAGTTAATATAGAGGGAAAAACAACTGGTGATTACTTTCGTTCACAGCACCAAGGAGAAAAAGTGTCAAGCTATTGGAATAGAAGTATCACATCTGACAGTGGAGATTTACCTGGCAAAGTTTCTTCTCTGATAGATTCCTATTCGGTGAGATATAATCCATATAAAGATTTGGATGGGTCAGGGTTTAGCAGGAACACCATGAATACATTGAATTACTTATTTAATATGGGAGTTAGCATGCACCCAGTAGAAGTGGACACACAGATGTCAATTGACAGTGGTTGGCATGCTAGACGTGCTTTTAGAAATATAAGACATCAGTTTTATGATACTGGACAAAAAGCATTAGTTAGATTGAAAGAATTGGAGAAAAGTGGTGAATTTAAGCCCATATCTTCTACGGTAGAGAAGTTTATGATGAGTAACATATGTCCGATAGATAAAACAGGCCCTCGGATTGACCCATATTTGGTAAGGATTATTGCATATAATGTTCTTACTCCCTTTAATCTTTTAGATTTTCATTTGTGTTTTCCTGAAATTCGCTGCTTTATTTTGCCGGTAGGTTGGTGGCATGTTGCAAATTATAAAGCACAATATTCAACAGAAAGGATAGAGGTTCCTTCTCAACAAGAGTGTTTAAAAATAACACTTGAACAGTGTGGTGTGAGAGGAAGTGTTTTATCTTATTTTATTGATGAATCAAAAGGTGAGGAGGTCAAATACATAGATCTTTATCGTCACCTTTCCAGAAGCGAAATGCCCAGTATGCCTTCCCCGTCTTCAATAAACAGAAAGGTGCCATTTATTTTGGATGATGATACTTTAAAAAAAATAATAACAAAGAATTATGATTACCGGCTAAGAAGAATTATTACTGAAGAGAGCCCAGAATATACTAGCTATTTGAAGAAAAAAAATTGCAGTCTGTTTCGAAGAAATTACTCGAGTGGCCAAATATCAGGGGTTATTGATGCCTATGTTTCTTATCCAGCAGATAAATTAGACTGCTGGAAAGAAATAATTCGCCCTCCAAAAGAGAGGTTTGGGAGTAAGACTAAGTGGAGATAAGCTGCATGGTTTGGTTGCTATATCTTCTGCCATGCAGATAGAGATTTAAAATATTGCAATAAATATGCTATATGCACCACTTGTATTTTTTTCGATCTCAATATAATAAAGTAGAGCAGTACTTTTAAGAATATAGTTATGTAAACAATAATTATGCTAATTTTTAGCATAACTTTCATTGACGATATTTTTCTAGTGGAACAATATGAGAGGTACATAAACATACCTCCATAGTAGAAAAATGAAACTTAAAAAAATTGTTATCTATTCTGTTTTTGCAACATTAAGCGCTCAGTTGGTGATGGCATCTGATTTACCTTCAGACAGCACAAATACTGCTTCGACAGATCCCTCAAAACCCTTGTTTGGAAATTGGTCTCCATCGGATATCAAGTTTGATTTTCATGGATTTATGAGCACGGGAATGAGTACGACAAGTACAGCTTCAGATTATAATATGGTTGGTTATGGTAATATCAATAACTCGGCTGATTTTTATACACCGACACTCCTTGGAATACAGCTAAAAGCTGAGATTACACCAAAAATTTCCATTGTAACGCAGGTGGTGGCTGATGGTGACCGCTCAACAGGGCAAAGTGCTTACCAACCAAATGTAAATTGGCTTTATGCATCATACAAGTTTAATGATAATTTGTCTGTTCGTGCTGGGCGTTTTCAGCTGCCAAGCTTTTTATACTCAGAAGGAATTCGTATTGGGTATAATTTCCCTTATACTTATCTACCAAATGAGGTGTATCGGATCTTACCTGTCTATTCGATTAATGGGGTAAATTTACTTTATACGCATACCATTGCAGATAGTGGTTGGGCCTTTTCTGTTGAGCCACTTTTTGGCAATACAGATTGGGATTATCATGTTGTTGCGCAAGGAGGAGGATCTACTGCACCGCTGAATACAACCCCAACTTCCATCAATGCATCATTCTCAGGGAAGAACTTTTTAGGTGCGGATGTGCAGCTATATAATAATGCTTTTAAATTTAACGCATCCTATTTAAGAGGAGATGTCTCAACTGAATTTATGCCAAATACATCGCTTAGTTTCAGTGGGCAGTATGTTAGTTTGGGAGCAAACTATGATCAAAATAATATTTGGCTGTCTGCTGAGTATGCAGAGCGATTTGTTGATGCACCTATTGCTGCGCTTCGAGGTTATTATCTATCAGGCGGGTATCATATTCAGAAGTTTTTGCCTTATATCAGTTTTGCTCAAATTAAAACAACGAATGCTTCTGATTTGAATAAGCCACAAGATGAAGTGATTCAGGATCAACATTCATTTACTTTGGGGTTGAACTACTATGTGAATACACATATGGTGATCAAAAGTGCTTATAGTTATATTGTGCCAGAGAATAACTCCTATGGTCTATTTGCAACGAAACCTAGTGGGAATGTGAGCATGTTTACGCTCTCAACCAGTCTTGTATTTTAATGAGCAGCAGGTAGCAGGGTATGAGGCAGTTTATTCATTGCTTGTGCTTGATAGTGTCAATAGCGCTTTTTCAACAAGTACATGCCATTGTCATTATTGGTAATGAGCGATTACCCGTGGGAGCGTTATCACAAGAGCAGGTCCAAATGTTATATAATTTAACACCAGTGGAAGTGGATGGTGAAAGCCTAACTCCAATCGATTTGAATCTTAATTCAGATGTGAGCCAGTCTTTCTACCAAGAAGTATTAGGAAAATCTGTGATCCAGATAACACAAGCACGATCCAAACTATTATTCTCTAGTGGCGCGAATAATATCTTAGTGGCAAATACACCGGAAGATGCCATAGAAATGGTGCAAGCAAACAAAAATTATATTGCTTATCTAGCACAGCCTGAAAAATTACCAAATGGCGTAAAGATTTTATATCAAACCTATGCGGCAACGGGAGGCTCAATCAACACTGCTGACACAGAAAAACAAAATGAAAATAAGAAAGAGCCTCAGTCAGCCACATTGGATGCAAAATTAGCTGAAGTATGCGCGCATGGTTGTTCGCAAGAGCAGATACAGAGTATTACTCAGTACTATAAGAAAAATAAGGAAAGCTAGAAGGTGGGATTTGCCTGCGGTTATGTTGAAAATAAAAGGGGATGGTTTCTAAATGCCTGAGATGGGTAAGATTAAAAAAGAGGCAGTATTACAGCGAAGGATATTAACTGCCATATATATGAGCAGAGCGGTTGATGCAAAACAGGTGAAGGTAGAGTTGCTTCGCGAGCTTAGTGAAAATGTAAAAATTGATGAATCCCGAGGCTGTTATAAAAAAATTAGAAAAGGATATTTTTTAACTTGCTTGCACAAGCTTTGTGAGAACACAGGGATGTTTACAGGGTCTGATACAGCTCGACACTTAGCACGATTTCTGTCATTAAATGAAAATAGGGATTTATATGAATATATTTTAAATGGTAAAAGAGATGATAGGGTTGGCATGGAGGTGCGGCAAAGAGATTTAAGACAGATTTTGGGTAGTGTTTTACTTTGTCTTAACTCCGTGTAAAATGCTCAATCAAAAATGGCAAAAATTGACGTTACTTGCAGGCTATGTAAATCCAATAATACAGTAAAGGCTGGTAGGCATAGGATAAAGTCAAACCCTGAGGGAGTTCAGAAGTATAAATGCCAAGATTGTGGCAAATACTTTCAGCTTGAATATAAAGCAAAAGGCAGGCTTCCTGAGACAAAAGAAAAGATTATTGATATGTGCAACAATGGTAGTGGTATTCGTGATACGGC
>NZ_KB902245.1 GCF_000379445.1 Fangia hongkongensis FSC776 = DSM 21703
CCTGCCGCTAAAACTTCTGTAACTGTTTCTAAAAATGCATCTACAACTTTCTTGGAATCTGATTTTGTTAAGCTTATTTTTTCAGCAACTTTTGCTTCAAACTCAGTTTTTGTATGTGTTTTTGCTTCTTTCTTAGACATGTTCCCTACCTTGTATTTTATGTTGATGAACTTTCAAAATATACTGTAATACCAATCAATACAAGCTGAGGAAGCCTAAAAAATTAAATCTATACAAAAAGATGTAATAACATAGCCAACCAAACGATAGCCCAATCCCAAATGGGATGAAATTTGTACCTCTTTTCAGCGCTTTCAATATCACACCAAACAATATCCCTGTTATGGATGCAAACAACAATACATATGGAATTGAAGCAATGCCAAACCAAGCCCCAATAGCAGCCAATAATTTAAAGTCACCAAAACCCATTCCCTCCTTACCGGTGAGAAGCTTAAAAAGATAGTAAATAAGCCACAGGACTAAATAACCAACCACAGCTCCTAATACAGCACTTTTTAGCGGTATAATCAAACCATTCGTATTAATTAACAGCCCAAGCCATAATAATGGCAAAGTCGCTATGTCCGGTAAGATATAGTGCTTTAGATCAATAACACTTAACAATATCAACACTACACCAAGCATTGAAATACAGGCAGAAAACCAGCTAATCCCAACATCTAGATAGACATAGTACAGATACCCTAAAATCACCAAAAAAATGCTAAGTGATTGGTAGTTTGGTTTTGCTGAAAACAAGCCAGATATCGGTGATACTATTTTAAATACAGGCGCTTTCGTGTCTGTTATTTCATCCGGCAATAATGCTCCTTCCATCTCTAGCTTGGCATTATACAAAACCTTTTCAGGGAGATACTCCACTAGTCCGTTGATTATCATGCTAGTAACAAGCGCTATGAAGATCAAAATAATAAACATCATGAAAATCACCAACTCCCAATATAACTAGCTAAAATTTCCGGTCTTGAATGCCCAAGCTCCAAACTCACCACTTCCCTAGCATTTAAATCTATTCTCTTATTTTCATGATCCATTATAGGCTTTTCGCCTCCTTTAATTGGACTTAAAAAGCCACTTAACTCTGTATATCGCCTTTGCGCGTAAGCATGTCGCAACCCATGAAGATTCGACCAACCGTTTTGTGTGACAATGTGATCGTATAATTGCGTTTGTTCCTTATAGTTTTTATGAAGTGGGATAAGTGACTTATTGTATCCTGCAACCTTTCTTGATCTATCAAGCCAATATCTTTGCTCTTTTGTTAAAATTGGTATATATCTTTCGCGACCTCCCTTCGTCCAGCTACCTTGCAGCCATATTCGTTTTTCTTTATCGGCTCTACTGGGAATGATTTTAAGGCATTCTTCTTTTCTTAACCCAAAGTGCTTTTGTAATTCGAAAGAGCACCGTAAATGCTCATATAAAACACCAGTAAAATCTATACTGTCAATTGCCCTATCATGCGTAGCAATATATGAACGCTGTCCTATTCCATACGCTTGATTACTTTTAATAAGATGTTCCTTTTCCATTAAAGTAAATACAAACCGAAGATCACTCATTAAGTTTTTTATACGCCCTACCGAAAGCTCTTTATCTTGCCAATACTCTAGCAGCTTATATATATGCTTTGGCTGAATCCGTCCTATGGTTCTCAATTTATAACCCATATCATGTAACTCACAAGCAATCAGCTTTAATCGACTCAGCCTTGCATACCTTGTGCTATAAGACATGGTCTTTTGCTCTCTCTCTAGTAACTTGTGTATACTATGATTTAAATCGTTTAATGCGCGGCTCATAGAAGCCCCTTCTGTAACTTATCGTAACTAGTATAACCAAGCTCTTCAATCAGCATCCGTTTAGCTATCGTTTGGCTTTTATGTTTTACCAATTGCGCCAAACGCTCCATCGCATAGATTCGCCTAAATGGTGCATTGATCTCATACCCACAATCATATATCTCTGCATTAACAAGCTGAACAAGCATGTTCTCAGGGATTCTATCTGTTAATGTCCTGTATGACCCTAGTATGTCATTACGATAGTCTATTACAGATAGTTGTGTCTTCGTTAAAATTGGAATAAATCGAGTTTTTTTGTTGGTGGCTAAATCAGAGTGAATCATTAAATCATCAGACATAATAGCTGTAGTTAAGTTGATTTTAATCGACTCCCTTTTCGTTAATCCAAAGTAAATCTGAAAAGCGAGTACACTCTTACTAAGTGGGTTATGAACAAGCTCTAATACGTCTTTACTGACTTTAAGCTGTGACTGCTTAGAAAATGTAATACTGGTAAAATTAAATTCTTTATTTCTGGGAATATCAATGTCATACATATCTGACATCATTTTACGAAGAATACTGATACGACCTTGCATGGTCTGAGATAAGATCCCTTTATTTCTCCATAATTCAACGAGCTTGAAGATGTAATCATTTTTTAACTGTGATAATTTTTGAGGCAAAAGCCCTAAATGTAATAAATCATCGATCATCGCATAAAGCACTACTTTGCGCTTATAACGTGATCGCTCTGCACCTGTTGCAATACTATTTATATAGTAATTTACATCCTTGATGCATGTTTGTTTTCTCATTCCAAGACACCTTTAACTCGTTTAGTGATTGATGCCCCATCTGTGTAAACAGTATGGTTATTAAAGTAGTGGCATATTACCTCAATAGTAAAAATCTATTGATATAGAGTGTTCTTTGTTATTTGTATTTTTCAATCATCTCTTTCGTCACAGCTTCTAAAATTTCAGCATTCAGCGCTGCATTTAGAATCTTCATTTTTGAAGGTGAGACTCCAGATTCTCTTAAGACATTAGTTTGAACTTGACGAATTAACTTAATGTTCTCATTTGTTAATGCTCGCTCTACTAGGCTTTCATGATTGTTTCTTTGATTATTTTTTGCAGCTTTTGCATTCTTTGTTGGTTTTACCTGTGCTTTTGGCTTGACCGGTGCAACGGGTTTCGTTTCAACAATTGCAACTGCTTCATTATTACTCATCTCTTTTCTCCTGTGATTAAGAAGCCATATATGACTGCTTTAAGGTTTCCAGTTTTCAATACATAAGCAAGATAGAGTCTGAAGTTGCCTTCAATTTCTTTCTTACTTATGACTGATCGCTTTTAAGGTCATTTATAGAAATTTGATTGTTACTTGAAGCAATTTTTTCTATATGTGACACTAACAACCTTATTGGTTGATGTTTTCTTCTTAACATAACTGTCATTTGTCATTGAATGAGTAAGAGTGAAAAAATTGATGTGTCCTAATAAGCGCTTAATGACAGAGTTGTCAGTAATATCTACGCTATTAAGTTCATCTGATATTTTCTCAATTATCACTAATGCCTCTTGAAGCTGATTTACAATGCTAAGTGTTTTGTGCTTATTCATCGTTGCACTCCTCTTTTATATTACTTAAAGGGAATAACAACACCCGAATCAGGAGCATAGCTACTCCCGACTGGGGGTGATGAATTTTCTAGGAAACTATATACATAGACGTTTCAAATACGGTGTAATTGAAAAAACTTCAGAGCTATTCTCTGTAGTCTTTGCCTCTTTGTTTATAGCTTTACTAACGTTGTATCGCATTTCTTGATGGTCTATTGCTAGAACATTTTGAAGTCGTAGTGCTAGTAATTTACCTAGTTGTTGATGTTCTCTCATTGTTACTCTCCGTTTTTAGTTTTAAAGTTAAAAAAGGGAATAACAATGCCCCTGTTGGGAGTAAAGTTACTCCCTGGTCGGGGTTTATTTATTAAGCAGCATCATTAATGAAAAAATGCTCTCTATTTTGATAATATCTTGTCACATTACCATCCATATCAATACCAGACATAGAAGGATACTCTTTATAAAACTTACACAGCTTTTTGATTTCATTATTATATTCTTCAGTATTTTCACACTGCATAATAGTTTCATCACCTTCTGCATAAGTGACAATAGTCTTCGTCTTCTTATTAACCCATACTCCGAAATAGTAAGCATCTTGATCTGTATCAAATTGCTCATATCCACCGCCAAAGCACAGATCATAATCATAATAATAACGATCTCTATCTACGACAAAATTTTCAGTTATCTTCATTGTTATATCTCCGTTTTTAATTTAGTTAAAAGGGAGATAAACAAAGCCCCTAGTGGGAGATATTTAGTCTCCCAGTTATCGGGTTATTTTTTAAACTTCGGTATATTCTGTCACATCATAACCATGACTATAAAAATCACCTAAGCCTCCAGCATTAATTCTAAATGTTTGGACTCCATTGGTAACAATAACCATAGTTCCATCATGTAATTTTATATTTTCTTCTTTGAAACCAACGGCATCTAAGAACAAATCCATGCTGAATAGGTTATCTCCAACTTCATCTGCATCAATTATTGAATATGACGTTATGCCATTCTCGAAAAATTGATCTACATTTTCTGGGATATCATATATTTGCATTTGGTTATCTCCTATTAGTTCGATTAAAGGGAGATAAACATGCCTCACTAGGAGACGTTTTAATCTCCCAGTGGGTGGTTTACAAGATTTATTTAGTTGACTGCTATTTAATGAAAAGTAGCAATGAGAATGGACGCTGCAATTGCAGTGCATCCTAGAAGAATAGAAATAATCGTATTACGATTATCTTTTTGCATGCGTTTTTCCATACTCTGAGAGAACTGGTCAAACTCACGCCGACTTTCTGCAATAAGTGATTTTTGTGATTCCGTCATTTTTGAGGAAATATCACGCTGTACATCTGTCATCATATCTTCTAACTCCTCTCGAACACCTGTTGCAACCTCCGCAGCTTTACGAGCATTAGTGTTATCTAGCCCAAGTAATTCGAATTGATCTACTAAATAAAGTCTATCATATTTTTGCTTCATTGCCATTCCCCCTTGATCTGGTCAAGGATAACAGCATGCGCTTGACTAACACTATTCCTACTCTTATCAGAGACATATGATCTATGAAGTATGCAAGTATTTACTACATGACTTGAGATAAACTCATACATGTGCATATTTTTGCTAAATATAGAATCAAAGGCATCTGAAAATTTGACCTCACCACATAAATAACTACTTGATACATTTTTCAATGCATCATTTATGTATTTATGCAGTATTGCCGATAAAGTATCTACTGCCAGCAATACGTTTTCGGTATTAAAAATAGTCTTTCTAGTATCCGAATAAAAATCATAATCAAATACGGTACTTAGGATAAGATCACCTAGTTCTTCTACCTTTTTGTAGTCACTAATCCACTTACAATAGCTATGAAATATCTCAGCTGAACCTTTCATAGAATTATTTAAGAACATATGGTTGATTCCATTTTCTAATTTACCTGTAAGCGCTTCGATAGTAAACTCCACCCTCTTTGAATCATATTTTACATGTTGCATGTCATCTCTCCTATCTTGTCATGTTTGGGGAGATAACATGCCCCATCTGGGAGACAGTTAATCTCCCATTTAGGTTGTTATAAACTCAATCGTTCGTTAGCAGTAATGAACCAATTTCAATACCATCTAACTTTTTATTGAGCGATTCAAGAATTAAATTGATATGATCTTCGTAATTTAAATGCATATCCTCCTCACCTAAATAGATAGTAAAGTGTTGACCTGTTACCACTTGACTAAAACCACCATCGTATATATCAATACGATAGCTTTTAGTATGAGGTGCATAACTAAAAAAAGCATGATCATTGGTGTATTTTGAAATCAAAAGACACACATCAAGCATTTTTCTTTCGTTATATAAGTCATTTGCATTTAGTTTTTCTACTTTCATTGTTACTCTCCTATTAATTAGTTTTAAAGGGAGAATAACAATGCCCCTGCTGGGAGATTATTAGCCTCCCATATGGGTCATAGTATCTTAATCACTCTTAACTAGCTTGCTCTCATAGAAGCACCCCAGCCTTGAATAACTTTAAATTTTTGTTTTTTATCTTGCGCTTGCTTATCACCTTGTAAAGTTATATCAACTTTATCAGCGATCTCATCAGCTAGAGCTAATTTTTCATTTTCAGGAAAATCAGCACTATTCAATTTACTGACAAGTTCATCTAACTCGTTAATTTTCACTTGTAACTTAAATGATTTCACCTGATCTTTAAGTGATATAAGTGATTTGACTTGCTCATCACTTAACTCACTATTGACCGGATGATCAAACGCATGTTTATCATTGTTATTTTCTATCTCATTTGTATCTGGTTCGTTCTGCTTGTCAGATACATCTTTAGATGCATCTGGCAGTCTACTTACCAAAAAAGTAATACAAAAGATTAAGGTTATTAGTACAATTGCAATAGATAATGTAATTACAGTTGTCATGGTATTCACTCCTATTATTTGATTCATTTGATGATTACAGGAAGAAAACCATACCCCCTGAAGGAGATAAAATTCTCTCCCTATGGGGGTTAATAAACACTTAATTCATATTCAAACTTTACAAGCATCATGGAACGCCTTTGATACTTCTAATTGATCAATTAAAGGCAACAATCCAAGGTTATCCATTGATACATTTATCTCAAAAGTTAAATATTGCATATGCATTAACATATCCAATATTGTCCCCTCTAAAACAGAATGCCTATAAAGATGCTCTTGCAACTTTGAAATTAGAAAATTATTACTAATTTTATGTAATATTTTTTGGTTAAATTTAATCGCCTTAAGTAATAATGCCTGATTGAAAAAATCAGACTTATCAGCTTTAATAAACCAATCAATATTTTTTGACTCTAGATAACGTGTTAAAACTTCGTCATTCACATGTCTATTATTGAAATATGAAATGCTATCAAAGTTAAAAACAATGTTCATGTTTATACCGGTAATGTATTTGATAATATCTTCAAATGACTTACCTTCTAAAGCACCAACAAATGAAATTAGAGTCTGCTTAATTTTAAGCACTGTTATCTCATCTTCAAATTGTAAAAGATCGTTTAGTTGTTGAGATTTAAGATCAACAACATAACTGATCATCGCTATATTTTTCGATGATAGTTGTACTCTAGTTTTCATATTTCCTCCTAAAGATAGCTAATCGATAAGGGAAATATAACTCACCCATTTCTGGGAAAATAAAATTTCCCCAATGGGTGATTAAGTTTAAAACTTAAACTGAGTGTATTTATCAAAAAGCAGACTAAACCACAAAAGATGCTTTTTCGTTTCCTACAATTTAAAGCAAGTTGTTATGCTATAGCTAGTGACTCCTTTTAAGTTGTTATAAAAGAAGATGTAGTGAAACTAGCGCTGACATTCCAATTAGATTGGGCGGTTCTTAAATATATACGCATCGCACATATTTGACCTTTTATCATCAGTTGTTATCAGACAAAAGGCATTTATTTTTGCTTATGTTTCATTGCTGAGATGAACTTCACATTGTCGGAAGTAATAAGCACATCATTTTGTGGAACAACCCTACGTTGTTGAGGGATCTACGTTGTTGAGATTGCCTTTCATAAATACGATAATCACTGTCAGTATGATTAGCTTAATTTATGTCGTCCACATGGCTACACACTTTTAGCCTTTCCTTGATATTAACATCAAGAAATATCTAGGCTTATGTATGATATTAACTCTGAAAAAACTAAAATCAATACGGTCTAGCAATATTTAAATTCCATCTTTTTTACGGATAAGAAAAAATCATGTTATAGATACGATTAGCTTACATTTATATAATGCGTCACCTCAGTGTTTTATTATCAGACGCTTCCAACTCAACCACATTAAATTTCTCTTTGTATGTCCGGATCATAACATCAAGATTATCACTAGATAAATTTGATCTCATCCGCTGCATATTTCCATACTTTATACACGTTACCCAAAAGGATTTATTACTCTCAATATGACGCAACTTCTTTTTGCCTGTGATAAATACGGATATAGATGGAATCAATAAATCTACATTATCTAGATTTAATATTTTTTCTGAAAACTCGCGCAAAAATTTAAAACTGAGACATACCTCAAATCTATCAATATCAATTAAAATATCTCTGTCATATTTTCCTGAATTGACCATTTCAATAATATGTTCTTGCAATGCATTTAATTCATTATTGGTATATATTTCTCCATTTGATTTTAATGTATTTTTTGATTCAATATCAACGCACTTACTTTGGTCAACTTTATCCAATATATCATTTTCAATACTCATATTTTCTCCTTTGATATCTAAATTATTATTTATGGCTACATCCTCAAAATTAATGCTTTTTTCATCTAAATCATTTGTTACATGTTCGTCTATATTTTCATCCCAATCATCCCAGTCACCAAATCCATCATCACTAGAATCATCATCAATTTCATTTATCATATTATCTTGCAATACGATTAAATCCTCTGTATCGCTATTTTCATCACTCTCACTGAGTGAATATGAAATTTTCTTATTGCTACTCTTGTTACTTTCTTCCGATTTAGTATTATCATTTTTCTCATCAATATTATTGATTTTTTCCACTATGACCTGATCATCATTGCAGTACTTATCTGCTTCTTCTTTTGATATTTTTACATCGTTAACCTGTGACATGATGAATCTGATATTATCCTGACCTTGTTTAGTGTTCTTATCTTTATATATATCACCACTTAAAACATATTCTGCATAAGAATCTATATCAGAAACCACCCTAGGAAATGCGACTTTATATGCTACATTTTGTGCATTAATATACATAGCATTTCCGTTAGGAAGTGACGTTAGCATCTCATCAGTTATAAGTGTTGTTTCTACTGTCTTGACACTATCTCTATTTGATGTCCTAAAGTCATGTATACTCTTATCTATCACACCTGAATCTGCTTCAATCCCTTTGACGCTAACCTTATCAAACATATTGATAATCATTTCACTTAAATCCTTATCCTTTAACCTGAAAATGATCTTAAATCCTTGCGAGTTTGCTAACACCTGATTTGCTTTTTCCTTTTTTCCATTAAAGGCATCCACTAAGTCACTAACGGTTTGTGTTGCCCATACCACTCTAATCCCTGTTCCTCGCGATTTATTCAACAGTTGAATAGCTGATTCCGTTGCTACTTCTGCCATTTCATCAATAAATATATAAGCCCCTTTTCCATCCTTCCCAGCTTGCCTTCCATTATCATTTAACACGCCTGCACAATTTGTTAAATCTTGTAAGAATGCGCGTACCATTGTTTTAGATAGTGTTTTGTTAGATAACGAACTAATTCCTACATATATGATTTTATTTCTTTGTGGGTTATCCAGTATTTCATTAACGTTGTACTCTTGGCGTTTATAACAATTGCCATCTTCATCTTGGTAATAGCTACCATCATCATTTTTCTTTATAAGATCACTGTTGTAATACGAAAACATACTTGATTGTTTTGTATTATTTATTTTGCTGAGTAACGGAAATACGCTACTAATCATTTTTCTACGATGTTTTTCATCATTTTTACTTATTTCATACAAATCAAAATCAATGCGATTTGACATGCCAATATGATCAATTTTCACGCCCGATGTTTCATCATTCAACTCATCTTGTTTCAATTGAACATATTTAAGTATCGCCATATTGCGTGCTTGCATTTTACTGAGTTCTTGCTTTTCTTTTTTAGCTGTATTGATGTAATCCTTGGTGAATTTTTCTACTTTTGAATGAAAATCAGGATATAAAGGGGGGTATATTTTTTCACAGTAACGTCTTAATAGCTCTACAGGTCTTGAAACGTAAAATCGTAGTGAGGCAGAATCAATTTTTATGCCTATCTCATGAAGTGCATGCGCTACTTGACTAATTGCCATCCATGCTTCTTCAGTAAAATTTTGTCCTGACCCACCTTGGGATAAACTGGATGTCATCCTATCAGCAACTTGACTTACGTCACTAAAATTAGAAAAGAAATTTGCCTTCGCAGATAACTCTGGTTGTCCGGCGTGAATGACCATAAAATCATCGACTCGACCTGCATCAATAGCAGCACAATACATGTTAACCAATGTATCTAAATCACCTTTTGGATCTAAATAGATAACTAAACGACCTTTTCTAATATCCTGCGCCATTAGCGTATTAAAGCATACCGTTTTACCAGAGCCGGTTGTTCCAATAATACAACCATGCCCCGCTCTTTCAGACTCTGTAACCCATATATCATAGTTTTCAAATTGCTCTAACCCATGATAAAGCGCTTTTCCTGCTAAGTCGGGAATCAGTGGAAACCCTACTGATTTTAAACAACTATCTAGTAATTGAGATTTTTTTCTTAAATCAGATAAGCTCTTGCTATGTGTTCGCCAGCGTAAAGGGTTAAAGCTCGTTGGCACCCTGAAATTGTCAATATAAGCACGGTGCTTTCCATCATAAATCAAGTTAACCCATTTGTTTTTTACCTTACTCCTCTCTGACTGTAAAGTGTATAAAAGCTGACGATGCTTTACCGTCCAATCATACCCAGTTCCAACATATAAATCTGGCTTCTTGGGATGATTGGCTAAACTGTCAGTCGATAATGGGATTTGTTGATTTCTTAATACTTCAGGCGCAATAAAGCTTAATCGATGTTGATAACGCCAGTCTAAATATGCTGAACGTAGAAAACAGACACCCCATGTCAGCATAATAATATTATGCATTAGCGACTCATAATATGTAAACGGCAAACTGAAAAACCCTAACATATACAAAATCATATAAAGCATTAATAAGCTACCGCACAACAAGTGCCAAATAAATAGATTTGTGAAAGGATTCTCAATCTGTTTTTGTATATCCCATTCACAAACCCCTTTCATCAAACTATTTAATCGATCTATGCACTTGATATAAGTACACCACATCAGTTTCAAAGGGTAAAATAGCCCACTGATCCATTGATTTTTGACCATTACAAAATCCCCCGTATTATAAATACTTTCTAAACGTTGATACCATCATGTAAAACAGCATTACACTAATCATGCCAACCAGTAAAAACACCAGAAGTGGGCTAAAGTTAAATGGCAGCACAAGATATAAAACAATGACACACAATGGTAGATAGCCGCCAATGTACTTAACTATTTTATGCTTAGCGCCTGATTCTCTATCGATGACGATACGTCTGTATAATCGCTTACGGTTACCCGTTAAAATGCCTAACACTATTGCAAGCACATAAATAGTGATTAAAGAAAGTGAGGTTATCAGCTTCATGAGTGAAATTAATATTGCCATTGAAATAATACTGATGGCACGTATTAAAAACACCGCCCCGTATGATAAAATCGATTGTCCAGAACCATCTAACCCAATAGGTTGGTAAGACGTCAAAATATTATCCATGCCTTTAATCATATTGTCACTGTGTGCAGCACCGCCTAGATACTCGATGAGTTTCAGGCTTGTTACTTGAACTAAATGTGCTGCACTATGAAAAGTATTTATAAATAATAAATCACTGTTTTGTTGATTTACACGGATAGCTAAATAATCATAATTCTTCTGCAAGAGAGCATAAGTGTAGTCATAACCACTAGATGACCAGAGTATAAAATATACTACAAGGTATATACTTAGCACCCATAGCATTAATTTCACAATCCCTATTATAATCTTAAAAGGAAATGTGACTAATGCAGTTTTCTTATGAACTTTTTTTGTTGCTTTTGAAATATGATCTTCTTGTTCCGACATATTTACCTCTAATACACAAGGTTATATCCAACGAGTGTGCAAAAATATTCTGCAAGTCCGACTCTAAAACCACTTCCTCCCTGTGTAGCATTAAAGTAGCCATCCCCTTTTTTTTGCATAACGCGGCATCGATCCCAATGCACGGCATTTTTGGCATAATCTAAAGCGGCTAAAATCTTTGCACAACGATTCAGTTCTTCTAAAATCTCACTGTCTGTTTTGACAACCTCATTTTTATAAATAATGGTATAACCGACCAATCCAATTGCTTGTATAATCATTGATCCAGTTTGATACCCTGTTTTATCACGGTAAAATCGATTGCCTTGATAAGTAGCCCATTTTTCAAAAAAATAGGATCCAAACTGTTTCTTTGTTTCAAATTCGTATCCTGAGAGTTCCCTACCATCCTTCAACGTAAGTGAGGCTGTGGTTTTTCGCTGTAAATAGTCACCACCTAAAAAGCCTCGGCAATAGCGAGCCATTATGCTTAAAGTTGTGATGTGTGGTGATTTTTTACTGACTACGTTTTTGCTTTCATTCATGCCGCCATGATGTTTAATCACTGGCATTTTTGATATTTCTCTTGCCCAGTTAATAATAGGGTCTGTTGAGTTTAAGCGCATGGCGTGTCTTGCCTGAACCTTCGTCTGAGTGAAGTTAATATCACTGAATATTTGACCAATATCAGCTTTTGTTAAATCTCGCTCATTTCCAAATATAATTTTCACTGAAATCTCTAAGTTCGATAGTAATGAGCGTAATAGCTTTCTACGCTCAAGACGGCTTTGATTTGGTTTACTTACACCTCTTATTGTAGGCTCATAGCCGCCTATCGTTCGCATAAATGTATTCAACCGCCCTAGTCCATCACTTGCAAAGGCACTTTTTGGCTCAAACTCAATCATATCTAAACGATCATCAAACTGTTTTATCACCGGACGTTTATTTAACGCAATGGTAATCGTTGGGATACACCCTGCTACTTCCACTTTATTGAGTAGGTGGTTTGAATAGTAATCTTCAAAGGCATCACAACGACTGACCGTAGTCACTCTTTGCACATCCTTGTAAAGCAAGGCTAAATCCTCTGGCAAAGCACGCATCGATAAGCTATTCAATAATGATTCGACTCGCATTTGTGTCACCATGTTGCGTGTAACGCCGAAGGATTTTCGTGAGATCATTCCACTTACTTTAGTCGTTAAGCTTGACTCTCTACGTGTTGCAGTTCCTGTCTTATTTTCGCTCACAGCATCCATATTTTCTAAGATCTCTGTCATAGCTTTCCCTTTTCTCCCTTGATTATTTTTTTAGTGTCTTATTTTGGTTATTCACTTGTTGTAATAATTCCATTGCCATAGAAAGTTCATTCTGCAACTGATGTTTGTATGCCAACATATCCGCATAGTTGTTTTGTGCTAACATTATCGCCATCTTGCGATAAAGTTGTGATTGACTATAACTCTCTTGAATCTTTTTAATTTCATCTGTTCCAAAGTCATTATTTGCTTGGTTTGATAATGTGTTATATAAATTTTCTTGATCTAATTTAATTGAGGTTGTTAAGGTATTTACAGTCGATTTGTATGCCTGCTCTTGTAGCCTATCGCTCTGCGTTTCAACATCATCATTTTTATTCACGGCAGGTAATGTGGTGACACTAATTGTGTTTATATCATTTATTTTGTGACTATCTGCATCTTTCGCCACTTTTTCATGATTTTGGCTAATTTGAATAAATTGGCTACTGCTATTTCCAAGCGTTGAAAGACTATCACAGACGAAATCATTCAATGCAGTTGATAAAGAATATACCTCACATATATCCATTGGCTCACTGGATAGTTTTAAATGTTGATTTGCGCTATCAATCCTTGCTTGATTATTCCGAATAACCTCATTAGCAAAACCATTGTTAAACGCATCTGCGATATTACTTGAGCTTTGAATTTGGACTGTATATTTATCAATATATTTTGTTTTTAACTCATTAAATGATTCTGCTTTTTTTGCGATAGAGGTTGTACGCTCAATTGCTTTAGCCACATCTACTGTAGGCACTGAAAATGCTGATTTAATACATAGCACTAATAACAAAATACCTAGCTTTTTCATCAGCCAATCATATCCTTAATACTCTGTGAAATATCATCACCTGTGAGATACTTTAAATATTTACAGGCATCGCCATTGCTAAAATTTGGTAAAGCATCTTTCAAACTGAAATCGGGTAGTCCTGACAACTGAAAATTTAACCCACATAAGCCATTACCATTTTTCAGAAAAAAAGGATTATCCTCGGCTTTATTGTCCAAATTTAGTGTCTGACATACATCTGTTTTAATATTGGGCGTATTGAAATGGCATGATGCCCCAAACCCTGCATTTATCATTAATAGTGCTGTTATAATAAGTAGTTTTCCTACTCTCATTTTTCCCCTCCCTTTGTCTTTTCTAGTCAGAGCTTGTATTTGATTTTTGGAAATTAACTGGGCAACTTGAACGTACTATTTTTGCATGCTTAAACTTACGCCTAAAAAGCCTTCTGAACTCTGCATAGCGCATCCCTTTGATACTCAGCACAATAGCGAAAATTGCAGCGAAAATAACAATTGTTCTGACGATTGCAGAGGGAACCATCACAAAAACTGGAATCAATATAAAAGTTAATGGATGGATCCCCAGCACTTTTGCTTGTTCATTTAAGCGGTTTCCTTTGAATGAACGCATATCTTCTTCATGCGACATAATAGGCTCCTGTCAGAAAATTAATTGAACCCAGAGTAATCATTGCTAGTAGCATTAGTGACTGCATCGGTTGCACCTAAAGAGTTTGCAAACACACCAAAAATAAGTGATCCCCCTGCGGCTAGAATACCAATGAGCATAATGATAACTGCTTTACCATTGGTCATCTTCCCTCGATAGTCTGCTTTTAGGTTGATATTTACCAATGCCACAAAACCGTAGATAAAGGCAGCTACCCCTATCAGTGCCAATCCTGACCAAAAAAACTTTTTAATGGTACCAAAATACCCTTGCCACTTTTCGGTCATTGAATTCAAATCTTCCCCATCAGCCAGTGATAATGCCGGTGATGTTAATAACAGCAATATGGCGACAGATACCTTTCGTGGCAAATAAGCCATCACATGCGAGAATGAGGCTTGAATACGCTTAATGGTTTGAATACTATTTTTCATTTTTACTTGCTCCTGTTGATTATTGGTTGTGGTAAATATTGTAATCATTTGATGACGATTGATTTGTGCTTGAATGGTTACTCACTCGGTCAATAAGACCCCTGATAGCCCTTGCTAAATCGATCAATAAAACAATAAAAACATTTGCGCTACAAAGCGTCCTGAATACTTCAAACGAGATTGTTTGATGTAAATTATCGGTAGCGTAAAACACAAGAAACGCCACACCCATTTCTACAAATAGTAATATTCCAGCGTATACAAAAACTGTGAATATATATAAAAATGTAATTCCTAAGACTTTAAGGTAACTTTCCATATCAAATGTCTTGATAAACCTCTTGAAATCTAAATCGCCGATAAAACTTTTCATACCTTCCCTTTTATTTATTTTTTAAAATCTTTTTCCCACCAATGACAATTGAATCGTCATTTAAAAAACTTACCTTGCCGTATGGTGTCGTTTGTCCTGCATTAACCGTGATATAGTTTGCTTCGATTTTCTCTCCTTTGTTCGCTTGAATTGTTTTATCTATAACTTTAAGAATTGCGCCATTGGGTGAATTGCCGACATATTCGATCTTATAATCGTTTCCTTGATTTTTTTGTGAGGTCTCATTACTCACGCCCCTCTGTTGAAATACCGTGTTATCAGTGATCCTACTTGTTTGGCTTTTAATTTGATTTAGGCTCATTTGCAAATTGCTTATTGAGGCGTTTAATTGAGAAATATCCGGTAGCTTCTGATTACTTATTTCACTGGTAATGTTTGTTTGTACCTGTGTCATGTTCTTATTGAGCTGGTTGATATTATCACTGACCTGCACCAGTGCCTTTTTAACATCATTCATTGATTGAATAAAATTTTCAGATAATGTTTTATTACTGTCTAAAACTTCTTGTTTAAGTGCCATTGATCGCTCTTTACTGTTGGTATTGAGAAATTTAACCCCTTGTTGAAAATAGGCGGTAGTGAGACCACTTGGGGCAAATAGATTCACTAGAGAAAACGTCATTGCTCCAAAAGAAAATATCAGTGCGAGCATTATCAGCCAGATACTTAAATCACGTTTAGGTGCTGATTCAACACTCTCTTTTTGGTGCATTTTTTTGTGTATATTATTAATTGTTTTCTCAGTCATATTCTCTGCCTGAGATAGTTCAACATCATCGTGGCCTATGGTGTCATTATCTACCCTGTCGTCTAACTCTAATGTTTTGGTTACCTCATCATTTTTCTGATCTACAATCTCATTGTTATTTTTATCTGGTGCGCTTTTTTTATCATCGTTTGGCTTTTTGCCACTCTGGTTAAATTTGTCTTTTAGATCCACTTGAACTACCTCTCTTAGTTACCATAAACTTCTTTATTTTTTAATGTTAAAAGCGCCGCTTGTATTGTTTCCATTCGAAGCTCAGAGCGATAACGCATCATATTGAGTGAATTGGAATAGGCTTGCATCTGTGCAATAGAGCGTAATACGGCAGAATCAGACATAAAATCATCTGCACTTTTTTGTGTATTGGTGACCTTTTTGAGCCATTCATCTCCCTCGGGGGTACCAAAGTGATCATCCGCGAATTTCTGCATAAGCTGCATCACAGAAGGACTATCTATTTTTCCATCTTCACCTTTTTGACCGACTCTTAGCGCCCGAATGGTATCGAGTGAATTGGCTGCAATTGCGCGTATTGCTGTTGGTCGTAAATAATTATCGACATAATTTAATCCATCGCCTTGGTTTTTATTTGGTGGAGGGGTTACAACTTTTGCCCCTACAACAATATTGTTAAAGGTTTTTGTTGATTGCGTTGTGAGCGCATCATACGTATCGCCTTGAGAACCAAGTAATATATCTGCTCTTACCACCAGATCACTGGGCTTTTGTGGATCCCCTGACTCCCCTGTCGCTTCTTTTTGGATTTTATAAGCAGCGTCCAGAATGTTTTTGGCATTGTTTTGACTGGCAATTTGAGGTTTGTAGGTTGTGTCTTGATTTAAGAAATTACTTACTCTCGTTTGACTCGCATCAGCCACACTTGAAATAAAATCACACATGGCATCGTTTAGCGCATTTGAAACTGAATAGGTTGAGCAAGCGTCACTTGAGGGCTGCATTTGCATTTTTAGCTCATTATTAAACACATCATTTAATGCTTGGTTCTGTCTAACAATTGAATTAGCAAAACCGTTATTTAATGCATCCACTTCTGCTGAAGTTCCAGCAATATCTGCATTAAGTTGCTTTGTCCACTCTTTAACAGACTGCCGAAACTGATCTACCGCTTGTTCTGTTTGCTGAAGTAACCCTAACGCTGCGGTTAAATCCGCCACAGGATACCCTGTTGCATTGGCATTAATACAGGCACTAAAAAATAGTGATGCCATTAAGCCTAGTTTGGTAAGTTTTTTGCTTTTTTGTCTTAACCTCATACGCCCCTCTTCATGTGATCAGTTTTAGATCGTAATTTCATAGTTAAACGTGTTAGCAACTAGTTGAATCACTACACCGAAGTTCCAAAACACAAAGGATAATAAGTAAAAAATCACGATCATTGAGGCACTTGTATTCGAGGTTCCTTGCACAGACTCATACCATTTTGCTGTGATCCAAACAAACAATGCCAATCCAAGTAATTTCATACCCATCATAAAATAGCTCCAGAGCCTTGCCGCCGTATCAACATCTTCACCGACAAGGTGCATTTGAGATAAGATGTTGGCAAGATTACTCTGATTTAACCAAGGATCAGCAGCTGCAACGGTAAATGCATTACCTTGAAATAACGTGACACTGCCGACATCCATGAAGTTGACCAGCGAAACCAAAACCATCGATATAAAAAACATCCATGCTATTTGTCCTTTTGAATAGACTTTTGCACTAGATCCACTTTCGGTTCCAATTAACCTGATACAGGTAACAACAAACAAAATAACACCCAGCATCGCGGAAAATGCTAGCGTGAAATTTCTGAGTGTTAAAAAGTTATCCATCGATCACACCTTGTTTGATTAACTCTGCTCTATGCTGCTCGTAACTTCTGCCATAACGTTCAACGCAGTATTGAACGGCTTGGGTAAAATTATTATCGATATGTTGAATGAGATACGCCTGCACCTCTGGGGTAAATATCAGGTATTCACGAAGCGCAACTCGACCACCTTTATTGCTTGATTCATCTCTGACTTTGCGTTTGACTAGCTTTTGGAAAACGGCAACCCCTATTGACTCAAGAACGCGTTTAATTTCACCTGACTCACGTAATGCTGATGGGATGAGATCAATCATTCTTGTGACAATCTGTGCCACTGAATTGGCATGGATCGTAGTAATAGCGGCATGACCTGTATTAGAGGCTTGTAAAATGGCTTCTAAGGTTTCATAGTCTCGAGTTTCGCCAATGTTGATTACATCGGGTGACTTACGCATAAACCCTCTTACTGCATCATAAAAGCTCTCATAGCATTTGCCTATTTCAAACTGCCGCATCACTGAACGCTCAGCATCAATTTCATCATAAGAGTACTCAACTGGAGCCTCCGCCGTGTAAATAACGAGTCCATCATTTTTTAGGCGTGATTCTTCAATAAGGTAGCGAATAAGGGCAGCAATTGAGGTGGTTTTGCCTGAACCTGTTTCTCCGGCAATAACAAATACCTTTCCCATTCCATGATTATTACCACCATCACAAATACTTGTCATACTCTCAACAAGCACACCTTCCATTCCAATCTCAGATAACTTTGGGGGGATTGGCTCTAATGGGCGCAACTGAATAAAAACCCCTTGAATATCTTTTGCCATTGAGACACGATAGCGATAGAGCTTATCCTGTGCTTTAAACTGGTATGAACAATCTAAATCTTTACCTACCAAGCGCGAGGAAACACCAGAGGCGCCATAGATTAACTCTGCCAACTGATTAACATAACCGCGTGTTAAATCAAAGTGGGTAAAATATTCTAACACCCCATGCAAACGACACTTTATCTGACGTTTTACCTCGATATAGATATCAGATACGCCTAGATCAGAAGCCCTCTTTAAGAGAGAATTAAAAAACTTTGCTTGTACAATTTGATGTTGTTCAATATCCAACACATAGGGAGTGTTATTGTGTATTTGACTTATATCGATTGCTTCACTTAGCATTATTTACCTCCGCTAATGTCTTTTGTGGGGTAAATTTCCATTGATTTGGATTGGTCACTAATGTGGACTGTGCTGTTAATCGGTAAATCTGCTGGTTGACTGACATCGAATCATTATCTCCAACCACAGATTGCTTCATATAGGCAACATCTGGAGCATTAACTTTGCCTTGTTTGTAAAGTTTTAAGTATAAAATCATGCCATTGTAATCACGGCTTAACTGATTAATTCGATACTCCATTTCTTGGTTTGCTTGTTGGATCCCTAGCTTCCAGCCAAGCTTAAGGTTACTTTGCCACGCTAAAGATTCATTTGCATCTTTCGGTAAAATACGATCAGACACCACTTCCGGAGCAGGAATTTCTTTTATGAGATAATCCCTCCAACTTGGGACAGTCGTAACAAATCGCGCATTACTGTAAATGCTGTAGTGAACATCAGAAATTGAGATGGTATCAATCCCTCTTTGATTGCTTTGATCAATATAACGATTTGCCTTGAGTATCACTGGGGGCAAAATATTAATAGCAGGACGGTTATAATTGGCATAGCTTAAAATAAAGTTGAAATTGAATATTTGGTCTAAGCTGGCTGATTTATTGTTAATTTGATGCTGTAAATGTTCAAGCTGTTTGGCATAGCCGTATTGTTGCCCCACTCGAAGTGCAATAGATTTAAGCATCATTAAGCGCTGTGTGATATGATTGCGCTCACTTGAGCTTTCCTCTGCCATTGCATAGCTTAAGGTATTAAAGGCGTTATTACTGACGTTGATCTGACCTTGAGTATAATCCACTGTCTGTCTAGTTATATTACTAGAGTCTGCATAAGTATTTGTCGCTACAACCAACCCACTAACACATAGTGCACCGGTCAAAAATTGTCTGATTTTTTGTCTTCTTAGCCGCATAACAACGCCTACCCTATTTGCCTAAATGTCAGTGTGACCAGCTTTGATTTCGGTGAAATCATTACATTTGCTTTGTGGTTGATCTGGGCATTGATATCTCTTAAAGAATCAATCAACATTTGATTTTTGGATTGAATCGACACCATTAATGGCTCTGCTGGAGGGGAACCTACAACATGAAAACTATACCCTGCTAAATCGGCAATGCCTTTCACCCCATCTTCTGCTGTTCCGACAAAGTTAAACGTCTCTTTTTTAGAAAGTGCTACCGGTACTGTCTGTAGATTGAACATAAAGCTTCGCCACTCTTGCTCGGAACTCTCACTAGCTAAAGCTGCGGTTTGTATCTCAGATAGCTCTCTGATATTGGATGCAGTCTCTATCGCAACAGTATCAAGTGCATACAAGGGGGCGCTAGAAGCACTAGGCGCTTTGAGCGGCGCTTTTGTTGCACAACCTGACAATGTTATTGCCGTGATTAATAGTAAAACGGCGCCTACTGGGTTTCCCTTCTTAAATTTCAATTTCTTAAACATTTACTTTCTCCTCTAAAACAATCTGTAGACATTCGTTTAATAGCTCTTGTGTGATGGCTTGAATGCTTTTATTTGGATGCTGAAGTTTTCTTGATTTGAGTGCTGATTCAATATTCCCTTTTGGGAATTTTTCGACTAGCACTTCTCTTGCGATTAATACGGGGTTTTCCACCCCTGCTTGTGATAACTTTTCCTCTAAAGTGCTTCTAAAGTTATGGTCTCTTGCGTTTGTTGTTAGCGCCCATAACTTGGTGGCACTTGCAGTATGATATAACGGCACAAGCATTCTCTCACCACTACCATCAACATCCTGAATAAACAGTAAAAATGGTTGCCCATATTTGGTATGACGACCCACTAAATGTCTTTTAGCTAATTCAAAATCTGCATCTTTAAAACCAAATTGCTCACGGTAGTACTTATGCTCAACATCAGAGATGGAAAAAATAAAGAAATTCGGGATGTTACTAATCAAAGTAGGATCCCAATCGGTCATCTGCTGGGATGCCCCTGAAAACTCAGCACCATACTTACCCATTTCACGAATAATACGATCAACATTCGTTTGCAAACTTTTTGCCTTAGCTGCACGGTGAAATTCATCAATATCGAAAATTACAGGAATTCCCTTTTCATCTTCAATTATATTGAAATGGTAATCATTGTATTTCTCATCCACCTGCGTATCAGATAAAAAATCGTCCTTGTTCTGAGCAATAGCAAATTTACTTGTCAAAAACATAAAATATAACAGGTACATAATCGCAGATTGACGATCTTGGGCATTTTCAGGCTGATCTTCTTTGGAACCTTTAGGACAGACACTTTCTAAATCAAGTGCAATGACTCTTGCTGACTCTATGTTGTAACGTGTAACACCGGTTAGGTTCGGATATTTACTTTGTAAATTAATAATACGCCGCTTGAAAATATCAAATAACCGATTACTGTTTTCTTTCAGCTCCTTGGCATCTTCCAACAAAGATTGCTTCTCACTCATCACATGCACTAAATCACTGATTGATGGCATAGCTTGTAGTTGGCAGCGATAGGCAAGACGCGTCTCTCCCTTATCATGAAAATAATCAAAGGCACGCCACCATGTCCATGTATTCAAGGTGTTTCTTTGAATGCCATGCTGCAAAAAATAAGCGTCTATCTCATGATCCGCACCGGTCGTAAACTCCTTAGCAAAATCACTGCTATCATCATAATAGCGATATGCTTCTTCAACACACTCAGCAATTAAGCTTTCGAAATCCTCAGAGACACCAACGGCATCTTTTTCAGCGAAACACAGCCCTAAAAACCCCGAAATAATGCTTATTTGTGTTGTTTTTGCTCGTCTTGCGCCATATTCCGTATCAAATACATTGACACAATACTCACTGGTGAGTTTAGGTTTGTCATATATCACTAAATGCTGCTGATCTTTAGGCAGCGATTGTTGAATTGTCTGCACAAAAAGCTTGGCATCATAGCCAATCGTACACATCGCTAAGATAGGTATTTTATGATACGGCTGCTTAAATAGCGTGTTGAGTAATAACGTGTTCTTTGTAAAGGATTTTCCCTTTCTAGTTGCCCCCGAATACAATGACCTTGAGTAGTCACCTTGCCCTCTGCCTAAATACACCGGATACATCGTTAAATCTAAAGCCGACAGAAAATAATTTGTGCCCACATCCCAAGGTGAACTCACCCGATCAAATGGCATCTGTAAAATGGCTTCCTCGACCAGACAAGGCGTAGCCCGTGCAATGGTTGGCTTTGCCATTACCGGCACAGTTTCAATTATCGCTTGCACCGGATCATACTTTTCAGATTTAACCAACTGTTCAGCTCCCCATTGAGATATACGAGAGCGAAGTGTATTGGCTCTACGAATACACCCCTTATTTCCTTCATCCGTTTCTGCCCATGTTAAAAACGTTAAGCGGTACATCGCCATCGGTTTACCACTGTCTTTGCGATAAAACTTCAACATATCAGCCGCCTTTTTAACGTCCTTAGCGCTTTGCCCAAACGGTAAAAATCCAAACATCCCAACCAGCGTGCCCATTGAAATTGCCTGATCTATCTTCCTTTCATTCGCCTCAAGATACCAACTCATCAAAAATGGAATATCTTTGACGGTCTTGATAAACGCTGAAAACATCGCTAATTGCTTTTGTGGAATTTCAACATACATCGCCTTATAACTTTGACCATTTAAACTCACCACGCCATCTTCATAAATCAACGCATCATCGCCGATAATTTGCGTCACCAATGGCGGCAACAACTTATCCGACAAATCCTCATTTTTACCAGCATAAGGCGAGCTATCAGCAATTCGCATAAAACGCATATAATCCGCTTCAATTTCTTGCTCTGTTTGCGGAGTGGTGATTGGCTGCCAATTTAGCGGTGTAAAGGCATCAAAAATCCGCTTCATGAAACGAACGGCATATTTGCTAGGTAACACCTCATATTTTGATTTTGTGACTCTCAGGGCGTTTAAAATGCTATCAACTGTATCTTGATGTTGATGGAATACCCCAACATTCATGTGAAGTGGGTTTTGACCATACTGCTTCATCTTCTTCTTGCTGTTATAACGATCCTTAAATCCAAGCGCTTGAAAATACTCATCCACCACAGGCGCCTTCTCAGATTCATAACGATCATACTCAACTGCGTTAATACTTCCTTTACCCGTCTCAACGGTCAGTAAAAATCGATTCGTTGTCGTCAAGCTTGATAATTTTTTTAATTCCTCTCGGTGAATGTCCTTAATGTTTAACCCAACCGTGTCACAATACTCATCAAACAGCTTGCTCATCTCAAAAGCAAAATCATTATCCTCGGGGTTGTTGTAGTACGTTGCAATTAAACGCTTATCCTTCGATTTAAAAAATCCACTTAAACTATCTGCAAGATAACGCGCATTATTCGATATATCAGATACTGTTAATGGTGATCCATGCCCCTGTATCTCAATGACAGTAGATAACTCACCATCGTCACATAAAATGGCTTCATGCTCATCATCCGCCCCATAAATGGTACACTGCATCTTTGTACTGTCTAACAGCGTGATGTCTCTGCCAAAAAAAGCCTTTAAGTAACTGATCATACAAAATCAAAATTCTTTCCTCTTAAAACTCATCATCCGGATTTTTACTTTCACATTCGAATGAAAAAATATTTTTTTAACTTTTTTTTGTTTTTTTCTTTTTGCGTCTTCTAATCCGCTATTTTCAACGCATTCACAAGATCACAAAATTTCATTTTATGTTCGAATGTGAATCTAGAAATCGCTATAGATAGAAAATATAAGCGAAATTATTAAGATCAATTTGGAGCTAATATGCTGAAACGGAAAAATAAAAAGTTACAAGGTATCGCTGCCACCCTAACAGTGATATTTGCCCTATTGACCATTACAACCCTGTTTTTTCGCTCTGAGGATTCTAAAAAAGCTAATTACATTGGCATCAAGCCAAACGGTCAAATGGTATCACTTGCACTGAAAGGTAATCAAAATGCATCGCTTTAGACAATTAATTATCCTTTTACTCTTATCGGTTGCGCTCATCAATGCCGCTTTTAGTTGGGGGTGTGATGGTGATGTACCGTGGGATCCATGTGGCGTTTTAACCTCTGATAGCGTACCGGACAATGAGGCTGACGCTAAAATCTATTTTGATAATGTGCCTGAAACAGCAAAAAAAATACATAGCAGCCCCTTAACAATCAACAGTATTGATCAAATGGGATTACTTGGTGATTACACAGAAAAAAGCAAAAATGGCGCGGCATTAGAGCTTTTAATGTGGGAGTCTGGCTTTCACCTCCCTACACGACAAATCACCTACACAGAGCCATATAAATCTAGTGATTTCTACAGTGGAAAGTACGGAAATAATTTTGAGATGTTTGTTTTGCCGTTTGATTATGCCAAAGGATGGGGGCGATGCCAGTTTCTAAAATTTACGCCTACTGAAGCACAAACTAGCAAAGCAAATAAAATCCTATCTGCCTTCGATAATTTCATTAAAGTGATCACCACTCCCTACGAAAACAAATCAGCGGATAAAGAAACTCCCCAAGAACTCATTGATCGACAAACTCAATTCAATACTCGGTTAAAAGATGCTGTAACTAATTTTCATTATGACGAGTACATGAGTTATGCCCGTGCAGAATTAGATAGATATCTTCAAGCGCAACTCGCTACTTACTATGTCGGTAAAGGCTACGCCAATTGGGGGTGCAAAAAAGAAGTGGTTGGGAAAACGTTGGTTTACTGAAGGCATTAAGAGAGGGATGTATGTATCTACAAAAAAATAACAAAAAGAACAACAACGACAACAAAATTAGATCACATATGGTCAATTATATTTTTCTGATTCCTCGTGCGCGTATTAGTTGTTGTTACTTCTTGTTATATTCTTGTTATATCTTGTTACCGAGAAAAAAAGTCAATAATAATAAGGGTTTGATTGCGATTAGCGCATACACTTATGTTCATGTTTGCATACACTTATGTTCATTAATGCATACGTCTATGTTCATCAATGCATACACTTATGTTCTCTTATGCATACAGTTATGTTCAAAAATGCATACACTTATGTTCTTGCGTATAAATAAAGGCTTTCAATTATGCAAAAATAGCTGGATTATCCATAAATGCATACAGTTATGTTCTATTTTTTATCACTACTGTATGAAAATAATATATATTTTATGCGTTTATAGTGATTCAGCTTGTAAAACCCTGATTAATTGCATAATGTATCTAGTGATATTATGCAAAATTAGCTTTAATGAGAAGGTTAAAAGCTATGGTTCAAATTAAAAAAGTAGCTGTTTTGCCATTGGAACTTATCAAAGGCAAGATGGGTTCAAAAGTTAAAAATACCGATGCAGTCGATTACGACCCTTGGAATATTAACGAGTTTAGATTCATGCTAGGTGTTATTGCTAAGATAAACCCTAATGATGGCAATTTAGTTAGAAAGGCACATCAAGTCTCATCAATTTGCAGTGATATTAGAGAATTATACAAAAATAAAAATAACTTAAGTATAAGTGATAAATCAGAAGCTATAAGATCGAAGAAAAATGAAATTATAAATATACCTAAAGAGCCTATAGTTATTGGTAAAGAAGATTATTTGGATATGATCAAGGCTACCAAGTCAAATCAAAAAAAATCGACATTGCGTGAGTTAGCGATAGCCATGAATTCAAAAGTTATTGACATCGATGCACAGATAAAAGGGTATGAAGATGAAGGATTTACCCTAACTCAAATATTTCATGACACATCATATGATCCAAGTACAGAAGAATTAACAGTTTATATCTCTAATTTTATGTATCCATATATTGTTGATTTGAAAAGGTATGCTTCATTAGAAATTGAAAAAATAAAAACAATCAACAATGTTAAGACAGCTAGATTATATGCACTATGTCGTATTTATTTTTATAATCTAGATATTAATGGAAAAACAGATTTTAATGTATATTTAAGTGAGTTAAGAGAAATATTATGTGAACCAAACACATATGAGGAATATAGGTCATTTAATCAATTTGTACTTAGCCGGACAATTAAAGCGATAAATAAGAACTCAAATTTGGAATTTACAGTTGAAACGAAGGGTGTTCGAGATGGTTCAAGGAAAGTTAATGTAATTAACTTTACACTGACATTACGAGTCAATACTACTAAACAAAAGGCTAAAAAATTGGAATTCCCCAGTGAAAAAGATTTAGAACAGTTTTACCAAGATGATGAGTTAAAACAAAAGTTAATTAAAACCTTTAATTTTAAGGAAAATGAAATTGACAAACTCATTGAAAAATATGGAGTTGAGCCACTGTGGGAAAAATACGATTATTATCATTATGTAAAGCTCAAAAAAGGTAATGATATAAAAAATCCTGTCGCGTGGTATATCAATGCAATTATTAACAACTACAGCACTGCTGAAATGACAGAAAACACTGACAGTAAAAGCAATATACTTAATCAAAAAACTAATGAGCTTAAAGAGAAATTGCACAAATTGAAACTTGAGCATGATAGCTTAAAAAAAGATATTAAGTCTCCAGTATGTGAATATAATTCAGCTCTTAAAGAGCAGTATGAAAATGAGCTTAAAAATATACAAACTATGATTAAAAAAGTTAAAAAACAAATGGATGAGACTCAAGTTTAATGTATTTATAAAATATGATGCTTTTAATCGCCCAAAAGCTCTTTAACTGTCTTAATTTTTTCATTATCCGCCTTTTCAGCCAATTCAACTAAAAACGCCATTTGATCATCATTGAGGGTTGATAGTTTTTTGTCTAAAACAACCCGTTTTTTATGAGCAATTTGGTCTTTTTTTTCTTTAATTTTAACGTTGATTATCTTGCGCTTATTTTCAAGGTCTTGTAGTTCTTCTTCAAGTTTAGATAGAGTTTTAGTTGCCATTATTTTTCCTTTTACACATTGGTTAATTTATATATATTTGAAGTATCGTTGATCATTTCAATTTGGTATTGGGCAAGATAGAATATATTTATAATCTGCATCAAGCTGAGTGTCTGAAAAAATCAAATCATGCACTGCAAAATCACATGTAGTTTGATGAATAGTTGTTGTAATAGATTTAGCACCTTCTATTAATGCTGGCACATCTATATATGGATTTGTTGGATTGATTTTATACATAAATTCTATGGCACCTAAAAAGACAAAAATACATATTACCAACATTCCAAGTGTTTCTGCCGTATTAAATTGATTATTTTCTCTCATTTAATGTTTTTTCCTTTCCCTTGCGCTTAAGCTACTTGCTTATTTATTTAATTTTCATTTTAACATTAAGTGATTTACGTTTTTTCTCTAAATCCTCTAATTCTATTTCGAGCTTAATTAAGGTTTTTGTTGCCATTTTAATGTTGCCTTTTTCGTCAATAATGAAATCTACATTGTGCTATTAAAATATTATCACCATCTACTTTATAAACCAAACGATTTACTGAATCAATACGCCTTGACCACCATCCTTGCCATTGATGTTTTAAAGGCTCAGGTTTACCAATTCCAGTAAATGGTTCTCGCATAATTTCTTTTATAAGTTTATTAATGTTTTTAGCGGTTTTTTTGTTGGTATCTTGCCAATATAAATACTGAGACCAAGCTTTTTCATGCCAACATAAAATCACTCGATAATGTCCTTTTTAACAATGTTTTTCATATTATCTAAATCATTGATTGCCATTGATAACTCCGCTGCATTATTTGCTGAACTCATTAAATAGGCAGTTTCAGCGTAAGCATTAAAATCAGATAATGACATTAAAACTGCGTCTTCTCCACGTTCACGAGTAATTAGTAATGGCGCATGATCTTCACTTACTTTATTCAACATGCGTGTGAATTTTTGTCGACATTCAGAATAGGTTATTTTTTGCATTACTTTTAACCTCTTTTTTAAATTATTAATTTCAATTTGATTGTACAATGTATTGACTTTAATGTCAAATTGTGATTTCATTTAATATGAAGTAAAGTAAGTGCTAAACTGGCAACAAAACTTACCATTAGGGAGTGAGAATAATGGAACAGTTCGACTTAAATAAGCTGTACTATGACAAAAATGGCGTCAAACTCTATGGTCATGATATGTTGCGTCTGGCGATTAATAAGTTATTTTTTAGGCAAAGGACTTTGGCGTTGAAAGTATTTACTTGGGTTTTCATTATATCTTCCTTTGTATTTTACCAATATGCTTTTCTTGAAACATATCAATATACGGATAACCTTCCATTTGTAGTAACAGTGCTGGTTGATATTATTTCATTTATATGTGCTCCTTTAGCAGCAATATATGCTGTATTTTTTTTATTAATTCATGGAATAAGTTATTTAATTTTTACTGGTACCGATGAATTTAGAAAAAGATCAAATGGACTATCTACTTACAAAAAATCTTTTCGTAAAATGACGCCATATGAAAGAGATAGTTTAATTAATATAGCGAAAGAAACTATTATGAATACGCCTAGTATTCGCAAAGATTTTCAGCGCCAGTTTAATAAGCTCTCTGCTCTTAATAACTCACTCAACCAGTCGGCTCATAACGTTTCACAAACAACCACATATATGGCGTACACCGGACAACAACAAGTGTATACTGGTTTTGATACCATTAACTGCTCTAACAATAATAATAAGCGCTAATTCCTTCATATCACATTTGATATATTGGTAAAGATTCTCATATTAGTTACCTAAAAATATATTTCCCATTTAACAGTCCTTTAGGTGCTAAATTAATAGCATTTAACGCTTCATATTTTTTTGATTGACCTAGTTTGATCAATCTGTAGCTACTATTCATATTAATGCTTTTGAATACCTCATTTAAAATCTTATTCATGATTGTTAAATGATGCTCATGAGCTTGATATGAAAATATTTCAATCTCTTGCATTAAATGAATAGACTTTTTCCACAAATCAAGCGCATTGTCTAGTGAGTCTCCTACAACTTCAAGCTCACCGCCATATTTGATCACCTCTGCTAGATTATCCATAATTACAAATATCAATCGCCATAATTCTTGATACGCAACATCGATACTTTGATCAATTTTTTTTGTGATCACCTCGCTGCTACTACATTCTAGACGTTTTGTGTAATTTGATCTCCAAAATAAGTCATCTTGACCCGCAGTAATTACATCATACAATGTCTCAATGTTTTCAAGCTGCATATTATTTTCATATCTAATATCATCACTTGTCACCAAAGACCTCTTAACTGTCTCTTTTTCATAAAAATGAAATTCTCCAGATTCCCAAATCAACCTTACTGTTGCGGGAAAATTATAAGCTGTTTCTTTATCTTTGAAGTATCCAAATATGATTTTAAAAGCATTTCCCTCATCATCATTCCAAATGCTTTGTGATTGATAAAATGTATTATCATCTAATTTATTCATGTCAAACTACCCCTTAAAATATTGATTAATTCCTGACATTCATATCTAGCTAAAATAAACTACTATTGGCTATGAATACCTATAGTGATTTCTTTAAAAGTTATAAGAATCTCCCGATTTTACATTTGCGTTTTTGATCACCGCATTAGTTAAGTCACTTTGTGACTGCCCATTTACTTTTACATTAGCATTACTGCCGTAAGAAGTAGGTGTGTTTGCTTTAGCTTCTTCTTTTTTATCTGACCATGCTTTTGCAGCATTATGTGCCCCACGACTAAATGTACCAGTAAACCCAACACCACCACCTGAGCCACCCATACCCATTCCTCCGCCACCGGACATTGAGGTAAAATCAGCAGGAGAGCCAAAGGCAGATACATCCCCAAATCCAGATCCCATCCATTGCAAAATCTTATCCGGAATAATAAAGGCGACATTGTAAGTGATCATTGTAAACTTTAAGAGTCCAGCAGTGTAAATCCCTATTAAAAATAATGAGGTTAAAAAAGTAGAAGTCGTCAACAAACTACTCCCCCAAAAAAACAGAATATTCCATATCATGAGCGCTATAGGTGATAATACAAAAGCTGCAACCAATCCCACAATAAATAAAAATGGTCGCAAGAATAAAGCTGATATCATCATAATAGTGCGGATTAATCGCCCTGATATAAAGGTTTGATCTTCAACCACCCATAAAGCCGTACTCAATGGAATCGCAATATACGCTTCTATCAGCATAATAAAATACGATAATAACAATACACCCCAGATAATTAATGGCATAAACGGCAGCATTATTAATAAGCTACAAGCTAACGCCCACAGCATATAAGCTCCATTTAGTAGATAATTTGATATCAGATGTAGCAAGCCAGCAGTGCCTTGAGTGACCATTGCACTTCCAATAAATCCAGCAATTGTTTTACCAGCACCGTCTAATACTGATGCAACCATTTCAATAGTAAACCCTAAACCAAAAAAGGTTGAACTATATGCAAATAATGAAGACCCAAGTCTAGAGGCAGTGTCAAAGATGGATTGTTGGCTGGTATACTGAACAATATTATTAAGTTGCTTATCTCCTATTCCCTGCTGGTATAACTGTGAATTTGTAGCCTCTGATAGTTTATTCTTAAGTATTTTTCCTAACCAATTATCAACCGTATCAAATGAGCACCCAGAAGCACTGCATATTGAACTAAACTCTGCTGACGCATCTTGCTGCAAACCACCACTTGCAGATGATTGAACTGCCAATTGTGCATTAATATTATCACTCATCACCTTTAAGTTACGCGCCATCGTATCGTAATAACTTTGAGGCACACAGTACTTATCCCCAAAGAAATAATTTAACAGCGCAAAGCTTGATTTATCTGAGCATACAGGAATGGTTTTAGCAGACATTGAATTATTAAAGGCGCTCGAGTTTTGAATAAAAGAGGACTGCGTATCTGCAAGTAACTTCCACCATAGTACAGCCAATCCCCATCCGGACTCATCAATAAATGCCTTCATTTTGCTGTCACTTACCACATTCACATTGATATCATTTGGAATAGATTTGACTTCATTGATATAATTTTGAACTGCATTCAAATATCGATCTCTTATCTCTGCAATAGCATCTTGTGCTGTAGTGTCATCATTACTTTCCATATTAATATTATTTTCACTGACAACCTGCATAAGCTGCGCTGCCGGTGCAAGGTTGTTCACTAAATTAATAATTGCTCTTTTTAAGTCATCACTTTGTCTTTGTGATATTTGATCAAATACAGTTGTGCCTGACTTTTCCTCTGGGAATATCAGTGTGCCACACACATCAGAAGTTGCTTGAGAGAATCCCTGCCCAATAAAGTTTGTATTAACTTTAGGGGAGAACATCACCTTACTTAATCGTGAATAATCAGAGACATTTAAACTCATCTGTGTGGTTTTATATAATATTTCGTTGGTATCGCTTAGCCCATAAGCAATATCCAAGTTTGACTTAACTGGTACAATTTTACCGTCTTTGTAGACATCGGCTAATTGCTGATTATTTTCTTCTGAGTGTGCTTGCACACCAAAAGAGCAAACTTCTGCACTAAATATCTGTGATGCGATCTTACTGGCATTGACATCAGTATTGGCAAGCTCAGGCGGTTTGAGCATTTCACTGATTGTACTTTTATAAACCATATTACCAAACGCATCACCCCATAAAGGCACTTTAATACCGCCTACATTCTGCATCAATGAACCACTGGGTGAAGCTGGAAATAATATCATAATGACAACACCCAGCATTAAAAACATGGTGAGTTGGCTTTTCCCTTGCATACTTGGATCTTCTGCAACGCGATAAAAGTTAAGCGCCTTAATCACAACAATAATGACAGCAAGGATCATCCCAGCCCAACACGCCCACCACCCTAGATGTGTGATGATATTGTACATTTCGGCGGCGTTATCACTTCCGCCACCATAATAAGTGATGAAATTACCAAAAATCAGCTTAATCACATCATAAACAAATCCATGATTTTCAAATAACTGTGACCAATCAGGTGTCTCAGCATAGGCGCCACTAAAACTGAAAACCATCAATATGAAAGTGGTAGTAGTAACCCATATCAAACGTCTTATTTTTCCAAATAATTTCATTTCCCCTCCCCCTTTACTTTACCAATGCATAGCAAATTAACTGGTGCAATTTTTCCCCACTGATCAATTGCAACTTGTGTTTGTATTGCCCTAAATGCAAATAAGATTTTCCGCCTGTTTTTCCGGTATGAATAAAGAGACCTCCAGCACAATTCATTTGAGACATCACGCGCTTAAAATCATTGATGTGTTCGGGGTTGATATGACTCTGATAGCGTTTTGCTTGAATAAGCCACCATTTACCACCATTATAGACATTTGTATTTTCTCCAAGTGCTACCATCCCATCAACCCCACCATCTCCGGTGTATCTATTATTTCGTTTTATCTTGAATCCTCGCACGGCAAAACAGTACAGTAGCAACTCTTCAAAGACTAAAGGATCAACTTTGCGAATGTAATTATAAAATTGAGGCATAGAGGCTCTAAATTCTTCTTTGTTTAATAGGCACATAATTTTTCGCGCTTGTCGTATATTTGTGCTGTGAGTGCTTTTTCTTACCACAAAATTCAACCATGCATTTTCAACAGCCTTTGCAATAAATCGTTTGAGAGAATGGGTAGATGGAGATGATGGTTTTTTTGTTAGTATTTCATCAATCGCAATCATCACATAAACCTCCAAGTCATAAGCTTCCATACAAACTCAAACACTTTTGTACGCTTTTTGTATTTGGCTTCATATCTTGCGCGTAAAGCGATCAAGGCAATAAAATACATAATGCCAATAAAGATATACCCCATGCTTTGACCATAAAGATTGAAATACCAAAGATAGGGATATGGGATGAAAAGAAACAATGCCGTAAGCCAAGTGTACATGCGCGTGAGCTTTTGTGATTGCTCATCCGTAAATCGATCTAAAAAAGCTTGATCTTTTTTGTAATCGGGTAAGCTAAATAATGGCTTAACCGATTTCATATCTTTGGCAACATGAGAAGAGATACTTGTGGGTTTATAGGCGACTCTTGCGACCTTTTTACTGATAGATTTAATATCTTTAAATAGATAGAGTGTCGATAAATTTAAAGCCGTTGCTAGTTTGCTTTTTTTCTTTTTGCTTTGCTGTAAATCATCTGTCTTTTGGTTACTACATTGATGTTTTTTAATTAACCTTGTAGCAATCGTATAATAACAATCCCCTGTATTGCTATTGAAATAACCGTGTAAAATAACTCTCGGCTTATCTTCCAAAATAACTGGATAAAAACTACTGATATAATGCGGAATATTCAGTGTCTTTTTATCTTCATTTTTTCTCTGATATGTGACCTGAATACTTTGCCCTTTTTCAGGCGCGTCAATATATCGTATCGTTTCAATGGTAATATTGGCAACACAGTCAAAAGACACAGGATTTTCGTAAATATTCCACTTAATTTCAGTGAGATGATCAGACATAAACAACCCTTATTTTTTCGACTGAATCGCTTTGGCATTTTCTTGATTTTTTAGACTAGTAATTGCCATTTTTAATAGCTCACCAACGGCATTAATCTGATCTTTTGAACTGAGAATAACCCCTTTATAAATATGATTTTCTGAGAGCTTAATATTAAGCACTGATACCGGCACATCTGATAAGTCAAAATCAATATGTTCTTTCTTGCCCCACTTCGTGAATATCTCTTTTACGCTATCACCTTTAAAGGCATAAAAGACCTTATCATTCGTGAGTAGTTGGGCATTTTCTGTTGTTTTAGCAATAGCGGTTTTATGGGTCTTTGTATTCTGATAGACATGCAGCTCTTTATTGTCTAGCTCAGCAATAAAGGCATTAATAAATTCACTGTCTTTAATTTTCTCATCTTCAACCAGATTTTTATTTTTCGTATAGATTGACTCAATATGTTTTTTCTCTGTTTCTGGTATAAATGGAGAAACAACCAACAGGTTATCAATAATGCGTGGAGCCACTTTACTCTCTTGTTGCTTCACAGGCTTAATTAGAGGCGCACTATCCATGTCTTTAAGGTGCTTAGGTAGCTTATTTTGCGTAAGCTGCCACTTATTAAGAACGTGTTTAATCTTCGCCGTATCTTCTTTTGATAGCTCACCATTTTGTAGTAGCTTTTTCAGTTCATTATCAAGGTCATCACCTGATTGAGATAGTGCTTGTAAATGCTGATATAGCACCGTATTTTCATTCGCAAGATGATCATAATTTTTTGTTTTTTGTTGATAATCTAATGCTAGGTCAGCTCTTTCTTTATTAAGTGCCTTTAAGCCTTCTTGATATGATTGATAACTAACATTATTGCTCGGTGTCACTGAAATAGTGTGCGTGGTGTTATTAAGATCAAATGAGATTTGATAAGTTTTAGATAAATAACCCAAAATAGATGGGGCATTATTCGCCACTTTATCTGAAGCTTGAATAGAGATTGGCATATTGTTCATTTGGTCAAACTTGACAGAGTACCCTGAATAAATACTTTTGAGATAGATATCGAGTGGCATATTAGATACTGTTGCCATTTCATTTCCATTTGGCGCATCTGATAGTTGAACTTTCTCTGGCTGATAGTCACTGATTGATAAACTAGCATAGCCTGTTGATGCAAGGGCGATGCACATTGCTGTTTTTACTGTTGTATTAATAATTTTTTGCATGACTATGCCCCCTTTTGAACCTTTGTTAATCCCAATTGATTTAATAATCCAAATGTCGTTGAGAAGCCGGAGGTCATATATCCATTAGAGGCGACAATGGTAGGTGTTCCTGTAACACTGAAACCTTCAGCAAAGGACAAATTATCTTTTATCTTAACCTGACAGTTATCTCTTTCTTTTAAATCACTTGGTAAGCGATGGTATTGATACAAATACTCAGTCGTCTTTGTTGGGTTCACGGCACATAGTGCCTGCTGCATATTTTTGACAACTTCTTCCTTTCTTGGATCTCGTGGCATCAATATATAATTGACGTTATAGCCTTCATTTAATAGCGATTTTAGGTGCTTATGAAAGTCTTGACAGTGCGCACAGCTATAATCAGTAAATACTGTCAAAGTTGCGATTGGATCCGCTTTTTCTGTTTTAAAATAAATAAGGTTATTCGGGTAATTTTTATCAATGTACTTTAATACCGCTTTTCTGCCAGCTCTTTTTTTAGCTTGTAATTGCTCTTGGTTTACTACCGGAGAAGGCGACTTTGTTGTCTGTACTTGGCTGTTACTATTAATATGTGATTTAATTTCAGCTAACTGTGTAGTTGTTACAAAAGCGCCCATCAAGGCATAAGGCGTATCAAGAACATTTTTATTTGTCACGATGGTGATATCCCCTGCTTTAAAATAATACATGCCACCATCTTGGTTATACGCGGTGACAGTGTAACCGGTGCTTTCATGTATTACTTTTTTCAACATCTCGATGTTAGTGAGGTCACTATGATCATAATTAATTAACATGACTTTTTTAGCGCCCATTAACACGTTTCCTTTTCCATCTACAAATAGCGTTCCGGCATTACTTTCAACCTCCTTGTAATCGCCTATCTGTGAGTTGTGAATATCAAACACGACTAAATTTGGTATAGCGTCTTTAATCGGTGAAAGTAGCTGAGCATCATTGATGCTATTGGTAATTTTCTTGGTGTTAGATGCGCTTTTTATAATTTCATTTTGTGATGGCGCTGGATACCCTGTTGCAAAAGCGCCTATTGCAAATGTTGATAGTATGAGTGTTGATAGTATTTTTTTTGTGTTGATCATGTAGCTCTCCATATTGATTAATTGCTATGTGTTTGTCTGTTAGATGAATGGGTAAATTCGACTGTATTTGTGAACAATACCCCTATTGCATGACCTGCATTAACGGTCACGGTTGATGGGCGATTCCACATCGCTTTAAAGGTGGGTTCCAGTTGACTGGATAGATCCCCTGCTGCACCACCTGCAAAGCCAATTGCTAGTTGCTTGCTATCAGGTTTAGATCCATACTGTGTTGATCCTCCCCCTTCTGTAAGAATGACGTTTTGATTGGTGCCTTCGTATTGTTTTGCTAAGCCTTTGACACCGCCTAAGAATGAACCAACAATACTGCCGCCAATACGTTGAAACCAGTGGTTATCAATATCATCATATAGGTTCGGTTGATAATCGGCATTGGTAGCAATTGCACTAATAGCGTACTCCTGAGATTTATATATCATTTTGTTAAATGTAATAGATATACCCTTTGCCCACTCATTATCCGTTGCAAATTGACCTAGTAGATATGCCCCTCGATACATGCCAATCTCTATCTTAGCGACAACTGGTGTATTCTTAAAATCAGAGTTAACAGTGTTAACGATGAGTGCATATAATGTCGTGCCAGCAAGAATTTTTTGTATAGGGGTGTTCTCTACAGGTGGCTTTATGATTGCTTTCATTGACGTGCTGTAATAGTCCGCTGTGGTGACTGTAATAGGCTGTGTCTTTTGCTGATCTAGAGTTTGTTTATCTTCACTAGAGATGTTTTTTAACGCATCTTTAAATGCTTTGGATAACTCAACCGTGCCATCACCATCCTCTTTTTTCTGAACATCATTACTCATATGATTATGTTGCTTTTGTTGTTGATTTCTTTGCTTTAGCCGCTCGCTAAAACTTTCAGGTTTTTTGTACGCATCCATCACACGGGGCGGTTGTTTTTTTGTCGGTTCAATAGCATTAATTGAACCAATCACAATATGTGATCTACCCTCTTTTGCTGCCATAGCTGCTTGTTTTTGTTCAAACTCTTCACGATTGTTTTTAACATACGCTGAATTAACATAGTCACTTTGCGATTGCTGCGCACGGGAGTTAATGGTTGTAAAATCCCCTATGTTTTTATCGGATGAAAAATACATATAGGCAAAAACAGCAAGAATAATCATCAAAACCGCCAAAATAAATGACAGAGTAAACTGCCAGTTTCGTGCTTTGACTCTCTGATTGTGCTTTGACTTCATTCCATGCCCCCTTGCCCATTCATAGTATTTTCTCCGTATTGGTGTTGAATTTCTGCATTAGTTAAGATTTTGATTGGTTCTTCAATAGCGGCGCTTAATAATCTCCCATGCTCAGATACATTGATAATATGAGAGGTGGCAAGGATTTTATACACACTGAAACCAGTTGAAGTTTTAGCTCGGGTAATATACGCCGGTGACATCAATTCAGCTTTGGTTCTAAGATAAAAATAACGCCCTAACTTCCATACCTCAGAATTAGATAAACTGATATTAAAGCGTAAAGCCCCTTTAGGTGGCGTGCCATTTAAGAACATCATAATCTCATTGCTGGGTCTATCATAACTCACCCCTGTGATAGAGGTTTGTGCCAAAGATGCAGCTGTTAACCCGTCCACGGTGATATCCGATTGATAGTTATATTCTTTTGCACTGCTCTCAAGTACTAAATAGATTGGGTTTGCTTTACCAATGAGGTACACAACCACACTTCCATTAGCAAAATCTGCTTGCCCTCTTATGGTTAATGAATTCAGCATATACGCCGGTATAGCGTTTTCTTTTTCCGTTTTTTCTGTGTTGGGCACATTGCTTTTATCCTGAGTAAATTGCGTGTATTTACTACTTTGGTTACTTGATCTATTTAAACTACCCTTTGCTCTTTGAGAGACGTTAAATGCTTGAGGGTCACTGACCTCATAACTTTGAATCGGGTAAGGATTCCCAGCACGATCAACAAAGCTAATGGTAGATAACTGACTTTTGCCTATATAGATCGTTGGGGGGTTATCTTCACTGTAAATAAGTGTTTGGCGTACTCTTTTAAGTGGTTTTGTTTGAAATTTAGCAGCTTCAATTTGATACTTTAGCGTTTTTAATGCTTTGATTTGAGTAGGGGTTAATTGATCTTTATCTTTTAACCCTGATATCAAATAGGCATAATATCTTTCATCTTCATTTTTTTTAAATTCCTCATATTTTTCGCGATACGAATTTGATGACTTAGCCGTATCATCGTGTGGTTGAGTGTCACTTGAGGCGTTATCTTCCATAGCATAACTAAAGCTATACGCGACAATAAGAAAGATTAACAACAGTGAGCCAATTATATTTCTAATAACCATATTTGCTCCCCACGTCTTTAAAGTTCCCTAAAAAGACAGAAATGACAGACAACTCATTCGGGGCGCCCATAAATGGTGTTTTGACAATTCTGATTTGTAAATCTCCGGATGTCTTACTTTCAGAGCTTGAATTACGCCCATATAAAGTAAACCCTGTGAAGGTAATCTGCCACGCGTAGACTTTTTGTCCATTATCAGTAATGAGCGCCGTTTTAACGACCGGCGTACCAAGCTTTTCAACACTATACATCCAGCCTGATTTTAAATTCTCAAGAATACCGGATTGATCCAATGTGTCTTTGACATCGCGAATGTGGTCACGATAATGAAAATCTAAACTAAAAAGCTCTTTATACTGATGTTTATACGTATTCGGTGTAACTGAAAACATTTGATATACCACGTCCGTTGCATAATCAATAATTTCATCTTGTGTAAAGGGCTGTGGTACTGTCAGTGGGTTAACTTGTTCAAACTGACCTTGTTTGTTCAGCGAGAAGTAATAGACCCAGTTATTGCTTTGTCTTAAGGATCCATTTAGCCATAGCATATATAAAATGCTAACAATCATGACAACAATATAACGCTTTAGAAATACCCCTTTTCGGTGTTCTAATGCACATCGTTGCATAACAAGGTTATGCTGTTTAGCTTTGTGCTTTTTGTTGAATAAAAATCTCAGCATATCAACCCCGATCATTGTTTATTTTGATCCACGAGATTTGTAGACCGTAATTATTGCGTGTGGTATTGGTTCTGGTGATACCCATTTGCAGCTTGATATTGGCATTTTTTGTTGTGCGTCCGTTATTAATACTCAATATCGCTGGTACTTGAATTTGCCATTCATTAGTCTTTTTGCCGTATCTCATCCCATTTTCAATGATAAAAGAGGACTCAACTGAGATATTTAAAAACTGCTTTTGCGAGACAAGATTGGGCAAGTATTCTTTTTTTAGAATTTCACGTATATCACTTGCTGCATTTGAGGTGAAATAGCGCGGTAACTCCTTATTCAACACATATTGATAATTATTAAAATCAAAGGTGAAAACGGTAGGGATGGCAGTCGTGATAAATTGCTGAATCGATGCGTTAGATAAAACATTAGCATCATTACCGATGTTATGAATTTGTGTCACTTGTCCATTAGCGTCAGTTGCGAAAAACTTTACATCCGGTCGAGAAGTGGCAAGGGTGACCACCACATAAGACAGCACAAGAATTATGGCAATAAATATCCATGTCAGCGTTTCAAAAAATAGAAAATAGCTCTTATCAGCGATAATATCCGCGCTATTATATTCCTTTTGGTAGGTGGCTTTATTACGAGCCAGCTCTTCACGAGTAACCTCTTTAAATGAGGTTGATTCACTTTCGCCTGTATCTTGTTTTTTCTTGTTTCTCAACTGTCTTATTTTTGCAAACATTGTAACCTCTTACCACCTGCGACTGAGTACATTAAATAAATTGATCTTCTTTGCTTTAAATAGTTCAATGAAATGGTGTTCTTTTTTTGGAGCTGTATTAGATTTTGGATGGAATCTTTGACCACCATGCATTGTTATTGCATATTTAGCGCACCAGTATCTGACCGTTGAGTAATGAAAGCCAGTTGACTCAGAAATCTCGCGAATACTCATTTTTTGATTCCTAAAATCAATCAATATATCCAATAAATGCTTTTGATATTTTTTCTCCAATTGCTCCTTAAAAGGAATCTCATATCGATTTGCCATTACTTCCCCCTCCCCTCATCTTGTAATCATTTTTATGCCATTATTTTTTCTTTAGGCAATAAATACCCTACCCATTCCTACTGAGTTCTTTTAAATCTTCATGTCTGATATTCGTTTAGGGTTAACTTGTATTTATCTTCATTATTCCCCCTCCTTAAAATGGATAATATGACCAGCCAACATATATCATTCCTGGTTTATAACCTGGTGCGCCAGACGAGTAGATATTCACATCAAAGTTGGTATAGGTCGTATTGGGCGAACCAGTAAACTCATATTGATACATCATATATCCTGTTATCATGAACTGAATACTTCTTAATATACTTCCATTAACGGATAAGCGCAGATAGTTTGCATAAATATACATTCCACTCGTGGATGATCCATATACCGTAATCAAAGCATGCCCAGTCATCCCAGTGGTGACATTAAAATATAACTGTCTTGTAGGTGAGAGTGCAAAACCAGAATAATATGGCTTATTTGCATTTTCTAATAATGTCGATAGTTTCTGATCCTGCATTGAATGAATCACCATATCATTTACAATGACATTTGCTGTTCCCTTTGTGCCAGATTGATTCCCCAAATACACAGTACCTTTATCTTTATTGATATTGGTTGTATTAGAATTAATATTCGTTGTCGCTGAATTGAGATTAGTTGTTGTCACATTATTGGTAAAAGTTGTTCCAGTAAAAACAATCTGACTTGGGTCTATTGTCACTTGTTGAGAACCGCTTGCCACAACACTTTGTGCGTTCCCGACTAGTTTGGCGACATTACCACCCACATAGGCTTGATTCGTTGCAGTTGCCTCAAAGTTATTGCTTGCACTATTTAAAATATTGCTGGCAATGCTCTGCATTTGCGCATTACTTTGAATTTGAAGATTATTCGCATTGCTAATGACAGCGGTACCACTGTTATTCATTTTGATATTCGATACATCCTGAATTTCACGCGCATTCACGGGCTTGGTATTATCAAAAGCTAGGTTCGCTTCCATTTTATTACACCCATCAATACAAAGCCATTTGCTGTTCGTACCCGTTACGCTGACATCAACTGTAATTGATGCGTTATCTTTGTCATAGTGATAGACACTAACGCCTTGATACAAAGCATTTTTATCACTGCCCATTCTCGCTTCAGCGGTATTAATGGCAACAGACCCTAAATAAGGTGAATTAACAAAGTTATTACCTTCTTTATCGGTAATATGATTAATACGTATGGTGGCTGTTCGTTTATCTGAGGTCATATCTGTAATTTCAGTCACAGGATCATTTCGCATTAATGTATTTTGAAAACGCATGAAACTAAACTCACAAGGCAAATAATCCCCGTTTGCAGTTCCTTGATTGCCTCCAGCACACGTTGTGTTTTTTAAGAATGCTAAACTCTGATAGGTGCCAACAGCCAGTGTGCTGTCATTTGACATACGGTCTTGTACGGCTGAAACATACTCAGCTATCTGATTGCCAAGACGTTTTGCATTATCCGCCTTAGCATCCATATTTTGACGCCAATAATAGGTTACCGCAATGATTGATATCAAGGCTAAGGCAACCATCAAAGACATGAGTATAAACCCTTGCTGTTTTTTGAGAGTTCTTGATGCATCAACACAGGGTTTATTCAGCGTATTTTTCTCACAAGAGTCAATTGTCAAATTTAAACGACCCATCTTTTTGCCCTTCCAACTAATTAAATGTTAATGCAAGATTAGAGTTACCACCTGATCCACCATCACAAGCGGTGTTAAGTGCTGTCGCATTTTGAACGACATTACTATTTGCTGAGACAGCAGCAGCAACACCATTTAGAAATTGTGAACCTATCGTGCGACAGTTGTCATTCGGGATTTCATTCAACGTTAAGGTGAACTGAGTGTTATTTGTTCCTGTTGGTGCAACAGTAATGGTTGAGTTGTTATTACTGTTATACCAAGGGGTGCCGATAATACTATTGCCACCGTTACTGTAGATCATATTCTTAGGGGCAAGTGTTACAATGTCATTATTAGCAATGGTTGAGTAATCACCACCACTATTGGCAAACATGGAATCCACGCCTTGATAAATCATGTTGATTGCATCAACGGTTTTTGAACTTTTTACATCTGATCGTACAGTCATACTTTTTATGAAGATAAAAGCAACGATTCCAGCAATAATGCCAATCACAATCAGTAGCTCAACCATGGTTAATCCACGCTCAGACTTTAAGGGATCACATTTTTTTCCAGCTAGGCGCTTTATACTTGGTTTATTTAATTCACTCATTTCTTTCTCCTTCTAAATAATGAAATGGTTATGGGTGGACGGCAAAGGCTTGATTCAGAGACAGCATTACATCAACATACCAGAGGATAAAGCCGCCAAGAATTGCCATAAATAGATAGTTCATTACTTTAAATGCCGCATCTATTTGACGAATTTGTGTTTCTAAATACTCATGACCTAGTGCGTGAATCCCTTTTTCTAGCTGATTTGAATAGCCATACATCTCAATAAGACTGACAAGGGACTTAGGAAAAAAGCCACTTTGTACTAAGGCAACACCAGAGGACACCCCACGCGAGAATGACTCACGCATTTTTTGTATAAAGTGACGCGTATAGCGATTTGCATACTTTTCAATATTTTGAATTGCTTCAGGAATAGGTAACCCTGTTCTAGCTGCATGGTTACTTGAGTTTTCACTTGTTTCGTTTTTCTTTAACAGCAAAGAAAGTGAAATCAAAAACCGTACTGATAGTATCCTTTTATAGATAGAAAACGGGATGATGTAATCTAGTACATAAAGGCGAAACCCATTAACAACGCGCATCATCACAACCAAAATCATAACAAAGATAAATAGGCATCCAACAATAACCCATTGATAGTTACCAACAAACCAGTGACTAAAGCCCATCAAAAACTGAGTGCTTTGTGGCATTTTATCCATATTCCCTGTTGAGAGAACCACAGGTCTTAAGCCCATATCAACTACCATGAGCATACCAAATGAGGCAACTAAATACACAAGAGGGGAAAGTAGCTGTTTTAGCAATTTAGATCGCATATCTGACAGCTTTGTTGTTACCGATTTTGTGTTGTTAAGGGTTTCCACTGAAACATGCGCATGACCTGATAACATCATTAACTCATTTTTTGGCAAATAAATACTTAATGCATCAACTGAATTCATCCCTAATTTTTGATGACGAAAGGCAACATCTTCAAGCATTTCAATGATAATTCTCTTTGACTCTAAAATTTCCTTCCCAAATATCTGTCTAGCATTTTTTTCATACGTGCGGATCATTTGAGAAATAGCATTGTTAAAGCTTCCGACACCTAACAGCATTGAGAGTGTTTCGTATAACTCAATACGCTTTTTGCTGCCAATTTGCATACGAATAAACAAGCGCTTCAAGGGTGAATATAGGCTTTTACGCTGATAAAAATCAGCGTGTCTTTTCCCGAACAAGATCAAGAGTAGAGCGAGTAATCCGTTAGGCAGTATTTTTTTGAGGTTATGTTTGTTAAACATGACGACCCTCTCTTGGTGCTTGTGTTGTTTTTACTTGCCCTAACTTGCTAATAGGGTGTTCTTGTAAGTAGTCATGCATGTTGCTTTTAATTTTGCTCATATCTACAAGATCATCTAATGTATTTTCATCAATCGCACCTAATTTCATTTCAAGGGAGCTAGCACATACTTCTCCTTTTACTACTTTTAAAATGCCATCTTCTTTTATATTAATCCCACCTCCCTCTCTCCAAGCTATGTAGGCTTTTAAGTGTTCTTTCTTAGCAAGCAGTGCAATTAATTGGCTACTAGGTTGAACGATTTCAGCCACAACTGTTTGACCAATAATGCCTTTTGAACATTTTGAACAACCTTGATGATTTCTAAAGTAAATTGATGACTTGTATTTGGGTTGGATTTGATAATGTTTAAGCACACTATCAAGGCGCTCTCTCAACCCTGAGAAGTCACTCATTGATGTCTGTTGATCAAATTCATCATAAGGAATTTTGCAACTAGGGCAAAGCTTCTGCAAAAGTGCTTGATGAATTAAAATTTTAATAAAACTTGGTGAGCATAGAATATCTCTTTCAACACCCAAAGCCTCTAGTCGGTTAACAATATTAAGAGCGCTTTGTGCGTGGACTGTTGATAGAAATAAATGCCCTGATTGAACAATTAATTGTGAAAACTTGGCGGTATCTTCATTGCGAATCTCGTTTTGACAAACGATATTGATATCGCTTCTTAATGCGGCATTTTGAGAGATTTTATATAACTTTTGTAGTTCTGCTTCACTCTTATCTACAGAGGTGTGAACAGGATGCTGAGCAACTGTATCTGCATGAATAAAATTTTCTACAGGTGACTCAATGGTTACGATATGCTTATGTGGGTAAAACTTTACCAAATACTCCATCATAGCTGTTAATGTAGTTGACTTACCTTCATTAACAGCACCGGATATGATACCTAACCCGTGTGAAGCAATCATTGATCGCTCAATATCTTTAATTAAATCCTTTCGATAGCCAAGCTTTGAAAAATCTTTCATTGCAGGTCGGTCAATTGGCAAAATTCTTAATGTTGCCTTAAATGGGTTAACAAGTTTGTTGTTCATTCCAGCATCACTTGCAACAATAGGTATCGAGGCAAAACGGATCCGATATTTTTTATGGTCTATGAAGCGCTCAATAACGGTTTCTTGAATTTTGTGAGGTGTAAACTCACTATCCTTGGAGCTTTCTTCTCCAAGATCGTTATAGATAGCTGAAAGCAATGCATTTATGTAGCCAAAATCATAGTCTTGATAGTGTCTTAGCTCACCATATTCTCTTAACATTACATACGCACGAAGTGGTTTGGCAAAGATATGAATATCACTAGCGTCTTTTTGAATTGCCATTGTTAGTAACTGGTCAAACTCACGACGAAGTTTCTCGTGATCTAACACTTTTCCATCTGTCACTTTATTGCGCACTTCTGTTAGTACGCATGGTTTAACATAGTAGGTTTTAGTGTGGTGAAGCCCATATTCATCGCTAGCTTTAATACGTAACGATTTAGCACAATTACTAATATCTTCATCATCTTTTTTATCCTGTGTGATGAGTGTGACAAATCGATCATTAGTGGATTCATAACAAGCTAAATAGGGCTTATCTTTTACTGTAAGTGTATCTTCAAATAGCAGCTTATTGGGCTTTAACCTGACTTCAGATAATTGTGATATCAGCATAAAACTATATCTCCCCTATTGATCACTGTTTATATTTTTAGATGAGTCTGCATATTTGTTATTGGTATTTTGACTCGCTAAATACAGTTGTTTTGTTTCATTAGATGTAGTGTTCACAATGACCACTGAATTTGGGGATATTGATTTGACTGACCAGCTACCAACGAGCTTACCCCCCTTTTTTACTTCTGCAATTGTGCCATTAAAATAAATCCATGCGCTTGGATGGGATAATGCCCCTGTAATACGTTCTAATTGAAAGAAAGGTTCAGCTCTTTGCACTTGTAGTGAATTTGCATGTAGTATTTCAGGTTGATTTTGTCTCAATGGTGCGGTGATGGGAGTGTTTCTTTCTTCACCAATATTATTAATATCATAATGTAATTTAGCGGCTTTTAGTTTTTCCGCTAAGATCGCATTTTCTGCCTGTGTTAATTGTAAATCTCTCGTTAAAACATCCATCTTTTGTGTATAGATAGATGAATCCTTGTTTATATCGGAAGGATTATCTGATGGCGTCTTAGTGGGTGTTGCTCCATAGCTATTAATACTCAGTAAAGCACCAATAAGTAACATAGATGAGATATAAGTTTTTTTAGGCATAAAGTACCCCTTTGAATGTAAAATGTTGAATGCGTGTCATTGTGTCTGGGCTGAACTGAATATTAATGCTATCAGCTGTCATAAAAGGATTCTCTCTTAAGGATTTCTGTAGCAATATTAACGATTGTAAGCTAGACCCACTTACCTCAATTTGTTGTATGGCGCTATTGAGTTTGCTTGATTGAACAAAGCTGAGAAAGCTGGTTTTATCTGATGTATTCGACTTGGTAATGCTATATTTCAAACCCAGTTGTTGTAAATGAGCTATAAGGTTATTTTTTGACTCTAGGCGCTTTGCTGCATCCTTAAAGGTTGTCTCATCCAAATCATTATGCTTAGTTGGCAACGCAAAATTGACACTGAAACGTCCGTCATTATTATCACCGCCGACTTCTAGCTGACTGGTTGCGTTTGAATGAGAATAAAGTGAGATTAGCCCCTTTATATCACCATAACCAAGACGTTTGTAGGTTAGCTTGATATTAGACATATCACTGCTATCAAAATTAATACTAACGAGTTGCCAGCCATGATATAAATAGGTGGACTCTGCAAGAATAGAGTCGAGTGATTTTATGACGCCACCGGCATTCAATGTATTAAGACGCAGAAAAAAGTTGTCGCGAATTGCAGTGAGCTTTTTCTTTTCAGCGATGAGTCGTTGGGCATGGAGTTTAGAAAGCCTCTCTTTTTTAAGGGTATCTTGACGCCCATTTTCATAATGTTGGTAGCCAAAATAACTCACCACACAGATAACCAGAGCAATGAGGATAAGCTTAAAAGATACAATGCTTTTGATTGGTTTTATGAGTGATGCTTTTTGATCTTGAGCTGATAAATCATTTAGCTGCGTTAATAACGCTTGTGTTTCAATCCCTGTAATATTGAGTGTATTCAATTGATTTTTTAATGTGATACCGACATTACATTCCTCATCAGAAACGAGATAAAGCGTATCATCCTTATTTAAAATTTTATGGATCTCGCTGACTAACAGAGGGGTTAGAGATTGCAAATTATCTTTGGATAAAAGCATATCAGAGGCGTAAGGCTGATCATCACCATCAGGCGCTGTATTGATTAATATTGATCCACTTGAAACTAGGTCTCCTTTTAATACTAACCCAAGCCAGTATTCCTTATTGGTGCTATCAATATTTGCATTCGTATGCGTACATTGATTTGCAATAGATTGACTGAGAACCAACATGTTTTGCTGAGTTTTATCAATAGACCTACCATCAAGATATTTCAATAGCATGGCAATTAGCGAGTAATTCCCTTGGGCGCTTTTATTCCCTACTAAAGCAACTTGAATATCTGACAAGTAGATGCCATATTTACCCTTGTTGGATCGAATATAGGCTCTTTTGCTACTTGAGGTTATTTTTAACCCAATAGCGTAATTATTCGCCCTTCCCTCTCGCATATCAGTGATCCCCAATAATGTATGGGGTAACTACAACAACCGTCATTGAGCGTGACTTGGCAGTACCTTTTTTTCCTCCCAGCGCCCATGTATCTTCTCCACCAATTGAGTTTTGCTGCATATTGGCTGTATCGTCATTAAAAGCGGCAATAATCAAAGCTTGTCCGGAGTTCAATTTAGCAACATAAGCGAAAGTCTTAGAGGAAACAGATGGTAACTCCACATACCCCTCGGCATCTTTAGTACCAGTTTTTTCACGGCGCATACTATCCAAATTCCCCATGATCACAGCCATACGAAGCAGAATTTTATTATTAGGATTAATAAACGGCGTCATTTTCATATTAAAGCCAGTATTGATCGTGGCAGGGGTTATGCTTGTTTGGACATAATCAGAACCTGAACCTGTCTGCACAGTCACATCACTTTTTTCAACATAAGCAGTTTGGGTACTCATATCGAGTTGAGTTGCCTGACCACTCATCGTATATGCCATTTGTCTTTTATGTGAGGTAATCTTACCAATGCTTTGAAGTGCATTTAGTACGAGTTGACTCCCTGATAACGCACCACCAGTTAGTCCTGCTGAAATAGTTGCAGTTTGCGTGGTAGAAGACAGAGGGTTAGACAACGCATCGGCAATGCCACGAGTATCCCAATTAAAGACACTTGAGCTTGCTTTCATCACTAAATTCCAGTCAAGCCCGTAATTACTGCTATTTGTTTGCTGAATATCATAAATATCAACTTGAACGGCAACGTTCTTTTCAGCGACTTTGTTTATTTGAGTAATAAGGGATTCGACACGATTCATAAGCTTTGGTGTGGTGGTGACAGAGACATAGCCAGCAGTAGGCAGTGCTGTTAAGCTGCCATTATCGCCAATAATACGATTGATCCCTTCACTTAATACTTTCCACTCATCAACCTCGCCTGATTCAATACTTAATGAATTGACTTGCGGTGACAGCGAGCTGGTATCGCCATTTTTAATGACTGTTTTAGAGATAGCCTTGCCACTGACAATGCCGACTCTAAAAGTCTTGGTTTCAAACCTGAAAATTTCAATTTGATTGGACTCATGATCGTAGCGCCATGATAAGTTAAATTTAGAGGTAATTTGATCTAATAACTCTTTTAAGGTGCCAACATAATGTAAGTACATTGTTGGGATATTTGATTTTTGCAGTTTATCGGTATTAGCACTTATAGGTGGGAGGTTATTGTTTTGTGTAGTTGATTTTGCGTTTTTTTGATCACCATTAGTTAAATAATTAACTGCATCCTCACTCATACGAATAGGCAAACCACTTTGAAGTGATATATCGTTATTAATAGCTGATAGCGTCATTGGCTTATTGCTATTAAACACAAACTTTTCATTAAACACGGGTGGTAATGGTTCTTTTGCTGCCTTAACTTTAAATGCTTTATCAGATACAAAAATACTATTATCAAAGTGAACTAAGCTATCTTGAGGACGCGTAGTGGCTTGATCAACAATTTTAGTGGTATGTTGAATATTATGGTTTGCTTGATCCTCTGTTGCTTTCATATTAAGTGAGCAACCAGATAGCAATATACTTGCTAATAAAATAGATCTGAAAGTATACTTCAATCTGTACTCCATTAGTTATCACCTCTATTCGATGTTGGCATTAATAATCTGGTGTTGTACTCATCGGGCTGGATTAATATCACATGATTGGATTTCACTGTTGCCTTTATAGGGTTGGATGTGTTTTTCAATGACCTAAGCAGTTGCTCTAGCGCGCCATTTGGAGATAAGAACTTACCGTATATAGTTGTATCTTGCGCATTAATAAAATTTGCATCGGTTTGGTAAATGACTTTGTACTCATTAACAGCAGCCCAACGATTTATCGTTTGCCTGACACTTTCACCAGCAAACATATAATAGACTTCACGATCTTTTTCAGATAATGCTTTAGCTGACTTCTCATTTTCAGCTATCGCCATTATTGCTGATTCAGGATTAAAACTAAAAGCAGGATTAAAAGTTGTATTTGGGCTTTTAAGTTCTAACTTAACTGATTCAGAAAAACGAACAGGTATCAGCACATCTGCATACGATAAGTTGGAGAGCGTAAAGCTAAAGGCTAAACAAGTGGCTAATATATAGCTCAACTTTCGAATAAAACCTCTTACCAGCGGCTGCTCAGATACAGGGAGAACTTCATTAAAAACCGTATCTGAATTAAACGGAGAAACAGCCATCTGATAAGAGGAGAACCTTTTTTGACTTCTGTATTTCTTTAAGATGATAAAATGCATAATTTAACCTTTAAAATGCTTGCTTGGTTGCGGCTGTAATAATGAGATATTTAGTCCAATCTTTAGCAGTACCTAATTTGTAAACAATGCTTTCAGTTGGACTGATTGATAGGCTATTGACATATCTAACGTTATGCACATTAGGCAATTCAGTGTAGTAATCTGTGCCAGCAATCCTATTCTTTTTAACATTGATTAATTGCGAGTAATTCACGACAAGATTTAAGCGAATAGATGACGAATTACTGTTGTAAATAGAAGAAGTAACCGTAACGGAAAGTCCATAATCAACCTTACCTTGCTCAAAGGTTGCCTTGTTATTTTCACTATTCAGTTGTATTGATTTAATATATGGAAAACTCGTGCTCACAGTCATGAAACTCTCTCGACCATTAATAGTATATATACCTTGTCCCAATCCATTTCTAATCACACCTGATTGAATTGAGGATACAATCGATTTATTTAAGAATTGACTGTCAAATATTCTCATTTTGGATACGGTCTCTAAAAGACTATTTTTACTAGCAGCATTCGCTTTGTAGCTAATTTCTCTGAGTTTGATATAAACCCATTTGTTTTGTTCGCTTTGTAAAAGTTGAAAGTATTGTGGTGAAACATCTTCAATCAATGTCACTGGCTTAGATGCTGCCCATGAAATTGATGCACTACTGACTAACGCCGCAGCTACGATAAAGTGCTTTGAATATTTGATTAAATGCATGCTCTTCTCCTGAGTAGTCTTAACTATCTAAGGTCACAGTTAATTTTGATCCGTTTGATAAATGCGTAACACGCGTTCCTGCTTCTGGGGCGACAAGAGGAAACCAGTTTGAACTTCCAGCCTCTTTTTTATTAACTTCTCCGTTATCTCCAATACCAGCATATACATTCCCCAAACTATCAGTTAACAATGAATAAACGCTTTTATTACCATCTTGAACAATACCGTCATCTGTCCATGAAGTTGTTGAAGTAGCATTGCTGTAGCAGCTATTCTGATTATTCACCGTGACAGACACTGTGCCATTTGATGAAACATCAAAGCCATAAATATCGCTTGCCCCAGCATCAGGACTCCCAATATCAATCCAACCGACACTCACTGGGTTAATATAAACCTTTGCTGATGAGGAATTTTGTGTTGCTGCAACCATTGTATTTGTGGAGCTAAAGCCAATTGATGTGATCGCTGTTGCGCTTGAATCAGGTGTTGTGTTGGCACTCCAAGCATTATTTGAATACTGGTAAACTTGATTAGATCCAACACCGCCTGCGTATAATACATTAGCGTTATCAAACCCAATAGCTTTTAAACTAGTAATAGATGAGGCTACTGATCCTAAATCATCCCATTGAGGGTTGTTCATATTGTTGTATCGATAGACTTTATTGACACCTCCAACATATGGAATGCCATTATGATCAACAGCAAAACCATTCACGGCTGTCTCACCTGAAGGTAATTCAAATCCAATTGACCAATTGGTATCTGTGTTTGTTTGATAATACATATTATTGCTATTAGTGACAGCATAGAGAATTCCTGTGTTTTCTAGTGAATAGGAATACGTCTTTGAATCAGCTAGATCCGTAATCACAACTGCATTTGTGATTTGTACTGGAGACTGTGCATAATTGACTGTATTAGTCGCATCGATATAAATTTTACAGCTAGCACCAGCTGCTAAAGTAGACATAGGCTGACAAACTTGAGGACATTTGCTTGTCGTGCACCATGAAGTGTCATCAGTACCATTGTAAAAATTAAAGTTACTGCTTGTCGGGGTTGTAATACTGAGCGTTCCTGTCGCCTTATCTCCACTGTTTGTTAATGTAATGCTACTAACTGATAAATTAATTCTTGTTATTGATGCTTGAAGGTTTGCAGCACCCGTATCACTACTGCTTCCTCCGCCTCCACCGCCACATGCAGCGATAGTTACAGCTACTAGTGTAATAAGTGATGTTAATGCAGTTTTTTTCAGCCTTCGGTGCAATGTTTTTGTATTTTGAAGTTTCATTGTTACTCTCCGTTTTCATAATTTTTTGTTCATTCTGTGTTCTTTTTTTTAATGTTTTTGCCGAATTTTGGGTACAAAAACCCAACCCATCGACATAGGGCTAAAATTAAATAAGGTTAATTAGGAAATGCTATGCTTAATTAACTTTCGTTTTTCTTTATAAATTTGACAATTCTCACGACTTTAACCTCTTTACCATTAACCTCTTGATCTACGCGCTCAATTTCACATTTACCCACTTTGCCAATAAGATCACTTTCAGCTAGCTGACCAGTTTTGTACTTTTCATAAATACCTATCGATTGACAAAAATAAGCCAAGTTGCGAATATATTCGTCATTTAAAATGAAATATTTCTTTAATAGTTTTGTATTCCCTTTTTTGTCTTTAAGAACAACATGAGCCACCATCATTTGTTCACCAAAGTTATCCCCTTCAGATTTCACTGTATCTTGTTCAACTTTCATAACCTTAAATTGAACAACGCCAGTTTCGATGGGAATATCGGCTTCAACTGCGTTATAACTAAACATTGACATCTCTTTTTGCTCCTTTATTTTTTTACTAAATAGTTAGCTTATTGGCTTTAACCCCATTTTCGACTTAAACAATTCCCCAAGTTAATTGCCTTAGCTTGAAGGTGATCTTGCACCGTTTCGTCACAAGATTTATCTTTACGAGGGCGCATTGTTTTAAATGTTATTTTGTCAGAAGTAGTCAGTGCAGCATTTGCACGTCTAATCCATTTACGAATTGTTCCAGCATCAAACCCTGTTGTTTTAGAGAGCCTATTAACCGTAAAGCCTTGTGATGAAAAATCTTGGAGTACTTCAATGTAAGACTTTTTGTATCTTTGCTCTAAAACACACTTAAAACTGTCATAATACTGATTTGCCATCACTTAACCTCTACTTAGATTTTCTGCTGGTAGTAAGTCCATGCTCGGGACACGGAGCTTTTATTTTCAATGTTACCTTTGCATTACTTTTCAGTTTGCTATCTCGATAGAACCAAAAATTGACTGTTTTATTGAAACTGTGCTTTAAAATCTGCATTTTAAGCTCTCCCTCTTGCAACTTGATTCACATACACTGAAAACAGAAAACCCAATGATTGATTATTATTTTTAGAATCAGTATATTTGTCTGACTCTTGTGGCTTAAATGGGTTTTGCGCTGATTCCAACATATCTCGACCTAAACAACAAATTCGTTTTCGCCAACAATAAGAACATATGGCTTGGTGGATTCGCCTATATATCTTTCTGAAATGCTTTTTATTTCTTCTTGGATTTCACTGGATCCAAGCTGCATCTTTTCGCTTTGAAGGAATACATCTATATTACCAAATCGAGTCTTGAGAGCCTGTAGCTGATCTATTGCATCGTTGAGAGTCATACGTATTCCTCATTTATTAAATCGTGCGGTTTTTTGAAATTATCGAGCTTATATGAAGTAATAATTTCTTTGGCTACATCTTTTGGAAATTGACCATCGGTTATTAGCGCTCGCGATTCATCAGCCGATGTCTGGTAAGCCAAATAACCAAAAACCGAACTCAATTTCTGTGCGATTAATTTCTCGATAACCTCTAAGCTTACTTTGATCTCAGCATTCTGTTGTTGTAACAAACCTCAATCCTCCCTCTCTTTAGCAGAGCCTACACCGTCACGCTAAAAATACCCCGCACATGACAGCATAGGATGCATTGCCCCTGCAAATGGAGGCATCTTTAAACTTTTTTCGGACACCGCCGCCAACCGAAATCAGCGGCAATGTCGCCCCCGTCCTACTTTACACCCCAAAATTAGGTGATATTTTAAATTGCGATTTTTATGTAATGTTATATTTGGGGATTTCTAACCTCCCAGTAAGCCAACAACATGTAGAGTCGGAGTGCACCTTATTTGGTCAACACATTCATAAAATATCTATAATAAAAGCATTGTTAGATAGCAATCCAGCATCTATCATTAGACTCATGTGGGGTATTATAATACCTGTAAGTGGTATTGTAAACATTAAATTGAAAATAAATACCTATTATTGGTATTTTTATGGTGAGATATGGAAAAAAAATCAGGTGAACGTGTAAAACAAATAAGAATGATGTGTGGTTTGTCTAGAGAGGATTTTTCCTTAAAGGTTGGTATCAGTAAACATACGATACAATCATGGGAGCAAAATAAAACATCTCTTTCTTCAAAAGGGGCTGAAAAGCTTGTTTCTGGAGTAGAAACGTTTGGAGTCATATGCTCTGAGCAATGGTTACTTTTTTCTTTGGGTGCACCCCCAAGATATATCCACGATTCTAAATCAATAGAGAGTTTTCCCGAAAAGTTGGTTAAAGTCTCAGACACACTATATGAGGAAATATCAGTATTTGAAAAGATGAAAGACAGCTATATATCGATAATATCTGATGATTCTATGTTTCCATACTATAATATTGGGGATTATGTTGGTGGATTAAAGGTTTCAATAAATAAGTCAATCATCCGTGACTATAATTTTATAATCAAACTAGATAATAAAACTGTTGTTAGAAAAATAGCTATACGTGATGATGATATAGTTTTATATCCCGTGAATCCAATGTCAACTGCGGAAGAACCCTATATGGTTAACCCAAATATAAATCTAACCTATGCTATAATTTGGCATAGAAAACTTGCAATGAAAGTGTGAAAATGGCTCAAAAATTCGCAATTGTAACAGGTGCAAGTCGCGGTATAGGTTTAGCTGTAGCGCATTATCTTGCGAGCAAAAATTATAATCTTATTCTTATATCTAGAAGCTCTGTGAATTTAATAGCAGCAAAACATGAGATAGTTCATAACTACCCAGATATAGATATTCATGAGTATGCGTTTGATATATCGGATGTTTGTAAAGTTGCCAAATTTATAAAAAATATTACTATGGGACTGAAGATAGATGTTCTTTTTAATAATGCAGGAGTATTGCATGAGGGAACAGTATTTATAAAGACATCTGATCTACAGAATCTCATGAATGTAAATTTGATTGCTTCTTATGAGATAGCTAAGACAGTTGCTGAAATTATGATGAAAGAAAAATCTGGGTATATATTTAATTGCGCCTCCATGTCGGGAGTAAGAGCATTGGAAAACCTAGGTGGCTATGCTGCTTCAAAATTTGGTGTTATTGGGTACTCTCAAGCAATGGAAAAAGAGCTGTCAAAATATGGCGTTAAGGTAAGCGCTATATGCCCTGCTGTAGTGAATACTGATATGACTAAAAACAATACTTTAAAACAAAAACTACCAACGGATGATATTGTGCTTACTATAGACTATTTGTTAAATATTAGTAAATATGCAAAAGTATCAACCATCAGTATAGAAAATATTGACCATGTTATATAGTGGCTCGCTCTGAACATAATGCATCACTAGATACCAAGATTCTTCTAGATGCTGAAAATTTGTTACCAAATTTTGAAATGCCATCATCTCTCATTGCTGCTGAGTGATGGTTTAAGTAAGTGTTTAAATTGTCCATTGTAGATACATCATATACTACAGTAACGTTATGCAGACCATATTGATTATCAGTATCATGAAGTATCTTAAAGTTTTTAAATCCTTTAAAATTCAACATTTCATTAGCATGATACTCTAACCAATTCATGAAGGCTGAATATATCTCATCTTTTATTCGTAAATTAACTTCATAAACTACCACAATAAATACCTTTAATCGTTATTTACTTTATTTATGGTGGTATGATACCATTCGCTTATATGTTAATATACCCCTGACATAATAAAAAAATGAACACATATCAAGTTGATGAGATCATTCCATTTAGCGAAGATATCCAGATGAGTTTTTATAAAATATTAAGGGCTCTTGGCAATATCAACTGTAATTACTTATCATACACTGTAGAAGATAGGGATTTAAAAAAAAGGACGAGCTTTTTTTCTCATTTAGAGTGGAATAAACTGTTTAAAGACAACAATTTTCGTGACTCATGCCAATTGAGTGAGTTATGTCAAGATCAAGGCACTGCTACTATTATATGGAATGCCTTATCACATAACACACGTAGTAATAAAATGGTTATGGATGCGCGTTATGATCATGATATTGCTAATGGCATTACATTGTCTTATCAATATGAAAATTTATACGAAATGATTGCATTTGGAAGTAGAACAAACAACCCAAAGTTTGTTAGTCACGATTTTCAAAGAAACATAGAGCTGATAAACCAGTCATTGTTAGACCTCCGAGCTTTATCTCGGCTAGTATTTTAGATTTTTTATTCGTATATATTTAGGTGTATATCATGACAAAACGACAAGTATCAATACTTTTATTCACTGCTATTGAGTGGTTCGATTATATTATATTTTTAGGTCTATCTCCGCTTTTTGCTAAAATATTTTTTCCACAAGACATAAATTTTCACACATCATTGTTGCTAACAGTCTCTGTATTTTCAATTTCCTATGTATGTCGACCGCTAGGTGGTACCGTAATGGGTATCTTAGCTGATAAATATAATCGATATAATATTTTTAAATACTCAGTTGGAATAATGGTTGTTAGTACAATATTAATGGCATGTGTTCCTACATACTCCAGTATAGGGATACTATGTCTATTTATACTATTATTTGTTCGGATGCTCCAATCATTTTCAATTGGTGCTGAGTATTCACTATCCTTCGTAATCATGTATGATCATGCCAGTTCAGATAAGAAATATTTTATCCCCTCTTTAATCAATGCAGCTTTAGCAATTGGTGTATTAGCTGCCACACTATTGATTTATTATTTAAGTTATATGGGTGTTATAACTCCTACATCGAATGCTTGGCGCTATATATTTTTATTCTCGGCGTGTATGTTTTTTGCTTCTTGGGTATTTAGAGTCAAAGCTTATGATAGAACACAAGTGACTAAGCATAATCCAAACATAAGTCTATTTAGAGTACTGCAAAGTGAAAAGTATACGGTTATAGCTACCGTTGCTTATATATCATTTTCAGCAGTAGGATTTTATATGTTTTCAGTAATGTCATCTACTACATTGAACTCTCTTGGGTACTCACCATTAAACTCACTAATGATCTCAAGTATCGGTGTTTTAGCAACGATAATATTCATTCCTTTTTGGGGAAAAATTCATGATTTAGGTAATCCATTTAAGCTACAACTATATGGAATTGTATTGCTGTTCGCATTTAGTTTTCTTCACACTTATTTGATGTATTTAAAAAATTACCCCTTAATATTTTTAGGTCAATTTATTTTTGGTGCCATCTTATCAATAAATATGGCAGCGCTGCCTAGCTATTTATCAAAGATTTTTGCAATAAACAATAGGTCGTACCTTTTAGGTTTTACATATAATATAGCCTTAGTAATCTTTGGCGCTACAACGCCCGTTGTTATAGTTGCACTAAGCGGATTATCTCAATATATGCACATCATATATTTTGGTGTTATCTGCATCATATCGGCACTTGGGATTTGTAAATTAGAGGGTGGATTAGAGATAAAAGATATATCATCCAATAGGTCAAATCATATTCAACCAATTTAAAAGAGCTATTAAGTATATTGGTTAAACATAGATGGAGATGTAATGATAAAATTTTCAGGACTTAGTCATATTAATATTGTTGTTGATGATACTGAACTTGCGTCACAATACTACAAAAAACTTTTTAATGCTGAGCCACTTCAAACGTTTCCACATTTTAAAAATGTTGGGTTTTCTAAATCTGCTGGTTTTATGGATAACCCAGAGAAGGTTGATGTAACAGTACGATTTTTACAAATCCCTGATACAAATTTAACACTTGAATTAATGCAGTATCACGCCCCCAAACCTATTGATAAACGCGACTTGAATAAAAAAACACACCAAATTGGGAATGTGGGTCATATAGCACTTAAAGTTAACAATATTGAAGAGTCGTTTAATTATATCAAATCAAGTAGGTTAGCGACTCTTATTAGTTCCCGTCAGAACTATGATGCGTATCAGATAGATGCTATCACGACCAATGATTTTTATTTTCATGATGAAAAAATGGAATCTGACCTCAGTCAAAAAGATAGCGTATGTAATATAGTCGGCAACATAAAATATTTTTACTTTGTTGATAATTATGGTATTCAATGGGAGTTAGAACAGGGTCATGCTGATATTGGTGAGTAGTGTTTAGGTCTTTATTAACTGTTGATAGGACGGTTTAGATTTCCATACGAATAAGCTTAATTTCTTCAATAATATCGTCATTACTTATTTTTTCAGATAGCCTAATTAAAGACCTAAGAATTAAAGTATCGGTTATCTTAATATTGCTACCTACCATTTCTGATACTGATTCTGCTTTGTCTCTTAGCATATCAAGTTCATTATAACTAATACGGTATGACCTTGGTGATGGTACTTTCTTGTCAATAACTTTTTTCTTAGGCTTTCTTCCTAATGCTGTTTTTTTAGGTTGTTCTGTACTGTCATTATTAGGCAGCTTTATTCCAGATAGTGGGCTTTTCTTTGTCATATAATGTACTCCTTAGCTAAATCATCATAGTCTTTTTTCACTGCTGATTTTGGCGCATGAATGGCTATTGGTTCTAAATCTATTCTAGATTGCTCTAAAACACTTGCTTTTCTTATTATGGTATTTACAAGATATTGATCTGGGAGATTGTTAGACAGTTCAGACTCAATGGTCGTTGTCATTTTTTTGTCTCTAATATCTCTTTTGTTTCGTATTACTTTAATTGAGTAGTCTGGCTGATCCTCTTTTACATCATGAATTTTATCAAAAAGCGTTTTAACGCCACGCAGAGCAAAGTTATCATAATTGATCGGGACTAAAATATCATTTGAAGCAAAAATAGCATTTTGCGTGAGCGGACCGAGGTTGGGTGGGCAATCTATAATGACATAATCAAAATCATCAGCAACTTTATTAAGCTGTCTGTGTAATAGCTTTTCAAAACGAGTTCTTCCATATATTTCAACTTCAGTCAGTGATAATTGCAAGTCAGACGGAAGCACATATAAATTTTCAATGTCATCACCTTGAGTTTGAGCCTGAACAATTGCGTTTTTTATACTATATGATCTGTCTCTAATGACATTTGATACGTTATTGTCTTCACTTACATCATCACAAAATACTATACATGAATGAGCTTGTGGGTCTAAATCAATTAAGAGGATTTTTTTTCCAAGCTCACTCAATGCATATGATAAATTTGTAGAGATGGCTGTTTTCCCAACCCCTCCTTTATGATTAATGATTGCTGTTATCTTCTTTGCCATTAGTTACCTCCTTTTTGTAGCACTTTTCAACTACATAATGTAGCACAGTTATGCTACATTTGCAAATACCACGTTATTGTAGTCTGAATGTGCTACACAGTGTAGTAATAATATGCTACATAATGTAGTAATTATAAAATATTATAACATAAGGGATGGAACACGTTGACATATTAAAAAAACGTGATTAATTTATAAATAGATATTTAATCTACGGGAGGATTGAATGAAAAGTAAAAAATCGATTTTTATGTTTGGCAGGTAAATAAACCTGCCAAAACGACGGTTAACTAAAATAGATTAACTAAGCTAGATAACCCTCAAGCAGTTAAATTCTAGCTTAATTGGTTGAAAATATCAACTTCAAGAGAAGGAGCTAGAACGTGTCCACAATATTCCACGCAGGAAGAAAAATCTTAAGACAAAAAATTGGCAATCATAATTATGCTGAAATAGCTGATCTAATTTATTTTAGGGTGAGCGGAAGCAAATATTTTGATGAAAAAGGGAAACCTTTTTTCTTACTCCCCAATATCGATCATATCATTGAGCAAACAGGACTAGGTAAAACAGTCTGCAAAAAAGCTTTGGTTGAATTAGAAAAAAGTAACTGGATAAAGAGAATAAAGGTTCGTTGCTATGACGGTGCTGTCCGTCTTAAATTGTTCATTACAGAGAAGTTCAAAGACATCATGTCGCATATAGACTCTTTAGTTCAAAATAGCGCTAAAGAGGTAATCAAACCCAGTGTTTATGCTGATTTGCAGTTTTGCGACCAATCAGAAAATCAGGATTCCGACCAATCATATATAAAAGAAGAAAATAAAAAAGAACAAAATAACAATCTAGAGATAATTCAAGAATTAGAGGGTGTTGAAAAGCCTGAATGTAAAGATGATTGTTACTCTTTAAAAACTGATTTCGATACTCAGCAAATAGTCAATGACATAGCTGAGCATACGGAAGTTGACTTTGAAGAAATTAACTTAGCAATGCTAGAGGTCACTGAAAACTATGACCTAGAGACAGAAAATGAATGCATTAATGCAGTTCTTCTTAAGCTTGAGTTGATCAATGATGATGAGTTTTACCGTCTTTGTGATAATGGTTTGAATGGTATTGCTCATTTCTTACGAGGGGGGGGTAGAGTAAAAGCGATAAGCAATACCAATACTGCAAGTGTAGCAACAATTAGCAAAACCGATAGTTTTGTCAGCAAAAATGATATTGAAATGCCATCTGTGAAAAAAGATGATTTAAGAAAAGACCTCGTTGGAAGCGCAGATCAGAGCTTTCACAGCGGCGTACTGCCCTATTCCCAGTGCGTAGCTCTGGTTGCTATCATCGATTATGTAAAACGACAAAATGTAGTTATCGGAAGCGACAAAGAAATGTACCAATGGCTTTATCACATGGCAAGCAATCAAGCCTACTACTACAGCAATGCAAAAAACTTTCGCCACTGGTGCAATATAGCTATGAGCCAGCTTAAACAAAGACGATTAAATCGTCCTGCTGGATTTGGTAAGTGGATGTCGATGGTAGAAAATAATACTCTGGAGGTTGCGGCGTGATGTTGAAGAAAAGAATAATACAAAATAAAAATGTGATGAATATAACTGCTTGTATTGCTGCTATGGCGCTAACTCTTGTCGTGTATGCGCTTTCATACGTTGCACAACACAGAATTATAACTGCTAATTACATTGCAATTAGCTCACTATCTTTGTTGTTGTTAGTGTTTATTAGAGCTACTTATCTGTATTTTGTAACAAAGTTGTTGTCTCTCCAAAATCACCGTAATGTTAATGCAGCGCTGAATATCAACAAATACACCGCGAGGCTCATTTTCATCAATGTGTTATTGATATTCTTATCGCTGACAAATCTCATGACTATTGAAGTTGTGTATTATATCTTTTGGCTGTTGCAGCTCTATCTTATCGTGATTATCTTGCTAATGCAGCCAGCATTGACAGAGCTCATAAAGACGGTAATTCTGAGGCAGCAAAAAACTCAGATTGAGAAAGCTCATGCATATGTGGTTGAAAATTGAATAACGATATTTTTTACTGTCCCGACACCCACAAACACTGGGATCGATGTGTCGCGTTGGTTGACATGGTCGCATTCTTTCCATCCTGTGAGCAAATTGATTTTCCTGAGCTTAAAGGCAAGCCTGTGGTCGTTACAAATGGCGAGAAAGGTACTGCTATTATTTCATCCAGTTATGAAGCGCGTGAATTTGGAATTAAAACAGGTATGCGAATTCATGATGCGTTAAAGATTTGTCCGCACCTAGTCAAACGCCCTTCTCGCCCAGATCGTTATGCTGAAATCTCAGCTAAAGTGATGAGTGCAATTATGAATTTGACGCCCGATGTTAGCGTCTACTCAATAGATGAGTGTTATATCAACTTAGAGCCAGTTTTGAGGCTCTATGGCTCAGTCAAAGTGATTGCTAATAAAATCAGAAAAGCCGTATTTGAGGCAAGTGGCGGTCTACGATGTTCAATTGGCATATCTGAAGGCATGTTAACGGCTAAATATTGCGCCAGAAACAAAGGCGAGACGACAATTGTCGCACCAGAGGACATGAAAGCCTATATTGCTGATGCGCCTATCGGCGATATCTGCGGCATTGGCAAAAACATTGAGAAATATTTACAGCGCTTTGGAATCTATCACTGTAAAGATATCGAGAAATATCCGATGGCAATTTTAGCTGATCGATTTGGTGACATTGGGCGTCGGTTATATTTGACTTGTCTTGGCAATGATCCTATGCCAGTTGACACAACAGATAAAGATCATAAATCTATGGGTCACGGCAAAGTTACCGCTGGCGAGCATGACAAATCCGTTATACGTGGGATTATGCGACAGCTCACTGAGCGACTAGCAAGACGCTTACGCCAGCATAAAATGATTTGTGATACTTTTTTTGTTGGATTTAAGAATATGCGTGGCTGGGTCGGCTTTAAATACAAAACACACCCTGCAACAAATATCACTGAAGAAATCTGGAAGCTAGTAAGATCACACTTTAGGCATTGGCAACAAGAGCCGCTCTACCAAGTGCAAATCACTGCGCTATCACTGCAATCGTCTGAGATTAAGCAAATCGATTTGTTTGATGATTTACTGCCTGAATCTAAGCAATCAAAGATTGATGCAGTTAAAGACAAGATCAATCAAAAATTCGGTAAAGGCGCTGTGCGCTCCGCAACTGAAATTCTAGCTGAGAAAGCCAATATGGTGCCTGTGATTTCATTCAACTTTGATGCCACTGGTAAGAAAAATAGTCTGTAAGCCAGATCACAACAAATAGAAGACTTTTTTGTGTTTTTATCTTGAAATAAAACATAAATAGAACATAATAGGCAGTATAGCACTTAAAGTTGTATGTTATGTTAACAAACAAAGAGAAACAGACTTTAGAGATTATTAAAGCATTTATTGAAAATGAAGGCTATTCACCTACATTTGAGCAGATCGCTGACAAATTGGGCGTAAAAGCTAAAAGCACTGTTTCTCATTATGTTCGTGCACTCAAAGAAAAGAACTATATTCATATTCCTGAAGGCAAACGAAAGTGTATTGAATTAATTGAACAAGCTAATGATTACGCCCTTCCTCTTGTAGGAACTATCGCGGCTGGTTCGCCACTTGAAGCCTATGAAGTGATTGAAAGCGTTGATTTAGGTGGCTTAATCAGCACTAAAGAGCATGATCGTTACTTATTGAAGATATCGGGTGAGTCAATGAAAGATATTGGTATCTTGGATGGCGATTTGGTCTTAATACAAAAGCAACAGGTTGCGAGAGACGGTCAAATTGTCGTTGCACTCATTGATGATTCAGAAGCAACCTTAAAAGAGTTTAAAATGCAGAATAATAATACGGTTCTTTTAGTTGCACATAATAATGCAATTGCGCCTATGATTTACCCTGCTGATCGGGTGAAGATTCAAGGTGTATATCTTGGGCTTCGTTTTTCTAAAAATTATTTGGGTTGATTTATGTGTGGCGGTGCGATGTATATCAGGGATGAAGAAATACACAAAGTTTACTTTCCAAACCCAAAGGCATTGCTGCCTGTTTTGAAGCGAGATGGGTCACTGGAGTATATGCCGTGGGGTAGACGCGAGAAACAATCTGGCGCCCTACCCCTTGGTGGCTGGGCACGGTTAGAGAGTTTAAAAAAAGGCATGTGGAATAAGTATTTTCCGAAGCATTGTAAGATTATTGTGAATGAGTTTATGGAGCGTGATAAGGCGACTGGACAGACAAACTGGTTTACAGTAACCAAAGGTCATTATATTCACGGAATTATTGCACAAGATAACGGTGAAATAAGGCTCTATGTTGTGACTATTGCAGCGCAAGATACCGATATCCATGACAGATACCCACGAATCATTGCAAATACGATATGAGCCACGATTTTTGAAAATACAAGCAAAAAAATTAAGGATATTTGAACGGGTTTCAAAGCCTGATAATAGCAACACTGCGTATCACCCTTCCCCCTCCTAGCGCAGTGGTTATCGGGCTTTGATAAGGAAAAGAAGTGCAAAACTGAGTTATGCTAAACTAGAAACATGAGCAACATAATATCGAGAGAGTAAAAAATGGATAGTCATAGAATATTGACATTTTTACATGCCAAAGAGCAGGCATTCTTTTGGCAAGTGAGTGAGTTTCAAGCAATTGACAGAGGCGTTGAAGCCAAGGCTGAAAAGAATCATTATTTGCGTATATTATTTAATCCGCGTGAGGGCTTTAAAATCCTTTTGCTACATCAAGGACTGATGCGTAAAAAGATCGTAAAACGCTTATCTAAAGTGAGTCCTTTTGACTTACATGATGCTATCTCTAACGTGCTTGCATTGATCACAAAAAAGCAAGCGGCATAAGCGTTTCAAAGAAAATAACATAATAAAAATAATAATTCTGGGAGGTGTTAGCAATGCGATTTACATTCAATTTCGTCAAAATCAAAAAACACTACATATTGCGTAAAAATGTAGAAAATGAAATGATATTAGAGAAAAAAAGAAAACTCAAAGAGCGCTTAAGGCGTGCAATATGAAGAAGGATAATCATTTGGAAAATAGAGCCAAAAGACACAAAGAAGCACAAGAAATGATCGAGCTTGGTGTGCCAATGTCAATCGTATCAAAAACTACTGGTTTACTTCCAAAAGAGATATTATCGTATAGGAATACGAGCGATAATCAGGCATCTGAAATGTGAAGCTACTAATATGGAGTATTTGCCTTATACTGGCTGCAATTTTAGCAGTTGCACTGATTGAGTTATTGCAACTGCTCAGGCATGATTTACTGTATGTTAATATTATTGTATCTGTGATATTTAGTTTTAGTGTTGCCTATTTTGCAGCGCAGTTTTTTGTAAGAAAACTGAATGTATGAAAATATTGCCATGGTTAATCTTGACACAACAAATAGCCAAAATTAAAATCTTTAATTGAGAATAAAATTTCGGGTGGTGGTAGAAATAAAACACCTTTTGGAAATACTATCAAATCCTCTTTTACGGATTGTGAACCACCCGATTAATTAACGCTAAAATGCAGCGCAACCAATATAGTTGAACCCTGATTGATCACCTTGTGTATCTAAAGGACTTAAAAAAGCATGATTGTCAACACTGAATATTTGCGTTGGTAGTGAACTATACACTGTTACAATATCATCCTTGGTTGTAATTGAAACATTAAGCGATTTGTACTCAACGTTCATACCATTTTCAGTCATATATCCGCTATACCCCTGACTTTCAGTTTTTTTGACTTTTAGCACATAGCTCACAGGCAAATAAAAGTCTTTGTGTTTCTCTTGGTTCGCTCCAATTAAAGACCAAACTGCATATTGTCCATTACATGAAGCAACGGCATCATCAAAAATGCTTGTGGCTTGAGCTGTTCCAAACACAAATGGTAGCATCATGACTATTAACTTCTTTTTCATTTTGAGTTCCTCGTTATTATTTGACTTAATACAAAGCTGTCACCAGCATTGCAACTATACTTTGCCATGAAAAATCCAGACAGTGACCCTACAATTGTTAGATCACTGCCAACTTTTTTAGACTTTTTCATGATTACACAACTTACAAAACGACCTACACCACAATTGTGGTGTTAAAGTGAAAATAATTGAATTTTTTTGACCCCAGAGAGTTTTCATTGAATTTTCAGTGACAACACCCATATAACAAGCACCTAAATATTTGTCAGTAAAATATGAGTCTACAAGGAAATATTCAAAAGCTGAAAAAGGCACAATCAAGAAAAAAAACCGTATACATTACCTACGACAACTATGAGCATATTCATGGTAAAATAACTGAAATAGGCAATGTTTTTGCGCACCTAGAAACAGAGGAATCAAGCGAGACGGTTATGCTCGATATAGATAAGATCATAGATATATCACTAATTAAGAGTAATGTATATGGCTAGAAAGCGCGGATGGTATGCTACGCCAGAGAAACCAACTAACAAAAAGCTAACAGCTACAGAGAAATCGTATATTGAGTCACATTTTGCAAAAAAAATCACACTTGCAAATCAGAGATTTGAAGCGCATCAAGAGGAAAAATATAACGCTCCTACATGTGCATACATTAAATGGTATCGATCATATATGTATATCTGCATTCATTTTGAGCGTGCCAATGATCCTGATAGTGGTTTTGAAGAAAAGACAGGAAGAATGCATTTTCATGAAGATGGAAGTGCTTCATTAGCTTATATGAGACATACTGGGCAATGGTGGACAGTGCACAGTGATATTGCTATCGATTCGGCGATAGAAACTATGCTAAATGATGATATATATTGGAGTGGTTTTGCGTGAAAACTAATACACGCATCTTCACCGAAACAGTGCAAAAAGAGTACGGCAAAGATGCCAAAGCAGTCCTGAAACACTATATAGCTAAAGGGCTAAGCAATCGTGAAATTTCAGAAAAGCTTAACTTTGACTGCTCAACCATCTCACGATACTGTAGAATATACGGACTGTCAGTGAAAAAGATAGAAACGCCTATCAGTGTTGTAGAGATGGACAGTTTCAATGCTAAAATAATCAATCGTGATAATGTACTTAGTCGCAGGTGGAGATGTCATGATATTTAAAGAACCACGTAAGAAAAATGGTCAAATATGTTTAGGTTTTGAATTGGCTTATAATCCCAATAATAAGGCTGCATGTCGTTGGTTTGCTAATAATGAGCCTGTTAGTATGGAAAAAGTTGCATCTGTATTAGAATATGACACTGTTAATCAATTGCGTATGGCTATACGTAAACATGGTCATAATAGAGTCTTTTTGATTGGGCATGACAAATTGAGGAGGAAGGATGGCAGCTAATCAATATAATGGTCTAAGCTTAAGATCGCTGGTTGAGAGCAAATATAAGCGACCTATTAAGCAAGTATTTATTGATTTTAGAGAGGCTGGAAGAACTTTAGATGATGTCTCAGAAGAATTTAATTGCAGCCCTTCTACTGTGCGTAAATATTCAACCATGTATGGTTTTACCTTTCCAATAGATGCAATCGCCAAGATTAAAAGAAAAGAACAGGAAGCATCATATATTGAGTATTTGTTTAATCAACTAAGGCTTACACATTTGAACAGTGTGAACTTTTTATACAAAGCATGGAGATAGTTAATATATTATGGATTTAGACATTTGTAGAGATGAGATTGTCGAAATACTCAAAGAGACAGGTGGCTCGGTTCCTGTGGCAATGAAGAATTTAAGAGAAAAGACCGAATGTGACCTAAGCGCAGCCTATGATTATTGCGAGAGTATTTGGGAAAAAATACAAAAAGGTAAATTATAAATGACCGCAGAACGAAAAAATCTAAAATCAGATATCGATACCTTAGATCGCATACTAGATTTAATCAATTTCAAAAAAGACGTTTTCATTGATAACTCAAGTGAGAACGATCTGAAAAAGATAATTGATTACGTTAACAAGACAAAAGCAAAGATTGATACGAAACGCCAGAGCTTACCTATTGGTCATAGATTTACTGGCACGTTTTACTTGAAAAAGCCATACACTATCCCAAGTGAGGCGGTTGAAATTGAAGGCTCAGCTTTCATTCCTGAGCATTTAGTGTCGTGGAAAATTGAATCAGATGATGAATACGCTAAAAATTTGTACTATGTTCGCGCAATATACAAAGATAAGGCAATGAGAGTGCCGCTGACTAGAGAAGATGGTGAGGCTGTTTTTGATGAAAAATCAGAGGTTAAAAATGAACCTTAGCAAATTGAAAAAAGCATTAAATAAAATAATCTATCATGATGCGGCTACACCATTCGTCTTAATAGCTTTAATCTTAGCAATGGTAGGCATGGTTTATCTGCCCATAGAAGGATTAACTCTCATTGCTGATAACCATACGAATATATTTTTCAAAATTGTAATAGGTGCGGTTCTGCTAGGTCTTTTCATTGTAGGGCTTAGAACGAAATATAAAATGTATTGTAGACAAAACGGCATTACAAGAGGAAAAGCACCGAAAGAAAAAGACAATGAACGCTAAATCAATCTTACGATTAATCACAGCCATAACAGCGCCCTACTCTTTTGAATCATCATACAAACACAAACTAAGTAATTATTTTTATGCCTAAAAAACAAACCCAAAAACGCAAAAAGAATGGCAAAGTCAAAGGCTGGGAAGCGCATATGATGTGCAGATTCACAAAGGAAGGTGACGCTAATACATATGTTGAACGTTGTGCGATCAAGGTAGGTGTGGCAAGTCTATCAGCGGTCAAAGGCAACCCAGAGGTATATGCAGCAGTAGATAGCTGGATCGATGAGCTGGTTGAGTCAAATGGGTATGAGAAGGGTTTTACACTTAGCGTTGAGAGATGGGTTGCTATTAGATAGTTACACTAATTTAATTCAAACCATTGTAGTTTAAACTAGTTTAAATTAAGTTAGTGTAATATATTGATATAATGTTTCATTTAAACTAAACTAAACCATATTAAACTTATTTAAACTAAACTTTATTATGTTGGAGGTTAGGATGTCTGATAGAGGAACGATAATTGGGGTTTTAACTTCAAAAGGCGGATCAGGTAAATCAACGATTACAGAAAATATAGCTGTAGGCATTGCTCACAAAGGTGTAAGTGTTGCCATAATTGACTGTGACTTTAAGCAAAGAACTGCATCTAAGTGGATTTCACGAAGGAATGAACTTCACCCTGATTTACCAAAAATACACTGCTTTTTAGAGTCAGACAATTTGATATCATCGATTAAGGAGCACGCAAAACATTATGATGTCAATATTATTGATGTTCAGGGTCGAGATAATAAATCACTAAGAGCTGGGTTTTTAGTATGTGATATTATTTACGTTCCCTTTATACCGTCACAGAATGATCTAGAGGTGATAGAGGAAATATCCTCAATTATTGAGGAGACTCAGGAGCAAAACCCAAATAGGAAAATTTATGCAATTCTAAATGACTGTCCACCACAAGTCCTAAGTAGTCAAAGTAATGAAGCCTATGATTTTTTAGAGGACTATAAAAACATATTTGATATCTCAAACGTCAAAATTGTACATAGAGCTGTATATCAGACTTGTCCATCAGAAGGAATTGGCGTGGTTGAGTCTAAAGATAAAAAGGCTGCATTTGAGATTGAAAAATTAGTTAAGGAGATTGAGTCAAATGTCTAAATTCAGAAAAAACACACCTATTAATACCCCAGATAAAAAGAGTGAAACTTACATAAACCAAGCTGAGGATGGCGTAAAAAAAGAAAATTCGATGGATAATAAATACCATAAAAAGGAGTTCACATTTCCGCTATCTGCAAAACACGCTGGTCTTTTAGAAAAACTATTTGAATATCATGATGGTGATATATCTAGAAGAAAGCTAGGTTCTAAGGCTTTGGCTTTTGGGATAGAGCAAGAGGCGGAAAGGCTTGGAATTGATATTACTCAAGATGAATATGAATAACATAAACTAAAATACACTGGTTTAATAAAAACTAAACCAAATCAAACCAGTTTAAACTAATTAATGTAGTGCTAATTTAATATTTTATAAGCTTGCCTAAGAATTGCTTTCTCATCTTCCGACAAATCAGCACCTTTGCCATACAAGCCAATGAGGAATCTAGCAATTTCAGCTATATGAGATAAGTCAGCTTGCTCGTCAGCGATCATGCCGTCAAAGGCTAGTGCTGCATTCGCAATGAACTCTAACTCAATTTCTGATAGTGGTATTTTTTTCATATTGATCACATCCAGTATGTTGATATCAATGTATAGATGATATCGATTATGACAAGCAATACGATAGCAACAAGGAACTTCTTGATGCCAATCTTTTGCTTTTTGTCGTTAACGAAATCTATAGTCCTCAATATCGCCATTATCAACGAGGCGATGATTATTGAGATGCCGCCAAACACAACGCCAATCCACATGAAGGGAATCCATGCGGAAAGGGCGGCTATTACGGTGTAGATGATGAAATATTTAATAAATATGGTTATGGGTTTAAAAGGCATAACTTTCACACTGAGTCCATCATGTGTGGTAGTGATATCTTTTTATTTAATTCAGGGAATAGGAATGCAAAATTATCAATTTCATCATCTGTTGATTTATAAGTTTTAATGTCATAATCCTTCGTATTAGTGGCAAAATCCTGCCATACACGCTGAAAATCTTTTAGTTGATACTCATGCATTGTTTCATATACTGAATTATGAAGTTCGACAAATACATCATCCATTCCCCCAGCACCAAGGATTTGATGATGTTTGGAATTTATAACCACTTTACTTTCATCAAAAATATTTGTGAGTAAATCTTTCAAATCATTTAGTGTGAAAAATTTTGAATGTGGTATTAGAATTTTCATCCCATTGTTATAACTGCAATTGTACGAATGAGACTGTAGGAAAACTTCTACAGCTTTATTTTTTGTAACGGGAGATGGGGCTGCAATGAGGAGTTTTATTAAATCTTCATCTTCTATTCTATTAATACGCTTTTGATACTCTCTATCAATTTCATCGTAAAGGCTTTAGCTCACCCTCAATTTCACTAGAACGCCCTTTATCTTTATAGATTATTTCTGAGACTTTAGCCGCTATATCAATTAGATCATTTACATTAACTTTGTCACCATAACCATGTTTGCGAGCTATTTTTAAATATTTACGAATAGAGTTGCGTGAAATACCTAATGATTTCTCAATAGCTCTTTGGCTTTCACCTTTATGATCCATATACAAAACTTCATTTATTACTGCCACGTGGGTCTTCCTCATTGTTATATTAATCCAATATTGCTGAGTGAAATGTCAGCAATTATATCGTATTAGGGTGGGTCAATATAAATGTCGTAAGACTGGAGCAAAATAAATGTCGCAGACTCCTCAAGGGTGGAGCATTATATTTGTCGCGTAACAGTTGTAGGGAATGAATCCTGCTGTATAAGTTTAAACACTTCATCAACTCTATATTTTCCACTAATAGGTGGTTGGATAAAAAGGTAGTTTGATGCATGTAATATATGGGATTTCAATTGTTCTTTATAATGATGATTTTTTGACTCTATGGAAAAGTATGGGTGGGCTGCATAATTTCTATCTACTTTAATTCTATTAAGATGTTCCCTCTCTATAGTGCTTATAAGCATAAGCTCATCACAGGATTTTTTTAATATTTCTTTTTCAAAATCTTGCATTAGTTTGACGTCATTTTTTTCGCAAAGAGCATTAAATTTCTTTATTATTTGTTCAGCATTGCTATCACCATTTGTGCTCATTTCTTTAATTTTATTTATTAGATCATGAAAAATTGCAAGCCAAAGTAATATGGTAGAAGCTTTGTATGCTCCTGTGTTATAGCAGAGCATCGCTTCTTCAAAATGAACCAAAGTTTCTTCGTATTGTATTTTTAATTTTATTTCATCTAGATCATTAATGTAGCATCTATCCATCTTTTTCATCTCTTTCAAACTTCGCCACAAACTTCTCAGCAGCCTCAATTCTTTCTTTACAAGCCTGATAGCTCTTTGATGCAGCCTCAAGCATAGGTGCAAGCTCATCGATAACGTTAGGGTTATTCTGACCGCTTTGTAGCTTGTTGTGTATATCTTCCAGTATTTTGTAGTTTTCGCTATATGATTTTGATGTGCTTTCCATGATTCCTCCTCAGTATGATGTACGCCACATTTTTGATACTTTCGATTTTTGTTCATTAGTTAGGTTATTGAAAAACGTAAACCCAGTGCGTTGCTCAACTTCTTTGACAGAGACACGACTATTGTTGACTGCGCTGTAAGACTTTTTAACTGCTTTATTCGGCATGATGAAAGCAATTACTTCATTCTGCTTGGGAGCGTAAATGACTTTGTAGTATGCGCTTGGCACTGCAACTTTGCTTTTGCCAATCGTTTTCGGTTTTTTGCCTTTGAATATGACGCCTGTGTAGACATATAGTTCACCTTTAGACTTTGCCCAGAATCTTACAAAGCTCTCTAATTTCGACCACCCTTGACGGTTTAAACCAGCCTTTTGCGGACTCATGTTTGATAGCAAGAAAGATTGATTTGCACTTTCTCTTGAGAAGTCCATCGAAGCGTATGGCGCTAGGTGCCCACGGTCATATCCGCTTTTACGCCAGTCAGATAACTCACTACGACATTGCTTTGGCAGTGATAAATCAGGCTCAAAGTCATCTTTACGTTTTAACTTTGTTGATACTGAGTTTGCTGTTAGTCGATACAGAGAGTAATTCGGCTGTTTAGTTGTACAGTTGTAAGCGACAACGTAGCCGTCACGACATAAATAATAGTCAGATTTCCCTGGGTAGCCATACTTTCCATAATCATGACAAAACTCGCCAGCAGTCGGTTTGTAGTTGATTGTATTAATAGGCATTGCAACCAAGCTGGTACAGAGTAGGGCGGTTGCTAGTGTTGAGTATATGATCTTTTTAAGCATTGTTTTCTCTTTTGATAGTTACTTGAACATCGCCATCATGGTATTTGACGTTGAGTGATTCACATTGATTTGCTTGTGTTGATGATGTGATATATTTTCCGTTGTCTGTTGTGACTGCAAAGCCACGCTGCAAAGTTGGATCAATGGATAATGACAACACGCCTTTATAATGGCTTTTAATGCTGTTTTGAGCGTTGTAAAGCGTATTTTTAGCATATTCTACAATACCGCATTGCCATATGCCTAACTGCTTGCCGTGGCTCTGTATTAAGCTTTTTGCAATTGTAAAAGTATTTTGCTTGATACTATTCACTTGAACTTTTGAGACTTCAATAGACTTCTTAGCCATTTGCATCATGTTTTGATAGTGGCTATTAATCAATTGCGTTTGATAAGTGAGCTGCTGCTTTGCGTTTGTATGAACAAGTTTGTAATAGTCGTCTGTAGCTTTTCTCTGTGCGATGACAGCTTGCTTTGCAAAGTGCGTGATGTATTGATGCTGTTTTTCGATATCGCTTTTTGCTTTACTAGAGCAGTTACGTGTAATCAATTTAATCGACTCAAAGTTAGCTTGAGCTTTTTGTGCATTATTAGTAATCGTCTTAGCGATGAAATTAATGACTTTGGAAGGCGTATCAAATGATCGCGCTGCAAGATCATCTAAAACGGTTCTATCACGCTCGTGACCAATACCGACAAACACAGGTATAGGCATATGACAAAGTGCATTAGCGGCTTCAAAGTAGTTGAACCAGTCAAGATCGGCTTGAGAGCCACCGCCACGAATAAGAACAATTGCATCGTAGCTTTTTTCTTGTGAAGTGGTGGCTCTATATATTTCACGAAACTGTCGGGCAACAGTTGTCGCGCAATCTTTGCCTTGCATGGATGCATGGTACATATCAAAGTTGCAGAGGCTGTGTTTTTTAAGCAGGTCAGCTTCAGCAAAAAAGTCACCTAGCCCAGCCGCGTTTTCACTAGAGATAATAGCAACATTGGTAAATTCAGTTGGTATTGATAGGGCGCGATTGTTGTCGATTACGCCTGATTCAGTCAAATCAGTAATGATTTTCTTTTTTCTGGCTTCTCTGTCGCCCAGTGTAAAGCTTGGGTCAATGTCGATAATGTTGAGTGATAGCCCAAAGTTTTGGTGAAAGTTGACGTTAACTAACAGCAATACTTTCATACCAGTTTTAAGCTGCTCACCAGTGGCATTGTGAAATTTTGGTATAATCTTACTTGCAAGGCTAGACCACATGTTCAAGCGAATTTTCGCAAGGCTTTGGTGTGTGTTTTCATCAAACTCAATTAGTTCACCATAGTAATGGACGCCACTTTTGCGCCAGTCTGATAACTCACCGCGTACCCAGTAGCCGTTACCTTTGAATTTCCTGTCGAGCGTTTGTTTGATCTCGGTGAGGAATTCAGAGAGGGTAAAGGATGATTCGTCTTTGTGGTGGGCTGGATCGATCATCATAAGGATAGAATGGCTTTTATTTTTGTACATGATTTATAATATGCTTTGATGATGCTATATCTATAGTAATTTGAGAATATTGAATTAAACAATTTAAAATAATGAATTTGCTTTTTAAAATTTCTTAGCAGATATCGCCATTTTAAGGCGGCTATAAATTCATGTGTATTACCTATGGTGTGTATTATTTCCTTTTTATTAGGAGTGATGCCAAGCATGGATATATCGATTTTTAGTTGGTTATCTTGAAGTTTAAAGTCAATCGAATTTGCGCCCTTTAAAGTTAAAAAATTTCTTTTCTCAAGGAATTTATATAGAGCTAATGACTGAATATCAATATTTTTTACAGAGGAAACTTTACAGATAACTCCACAATAACCATTTTTTTGAATAATTTCCTTATTGAAATGCCAGAAGTATTTAGCAATTACAGTCCTGTGATTTCCTGAATTTAGCAAATATAGTTTACCCTTATATCTTATATATTCAGGGGGATTGTCATGATCAATCATTTCGCCATTGAAGTAGTAAAAAGGATTTTTTTGCAACATTTTCATATTCCCAGAATCGGGTTTACACCTTTCCTTATAGAGCATATTTGACCAGATTCTATCTTTAGGGTTTTTTTCATAATGGTTTTGTATATAACTAATTTGATCAGGGTTAATCACTTCTATTTTATAGGGATAAATATTTAGACCGCATGTTTTGCTGCAAAAATATGATAATACCCCACTGACAGAAAGCTCATTTTTGTCAAATGGCGTTCCATGCTTTTTTTGTAATTCATGCAGGTTAAATTGAAAATCGATTTTACTAATCATAAATCACAATATCCTTATAACTCTGCACCGTCTCAATATCCCTTTCAGCATCGTGACCTAGATGCTTTGCAAGCTCATGGTCGTAGTAATTGTCAGATTCATTTGGCTTCTGTAATTGGAACTGATATTTCAGCATAGCAGCATACAACTGGCGCATAGATTTTGGCAGTAGCTTAATGGTGACAGCAGGATTCGTAATCATAGCAACTTGATTTTCGCGCTGCGGCGATAGGGCGCTTCTAAGTGGTGTGCTGGTTGCTTTGTCAAATTTTCTGTAGTCGTCACCATAAACACTAAAATCTTTGATATCTCTGAGAATTGTGATGGCTTGCAGGATTAAATTGGCATTGCTGAACGTTTTAAATTCAATAGATTTGTTCTCTCTATCTTCATCGGTTTTTTGCTTAGCAAGTCCTGTTATCTTCATAGTGTGAGCATTAATGACTTCAAAATTGCCTGTGACACATACTTCATAAATGCGTCTGCCTGTTAATAAGCAGATAGATAAGCACAGCTTAGACCACGACTGATAACGAGCAGGCTGCATTTGCTTAATCATTTCGCTTTCAACATCATCGAATATTTGTTGCGCGTCCTTAATGTTGAGCTTTAAATGAGTCAGACTTTTTTTGTATGTTTTGCCGCGCTCTGCAATCACATGGATAATTTGCTCTTTAATAGCGTTAAAATCTTCAATTTTATTTCGCTTAGGCATAATAACCGTTTCTTTGAAGTCATCAGCGGTGATAATACCGTCTTTAATGACATGAGAGGGCGTGTTAAGCTTGTAAGCTATATCGCCATTCGAAAGGATTTCAACGTAAATAGTATCATCAGATGGGTTATCTTTTAGTGATGTCATAAGTGCGAGTTTATAGCTGTCGCCAGTCTTATTTCTAAGCGTCACTTTAGTTTGATACTGATTGTTTTTATATTGCATGGCTTGCTCATCTCTAAGTGCAGCAAGGTCATTGTGTACAATAGCAACGAATTCCTCATCAAAGCCTTTAATGTACTTATTGATAGCGGATTTTGCTTTAGTGAGATAGTTGTAACGTGTATCGAGCTTTTCAATTGAGCAGAGGCGTTTTTTAAGTGATAGAATGACACGCTTTAACGTAGCAAGATGGTGGTTTTCCAACTTCTTTGTTTTATGGTCGAACTCATTGTAAATGTTGCCAATAATTTGCGTAGTATGCTTAATCTCAAGAGGTAAGGATACCCCAGTTGATTGTGGGATTGCATTGCCCAATCCTTCACCGACAGAGATAATTGCGTCAGTCACCCCCAACTCAGTCGATATCTTAGCAAGGGCTTTTTTAATGGTGTCTTGTGTCAGGTAGCTGTACTCAAAAAATGCTTCATTGATTTTATATGATGCAATTTTGAAGTGCTCTTTTCTCACCCCCAAATCTTCAATTTTATTTAAGCGTGTTGCAAGGGCAGAGACGGAGCGATGAATAAAGCGATTAAACCCAGAAGTAGCTTTCTTTTCTTTCAGCGCTTCTTCAATTTTATTAGCCCACTTTGTCAGGACTTCAATTGAATGCTCAGTGGCTTCTTTAAGCTCGTGAGTGTCATTTTCAGGGTAATGGTATGTAGTAGGCTCAAAATAGTGCTTAGAGAACTCTAGCAGCTTTCTAAGCGCGTTATTTTGATCAGTCTGAGTAAGCTCACCATGTGCTTTAATGATTGCATGTTCAAGCTTCTCTCTAGGGGTAATTTCATCGAATATTTTTTTGAAGTATGATCTTTCTTTGACGGCTTCAAAGGCAATGAGTTTTCCTAGGGAAGTGACGCTGATATCTTTTTGCATGTTGGCGACTCCATGTTTTCTAGTCAGAAATATTTAGGCGGTAGAGGCAATCTCGAATATAGCTACCATTATAATAAAGCAGCGGTAACAAGTCAAGCATAAATCAAAAATAATTCAACTTTTTGCAAATAAGTAGCGGTAACAAAACTACAGGGTATGGTATATTTTTCAACCATAAAGTAGTGCAACTACATTGTAGATATCTTACTACATGAGGCAATTCGGTGTATAAATTAGCCAATTAGTATGGCGTCTGAGAGGGCGCTAGGAAGGCGTTATATTTAGAGAGGAAGCAAGGTGAAAGAGGTGAGAAAGGCTGACAGAGAGCGCCTAGAAAGCCTTATATAGTCTTATTTAAATGGGGCTTTGAAAATGAGAGGTGAGTGATCAAAATATGTCACCCCCATACGCGCACTACATATTGAGGATGTGAAGACTGGCAGAGGATGGAGAGTTCGAGAGGGTAAAGTAAGAACGCCTCGCCACGGGCTTTAAAATACCCAAGAAACGGAAAGTGAGTGAGCGCACCGCACCGAAGTTGAGCGCGAAGCGCGAAACAAGGTAGCGGTAGCTCAT
>NZ_KB902246.1 GCF_000379445.1 Fangia hongkongensis FSC776 = DSM 21703
CATCAAATTAAACAAAGCATGAGTCGTAAGGGAGACTGCTGGGACAATGCTGTGGCTGAAAGCTTTTTTCGAACCTTAAAGACTGAATGTACTTACCATGAAAACTTTAAGACACGAGAGCAAGCTAAAAAAGCTATTTTTGAATATATTGAGGTATTTTATAACCGTAAAAGGAGGCATACACATAATGATTATTTATCCCCTGTAGAGTTTGAGAGAAAATCTAAATTTGCTTAAGAAAACTGTCCGGATTAGTGTTGACACTCCAAGAAAAGAGCCGCGATTAAACGAGAAGGCTTGCTTTGACGACCTGAATCTTCACTAAAGTAGTTTGATAGATAATCATCTAGCTTCTCCCAATCAATAAAATCAGCTAATAAGCAAAGTTTATGAGAAAGATCAATTTGCTCTGATAATTCTGGTTTGAATAGGTCTTTGGTTTCTTTGAATTTTTGCTCTTTATTACGCATGAAATTGCAAGGTTTTGCATGGTTGATACCATAAATCTTGCAATTTATCTTGCGAAATTTCAAGTGCTAACACACTGCTTATATAGCTTTAAGGCATTTTTCAGGGGCGACTAAGTAGTCTGCCCTACCCATCAATATATCATGACCTATTGTAATATCTTGCGACTTTATTGCGACCTCAGAGGTATTTAATTTGTTACCCCAAGCAAAATCACTTCTTAAATGGTAGATTTTGAAAACAAGCGAGAAAGCTTATATTTAAAGGCTTTGAAGATGGTGGTCGCTACTGGACTCGAACCAGTGACCCCTACCATGTCAAGGTAGTACTCTAACCAAGCTGAGCTAAGCGACCAATTGAAAATTGATTATAAGATCATGGTGTAAATATTCAAGTATTTTCTTGTGTTTTGTTTCATTTTTTAGCTGTTTTCTGCCCCATGATAGCACCAATGCCAAGGCTCATAGATAACCCCTTTGTCATTGTCTCTTGGATAGCTTAAATAAAAGCCAAATTTCTGTGCATTTTCCATGAGCCAACCAAAGGCTTCAGTTTGCTCAAAAGACTCTGTCAACACTTCATCTTCCTCAGATGAAGTCAAATCGAGTGCACGACCCGTATGATGCTCACTTAAACCCGGCAGCACATTTACTTTAACAATATCTTCTAATAATTGCCCTTTTTCCAGTTTTCTTTGAATTAAATCATACTGGTACTGATAACTTCTAAATGCCGAGACAATTGATAGATAGATGCCTTCCTTTAGCCCCGCTTGCTGCATTCTCTGCCAAGCAAAAAATGTCTCTCTATCCATTTTAATCTCACGATTAAATACATCTTTGCCTGCATTGATAAGGAGATGATAAGGACACTCGCTAAAAAGCTTGGATGCTTCAGGGAAATTATTTTTAGATAAGCCAAGTGATATATAAATTCTAGTAAGTATCACTTTATTTTGCCTTGAGAACTTCATGCACATATTGTTCAAAATAACATCATCTTTCATCACTACCGTACTCTATATTTTAAATTATTCACATCGCCTGTTATCAGCTTCATAATGTTCGAGAATTTCCTTTCTATCTTCATTCAGCTGGAAATACATTGTATATGCACGGTCTAAATATGCATCATAACTCCCCTCACTAAAAAGGACTTCTCCTTGTGATACAATCTGAAATCTAAATACTTCAGAGGCACGCTCAAGATTAACCAGATCGATATCTCTATCTAACATTATTGCAAGTTCTTGAGCAATTTCCCAGCGTTCAACATTTGATATTTTAGGCTCTGTAATAAAAGCCAAATCAATATCAATATCACTATCTACTGTATTTTCGCCTTTTGCATAGCTGCCAAATAGAATTAACAGCTTTAAAGGCATACGCTCTTGTAAAAAGCGAATAATCTTATCTTGATCTACCTGATTCATCCTAGCACATACTCATCAACTAACTTACCACATTAAAAGCTCACTACTTACCAGCCTAATGACAAGGCCACATAAATCACTGCTCTTCTTTCAATAAACCCTCCATCAAGAAGGAAATTTTATCTCTAAATCGATCTAATAGGTCATAGAAATCATCTTTAATGGCATAATACACCTCTTTTGCCATATCTTCATGATAAGTATGTGAGGTTAAATTGCGCTTATCAAGCATTTTGAGCCATACGCTAATTTCTACAATAATACCTTGCTTAAATGCTTCACGAAAAGCTGAACGCGGACTATTAACCTCAACACCAACGTAACGTAAATAAGCCTTCATGAGCTTCCAGCAAAGCTCATAGCAAAACTCAAAGCGCTGAATTGTTGCATCCAAATACATATCATCTTGATAGATATCCTTTTCCAAAGCCTCATCTAGGCGCGCTAATGCTGAGCTATAATCTTGAAGTTTCTCAGTTAATAAAGCCAATGACATCCACATTTCCTCCTTATTTGAACCATCCAATAGTATAATGCCATCTGACAATATATGCTGATATATCTTCTTATCCTGCACAAAATTGAGATCAACAATATCTACATTCAGGCTAAGCGCACTATTTGCAAATGCATCACTTAGATGACAGTCACTATTAAACTCAATGGCAAGATTAATATCAGAGGTAGTCAAATAATCACGCCTTGCTCTTGATCCAAATAAAATCACTTTCTTAAGGCTCGCTCTATGCTGATGCAAAATGCCCATCATTATCATGAAGTCATTGGGAGATAGTCCGAATATTTTTAAGGGCTTCATTTGCATTTACTCATAACACTTCCATTTGTTACTTCGCACCAAACCCGGTTAAGATCGTATACAAGGTTTTAATGACAATCTTAATATCTAAAATTAAAGAGTAGTGTTTTACATAATACAAATCATATTGGAGCTTAATTTTTGTCTCATCTTGATCACTTGCATAACCATGCATTACCTGAGCCCAACCAGTAATACCAGGGCGCACCAAATGGCGTAAGCGATATAATGGAATAGCTTTAGAAAACTGATCTACAAACACTTTTTGCTCTGGTCTTGGTCCAATTAAGCTCATATCACCCTTTAAGATATTCAAAAACTGCGGCAGCTCATCAATGCGAAATTTGCGCATAAACGCACCAAATTTAGTAATACGCATATCACCTTGTGTTGCAAATTTTGCGCCATCTTGCTCAGAGTTTTTTACCATACTTCTAAACTTATATATTTTAAACTCTTTCCCATTTTTCCCCACACGATATTGATTATAAAATATGGGACGCCCCATTGTAATTACAATAATAAATGCAATAGCCACAAAAAATATTAACAGTAAGGGTAATAACAATATTGATAGTAAAAATTCAATTGTATTTTTAAGCCATTTGTACCATATCGGAATCGAAAAGCCTGCATACATCCAGCTTTCATTTAACTGCTCTAGAGATAGACGCTGCTCAATCAGTTCCTCATACTCTTTGAGAGTTAAAACTGGCATATCACATAAATTAGCATGAAAAATCATCTGGTTCCAATTATCATCGTATTGATACTTACGATCAACCACAACTGCATCTACAGCGTTAGTATCATGAGGGGTTAGATCAGATTTAACAATTAGTTTTACTTTTTTACTCTGAGGAACTCTTTCTTGAAGATCTGGATGAACTAATATTTTATAAGGTTGAGAAAAGAGCCTTACCACTAAAAATCTAACTAGCGTAGTAACAATAAACCAGCTCACAATTGAAAACCCACCCACCAGAAGCACATGAGATGCTTTTCTAAGTACAATACTCACCGCAATGACAACCACCAAAAACAATAGTGTTACAACAATAAGATGTGTGTAGTATTCAAGTAGCACCATGGTTCGTTGATAACGAAAAACCCAACAAAAACCAAAAATTACTATCAAAAAAACCACAGATGTCTGGCTTAAACTCCAAACTTTCATATATAAAGCAAGACATATAGCAAAAGCTATAAATTCAAAGATAAAAGCTGTAATGGAGGATTTGTTCATTAACAATTTTCAATTTGTGAAATTTAACACTTATTATACAGCTGGGAAATACTTTTGAAAGCCAACTCTTAAAAAATTCCGCCCCATTTGCGCCAATACTTAAATGCAGATTTAATTGCTTCATTACGCAATTTTTTATTTTTATATGCATCTCCTTGATATTCGTGCAATACCTTAACCTCTGGAGTATAAAGTATTCGTGAAATTTCCAACGCTCTCCTAGACAAGTCACAGTCATCCATATAATAAAAAAATTGTTCATCAAAACCTTTAACCTCTTTAAAGATAGGAGTTTGAAAAAACATAAAACAGCCAGTGCAATTGGGAATATCATAAATTTCTTTTTCATATGAATGATCTTGATATTCATATTTTTCTAGATACTTTTTAAAAAAAGGTTTTTTATGTTTTAATGTGAATCGCAAAAACTGAGAGAATAAAGTTGGATTTTTTTTGCATGAAAACTGCTGTTTCTGATGTTGATCGTATACTGCTGGAGTTAACAACCCGAACTCTTTTCTTTCTTGCATTATGGTTATTGCTTGCAAAAAAGTATCTTCACAGAAGATAATATCTGGGTTTACTACTAAATGGTAATCACTCTTTAACCTAGGAATAACAAGGTTATTTCCATAACCATACCCACCATTTTTTTCAGAATGTATGAATTCAAAGGATATATTAGAATATTTAGCATCTAATAAATTAGCTTTATAATCAACTTTTTGTGTAATGTCATTATTAACAATATATAAATGAAATGTGACTTGCATTTCTGATTGCGCACGTAATACAGAACTACTGTAGGACGATAGAAAATTCTCTAGCATTTCTAATGGGTGTTTATAAAGCACAACCGTTGATGTTATTATCGTATTCACATATAATCCCTATTTTCGGTATACATCTTCAGCAGATTTAACACCTGCTCTTTTCTTAATTAACTCTACCACATCAACATCTCCTTTTTGAGCGTTACTTGGTGCAAAAAGTGCTTTTCCTCTTCGCGAAACATTCTCTCTAGGCTCTGAAAGATAGTAAATAGCCAAAGAGCGACGTGCCTCATTCTCTGGGCAAGTAATTGCTTCGGGTAGACCATGCCAGCTATTACATGTTGTATCAAAAATAACAGCACGATTAAATAATGGTTCAACTGATTTAATCAAGTCTTTAGGTTGATTTTCTTTCTCATCATGAGACCAAAGACCCAAAGAGCCGCCCCATTTTGCATCATAGTTTTCATTGATATATAAGATAATATTTAGCCTTCTTTCCATCGCTAGCTTTGGATGAATAGAATAATCAAGGTGTGTATTTAATTTTCCACCAGCCCCATGAGCGTGCCAACCACCTCCATTAAGCCCCATATCTGGCCATAACTCAACTTCTGGCATCATCTTGTTTAGCTTTTCTATAAAACGCTGACTATTTAAATATGCAAAAAACTGATATGTTGTTTTGGGAAATGCCTCCCAATGATTATATGTTTTTTTATATTCTATCGCATTTTTGTATTTATACCATAAGTCACTATCTAAAGATGGAAATTCTTGGTCTAATTTTCTTGCAAGCTCCAAATCCAAAAAATTATCCACCACAACATGCGGGAATGGAGCTGCTTGACCAAAGCTCTCTTTCAATGACCCAAAATCTGAAAAAACTTTTACTTCAAGATCTAACATACCTTAAACTCCTAAATAAAACTCAATCGTTTGTTTAAACATCTTTTCAAAATCCTGCGAAGGTTTCCATCCTAGTTTATCTTGAATCTTACTATTATCAATTGCATAACGCCAATCATGCCCCTTACGATCTTCAACGAAACTAATAAGTCGCTGGTGTGGAGCATTATGCGGATGGTATTTATCCATCAAATGACAGATTGTTTTCACTAAAGTTAAATTATCCACCTCATTTTTACCACCGACATTGTAAACTTCTCCTACTTTTCCTTTGTTAAGTATACAACTAATCGCATCACAATGATCCGCGACATAAAGCCAATCACGAATATTACTTCCATCACCATAAACTGGAATTTTTTTCTGGTTAATACAGCTATTGATCACGACAGGAATCAGTTTTTCAGGATGTTGGTAAGGTCCATAGTTATTTGAGCAGTTTGATATTGTAACGGGTAGTTTATAGGTGTGATAATATGATCGCACAATATGGTCAGAGCCTGCTTTTGATGCTGAATAAGGTGAATTAGGCTCATAGGCTTTCGTCTCAATAAAAGAAGGAGCCTCTTTTGTTAAAGTACCATAAACTTCATCTGTTGATACATGATGGAAACGACATTGATCTTCATTTAGTTTTTTCTCATCCAACCAAAACTGTTTAGCCTGTTCTAAAAGATTAAAAGTCCCCATCACATTGGTTTCAAAAAATACTTTAGGACCTGATATTGAATTATCTACATGTGACTCCGCAGCAAAATGCACGATAGTATCAACATTATAATCCCTTAATACTTTTGCTACTTGATTTTCATCACAAATATCACCTTGTATAAAAATGTGATCTTCAGCATTTGGCAAATTCTCAAGATTCTTTAGATTACCCGCGTATGTTAATTTATCATAAGATATCACTTTCTGACATTGATTTTCTGACAATAGTAATCGCACAAAATTACTGCCAATAAACCCGGCAGCACCCGTTACTAAAACCACGTTAGCTTGATACATTTTTTCACCCTATTTATATATTTGAACTTGCTTCTACTGTTTCTTTAATATAGTCAAGCCAATGATGTTGAGTAATTTGATAGTCATTCAATATTTTATTACAACTCAACCCTGAATTTTGTGGCCTTCTTGCTTTTAACGGATAATCTTTTGTCTCAATTGCCTCAACTGTTTTAACTTTACTATCTTGCACATAGGGTAAAATACCAGAGGCCAGCTGATGCCATGTAGTTAAGGGGTAGCTACTGTAATGGTATGTACCCCAATGATGTGTTTTATGTTGCATAATATCTAATATTACACGCGCAATATCTCTTGCTGCAGTAGGTGCACCATACTGATCAGCAATCACAGCTAGCTTTTCTTTTACTTTTGATAAGCGAGCAATAGTTTTGACAAAGTTGTTTCCATGACGCCCAAAAACCCAGCTTACGCGAAGAATAAGGTGCTTCTCTAACTTCTGGACTTGCTGTTCACCTTTTAGTTTTGATAAACCATATATTCCACACGGGCTAGTCATATCCAGCTCGTTATAAAGTATTGTTTTTTTCCCATCAAACACATAATCAGTAGAAATATGCAATAGAGGCATATCATACCTTTGACACATTTCTGCAATCACGCCTACTGCCTGATGATTAACACGATCAGCCAATTCAGGCTCATCTTCCGCTTTATCTACTTGAGTATACGCTGCAGCATTAACCACAAAATTATAATTATGCTGCTTTTCAAAAAACTGTCTTATAGCTGTCAAGTCCGTTAAATCAAGCTCATCTCTTCCTGTCATATCAAAAGAAATATTACGTGCTTTACAAGCTTCAACCAGCTCATAACCAACTTGACCATTTTTACCAATGATTAAAATATGCATAGACTAGCTCCAATCCTGATACTTTGGTAACTTACCCTGTTCAAGCAGCTGATCAATTGTTAGTGCTTTTTGGTCTTTTTCCGACAAACATATATTTACTTCAGAGACAGGCCAATCAATTGCAAGCTTAGGATCATCCCATTTCAATGCCAACTCTGATTGAGGGTAATAATAATCAGTACATTTATAAAAAAAATCTGCCGTATCACTTATCACAATAAAACCATGTGCAAATCCAGGCGGTACCCAAAATTGACGTTTATTGTCCTCACTTAGTTCAACAGCTACAGACTGACCGAAAGTTGGTGAATCAACTCGTATATCAACTGCAACATCAAAGACTGAGCCTTTTAACACACTAACAAGCTTGCCTTGAGTATGCTCTTGTTGATGATGAAGCCCTCGTAGCACACCTTTAGCTGAACGCGATAGATTATCCTGAACAAACGGATAATTCATCTCTAGCATTTCTTGATAGCGACTTTGCGAAAAACTTTCATAAAAGAAGCCGCGATGATCTCCATAGATCTTGGGCTCAATAATTTTAACCTCGGAAATAGTTGTATTAATAATTTTCATTTAGACTTTCCTAAACCAAATTCAGCAAATACTGACCATAGCCAGTTTTCTTTAAAGGGTCTGCCAATTCTAATAATTTATCTTTACTAATCCAACCCTTATGAAAGGCAATTTCCTCCAAGCAGCCAATTTTCAACCCCTGCCGATGCTCAACTGTAGCAATAAACTGAGATGCCTCCATCATTGAATCATGCGTTCCAGTATCAAACCATGCATAACCTCTTCCCATTAATTCAACCTGAATTTGTGACTGTTCAAGGTATATTTGATTCAAACTACTGATTTCAAGCTCACCCCTTGCTGAGGGTTTCACCTCTTTTGCATATTCACACACTTTAGCATCATAATAATATAAACCTGTCACAGCAAAGTTAGATTTCGGCTTTTCAGGTTTCTCAATAATAGAAAGTACTTTACCTTGATCATCAAACTCAACCACACCATAACGTTCAGGATCATGTACTTTATACCCAAACACCGAAGCTCCACCAGAGCTTAATACCGCTTCTTTTGCTTTCAACAGAAGCTGAGGCAAACCATGTGCATAATAGATATTATCTCCAAGCACCAGACAAGCTGAATCACCAGCTAAAAATTCTTCTGCCAAAATAAAAGCTTGCGCCAAACCATCTGGAGAGGGTTGTACAATATACTCAAATTTCATACCCCATTGAGTCCCATCTCCCAGTAAACGCTTGAAAGCAGCTTGATCATGCTCTGTTGTAATAATTACAACCTCTGTTATTTCAGATAACATCAGTATCGACAAAGGATAATAAACCAATGGTTTATCATATATTGGGATCATTTGTTTACTTATACCGCAAGTTGCAGGATAAAGTCTTGTCCCACTGCCACCTGCTAAAATTATTCCTTTCATTTAGCCTCCCATGATTTTAAAGCTTGTTGCAACCGCTTTGCTGCATCTTTCCATTTAAATTTACGCGCTGTTTGAATCCCCTTCTGAGACAGCTTCTCCTGTAGTTTCTTATCAGAAGATAGCCCTATTACTTCTTTATATAATGATAGATAATCTCCAACAGGCACAATTAAAGAATTATCTTTATCAGTGGCGTACTCTCTATATCCTTCACAATCAAAAAGTACACAAGCACAACCTCTTGCCATAGCCTCCAACGGTGGCATTCCAAAACCTTCAAACAGAGATGTTGAAACAAATATGTCACACTTATCATAAAACTTTATACTTTCTTCATCAGTATTTGAAGAAAATAATTTAATGTTAGATAAATCAAATTTAGATAAATCATCATGAGACATCACAATAAACTTAAACAATTGGTTAGTGCTATTCGAAAGTTCATTAGCTAGCCTTACAAAATAATTAAATCCTTTTTTATGATGGATTCTACCAACAGTGCCAATAGTTATAACTTCAAAACTCTCTATCATCTCAGTGTTTCTGATGATAGGTTTTAAAAAATATTCTTCTGACAGTGAGGGAGATACTTTTATCGGAGAGACCCTCTCTTCTGATATATAGTAAGGCTTACTAAAAAGACAGCACATAATATAATCTGAGTTAGTCACATAATAGCTATTTTTTAATTTATATGACATGCGCTGTAATGCCTTATACATTAGAAGCATAGCCCAATTGAACTTCACATGTTTATCAAATAAATAATAGTCATTTCCTTGAATAAACCTAATATATTTTTTCTGAGAAAAGATCAAAAAAGAACAAACCATAGGATCTGAAACTATTAAAAAACCATCCATTGTTTTTAATCGACGAAGAAAATAAATCACTGCCCCAATTTTACTTAATCTTTTCTTACTCTCCATCAATGTTACAACATCTGTGTTTATCATTCCCTTTAAATTAGTCTCACCAGCTGAATCTGGCAAAACTGTATAGATAGAAACCTCATACTTAGAATTTGTAGCCAATTCATTTGCCAAATGAATAAACACCTTATTCCCACCACCAATTTTCAAAGAGGGGAGTACAAAGACATACTTATCACGCACTAGCATCACCCTCACTAAGAGGCTTAGATTGTTTGTGCTGCCCACTATAAATAATTGCTAGGGAAAAAGCCAGCCATATAATACCTAAAGGATATTGAAATAAGGGCGCGACAGCAGATATGGCTAGGTATGCAACTAGTAAAGCCATCCCGTACACCCTATCAACTTGATTAGTTTGCCTTCTTGCATGTAAACCAACCCTTATAATTAGGTATAAAAATACGATCATCCCAACAACTCCAAATACATAAGGGATAAAAAGTAATATACTAAAACTTTTAGCCCCTATAGCAGTCCCTGATACTTTAATAGCATCCACATTACTCCACGCAAAGCCGTGACCAACTAAAAAACTTCTGACATTTTCAAATAAAGACAAAAATGTCACCTTTACTGCATCCCAGCGCCCTTTAGCACTAAGGTCTTGAAAGTGAAATTTATCAATTGTCCAATCTAACATGCTCTCAATTTCATTGAAAAAAAATGAAGACAGAATAACTATAAACAATAAACATACACTGCTTAATTTTATTACAATTTTTAGATTTAAAAACCTGAAATTCATCAACAATATCACTAATAATGCTATGTAGGCAGCCCTAGTATTACTAATGAAGAGAGCACAAACACTAACAAACACCCCCCCCATAAATGCTCTATTTATAAGCAACTTTGTTCGTTTAGCATAGAAGAGTAAAATAATAGTCAGTACGGAGCTTTCACCCACCCACGTAGTTTCTGAAAATAATGCAGCCGGGCGTGTTTCAAGGTTATACATATATAAGTTCAGCGGATTACCCCAGATGCCATCATAGTAATTTAAAATATGCTGCACTATAGAAAAGGCTAAAATACAAACTAAAATAGTAAGAGCTATAACAATAGACTGCTTAAGATGTTTTCTCACATATAAGTAAGTACAATATGTGATAAAAATTTGAGCATAATAATATTTTATGCCATACAAAACCCCAAGCTCATTAAAATTAAATAGCCAAAAACCCAATATGTATGAAAACCAAATAATCGATATAATCATTATTCCCCAATTAAGTTTTATATACTTATGGTATAAGCATAAAAATACAAAGAGAATACTAACGTAATACCATATATATACAAAGCCAAAAGAAATTAGCAAGGGTGCTGTTAACATTAGCGATAGGCAAAGCAAACTAAAGATCACATGTTTAGCGAAAAGTCTATAAAGAGTAAATGTAATAGCGCACAAGAAAAACCAAATGTATATAGCTAAGGGATTCCCAGTATTCACTGGAAAAATTAGACAAATCAAACACAGAGAAAAGGTCATAAATATGCCTGGTAAAATTATACTCTTATACACTATACTTATTCCCAAGTTTAAACATACATATAAAAAAACATCTATATTCAGTATTTTTCATGTCTATTACTTATAAATTTTTTATACCATCTTTGAAGGATTGATTTGAATGGCATCTTTAGTATACAGTAGATTAATGAGTTAATAATTATACATTTCAATCTTATTAGCACACAAATTCTATTATGTGTCTGAACTTTCCATATCTCCAAGATAGAGTGAAATTTAGATGACTCCCCTCCCTTTCTCATTGCTGTAATTTCTGAGTTTAAGTATATAAATCGAGCACCACTGCGCACAAAACGCAAAAACAAGTCTTGATCAGCTGCAGATTTATACATTATATTGTAACGCATTTGATACAAGTCCTTTGACACAAAACAGGTGGGGTGATTTAAACACATAAAATTAGCAAGCTGACTCAATGGCAACGGTTTAACTACGTATCCATCTTCTTTTTTTTCGTTAAAAACCACCAAGTTCCCATAGTAAATCACTCCAACACTTTCACCAGATCGCTGAATTCCTAGATATACACTCTCAAGGACATTATCTAAATAAAAGTCATCAGCATTAAGCATTGCAATAAACTTTCCTTTAGAAAGGGAAATACCTTTATTCATAGCATCATAGATCCCATTATCAGGTTCAGAAATAATTACAGCGAAATTATCACGATATTTATCTATTACTCCAAGAGTGCCATCAGTAGAGCCGCCATCAATGATTATATGTTCATAGTCTTCAAATGACTGGTTCTTGACACTTAATATAGTTTTTTCTATTGTAGTTATTGCATTGTAGCACACTGTAATAATACTAAATTCCATTCGCTATCACCGCATTAAATATAGTTATACTTTATATAGCCCCAATTTAAATATAATACGCCTAATAAAATTTCGCAGCACACCTACATTGTAAGGTAGTCCTGTACTCCCTGAAGTCCCTATAACTTCTGGTAGGCACCTGAAAGTTTGCTTACAAAATTTAACAGATGGGTACCTTGAAGATTGGCTTTTATGATTTAGCACATCATGGAACAAATGCTCCATATAGTATCCTTTTTCATCACATATTTTATACGCATATGGGTAAATGTAATTAGTAAATAAATTTACATTTATTTTAAAAAATCTTGTATCAAGCGAGTCACGAGAAGATAGACCCGCTAGAATAAAAACATTCTCATCCTCATGGTGAAAACTCAATATTTTATTAATATTTTTCACTATTAGTCGACCTGTTAACTTATAAAAACATGTTACACCTTGCCTCAAAATTTTACTATTTTGAACAGCATAATTTATCAACTCACACTCCATATACCCTTTGCTTTTATTAGCTGACATAGCATGATTGTGCGTAATGAATTCAATCTCCTTATTATAGGTAGCCGCTAAATCAATCCAAAAGGCTTCATGCCCCCATCCCTCACTATTTTCACAGACTATTATTTTATTAAAACTAGAATTTTTTAAAATATAGTATAATGCATCATAATACTGTTTTTTACGAGCAACAGAAGAACTTAATACAACAAAAGAAGAAAAAGGGGTTATGGTTGCTGTAATCAATAGTGTATCAACAACCATTTCTACACCCCTCTCACTATTTTTACTATAATCATACTTTTCCCTTTTGAGTGACTCTCATTAATTTAAACACCAAAAAAGCCATAAGAACTGTAACCACATACTCAGAGATTACAACAGAATATGCCATAGCAATTGAACCAAATAATTTAACACAAGAAAGCACTAAAACTAAATTAACCATTCCAGCAATAAAATATACTCTAGTGCAAAACTTCTCTTTTCCAAAAGGAACTAAAAAATGCATACTAAGGACTGAACTTAACGCAACTGCTGGCAACATTGCTCCCAGTATTATCAGAATAGCTTGAGCATCTGCATACTGATACCCTAAAAACACATTAATAAGTAAATTTGAAAAGAACAAAATAATTAAATAGAAAAAAAAACCAATCATAGTTATAAGCACTAGCATCCATTTAAAAAGCTTTAACCCCGCGTTTATATCTTTATCAAACCTTTGAGCCATCTCAGGGAATAAAGCTTGTGAGATAGGTGATATCAATGAACATGCGGCTCTCACCAACTTTTCTGCACCAGCAAAATAAATAAGCTGCACACCTACGGCTAACCATCCAAGATACACCACATTAAAACTTGTATAGAAGCCAACGAATGATATTAATAAAAAAGCAGAAAACGTTTTCCTGATCTCAACCACTGCAAATGACCATTTAAAGCACCAAACCCGTAGCCCCCAGAACTGTCTTATTAAAATGATGTATGTACTTAGCCCTAAAAATTTTGAAATCATAAGGATTGCTACTATCCATTGAATATCGCCACCAAAATATATTACTAAATAAACCCCCACAATTAAAAAAAGCATACTTATGAATTCAGAAACTAATGGCACAGTTAGCTTTCTCAACCCCTGAAAGAACCAAGTATAATTAAAGCCTAAAATAGTAGCATATCCCCAACTCAGAAGATAAATCATAGAAGACAAGTAAAGTGACAAAGCCAATGAAATGATAAGCAAAATAACAGATAGCAATATTTTCGCTGACACAACTGAATAAAGCTTTATTTGTAAGTCAATTTTGTCACAATGATTTTTAGCAATTTCCCTAGTTGCACTAATAATAAATCCAAACTCAACAACAATACTCATCCAAGTTCCTAAGCTTACGAGATATAGGTAATACGCAAAATCATCTTGATCTAGATAATGAGCTATCAAAGGCAGCACAAGCAAAGGAGATAGCATCAATATTACACGAATAATATAAAATGCTAACGTATTATAAAGAAGTATCTTCACTATGTTACTCAGCCATAAACTTAGCAGTGTAATGAGTATATATCTCTTTTACACCTTCTATGAGTGCTATTTCCGCTTCCCATCCTAAAGCCTTCAAAACCCCCACATCTAATAGCTTTTTCATAGTGCCATCAGGCTTTGTACTATCCCATAAGATTTCACCCTTGAAACCTACAATCTTACGAATCTTATCAGCTAAATCTTTGATACTAACATCCTCACCACAGCCAATATTAATCAAAGGCGGGGAGTCAACGGCTTCAACATAACCATTATATATAGAGGGTGGTAAATTTAACACAAATATACACGCACTTGCCATATCATCAGCATGCAAAAACTCACGCCTAGGTCTACCACTTCCCCAACATGACACGCTAGCAAGATTATTTTCTTTAGCTTCATGAAACTTTCTGATAAGTGCTGGTAAAACATGTGAGTTATTTAAATCGTAATTGTCATTTGGTCCATATAGATTTGTTGGCATCACAGACAAATATTTTGTCCCAAATTGACGGTTGTATGCCCAACACATTTCTATCCCTGCTATTTTTGCGATAGCATAAGGTCTATTTGTCAACTCCAACGGGCCGGTTAATAGATACTCTTCTTTAATGGGTTGGGGGCATTCTTTAGGATAAATACAAGAGCTCCCGAGAAAAAGTAGTCTATCCACATTATATTTAAAAGCTAATTTTATGACATTTTGCTGTATATCCAAATTGGTCGAGATAAACTCAGCAGGGTAAGTACTATTAGCATAAATACCTCCTACTTTAGCTGCCGATAAAAACACAAACTCTGGCTTCACTTCATTAAATAGTTTCTCAACTTGAACAGGGTCTTTTAAGTCAACTTGCAATGAACGATAATTATTAAACTCTTCAATTGGTTTTTTGCTATTAAACGTATAACTAACGTTATCATAGCCGTCTTTTTCAAGCCTTCTTAAAATAGCACTTCCAACCATTCCTGCGCCGACAACTAAAATCTTCGCATCTTTACCCATGTATGTCATATATAACACTCTCTAGTAACAGTTATTCAAATTGCTGTTTAATTTCATAGCCACCTTGTTTTAGATAAAGCGCTTTTTTCATAAGTGAAATATCCGAACTCATCATATCTGCAACGAGCATTTTCAGATCATGTTTAGGCCTCCAATTAAGCTTTTGATGCGCTTTAGTTGGATCACCAATTAATAAATCAACCTCTGTTGGTCTAAAATACCGGGGATCCACTGCTATCACTTCCTGACCGATAGGTAACTGATATTCTGGGTTATCACAAGCCACAACATAGCCTTTTTCTTCAACTCCTTCCCCTTTAAACTCAAGTGTTATGCCAACTTCTTTAAATGACATTTTGACAAACTCGCGAACTTCAGTGGTAATACCCGTTGCCATTACCCAGTCTTCTGCTTTATCAGCTTGTAAAATAAGCCACATCATCTCGACATAATCTTTGGCATGACCCCAGTCTCGTTTAGCATTTAAGTTACCCAAATATAATTTATCCTGCAGCCCCAAAGCAATTTTAGATACAGCACGCGTAATTTTACGCGTAACAAATGTCTCACCTCTGACTGGAGATTCATGATTAAATAAAATTCCATTACAAGCGAAAATATCATAGGCTTCACGATAATTCACAGTAATCCAATAGGCATACATCTTCGCCACAGCATAAGGAGAGCGAGGATAAAATGGGGTATTTTCACTTTGAGGAATCTCCTGCACTTTACCATAAAGCTCTGAAGTAGATGCTTGATAAACACGTGTCTTCTTCTCTAGCCCTAATATCCTTATTGCTTCTAATATACGCAGCGTACCGATACCATCGGCATTGGCAACATATTCAGGGGTTTCAAAACTTACATGCACATGACTCATCGCAGCCAGATTGTATATTTCATCTGGCTTAATTTCAGAGATGAGCCGTGTTAGATTTAGCGAATCAGTCATATCACCATAATGTAAAAAAAAGTGATTATCGCCTTGATGCCCTTTGTATAAATGATCTATTCGATCGGTATTCATTAAACTGCTTCTTCTAACTAAGCCATGGACTTCATAACCCTTATCAAGCAAAAACTCAGCCAAATAAGAGCCATCTTGCCCTGTTACACCAGTAATTAATGCTTTTTTCATCAATTCACCTTCCTAAAATCTTATTGTGTCATCTTCAGAGATATAATTTCCTGATTGTATCTCTAACATTTCAAGTGGGAGAACACCAATTGCAAATACCTGATGTTTTTTTAAAGGAGTAATATTAATCGACATACCTTCAGATAACAAGTGCTCTTCTCCTTCTATTATCACCTTAGCTGCACCACTTAAAACAGTAAAATACTCACTTCGATGATGATGCATTTGTAAAGAGCTTTTCGCCCCTACTTTGAAATAAAGCTTATTGATAATAAACTTCTCGCCCTTAACAAGCTGATCACTGTATCCCCAAGGGCCATAATGCCGCTTATGCCTGATATGCTCTTGGCGATTATCCTTTTTAAGTTTATTCACAATTAATTTAATATCTTGAGCTTTTTTAGCATCGGCAACAAGAATGGCATCGGCTGTCTCAACAATCACCAAATCTTTTACACCAACTGCAGAAAGCATACGGCTATGTGTGCGAAAATAACAGTTCTTTGAGTCGACTTGATATACATCTCCCTTTGTAATATTCCCATTTTGATCTTTCTCTCCAAGCTCAAACAGTGCTTTCCAAGATCCCACATCGGACCAGCTCGTTTTTAAAAGTGGGATAACTTGCACATTTTCAGCCTTTTCCATCACCGCATAATCAACGGAGATATCCTCACACTGGGAAAAACTCTCCTTTGGAATACGGATAAAATCCAAATCTTGTTGTTTTTTACTAAACTCGCAAGAGCAAATCTCGTATATCTTGGGCTTGTATTTTCTTATTGCATCTAGATAAGCCTTTGCTTTAAATAAAAATATACCACTATTCCAATAAAACCCATCTTCTGTAATATATTTTCGAGCAGCTTCTAATTCAGGCTTTTCAATAAAGCGTTTAATATAATAAGAAAAGTTATTCTTTTTCTCTCCAATTTCAATATAACCATAGCCAACCTCTGGCGCCTTAGGTTTAACCCCAAACGTATAAAGTTCATGATCAGAAACGTTTAAACCTTTAAATATACTCATTAATTCTAAATTATCTTGAATATAATGATCCGAAGGTAAAACCAACATAATGCCGTCAGGGTTGCTTTCCAACACAGCCAAGGCAGCAAGCGCAATAGCAGGAGCCGTGTTTCTAGCGCAAGGCTCCAAAATAATTTTTGCATTCTCAACACCTATTCCACGGAGCGACTCGGCAACCTGAAAACGATGTGCTTCATTACAGACAATCAAAGGCGAGTGGAACATTGACTTATTACTAAAACGTAAGCAGGTGTTCTGCAATAAATTCTTATCATCAATCAGAGGAATAAACTGCTTTGGCGATTTTTGACGGGATAATGGCCACAGACGTGAGCCTGACCCACCTGATAAAATTACTGGGTAAATCTTAGCTTCTTTTAGCCTGTTTTTTACCGCCATAAAACCTTAAAACCTTTTATTCCTGTCAAACTCAACACATAATAAAGATTAAGAACTATTTACTCAAGACAAAAAGGGGGATTAATTTTAAATTTTTAATTCTCAATTTTGAATTCAACATTCAGCTAATAGCGTTCTACCATCAAATTAGCCACATTACTCGCCTTTGAATTTTCAATTCTCAATTTAACATTTATCATTTAACCGCGATGACTTCACGATACTTGTCAGAAGTTTAATAAGTTCATCAATATCTTCCTTTAAACTTTGAACATGCGTATCTTTGATATTCAAGCACTCTGTTGCGATAAGTAAATCAATCCAATACTGAGTTTCTCTAGCTTCCTTACTGGCAATACTCATTTTAGCTATAAAGTCATTTTTGCTTTGCCCTGCCTGCGCCTCATTAATATTTGCACCGATTGATGTACCACTTCGAAGTAACTGCTTTGACAATACATACTCTTTTTTGTCATCACACAAATATCTATAAAGTTTCACAATCCTTATTGCAAACTCAAAGGCTTTATCCAAAACGATATTTTCAGTTTTCAATGCTCACCCTCCGGGGTTCATTTATAATTTTCAATTTTTAATTCATAATTCATAATTCATAATTCATAATTCATAATTCATAATTCATAATTCATAATTCATAATTCATAATTCATAATTCATAATTCATAATTTTATCCGCTAACGCACATATTGAATAGTCTTTTATTATCCGCACTTACAGCATACAAATCACCAATCAAGCTAAGCTTCTTCGTTCTTACAAATGCTAATACCACTTGATTGATTCGGTTAAAATATGAGACACTCTTTGGGCTAAAACTCAGTAACTAAATGCTTAAATGCCGTTTTCAGACTGATAAAAAGAACAAAAATGAGGTATTTTATGAATATTACAGCCGTACAATCTTTAAATGCAGCTGCGCAAGCTGTGTTTTTATTTGAAGATGAAACCACCTCAATTGAGGCGATCAATAAAGCCATATCCAAAGGCTTATTCACAGGCAAACTTGCCTCCACCTTACCTGTTAATGATGGTGAGACACTTTATATCACAGTTGGTTTAGGCAAAAAAGATAAACTTAAAACAACCGCTACGAGAAAGGCAGTGGATGCACTTTTCAAAGCACTTAAATCACTTAGTGTGACACAATTTGCTGTTGATACTAATAAACTTGGAAATGATGCTGTTCGCATATTCACTGAAGCGCTTATTAATAGCAGCTATCACTTTGATGCACTTAAATCAGATAAAGACAGTTACCAGCTAAGTGATATACAAATCCTAGCGGATGATACTAAAAAGGCACAGCATGATATTTCAATTGCTAGCGCTATCGCAAATGGTCAAAACTACGCTAAAGATTTAAAGAATTTCCCAGCGAATGTTTGTAACACTGATTACTTATTAAATGAGGCAAAAAAACTTGCTGAGAAAAATGACAATGTTACTCTACACTATTTAGATGAAAAGAAAATGCATGAGCTTGGCATGGGCTGCATTACTGCCGTAGGTCAAGGCTCAAAAATGCCAAGTTATATTGCCTGCATGGAATATTATGGCGCTGAAGATAAATCACAAAAGCCTATTATCCTTGTCGGTAAGGGGCTTGTTTATGACACAGGAGGACTTTGCTTGAAACCATGGCAAGGGATGGCAACGATGAAAATGGATATGGGCGGCGCTGCTGCTGTATTTGGTACCATGAAGGCAATTACAGATTTAAATCTTCCTGTGAATGTTATTGGTGTTGTTGCCCTTGTTGAAAACTCTATTGATGGCGCTTCTTTTAGACCTGGCGATGTGCTTAAAAGCATGAAAGGTATTACCGTTGAAGTTGGCAATACGGATGCTGAAGGTCGTTTGGCACTTTGTGATGCTTTAACTTATATTGAAAAATACAACCCTGAAGTTGTGATTGATGTTGCTACTTTAACCGGCGCAATGGTGATCTCCCTCGGCGGTAAAATTTCAGGCTTATTTGGCAATGATGACAAGCTTGTCGAAGCATTAAAAGATGCCTCCAAAGAAGCAAAAGATCCCGCTTGGCACCTTCCTCTTTTTGAAGATTATCATGAGCAGCTTAAAAGTGAAGTGGCTGATATGAACAACATCGGCGGTCCTGCAGCAGGCTCTATTACAGCGGCGCTATTTTTATCTCGCTTTACTGAAGATTACCGCTGGGCACACTTAGATGTTGCTGGAAGCGCAATGGGCGGATTTGATAAAGCCACAGCAAGCGGTCGCCCCGTTCCACTTCTTACTCAGTATATCCTAGATCAAATTAACTAATAGGGTAAATCTCAACTACACTTTCTTCATTATCAACTGGATTAACTCCTCGATAATATTCTTTGCTCTACCGCCTTTCAAGCAAACAAAATAGCTCTCAACAGGCGGCTTCTTTACACTTATTTCTTTATCTAATTGATACAAAGACGGATCTTTAGCAATATTTTGAATAAGATTGCTCGGTAAAAAACCATATCCCAGGCCTGAAACGATGGCATTATAAATACTTAAATAGGAGTTCATATAGCGAATATTTCTCTCAGGGATAGGCAGAAGGTTAACATCACTATCAATCAATACAGCTTTTTGCCCACTCAAAATCTTCTGCCTTTTACTTGCCTCTAATATATGTTGATGATCATCTAAAAGGAGCTTTCTCGCAATATACGGATGAAAAACAATGGCTTTATAATGAAATGCTTGAAAGTCATCCTTTTGCAACGCTTTTAGCTCATCATCTGATAAAACAACAATTGCTACATCAATCTTATTGGCTTTAAGTGCATTTAATTGCGCTTTTTTACTCATTACAGCAACATCAACTTCAAGGTGTTTTTTAACCTTTTTTAGTCGGCAAAGCATCGATAGCAAGCTTTGCTCAAAAATATGACTCATTGCAAAGCGCACCAGCGTATAAGATTCACGAATTGCTGGTACCTCCACCTCCTCCAACACATTAATCTCTTGCAAGATAGGGATAATTTTTTGATAAAAACGCTCCCCTTTATCACTCAAGCTCACCCGATTTTTATGTCTCACCAGAAGATCAAACCCAAGCGCAAGCTCTAGGTTTTGCAGCTGCTTAGTCACCGCAGGTGGCGTCAAAAAAAGCTGATCTGCTGTTTGTCTTAAATTGAGCGTTTTAGCCACCGATGAAAACACTTTTAGTTGCTGCAATGTAAAACTCATTCACACCTCCAAGGTATTTATATTAACTTTATTTTAATATTTAGTTAAATATTATTCAATTTTAATAAACACTTGATGTCATTATACTCCCACTTAGAAATCAAAAACCACAAAAGGACAACAAATGTCAGAGAATCACTTAAACATTGTTAAAAACTACCTAAGCCATTTGAAAAATAAAGAGCTTGAACTTGCTATGAGTTATGTAGCTGATGACACCATATGGCACAGCGACAATATCAACGCACCTTGGAGTGGCACACATCACGGTAAAAAAGCGCTTCTAAAACACCTAGAGAACATCAAGAAGTACACTAAATCTTTTAAAAAGGAAGTGTATGATCTTGTTGCTGGGGAAAACTCCAACTATGTCTATGAATACGGGCATCTAAGCTGTGAATTTCCTCATACCCAAGAGATCTTCAACACTTACATCATCTCTATCTATGAGATCATTGATAGAAAGATTCACTCCTACCGCGTTCTAGAGGACAACAAGTCACTCTATCAAATTTACCACCAATGCAATTTAGCAACAAGATCGCTATCGCATAGCAAATAAGGAACAAACATGACATCCACACATCCACTTATCCGCTACCTTATCTACCTTCTAGCATTACTGTCTATTTTAACCGTGAATATTTACCTGCCTGCCATGCCTATACTGCAGCATTTATTCCATGCAGCAAAATCAGAAATTGCATTAACGGTCGGTTTTTATATGCTTGGATTAGCTATTGGCATTCCCTTATATGGCGCGCTATCTGATCACCTTTCGCTTAAAAAAGTCCTATTGACAGGAATTTCTCTTTTTATTGTTGGCAACATCATTGCCATTTTTAGTCATTCAGTGTCCATGCTCATTATTGCTCGCCTGATTCAAGGAATTGGCGCTGCGAGTGCGTTATCTCTTTGGCAGGCAATTGCGATCAAATATTTCAAAGAAACTTCAAAACATATTATTTCAAGCGGTTATATGATTATTGGCTCAATGCCTGCTTTAGCACCCATTATTGGCGGTAGTGTATTGTCACTCACCAACTGGCAAGGGATCTTTATCTTCTTGATTATTCTTGCTGTAATTGTTTTTGTACTGAGCAAAAGCCTTAATGCCGAGCCAAAAGAAAAACATCAAACAACTGATCATGAGAAAAGCCATCTTTTTATCGCAATCTTAAAGGAATATAAAGGCGCGCTTAGCAATCCCAAGTTTGTCCTCTACGCCCTTGCGAGCGCCATGGTATACAGTAGCGCCTATGTTTATTTTTCCCAAGTACCGTTTTTATTAGCAAAAATCGGCTATAACACCCAATCTCTAAGCTTATTTTTCATTCCCATATCCGTGGCTTTTCTTCTTGGCGGAACCTTTGCCAAATTCACCCTCAGACGCAATATTCAATTTAAGATCACACTTAGCATTGGCGTTATTAGCTTTGCTTTAGCGCCAATTTTGAGTGTTTTTGCAGAGGCATTCACACTTAATGGATTTTTACTCATGGCGCCATTTTTTCTACTGACCATCGGCGCAGGCATCCTTATGCCAACACTAGTCGGTCATGCCTTATCACTACAACATAAAAGAGCAGGAACCGCAGCCTCTACAATTGGAACACTGCAAAACATTATTGCCTTTCTTTTAAGCTCAATGGGCGCCTATCTTGCAGAGTATGGCTATCACGGACTGGTTATCAGCTACTTTATACTCACCTTGCTTTTAATTGCATTTGTAATCATCGCTGCAATTTTGCCAGAGAAAGGTATCAAACCTGCTTACTGTAACGCCCCGTGACATTGCTTATACTTTTTGCCTGAACCACAAGGACAAGGATCGTTCCTTTTTACTTTTGGCGTTGGACGAACATAAGGCTCATGCGCTTTTGCAGCTGCCTCTTCTTCTTTTTGCTCACTCACGCCTACACCTTCTAGCACATCCTCATGCTGCGCTTCGATATTGGTAATGGTATTCTTCCACTCATCTTCCATCTTTTGCGCTTCTTCAGGTGATTGAATGCGGATTTTCGCCAAATTAGAAATCACCTCATACTTAAAGCTATCAAGCATACTTGAGAACAGCTCAAATGATTCTTTTTTATACTCATTTTTAGGATCTTTTTGTGCATAACCTCTAAGATTAATGCTGTTTCTCAAATGATCCATGGCATTCAAATGCTCACGCCAATGTGTATCTAAAGCTTGCATTAACGTCACTTTTTCAAAATGACGAATCGCCTCTTTCTCAAGGTTCTCAGTTTTTTCATTGTACTCTTTAACAATCGCATCAATTACAATTTCTTTGAGCTTATCATCAGCAAGGGTATCATCTTCTGCAATCATCTTCTTGAGATCAACTTTAATTGCAAAATCACTTAAAAGCGCAGCCTCAAGCCCTGAAATATCCCACAGCTCCTCCATCGAGCCCTCTGGTACAAAATTATGAAATAACCTCTCTGCAACATCATAGCGCATATTCTCGATAATCTCTGAGACATCATCCTTACCAAGCAAATCTTCTCTTTGCTTATAGATAACCATACGCTGCTCATTGGCAACATTGTCATATTCAAGAAGATTCTTACGAATATCAAAGTGATACTGCTCCACCTTGCCTTGCGCTTTGGCAATGAACTTACTCATCATGCCAAACTGTAAAGACTCACCACCAGAGAGCGCTTTTTTCATCCTTGCGGCCAAAGTTGGCGAGGCAAAGATTCTTAATAAATTATCATCCATTGATAGATAAAAGCGGCTTTCACCTGGATCCCCCTGTCTGCCAGATCGTCCACGAAGCTGATTATCTACACGCCTTGAGTCGTGACGCTCTGAACCTAAAATACAAAGCCCACCCGCTTCAATTACCGCTTTATTTCTAAGCTTCCAACTCTCTTTGATTTCAGCTATCTCAGCCTCAGTTGGGTTTTCAATCTCCTGAATTTCAGCTTCCCAGTTACCCCCCAAGATAATATCTGTTCCGCGCCCTGCCATATTCGTCGCGATTGTGACATTTCCTGGATAACCTGCCTGTGCAATAATGCCGGCTTCTTTCTCATGCTGTTTGGCATTTAAGACATTGTGTTTTACTTTTTGCTTTCGAAGCAAAGTTGAAAGGATTTCAGAGGTTTCAATTGATGCTGTTCCCACCAATATCGGCTGAGCTTTTGCCACACGCTCTTTGATGTCCTCAACAATTGCATGGAACTTATCTTTCTGGTCACCAAAAATGCGATCATGATGATCAATACGCTTTGGTGGTTTATTGGTTGGAATCACAACCACCTCAAGCTTATAAATCTCATGAAATTCAAAAGCCTCAGTATCTGCCGTCCCTGTCATGCCTGACATTTTGTTATATAGCTTAAAGAAGTTTTGAAAGGTGATGGATGCCAGTGTTTGGTTCTCACCTTGAATTTTCACCCCTTCTTTCGCTTCAACAGCTTGATGTAAACCATCTGACCAGCGCCTGCCATCCATTGCCCGCCCAGTATTTTCATCAATAATCACAATCTCTTGATCACGAATAATATAATCAACATTCAGCTGGTATAGACTGTGTGCACGCAAACAGGCATTGAGATAATGCATTTTTGTGACATGCTGAGGGCTATATAGATTATCACCTTCCTCGAGCACACCTGCTTTTATCAACATACTCTCAACTTTCGAGTGCCCCTCATCAGTCAAATAGGCTTGTTTTGATTTCTCATCAACATAGTAGTCCCCTTCTGCCTCACCTTCTTCAAGCTCTTCTTTTTCTTGCTTGCTAAGCGTTGGAACAATTTTGTTAAATAAAAGATACATCTCAGAGCTATCTTCTGAGGCACCTGAAATAATCAGCGGTGTTCTTGCCTCATCAATTAAAATAGAATCCACTTCATCGATAATGACAAAGTTTCTTGAGCGCTGCACCTGCTCTTCTTTGCTAAATGCCATATTATCGCGAAGATAGTCAAAACCAAATTCATTGTTTGTTCCATAGGTGATATCACAGCTGTAGGCTTCTTTTCTTTGCTCTGGGGATAAATTAGCAACAATCACCCCTGTACTTAACCCTAAAAAGCCATAGATTGAGCCCATAAGCTCAGCATCACGAGAGGCCAAATAGTCATTGACCGTAATAACATGCACGCCATTACCTGTCAGTGCATTTAAATAAGCTGGCAAAGTTGCCACAAGTGTTTTACCTTCACCTGTTCGCATTTCAGCAATCTTTCCAGAGTGAAGCACCATACCACCGATAAGCTGCACATCATAATGGCGCATTCCTTTAACACGCTTTGCTGCTTCTCTCACAACCGCAAAAGCCTCAGGCAAAAGCTGCTCCAAGGTTTGTCCCTTTGCTAAGCGTTCTTTAAACTCTATGGTCTTATTTTTAAGCGCATCATCTGTCAGCTTTTCAATATCTGCTTCCAAGGCATTAATTTTGTTCACCGTCTTTTTCATTTTTTTGATCAGACGGTCGTTTCGACTACCAAAGAGTTTTTTTACAATCATTAAAGATCCAATATCATAAGTTTATTTCAAATCTACTGCTTTGGGATTATACTGGAACTTATACCATAACAAAAGTAATGCGCATGAAAATGGCGAAGAAGCCTGAAAGAAGTGTTAAGACGATTTTAAACAATAAACGCTCAAATACCTTATCGCTGATTTCACAGCAATTTGCCCGTACGCAAAAAGCGCAAAAAGCACTTTCACACTTCGATATCCCCTACTTCGCTCATGTTAAAGTAAGCTTTTTTGATGGCAAAAAGCTTGTTTTCAGCACCACAATTCCCGAGCTTATTGGCAAATTTCGTGAACTGGAATCCGCACTTATCCATCTTCTAAAAAGTGAGCCTTTGTTTTGTGATCTATGTGAGATAAAAACCAAACTTTATTTCCCCCAAAACCAGCAACACAAAGACAGCGCATTACCTTTATCGCAAAATACAAAAGAGCGCTTTGAAAAACTGGCTAATTACAGTGACAATAAAGCCATCTCTCAGGCGATTGATAAGCTTCTTAAAAAATCGCGTTAAGCTTTACAGCATTGATATCAAGTGTTATAAATACATCCCGTACTTGTTCCGATAGTTCAACGGATAGAATAAGCCCCTCCTAAGGGCTAGATGTAGGTTCGATTCCTACTCGGAACACCACTTTGTATTAAACTCATCATGCTTTCGCTTCACATTTAACAGCACCAGCATTACCTTTAAGCCTTGATGCCAACGAAAGATTCACAGCTATCAGCACAATAAAAACATAAAAACTGATATGGTAAATCTTTGCATCCACGTTATACAGTGACAAGCCAAAATTTGAAATTAAAGTATTTAAAATAAATGCACTGATTCCAACGCCCATCGATGCTGAAAACTGTCTCATGGTAATATCAATTGCCGTTCCTTTCGACATTTCATTTGATTTTAGATCCATATAGGTTAAGGCGCCAAGCGAGGAACCCACCATCACCACACTCACACCAAAGAGAAACTCAACAACAATGATGTAAATAATATCTGAATGAATACTGATATTGGCAATTGCATATAGCCAGATCATACATAAGATCATATTGATTAACAGCATTTTTTTAAAACCATAACGCTCAATAAAACGGCGCGCCGAGCTTCTCGCTGTGATAAAACCACAAGCAATCGGCAAGGTTAAAAGGCCAGAGACTGCGGGGGTATAGTTGAAGCTTGCCTGATACATAAGTGGTAACAAAAAGGCAACTGCCGTATTCACAGCAAAAAAGATGCCATTCATGAAAATACTGAGCTTGAATGATTTAATACGCATTAATGAAAAATCAAACACCGCTGTTTTCTTAAAAGCACAGTGAAATAACAGCATGATAAACAGAAAAATACTAACAATGCCACTTGCATAAACAACCCATCTATCAACAAAATCATAATGTCCAAGCATTTGTACCGCAAAAGTAAAAAGCACCAATGAAATCCCTACCATTATAAATCCTGGAATATCAAACTCTTGGCGCTTCTCTTCCACATATTGAATAATATATTTTGCTACAAAACCTAGGATGATTACACCAACAGGCACATTGATGAAGAAAATCCAATGCCAAGACAAATAGCTACAAATAACACCACCTAAAAAAGGACCAAGGACAAACCCCAGCATCGCCGGCGTAAATATTACGCTTTGCACTTTAACAAGCTCACTTCGATCAAATAGTTTTAGAATGACAATTCTTGCAACAGGGTTCATAAGCGCCCCACCAATCCCTTGAATAAAGCGCATAATGGTGAGCAAAATAATATTATGACTCAGACCACAGCCTAAAGAGGCCAGTGTGAAGATCCCAAGTGAGATAAGAAGTGTTTTTTTCGTACCGAAGCGATCTGCACACCAACCACTAATCGGGATAAAAACAGCAAGACTCACATAATAACTTGCCACAGCATATTTAAGAAGCACAGGACTAATAGCAAAATCTTTGGCAATACTTGGCACCGCAGTATTAATAATGGTGGTATCTAAAAACTCCATAAAAATAACCACAGCCACAATGATTGGGATAATAATTTTAAGTTTATTTTTATCTGCTGATTCCAATGTTAGCCAAGTGTTATTTTGTCCTATTTGTGCTCATGCTGTAGATTTCCAGAACATATTGCAACCAAGAACAAGCACTTTTTAAGTGTTTCGTTAACTGTTGATAACAACTTCCACCTCCAGCACAACTTGTTTAATAATTTTTAATTACTATTATCATTTACATCTTGTAAAATTCCTCCTAGAATGTAGGGGATTTATCGCTTAACCACGGAATGCTTGGGCGATATTGTGTATTAAATCTAGTTTTAAAAAATATAACCATAACTTATCCGCTGGCCGCCAATGCGTATCGCTAGCGCATAACCAAACTTAAGGAGGATGTATGAGTAATGTTTTAATTTTTGGTGCAGGACGTGTTGGTCGACTAGCCTCTGCATTATTAGCATCAAGTGGAGAGTATCATGTACATTTAGTTGATGTCGCACCAATCAAACACACACTGGCACTTGGAAAGCATCAAAAAAATCTCACCACCAATACACTTGATGTAACAGACAGTAGCGCAGTTGAAAGCTACATCACATCACATCAGATATCTGCTGTTGTATCGGCACTTCCTTATTATTTAACACGCAAAGTCGCTGAAATTGCCAAATCAACCTCTGTACATTACTTTGATCTGACTGAAGATGTTGAAACAACCAATTATGTCAAAACCTTAGCACAAGAGGCTAAACAAATTTTTGCACCACAATGTGGGCTCGCACCCGGTTTTATCAGCGTAGTCACCAATGATTTAATCAAACAGTTTGATCGTGTTGATACAGCAAAAATGCGCGTTGGCGCCTTACCTGTCAACATCAGCAACCCACTTCAATATGCGCTAACTTGGTCAACAGCAGGACTGATTAATGAATATGTTAAACCTTGTGTTGCTATTGAAAACTACGAATTATCAACATTAAAACCACTTGAAGATTTAGAAACGATTAAAATCGATGGACTTACCTATGAGGCATTTAATACATCAGGGGGCATTGGTTCACTCAAGGACACCTATTTAGGCAAAGTTAAAAACATTAACTACAAAAGCGTGCGCTACCCAGGTCACTGTGAAAAACTGCGCTTTTTAATCAACGATTTGAAATTGAAAGATAAGCAAGATCTACTCTGTGACATCTTTGAAAATGCACTGCCACATGTTGATAACGACGTTGTGCTGGTTTATGTGTCAACTGAAGGGTATATTAACGATGCATTTTGTGAAAAACACTTTGCTAAAAAATTTCACTCTTTAAATGCCTTTGGTCACAACTGGACAGCACTTCAACTAACCACTGCATGTGGGCTTTGTGTTACCATTGATCTCGCGTTAAAAGAGAATAAATTCACATCCGGATTCGTTGAGCAAGAGCAGATTACGCTTGATGAGATGATGGACAACCGCTTTGGTTATTATTACCGCTACAATTGCTTAAAGGGCGTAAAAGATAGTGACACTGATGCCCATAAGCATAATATAAACAATAATATCAACGACATCCAAATACTATAATTAGGAGCCAATATGAGTTCTATGAATGCTTATGCGCAAAAGCTAAGCCAATATGCAAGCAAGTTCAAATCCAATGAGTTTATTGAAAGCTTTAACCCTGCTAATGGTGAGCTTTTAGCACGTGTGCCAAGCCTTGATGTCTCACATTTAAATGACACCATTAATGAGGCTGAAAAGGCGTTTCACACATGGCGATCAATTCCCGCGCCGAAACGTGCAGAGCTGATTCGTTTAATTGGCGAGGCATTAAGAGAGGATAAAGACAGGCTCGGCAGCCTTGTGTCTTTAGAGATGGGCAAATCGAAACAAGAAGGTGACGGTGAAGTCCAAGAAATGATTGACATGGCTGATTTTGCTGTTGGTCAGGCACGCATGCTTTATGGAAAATCCATGCACTCTGAGCGCCCAGATCACCGAATGTTTGAACAATGGCACCCTCTTGGTGTTGTTGGTGTTATTTCCGCTTATAACTTCCCGGTTGCAGTATGGTCATGGAATGCTTTTATTGCTGCCATTTGCGGTAATACCGTTGTCTGGAACCCCTCTCCAAAAACGCCGCTTTGCGCCCTTGCCATTCAAGAGATTTGCGATAGGGTAATTAAAGAGCATGATTTCCCGCACGTTTTCCACTCTGTCATTTCACAAAGCGTAGAGGTTTCTAAGCATCTGGTTAATGATAAACGTGTTGCACTTTTATCATTCACAGGCTCAACTGAGGTTGGGCGTGACGTTGGCGCTCAAGTTGCAAGACGTTTTGGAAAATCCCTATTAGAGTTAGGTGGTAACAATGCGGCAATTATTGATGAATCAGCAGATCTAAAACTTGCTATTCCAGCTGTGGTGTTTGGTGCAGTTGGCACAGCAGGTCAGCGCTGCACATCCTTAAGACGCCTTCTTGTCCATGAAAAAATCTACGCTCAGGTAGTTGAAAAGCTTAAAAGTGCTTATGAACAAATTACTGTTGGTGACCCACTTGATAGCAAAAACCTGATGGGACCTCTAATCGATCAAAACCTTGTTGGCATCTATAAAAATGCAATCAATCGCATCAAGGAGCTTGGTGGCACCATTGCTTTTGGTGGCAATGTTATTAAGAAGCCCGGCAATTATGTTGAGCCAACATTAGTCGAAGCAGATCCAAACTGGGATGTTGTCAATCGTGAAAACTTCTGCCCTATTTTGTTTGTAATGCCATTTAAAGATTTAGATGAAGCCATTGCTATTAACAATCAAGTTGAGCACGGACTCTCTTCTGCTATTTTCACCCAAAATATCCGTAATTCTGAGCGATTTTTATCTTATGCCGGAAGTGACTGCGGTATTGCCAATGTCAATATTGGCACCTCTGGCGCTGAAATTGGCGGTGCCTTTGGTGGAGAGAAAGCAACAGGTGGTGGCAGAGAAGCCGGCTCTGATGCATGGAAAGCCTATATGCGCCGCCAAACAGTTACGATGAACTGGAGCTCTGAGCTACCTTTAGCACAAGGCATTAAATTCTCATTAGGAGATAGTGATGAGTAAATTAATTGACCAGCTTTGGCAACAATATAGCGATGACAATCCGCATGTTGTCGAAATCTATAAGCTTTTCACTTTAGATAACACGCAGGTTTTAAATGATCATATCGCGCTTCGCACTATTAACGATCCGCGTATTGATATTAATCTCCTTGCTGCACCTTTTATAAAAGAGGGTTATTTTGAAAATGGTGAGTATCACTTTGAAGTGAAAAAGCTCTATGCCAAGCACTTTGAGCATGAGGATCCAACAAAACCCAAAATTTTTATTAGTCAATTATTGCTGGAGAAATTTAGCCCCTTTACGCAAAGCGTGATTAAAGAGACTTTAGAGGCAATTCCACAAGCACTTTTATCAGACCCCGCTACCTTGCTGGTTTCTGGAAATTCATGGGGCAAACCAAGTTTCCAAGTCTATCAAACACTACTTGAAGAATCAGAATATGCCGCTTGGTTTTATGTCTTTGGTTTCAGAGCAAATCATTTTACTGTTTTTATTAATGCGCTTGAGCGGTTTGATGAAGTCTTTGAAGTCAATCAATTTCTTAAAGACAGAGGCTTTGAGTTAAATAGCTCTGGCGGAGAAATCAAAGGCACTCCAAATGATTTGTTGGAACAATCGAGTACGACATCTGGCAAGATACTCGTTACATTTCAAGAAGGCAAATATGAGATTCCTTGCTGCTATTATGAGTTTGCGAAACGCTACCCAGATCACACCGGCAAACTCTATCAAGGCTTTGTTGCACAATCTGCCGATAAAATCTTTGAAAGCACAAATCTAAAGGCGTAGACTAACTCTATTCTCGCTTTTATCTAATTGGAGCCTATCCATGAATAATGCCGATCTTTGGCAAATGCGCCTTGAAGAGGTGCCACTTGCCCTTGCCAATAATACAAAAGTTACACTCAAATCTGCTAACAATGCCACTTTGATTGATATGGATGGCAAAAAATATATTGATTTTGCAGGCGGGATTGGCTGCATGAACATTGGCCATAATCACCCAAAGGTAATCGAAGCGATAAAAGCACAAGCCAATCAATTTATTCAGCCGTGCTTTCATTTAATGCTTCATACTCCTTATCTTGAGCTTGCTAAACAGCTTAATAACATCACCCCCGGCACTTTCCCCAAACAGACCATGCTTTGCAACAGCGGCGCTGAAGCAGTTGAAAATGCAATTAAAGTCGCGCGCTTTAGCACAGGGCGCTCTGCGGTTGTCACGTTCACTGGTGCCTTTCATGGCAGAACCTACCTCTCTATGAGCCTAACAAGCAAAGTCAAGCCTTACAAATACGGCTTTGGGAGTTTAATGCCTGATATTTATCGCATGCCCTATCCAAGTGATGATACCTCCCTTGAAGCTTTTAAGCGAAACTGGAGTCAATTAATTTTATCCGAAGTTGCCGCAAGTGACATTGCTGCCATTATCATTGAGCCTGAACTAGGGGAAGGCGGATTTATCCCTGCCAATAAAAAGGTGATGCAGTATATCCGCACACTTTGTGACGAGTATGACATCATCTTTATTGCCGATGAAATTCAAACGGGATTTTATCGCACAGGGAAATGCTTTGCTGTGGAACATTTTGATCTTGCCCCTGACATTCTGGTAATGGGAAAATCACTTGCCTCAGGCATGCCATTAAGTGCACTTACTATCAAAGAGACCCTCCTTAAAAAAATGACCCCTGCAACGCTTGGTGGCACCAACTCTGGCAACCCAATTGCCTGTGCTGCTGCACTTGCTAGTCTTGATATCTATCAAAGTGAAGACTTTGAACACAAAGTTGCCACCCTTGCTGAGAAAGTAAGGTGCTTCTTTGAAGGGGAGAAAAAAACTTATCCATTTATTGGCAAGATCACAGGACTTGGCGCAATGATTGGGGTTCATTTTGTTAATGATAATAATCAACCTGCTCCAGAGTTACTGCAAGCATTTAGATCCATTTGCTTAGAAAATGGACTTTTAGTGCTTGCCTCAGGTGAGTATAAAAGCACACTTAGAACCTTAATGCCTTTGACAATCAATGATGCTGAGCTAAACCGTGCTTTTGAAATCATGGCAAAAAGCTTCTCCTTACTTGCTGAAAAACACTTAAACTCGACTCAAACAATCTAAAGCTATTTAGAAAGATTAAATAGTGCAATATATTTTCTGCCTACACCCCTGTCTTTTATAGTGCTACAATCTATCATTATAAATAAACAGGAAAGAGACATGGCACTCACTCAATTTATTAATACTAAAGAGTTCATAAAACTCCTTCTTTTATCGCTGCCAGGGGCAATCGTTGCTGCCATTACCTTGCAAAGCTTCTGGCTTCTTGCGACATTATATTCTGCTGTTGTTATCATTCCTCACGCACAACATCAAAACAATGTGATTGCTATTATCAAATTAATAGTGCTTTTTCTTGTGACGATTCTTCTAAGTCACTGGGCTCAGCATCATGTCACTTACTTTATCATTTTCTTACTGGTGCTCTCGATACCTCTTGGCATTATGGAGCGCTACAATGATAGTTTTCGCACCATCGGCGCTTGGATATTTATTGGTTTAATTTATACCAGCTTTGAGATTACACCCTTTACTGGCACCCTGACCGCCTCAAAAGTCATTTCACTTTTCATTGTCAGTCTTGCCGGTGTAATTATTGCGCTGATTGCTCATCGCATATTGTTTAAGCATGAAAAACACTACCACCCTCAAATCTATTTTTGCTGGCAGGATATTCCAAGTTATTTTATTTATTTTCTTCCTCTTCTTATTACACTTTTGATCTGGGTTAACTTTCCCATTAACGAGGCGCAATGGCTCATTTGGTCTTCTTTGTCTGTGGCTTATTTCAGCTTTCGCCAATCTGTTAACAAAATCAAACAGCGCACCACAGGGCTTGTAGTTGGTCTTGCCATTGGGCTTATTTATATCCATTTTTACCCTCATAGCAATATTTATATCACTAGCATTGCCTTTATCTTTGTTATCATCAGCTTAAAAGGCTTTGAGCATTACACACTTGCTTTTGCTATTCGCTGCTTTGCAGTTATTGCTATTGCGGGCCCAAGCTTTATAGGTCCGGGCAGTGCACGTTTTGTCGATGTGATTATTGGTGGCGTGATCGGTGTGATTAGTAGCGCTATTTTAAGTAGCACACAAAAGTATTCTCTTCGCCATTCAAACAAAAAAAACTAGTCTCACAAACGCTTTTTCGTTACCATATTTGATAATGAAATAGACACTCAAACCAACGGCAAATCATTTTATGGCATTTACAGCATAAAAGTTTGTCATTGGGATAAATAATAGAATTAGGACACCTTCGTGCAACAAGATTATAACTTCTATGAGATTGAAAAAAATATTCAACAATCTTGGCAAGAAAACAAAGCATTTAAAGCGATTAAAGATGATTCACGTGAAAAATTTTATGCACTTTGCATGTTACCCTACCCAAGCGGCTCCTTGCACATGGGACATGTTCGCAATTACACACTAGGTGATGTTATTGCCCGTTATCAAAGAATGCTTGGCAAAAATGTGCTTCAACCAATGGGTTGGGATGCTTTTGGCTTACCTGCTGAAAATGCAGCCATTAAACACAAAAAAGCCCCTAGCGACTGGACTCATAGCAACATTAAATATATGAAAGAGCAGCTTAATTCGCTTGGCTTTGCCTATGATTGGGATCGTGAAGTGACTACTTGCAATGAGGATTATTACAAATGGGAGCAGTGGTTTTTTATCAAGCTATATGAAAAAGGCTTAGTCTATCGAAAAAACTCTGTTGTCAACTGGGATCCTGTAGATCAAACCGTACTTGCCAATGAGCAGGTCATCGATGGCAAAGGCTGGCGCTCTGGCGCCACCGTTGAGAAAAAAGAAATTCCACAATGGTTTGTTAAAATCACCGACTATGCCGATGAGCTTTTAGCCGATTTAGACAAGCTTGATGGTTGGCCAGAGGCGGTGAAAACTATGCAGCATAACTGGATTGGTAAATCAAAAGGTGTGAATGTGTCTTTTGATGTTGCTGATACAGATGAAACTCTACATGTCTTTACCACACGCCCAGATACACTTATGGGCGCCACTTATTTAGCAATTGCACCTGAGCACCCACTTGCTCTTAGCGAAGCAAAAACAAATTCTGAGCTTGCTGAGTTTATCAAAGAATGTCAAAAAAGCTCCACCATGGAGGCAGATCTTGCCACACAGGAGAAAAAAGGGATTAAAACCCGCTTTAAAGCCATTCACCCTTTAACCGGCGAACCTGTTGAAATATGGGCAGCAAACTTTGTCCTGATGGGATATGGAACAGGAGCTGTGATGTCCGTGCCTGCCCATGACCAACGTGACTGGGAATTTGCACAAAAATACAATCTTCCTATCAAACAAGTGATTGCACCTGATCACGGTGAAAAATGCGATTTAAGCCAAGGCGCCTTTGAGGCAAAAGGTGTGATTATCAACTCTGGTGAGTTTAATGGACTTCACTTTGATGCCGCTTTTAAAGCAATCTCTGAAGCACTCGTTGCAAAGGGAAAGTGTGAGGTGACAACACAGTATCGCTTAAGAGACTGGGGTGTATCGCGTCAAAGATATTGGGGCTGCCCTATTCCAATGATTCATTGTCAAAGCTGCGGCGTGGTCCCTGAAAAGCTTGACAACCTACCGGTCCAACTACCAACTGATGTACACTTAGATGGCGCAAGCTCTCCACTTAAAACGACCGAAAGCTTTTATCAAACAACTTGCCCGAATTGTGGCGCCAATGCCCAGCGTGAAACAGACACCTTTGATACCTTTATGGAGTCTTCTTGGTATTACGCACGATACTGCTCACCAAAGGCAGATCAAATGTTAGATGATGAAGCAAATTACTGGCTTCCAGTCGATCAGTATATCGGCGGCGTTGAACATGCCATCATGCACCTTTTGTATGCGCGTTTCTTTCATAAACTCATGCGTGATGAAGGCTTGGTCAACTCAGATGAGCCATTTACACACCTATTAACACAAGGCATGGTATTAAAAGATGGTGCCAAGATGTCAAAATCAAAAGGAAACACTGTTGATCCGCAGCTCCTTATTGAGAAATATGGCGCAGATACTGTTCGCTTATTTAGCATGTTTGCTGCTCCTCCTGAGCAATCTTTGGAGTGGTCTGATAGTGGCGTTGATGGTGCACACCGCTTTTTAAAGAAAATTTATAATTATGCCTTTGAGCATAAAGATCATACCCAAAGCAACTATCAGATCAATCCCGATACGCTGTCTTTAGAGGATAAAAAGGTGCGCTTTGAAATGCATAGTAATTTAAAACAAGCGCTTTATGATCTTTCTAAAACACAGCTTAACACCGTTGTATCTGCATGCATGAAGATATTCAATGCGCTTCAAGCTAGCAAAAACCCAATGGTGCAAACTGAAGGGCTTGATATTTTGCTTCGTCTTTTACAACCATTTACACCGCATATCAGCGCTTTTTTATATCAAACACTTGGCTTTGGAAATAACATCCTTGATGTGCCATTTCCTGAAGTTGATAATAAAGCTTTGGTACAAGATGAGTTCACTTTAGTCATTCAGGTTAATGGAAAACTTCGCGCTAAAATGGATGTATCTAGTAGCTTTGATCAAAAGACATTAGAAGATATTGCACTTAAACATGAAAGTATTAGCAAAGCACTTGAAGGCAAAGATGTCAAAAAAGTTATCTATATTCCTAAGAAGTTAATGAATATAGTTGTAGGAGCATAGCATATGTTTAACCAGACAATTAAAAAACACTTTTTATTAAAGCTCATTATCGTTGTTACTTTTATTGCACTGTTATATGGATGTGGCTTTCATCTTCGTGGCTGGAACGAAGGCATGCCTAAATTCATGCAAAAAGTCTACATTGAATACAAAGGCAACGATTTTAGCTTTCTCAACACCATGAGCTCAGCGATTACTTCAACAGGTGCTAAAATTGTTGAATCACCAGAAGATGCTAATTTAATCGTCAACATCCAAAATGCTGGATCCAGCTCAAGGTTAATTGGGATTACAGGTGGTGCATCCTCTAATCAGTACATGTTAACTTATATGGTGAGTTATCAGGTGTTAGATAATCACTACCATATTATCCTAAACGACCAAATCACCACGGCAACACAAAGTTATAATACCAATGCAACTCAGCAGCTTAGCAACAATACACAGCAGCAGCAACTACTAAGCGATTTGCAATCTCAAGTGGCAAATAATATCGTGACACAAATTCAAACCATCAGCCAAACACAGTATGAAAACGCGCAGCAAAATGCTACTGTCGACAGCCCAAAGGAAGCTACTGATAATGCTAACAAATCTAGCAAAAAATCCGCAAATGAGTGATTATTCGTTCAGTGAAACTTCGCCAAGCGCAGAGGATTATTTAAGGCTACGAGAATTGACTGGCATGAGTAAACGCTCACAAAAAGGCGCTACAATAGCCCTTAGAAATTCACTTTTTGCCACTTTCATTTATCAACATGACACACTCATAGGAATGGGAAGAGTGATTGGTGATGGTGGCTGCTTCTGCCAAGTTGTTGATATAGCCGTTCACCCTGAGCACCAAGGGCAAGGTCTAGGCAAAAAGATCATGCACAAAATCATATCATTCATTGATGAGACTTTACCTGAAAATACACTTACCAGCCTCCTTGCAGATGTTCCTGCGGATAAACTTTATAAAAAATTTGGCTTTAAACCCACTGCACCACAATCAGTTGGAATGGGATATTATACAATAAAGTCATGAAAACTTTTACCGGGATATTAAGCGTAGCTGAGTAATTCTCTAGTCCTTAATTCCTTTATACACCGTGATAAATACCTCATCAATACTAAGCTGATCTGTATTCACAATCACTGCATCTTCTGCAGGAACAAGCGGTGCTACTTTACGATTTCTATCTTGAAAATCTCTTTTTTCGAGCTCTGATAATATGATGTCATAATCAGCCGCCTCACCCTTTTCTCTTAGCTCATCAAAGCGTCTTTTGGCGCGTATTTGACTTGATGCTTCTAAGAAAAATTTATGCTTCGCCTGAGGAAATACAACAGTGCCCATATCTCTGCCATCAGCAACAAGACCATTGCCTATCGATGCAAAATCGCGCTGTTTTTGTAATAACATTTCTCTTAACTTTGCAAGCGCTGCCACCTTTGATGCGAGCATACCCACCTTTTCTTGGCGAATTCTTTTTGTGACATCTTGATTGTTTAAATAGGCATGCGTTTGACCATCTTGTGACGCAAAATGAATATCAAATAAACTGAGTGCTTTAACAACTGCCTTTTCATCGTCAAGATCAACATCATTATCAAGCAACCAAAGCGCAGCCAAACGGTAAATGGCACCACTATCCAACAAGATGTAATTAAGCTTTTGGGCCAACTTTCTTGCCAATGTTCCTTTACCAACACCACTTGGGCCATCAATGGTAATAATATTATGCATAGTTTTCAAAATCCTTCATTACTGAGATCAAACACTCAACATCTTTTAAACTCACTGCATTATAAAGACTAGCGCGACAACCACCAACACTTCTGTGTCCTCTTAAGCCATAAATATTATGCTTCTCACTATACGCCAGAAAAATATCCGTTAAATCTGGATCGTTTAGCTGAAAAACCACATTCATCTGTGAGCGTTTATCCTTAGGAACAGTATTACAATAGAGCTTTGAGCCATCAATATAATCATAAAGCAAATCAGATTTTTGCTGATTGAGCTTAGCAATATATTGAAGCCCACCTTTTTCCCACAAATCCCTTAGCACAAGCTCAGTTCCTGCCCAGCCAATTACATTAGGGGTGTTATTGAGTGACTCTGTTTTAGCCGTTAAAGCATAATCTAAAACCTGAGGAATTGGCGATTTACGATGTGTTTTTGCCAGCAATGACTTTTTAATCAGGATCACTGAGATACTTGGCAAGCCAATATTCTTCTGTGCGCCAGCATAAATTAAATCATACTTTTCTATTTCAATTGGCTTAGATAAAAAACTCGATGACATATCACAAACAAGCGGAATATCCACACCAGGCACACTTTTAAACTGCGTGCCGTCAATGGTTTCATTTTCAGTATAATGCACATAGTCATACGAAGAATAATCTGTAATCGTTTGATCCAAAGAAAGCTTATCAATCTCAATAAAATTCTCTGCCTCTTTAATGGCTTTTTTTGCCCAATAACCAGAGTCGAGATAAAGCGCCTTTCCTTTATTATTAAGATTCATAGGCACAGCTGCAAACTGCGCAGTTGCCCCACCTGCCATTAGCAGTATTTCATACTCCTTTGGCAATGAAATCAGCAAACGTAAATGATTGATGATACTATGATAGATATCAATAAAAACTGGATCACGATGTGATATGGATAACAAGGATATTCCTTGATCTTGATAATTGATAATCATTTCAGAGAGCGCTTTGTAAACACTTTCTGGCAATTTAGATGGACCGGCACATAAATTTACTTTTGACATTTAAGTTAAAACATTTAACTTTATCGTGAGAAAAGTATATACCAATCACTTAGCATTTTTCAGTATTTTTAACACTTAATATCTAAATGCGGATAACAGGAAAATCCAAGCACTACCTTGGTCTACTTCGATAGCACTTAGATAAATTCATCACTGTCGCTGGAGATAGACGACAGTCTTTGATTGATTTGATTTATTAGAAGTATACAGATAAATCAACTGTATAAGCATTTGAGTGCTGGCCATTGTACATATGCATATAAGCATATTCCAAACCAACCAATACATTCTCAGTAAAGAATGGTCTTTGCGCAGAAGCAATCACCATTTTATTCACACCAGAGCCTGGAATAGTTACAGCTGAAGGTGTTTTTGCTGCTGTGCCACTTGTGGAGCTAACAGTCGTATAACCATTTGGCGCTGAACCACTTAAGGTAATTGGCAGATTATTGGTATTATACGCACCGTTATAAGAAAGCGCAAAGTTAGTAGAGCGACCATAGATCACAGGTGATAGACCCGCTGATACATACCAAGCACCTGCATAGCCATTATTTGTCATATCAGATTTATTAGTTGCTTGCGCCCAACCAGCACCAACGCCATAGATATCATAGTTCAAGCTGCCTTCAAAGTTAACCGCGCCAATGCGCTTAGTATTTGCTGAACCACCTGTTGCTACATCAAATGAAGTATTACCAGAGCCATTAACATTATACAAATAACCACCATTTGCACCATAGCTCCATTTCCCATGCTCACCGCCATAGAAAACAGCGTATGCAAAGTTGCTGCTATGATCAGTTGTCTGGAATAACGTTAAGTTCGTGCTTAAGCCATCTTTATAGTAGTTAACAGAGACATTTGACTCACGAGATGGTCTAAATAACATTTGCGTTAAAGAACCAGTCCATGGACCACCACCAGCAAATGAACCAAATGGAATACGGTTTTTACCGACAGTTGCATAAAGTGGGAAATCTGCCAAGTTACCGAAGATCACTAATGCATCACTGACAGATGGATCATTTACCTGATCTGCTGATAAGGTTAATTCCGTAGTAACATAACGACCTAGGTTTGCAGCAGTGTATAAATTTGCCGTTGTAATATAAATACCACGACCTGATTGGTAGGTATATGGCGGATTTGTCTCGCCTGTTTGAGTTGCTCTTGTAATCGTACTACCATTCCACGCCTGCGCATCAGCTTCTAAATAACCGCCAAATACAAGCGCTTTATCGCTGTAGTTATTACGCTGTTTTAATAGTCCTAATGCAAATTGTGAAGAAGATAGCATTCCCATAGGAACCACACCTTTTGTCACATCTGAGAACAAGAAGTTTTGAATCTCACCCATATTTGTTGGCACTGTAACCTCTTTGCCATTAGCACCAGAGACGCCTGAAGATGGTGCTGCTACTTCTGTTTGATTTTGCATTTGTTGCTGCTGTGCTTGCAACTTAGCAATATCTTTTTGAAGCTGTGCAATTTGCGCCTGAACTGATGCATTATCAGTGCTTTGAGACGCCGTTGTGTCTGCTGCATATAAACTTGCAGACATAGCTGTCGCTAGTACAGCCATACTCATTTTCTTTAACATTTTATCCCCTTCCTACTTATTTGGATCATTTACCACACACTTCTCATGTGCTTGTACAACAAGATACCTCAACATAAAACAAAAGAAAAGTCCTAAGAATATAATTTTTTGACAAAAACGTAATCTTACAGTTATGACACGCTTCACATCTTAAAAATTTCTTCTAAGCTTAGTGAATAAACGAGGTATTCCCCACAATCACCAAGGAGACGTTATGTTATTTACCATCGTAAAAGATAAATCTGGCAAGGTTACAAAAATCAAAACTAAGCTTGATGCCACTAGCATTTTAGATAACCCAATCCTTAATAAAGGCTCTGCATTTACCCAAAAAGAGCGTGATACTTTTTCGTTAAATGGTAAGCTCCCTGTGCAAGTGGAAAATATGTCTTTACAACTCATGCGTGTCTATAGACAGTTTAAAGAAAAAGAAAATAATATCCAAAGAAATGTTTTTTTAAACACCCTTCACGATGGTAATACCACCCTCTTTTATAAGTTTGCCTCTGAGCACATTGATGAAGTACTTCCTGTTGTTTACACCCCGACTGTCGGTGATGCTGTTGAAGCTTACTCTGCGGAGTTTAGGCGTCCAGCTGGGGTATATCTTTCTTATGATCAACAAAAAGATATGGATAAAATTCTTGCCTCACATGCCAAAGAAAAACAGATTGATTTTGTGATTGTCACCGATGGCGAGGCTGTTCTTGGTATTGGTGATTGGGGTGTTGGTGGCATGGATATTAGCATTGGGAAGCTAATGGTTTATATTATTTGCGCTGGCATTAACCCTGCAAATGTTCTACCTGTGCAACTGGATGTTGGCACAAACAATGAAAAACTTTTAAATGATCCTTTGTATTTAGGGTCAAAACACCCAAGAGTGACTGGCAAAAACTATGATGATTTTATCAAGAGCTTTGTAACAAGTGTCAAAAAACACTTTCCTAATGTCTATCTACATTGGGAAGATTTTGGCCGCTCACATGCAAGAAGCATCTTAGAGCGTTATCGAAATGATCTTTGCACATTCAATGATGATATGCAAGGCACAGGCATTGTTGCAACCGCCAATGTGATTTCAGCCATTGAAGCGACCAAAACGAAATATAAAGATCATGTTGTTGTGATGTTTGGCGCAGGAACCGCAGGCTGCGGCATTATGGATCAGATTTTTGATGCATTTGTTGCAAGCGGAATGAGCAAAAGCGAAGCGAAAAAGCGTTTTTATATCATTGATCGCTTTGGATTAGTGGTTGATGATATGAAAGATCTACCTGACTTTCAAAAGCCTTATGCAAGAAAACGAAGTGAAGTGAAAAAGTGGGATGTAGCCAATCAAGATGATATTTCACTTTTGGAGGTTGTCAAAAATGCAAAAGCAACGATTTTAATTGGCTGCTCAACGGTGAAAGGCGCTTTTAATAAAGCAATTGTTACTCAAATGGCAAAAAACATTGCTCGCCCTGTTATTATGCCATTATCTAACCCGAACTCTCGCTGTGAGGCAGATCCCAAAGATCTAATTGAATGGACTGACGCCAAAGCAATCATTGCCGCTGGAAGCCCTTTTCCTGAGGTACATTACAAAGGCAAAGTTTATGAAGTATCTCAAGGTAATAACGCCTTTATCTTCCCAGGGCTTGGACTTGGCGCCATTGCAGTGAAAGCAACCAAAATGTCAGACAGCATGATTCGCGCAGCTTGCCATACACTTAGCGCATTCTCCCCGCTTCGAAAAAGTCTTGATAACCCTGTATTACCACCCATTCATGATGCCGTTACCATTAGCACAGCGGTTGCTATTGCCGTTGCCAAAGAGGCAATTAAAGAAGGACTTTCCTCTGTTAAAGCAAAAGAATCAGACGCCGAAGCTCTGGTTAAAAAAGCACAGTGGAGACCAGAGTATGTGCCACTCACTAAAGGCTAATGTTGCCAACATGCAAAGTTTGAATATGTCTATACTTTAACTCATAAACCCATAGCCCACATCTTGACTCGATAAGATCATGGGCTCTTTGAATGTCAGCCAGTACTGATCACACACAAAATCCAGCGCTTTGATTGAAAACACTGGGCTTTTATATCATAATATCCAACCAAATTAGAACATCATTTGTATATATGCAACTGCTACGACTTGCAGATTTAAACAGACAAAATCAAAATACTTTCAACAAAGGCAGCATTGTCACCATCGGTAACTTTGATGGTATGCACCTTGGTCACCAGCATATTTTGTCCACGATTAAACAATTAGCCAAAGCATCTAACATGCTCTCCTGTGTGATTTGCTTTGAACCGCAGCCAAAAGAGTTTTTCATGAAGCAAAATGCGCCCAAACGTATTAGCCCTTTTCGTGATAAGATGCTGGCTTTTAAGCAGGCAGGCATCGATACAGTGCTCTCGCTTAATTTTAATCAAAAACTTGCTGAACTTTCTGCTCAGGATTTTATTGATGAGATTTTACTCAAGGGACTCAATGCAAAAACAGTGGTTATTGGGGATGATTTTAGATTTGGCAAAAACAGAGAAGGCGATTACACCCTCTTGCAACAGCAAAGTACAAAGGGAAACTTTACAGTTCAAAACACGAACCCCTATCTTATTGACAATCAACGCGTCAGCAGTAGCCATATTCGCAAGCTTTTGACACATGGTCACTTTGATGAAGCACAAAAGTTCCTAGGACATCCTTATGCTTTAAGCGGACGCATTCATCATGGACAAAAAAATGGTCGAAAACTTGGTTTTCCCACGATCAACATTCCAATCCCTGTGGATGTTGTTGTTTCAGGGGTTTATGTTGTGAAAGTTTACTTAAAAGGCAAAGTCCACTTCGGTGTCGCAAATATTGGCATCAGACCTACTTTTTGCGGAAAACTACGACTGCTTGAAACATATATTTTCAATTTTGATCATGACTTATACGGTCAATATGTTACGATTGAGTTTTTGAAATTCATCCGCGGCGAGAAGAAGTTTGAAAATTTTAATGCGCTTGTAGCGCAAATTCAATCAGACAAAAAAACCGCAGAAGATTGGATTACAAACAATATAACTTGGATTCGAAGTTAAAAAGTACCAACACTGACATGCCGACAAGAACAAGCAGGCATGCAAACTTTTAATTGCGAAATAAATACTAAATATACAATAAAGGGCAACAGATAAAATGGCAGATTACAAAAGCACGCTTAACTTGCCAAAGACGTCTTTTTCAATGAAGGCAAACCTTGCACAAAAAGAGCCAATGCGCCTAAATGCATGGACGAAAAAAAAGCTTTATCAGCGTATTCGAGCGCATAATGAAGGACAAGAGAAATTTATTTTACATGATGGTCCTCCGTATGCTAATGGAGATATTCATGTTGGTCATGCAGTCAATAAAATTCTAAAAGACATTGTCGTTCGCTCTAAGACATTTTCAGGATATGATGCCCCTTATATCCCTGGTTGGGACTGCCATGGACTGCCGATTGAGCTTAAAGTTGAAAAAGAGATTGGCAAACCAGGGGTTGATGTTGATGCGAATGTCTTTCGTAAAGCTTGTCGAAAATACGCATTAAAACAAGTCAAGCGTCAACGTAAAGACTTTGAGCGTCTTGGCATTCTTGGACAGTGGGATGACCCATATCTCACCATGAACTTTGCTTATGAAGCGAATATGGTTAGAACCTTAGCTAAAATCATTGAAAATGGTCACCTTGCAAAAGGCTTTAAACCGGTTCATTGGTGTTGTGACTGCGGATCTGCTTTGGCTGAAGCTGAGGTGGAATATAAAAATAAGATTTCACCTGCAATTGATGTGAAATTTGCCTTAGAGAATATCAGTGCTTGGCAAGAAGCTTTTGCTGTCCATAAACTTGAAAAACCTGCATCAATTGTCATTTGGACAACAACGCCTTGGACACTCCCAGCTAACCAAGCTATTGCCATTTCTAATGATGTTGGTTATTCCCTTGTTGATATTGGCGATGAGTATCTTATCCTTGCCTCTAACCTGATAGAAGTTATCCTTAAACGAGCGGGTGTTCATACTTATATTGTGATTGATGAAATAAAAGGTGAAAAGCTCACAGGCTTAAAAGCACACCATCCTTTTTATGATCGCATTGTTCCCATTGTACATGGTGATCATGTTACTACTGATTCAGGAACAGGTGCTGTACATACCGCACCAGCTCACGGGGTGGAGGATTTCACACTGTCTAAAGCGCATAATCTGCCGATAGATAACCCCGTTGATAATAATGGACATTACCTTGAATCGACACCACTTTTTGCTGATGAGTTTGTTTTTGATGCCAATGAGCATGTCATTGAAGTATTGAAAGAAAATCATAAACTCCTTGCAATTCATAAGCTTGATCACAGTTATCCACACTGCTGGCGCCATAAAACGCCACTTATTTTTCGTGCAACACCACAATGGTTTATTAGCATGGAGAAAAAAGGTTTACGCAATCAAGCAATGAGCGCAATTGATACCACTGAGTGGATTCCATCTTGGGGAAAAAATCGTATTGATGCCATGATATCTGATCGCCCAGACTGGTGTATTTCACGCCAAAGAACTTGGGGTGTTCCGATTCCTTTATTTACTGATAAAAATACAGGCGCTCTTCACCCTGATACATTAGAGATTATGGAAAAAGTAGCCGCCTTGATTGAGAAAGGTGGCGTTGAGGCTTGGTTTAATGCTGATAGCAGTGATTTTATTGATGACGTCGCTAATTATGAACGCGTAACTGATACCTTAGATGTGTGGTTTGACTCAGGCTCTACCAATGCCTGTGTGCTTGAGCATTTTAAAGATCTTCGCTTCCCTGCAGATTTATACTTAGAAGGGTCAGATCAGCATCGAGGCTGGTTCCAAACCTCACTATTAATCGCACTTGCAAGAAGAAATGAGGCGCCTTTTAAACAAGTATTAACTCACGGCTTTACCGTAGATGCTGAAGGCAAAAAAATGTCTAAATCTCTCGGAAATGTTGTCTCTCCGCAAGAGGTAGTGGACACATTGGGCGCAGATATTTTGCGATTATGGGTCGCTTCAACAGACTATCGCTCAGAGATGACCGTCTCAGATGAAATCCTCAAGCGCACAGCCGATACTTACCGCCGACTCAGAAATACCGCGCGCTTTTTGCTTTCAAACTTACAAGGCTTTAATCCTGAGACAGATCTTGTTCCTTTCGATCAACTTATTGCCCTTGATAAATGGGCTGTTGCAAAAGCACATAATGTACAAAATAGTATTATTAAAGCGTATGATGAGTATCAATTTCACATTGTCACCCAAAATATCCATCATTTTTGCTCAATTGAAATGGGTAGCTTCTATCTTGACATTATTAAAGATAGACAATATACCGCTAGCACAAATGGACATCCGAGAAAATCTGCACAAAGCGCGATGTATCATATCGTTCAAGCGCTTGTACGCTGGATGAGCCCTATCTTATGCTTTAGCGCTGATGAGATATATGATGCTATTCCAGGGGAAAACGAGGAGCTTCTTTTAGAAAAATGGTACAATCAATTAGAAGATATTAACGCTTCAGATGGCTTTGATATGGCTTATTGGGAACAAATCCAGCAAGTACGCTCTGAGTGCAATAAACTCTTAGAATCAAAACGTGCAGAAGGTGAAATTGGCGCATCTTTAGAAGCTGAAATAACCCTGTATGTTAAAGATGAGCTTTATCATGCTTTGGATAAACTCAAAGATGAGCTTCGCTTTGCACTTATTGTATCAAATGCAACAATCAAGCCGTATCTTGAAGCACCTGACAGTGCAATACAAACATCTATTGACACACTGAAAGTGGATATCTCAAAAGCACAAGGTAAAAAATGTGAGCGCTGCTGGCATAGACAAGAGTCTGTTGGCGCCTCTGAGGAGCATCCAGATATTTGTTCACGTTGTATTGAAAATATTACCACTGAAAAAGGAGAGAGGCGTGAATTTGCGTAATTCACAAATCCGCTGGATTATTCTTAGCTTTTGCGTTATTGCTATCGATTTATTAACAAAGTCCCTAGCAAGCAAGTATCTTATCTATGCAACGCCTGTAGAGGTATTGCCTTTTTTTAACCTGACTTTGCTTCATAACTACGGCGCAGCATTTAGCTTTTTAAGTAATGCCAATACACTATGGCAGGTGGTTTTACTCTCCAGCATTGCCATCATTGTTGCACTTGTCATTTTTATCTGGCTTTTGCGTTTACCAAAGCAAAAAGCCAATAACCTTAATGCAGCTTCTTTAGCTTTAATCTTAGGCGGCGCAATTGGCAACTTATATGACAGGATGATTCATGGTTATGTCGTGGATTTTCTTGACTTTCATATTGCACATTACCACTGGCCTGCTTTTAATATCGCAGATAGCGCTATTTGCATCGGCGCTGTTGGTATTATTCTATTAAGCTTTGGCAAGAAGAAAGCTTAACATCACTTCTCAGATCAAAGGATACTTTCTCTCAAGCTTTTACTTCATTTAACATAAAGCACTTTAACAATGCTATAAGTATCTTTCTAAATGATTAAAAATGTTTCAATTTATTTGTATATTTTGCAATTTCTATAATTTTGTCTATGGTTACTATGGGTCTTGTATCCAAACAAATGTTTAGTAACAAAGGAGAGATTCGTATGAAAGGCTTAAAATGGATAGCATTACTTTTAATCATTATTGGTGGAATTAACTGGCTATTAATTGGCGTCTTTAACTTCAACTTAGTCCACTTTATTTTTGCAAAAGTCTATGTTATTGAGCGGATTATTTATGTTATTGTTGGTATTAGCGCACTTATATGTATCCCTATGCTTAAAAGCTGTTGTGCGAAATCTTCCTCCGATACTAAAGATAAAGAATAAATAAAATAGAAACTAAAAAGGCCGATGATCATCGGCCTTTTTAATGCAGCTTTTATGCCATCATATTTTTAAGAACAGTTTGTAAAATACCACCGTTTTTCAAATAATCAACATCAACATCCGCATCCAGTCTTGCTAATGCTTCAAACACGGTCGTATGGCCATTATCATGCACAGCTTCAACCACCACATTTTGACGCGGCTTAATATCATCCAGGCCTTTGATCGTAAAGCTTTCTGTACCATCAAGCCCAAGTGTTTTTGCGCTTTGTCCATCAATATACTGAAGTGGAAGCACGCCCATCCCAACTAAATTAGAGCGGTGAATACGCTCATAACTCTCAGCAATAACAGCCTTCACACCTAAAAGGAAAGTCCCCTTAGCTGCCCAGTCACGAGAGGAGCCTGTGCCATATTCTTTTCCTGCTAGAACCACAAGTGGTGTGTTTGATGCTTTGTATTTCATTGCCGCATCAAATACATATTGAATCGAGCCATCTGGATGATATTTTGTTACACCACCTTCTGTGCCCGGCGCTAACAAGTTACGAATGCGAATATTAGCAAACGTACCACGCATCATAACCTCATGATTTCCACGTCGAGAGCCATATGAATTGAAATCTTTTTTCTCTACACCATGAGCCTTTAAATATTGACCCGCTGGATACTCCTCAGGAATAGCACCTGCTGGAGAAATATGATCTGTTGTTACAGAATCTCCCAACATTAAAAGCGTCCTAGCGCCAGTGATATCCAAAGAGCCCTTACCTGAATCTGCAAAGTTTTCAAAGAAGCTTGGACATTGGATGTAGGTTGATTTTTCATCAAACTCATATAACTTGCCTTCAGGGGCAGAGAGTTTTTGCCAATCTTCTGTTCCATCAAGCACAGTTGCGTAAGACTTTGCGAACATTTCAGCGTTAATTACCTTAGATTGAAGCTCAGCAATATCATGCGAACTTGGCCAGATATCTTTTAAATACACATCTTCACCATGTTGATCCTGACCAATTGGATCATTTTCAGGATCAAAATCAACCGTTCCAGCAATAGCATAAGCCACAACATGAATTGGAGATGCCAAATAGTTTGCTTTCACATCTGGGTTAATTCTGCCTTCAAAGTTACGGTTTCCTGAACCAACTGAAGTCACAACCAAATCACCTTCATTAATGGCATCAATAATCGGCTGATCAAGTGGTCCTGAGTTTCCGATACAAGTTGTACAACCATAACCCACAATATCAAACTTTAATGCTTCTAGATATTTTAACAGTCCTGATTTTTCCAAGTATTGTGTTACCACTTGAGAACCGGGGGCAAGTGAGGTTTTGACATATGGTTTAACTGTAAGCCCTTTTTCAACAGCTTTTTTTGCAAGAAGCCCAGCACCCAGTAATACCGATGGGTTTGATGTATTGGTGCAAGATGTAATTGCTGCAATTGCAACACTACCGTGCGTAATATCACAATCTAAACCCTTTACCTGTACTTTTTTCTTTGTTTCTTCTTCCGTTAAGCCAAAACCATGAAGTCCCGCTTCATGTGTTAAGCATTCTTTAAATGACTTTTTCAAATCATGCATTGCCACTCTGTCTTGTGGGCGCTTAGGGCCTGCTAGCGTTGAATCAACAGTAGACATATCAAGCTCAATAATGGTTGAATACTCAGGCTCTTCAGCACTATCATGACGGAATAAATACTGCTCTTCATATACCTTCTTAGCTAAATCGACATATTTCGCACGGTTAGTATTTTTGAAGAACTCAAGGGTGACATCATCTACTGGGAAAAAGCCCATTGTTGCGCCATACTCTGGCGCCATATTAGCAATGGTTGCTCTATCAGGTAATGGTAAGTGTTTTAGACCTTCACCATAATATTCAACAAATTTACCAACAACACCATGTTGGCGTAGAAGCTCAGTTAAACGAAGTACAAGATCTGTTCCCGTAACGCCTTCTCTTAACTTGCCCGTTAATTTAACACCAACAACATCTGGTAGCACCATATAATAAGGCTGACCTAACATCACAGCTTCAGCTTCAATACCGCCAACACCCCAACCCATAACGCCAACACCATTAATCATAGTTGTATGCGAGTCGGTACCAACCAACGTATCTGGGTATGCAACCAGTTCATTATCTATGTTTTTAACCAAAATGCCCTTTGCTAAGTATTCCAAATTCACCTGATGAATAATACCCATTCCAGGCGGGACAACCACAAAATCATCAAATGCTTTTTGTCCCCATTTCAACAAAGAATAACGCTCACCATTACGCTCAAATTCTTTTTCCACATTTTTCTTTAATGCATCTTTTGTCCCATAGTAATCAACCTGTACTGAGTGATCGATAACCATTGCAGTATCAACAAGTGGATTAATTTTATCTGCATTGCCACCAGCATCTTTAATTGCTTGGCGCATTGCTGCTAGATCAACTACCGCAGGAACACCCGTAAAATCCTGCATAACAACACGTGCTGGCATGTGCGGGACCTCTGGTCTTACTTTAGCTTTCGCATCCCAGTTTAGGACATTTTTGACATCTTCTTCTTTGACTTTATAGTTGTCGATATTACGCAGTTGGTTTTCAACCAACACACGAATTGAATAAGGCAAACGCGTAATATCTTTACCTGTTTCAGCTGCAAGTTTTTGCAGACTGTAGGCAATATATTCTTCAGATGCACTTTGAATGACAACTTTGGAGGCTCTTTTTAAATCGCTCATTCGGATTGCTCCTTTGCTATTTTGATTTGGACAATAAAACTGCCGCTATGTTAATGGATTTCGCTCCTGTTGTACAGACTGACAAGTGAGGATAGCAAACCATTTTTAGGCGGTTTCTCTTTGTATGTTATCGATTATATTTTCGTATTGTTGATAATTTAATATCTCATATAACTGCTCTCGTGTTTGCATTTGATCAATAATACTTTTTTGAGAGCCTTTATTAAGAATGCTATTAATTGCGCTTTCGGCTGCCTGATTCATCATTCTTGCTAATGTTACAGGGTAAAGTGCCATGCTTATTTCTACCTCAGTCAGCTCTTTTTGACTAAAGTATGGTGTCTCACCAAACTCTGTCATATTTGCCAACACAGGTGCCTTAACTGATTGAGTAAATAACTGATACTCATCAAGTGTGTGAAGCGCTTCGATAAAAATGCCATCGGCGCCAGCTTCTAAATAAGCATTTGCCCTATCAATTGCACCATTTAGTCCTTCTTTAGAAAAACTATCTGTTCTGGCAAGAACCATAAAATCACTATCTGTTTTCGCATCAACACAAGCTTTAATGCGATTGCACATTTCAGTTACGCTAACCAGCATTTTATTGGGCCGATGTCCACAGCGCTTTTGTGTTATTTGATCTTCAATATGAAGCCCCTTTGCTCCAGATTTGATAAGCTTTTTCACCACTCTTTGTGTTCCAAGCAAACCACCCCAGCCAGTATCGATATCAACAAGTAAAGGTAAATCACAAGCATCTGTTATCCGATCAACTTCAACTAATACATTATCAAATGAAGTCAATCCTAAATCAGGCAAGCCATACTGATTTGCCGATAAAACACCGCCTGATAGGTATATTGCTTCTCCACCCATTTTCTTTACCATCATCGCACTTAACGCTGTGGGTGTGCCAATGATAGGCAAAACTCTCTGCCTGTTATGTAGTAATGTTTTAAAATCCATCTTATTTCTACCTCTTGAGTTTTAAGCTACGCTCATAGTGTACTTTGCATACACAAATAACCCTAATTAGAAAAAGTATAGAATTCATTAGAAAATATATGCTATTTTATTTTCCTCTCAAAGAAACACTGTAAAATACAGGCCGATATGTATATAATCTCGTGACAAAATTTAAAATAAAAAGCCAATATCTCTATGGCAAATTTAGGCGATTATCATGAGTAATACTTACAGTATAAAGGCATTATTTTCAACACCTGAGCTCATTGAACAAGAAGTGAGTGTACAAGGTTGGGTACGCAGCAGGCGTGATTCCAAAGCAGGAATTTCTTTTTTAGCCATTCATGATGGCTCCACTTTTGACCCTATCCAAGCTGTCATTGATTCAAGCTTAGGCAATTATAAAGATGAGATTTTAAAACTCACAAAAGACTGTGCTGTCACAGTGACAGGCAAGCTTGTTCGCTCTCAAGGAAAAGGACAGTCTGTTGAGATTCAGGCTCTAGCAGTCAATGTAATTGGTTGGGTAGAAGATCCTGAAACCTACCCTGTGTCACCGAAAAGACATACGATGGAGTATCTTCGCGAACATGCACATCTTCGTGTTAGAACAAACTTGATTGGCGCTGTTGCCCGCATGCGACATACACTGGCCAATACAATTCATAACTTTTTTGATCAAGAAGGGTTTTTCTGGGTGAATACCCCTATTCTTACTTCCAATGACTGCGAAGGCGCGGGTGAGTTGTTTCGTGTATCAACCTTAGATGCACTTAAACCACCTGTCACAGATAATGGAAAAGTTGACTATACACAGGATTTCTTTTCACAGGAGACTTTTCTAACCGTCTCTGGACAACTAAATGTTGAAACGTACTGTAGTGCACTTAGCAAAGTCTATACGTTTGGACCCACCTTTCGTGCAGAGAACTCAAATACATCTCGCCATCTGGCCGAGTTCTGGATGGTTGAACCTGAGGTTGCCTTTGCCAATTTAAATGATGATGCTGATTTAGCTGAACGCTTACTTAAATATGTTATTACTGAGGTAACAGCAAAGCGAAGTGATGATATCGCTTTTTTTAATCAGTTCGTAGAAAAAGGCCTTGTTGATAAGCTTAAAAATGTACTTGATAATAAGTTTATTCGTCTTGAATACACTGATGCCATTGAGATTCTACAACAGGCTAAGAAAAAATTTGAGTTCCCTGTGACATGGGGGGCTGACTTACAATCAGAACATGAGCGCTTTTTATGTGAAGAGCACTTTAAATCTCCTGTGATTTTAATGAATTATCCAAAAGATATTAAAGCTTTTTACATGCGCCTAAATGATGATAATAAGACCGTTGCTGCAATGGATGTTCTTGTTCCTGGAATTGGAGAGATTATTGGCGGCTCACAGCGTGAAGAGCGCTTAGATGTCCTTGATAATCGAATTAAAGAAACTGGCGTTGATGCGAGCTCACTGTCTTGGTATCGTGACTTACGCCGCTATGGTAGTGTGCCACATGCAGGCTTTGGACTTGGGTTTGAGCGTCTTTTAGGGTATCTGACAGGAGTGCCTAATATTCGTGATCTTATCCCATTTCCTCGTACACCTGGCAATGCCAAATTCTAGGAATGTCACATAGCAAAAAACTTATCAAGCCAACACTTCTTATTGGCTTTTTCACCTTACTATCACGTATTTTAGGTTTTATTCGAGATATTCTATTTGCCAAATTTTTTGGTGCATCTGGCACAATGGAGGCATTTTTAGTCGCCTTTAGAATTCCCAACTTTATTCGAAGGCTTTTTACCGAAGGTTCCATCGCACAAGCACTTATTCCTGAATTAAATAAAAGAAGTATAAGTCAAAAAAGGCTCAATGCTTTTACCGCACAACTTATTGGAATCTTAGGGTTAGCCCTTTTTCTTCTTACTATTATTGGCATTGTCTTTTCTACGATACTTGTTTTGATATTTGCGCCTGGATTTGTTGAATCACCAGAGAAGTTTACTCTTGCAAATAACTTATTAAAAATCATGCTGCCATTTGTGTTTTTTATGTCCATAACATCAATATTTGCCAGCGTGCTTCAAACTTTTCAGCGCTTTTCTATCCCCGCGATCACACCAAGCATCTTGAATATTGCTATTATTACTGGACTTTATATTTCTTATTTATTTCATACCCCAATTTATGCCGTTGCTTGGTCTGTTACTTTAGCAGGAATGCTCCAATGCCTTATTCAAATCCCTTTTGTTCTTCGCCTTGGGATATCGCTGAAACCGGTTTTCAGGCGCCCTTCAAAAAAAACCAAGCGATTTTTTAAAAGCATTGCCCCTGCTATTTTTGGCGCCTCTATCGTTCAAATAAGTCTACTCCTTGATACTATTTTTGCCTCTTTTCTAGTAACAGGGTCCTTATCTTGGCTATACTACCCTGATAGAGTCAACCAGTTCCCGCTTGGCATTTTTGGCATTGCCTTAGCAACTGTTTTACTGCCTCACCTATCTAAAAAAATGAGTGTATCTGAGTATAATAACATCCTAAATTGGGGTATTAAGCTTGCGCTACTTTTAACCATACCGGCAGCAAGTGCGCTTTGTGTATTATCAAAACCTATTATAATTACACTTTTTTATCATGGTGAGTTTAGTTTTTTTGATGTTACGCAATCACAACGCGCAATGATTGCCTTTGCCATTGGCCTTATTAGCTTTATTTTTATTAAAATATTTATCTCGGCTCTATATGCCAAACAAAACACTACCTCGGCAATGAAGGTAGGTTTATTGTGTATACTGGTGAATATTATCAGCAACCTTATTCTAATTAGTCTTCTGAAATCACACGCCCTTGGCTATTTAGCCCTTGCCATTTCAACAAGCCTAACTGCAACAATAAATGCGCTTTTGCTCCTTTGGGTTTTATGCAAAAAACATCACTTTTCTCTACATCGCTCACAAGTACTACTAATTCTCCGTATTCTCATAGCGAGCATGATTATGTGTATTGTACTGATATTCATACAAGGGGAGATCAACTTTTGGCTATCTCATAGTACGCTTTTCAAGCTTTTGTATTTATTTGCAATAATCTTCATTGGCGCATGCATTTACTTTCTAAGCTTAATCATCCTTGGCATAAAGGTAAAAGACTTCTCCATAGCACATTCATAGTCTATCCAAAGTAGCGTAAAAGCGCATTTTTTAGTTTTGCTAATTCATATCTTTGTACATTTGCTGATATTGCTTTATCAAGTGCTATACTCGACACTGGGACATTAGTGGACTTCGTATTTTCTTCAACAGTTTGAAGACTCTTTTGCGCATCAGTCTCTGCTTTATTTTTTAGTGAATCATCTTTTTGAGCTAATTGATCACTTCTTTGGCTATTTTCACCGTCATTACTAGAGTTAGATGCGGTTAAAGATTCCTCTTGCTCTGGAAGCGTTTGATTGTCTAAGTCATCCTCCTGCACAGTCTCTAGCTCTGACTCAACTCTCACCTCTAGCAAATCATCTTCTTCATTGCGCTCTTCAAACAAACCTAAGTTACTAGCTGTAGATAAAATTGGCAGCTCAGAGTCATGAGATATTACAGGGGGTACTTTAAGTTCAGTAAGACTTTCATCGGAAATGACTGAGCGAATAGCCACCTTATCAGTTGAAGATGATATCACACTCTCTGAAAAGCCTTCATTGTCTAGAAAAGCAACTTTTAAGGAAAGCTGCTTACCTACATCCTCATCTGTTAATAAATACTCTATACTGCTAGCGCCATTAATCACTTCTCCATTGCGCAGCCACTGGTAATTTACTTCACCTACACCTTCAATATCTTCAATGTCAAAACTACCGCTCAGGAAGCTCCCTGCCTGCACCAAACCAGAAATAGTGACACTCCCAGTTGCACTATCATTCACAGCTATCACATTAATTGTCATTAGATAGGCTGTTTCACTATAACTCTCTCCATCACTTACTTTAAAATTAAAACTTGCGTAATTATCAGCATGCTCATTTTCACCTGACACAAAACGAAAACGTCCTTCATTTAAATGATCTGCACTGATAATTTGACCAGTGACTAGATCTTGCCAAGCATCTTGGTTACTGACATCATATTGCAACGTACCTTGCGTTACCAAAGAGGTAATTTGAATACTTTCAAGCGTATCTCCATTATCAATATCTGAGAAGTTGAAATCACTAGCAGAAAAGATATAACGTTGATCTTCATTAATATTGATTGTATTATTCTCTGCAGTTGGTGGAGTGTTTTCATCATTCACCGCATTCACTGTAATCGATACCGTATCACTATCCGTTAAAGGCGTGCCATCATTATCTGTCGACAATACGGTTAAGGTATCACTGCCATTAAAGTTTAAGTCCCCTTGATAACTCAAACTCGACAAAGTCGCATTAATATCACTTTGATTACCACTGATCGTTAAACTGCTACTACCATTTGCACCACTACTAATACTCGCGCTTCCCGATAAACTCACCGTTAATGTCCCATCATTCACACTTAATTGTGTCGAGGCCATGCCCTCAACATCCGAGACACTAATACCACTGATACTCAATGCAGTATCCTCATCTACACTCTGTGAACTAGGAACCGTATTCACCGGAGCATCATTCACCGCAGTCATACTCACCGTTGAGCTGATATTGGGTGCAGAGACATTATCATTATTTCCAACATTACTCCCACTGTCTGTCAAACTGGTAATGGTTACTACTCTGCTTGTTGTACTTGGATCTTCTGAGCTATGACTAAATGCTAAACCATCAATCAATGTCTCAACTGCAGCNGTAGATAAACTCGCCCCACTAAAGCTAACCGTGGCCGTACCATTTAAAACACTCACACT
>NZ_KB902247.1 GCF_000379445.1 Fangia hongkongensis FSC776 = DSM 21703
GGGAAGCGAAATACACAAAAGATTGAGCGTAAGTTTCTAACCTTTAGGACAAGGATTAAAAGGCTTGCTAGAAAGAGCATTTGTTTTTCAAAAAGTGAGTTTATGCATGATACTGTGATTGGTCTTTACATCAACCGAGTCGAATGGGGAAGAAACATATAAAAGACAAAGGGAAACACCACCACCTACTCTTATTCTTCAATACCATTGTGTTTATGGCGTTTTGTTAAATGAGGCATATCTATATCAAATCCCTTGCTATCTCCAATAGCAACAGTACGGGTAAAATTAACAACATGACCTTCAACACTTATGCATTCAAGATAGGTTTTGTCATTCCTATTTTTTTTTATATGGCACTCTGGACCACCTATTCTCCATGTATTACTCCCCCCTTCCCCAGTTTGCCCAATTGTGAACTCGGCAAAGCTATTGTATATACCTTGATAATAAAATGAAAAATATCCTTTATAAGCAAAGTTCATCTCATTAGGCAAATCGGGAAAACAGTTATTATTACCACCCACGTATTCCTTAAAAGTATTAGCTACCTTTTCACTATCCTTACGACCAGATCTTAATATTAATGTCTGATCTTTAGTTAACTTATCAACTTCATATCTTATGATATTGGAACACGGTTGATATATAGTGCAACTATAGTCTTCAGGAATAAAACCGAGATTGGTTACGTAATGGAAAGTTATTTTATTATTCCGGAGCGTCGCAGCGTGAACAATTCCAAATACCAGCAGTATAGATAGGCTTACCCTAATGAAAAATTTAATAATTATAGAACTACATGTGAACATTTATCACCCTATTTGTTAATAATAAAATTAACCATTGATCTTTTAAGCTTTTAGCATGCAGGTGAGATGTTTAACTCTTCATCACTCTTGAAGATATCCTCTACTAATATTGTGGAAACACTATCTGCACTTCGTATAAATCTAATATCATATAAAATACCTTCTTGGTCACTACCTTTACAGACAACACCATTAAGACCCTCACCCAGAATAGCGCCACAATGCTTACCTCCAAACCACCAATTGTTTTTGGCACTAGCATGACCCTGAGCTAATACTATATCCTTAAATGTCAGAGAATGGTCATGAAAAGTGAGATGGAGGTCTACGAGAAAAGCAAAATTCAACTCGCTTGGATCATGGTTATAAACGGTATTGCTTGGAGTTATAGTCTCATTAAACCATTTGGCGACATCTTTAGTGCCATGCCGACCCACTCTAAAGATAGCCTCACCATCTTTAACAGGGACTGTACTGCCTGATGAATACTTCCTCTCCTTATCCTCTTGCCCTTCAGAGATTTTCACTTCTTTTATAGTGATTTTTCCGTCAACATAATCCTCCATCTTCATATGCGTACTATCCACCTGATAATACGTCATAAAACTGATCTTATTATTATGCGCCCCACTATAAGCATCAGTAACAATTAACAATGATAAAATAATACTTAAAAATTTTATCCTGCTCATAAATCTCTTTATTTTTTGCGTCATATATTCTCTCGTTTTTAGATTAAAATTAAAACAGAAGATTATAAATGAAAAATTGCGTAGAAATAGCGTAAATTTACGCAACAAAGAACTATTGGTATTTCATATTCTTAGTCATATACGCAAACCTATTATTAAACTACCAACTTGCATAAGGTACAAAAATAATTGACATACCTTTCATGACAATATTCAAATACTTAATACTTTTTTTATGGCTCAATTCCACTTTTATCTGCATGCCAAGCTACACGAATTTTAACATCCCATCTTAAACATGCTCACGTAAAAATTTACCAAGGTGAAATTATACGTCTCTTGTCAAGCTATCCTAGCTTAATCGCAACATTTAAGTTTTACTAGTATGAAAATTTGTGTGTAACCAACTTGACTCTTTATTTGCATTTATACATTAAGAACGTATCTCACCACCAACATCAGCTTTAACTTGCTTAATAATAGTATCCATCCACGCATTAATCTCCGTATCAGTTAAGGTTTTTTCAAGCCATTGAAAAGTCAAATTAAGCGCAATACTCTTATTTTCATGACCAATACTCTCCCCTTCATAAAGGTCAAATACCTCCACCTTTTTAAGCGCACTTAATTCGCTTGCTTTCACTGAAGCAACAAGCGCATCAACGCTTATCTTACGATCAACCACAAAAGCAATATCACGATTCACTGATGGGAACTTAGAAACTGGCTCAAACTGGGTTGCATCTTTGTTTTCAATTTCTGCCAAATCAAGTTCAAAGACAACAGGTGCTTTTGATTTGATATTCATCTGTTTAAGAATATGCGGATGGAGTACACCGATCACGCCAATTTTTTTATTTTGATGATAAATATAAGCAGATTGTCCCGGGTGCAGCCATGGTAAATCATCACAAACATCAAAGCGATAGGATTTTCTAGTTAATGCTAACAGTGCCTCAACATCTGATTTCACATAATAAAAGTCACTTACACTTTTCTCTTTCCAATTTGGTGTTGTCAGTGGACCATAGGCTAAACCTGCAATTTTTGCAATTTCATTAAAAGGTGAGTCTTTGATACTGCTATCATTATGCTCATAAAAGCAAACACCTTCCTCAAACAGTCTAACTCTTGATTGCTGCCTATTTAAATTATTTTTAAAGCTTAAAAGAATCCCAGGAATCAAACTTTGGCGCATCACTGATAAATCTTGAGAAATTGGATTTTGAAGAGAAATACCAGCAACATCAAAGAATATTTCATCTAGCTTTGGATCAATAAAGCTGTAATTAATGCTTTCATAATAGCCTCGATTAACCAACACAGACTTCAGTGTATGCTTAATTAGCTTTTTCTCAGAGACTTCCTTTTTAACACTTTGCAGTTTTGGTAACGTGAAGGGAATATTCTGATAGCCATACACACGACCCACCTCTTCAATTAAATCTTCCTCAATCGCCATATCAAAGCGATAAGAAGGAGCGCTCACTTGCCAAGCGCCATCGTTTAATCGATTAAAGCGCATATTCAGTCGCATTAACACATTCTCAATGAATGCCTCATCTACTTTAATGCCCAATAAACGATTTGTTTTCTCTAGGGTTAATGTAATCTCAGTTGCCTTCTCACTCCATAACTTACATGCGCTAACAGGCCCTACACTACCACCGGCAATCTCAAGGATAAGCTGAGTGGCATATTCAATTGCCTTTTCAGCAAGCTTTGGATCAACGCCACGTTCATAGCGATGTGATGAGTCAGTATGTAGCCCATACCCTCTTGCTTTCCCAGCGATATCACTTGGTGTAAAAAATGCACTTTCTAAAAAGATATTCGTGGTTTTTCCAGATTGAACTGAACTTTCAAGCCCACCCATAATGCCGGCCATTGCTAGCGCTTTTTTATCATCTGCAATAACTAGCGTATCTTTTTTTAAGACAACCTGATTCTCATCCAATAAGGTCAATTTTTCGTTTTCATTTGCCATTCTTACTTGAATATCACCATCAAGCACATCAAAATCAAAGGCATGCATTGGTTGGCCAATTTCTAATAGTATATAATTGGTGATATCAACAATCACTGAGATAGACCTTAAACCTGAACGTCTTAAACGCTCTTTCATCCAAATTGGCGTCTGTGCCTTCGTATCGACATTTTTAATAACACGACCATAGTAAATCGGGCAGGCATTTTGCGCTTTGATTTGAATCTCTTTTTTATCTTTAATCTGAGGATGAACTGTTTTAAATTCAAATGTCTTACAATGACTATCACTTAGCGCAGCTACTTCTCTTGCAATGCCATAAACACTCAAACAATCAGCCCTATTGGGTGTTAAATCCACTTCAATACTAACATCATTAAGCTGTAAATAGGCGCGTATATCCTGACCAACAGGTGCATCATTTGGAAGTATCATAAGTCCATTTGACTCATCTGAAATACCAAGCTCTTTTTCAGAACAAAGCATACCAAATGACTCTTGCCCTCTAAGCTTACTTTTTTTGATTTTAAAATCGCCCGGCAAAACGGCACCAATTAACGCTGTTGGCGCCTTCATTCCAACAAACACATTGGGAGCGCCACACACAATTGTGACAATTTCCGTGCCAATATCCACCTGACAAACATTGAGTTTATCTGCATCTGGGTGCTTAATCATTGACTGTATTTCACCGATAACCACTTTAGTGAAACTTGCACTAACCGGTTCCACAGCATCCACTTCAAGCCCAGCAGCTGTAAGCTTTTCAGATAACTCATCCGCATCAAATTGATGCTCTAAATACTGATTCAACCATAATTGGCTAAATTTCATAACTCTTCCTCAAATAAATCTATCTTAATTTACACTGATGACAATAACTTACTCATTGATATATCAATTAAAACTGCTTTAAAAAGCGTAAATCATTCTCAAAAAACAGTCGTAAATCACTAATACCATAGCGAAGCATTGCTAAGCGCTCTACCCCCATTCCCATTGCAAAGCCTTGATATTTTTTTGAATCAATACCACCTGCTTCTAATACATTTGGATGCACCATGCCACAACCCAATACTTCAAGCCACCCTGTTTGCTTACAAACTCGACAGCCTTTTCCATTACACATTACACACTCCATATCCGCCTCAGCCGATGGCTCTGTAAATGGGAAGTAAGAAGGTCTAAAGCGCATTTTTAAATCTTTCTCAAAAAATGCACTTAAAAATGCCTGAAGCATTCCTTTTAAATCAGCAAATGACACATCTTCATCAACCCAAAGCCCTTCAACCTGATGGAACATAGGTGAGTGTGTCATATCGGAGTCACAACGATATACTCTGCCAGGGGCAATCATTCTGATAGGAGGCGCTTGTTTTTTCATGGTGCGAATCTGCACACCTGATGTATGTGTCCTTAAAACCGAATTGGGGTTAAAGTAGAATGTATCATGCATGGCTCTGGCTGGATGATGAGAGGGAATGTTAAGCGCCTCAAAATTATGATAATCATCTTCAATCTCAGGACCATGTTCAATACTAAAGCCCATTTCAGTAAAAAACTGCTCAATGCGCTGTAATGTTTTACTCACAGGATGAATATGTCCTTGAACTTGTCCAACCCCCGGCAAGGTAATATCGATTTTTTCCTTTGCCAATCGCTCACTTAACTCTTTGGCATCAATCGCCTCTAAGCGCGCATTAATTGCACTTTGTAAATCGTCTTTTGCAACATTCACAGCTTGCCCAAGCTTTGGTTTCTCCTCTTTAGGAAGCTTCCCAAGCTCTTTCATTATAGCGGTTAGCTTGCCTTTTTTGCCCAAATATTGGACACGAATTTGATCTAGATCTTGTCTATTTAATGTCTTTTCAACTTCAGCCAATGCTTCAGATCGAATCTCTTCAACAATCTGCATTCTTTTTACCATTATCAATTCATGGGCAACATTATATACCAATCATAAAGAAATAAACACAGCTTTGCTATAAGCACTTAATGATCTTATTTAAGTTGTTTATACTATCTGTGAATTGAATAAATATAGAACATCAAAGGATAAAAATGAAAGATCAAACACTTGCTAGAATTGTATATATTCTTTATTTTTTCGCTTTTTTTACCGGACTTTTGGCTATTATCGGCGTTATTATTGCTTATGTAAAACGAAACTCCCCTGACACACCACTTTGGTTAAGAACTCACTTTCAATTTCAAATTAAAACGTTCTGGTATGGTGTTGCTTACCTACTTATTGCTATTTTACTCTCTATTATCTTAATTGGATGGCTTGTATATATCTGGGGCATCATCTGGCTATTTACCCGCGGGATAAAGGGCTTAATTGCAATTAACCATCAAGGCATGGTCACAGGCAAAGATGGCTTTTGGGGGCTTGGAGAATTTGATACCGTTCAAGTCATGAGAAATTAGAGCGATTTAGCTGGTCGAATGATTGTCGGTTTTAGATAACGCTTATCTTTATGCTTATAATCTAAAGTATAATGCAGCCCTCTACTTTCTTTTCTCCTTTTGGCAGACTCAACCATCAACTCGGCAACCAACACTAAATTTCTAAGCTCGAGCAAATCTGAAGTAATCGTAAAATCCGAATAATACTCAAATACTTCTTGTCGTAATAAATTAATTCTATTTGATGCGCGGGCAAGACGTTTATTGCTTCTTACAATACCCATAAAATCCCACATAAAACGCCTGAGCTCTTTCCAATTATGGTGGATAAAAACCTCCTCCTCAGAGTCTTCTACCAAAGCATCATCCCACTTGGGTAAGTCTCTCTCCAGCGTCCAGTTATCAAGCTGATTTGTTATATCTTCAGCTGCTGCTTTAGCATAGACTAGGCATTCCAAAAGCGAGTTACTTGCCATGCGATTGGCACCATGAAGACCAGTATAGGTTACCTCACCTGCTGCATACAGGCCTGTAATATCTGTTCTTGCACGCTGATCAACCATCACACCACCGCAGGTATAATGCGCTGCCGGAACAACTGGAATTTGATCTTTTGTAAGATCAAACCCGTATTTTAACAGTGATTGATAAATCATTGGAAAATGCGAAGTAATAAATGCTTTAGATTTATGTCGCATGTCTAAATAAACACACTCAAGACCATATTTTTTCATCTGAAAATCAATTGCACGGGCAACAATATCGCGCGGGGCAAGCTCTGCCCTTGAATCAATCTCTAACATAAAGCGCTTATTATTGGCAATTAAATAAGCCCCTTCTCCCCTTAATGCCTCACTTAATAAAAAAGAGCCTGCTTTGGGATGATAAAGACAAGTAGGATGAAATTGATTAAACTCTAAATTGGCAACTTTACAGCCAGCACGATAGGCAATAGCGATTCCATCACCACTAGAGACAACTGGATTGGTAGAGTATTGATAAACACGAGAGGCGCCGCCTGTTGCCAAAATAGTCGCTTTTGCAGCAAAAGTCTCTACTTTTTTTGTCTTGATATTAAGCACATATGCACCCACACACTTTCTTTGATGGCAAATTAAATCCACTACATTATAGTGCTCATAGATGCTGATGTTTTTATGCGCTTTTGCCAGTGATACCAAGGTTGTTTGCACCTCTTTTCCAGTGGCATCCGCTGCATGCAAAATCCTGCGATAGGAGTGCCCACCTTCTTGCGTTAAATGATAGGTGCTGTTATCACTACTATCAACGGTAAAGCTTACCCCTTGAGAAATAAGCCATTCAATACCCTCTTTTGCATGTTCAACAGTAAAGCGTACCGCTTTTTCATCACATAGACCATCTCCAGCAATAAGGGTATCTTGTATATGCGACTCCAAAGAGTCACCCTCATCCATGACAGCGGCAATTCCCCCTTGGGCATACAAACTGGATCCCTCGCCCAAGGTGGATTTACATAAAATGGTAACTTTTGCCTTTTCAGCCAACTCTAATGCCGCTGTTAATCCAGCAGTACCAGCGCCAATAATTAACACATCTGTATGATGTTCCATAAAATAGATAAAGTATTATACAACTTCTGATTGTCTGCTAATTATAATCAACTTAAACGCTTATAGGCAGCTATATTTTTCTTTCAATACTTTACTTTTAAGCAAAATGGCATGCAACCAAGTGTTTTTTATCTTTTTCCTGTAAATCAGGCATTGTATTTTCACATAGTCCTTTTGCAAATGGACAACGTGTATGAAACGCACAACCTGCTGGTGGATTTAAAGGTGATGGAAGTTCGCCTTGCAAACGAATTCTCTCTTTTCCAACGGCTTTCGCTTCCAAGGTTGGTACACTGGATAAAAGTGCTTTGGTATAGGGATGCTTTGGCGCATCAAATAAATCTTTAGTATTAGCCTGTTCTACCACTTTACCCAAATACATGACAATCACTTCATGAGCAATATGACGGACGACAGACAAATCATGAGAGATAAAAATATAGCTTAGCTTGTGCTTTAACTGCAAATCCATCATTAAATTTAACACCTGTGCCTGTACGGAAACATCAAGTGCCGAGACAGGCTCATCTGCAACGATAATATCTGGCGATAACATAAGACTTCTGGCAATCACTATTCGCTGGCGCTGCCCGCCTGAGAACATATGCGGATAGCGACTGTAGTGCTCTTTTTTTAAGCCCACAGTTGCTAGCATACTTAAGGCACGCGCTTTACGTTCTGACTTGGTTAATTTGGTATTAATCAACAAAGGCTCTTCTAAAATAGTGCCTATTTTCTTCCTTGGATTCAGCGCCGCATAAGGGTTTTGAAAAATCATCTGAATCTTTTGGCGTATTTCCTTTTTTTCATGCTTTGTCATTTGACTCAGTATCTGACCTTTATAACGCAAAACGCCTGAGGTTGGCTCCTCTATCATTGTCAAACTTTTTGCCAAGGTAGACTTTCCGCAACCCGACTCACCCACAACAGCAAGTGTTTTTCCTCTTTTTGCTTCAAAAGACACACCATCTAAAGCCTTAACCACATTTGCATTTTTAAAGAGTGAACGAGCGCCCTGATAGTGACGCTTTACATTTTCAGCCGAAAGCACTATTTCACTGTCACTAAACCCTTCAACTCCAGCTGTATCATCTGCTGTATTTTTTATTTGAGATAGAATTGTATCACTCATAAACAGGGCTCCCATAGTGATTAAGCGGGAAGTGGCATAGCACTTCTCTGGCATCTTGTGTTTTTAGCTCCGGCTTTCTTTGGCATTCTAAATTTGCATACTGGCACCTAGGTGAAAACAAACATCCATTTGGTCGATCATTTGCACCTGGCACAACCCCTTCAAGTGCATATAAGCGCTTTCCACTTTCACCAAACTCTGGTAACGATCTTAAAAGTGCTTGAGTATAAGGGTGCTTTGGCGTATGAAAAACTTCATCAACAGATCCAGATTCAACCACTTTACCTGCATACATCACAACAATTTTATCTGCCACCTCGGACACCAGTGCTAAATCGTGTGTAATAAGGATCATTCCCATCTGGTATTGTTTTTGCAGCGTTAATAAAAGCTCTATCACCTGCGCCTGAATAGTAACATCAAGTGCCGTTGTTGGCTCATCTGCAATAAGAAGCTTAGGCTTACAGGCCAATGCCATTGCAATCATAACCCGTTGGCACATTCCTCCTGAAAGCTGATGTGGGTAGTTATCGATACGTTTTTTGGGATCAGGAATCCCCACTGTTTCTAATAAATGCAAAGCCTTTTCTTTGGCCTTTTTCTTTGTTATTTTTTCATGCGTTGTTAATGCTTCAACAATCTGCGCACCCACGCTATAGCATGGATTTAAACTTGTCAGCGCATCTTGAAAAATCATTGAAATATCCTTTCCCATCATCTCTCTTCGCTTTTTAGATGAGAGGCTAAGCATATCTTTTTTATCCAAATGAAACGCTTCAAATTCAACATTCGCCTGTGTATCTAAAAGCCCCATCATTGCCATGGACATAACACTTTTGCCAGAACCTGACTCGCCAACAACACCAACTACTTCCCCTTCTGAAACAGATAGTGAAAGCTGATCTACCGCCTTAAATGCATTAAAGCTTACCGATAAATTATTTACATTTAATAGTGTCATCTTTCCCCCTATTGCTTTTTCAATTTAGGATCTAATGCATCTCTTAAACCATCACCCATCAGATTAAATGCGATAACCGTCAATAAAATCAACACTCCCGGGAAAGTTACCACCCACCAAGCGCTTTGAATATAGCGCCTAGCATCTGCAAGCATACTCCCCCACTCAGGAGTGGGTGGCTGAGCACCAAAGCCAAGAAACCCAAGTGCAGCCATATCTAATATTGCACTTGAGAATCCGAGCGTTGCCTGCACAATAAGTGGCGCCAAACAGTTAGGCAAAATACTGATGAACATGAGTCTTAACATACCCGCTCCCGCCATTTTGGAGGAAGTAACATAATCACGCGATTTTTCGGCAACAACCGCGGCACGCGTTAGACGAATATAGTGCGGAATAGAAACAATCGCAATTGAAATGACCGCATTAATTAAGCTTGGCCCCAAAACGGCAACAATCGCAATAGCTAATAATAAACTTGGGACCGCCAACATAATATCAGCAACTCTCATAATAACACTCTCGAGCTTACCTCTTACAAAGCCGGCAAAAAGCCCAAGTGTTACCCCACAAAAAGCAGCAACAATAACAACCATTAAGCCAATTAATAGTGACATTCTTGCTCCATAAATCAATCTTGATAGGATATCTCTGCCCACCGAATCTGTGCCTAGAATAAACTGCCAACTACCACCCTCACTCCACACAGGTGGCATTAAAATAGCATCACGATATTGCATTGTTGGTGAATGTGGTGCAATAACCCCTGCAAATATTGCTGATAAAATAAGTATACAGATAAAAACAAGTCCAATCAGCGCACCTTTATTTTTAATAAAGTGCTGCCAACATTCTTTTAAAGGACCAACTGGAGCTACTTCTGTAGCACTGTCTAATACTAATGTTTGCGCCATAACTACCTCTTATCAGTGTTGATGGTGAATACGCGGATTAATTATTCCATAAGTAATATCCACTAACGCATTAATTAAAATAATGATCGTCGCAACGATTAAAATTCCGCCTTGAACAACAGGATAATCTCTTCGTTGAATCGACTCTATTAGCCACTTACCAATCCCCGGCCATGAAAATATTGTCTCTGTCAAAATGGCACCTGCCATCAAAACACCGACTTGAAGCCCAATAACTGTGACAACGGGAATAAGTGCGTTTCTAAGTGCGTGAATAACGATAACGCGCCAAGGGGCAATCCCTTTTGCTCTGGCGGCACGGATATAATCTTCTTCCAACACCTCAAGCATAGAAGAGCGTGTCATTCTTGCAATAACGGCAAGTGGAATGGTACCAAGCACGATAGCAGGTAAGATAAGATGATGCAACGCAGAGTAAAAGGCACTTATATCCCCTGCTAATAAAGTGTCAATTAACATAAACCCTGTCACTTCATCAATCCAATATTCTGCACCTATTCTGCCTGAAACAGGCGTAATGCCAAGTTGTACTGAAAAAAGCAATATTAACAAAAGTGCCCACCAGAAAATTGGCATTGAGTAACCAGCCAAGGAAACACCCATAACACCATGATCTAGGATAGAGCCTCGTTTCATTGCTGCAATAATCCCTAATGGTAAACCAATTACCACTGCAAAGATAATCGCTAACAAAGAGAGCTCTACCGTTGCAGGAAAAAGTATTGAAAACTCTTTAATCACCGGGGTATTTGTGACAATTGATTTACCTAAATCACCATGAAGCAATCCCCATAGATATTTAAAATATTGAACAACAAGTGGCTGATCCAAGCCTAATTGCGCCATCATTTGTGCATGGCGCACAGGATCTAGCCCCCTCTCTCCTGCCATAATTTCAACAGGGTCACCCGGGATAAGATGCACTAATATAAAAGTTAATAAGGTAATACCTAAAAACGTTGGAATAATTAATGCAAACTTACGAAGTACAAATTTGATCATGCATGATCTCCCTTGCAAAGCTAACTTATGGACTCAAAAACATAAATCCATCCTATAAAAGTGCTAATAAACCTAGTTTACGCTGACTGATTTAAATTGATGCGTCCCTAAAGGATCAACGATATAACCATGCACTTTATTGCTGACAGGCACATAAGTTCTAGCATGAGCAATCGTTACCCAAGGCGCTTGTTCTTTAAAAACAACCTGTGCCTTTTTATAGAGCTTTGTTCTCTCACCCTGATCTGATAACCTCTTGGCTTTAGCAATCAGTGCATCAAATTCCTTATTACACCATTTTGCATAATTGGCTCCTTTCACGGCATCACAGCTTAATAACACTGATAGGAAATTATCTGGATCACCATTATCCCCTGTCCAGCCAAGCAAAATAGTATCATGCTCTCCCTTTTGTGCTCTATTGAGATACTCTCCCCACTCATAGCTGACAATTTTTGCCTTCACACCAATTTTTTCCCAATCTGCCTGAATAATCTCTGCCATTTTTCTTGCATCTGGATTATATGGTCGCTGCACCGGCATCGCCCATATCGTTGTTGTAAAGCCATTTTCATAACCTGCCTCAGCTAACAGCGCCTTGGCTTTTTCTATATCATAGGGATAATCTTTAACCTCATCATTATACGACCACATTGTCGGTGGAATCGGATTTTTTGCGATAGTCGCCTTATTATCAAACACTGCTTTTATAATTGCCGCTTTATCAATGGCCATGTTCAGCGCTTGTCTGACTTTAATATTATCAAATGGTTTTTTCTGAACATTAAAAGCCAAATAGCCAACATTCAACCCCTCTTTTTGCATAACATGAATGGATTTATTTTTCTCCATCAATGCGATATCAGATGGATTTGGAAATGGCATCACCTGACACTCGCCAGATTGTATCTTGGCATAACGCACAGAAGCATCTGGTGTAATAGCAAAAATAAGCCTACTTATCTTTGGTACCCCTCCCCAATAATGCTTATTTGCCATATAACGGATTGTTGCATCTTTACGATATTGAAATAACTGGAATGGACCTGTTCCAACAGGCGTTTGATCAAGCTTCTCTGGCGTTCCATTTTTTAAATACTCTTGAGCTTGCTCTGCTGAAAAGATAGAGGCAAAATCCATCGCCAGATTTGCGATAAATGGTGCTTCAGCATGATTTAACTCAAAGCGAACCGTATAATCATTCACCCGATCTATTTTCTTAATGAGCGAGCCCATGCCCATGCTATTAAAATACTCATAATTTCCACCTGAAATCTTGTGATAAGGATTATTGACATCAAGCTGACGCTCAAAACTAAAAATAACATCATCTGCATTGAAATTTCGGGTTGACTTGAAGTCTTTTGTGCTATTAAATTGTACATTTTTTCGTAAATAAAACGTGTATGTCTTGCCATCTTTTGATACTTCCCAGCGCTCTGCTAATCCCGGTTCAACCTCTGTTGTTCCAAGTTTAAACTCAACCAATCGATTAAACAGCGTCTTGGATGCTGCATCAAAGGTTGTGCCCGTTGTAAAAAGCGCAGGATTGAATCCCTCAGGGGATGCTTCTGAACAATAGACAAGTGTTTTATTTGCTTCAGCAGCATTCATTGCTAATGCAAAAAATGCTGACAATTTAATGCCATTAATGATACGTTTCATATATTTTGCTCCCTCCTCATTGAATGAATCTGTGTAATCACAGCTCATGATTGTTGTAAAATTATCTACAACAAACTCAAAAATTAACGGGATTTTGCTATAAAATAAATAAATAATCGTAGAAAAATAACGAAAGAAAAATTAATGCAGCACAAACTACAGCTTCGAGAGCTTTGCCATTTTAGCCAGCAGCACCTTTTTACCACCGCCTGCTTTAAAGTCGATATGATAAAGGCGCTCATCACCTTCACCTTCAGATTTAAGAAAAACACCAATACCAAACTTAGTATGATTGACAAAATCACCTGTTTTAAATGCTGAATCCGGCGTATTCTTTTTAAGAAACTCAAAAGGCGAGATCCCAAAAGATGGCGTTTCACTTTTTTTCACACTTGTTCTCACGCTCTTAATATAATCATCTGGAATCTCATGTAAAAAGCGTGATTTAATTTGATAGTTTATATCCCCATACTGATGGCGCACTTTACTATAACTTAAAGTCAGCTTTGCCATTGCCCGAGTAATTCCGACATAGCAAAGACGTCTTTCTTCTGCAAGCTTCTTAGGAGAGTCAATCGACCTTGAAGAAGGGAAAAGCCCATCCTCCAGTCCTGTCATAAACACATAGGGAAACTCAAGTCCTTTTGCACTATGAAGCGTCATCATTTGAACACTATCTATATTTTCATCTGCCTGCATTTCTCCTGATTCCAAAACAGCAAATGATAAAAACTCCAAAAGGCGTGCTTCATTTGTCTCAACATCTTCGACAGGGGGAATAAATTCGCTTGCAGCATTCACAAGCTCTTTTAAGTTCTCAAGCTTTTGCTGAGATTTCTCAGATTTCCCTGCTTCATATGATCGAAGTAATCCAGATTTTTCAAGCACCAGTCGCATAAGATCTTCCAGCGTCAGTGTATCAATATATTCACTTAACTCCTCAATCATATTGATAAACTCACTAAGTGCTTTAAGTGCACGACTAGAGAGCAACTTTCTTTCAATCACGGCCTTAGCTGCATGCCATAATGATAAATCATAATCAGCAGCATAATCACGAATAACTTCCAAAGTCTTGGCACCAATGCCACGAGTTGGGGTATTTATAATGCGCTCAAAAGCAAGGTTATCACTTTTTAGCGCCATTAAGCGTAAATAGGCCAATGCATCTTTAATTTCAGCTCGATCAAAAAATCGCACTCCGCCATAAATCCGATAAGGAACTCCCTCTTTTAATAACGCCTCCTCTATAACACGTGACTGCGCATTTGAGCGATATAAAATAGCTATATCTTTCAATGTCAAATGCTCATTTTTCCATAAGTTGTATATCCTTCCTGCAATAAAATCGGCCTCATCACGTTCATTGAAGGCCTCATAAAAGGCAATTTGCTCCCCTCTTTCTTTTTCAGACCATAGCGTTTTACCCATGCGATCGATATTATTAGTAATAACAGCATTTGCAGCATCAAGAATAATCTGTGTTGAGCGGTAATTCTGCTCTAAGCGGATCACTTCAACTTCACCAAAATCATCGATAAACTTTTGAATATTTTCAACTTTAGCACCACGCCAGCCATAGATAGACTGGTCATCATCGCCTACAGCCATAACGGTATTATCACCAGAGTAAAGCTTCTCAAGCCACTTATATTGTATTGTATTTGTATCTTGAAACTCATCAATCAAGATATATTGAAAGCGCTTTTGATAATAGGATCTCAGCACTTCATTATGTGTAAGCAGCTCGTTGGCACATAATAATAAATCCGCAAAATCAAGTGCGTTATCCGCTTTTAATCTTAACTCATAGGCTTGGTATAATCTAATGACTTCTTGATCAACACTTTTATCATTTAGACTCTCAGCACGAACCCCTTCATCCTTTTTAGCATTAATATAATGTTGAAGATATTTAGGCGCATAAAGCCTGTCATCCAAGTTTAAATGTGCAACAAGGCGCTTTATCATTTGCAACTGATCATCTTGATCTAACACTTTAAAATGCCGATCAAACCCAAGCTCTTGTGCATGTTGGCGTAACAATCTATGAGCTATTCCATGAAAAGTACCAAGCCACATTCCCCTCGTCGAATAGCCCAAAAGCTGCTCAACTCTTTCGCGCATTTCTCTGGCAGCCTTATTGGTAAATGTCACCGCTAGAATAGATTGTGGTGAGATACGTTGCTTTTGACATAAATGCGCAATACGACTTGTTAATACGCGTGTTTTCCCACTTCCAGCGCCTGCCAAAATAAGCGCATTTTTATTGGGTAGCAATACCGCTTTTTGTTGAAATTCATTTAACATATAACAGACTCGAGAAGTTGATGTTCAATTAATTGTGATAATGGTGTTCAACCACTTTAACAGGCGGATTATAGACGATAGCTAAGATTAAACACACCAACCACACAATCAAAGTAAAGCCAAATAATAAGTTAATAATAAAGATAAAAATACTATTGGGATGGTGCTTTTTAAAGGCAATGTAGCTTGGCAAAAAGTATAAAAGCAGCAAAATAAATGCCAACACTAAAAAAAGTGAAAATGGCAAAAACCATAGCACAGCCAAAACAACTACGATAAAAAGAAGCAAATTTAACAAAACGCGCATAACATCCGATAATCCTTTAAATTTCCTCAATAATAACAAAGTTCACGACGCAATCTCTAGCTTTTATTGTATTTTTTTGGTAATGTTCCTGTTCGTTATCAGCACCCGTAGCTCAGCTGGATAGAGCGTTGGCCTCCGGAGCCAAAGGTCAGGCGTTCAAATCGCCTCGGGTGCACCATCTATATAAAGCTGCAACAAGGAATTTATTATGAGTAATTTTGATCTTATTGCAAAATCATACGAAAAAAATGCAATCACCCAGTCAAAAGCGGCAATACGAACTTTAAACTATCTACGTCATTACTTAAAATCAACCGACTGTGTATTAGACATTGGCAGTGGTAGTGGACAAATTACTTATGAAATCTCAAAACTAACCAAAGGAATGGTCACGGGAATTGATATCTCTAAGGAAATGATAGCAGCCTCTAAAGCTAACTATGCAGCGACAAATCTCGCCTATGTGCAGCAAGGAGCTGAAGCACTAGGTGAGACGCAAAAATATAACATTATCTTTTCAAACTCTGCGTTTTATTACTTAAAAAATCGCCAGTTATGTTATCAAAAAATGCATGCTGCTCTTAAGCCAAATGGGTATTTAATTGCTCAGATTATGTATAGAGATATGTTTACACCTCAACTAATGCAAGCACTTGAAGCAATTATTTCTGAAGATAATGAAATCGCCTCTTTAATTTCTACTTTTAATAACCCCATTTACTTATACTCTGACAAAGAGAGCTTTCTATTAGAGCTAACACTTGCTGGATTTGAACACATTGAATCATACGAAGAAGAACAAGTCACCACATTAGATTTACATCAGGCATTTTCTCAATATGAATCAAATTTCTTAGTGAGCCTATTTAATCCGTGCTGCTACAGCGACCCTGAAAGGGTTAGCTCAAGTTATATTAAGAAACTGCGAGATAAAATAAAAGAAAAATTGGCATTACAACTAGATCATAATAATCAAATCCACATCACTATGCCCAGAATGTATGTTGTAGTGCAAAAGTAAGTGCGCTACAGCGAATCATCTGATTTTGAAATCAACAGATAAAATAGTGGAACGATCACTAAAGCTGCCAAAGTTCCAATAACCAACCCGCCGACAATAACAATCCCTAGCTGCTGTGCATATTCATGACCTGCACCTGTACCAAAAACAAGCGGTAGTGCACCTAGCACCATTGCTAAAGTTGTCATTAAAATAGGCTTTATCCGCACTTTCAGTGCCTCGATAACTGCCTGCTCCTTTTTCATACCTTTAAGACGTAACTGATTTGCGAACTCAGTAATTAAAATACCATGTTTGCTAATAAGCCCAACCAAGGTGATAAAACCAATCTGACTAAATACATTGATGCTACTGGATGAGATATAAAGCGCAATCAGTGCACCAACTAACGCTAATGGAACCGTGATAAGAATAATCAATGGCTGCCTAAAGCTTCCAAACTGCGCTGATAACAAAAGATAAATAAAAATAATACCTAACAGTAAATTTTGCAGCATTGTCCCCGAAGACTCTATATAATTTTTTGTCTGGCCAAACCAAGTATAACCAACATCATTCGGCAAATCTGCTTTTAAAATTTGTTGTATATCATCGATCGCAAGCCCAGTACTGTAATCACCTTTTAAGTTTGCCATAATATGCAGCGCATGCTCTTTATTGTAATTTGTGAGCACGGTTGGAATCGTTTTAATCTTTGTGGAAATAAATGATGAAATGGGCACCATTCCACCAGAGGAGGTTGGAACATAGATGCTTTGTAGTGCATTTAATGAATTTTTATTGCTTGGATGCGAGGAGACAATAATATTATAAGGGTAGTTATCATAATAGTATTTACCGGCAATATAATCTCCCATAAACACAGCCAGTGTATTAGAAATATCCTCAACATTTACACCAACATCAGCAGCCAAACTACGATTAATATTGGCTTGATATTCAGATTCATTAAACTGAATATTTGTTCCTATATCAATAAAATTCGGATTTTTTTGCATGGCTGAGATAATCCTCTGTGCAACATGATATAGATACTCAAAAGAGTTTTGCGTGCTTAGAATAAACTCAATGCTAAAGCCCCCTTGTCCACCAATACCAAGTGGTGGCGCTGGTGCTGGAGAGGCGATTATTCCCGGAATGTTAGCAAGCTTCTTCTGTAGCTCAGCCTCAATTTCACTTTGTGTTTTATCTCTTTTATCCCACGGCTTTAAAATAAGATTTGCATTTCCTTGATAGGTATTTGGTTGACCAAGGTTAATAATTGTATTTACCCCCTCCTCTTGTTCACTTAAAATATGACTAACAAGAAGCGCATGCTCTTTCATATATGAAAAACTAGCATTAGGTGATGCTTGAAGCGGAATCGTAATATTACCCTGATCACTTTGTGGCGCCAACATTTTTGGCAGCATGTTGTAAATAAGCCCGCCACAAAGAATAAAAACAGCAAAACTAATCAAGGTGATAACCCGATATCTTAAAATATGATTCACTACTTCTGCCACAAAGTGAGATAATTTATCTACCCATATATTCAAACGTGCACTATAGCCTTGTGTTTTATCCTTCTTTAAAAGATATGCACACATCATAGGCGATAATGTCACCGCAATAAATCCAGATAAAAGTACCGCTACCACCATTGTAAATGCAAACTGCCAAAACAGCTGCCCAGTTAGCCCCTGACTAAATCCAATTGGGGCAAATACCGCGGCTAACGTCAAGGTAATCACCAATATTGCAAAGCCAATTTCCCTCATGCCTTTTATCGCTGCCTCTAGTGGCGTGAGTCCCAACTGAATATGGCGGTGAATATTTTCAACAACAACGATAGCATCATCAACAATCAAGCCCACCGCTAACACCAATGATAAGAGTGTTAATACATTTAAACTAAAGCCCATCCAGTACAAAAAAATAAAACTGCCAATTAAACAAATTGGCAGCGTTGCAATTGGAATGAGACTGGCGCGAATTGACCCTATAAATACAATAATCACTAACACCACTAATATAATGGCAATCACAAAGGTTTCATAGGTTGTGTCAATCGATGCTTTTAAAAAGCTTGTCAGATCAAAGCCAACCTTGTAATGAATATCATCTGGCAGAGACTCTTTAATTTGATCTAAGTTATGATATACCGCTTTAGCAACAGTAAGTGGGTTGGCATTATCTGTTGGCACAATGCCGATGCCAACCCCTTGTTTGTTATTCAAAAAAGATGCTGTTGAGGTTTGATTTTCTCCAAGCTCAATCTTTGCAACATCCTGTAGGAGAATATTTTTCCCTTGATAGTGTGTTACGACAATTCGCTTAAACCCATCAAGGTCTTCTATTTTTGCATTGGGCACCAGTGCATAATCGCGTGAGGGTGTTTTAATCTCTCCACTGGCACTTAGTATATTTTGCGTAGCAATTGCATTTAGCACATCCTCTGCTGTCACATGCAGCGTTGCCATTTTTTGTGGTTGCAACCATATGCGAAGTGCATAAGGCTCATCACCAAAAAGCTGCACCTCAGCAACGCCTTGAATTTTCTTGAAATTCGGCAGAATATAACGATTAATATAATCAGTTAGCTCTGTTGTTTTCATCTTTTTTGAGCTAAAAAACAAATCAATAATCGGGGTTGAATTTGGATTTGCCTGATTAATATCAGGCCCTTCAACTCCCTCTGGTAAAAGACTTGCAACCTTAGCTACTGCATTGGTAATTTGATTGAGTTTTTCATCAACATTCACCCCCGCAGAAAATCGCACAATAACATCGCTAACACCATCTTGACTATTTGATTCAATATCTTCAACACCCGTGATGCTCGATACTGCATTCTCAATCACATCTGAGACACTTTGTTGCATATAAGATGAACTGGCGCCTGAGAGGGTTGTGTGTATCCCAATTTCACTATTGGTGATATTTGGATAACCTGTCACTTGTAATCGGCTATACCCAATGAATCCAACAATCAAAATTAAAATCGATAATACCACACTAAATACTGGGTTTTTGATGCATATTTCTGATAGCTTCATCCTCTACCCCGCTGATATTACTTTTACTAGGTCACCATTTTTCAGCTTTTCTTGCCCTTCTGTAATAACCTTTTCACCTGAGTTGAGGCCACTTTGAATATAAGCAGAATTACCGATAATCGCACTCACCTTAACCGTTTTTGCCACCACCTTATTATTTTCAATTGTATAGACCTGATTCCCTGATATTGTGGGGACTAATGCCATATTTGGCACTTCAATCATTTTGAGTTGATCACCTATATTTTGCCAAATAGTAACGTACATTCCAGCGGTCAGTTTATGTTGGGTGTTATCCACCAGTGCTTTAACTGTCACCGTATTTGTTGTCTCATCAATAATTGGAGAGACAAAATTGACTACGCCTTGATATAGCATACCTTGATAAGCATCACTTGAAAGTTGAATTTTCTGCCCTACCTTTAATTTAGGGTAAAGCTCACCCGGAACGCTATAAAGGGCAATCAGCTTATTGATATTAACAAGTGTTGTAATTTGATCTCCCGCTGCCACATAACTGCCTGCAACAATATTAAGGTTGCCAATAATGCCTGAAAATGGCGCACGAATCATTGTATCTTCAATACTCTTTTGTAGTTTTGCAATATCAATTCTCTGCATCTGATAGTTACTTAAGGCTGTGTTATAATCGACTTCTGTTAATACCCTTTTTTCAAATAACGCTTTGGATTTTTCAAATGTGTTTTTATACTGCTTGAGTTGAATTTTTGCAGCTTCCAACTGAAGCTGATAAGATCGATTCTCTAGCTGAAACAGTAGCTCCCCTTTTGAAACGCTCTGACCATTTTTCACATAAACCTTACTAATAATACCACTTGTTTGTGAAACAATATTCACTGCCTTACTTGCCTTTAACACGCCAATTGAGCTTAAAATATCTGGGCGAATAGCAAGTTTAGACTCAGTTACTTGCACCATAACAGGCTGAGCTTTTATTGTCATTTGAGTGCTTTTATGTGGCCAGTAGGCATATACAACAATTGCGATAACAATGACAAATAAAGCAGCATAAATTAAAGATTTAACATAAGCAAATTGCTTCATTGGATTTCCCTGTCAATAACCTTTAACTCTCAGATTAGGTGAATCCATCTTAGAGTTCAAACATATTTTCCCCATAATTTTGGGGTATATTCATACCATTTATGTATCTATACAATCACAAAAGATTAAATTTCATACAAAATAAGTATTTAATACGCTATGAAAATTTGATCTTGAGATATATATTTAACAACCCGAAATGAACAAATAACAATCAGAAAGAAACTATGAAAGACAAATCAGCTTATTATAAATATACACTTGCTATACTTCCTGCTCTACTCCTTACAGCCTGTGGAGGGAGTGGAGGAGATAATCCAACACCCACTCCTACTCCTACAAACAACCCAACAGTTCATACTGCGATATCTGGTCAATTCAATCAAAATGGTAAAATGCTACCGGGGCAGACTTACAACATAGAAACCGAAGTCAGTGAAGGGGATGCAAAAGCCCTTAATATCGGTAGTAACCCTGCACAGAAAAACTATACACTTGTTGTTAACTACAGTGGCTGTATGGCAATTCTTGATAAAGAGAAAATGCACCTCTCTGGCAATGATGTAACTTATCCCAATGTACATGCCTCAAGCCATATGAATCTACCGCTTATTACAAAAACAACATATAAAGGCGAGCAGACTTGTAATATTGAAACTCTATTAAAAGATCCTAACTCTAACAAAGAAATTGCCAGTGACTCTGTCGATAAAAATGCAGCTAATCCAAATGTTCACTTTAGTCGTTTATCTATTAACAATGTGCAAAGCTCAAACGTGAAAAATGCTTCACCTACAGACAGTAAACTCCTTCCGGATACAAAGTATTTACTCAGCTATATCATAAATGGTGATAATGGTATTCTTGCAACAGGTATGCAGATTAATTTTTCTCAGTGTAAAGCAGCCCTTTCATCACTGAGTCAAACACACACTATTAGTAATTGTAATGATGGCAGCGGAAAGTACTGTGTTGTACTACCTAATCAACAAATCAACAGCACACCATTTACGCTTGGATTTACATTGGATAAAAAAACAATTGACAGCAACAACTGTACCATCACAGTGAATGCTAAAAATGCAACATCTCCTGCAAATGTCTCGCGCCAAGTTTTAACGGCGATGCCAGAGGCGCTTGATACAAACGATAATAAAAAGTTTCAAGCAGCAAAGGCAATTCCTTTGAGCAATTTACTGGAGCAAAAAAACACATTCACACTTAGCATTCCAAGCGATGCTAATTATCATATTGTCACAGATACAAACTCTACCCTCTGGAATAATATTTGCCACATTACACCTGCGGCTTCGAACAACAATGCAGCAACATTACAATACCAAGTTACCCTGACACATAAAAATCAAAGCTGTAATGTTTGGGTAAATACAAATGATGCTGATAGTTTAATCAATAATAAGCAAACGCCTCCAATTGAGATTAAAACGCAAGGAGAAAGCTTCAGCTACCAAGTCAATGCAAATACTAATATGTACATGCTTGTAAAAAATACAACAAACAAAGTAAGCTTAAATCGCTTTAATGGATCAACATTCCAAGAAATCACACTCGATAAAACGCTGCTTGATAATAAATCTCTTCGCAAGGCATTTATTAATAGCACCACTGGGAATCTCTATCTAAGCTATACAACACAAGCATGTTTAAGCAAAAGCTTAGGTTTAATTAGCTGGAACGGAATTAAAGGCTCTACCATGCAGCCTGGCTCTGACATACAAATGCCATTGTTGACCAGCTATCTCGGTGGCAGAATAAACTCTTTGCACTTTGACAATAATAACACGCTATTTATGACAACCACGCTTCCTGTGTACACCAAATCACAAGATATCTACGGCAGTGTCTTTAAAATAGGTGAGCAAAGTAAAAAACTACCGATATGGGAAAGCATTCCTTCCTCTCGCTACTCAACCAGCAATATGGCATTTGGCCGCTGGGTAAAAATGAAAGATCAGACAGTCCTAATTAATCGTGTCGGCATTTTTGCCCTTAATTCACAAACAGGTGGGTTGGAGCTTATTAAAAAGTACAAATATCCGCTTAATGTTCATGCATTAGTTGCAATTACTGCACTTGCTTATAACGCACAGAAAAACAGTATTGAGTTTTTCCCAAGCTGGCAGCTTCTGTTTAATGTAAGCTCACTTTGGAGCTATTCTTTAAAAGATAACCAGCCGTCCTTGACAGGTTATGACAACATCAACTTTACAACGCCAAACTCAATGGTGGCAATGGGAGATACTATCTATTATACCACTAAGCAAAATCAACATGAGATATATAGCTATACTAGAGGATTTTGGCAGCATCCAAAAGCCATTACAAAAGGACAATTTAAACAAGTTTTCCCACGTTTAATTAGCATCAATAATGCTAAGGCGAGAAGCTTTTACTTTGTTGCTGAGGATAATAGAAATCACTTTGGATTGTATCAGTATAACACGGACACGCAAAGCTTTAGTAAGCTGAGTGCTATTACAACGGACATCCAAAAAATCAAATCAATACAACTAGGTAATGCACTCTCTATAATGCCAATATCTAACTAAGCCCTCGTCTTTTCAATTTATTTTTAAAACAAAAAAAAATTTTATTTTCTTGTTCTGCTATTGAAAAAAATCACATGCTCTCATACCTTTATATAAAAGGAGTCAGGTGTTTTAACATTTAGGAGAACGTTATGAAAAAAGTTTTATACCCTTTACTTGCAACTTCACTTTTATTTACTGCTGGCAGCGCCTTTGCTGCAAAATCAGGAGATAGTCAAACAGGCAAAACGCAAGTTGTTGTTCAAGAGAAGCATATTTTGGGTGATTTAAAAATGACAAGCAAGGTCACCATCACCCCTCAAATGATTGCTGATGCGAAAACACAAACTTTCCAAGTTGCGACATTTTGCACCTATACCAATCGTAAAGATGGTAAAGTCAGTGTCAAAATTACAAATAACGAGCGTGGGTTTAGAATTGTTGGCACCAAAGGAGAGGGAAATATTGATTACAAACTCACCATAGGCAAAGCTTCAATGAAATACGGTATCAATCAGCTAACCGTTGATGCTAATGATGCCCCTGCCAGCTGCAAAACAAAAGAAACTGTTTACATGACACTAACAGGTGATGCAATTAAAAATGCAAAAGCTGGAACCTATAATGCCTCATTTAATATTGCTGTTGGCTGAATAGAACCTCAGTTAGAGAAACTAAGCCAAATTTCAAGCCTACTGTATCCAACACTTATCTTGCAAGGCTAGCATTATATTGTTGTTGTGTAGTATATTAACCCTTCTACTTTGAAGGGTTCTTTATATAGGATATAGATTACGCTTTATTTATTGAAAGGTGCAAAATATGATAAAAGTGAAATATAGTATTACATTAATCCTTATGCTTTTGAGCATTAGCTTACTAAGCGCAGGTGCTGTTCTAGACATTGCAAACCCAGATGTCACGCTTAACAAGTCTCAAAAGCGCACCTATGTAAACATTCAAAATATTGGCGATACTGCCGGCACCTTTACAGTGGCCGTAAGTAATGTCACTGATCCTGATCACATCATACACTATGAAAACAAGGATTTAAAATCACTGCCTGTTTTAATCAAACCGATACTGATTTATCAATTAAAGGCAAAAGCAAAAAAACGTATCACACTGACTAGAAATCCTCGTGTAAAACTAAGCTCTCCGATACAGTTAGAGCTTGCGATTAAAGAGTATAAAAAGCCTGAGAGTAGTGCCGATAATGCTAAAGGAGAGGCAGGCATTCAGGTGCAAGGTGCTATTGTTAATCTTGTCCATATTAATGTTGAGTCATAAAAGTGTTAAACAAACATTTTCTGACCCTTGGTGCTGTATTTTTAAGCTATACACTAGGCTATAGCTATCAGCCACTTGAAAGCACAAAATTCTACAGCAAAAAGCCGCAAAAAGTCACCACTTCCCCTAGATATATTTTAGGGGATTTAGTGATGCGCGATAAAATCATCATTACAGGGGAGATGATTGAAGCACATAAAGATCAAAGCTTCCCACTTGGCACCTTTTGTGCTTATATGCAAAATATAAAAAACACAAAGCAAAGATTCCCACTTCGTGTGAGCTCAAATCAAGGAAAGTTCAAAGCCAGAGGCATCAATAATCAAGGTGATTTGGCTTATCGTATTTATGTTAATAAACAACCTATTTCATATGGAAAAGTCAATTACATCCGTGTGAATAATCGCGCCTCTGACAGCTGTCATGTATTTGAAAATATTACCATCACCTTTTCAGGAAATACCATTCGAAATGCTAAAGCAGGAAACTACGCACTTACACTTAATTTTTTTAGTCAATAGTCCAGTTTTTGGTAATTAAAGTTACCGTTATTATGCCTAGGCAAATGCGGTAAAAAATGCTCATACACCCTGTTTTTTGCTTGCCCTCTGCCTACAGCAATAGCGCCAACAAATGGAGCAAAGTCACTCTCTTTATATTTATGACTGTTACTGTTACTGTTACTGTTACTGTTACTGTTATCTTTATTTATTATCATCATAAAGAGCTTTTCTCCTATAATGCCATACTTAGCCATGTCCTCTGAATTCAATATAGCTATTAGCGCTTTAATGCCTCGAGTGGAGGTTTTATGTCTATTACTTGAGCGATCCAAGCTCAATAGCTCAATATAATTATGAAGTACATCTGTAATATCCCTATATCTTTTGAGCTCTATTTTGATCTGTGGCAATAATGAAAAAGAAAACAATATTTCAGCTTTTCTGGAGTTTCCAACCGTGGTTCTATGCCTTGATAGAAATGTCCACTTTTGCTGATATTGACGAAATACCTTTCCTGCAAAAAATCGAAACTGGTCGTTAAAACCTGTAATTTCTGCTCCTATACGTGCGTTTCTATTTGCGAACCTATTGCGCCAGCGCTGTTGTTGCTGTTCAAGATCATTTTTGACACATAATATTTGTTGTTCTTTCAACCAAGCATGATAATCAAGATAAATTTGCGTCCAGTCAATCTCTTTATTCACCATCGAGTAACTTCGCGCTCTAGGCTGTACTACCGTGCCACTTTCTTCCATTTCCATCTGGTGCTCAACAACATAAAAAAATGGGTTTGCATCTACCTTAGGCGCTGGCATAATTTCAGTTATTTTAAGCATCTGGCTTTGTGATGACTTATCCATATAAAGCGAAATAGCCTGCAAAATATAGATTTTTTGCTGATGTATTACTAATGCCGCTTCTAGAAGTGTCTGCTGTATCTCTTGCAATATCCCTTGTGATACACCTCTATAGTGTTGTTTCATATATTTAAGATAGTTCTCATAACTATATCTTTCAGCACTTCTAATCATATATGCCTCTTTGACACAGGCGCTATTTTTTAGCTGTGGTCTTGAGCTCAACAAATTATCATAAGATGGTTTGCTCTTTGATTGCTCACAATCCCACAAGTATTGTTCAATGGCAGTATATTGATTTCTTGTAACGCACATCTTCTGCCATGACCCATTCTCTGCAGTTTGCTTTTGTCGACTAAGTGCATCTCTATTTGTGCGAATCATTTTAATCAGCTGTAGCTTCTGTGAAAGGTAACTTTCAATATTTGCACTGTCACTTGCAGGGTTGCTTTGATGATAGCAAATAAATTTAGCTACCATCTCATTGTCTTGAAATTCATGCATCAGCTCGTCTAATAACATCGATTTATACTCCTATATTGTAATCATATGCCTGTCTCTCCCTTGGTTAATTTTCCATTTCATGAATAAAATTTTGATAGAACTCTAAAACAGCTTCAATCGGAGCTTTATCTCCCATAGACATTTCGCCTATTTGAGCTTTAATCAGATCATTTACATCCATTATCCTAATGACGGAGCAAAGAAAAATAAACATTGCTAAAGTTCGTTGCAACCTTCTTTGAATATGGTTTTTCTCTCTCATATCCCCATCTTTTTGCACCATAATTCGAATCAGAATAATCCCCAGTAGATGAAAACAAAATACTGCTAGAAAAATGGATACCTTTTCCTCTTTAAAGAGCTTAATTTGTTGATAAAGCATCTCAATTTTATTGCTAAACTCACCATTTTCCTGCTGGCACTTTTGTGACGATGGCAACATGTCAGTCGCAATGTGATTACACATATTAAAATAGAACTGATCTGGCTCAAAACCACCCACTCCATTATAGGCGACCTCTAACGTCATATTAAACATCTCAAGAATGTACTCACTATTCATCACTTGCGCACACTGTGCTTGAATTTTTTTAAGATCCTCTATATAGCGTGTACCAAGAAGTCCATCTGTGTAGGTTTTATAATTAAACAAGATTTCGTGGTATTTTTTTTGACCTATAGCCACTTTTGTCACCGGTATATTATATAGCTTTGCCTGTATATTATTCCATGCAACTATAGCGCTGTTGGCTAATCGTTCACTCTTATTAACGGCATAGTCAAACTCTTTAATATAGGTGAATCCACTATGCTTTATACAAAATTCTGCAAGCCGCTTATTATAACTTTCTAACACCTTTTCTTTATCCCTAACCATTTGATCAATTATATCAATGGTATATAAATACAAAGAGGCAATAATTAATCCCATCAGCTGGCATATTCCTTTATATTCAATGACTTCTTCTTCAATAAAGTAGTTATCTCGCATTTCCACTAATAATATGAGCGTTGTCATTTGCTTTTTGCAGAGTAGAAACTCCTTTTGAACCTTGAGAATAAACTGACTCTCTTTACCATTTTTAATATCCAATGACTTCAGTCTAAATATATTTAAATACCCATCAATAAACGCCTGCGCACCTTGCGTGTTATGGCGAAAAACTAACGGGAATAAGTGCATGGTTTTCATAAAACCCATCATTTTCCCTGTCAGCATTTCATGCTCTGTATAATGCATCACATTGCCACTTACAAGCTCACCACTAGCCGAAATCCCTCTATCACCTGAAAGGTAAATAGAAGAAGCGCTCATTGCAAAATGATCAAGTGCTGAGCTTTGGATGCGATTCATTGAAAAAAGACTATATTCAACAAGAGAGGCTGTATTTTTGATATACTTTCCAATTCGTTTTCTCACATCTCGGCTTAAGCGCCCGTAAAGCGGGTGGTCAATAGCCAACTCTTCTTTTTTAAGACTTTCGAGATCACCCCTCAATCGCTTGATGTCATACTGAGTTGAGAGATGCGCTTTATTTTGCTGGCAAAATAGCCGGTGAAACTGCTGTAGTGAAAGACAGGTTATAATCTCTGTGAAACACTTTCCTGCATATAGAAAATATAGGTATTGTGACTTTGGTCTATGAATAAAATCCACTGTATTACGTTTAATAAAACAAAGATGAACTGGCAAAGAAGTTGCCATCACCATAAGATATTCCTCCATTAAGCCTGCAACTACGCTATACATATAGCTTTGCCTTGCTCTAATGTAACTTGCAAGATGCGCTGCACTGACCTGAATGATATCCTTACAGCCTACAGTGACCTGCTGAACTTGATTATGATCTTGTACTGCAATCTTAAAAGGTCTATTGCCTGCTATATACTCTATAACCTTTAAGCTAAGCGGTAGTTTTCTTATTTCATCAAGTGCATTAAAATTGCCTTTGATATGTGTACTTTGGTAGCTTTCAGGTATATTTTCTCTTGGAACAGGTACACTGTTGTCACTTTCAGCTTCATAAATGCTCGGTAATAACACAGCGCTTCTTTGTCTAGAGATTTCAATAGCTTCATTGTTTTCTCTTGGAAAACTATTGGCTAAATCTGACAACTGAGCGTCAATGTTCTGTAAATGTCCTTGAAGCTGAGCTATACTGCGACGAAGATTATTTTGTGTAATTGCAATAGCATTAAGGCTATCTTGAGCCCACCTGTCATAATCAGCAATATTATGGCGTTGAACTAGATCAATCTCCCCCCCTGGAATATAAAACTTATATTTTTTCTCTAATATCAATCCGGCCGCTATCCAAATTTTACGTGCCAAGCGAGAGCGGTTTTTTGCGCCCCATTGGTTCATTCTCCCTGTTAATTCTTTGATTGATTTAAATCCTGCTTCTGGCTCTAAGGTATAACTATTTCGAGAGACATTATTATCATTATTTAAATACTGGTTAACGCTTTTTCGATAAGACCATTTTAACCTTTGACCATAGTTATGTGCCTGAATAAGAGAATGAATTGTAAATTCACGCTCATTTGGAATTGCTCCCCAGTGAGCCAGATAATCATAGTGATTCTTCTGCCTATTTCTGCCTTCTTCTACCTGTAGCCTTTTTTGAAACTCATTTTTATTGATTTTATCGGCATCGATATCAATGACAATGGGGATCTCTTTTAGCTTTGTTAGATTCTGGGCTTTCAGCCTCTCAATATTAACAACCTGCATAATATAAATGAGCTTACTGATAGGAAGATAAACCACTGATTTATCCTGATACCCCTTAAAAGAATCTCTGACAGCTAACTGATCGATTGCGATTTTCTCATAACCTTCACCAAATGTGCCTCTGGCAAAGGCATTAAAATCAAGTGTGGCTTTTGGAAAGTTATCACTGTCTACAATAGCATCATTACTACTTATTTGAATTCCTCTTATCTTAGGAATATAATTGTTTAGCTCGGTAATGAGCTGCCTAAATTCCCCCACTTTAGAGACGCTCTCTATCTCATCAAGCCTTTTTTTTGAAGTGATAATATCTGTTTTAATTGTGCTTATTAGTATTTCAATCTCTTGAATTACATTAGTAATTCTGCTCTCATTATGTAATAGAACATTGGAGTTGATATTCTCATGAATACTGATAAGTGCATTAAACTCCGGAATATTTGAATTCAATCCATTTAGAAAACGATTTAATGCACTTTGAATTGTCTCAATGTGACCAAAAAGTGCATCTACATTTTTGTATAACTGCTCCCAAGAAGCATCTGGCTTTAATTGAATTGCTACACAACCACGTAAGTAATTGTAAATAAAATAGTGGTTTTCCAGGTGCAATTGAACATTTTCAACCTCTAGCGTATTATCATTTAATAAGTCATTACATAGCCATACTTTCATAGTACCCCCTCTCGAATCCGCCCCATATTCTGCGCTGTGTTATCTTGCACTTGTATATGTTCTTGTCGTGCTTGCAGTTCACGTTGAATTGCCGAATGGCGGGAAATATTATTATACATTACAGCACTTAGGGTGGATGAGATTGAATAAACACCGCTACCAATCGCAGCACCAAGTAAACCTTGAGCTCCACTACCACTAACCAACCTTGTCACAACACCTGACACACCACCGATTAGTAAAAGCTTTGTCTTATCTACTACTGCCTGTTTTTGAATTCTCTCTTTTGAAGTATCTAATAGACAGAGCCAGTCATAGCCCACATTATTATATACACTATCGCCCATTGCCTCTTTAAGCTTTTGAGAAAATGCTGCTGTATGCTCTGCCTTTGGCACATAATCTCTCACTGTGGCATTATTGCTAACAACACGAAAAAAGCGCTTAACATGACCAAAAAGTGTTTTATTTTTTGTTCGTTCAAGCTGCCCCAAAGGCATATTTTGAATCGCTGTATTTTGTGCGTGATGATAATTGGCTTTCATGTCCTTAAAATACCCCTGTTCACTCATTAGCTTTTGTAATGTTAGCAACATGGTTTTATAGACTCTTTGGTGGCTATCAAGCACTTGAAAGTATTTTTTCTGATCCTCTTTGACCAACAACATAAAATTTTGCTGTACGGTGAAAAAGCTCATTAAAAAGTCAAAATAAGAGCTATTTTTAAATTGTTCATATAACTCTAGTGATGTGTTTTTAATAATACTTTTTTGATGTGATTTAAGCGAATAACAATAGAGTTGCTGAAAAAAAACGGCATTTGTAAGATCCTGCTTTTTATCAGATAAGTTAAGCGGTACTATCTCTCTAGGTAAATCAAGATCACTAACATTAGCATAACGCATCAAATGCTCAAATGTGGCAATAAGTTTAATAATATGTAAGATGCGTTTTCGACTATGCCGATAAGATATTTCTGCAATCATTCCTGATTCTATCAGCGTACCATAAAGTGAATTAAATAGTGCAACTTGTGCATTTTGCATGGATTCGTTTAAGCTTGGCGCGGCAGATCTAAGCTCAATCACTCTGCCTTGCTCAAGCTTATCCATCTCTCTAGCTAGCTGATGGATATTTTGATTATTCTCCTGTATCACTTCTGCCTCTTTATCGATCAAATTAACCGCATTTTTATACTCATTTTGCAGGCTTTCTATTTGTTGCTTAATATCATCAAAATAGTTAGTGTTCATTAATGTTAGCGAATGGATTTGAACAAAAGAGCTCTGGATAGTTTCAAGTTTCCTTATCATCTGATCATACTGATTTGTAAAGTTCTGAGCAGCTTTCTCTACTGCCTCTTTAAAATCCACCTCTGCCTTTTGTTTTATTTCACGAAGCGCTCGTTCATCTATTGTTAATTGTGAGCGAAGATAATAGCCCTCTTTGGCATCTTGACTAAAACTTAACAAACTTAAAATACTCTCTTTTGGAAGCACTCTCCCCTCTGGCAATTCTTCCAATACACTATTAATCACTTTAGCAACCTCATTCCATGAAAGCACGAGACTCAAAAGTGATAATTTAAACACATCTTGTGTTAAAGCATCCTCTGATATATTCAAAGAAAAGCTATTACTCTGTTTTCTGAGGTTATCTAAAAATATGTATGCTTCTTGCTTGTAGGCTTCAAAAGCCCTACTTTGTTCATGCGAAAATAATATAAACTCATCAACTAACTGAATTTCACTCTCATTAATTAACCGTTCCTCATTCTCATTTGGCGACCGTTTTTCCTTGTCAAATTCGCCTGCAACACTCTCTTTTGGAAATGTTAATGTCAATATGTTACCAGCTTTTTGAATGATTTCTTCTAAAGTTTTTCTGACTGCCTCATCATCCACAAGAGGGAGAATCTCTTCATGACGAGAAAAGGGCCCCTCATGCTTTTCGATATAACACCTAAGGGTATTGATAAGCGCATTAAAACAGATATATATCATCTGGTGGTATAAATCGGTCTTTTGAACCCCCTCTCCACTTGAAATGCAAGCATTATGCACAGCAAGCATAACCACGCCTTGATGATAATCAAAGCTAGATTCTATTCCCCGATGCATTAAATTAACAATATCCTGTTTACTTTTTTCCATCTGATTGGCAGTGCTTTGAATAAAAGCAGAAAATCCCGTAACACAGGTTTCAAGCTTACTGTTCATATTCAAGAGGATCTTATTATGATCTTTGATAGTGCCAGTGAGCTTTATATAGTCATTAAGCTCATCTTGTAAAGCACCCAAATGACGAGTAAAGCTTTCAAGCTTATTCCTATTATCTGCTGTTTGCTGATTTGCTGTATTAACCAATTTTTCATAGAGCATATTTGCATCTTTCAGCTCTTTTTCTTGCAAAGCTATATAATACGCCTTCACTGCTTTTAAAATGCTTTGCCCAAGAAGCTGACTTAGCCGTGATTTTTTATATCCCGCTGCACGAATAAGAACAATTGCCCGTGATATGCTAGCAATATACTGCTCTACATAGCCTTTTAAATCCCCATTACTAAAAGGAAACGAAAACCGCATTTCAAGAGCGCTTCCACCTACCCCTCGTTCAGGCTCTACGGGAGAAAAATGTAATTCCTCTTGATTGTTATTAATTACATGCAATGACTTAGTAGCACTACTTGTTGCCATCCGCTGCCAACTTCTATTGCCATTCCTCTCAGAATACTTGGCAATACACTCAGACAAAATCTCATCTATACGTTCTTTAAGACTCATATGCCCTCACTTTTTCTTGATAATTTACATATCTGCACTTACTCCCTATAATGCAAAATCCACACTTTAAATAGAGGCTTATCATGTATTTAAAAATTGCTGAAAAGCTTCATCTTGATAATTCCCTTCTCCCTCCTCCATGTCCGGCAGGCGCTCTGGTGGCTGATACATGGATTGCATATTTTGTTGAGCATCCTGTACATTCACGTTATAGCTTAGCTTTTCTTTTTTAAGACTCTCTGGCGACATTTGATATTTCATTTTTGCCAGCTGCCACTGCACTCCTTCTTGCTGAGTTTGAATAATCTCAAGCATTTCTGACAGTCTTGCTTGATTAATCTCTTTGTACAATCCTTCAAAAGCTTTAGGAAAATAAACTCTTGGGTCAAAATTTTTAAATAGCTTTTCCACATCCTGATATAAGATAGCAGATTCAAACAGCTTGTTTTCTTGCAAGAGTGTTGTTAAAAGCACTACTTTTTCCATGAGTTGCTGCCAATGAAATGACCCTGTTTCACTTAATAAATTGGAGCAAGTCTTTTTAAGGTTATCTACAGCATTAGCTTTATTTGTAGCAACTGACAAATCTTCCTCTTGGTCTGCCTTTTCTTTTTCTACTTTTTTTGCTTTTTGCACTTTCAATTGAATGTATAAACGTGACATTTGGGTAATTTTATCATGCTGTGTTTGCAGTGTTTCTCTCAAGCTCTCTTGTGTGACTTTTTCATTAAAGCAATCACGCCAATCTTCAATAATAGAGATTAAAGCCTGCTTATTTTCCTCAGATAAGCGAATAGATTTTTTTGTCAACAATGATTCAAAGCTTTCATAAAACCACTTAAGTGATGCATACAGCTGTTTGGCAAAGCTATCTGTCGTTTGATTAAAATAGTTGTGTGTGGTGAAATAGTTTTCATAGCATTCTATTGTTTCAATGAGATTGTTCGTTTTAAGTGATTTTTTTATCTCGGAAAAAAACAGATAAAACCACAGCATCGTATCCAAAACTTGCTCTTCTTGAAAACTCTCTAAGCAAAGATCATATAGTTTATCAAACTCAAACTTCTCTGCCAGATTAGCTGCTTCTGATTTAATAAAAAGATCCATTCGACCTTCTTCAAACTCTATCTGCTGTAACTTTTCTATTGTGTTCATGCTATCACCTCTAACTATTTTCAATTTGCTGAGCACTAACAACAACGCGCCCATCTGTTTTGAGTTTGATTTGTGCTGCAGCAGTTGCACTAATAGCCGCAGCTTCTATGCTTAACTTGGTCGTCCCGACATTAATGGTGAAACCTTCTGCATCTAAAGACAGTGAGTTCATTCCAGCTTTAATAGAAAAAGATTCCACCTCAAACTCACACTTACTGCCATCAACTGTCAACTTGCCAGATTTTAAGGTTGTCTCACCTTTCACGTTCATTTTAAGTGATGACATGACTCCCGCGGCACTCTCTACTTCAGCAATAATTTCATTTGATGCTGCCATCTCAATTTTAGCGGCATTACTACAAACAGACTCATTTGCCAAATCCAGTGCCTGCTTTACCTTAGCACTACCACCACTTGTTAACTCTAAAGTAATGTTATTGTTTTTTTGTTTTATGTTTGATTTTGTACTTGAGCTCATAGCTTTACTCTTTTTATGTTATTTTATCTTTTAATACTGTGTCTCTGAGGCATCTTGGTTTGGATTCGTTGCTTGTAATTTAACACTTGGACAAAGTGCACAGGTCAATTTGCTTTTTTCAGTGACCGTGGGTAAATAATCCGCTTGCACCTTAAAACAAGTTTGCTCATAGGGCATAAAGGTAGCTAAACACATTGTTGGTAAAGTTACGGTCGCCGCTAAATTTGGATTTGAGGGGTTATTACAACATAAACCACCTGGCATAAAATTCACCCCCGGCAAGGAGTCCACTTGTGTAATCATTGTTTTGCCAATGCCATAGTTAATTCCAATGGGTGCTTTATGTACCATAAACGGCTGTACCGATGAAGGGCACATAAAGCTTGCACCATTTGCAACACCATAGGAGGAGAACTTTGGCATTGCAAATGCAAAATTTAAACAAGATAACGCGCCCCCCAAAGATGGCAGCGCTGGCATACCAACTGGCCAAAGGTTCATAAAGCCATTTAGCATCCCTGATAACATTCCTTTTAAATCTGGAAAGTTCATCGTTGGCATATCAAAACTTGGCATATTTGGAAACTGTGGTTTGAAGATATTTGGCATTTGCGGAATAGGAATATTAAAGTTTGGCATGCTTAACATCATGGCGCTAAAGTCCATGTTAAAACTAAACATCATAGACAAATCAAAGCTAAAGCAGTTTTTAAGCATATTTAATAAATCTAAAAGCTTACTTAGAAGCCCCATTAATAGGCCTGCTAGATCTGGTAGCTCCAACATCATAGACAAATCAAAGTCAAATAGAAAATTCAAATTAGGCAACGATGGTAGGCTCAGTGATAAATCAGGAAAGGCTAAAAATATATCTGGCAAGGCGATATCACATAAATTCGCATCAATATTGCCACATAAATCATCTATCTGTGGTAGCTGGCTTGCCATCAGCGCACCTAAATTAGGTGTATTAATCGTTGGCATCGCGGGCGGCGTAATGCTTGGCAAAGTAGGTGTTTGAAAGCTCGGAATATTAACACCAGGCATTGTAATATCAGGCGCCACTGGCAATGCTTGAAATGAGCCGAATGCATTTTGAAGGTCAGGCTTATTAGGTAAATTTACATTCATGCTACCTATCTGCCCCTTATTGAAGGAAGGTTTAAAGTCATTTTTACTTAAACCTGAATGCATATTACTTAAACTTGCAAACTGATCTTTTGCATTTGAGCCAAAGTTTACATTTGAACTGCTTGATAATGAGGCATTGGACAATGAAGAAAAGTCACCGCCAGAGATATTCATATTCCCACCTGACAGCCCGGCATTACCGCCTGACACACTGCCATTGCCTAAATTTAGATTGGGGCTTAGCGATCCTGATCCACTGTCCATATCTAGGTTCATATTACCAAGCTCATTAGCAGATAGATCACCCATTGAAGCTGCTTGAGATAATGCATCAAACTGACTTTGTGCTGCATTGGTATAGCTATCAGTGGATAATGAGGATAGATTTCCAGCATTGTTTACCTGCTCTGTAAACTGCTGATTAAACCCACCCACCTGATCAGATAGACCATTTAGTGCTTCATTTTGGCCAAAGTTGGTATTATTTGCGATATTGGTTGCATCATTCATTGCAGATTGTGCTTTATTCAGCTCTGAAAGCGCACTGGGGGCATGTAAATCTTGGCAACAACCAATCATTCCACCAAGCGCGGCAAGTGAGCCATCAACAATCAAAAGCTTATCTTGAATATCTAATGCTGGGCTTATTTTTGCTTGTTGGTTTAGTGAAGACGTCATCCCTACAGCCGCGGGGGCTTCAATGCCTGATTTAATTACAACCGGATCAGCAGAACTTGGTATTGGACTGCCTTTTAAATCACTTAACTGCCCCTTTAAATCATGATTATTTGAATAACTGGCATTGTCGGCTAAACCATCGATAATCTCTGGATATAGTAATGCGTTTTCTCGCTGTAATGCTGCTTTATGTTCAATGACTTTATCAGATGCTCTTTGATCTTCAGGCAAACGATGCATATTTTGTATTTCACGATCATTGTTGCGATATGTCCGCATTTTATGGCGAAGTGAGGTAATTTTATCACCATGATTTGAGGTTTTATCATACTCACTAAAAGCTGTTGCACTTTGCGAGAAATGATTATTTTGCTGACTAAAACGTTCTTTATGCTGTGCATCCAAAGCATTTAATAGTTTTTCTGACTTTTGTGGATTATCCTGATGCTCCGCTTTTATTTCCTTTCTTTTGGCAAAATAGTTTTTTGCTAGAAGATTATTTTGCTCAATCGGTTGATGCAGCGCCAATATATTTGCTTTCATTTCTGGATCGCTAGAATACCCCCCTAGCATGGAAGTATATTCACTTAATGCTTGGTGCATCTGAAGATTATGATAGGCAAGTGGACATCTAGAGGAAAGTGCATGCGCGTTTGTGCTTTTTTCAATGCACTGATCAACATAATTTTTTCGCTCTTCGGCTGATTGCATGGTTGAGAGATCTTGGGTGAATTTCTCATTAAAAACCTCTTTCTCTGGGCAGTGATACAATGGCTCATCAAGTGCACTTTCAAACTTTGAGTGGTGAAAGAAAAGTTTATAATAAGGCGTTTTAAAATCAGACACCTCAGGATGTGAGGCGGTGAAATGATCAAAAGAATCATATTCTTTAAAATAGGCCTTTAGCTGTTCATATGTCATATGTTCACACATGATTTCCACCTTTAGTTATGATTGAACCTCAATCTTATTCAGTTGCTGAGAAAAGTTTACAGAAGATTTATTTGCAGGTAATAAAAATGACCATGAATTCGCATCTAACTGATTTGATAAAAAATATACTCCAATATATTTTGAGCCTTCATTTGTTTTCACTTTAACACTTGTTCCTTTTCCGGGTGTTATCATAAAAGACTGCCATTTTTGATCGACAAGATTTTGATACACCGATACTGGCGTTGCCTTCATATAGCCATCTAATGACTCATCTTGATTTACCACCATATAAAACGTGTTACTATTATTAAACGTCGGTTGTGTCTGTACGGACAATATTTTTTCATCTACTGTGCTACATCCTGAAAGAATCAAGATAATTAGTAACAAGATATATCTATATACTTTCACTCAAAACTCCTATAGCGCTATGCCCGGTAAGCTAACTTCAAATGCAACACTTTGCTGGGTTTTTGGAATATCTAATTTCCAGAGACCTTGCTTTTCCTGCTGATGGTAGGCAAGAAGAAAAGCGAATAAATCAGGGTAGTTTTTCTGAACCTTGACCACTTGACCATTTGTCAGTATAAATCCAGCGGTGAACACCACAGGTTTCCACCATTTCACCTGATGATCAATCCAACCCACATCAGCATTAATGCCATAAATATTAAAATCATTTAATTGAACAAAAGAGAATTTCACACCTTCACCTGATGGCAGCTCACTGGCATGATTTCCAAGCTTAACCTTAACATCGATTGCTTTATTCACTCCTTTACTTTGTAATTTTTGCACTAATGCTTGAAGCTTTGTTAGCTCTGATAGTTGATCAGGGGTTAATAAGCAGCCAACCTGCGGCAATGGCTTACAACTATATTGACCATTTTGAACTTGATATAACCCCTGAATGTAATTCAAAAATTGCTTATATCTGCTATTTGCATTGAAAATATAGTCATTTAATACAGCCGGCGTCAGAGACTGATCAGCATTAATATTAACCGGGTAGTAACTGTTTAAAATGCTGAAATCCTCGGCGTGTAAGTCATGCCACATGATATTAATGTTTTCTTTCATCTCCATCACCCCCAAAGATTTTACTACCATCAGCGGCGCTGAAAGGCTTTGTTGGATCTTTCCTGTGACTTTAGATTGCTTTAAATACCCATCTAAAACTTGCAAATATGAGCCTTTATCTTGATGCAGTAATTTAGAGGTTATTTCATAGATAGCATATTCATCATGACTTAAATCCTGAGAGATTTCATGGAACACTGCTAAGTAGTTGGCAAAGCTATTTTCATTGGCAAGATACGCATTTAAATCTTTAAAATATTTTTCAATTTGTTTTGCTTCAGGAAAGGTCTTACTTGCTATATTTTCTGTATTCTCCTGATAAAAGGCACGTATCAAATTCCACCTTTCTTTTGAAGCCACCTGACTTAAATATACCTTTAAAGCATTAACCGACTGACCTGCCATCTTCTCCATATTGTCAGAAGCGATGGTGTTGGTTAACAGTTGTGTGTAGGTTTGCTTATACGATGCTACATACTGCGCTATGATATTATCCTTCCAAGCATCTAAGCTTGACATATCCGCATAGCGAGAGAGCGATCGACTGAGTGTATTAAATGCCGTGATTATTTTTGACACATAGCTTTGAATACCGAGCTGTGTATAAATAAGCGGAACATTATTGCCTTGAAAACTAATATCTTTAAGTCCACCTTCTCCTGACACAACCACAAGTGAATTGGCATTAATCACTTCGCTTGTCAGTGTATTAATTTTGGCTCTAACGATACTAAGACCCACTTCTTTATCAAGCGGTGTGCCTTTTTCGATATAATTTTGAGCTAATGATTTAATCGATTTTAATCCCTCAACCACACTATCTAATGAAACGTTTGTTTCGCTTGAGAATAATGTATGCATCGTTGATGAGTTAAAGATGCTCTGCAAGGTTGAAAAATATTTAAATGCACCAGCATGCGGATTATTTAACTTGCTAATATCAACACTACCTCCCAATGGCTCTATAGCCGTATGATCTGTTTTTAATAAAGCAATCACGACATCTGATTTTAATAATGGGATAAATTGTGTATCAATGTATTTTTGCCAATCATTGATTGATACTGATTTAGAATAAAGAAGGTAGTCAAAATAAGCATGGTCTATATATAGGTTTTGACTATTTTTTTGAATACTATCTCTTATTCCACTAATGAATTTTTCCCTTTCTTCTCCTGAAAATACGCTGTTTGTGCTGGTAATTGCCAAAATAGCATCATGATCAAGCCCTGTTATTTTCTCCCAAAGATAGCTGTTTCTCGCAATAATCCCTTTTGCTTTTTTATTATCTGACAATACTAAATAAGATAACAAAACCGCATCCACCTGTGATAGTTTTGTATAATCTTTATTGCTAAGGATAGATAGATAATGCTCTGCATACGCTGATTCAACATAATTATTTTTAAACCGCTTAGGTAGAATTCCTGAAGCTGATACAGGATTTTTCTTAATATACGCATTGTACATATTTGAGACATCTTCAGGCTGGGTTGCACCACCTTGCTCTAACACTGATTCAAACTGGTTTACATTCTGACTGAAGTTAATCGCTGAGATGACAAGTGACACAGAGCCAACTGTCAACACACCACCACCAATTAAAGAGAAAAGCATTTTATAATTGGTCGATTTAATCTCTTTTATCGGTTTAATTTTGAAATTAAATAAGTGCTGGTTTGCGGTTGAACGGAAGCTTGGCAAATAAATAATGCTTTTAACAAGTTCAATATCTTGAGACCCCTCAACAAAATAGCGATAAAACCGCTCCATATCTTCTGCGAATACTACACTTTTACTAATATAGTTTTCAATTGCCTGAAGCGCTGTTGTATTTCCCTTAATCGACTGATATAACTCAATCATATTATCATTAACTAAATTTGTCAGAGCATATTTGAAATGCTTATGTACACTACGGTATGTATTTTTGCTAACATCTAAAGCACAAGAAGGATGATATAAAATATTATGCGCATATGTCATATAGCTCTCAAAATCCTCAACCTCAGAGGTATCAAGTGATAGCGCAAATACTGTGTTTGAAAAAAAGCTGCACATTAGCGCCGATACAGTCGCTGCTTTTTGGGATAGTTGTGTTGGTTTTGCATGTAAAATAACAATTGGTTGCCTGCGATAGCGTTTTGATAACAACAGCCAAAATTGCTTCAGTTGCACGGCATCAAATGCATCTATATTTCTTAGTTCTTGCACAAAGAATCCACTTGAAATATTCAAACGATAATTATCATTTAAATACGACTCTTTATGTCCAGTGATAATTTCTCCAAGACCTGTTTCTTGTTGTAGCATTTCATCTGAGCAAAGGTTAATTAGTAGATAAAGCTGCTTATTATACTGTCGTGGCTCAACGCTTGTTGGCGCTTGAGCAACAAACTCTTTGTATGAGCGATAATAGACATTATTAAAATGAAAACGCTTAAAAAGTGCCTGACATTTAACTTTGAGATAATTCCATAAAGGATTAAATATTTTACCATATCTCTTTAGCAATAAAATAATAACGACAATGCCTACACCCGCAATTGCTAAATGGACACCATATTTTGATAATAAACTCATTACAGACATCGTTTTTTCCTTTACTCTCCTACGCTTAATTCAATACCATCTTTATTCAAAATGATCACCTTTTGACCTGACTGGTTTTCTTGCTCAATAAATAACTGGGAATCCTCTTGATCAATTTGATAGCGAATATTGGCTTCATTTTTATCGCCCATATTAATGCCACTAATTTGTGATTGGGTGCTGACAAACTTCTCTTTATTCAGCTGATAGCCATCAACCGCCTGAAAAAGCAAATACTCTCTTTGGCAATTAACATAAATAATACTCCCACGACGAAATGGAAAAAGTGTCTGATTGCTCTCAAGCTTTCTTTTCACTACAAGTGGGAAAAGGTTGGTGCTTTTCTCAGACAGTATTTCTTTTGACAACTCAACATGATAGCTTGGTTCATCCTTACAGTAAGGATTTTCTTGCCATCCACTGGCGTTTTCCGTTGCCATGTCATCAACGCTTGCCACTTCATTATCCTGCCCTTTGAACACTTTATAATCATAAGGCTTTGTATTATCTTGAGATAAGGTGACGATCTTTGCCGTTACTGTCACCTCACTTGCCTTTTTGTAGTCTTCTATCAGGGCGCTTTGTGCCTGATCATCAACAAACTCAAGTGATGTCATTGTTCTAAGTTCAGGCAATTGGTATTTTACCTTGGCTGTTAAACGCTCATGTGTATCATAAGCTCTAGCATTTTGTGCATCCTCCGGCTGAAATACCTTAAATAGCACGCGTGCAATATACCCCTTTGAAAATCCCGTCATACTATAGTAATTTGTTACAAGCTTACTGAAATCACACATGGTAAGTGGCTGAAGCTTCATATAAGTTAAGCTCTCATATAAGTTAACTTTTAATGTATAGTTTTTTGAGAGTTGATTTTTTGCTTTTTTGCTATGTAAATTCCAGCTATTGGTAAACTGATTAGGTACGCGATAAGAACTCAAGCGCGGGCTTTTTATCAACTGATCTTTTTCAATATAAACAGGGTTAATCAAACTTTGTGTACTTTGCAATAAATAATCGGTATTCACTACGGCCTCAGGACCAATATAAGCTCTTTTACGCTTTAGAGAAAGATTATGTATCCGATATAAATCATTATACTGGAAGGTTACACTCTCAGTGTTTTTTTTATCGATCTCTTGTTTTAAATCATGAGTCAAAAGATACTGATTGGATGCTGCATCATACAACAGATAGCCATTATATTGATATAAAACCTCTAATAGAAAATCATAAAGACTTCTATCAATACAATTCACACAGATCATTTGATGCTGATCACTATTAAGCGCAGACCAAGCGTTATCTATTTTATATTCAAATAATTTCGAAAACGGTGACAGTAAATCTTCAAATACACCCTTATAATTTGACTGACTGTAAATGGTAAATGGAGAGAGCTTCTTGAGCATCGCTGAAAGCGGATCAAAGAATTTGAATTGATACTGCTGACGCGCACTGAAGATTTTAATGTCACTATTATCCAACGTGTAATCTAAATCACTCAGCTCATATGAGAAATTATCTCCAGTATCTACTTTTTCAAATGCATTTGTGCAAAGTCCTGTCAGCTTAATTGTATGCTGATCACTGTTTTTATCACTAACAATTTGTTTGTCTTTTTTCACTGGTAACTTATCGACCATATCAATGGTAACATCAATCGCAAAGACACCATCAGAAAATAAAAAATCAAGTTTGCTATTGTTATTAGATAATGCTGAGAGTGAAAAATGCAATACGCCTTGAAACCCATGGATATTCATATCAAGCATCAACATATCAAGATAATTCGGTAAAAGAACCACCTCTTTATCTTGTTTTAACGTTAAGGTTTTTTGGTCAATAGGAATAAGTGAAACGCGCAGAACATTATAGTGAACCGCTACGCGTAAATCTTCTTTTTTTCCCTTTGATTGCCTCTCCCTATTTGGAGCTGATATCATCAAAGCCACCATATAAAGGCATAGATAAACAAAAATAAAAGTGCTGCGCCACCAACAAAACTATAATAGAAACGACTATCATACAGCCACGTTAAATAATGTGGGCGATCATATTTTATCTCACTTTCAGGCATCGAAGATAAGTAGCCATGAAGCTGCATAAAGCGATCCGTTGACTGATTTTGTGACTTTGCATCCTCTAAGTACTTGTTAAGCTTATCCAAATAAAACTTCACACTATGCTGATTTGCTAAATAGTACTTCCCTTTAAATCCTGACTCCAAAAGCAGGCTAATTGAAACAACTGAAAATTCAGGCAGTTGAATAACGCCTGATAACAGCTCGTCGATAATGGTATAAAAATACATCCCACCGTCAACACGCTGATAATAATAACTTTGTAAACTATTCCACTTGAATCCCTCCTCCAAGGACTCAGAAATGGCTAAATTTACTTTTTCATCACAAAAACAAAGGATCGGAAAGACAATATTAAATGCAGTTTGCTCACCGTAAACTTCCTCTACAATTGACTTCAAGGCATCAACATTATCAATCAGCTCTGAACGGTGCCTTAATATTCTATCAGAGAAGGACGCCTCAGCACTTAGCTCTGTAATAATTTGACCTGTTGCACTTGCTCTGCCTGTAATCGAAAGCCACAACTGCCAGAATATTTGCTGATCCATACAGATTCCTTAATCTTATAATTTATATAATTGCCGGCATACTCCTTAGTTATCTCTACATAAAGAATTACAGCGACAAAAGCAGAACACAAAGCATTCAACCTTTAACAAAAGGCTATTTTTCTGAGGCGTTCGTTTCATCTGAAAGCATCAGTGCTTTTTTATCTTTCTGCGACGCTAACAGCTCAGCATAACCTTCAATATTCTTCATCTCAGATTTCAAAGCCGCTTTCCCACCTTCGTCATTAACCATCTCACGCACTTTCGACTGAAATGATCGATTATTATCAAAAAGCGTCTCAAAATTTGTAATAATCTCTTTCAAACGTAGTAAGCGCTTTACCTCGGGGATATTGTTCGCCAATGATGCCGGCGTGAAACAGTCTATCCGCTTCATATCAAGCTTGCAGTTTAAAAGTGGAGATGAGTTAGGGTTAATGTGATTAGGAACAGAAAATTCACGAGAAATATTAAGCTTTGACATCACAGCATTAATGCCTTTTTTGCCATTTAAAATCTCCCGATCAACGTACTCTTTTTTTGCCTCAACTGAACTTCCTTGAGAAAAGTCACCCATCACCATAACTTTAAGAGGAAGCTTTTTTTCTTTTTTTGCGCCATCTGCGCTAACCATATCATAGGATATATTAACGCGAGATTTCGGAAGTTTTTGTTTATAACTCATCATAGTCACCTAGTTTTGGTTAGGGTTGTCAGAAATCAAGTTTCAATCGAGTAAACTTGCGTGTTTTGTTTTTGCCCTTTTTGAACATGAAGCTTTAAATTTTGCCCTGGAGCATAAACACCATCAATTTCAACTCGTGTTTTCCCACCATCTTGCTGCTGCAAAGACGCATCTGCACCCGTATTAATATGAATAGCACTGGTTTGACAAGAAAGCTGCACCTCACCATCTGATTTTACAGCTTGAATAAATGTCTGATTCTTACCCTGTTCATCCGCTAATACAACTTGCTTTTCATTAAATCCGTTAAACTTAACAACTAAACCCTCTGTTGTTCCTTTTGAGCCATCATCAATTGCCTGTTTAAGCGCATTTGCGTCCTCAACATTAACATAGCCTGTAATACTGACATGATTATCTTGAGACTGAGCAATCAATGGAAAACGAATACTTTCCACAATAAAAGCAGCTTTGGTGCTTTGTGTGCTTTCGCTGCCACCATCATATGCTACAATATGCTTGCTACAAGTTTTATCACCAATAGCAAAGCTTGTTAAGAACATACGCGCATCTTGATTTTGATATGAACTGGAATGCCCTGTTACCGCATTTTCAGCTTCACTGCGATAGTTTAGAACTGTTCCACCTTCTACTTCAAAATATACACTCATTTTTTGATCCTCTTTTTAGGTTAGTTAGTGTTAATATTTTACAATTATTCTTCTGTTGCTGTATCTTCTGCTGATTCGCTTTCTTCAGATGAACCATCATCCTCTGCCACTTCTTCAACCACCTCACCTTCAATTGGCAATTTGGTTGCCAAGCGAAGTGAAACATCAATTCCCTCCAATTGAATATGTGGCACAAGATCAATATTACATGAATACCAACCAAGCTTCCCTGGCTGCGACTCAACACGTGCACTGGCTTGTTTAAATGGATAGTATGCTAATGTCACATCAGTTGGATTACTTGCAATAGTGACATAGCTATTGAGCCAATCACTAATAAAGCCGTTAACCGATTCAATGTCATAGGTGCTCCCAATTCTGTCTCTCACCATTGATTTTAAATAATGTGCAACACGAGATACCGATAAGGTATAAGACAAATTAGCATTGGCCTGAATAGTCTCAAGCATATCTAAATCATCTAAATGCTCCGGAATATATTTCGCTGATTGCACACTGAAAAAACAGCCGCCTTGTGCTCGCTTGTCACCAACAAAAGGCATAAACCCAGATCTAGCAAATGCATATTCTTGTGAGTCAGAAATAAAATACTCAACGCTGCCTGTTTTTTGCGTATACCCTGCCAAGTCAAATTCATACGTTGGTAAATCATCAATAAGCCCCCCTCCCAGAGGTCCTCTAATATACTGCGTCCATCCGGTTTTTTTGAATGACTTGATGATATTTCTTGCCATCAAACCAGACGCATACCCCCACTGATATGAGTTTTGATCAAAAGGATCATCTTGCTTTTCACTAAAAAAGCTCACTGAATATTGATTTCTACCTCTATTGCCAAATAACTCTGGAGAGTCACTTTCATAAGGTCTTCTCAACAAATAACGCGGAAAGGTTAAGCCAACATATGCCGCTTCCTCTGTTTTTCTAAAACGCTTCCAAAGTGAATATTTAGAGCTGTCTAGTAAGCCTGCAACATCATTAACTTCAGAGAAGGCATCAAATGACTCATAACCAAAAAACTCAGCCCCCACATTACTCAAAAAAGGTGCATGAGCAGAAGCACAGACTTTGCCAATATTTGACAACATGAAAAAATCATCATAATTACGCTGAATATCAAACATGCCGACAACCAGTGAGTAAGGCTCGCCCCCAAACTGATCATACTCAGAGGAGTAAATGTTTTTAAACAGATTGGAGCCTGTGTAATCTGCACTATTTAACTCAAAATCATCAATCAGATCCTGCTTAGTAACCTCATACAAACACACTTCCACATCTTCTGCGTCCTCTGCTTCCATAAATACATCATTTAAAGAAAGCCACATAGACTCAAAATAACGAAAATCTTTATTTTTTAAGACTTCATTTAATTGTGCATCGACGATTTGGTCTATTTTTGCTTTGATTCTAGAGGTAATCTCTTTAGAAAAGTTCTCACCATTTTGTAAATCTGCCAAGATAGTATTTAGCGCAATTAAAAACTCTTGCGTGTCTTGCTTTTCTGAATCTTCTTTTTTGACAAGCGCTATTTGATTAAATCCAGTATGATCAAGCGTTTGGTTTAATAAGCCTTGATTCTGACTAACATTTGCAGTGCCAAGCAATGCTTCTACTGTTTTACTCATTATCCTACCTCTGCAGTCTAATTGATTGATAGGCAATCATTATTTGCCTTATTTTAATACACATCTTTAAAATTAATTATGTGAATATTAGTAATCAAATTAACTTTAAATCTGTTGAAACAAAGATTACACCCTAACGCAAAACTAAATCAATGCAAATTATGCTAAATATTTTAAAATTTTTTATTTTGTAATAAATGAAGCTAAAACGCATATCTCTTATTGACACAAAATGAATATAAGAAGTAACATCCATTTGATATATATCACTCGCGAATCATTTTGCGGTGTTTAATGTTGAAGAAGTTTTTGATAGTTTTGAGTCATTGGATTGCAGGTAATAGCTGGGACTATTAGCAATATTTGATGACTCAAAAGAACAAGAAATTCAATGGCAGAAATAGGGTAAAATGGTTTGCGGGTGGTATACACATTGCAAAGCATTTTGTTGTGTTTAAAAAGAGGTTGATTTGTTATGTTAATTAATTGGGAAAATGGGCTTATTCTATCAGAGCAAATATTAAAACTGAATGATAGAATACGTCAAAATGAAGCATCTACGCTGGCTCTTAGCTTTCTCCCTTATCAAAAACATTTTATTTCAAGTCTGTTTTTTGATTATAGCTACTTAAAAGAAAGTAAAGTTCAACTAACAGAAATATGCCTGATTGATAGCACTGGTAAAATTATCCACTTTTCAGACAAATGGTTTACAAAACAACCACCAATCGACCTTGAGCTTTATAGCGACCAAGAAAGTATTGATGTGTTTATTAATTTTCATGAAAAAAATACAAAGATACCTTATAATAACAAAGAGATTCCAGTTAATTGCCTACATCCTAAGCTTGCTATTAGTGAAGATGATAGCGCCAAGTATTGCATCCGCCTTTTAAAATTTACCAAAGAAGAGCACAGCTGGAGCATTGACACAAGCTATATTCCCCCACTTTTATATGCAAATCACACCCTTTTTCAACCCATGTTAGAGAAGACTTTGCATTGCATTGAAAGGATTAAGCATTTTATAAACAATGAAATTCAACATCTTCCAGCGAATCAGATCAACACCTATACACAGCTTGTAGATATCAAGCGCAGCTGTTTTTGCATTCTGACTATAATCAATGATATTAAGGCACATAAACGCTCAATTTTAATTAGTTCTTTCTATGATGTTTTGTACCAAATATACACACACACTGTCTTTCTCAAAGCGTTAGAAGACCCAGAGATTTTATCATTCACACCTGAGGATGTTTACGGTGCCTTTAAAAAACTCATTCATAATATTGAATCGCTATTTGAGCTGAAGCTCACCAGCAACAGCTATTCACGTCTTTTACCAAACTCACAAGATAAAGCACTCTATAGCTGCAATATTGATGAGGCTGCACGCTACGCTAAAAATGTATTTTTGATCTTACGCAAGCAAGATATTAAAGCAAATATTCTTCCTTCTGATCTACTTTTGTCTGCAAACAGTGACATACAAAAAATGGCGCAGCTCTCTTTGCCGGGCATTCAGTTAACCCAGTATCACGGACAGCTATCAGATCACACATTTAACAAGGTTGTGTGCGATATTTATAAGCTTGAATTAAGCGCTCAATGGCAACAATGTATTGAAGAGAAATCAATCAGCTTACACTTTGATCATCCAGCGCATCAAAACTGTCACTACTTTTTATTCTACGAGCTACCTAAGCAATATATGGATTTAAATTCAACTAAAAGTGAGTAGTTTTATGCAAAAAAGCACATCGCATGGAAATATACTGCCTGACACAGAAGCCATGCTTGTCAGAACGTTGGAGGAGCTTTTACTAGAGACAAAAGATAAATTAGAGCAGGCTTTTTATGACCGACTCACACACGAGCGAAACGCGCACCTTCTTGAGCAGTACCCTTGGTTTTTTGGCGGCTCCCCACTTAAAGTTTTGGCTAAGTTAAACTTTCACTCTCTTGTTAATAAACCAATTTATCTGGGCTATGAAGACCAGATCTCACTGATTTCAAATAAACAAACCGTCACATTAACCCCAATGTGCGCCACCTATCTACACCCCTTTAACATTACCAATGTAAAAATATTGCCGCATGAGTGTGTTATTGATTTTAACTCGGAACATGAATGTTTATTGCCTGAGATATTTGATCTTCACATGGCCTCGCACAATAGCACGCTAAAAGAGCAAACCTTGGCATCTTGGTTGTATCTTAAACTACTTAAATCCGAGCCTTATATAACCATTTCACAATTTAGATATACAGGCCAAATTAATATTCAAAAGAGCATCTTTCACCACCAGTGTTCTTATCATACACTCTATCAGACTCTCAAGGCACCTGAGACACAGCAAAGGCTAACAATAAGCCTCCCAAGTGACATTGCACTTCGCCCTTGCCGTCATTTTTCCTTGCACTTCCCCATCAATGTAGATAGTGATGCATTAAATGGCACAGATATTCAAAAGATGTTGCACACCAATTTGCTGCCCCTTGAGAATATCTATCGAGACAACCCTGACACCATATCAACGCACTTTGCTCAGAAAAAATATCAGCTTAAACTAAATAATCAAAAGAACACTGCTATTAATCAGATCTTTAAAGTTACCGATGAAAATCACCAACTCATCCCAAAAAGCTTTTATAAAATTTCCTGCAATGACACCAGTCAATATCAACTCACACTAACAGGTCATTACTTATTGCACCATGTTAACCAAGCTGAAAAAAGCACCCCCTCCACCAATCAACGCTGGCTTATCCACAGCGCTTGTCATGACAACATTCTCTTATCTCCCAGCGAGATTAAATTTGCTAAACTAAACTTTAAAAGCATCTCTATTGATGCGTACCACTTACATATTTTTCGCCTTTACCCACAAATTCCTTTTAAGTTTAAATCTTTATCTTATCTAGAGGGGTTAGAAAACCTAAACTATCAGCAATTAACAGTGAATGAAGTCAGAACGATTGTTCCCCATCTTAAAGATTGCGCATTCTATGATGAAATACTCAATTACATAAGCAACCTTGAGCCAAGCATGAATTGGCAAAAGTTTTATCAAAAAAAGCCTTATAAACAACTTACCAGCTATTATGCTGCCTTTATTGAAGACATCATCGACAACATTGATCTTTTTCTCAAAGATATCAGTATATTAGAGAGTCATATATCATGACAACCGAAAGAAGTAAGCTGCAATTGCTGGTTGATTTTTTTAATCAACATAAGAATATTCACCCCGAGCTTATTTTGGATAGTTTAAAAATACTTAACTTAAAAGCGCATGATTTGATTATTCTAGCAGGCGAAAAAAAATATACTCAAAGCATATTTCGCTATGTTCAAAAGCTCTCACTGTCAAATGGAAAACTATCTTTACACTGCTTCATCCCAATTGAAGGAAGAGAAATATTTCAAACATTTGAGCATATAAAGCGCCGGTTTCCACTCATGGAAGATAAAATTGAGCATTTTTATAATATGCTATTAAATATTTTTATTCGCTCTTTAATCCTTGAGTTTAATCCACAACTTACCCAATTCTTTGAACATGTGCGATCTAGGCAAAAAATCACGCAAAATGACATACAAAAACACCTTCAGACCATCATTATCCACCCCTCCAATACATATATAACCAATAATTATATCCCAGCAAATATAACCAAAAAGTCATACAAAATTGGCCGAAGTTCAATCAGTAAAAGAAAACTTACTAAAGTGCTGCAAATACATATTAATACCGCCTTAAGCAGTAGCACGGATATTCAATCTTTAAATGCGCAAACAGATATGTTCTTAGAATCGCTAGACACTTTTTTACCCAACAAAAAAATCCAGCTTATACATACGGTTCAAGTCTATAATTATCACGGTGTTGGCGGTAAGCTTGGCGCGCTTCATATTGGGTCACGTCTTTGGACTAAGGCGCTAGTTAATTTTCCCAAAGATAAATAATACCTTTATCGCTATATTTTTTTACATTCAACACGCGTAGATGAAGATTTCCATCAGACAAGTTCCAGCAAACCTCTCTTGCACTGTCATCTACATATGTGACATGCCCATCAGGGGAAAAAATAAAGCGCTTCCCTTTTAAGATTAAGGCTTCTGCCGCCCGATGCAGCCCTTTCTTATAAGCAACTGTTTTAGCTTTAGTTGCTAATTTAAGCTTATAGAGTTTCTCCTCCATCTCTTCATAAGTATTCTTTGTCACTTGAAGAGCATATGTATCTTTATATACAACCCCACCTGAAACAGCATATGCAACTTCCATCGCACTATATACATTGTTGCTTTTATGCATTGCATACAACATAGTCATAGGTGAACAACTTAGCACAAAACCTCTGTACCGACACATACGATAATACTCCATCATATCACACTGGGATAGCCGCTTTTCACCTTCATAATAAGGTGGTGTTTCCCTTTGTCTTTTATATGTTTCTTCCCCATTCGACTCGATTGATGTAAAGACCAATCACAGTGTCATGCATAAACTCGCTTTTTGAAAAACAAATGCTCTTTCTAGCAAGCCTTTTAATCCTTGTCCTAAAGGTTAGAAACTTACGCTCAATCTTTTGTGTATTTCGCTTCCCTATCTCATGATATCTCTCAGGAATATATTTCGTGTAGCTGCCCCAGTCATCACTGAAAAAGCACTTTACCTTAAAATGCTGTAATGTTTTAAGCAGCACTTCAAATGTGTTATCCGTTCGCCTACCAAAACAATAAGCAACAATCTG
>NZ_KB902248.1 GCF_000379445.1 Fangia hongkongensis FSC776 = DSM 21703
GCCTTTACCTCACCAACTAGCTAATCTAACATAGGCTCATCTCATGGCGACACCCTAAGGCACCTTTCATCATTAGATAATATGCGGTATTAGCAGCCGTTTCCAACTGTTGTCCCCCACCATAAGCCAGATTCCTATGCATTACTCACCCGTCCGCCACTAACCGTTAACCTGCAAGCAGGTTAACAAGTCCGTTCGACTTGCATGTGTTAAGCATACCACCAGCGTTCAATCTGAGCCAGGATCAAACTCTTCAGTTTATATCCTTAAGATTATATCAGCATAAACTAACATAACCTCGCAATTACTTAATCCTCAAAGTATTCAAGTATCTACAATTTCTATCTCTTTAAACATCTTAGATTCACGCTGACCACTCTCAGCGGGTAATTAGCCATTATAGGGATTTTCATTTAGCTGTCAAACGCTTTTTAGTAAAATTTTACTTTTTTATTTACAGCCATTTCCCCTACAATAAAACACACTATTAATAGTGCATTTTAAACTATGACTCAAGTAGAAAATTATAGCTATATACCAAGCGCGCTAGATACAATTGATATTGAGATTGATACCCTTAGACATCTTAAAGATCAGATAAATCAAAATTTTAACTTCGCCTGCGAATTATTAATGCAATGCAAAGGTCGAGTGGTTGTCATTGGAATGGGAAAATCTGGACATATTGCCTCTAAAATTGCAGCAACCTTAGCAAGCACAGGAACTCCCTCTTTTTTTGTTCACCCCGCTGAGGCAGGTCATGGTGATTTTGGGATGATTACCAAAGAGGATACGGTTATTGCCATCTCAAACTCAGGCTCCACACCTGAGCTTACCTCTTTATTACCTATGCTTAACCAATTAGGTACACCTTTAATAGCAATTACCAGCAAAGCATTCTCTCCCTTATCAAAAGCAGCAACTGTGACACTCAACTTAGATGTGCAAAAAGAAGCATGCCCTCATAATCTTGCACCAACCAGCAGCACAACAGCGACACTTGTGCTAGGCGACGCTATCGCCATAAGCCTATTAAAAGCAAAAAACTTCACTAAAGAGGATTTCGCATTCTCTCACCCAAGTGGCGCACTTGGTAAACGCTTACTTCTTAAAGTTGAAAATTTAATGATCAAGGAAGATGCTTTACCAATAGTGCACCCTGATACACCGATAGAACAAGCAATTGTTGAAGTTAGCTCCAAGTCACTTGGAATGTGTATCATATCAGCAGACAAAAAAGAACTTCTAGGTATCTTCACAGATGGGGATCTCCGTAGAATGTTCTATGAAGATCGTTATAAAAAAGGAGAACTCATTAGCGCACTTATGAGCAAAAACCCTAAGACCATTCTTTATAACGCAATGGCTATTGATGCGCTCGAGTTAATGAATCAATATAAAATCACATCCCTTGTGGTAACAGATAAAAACAGCAACATCCAAGGCATTATCCATATGCATGATCTCATACGAGAAGGGATCGCCTAAAGCACACCTCCCATGCTAACACAATGATATCCCGCATCAACATGAATAACTTCACCGGTAATACCACTTGATAGATCTGATGCCAAAAATGCTACAGTATTCCCAACCTCTAAAATATCGACATTCTTTTTAAGCGGTGAAACCTCAGCATTATAATCTAGCATCTTCCTAAAGCTCTTAATCCCAGATGCCGCCAAAGTACGAATTGGCCCTGCTGAGACGGCATTGACGCGGATTCCCTCTTGCCCCAATGACAAAGCACTATAGCGCACAGTTGCCTCTAGAGATGCTTTAGCTACGCCCATTGTATTATAACTTGGCATCGCTTTTTCTGCGCCTAAATACGTTAAGGTAATTAATGAGCCATTTCTACCTTGCATCATTGGGCGCGCCTCTTTAGCTAATGCTGCAAAACTATAAGCACTAATATCATGCGCAACCTTAAAGCCTTCTCTATTCACAGCCGAAATAAAATCGCCTTCCAACTGATCCGCTGGCGCATAAGCAACTGAATGAACAATACCATCCAACCCATCCCAAGTTTTCGCGAGCTCACTAAAGACATTTTTAATATCTTCATCTTTACTGACATCACACTCAACAATAGCACTTGGATTATACTTATCAGTTAGCTTAATAATCCGTTCTTTAAATCTTTCATTTTGATAAGTAAAAGCAAGCTCAGCACCTTCTCTATGCATTGCCTCAGCAATGCCGTAGGCAATTGATTTGTTACTTAAAAGCCCGACAATTAAAATTTTCTTACCTTTAAGAAAACCCATAATAAAACTCCTTTATTCCATTTACACCGGTAATTTAAACGCGCCTATTATGCAACATTTTCCTTCAAGACGCAGCAATCAACATAGCAGTGGGTAGATATTATGGTAATATGCTAGATCTTGGTATATACAAAATAGGTTTTTATGAATAAGACAAGAAAGTCAGTCCATCCTCGCGCTCACAGTGACGCAACCACCTATGGCAATGTCCATTTTGACCAATCTAGAGCAACTTGGAACATCATGAAAATCATGTCTGAGCTTGTGGAGAGTTATGAAAGGCTCGACCCAATCCAGCCTGCTATCAGCCTATTTGGCTCAGCAAGATTATCTTCTAATTCAAAACATTTTAAAAACGCAGAAAAAATAGCCGAAAAACTATCCGAAGAAGGCTTTAGCATCATCACAGGCGGCGGCCACGGCATCATGGCAGCAGGGAATATAGGCGCATCGAAAGGAAAGGGCTTGAGTGTCGGCTTAAACATCAACCTACCATTTGAACAAACACCCAATCAACATCAGGACATCTCACTCAATTATCGTTACTTTTTTACTCGAAAAGCAACTTTTGTTAAACACTCTTTAGCCTATGTTGTGATGCCTGGCGGTTTTGGCACACTTGATGAGCTTTTTGATATTGCGACACTTGTCCAGACCAAAAAGAAACCTCACATGCCCATTATTCTATTTGATAGCAGCTTCTGGCAAGGACTTGTTGAATGGATCAAAACAAGACTTGTTGATGAAGGGGTTATTAGCCCAAATGACCCTGAGCTTCTTATTGTTACGGACTCTGTGGATGAGGTGGTTAGGATTATTAAAAAACGTCATCAAGAAAATCTAGATCAAGACAAAGGCAAAAAAAGCGAGTTTGTATTTTAATTATGGAATATATCAATAATAGCCTCAGTGGACTTTATACTAATATCAGCATTTTAATGTCGGTGCTTGTTGTGATTGTCCACCTACTTTGCGCAATGGCCGTCTCCAAAGACTTGAGTCACTTTGTAAAACGCAACATCACCCCACAACTTATGCCAAGTTTCGCATGGATTATCGTCACACTTGTGAGCGGCATATGGGGACTACTTATTTACTGGCTGATGCACCATTCATCACTGGCTCGCGGGAAATAACTCAAAGCCCAATAGATTTCCACTTAATCAGACGAAATCTCTCTGCCTGACAGCTTCATATAGCGCAGCACCAGTTGCTACAGAAACATTCAAACTTGATACCCGACCATTCATTGGCAACTTTGCCAAATAATCACATACCTTTTTTGTCCCGTGACGAAGCCCTGTGCCTTCAGCGCCCATCACAATAGCAGTAGAGATATTTAGATCTAAATCATATAAATACTCTTTGGCCTCCCCAGCCATTCCAACAATCCACACACCTTCAGATTGAAGAAGCTTGAGTGCTCGTGAAATATTTGTAACCGCCACCAAAGTCACTGACTCAATGGCACCTGAAGCTACTTTCTGCACAGTCGCATTTACATTTGCACTTCTATCTTTAGGGAAAACAACAAAGTCCACTCCCACAGCATCTGCGGTACGAATACATGCACCCAAATTATGAGGATCCTGAAGACCATCCAATACCAAAATCAAAGGCGTTTTTTGCCCTCTTTGCAACAGAGAAGACAAATCCGCCTCATCATGTATGCGAATATTAGAAACACACTTGGCAAAAACATCCTGATGCACCACTTGCTCAGATATTTCATATTCCTGCATTAGCGATGCAAACTTCGTTTTACTGACAAATTCACAGGCAACTTTTTTCTGCTCTGCCAATTTAATCAACTCTTGCATTTTAGCTATTCGCTCTTTTGACTTTAGGCAATATAATACTTCAATGCTATCTGGATGAACCTTCAACTTGGATTTTACTGCATGCACGCCATAAACTAATTCAAATGACATCTAATTTTCCTACTTATTATTTTGATGTAGCTGCAATGCGCCTATTGGAATCCCTTTTTTACGCAAATTAAGGGCAATTTTATCAACAATCTGCTGGCACATTTCAACACACTCAACACCTCGAATTCCTTTAGACATCAACCAATCAGCAATTTCATTTAAAAAGCTTTTGAGAGAAGATAATAATTTTCGATTACGCTCGTTTGGACTAAAACGGTAGCGATGCTGATCTAACGGCTGACTCCACTGTTCATAGCTGTGCGAAAGCTCTAAGACAACATCTGAAATCATTTGCTCAACGGCAAGTTCCAGCTTTCCCTCTGGCATTACATGCATATGACGCATGGACTCCACTTGTTCACGGCGGACCTCTGCAACTGTTTTAACACTGTTTTCTTGTTGAAGCTCACTCAATCTTTTTCGATTGGATAAGGTTACTTTTTTCTTTGACATTATATTTCAAAACTAAACTCCAAAAGCTTAGCTATAGTATATACCGCTGACAAACCATTTTACAGAGATTCTTGCTTTGTATTTTATTACAACTAAGATGCTCAAAAATAACGCCAACACCGCTTTAGTCAAATGAGCACAGCATCACTTCAAGCCTAATTTGAATACTTGCTCTTTAGTGAATCAAGCACAACTTGAGGAACAAACTCACTCACACGAAGAGGGTCAATCCTTGCCACCTCTCGAATCATTGTTGATGAAAGGCAAGTGTACTTCTCATCCGGAGTTAAAAATAGCGTTTCGAACTCGCCATTTAAACGATGATTAATACTTGCCATCTGAAACTCATATTCAAAATCAGAAACGGCTCTTAAGCCCCGAATAACTGCTTTTGCTCCGCATGACTCAATAAAATCTGCCAAAAGACCCTCAAATTTAACGACCGAGACAGTGTCATACATATCAAATACTTGTTTTGCCAAAACCAAACGCTCATCTTCACTAAATAGTGTTTTTTTATTACTTCCTGTGGAGATTGCAACAACTACATGGTCAAACAAACGAAGCGCCCGCTTTACAAGATCAATATGCCCATAGGTAACCGGATCAAACGTTCCTGAATATACTACTTTTATCATCTTTCACCCTAGTGATTAAAAAAGCCCAAGCTCAAGTTTTGCCTCTTCAGTCATCATCTCTGAATTCCAAGGCGGATCAAACACCAAAACCACATCCGCTTTTTCAACATTCGCAATCAGTTTTAGCTTATCCTCAACATCCTGAACCAACACAGGGCCCATTCCACAACCAGGCGCAGTTAACGTCATCTGAACGCCAACATGGTAATTGCCTGAATCCAAACGTGTGTGCGAAATATCATAAATTAATCCCAAATCAACAATATTGACAGGGATTTCCGGATCATAAACTGAACGAAGCTGATTCCACAATAGTGATTCATCTATATCATCGCCCGGTTTTATATCTGCAGCATCACTGGGTAAACTGATTGCTTCTTTGCCAATAGCATCAGCATCCTTACCATCTAAATAGACCAAATTTCCCATTACATTCAACGTAAAACTGCCACCCATAGCCTGTGTGACCAATACCTCTTGTCCGGGTAAAAGTGCCATTTTTTCACCATAAGGCACGGTAATCACTTCAACTTCACGGCGTAAAATTGTTACATCTGACATATTCATGCTTATTTTGCATCCTCATCGATTGTGAAGCTTTCACCGCAACCACAACGAGCAGACTCATTTGGATTTTGATACACCAACTGTGAGATACCCAAAGGCTGTTTTACATAATCAATCTTAAGCCCTTGCAGGTATTTTACAGCACTATTATCCACATATAAATTCACTTTATCTTCCACAAATACACTATGATTATCCGGCACCTGATCAACAGCCTTGATATCATAGGCAAGCCCAGAGCAACCAGTAGTTGTAACACCAATTGCAATTCCCAAGGCATTTTTTTCTTTTATATATTTCTCAAAATGTTTAAGTGCTGCCTCAGACAGATGCACAATTCGCTCTAAAGAGGGGTCAAACTTTTCAATCATAACTCACCAAATTCTTTTTATTCATATAAAATGCTACCAATATGGTACCATTTAATCTCTCAAAGTACCAACTCACCCTGCAATGCTATCAATAAAACCACTTAAAATACGTGCATGTTTTTCTAAGTGCACCTCATTAAAGCTCTGCACTGAAAGCTCATGGCGCAAATTCCCCTTAAATGCCAAAAATAACATAGCCTCTGCAATCAATGATTGGGTTGTTAAGGCATAATATAATTCTGTTTCGTTAGGAACCAAAGCCTTAAGGCACGCGCCAATTGTTGAAAAAACAACATGCGTCATATTCTCATAAATATACGGAAAAGCGTCACTTGGGTTGTTTTGCTCCCTCAATGTGATGCGTGCAAACTGATTAAACTCACTATCCAGAGAGTTTTTTGTCATATTGGTCAAAAAATTCAACAAGATAGCTTTGATTTGCTTTTTATCCGCTTGTTTCAGCTCAGCCAAAACCTTCTCTCTAAGTGGCAGCAGAATATCTCTATATTTCCCAACCATCACTTTCACCAAATGCAGATAAAGTCCTTCTTTACCGCGAAAATAATAACTAATCGCAGCGATATTCACACCCGCCTCACTTGCTATCATCCTAGTTGTCGTTGCAGCATATCCATATTCTGAGAAAGTGACCAATGCCGCCTGAATTAACTTATCTTCTACTTTATCTTTCATCTTCAGCTTCATCTTTTGTGTTTTAAACAGAAATATTAAATGCCCAGATCATAGCAATTTTTTTATATGCTGTCATGAGAACATGCAATAAAAAGTCAATTAAAAATAATCGATTAAATCAATTAGTTTAAAATGCTTTTTTTCCAGCAAAAATCACGATATCATATCAGGCACATCAATACACATTACAGGCAATTTCAGTGCGCTTTATTCTCTTTATATAAAGAGCACCTATCGATAAATTTGATAAACCGTCATGTAAATAATTGATTGAAATCAAACTGGAATAATGGAAAAGGAGTCTTATGAAAAAGGTTATTACACTTATTGGCAGCTCACTTGTTTTAATTGGAAGCACTTATGCCGCAAGCAGCTCATCAGAGAATAATTCAATACCCAAAACAGGTTTTTTTGCAGCGCCCGCATTTGGGATGTTAGTTAACAGCGGCACAGGTTATCGCGATTCACCGGAAGCCACTTTGAGCATTGGTTATAGCTTTAACCCTTATTTCTCTGTTAAAGCAGGTGGTATTTTCTTTGTAGCCAGAGACAAAGGCAATCAAAGCAACAAGTTCAGCACTTACTCACGACTTGATGCCGTCTTGTCACTACCAACAAACACAAATTTCACCCCGTATTTCCTGACTGGGGTAGGCGCACTATCAATGTCCAGCACTGAGTTTGCACCCAATATTGGCACAGGAGTTGCTTATACGCTATCAAAAGGCTTTGCATTGACTGCAAACTATCGAATGATTATTCCGGCAAAAACAACCGGAACCATGAGTTTATTTGATATTGGGTTTATCCGTTACTTCTAAAAAACATCCTTCACAATCACATTTTGGCTTCTTTCTGGACCTGTGGAAACAATATCAACAGAAATGCCAAGCTTCTTCTCAACAAAGCCTACATACGAACGCGCAGCAGCAGGTAAATCATTCCACTTTCTTTTATCAAAAACGCTCTCGCCTTCCCAACCAGAAAGCACCTCATAAACAGGCGTACATCTCACATAATCAGCATTATCATATGGCGGATATTCCACTTGCTCTCCATCTAGCTCATAAGCAACACAAACTTTAAGCTCCTTCAAACCATCCAAAACATCAAGCTTTGTCAGACAAATTGAAGTAATACTATTAATTTCAATTGCGCGCCTCAATGCCACTAAATCAAGCCACCCTGTTCTTCGCTTTCTCCCTGTAACCGTACCAAACTCACAACCTTTCACACCCAGATGTTCGCCCACTTCATCATCCAGCTCAGTTGGATAGGCGCCACTGCCAACTCTTGTTGTATAGGCTTTGGTAATACCAATCACTGCATCAAGATAACAAGGCCCAAAGCCCGCGCCCGATGCAACCGTCCCCGATATTGTATTAGAGGAGGTAACATATGGATATGTCCCATGATCAATATCTAAAAGCGTCCCTTGCGCCCCTTCAAAAATAATCTTACCACCTTTTTTTCGTATTGCATTTAGCTCGGCAGAGACATCATTGATCATAGGCAAGATGGTTTTTGCATACTCAAGTAGTTGCTGATAAGTCTCTTCAACATCGAACTGATCTTCTACTTTATAGTACTCTTTCAGCGTAAAATTATGCAAATTAAGCAAAGTTTTAAGCTTTTGTTTCAAGTTCTGAGGTGCTCTTAAATCTCCAATGCGGATTGCACGCCTTGCGACCTTGTCTTCATACGCAGGACCAATACCTCTTTTTGTCGTCCCGATTTTTTGATCACCCAATGCCGCCTCTCTTGCATTATCAAGCGCCACATGCACAGGTAAAACAATTGGACAGGCTTCACTGATGCGTAAACGATCAAAAACAGGCACCCCTCTTGCTAAAAGCTCATTCATTTCAGAGCTCAGAGCCTCTAGAGAAACCACCACACCATTTCCAATAAAGCTCATTACACCATCGTGCAAGATACCAGATGGAATCAATCTAAGTTTTGTTACCTCACCATTAATGACAAGCGTGTGCCCTGCATTATGTCCACCCTGAAAACGCACTACAGCATTTGCCTTATCTGTCAGAAAATCGACAATTTTCCCTTTACCTTCATCGCCCCACTGACTACCCAAGATCACAATATTATGATTCACAAAAAAACCTCGACTTAAACTCAAACAGTAGCATGTTAGAGAATTTTGTCTGAATTGACAAATAAAATGGGTTATTTTCTGATAGAATCTTTGGAATAAAATTTTACGCTGCAATACTAGCAACTGCTCTTACTTGGAATAATCAACTCTTGACCTGCCATTAATTTATCTTTGGCATCCATCTGATTTGCTTTCATTAAACAGTTTACTGTTATTTTGTTTGTCCGTGCGATTGCCCACAATGTATCCATAGGCTGAACAGTGTAGAGATTTGAGCTTACTTTTTGAGTGCCTTTTGAAGTTTTTGATTGCTCTATCAATGCCTTTTCACTCTCAACACTCACCTTTTTTTGCTTTTCTTGAGATGCACTTTCTGTATGTGTTACAGAAGAAGTTTGTGAATGTTGAATAGTTTGAGAGTCAGAAGAATTTAGCTTGCTTGCCACAGCTGGTTGTTCATGGTTATTTTCAACGGTTGAGCACCCGCCAAGAATAGCCAGCAAAATAATAGATGTGAAAAATGGTAAAATCACTCTTGTCATAACTTATATCATAAGCAAGTAAAAGAATAATCATATGATAGCCTGAGCAATATCAAAACGCTAGTGCTCATGCTAAAAGATAATGCTTTAACTAACGCAAGCGCTCGCGCTTTTCATCATCGCCATCATCTTTTTTCACATGCTCACTCTTTTCATGTTCATCATCTGCAACAATTTCTTGATCTTTGCTACGCGCCTTTGTAATCAGCTCATCCATTTTATGCCCATAGTTCAGCGAGTCATCATGAATAAACCGAAGTACAGGCGTGATCCTTAAAGAAAGTGATTTGGCAAGCGCTGTTCTAAAAAAGCCTTTTGATGCATCAAAAGCCTTGATGATTTCCTGAATCGTATTGGTTTGATTCATTGATGAGAAATACACCTTTGCAGCAGAAAGATCTCGTGATACTTCCACACTAGTAACAGAGACCCATTTTAACCTTGGGTCTCTTATTTTCGTGTTCAGAAGTGACTGTATTACTTTTTGAATCTCATCAGAGACTCTCTGTACACGCGCGTTATTCGCCATAATTATATTTCTCTTTTCACTTCTATTGTCTCAAACACTTCGATTTGATCGCCAACTTTGACATCATTGTAGTTCTTCACACCAATACCACATTCCATGCCTTTTTTGACCTCATTTGCATCTTCTTTGAAACGTTTTAATGATTCAAGCGCGCCCTCATAAATCACCACTTGATCACGAAGGACACGGATTGGGTTATTACGTTTGACAACACCATCAATCACCATACAACCTGCAATCGATCCAAACTTAGAAGATCTAAAGACATCACGCACCTCAGCAATACCAATAATCTCTTCTCTTAACTCAGGAGAAAGCATCCCTGACATCGCTTTTTTCACATCATCAATCAGATCATAAATAATGCTATAGTAACGAAGTTCAATTTCATCTGCTTCAGCTTGCTTTTTCGCAGCGCCATCAGCACGAACATTAAACCCAAATAAAACAGCCTGTGAAGCAACTGCTAAAGAGACATCAGAAGAAGTAATCCCGCCAATTCCACTTGCAATAATATTCACTTTAATATCATCATTTGACAGTTTAACAAGTGATTCACGAATAGCCTCGACCGAACCTTGCACATCCGCTTTTAATATGATGTTCAACGTTTGCTGTTCATCATTTTCCTCACCCATTCTATCAAAAAGTGCTGAGAGTTTGCTTGCTTGCTGCTGTTTCAAACGCTCTTCTTTTTGTTTTTGAGAGCGAAGCTCAGCAACTTCTCTTGCAGTCTTATCATCTTTCACAGCAATCATTTCATCACCGGCATTTGGAACACCTGAGAGGCCTAATATCTCAACAGGCGTAGATGGGCCTGCAGTTGTGATTTTTTGCCCTACATCATTACTCATCGCACGGATGCGGCCATACTCGGTACCACAAAGGACAGTATCGCCCTGCTTAAGCTCACCACTTTGTACAAGAACCGTTGCCACTGCACCACGGCCTTTTTCAAGCTTAGACTCAACAACAATACCTTTGGCAAACCCTGTTTGTGGCGCAGTTAATTCTAATACTTCCGCCTGCAAAAGAATGCCTTCCAATAATGCATCAATACCCTCGCCTGACTTAGCAGAAACAGGTGCGAACATAATATCCCCACCCCAGTCTTCAGGAATAACATCATGCTGAGAGAGTTCTGTTTTCACACGATCTGGATCTGCCTCTGGCTTATCTATTTTGTTAACAGCCACAACAATTGGCACACCAGCTGCTTTTGCATGCTGAATTGCTTCAATTGTTTGCGGCATGACACCATCATCCGCAGCAACAACCAAAATAACAATATCGGTACTACTTGCACCACGCGCACGCATTGCTGTAAACGCTTCATGCCCCGGGGTATCTAAAAAGGTAATTTGTCCACGCTCAGTTTCCACTGAATAAGCACCAATATGCTGCGTAATTCCACCGGCTTCGCCCACGGCTACACGCGCTTTTCTGATATAATCCAATAGCGAGGTTTTACCATGGTCAACATGCCCCATAATCGTTACAACAGGTGCTCTTGGCGCGCTATCTTGCTTAGATGAGTCAATCAGAACTGTATCTTCCAACACATCTTCTTTATGCATTGTATATTCATGCCCAAGCTCCTCAACAATCAAAATTGCCGTATCCATATCAATCGGCTGGTTAATCGTTGCCATCACACCCATCTTCATAAGTATTTTAATTAAGTCAGCAGCCTTAACCGCCATTTTTTGCGCAAGCTCATTAACGGTAATACCTTCAAAAAGAACAACTTGCTTCACCTCTTTTTCAACAGGTTTATTAAATTGCTGAGTCTTGACTTTATTTACTGCAATCTTTTTACCTGAAAGTCGTGATTTTTTCATTGAATTGCCATAACCATCATCGTCAAATTGATACAGCGACTTTGAGGATTGTTTTTTCTGGCCTTTTGGTTTTTTAATATTTTTACGAGTTTCTACTTCCTCAGTAGATTGTGTAGCCTTTTGCTTCAACCTTGCCGGTTTCTTAGGTGTGGAGTCAGCATTAACAGACTCTTTTTCTTTTTGTCTTCCAGAGGCATCATTTTCAACTGCCACAGTAGGTTTTGAAGTAATGCGAAAGCCATTTTCCTTTTGCTCTGCTTTAGCTTTTGGCTCTGGCTTAGCTTTTGGCTCTACAGTTTTTTTAATCTCCTGAGTAGCCTCAATCTGATCTGATTCTTTTTTAGGCATCTTCGGCTTTTGCAGTTTTGCTTTTTCAGGGACTTCAGTTTGCTCTGTTTTAGCTTCATCCTTAGAAGGTTCACTTACAACATTTTCTTCTACAGTCTCATTATCCACAAGCTCAACTTCATTTTGCTCTAGAGGCGAGTCACTAGCTTTAGTAGCATCTGTCTTATTTTCCTCTGACAACCCTACTTCCACTGGTTTTTCCACAGCAACACTCTCTGACACTGAACCTTCAGCCTCAACAGCTGAATGATCTTGCGTTTCCACTAATTCAGCTTCTTTATCTACAACTTCTTCCATATCCACAACAGGCGGTGCAACAATGGTTCTTTTTTTTCTAACCTCTATATTAATCTTTCGATTGCCAGAGACTTTTAATTGTTTGGTTGTCTTACGCTGCAACGTAACTGGCTTTTTTTTCGCTGTCGATGCGCTACTTTGAATAAACGCCAACAGTGTGCTTTTTTCACTATCACTTACTACATCAGTTACCGCACTTTTATGCACCCCTGATTGCTCTAACTTTTGCAATAAAACTTGTTCATCAATTTTGATGAGTTTTGCCAATTGACTTACTGTAATCTCTGCCATGACATTCCCTCAATTATTTATTATCTTCATTAAACCACGGGGCGCGAGCCGTCATAATTAAATCGGCGGCCTCTTTTTCACTCATTGGGATAATATCTATTAAATCATCCGTTGCAAGCTCAGCTAAATCTTCCATCGTAATGATTTTATTTTCTGCAAGTATATTTGCCCATTTTTCTGTCATACCTTCCATATTAAGAAGATCGTCAGCTGGCTTTTCAGCGGCCAAAGCTTGAGAGAGTAGCGCTGTTTTTGCACGCTCTTGCAACTCTTCAGCAATTTCTTCGTCAAAGCCTTCAATCTCACTCATCTCTTGCGGATCAACATACGCCACTTCTTCTAGAGTACTAAAGCCTTCTTCAACCAACACTTCAGCGACATCTTCATCAATATCAAGCGCATCCACAAATATATTCATTGTTTTATTTGCTTCTTCTTGCTGTTTTTCAGCTGCTGCTGACTCAGCCATGATATTAATATGCCAGCCCGTTAGTGCTGATGCCAAACGAACATTCTGACCATTTTTACCAATGGCTTGAGAAAGCTGTTCTTCTTTAACCGCCACTTCCATTGTTTGATTGTCTTCATCTTGTACAATCGAGATCACTTCAGCTGGCGCCACAGAGTTAATCACGCACTGAGCTGGGTTATCATCCCACAGAACAATATCCACACGCTCACCCTGTAGCTCATTAGTAATTGCTTGAATACGCGAACCTCTCATACCAACACAAGCGCCAACTGGGTCAATACGCTTGTCATTTGACTTCACTGCAACCTTTGCTCTAGAGCCAGGGTCACGCGCAATACTCACAATATCCATAAGCTCTTCAGAAACCTCAGGTACCTCAAGCGCCAAAAGTGCTTCAAGCATCTTTTTGTTCGAACGACTTAAAATAATCTGATAGCCCTTTGTCTCCTCATCAATTTTAAGCACACAGGCGCGAAGCTTGTCATTTAAGCGGTAGTTTTCTTTTGGTAAAAGCTCTGAGCGATATAACACCCCCTCAGCATCTTCACCTAAATCTAATACAAGAAAATCACGCGTTGCACGCTTTACCTCACCATAGACAATCTTACCGATTTTATCCTTAAAGCGAGAAACCATGAGTCTTCGTTCCTCATCGCGAACTTTTTGCATAATTACTTGCTTTGCAGTCATCGCAGCAATGCGTCCAAACTCAATGGACTCAAGCTCTTCTTCCAGCACATCACCAATTTCGACATCATGGCCTTTTTCTTTTGCGACATCGACATAAAGTTCAGCAGCGTAGTTTTCTATTTCATGATCTTCTGGAACAATGCTCCATAAACGAAAAGTATCATATTCGCCTGTTTTTCTATCAATGGTTACTTTAATATTTGCATCTTCAGAAAAACGTTTTGCCGTAGCAACTGCCAAAGCCTCTTCCATTGCCTCAAAAAGCATGTCTCTTGAGACTTCTTTTTCATTTGCAACTGTTTCAATAACAAGTAATAATTCTTTGCTCATTTCACTATCCTTTTAACACTCTAAAAGTTTGGCACAACACGCATTTTATCAACGCTACTAAAGTCAAACTTCACTTCACCCTCATCTGTACTAAGCGTAACAAAATCGCCCTCTACACCTTTAATCGTTCCTTTGAACTTTTTACGGTTTAACTGATCAAGCAGATGTGTCAGCTCTACCTTTACAATAAACCCAACAAGACTTTTTGCCTGAATAGCACTAAATACACGCCTATTAACGCCAGGAGAGGAAACCTCTAACGTATATGCGCCACTTATCGGATCCTCAACATCCAAAATAGCACTAACGGCATGACTCACTTCTTGACAATCGTCAACTGAAATCCCTTCTTCATAGTCAATAAAAATTCGAAGCGTCATACTGCCTGCATGCGTACTGGAGCCATCTACTTCAATACCCCAAAGAATAAAGCCAAGCGCTTCGACTTCTGGCTCAATCAATGCTTTTAGTTCCTCAATTAACATGTAGACATTTCTCCTTGAGATACAAAAAAAGGACTCTGAAGGTCCTTTTTATCAACAAACAAAAAAGGCCCTAAAGGGCCCGTCTTTACTTAATAAAATTTTTGGTAGCGGGGGCTGGATTCGAACCAACGACCTTCGGGTTATGAGCCCGACGAGCTACCAGGCTGCTCCACCCCGCATCAACAAGGACATATCCTATCACTTCTTTTTTCAATTGCAAGGGTTTTGTTTAAAAAAGCCAATCAAATCACAAAAAAGTCACTTTATAGCTGAAACTCAAACTTTAAAGTCGATATTGACCAGCTACATTTTATTGCATCTATCAATAAATTTACTTATGCTGGCTCTGCTATTAATTAATCACAACTGAAGCCAATAGTTAATGATCGCATTGATTCAACGCACGACAAAAGCACACATCTTAGTAGATAAGGAAACCATTGCTGAAATCTCGCAAGGGATTGTAGCACTTATCTGCATGGAAAATACTGATATAGAGACACATTTTGAAAAAATGCTGCATAAGCTCCTAAACTACCGAATTTTCGAAGACCAAGAGGGCAAAATGAATCTTTCGCTAAATAATATAAATGGCGGGTTATTATTAGTTCCTCAATTCACCTTAGCTGCAAACACATCCAAAGGGCTACGCCCAAGCTTTTCTAATGTATGTTCTCCTGATATTGCAAAAGAGAAGTTCTCAAAGTTTTGTGCGCTGGCTTTACAGAAATTTCCACACACACGCCATGGTCACTTTGGAGCAAACATGCAAGTAACGCTTACAAATGATGGCCCTGTTACATTTTGGCTTAAGGTATAATCGATCATGCAACACACACAGCATACTAACCCTCGCAACAAAAACATATGTATTATCGGCGGTTATGGCGCAATGGGAAAAATGCTAAAGCAGTTTCTTTCAACGCTGGAATATAACATTACCCTATTTGGTGAGAATGACTGGGATAGTGAAGCGCAGAATAAGCTTAAAGATCAAGACCTTATCATTATCAGCGTCCCGATTTCTGTCACAAAAGAGACGATTTCTCGCTGCTGTCAATATATTGATAAGAGAACCATTCTAGCCGACATTACCAGCATTAAAACCGATCCACTTAACTGGATGCTTGAGTTTCACAAGGGTCCAACCCTTGGATTACACCCCATTTTTGGCCCTACAATTCAAAACCCAAAGGACCAAGTGATCATTTATTGTAATGGTCGAGAGCCCGAAGCTTATAACTGGTTTTTAAAAAGCCTCTCCTCCCTTCAATTTACACTTAAAGAAATGACAGCAAAATCACATGATGACGCGATGACCTTTATCCAAGGGATTGAGCATTTTATTACCTTTTGTATTGGTGGTTATCTAAAACAAGAAAATGCAGATATTGAGGCCTTACTTTCCATGGCTTCCCCTGTATACAAAATGGAGCTCAACATCATTGGCCGACTTTTTAATCAAGACCCTGAACTATATGCGAATATCATTGCCTCTGATAATACAAGACTTGCCTCTATTAAACGTTTCTCAGAGCTAGTTCAAAAAGAAGCTGATAACTTACAAAGCCCACAAGCAAAACCACAGTTTATTGATACATTCAATACAATTAAACATTGGATGGGTGATTTCACTGAAAAGGCTTATCAAGAAAGTGATAAAGGTTTACGTATCAGCAAATAAAGACTCTTCGAATTAAGCATTTGTTTCTGCTAAAAAGATTAAACGCCACTATGAAAACGAAACTCATTGTCTTCAGATTCGATTAACTCTTGCTCCAATACTCTAAATCGTTCAATGTGAGGCATAATAGGCTCACTACTATACTCTGTAGCAAATTGTAAATAAATGCTGAAATGCCGCCTCTCTGAAGCAAGAAGCCCCTGATAAAATTTCTGTAGCTCTTCATCCAAATGCGGCGCAATTACTGAAAACCTTTCGCATGATCTTGCTTCAATAAAGGCGCCGATAATAAGCGTATCAACGAGTCTGCCTTCTTCTGAAGTTCTCATAAGCGTTCTGAGTGTTCTGGCATAACGAGATTCAGATAAAAGCCGATAGCGAATATTACGTTTTTTTAAAATCGCAAGCACCTGCTCAAAGTGCACGAGCTCCTCTCTGGCAATCTTTGACATTCTTAATAGAAGATCTGGGTATTCAGTTGACTTTCGATACATAAAGCTAATTGCCGCAGAGGCCGCTTTTTTCTCACAATGCGCATGGTCAATTAATAAAATCTCTTGATTCTGTAACGCCTTATCTACCCACGCCTTTGGTGTACTGCAAGGCAAAAAACTCTCAATGGTTGCATAATCATGATACTGCATTTTTTCTGCTATTCCTGATTTTGCATATCAATAGAGCCACCCACTCCTTTGCTCTTAGTCTCTTTAGACTCCCTAGCAAGACTAAGCCCATCCAAATAGCGCTGATCAACACCACCTGTTATATAGTTTCCATCAAAAACAGAAGTGTCAAAGTGACTAATTTTTGGATTTAGGCATTGAACCGATTTCACAAGGTCTTCATTTGTCTGATAAAACAAGTGATCAACACCAATAAAATCGGCAATAGCTTTTATATCCTTTCCATAACCCACAAGTTCACTATGTGTCGGCATGTCAATACCATACACATTCGGATAGCGAATTACCGGCGCAGTTGATGCAATCGATACTTTCTTAGCGCCAGCCTCCCTTGCCATCTCAACAATAAGCTTTGAAGTATTACCACGAACAATTGAGTCATCAACCAGAAGAACATGTTTCCCATCAAACTCATCTGCAATTGTATTTAGCTTCTTACGAATGGATTTTTGCCTTTTCTCCTGATCTGGCATAATAAAGGTTCTGCCAACATAACGGTTTTTCACCAAGCCCTCACGATAGGGCACATCGAGCACACGAGAAATTGGCAGCGCAGCATGGCGACCTGAGTCAGGAACTGGAATAACAACATCAATATCATGATTTGGCATTGTTTGAAGAATACTTTTGGCAAGCCTTCGCCCCATTTCAAGACGAGCGCCATAAACAGAAATACCATCAATCACTGAATCAGGTCGCGCTAAATAGACATATTCAAAAATACACGGCGATAAGCTTGCTTTATCTGAGCATACCTTCCTTGTCAGCTTGCCCTCTAAATCAACAAAAATAGCCTCTCCAGCTTGAATATCATCCACAAACTCATAACCATCACAATCAAGCGCAACTGTTTCTGAGGCCACTATATATTCAACACCGCCATCGGGAGAGGTTTTTTTCCCAAGCACTAAAGGTCTAATACCGTTTGGGTCACGAAAAGCAAAAAGTCCAGCCCCAGCAATCACGCCGACTACGGCATAGCCACCAACACAGCGGTTATAAACCTTTTTCATTGCATCAAAGAAAATATCAATGGAAAAGTCTTTTAATGAGACCCTCGCCTTTGTTAACTCAGATGCCAATACATTTAATAACAGCTCTGAGTCCGAGCTTGTATTAACATGCCTGTAATCTTTTTCCAATAAATCTTTACGAATTTCTGCCGTGTTAATTAAATTTCCATTATGCGCTAAGGCAATACCATAGGGCGAATTGACATAAAATGGCTGCGCCTCAAACTCACTATTAGAGCCTGCCGTTGGGTAGCGAACATGCGCAATACCGAGATTCCCTTTAAGTCGCTCCATATGCCTTGCTCGGATGGCATCCACCACCAATCCTTTTGCCTTCCTTAAAGACATATGATAACCGTCACAAGTTAATATCCCTGCCGCATCCTGACCTCGATGCTGAAGCATTGTTAACGCATCAAAAAGCTTTTGATTTACTTGTGATTTCCCAATAATTCCAACCACACCACACATAATGCACTTGCCATACTATTTATCTAGATTTCAGGTGTGCTAGTTTACCAAAAAAAACTGCATTGTTGAGGTTTTTTTGGTCATATGCTTCAAAGTTAAAATAGAAAATATAAAATACACACGTAAATATAATTATAAAATGTCAAATCAATGCGTAATTTCACTTTTAATTTCATTTATTACATGCTATAACAATTAATCCTAGCAGTCACGAATGACAGCTAGTGAAGGAATGTTGTGAAAGGTTACAGCACATCCTGTGATGTAACACAGACACAACATAGAGAAAGGAAAAGGAAAGGAGAAGTACCCCCCATGAAAAAAGTAATACTATCAACCATTGCAGCCTCACTTGCGTTAAACCAAAAAGCCTCGGCACAATTTTCATTCGCCGAGAAGCAAAGGGAACAAAATACAAGCTCAAGTAGTTTTTGGTAGCCCTAGCTTAAACTTATCAAGCGTCATAAGGTTAGTTGCTAGAGTACATTTTGCACTCAAAGACACTACCCTAAGGCCTAACTCAAAATCGAAGGAATATAGTGAGTCATAACTTGCCTACCAAGAAGGACGGCTAAGGCCACGTATTTAATAGACAGTATGACAAATCTATCATGCAGTCAGATACCCTACGTAATCTTGGTAAAACAGATTTATAGGTTATTGCATGACCAGATCACAACCAATAGGAAAGGAAAAAAATGAAGTTGAAAAAGAGTATTATATTAAGTTTTAGTTTTAGCCTATTAACTGCTGGAGCCTATGCTACGGAAAAGGTTAATTTAACTAATGCACCTATCGACGATTTGCAAGGTTTTCATCTACAAATGAATCAGGAAAATGGTGCAAATACCATGTTGATGACAACACCACAAACAAATACTTTAAATCAAATATCTCAATCCAATTTAGCAGGCATTAACTATGAGCGCTATCAGCAGTATTACAAAGGAATCAAAGTGATAGGCGCCCAAATTACGATTGCTAAAAGAGGCCAAAAGAGCCTTTTATTAACCACTAATGAGGATAAAGCTAACGGTGAAGTAATCAAAAATATTAGCCTTGACACTAGCCCAAGCATTTCAGCACAATACGCAATCTCTCATTCTTTAACCGTTTACAATCAGAATGCTAAGGGTTATCAGGTTAATTACTTAAATGGTAATGCGCCCAGTGCCAAGTTGCAAATTATTATGGATAATAAACAGCCAAAACTAATTTACCAAGTGCAATTCCTAGCACAAAAGGCAAACAATCAACCACAGGCTATGCGTTATTATGTTGATGCAAAGACTGGAGAAATTATAACAAGCTGGGACAATATTCAAAATTTTGAAGATACAGGACCAGGAGGCAATGAAAAAGTACATGAATATTGGTATGGTCAGCAAGGGATGCCTTCTTTAGATGTCACACAACAAGGCACAACCTGCACAATGGAAAACATACGCGTCCGAACCGTCGATTTACAGCAAACGCAGGACGACACGACCACTCCTTATAGTTATACTTGCGGCATGAACACCGGACAAGATGAAATTAATGGCGCCTATTCTGCAATCAATGATGCACACTATTTTGGCGATATAATTATCGATATGTATAAGGAATGGTATGGCATTGATGCACTAACTGCAAACAATGAAGCAATGCAATTAGTTATGCGTGTACATTATGGCAGTAATTATGACAACGCTTTTTGGTATAATGGGAATATGACCTTTGGTGATGGCAATAGCCTCTACCCACTTGTGTCTTTAGACGTAGCCGGTCATGAAGTGAGTCATGGATTTACTGAACAACATTCAGGCCTTGTTTATACCAACCAGTCAGGTTCTTTAAATGAAGCTTTTTCAGATATGGCAGGACAGGCCGTTAGAGCCTATTTGCTTAGTCAAGATGAAAGCAATTATGCAAAGTTTTATCCAGAAGACCCAGAAGGGCAAATTGGCTGGGGTATCGGTGAAACCATCATGAAAGGTGATGGAGCCCTACGCTATATGAACAACCCCTCGCAAGATGGTATTTCAGCAGATTGCTATGATCCTTCGCTTGACGGCGCACTCGCATGTGAAATTAGTTATCGAAAAATGCTTATAAAATCACGTGGAGACCAATCATATATTGTTCATACAGGCAGCGGTGTATTTAATAAAGCATTTTATTTATTAGCAAGCACATGGGCTTCTAACAATCAAACTCAGGGCTTATCGAATCAGTACGCCGAAGGCGTGAAAGAGGCTTTTCATATAATGGTATTAGCGAATGTGAAATATTGGACACCTTCAGTAAAGTTTTCGCAAGCAGCTTGTGGTGTAATCTATGCCGCTAAAGATCTTAACTATTCAACAGCTGATGTTGCACAAGCATTTACAAAAGTTGGCGTTAGCACCTCTAACTGCTAAATACTGCTCTATAGCAAACTGAATACCTGTTCATATAAACAACACACCTATCTTATATTTTCAGCTCTGCTTTGATGCAGAGCGTCATATTTTCCGAAGCTAAATAGCGTTTATTCATTGTTCAATGAATCATCAAATCCTTTAAATACCTTTTAAAGCAGTTTATTTAGCTGGGCTTCAATCTCTAAAGATACCTTTTCTAAAGGCTGACCTGCATCGATCAATACAGCTTGCTGTGGATTTTCCCTTACAAGCGCTATGAAAATAGCGCGCGCACGCTCAAAAAAGCTTAATTTCTCTTGCTCAATTCGATCAAGCGCGCTTCGCCTCTTAGCACGTAACAGTCCTTTTTGAGGATCAATATCTAAATAAATGGTTAAATCCGGTTTAATATCAGATAGCAATAAATCATTTAAGGCGCTTACCTTCTGGTAGCCTATTTCTCTTCCGCCACCTTGATAGGCCAAAGATGACCAATTAAAGCGATCACAAACAATCCATTTATTACTCCTTAGCGCAGGTTTAATCAATCTCTCAACATGCTGCATCCTAGAGGCATACATTAGAAGAAGCTCTGCTTCAGAACAAAGCGCCTCCTCTTGATAAGGGGTAATAAGAAGCTCTCTTATTTTCTCAGCCAAAAAAGTTCCACCAGGTTCACGCGTATAACAGGCATTAATACCTCTTTGCTCTAAAAATGCTTTAACGACTGAAACAGCGGTACTTTTTCCTGCACCTTCCAAGCCTTCAATAACAATAAACTTACTCATCCAGTTAATATCCAGAAAGCGTTGATATTTTATCAACCAATAAATTATCCAATAACCCACTCACACCAAAGCGAAAGGTTGAGGGGGAAATAAACTCCCTGCCACAAATCTTCTCTGCCAAGTCCAAGTATTGACAGGCATCATTATAGGTTCGAATACCTCCTGAAGCCTTAAAGCCCACTACGCTTTGCGGATTATTTTGAGAGAAGGTCTTAATTGTATTTAACATGACTTCAGCTGCTTTTAAAGTTGCTCCAACTGGTGTTTTTCCTGTTGAAGTTTTAATAAAATCTGCGCCGTTTTCAAGCGCGTCAAAACTTGCCTTTTCAATAAGAGAAGCGTCTTTTAACTCACCTGACTCAATAATGACTTTTAACGTTTTATTCACACAAAGTGCTTTTAGTTCCCTAACAAGCACACAAGCATGCTCCGAGGATCCTGTTTTCAGATAATCGCAATAGGGAATCACAACATCAATCTCATCAGCGCCCTCAGATAGGGCTTTTTCTGTCAGATCAATACAATGCGCTAAATCTTTTTTTGCATCAGGGAAGTTAACAACTGTCGCAAGCCTAATATTATCACCTTTATTTTTTATCTTTGCTTTTGCATAGCTGACAAACTCAGGGTAAATACAAATTGCCGCAACCGCGCCAAGTGCATTGAGTGATTTACTTATCAATACATCAATTTCAGTACGAGTATCATCATTATTTAAAGAGGTTAAGTCAATTAAAGAGATAATTTCTTGTTTCAAGTATGACACGCTAGCGATTCCTTTTTAAACACAGAATCACCATATGCCAATGCTGTAACACCCATATAATCAGCAATACTCTGGCCGATATCAGCAAAACTTTGACGTGCTCCGATGTTCTCTGTTTTCACTCGATTCCCCCAAAGTAGAAATGGAATATGCTCTCTTGTATGATCGCTTCCCTCTGCGGTGGGGTCACAACCATGATCTGCAGCAACAATGACAATCGTATCATCATCTAAAAGCGCATCCAACTCTGGCAATCTTGCATCAAAGAGCTCAAGCGCATTTGCATAGCCTTTAACATCTCTTCTATGACCAAAACTTGAATCAAAATCGACAAAATTAGTAAATATCAGCGTATTATTATTTGCTTCTTTGTATGCCTGGACAGTAGCATCAAAAAGCGCATCAATACCGGTAGCTTTCAGCTTTTTTGTAATCCCTTGATGGGCATAAATATCCGCAATCTTACCAACAGAAACCACCTCAGCACCCGCTGATTTTAACACATCTAACAATGTCTTCTCTGGCGGCAGTATTGAATAATCCTTACGATTTCCTGTTCTTTGATAATCAACAGCTGATTCACCGACAAAAGGTCTTGCAATAACACGCCCAACAACCAGTCCCATCTCATCAAAAAGCTTGCGCGCCACTTCACATAACTCATACAAGCGCTCCAAACCAAAATACTCCTCATGCGCAGCAATCTGAAACACGCTATCCGCTGAGGTATAAATAATGGGCTTTTTAGTAATGCAGTGCTCCACACCTAAAGATTTTAATACTTCAGTACCAGAACCATGACCGGCATCTAAAAACCCTTCTGTTAGATTTGTTCTCTTAACCCACTCATCCAAAAAAGCTTGTGGAAATACAGAGCCTGTTTCTTTTCTTTCAAAATAATGCCAATCAAAAAGAACTGGCACGCCCGCAATTTCCCAATGCCCACTTGGCGTATCTTTGCCAAGACTTTGCTCAATACAATAGCCAAATTTACTATTTTGCACCTGAGTATTTTCTTCCTCACTAAGCGAAACAGATAAAGGGCGAGCCCGACTCATTTGAGCCGCCTCTTCTAAACCACGCTTTGCCAAATTTGGCAATCTTAAAGGGTTACAAGGCGCTCGGTAATCGACAATATGTCCAAGTGTATCACCACCTTCATCACCAAAACGCACCGCATCTTTTGACTCACCAATACCAAAAGAATCCATCAAAAGGATAATAACTTTTTTATTCTTTAGCATATTCCTAAAACTCTTAATCCGTTACAACTTCAGGCTTCAAGCTATTCATCTTGCTGCGATAGGTGGCATCATCAGAGCTTGTAAAACGTCTTTTGTGCTCATTTAACATCGTAGCACCTAAGCGTGTATTTAGCCCACTAACACTCGTAAAAAAATGCTCAAAACAAATTGCCGCATCATAAAACTTCGCGAGTTTTTTTGCATTTAGAATGCATACCAATAACGTGTATTCTGACTGAGAGAATGTATCCCCACTAAATAGCGGCTCTTTTTCATCAGCGACAATGCTATATAACACATCGCCATCTTCTGTTATAAACTGAAAGCTATTTTCAGCCGCATTAAAATGAAGCCCCTCTTGAGAGAATAACTCTAAAATATCTTGCCCATTAAAGACATAGCCTCTTGGTGCACTTAAATAGATTACCGCATAACCTTCATCTAAAGCCGGGTAGCTTTTTTGCTCTTCGAAACTTGCAACACTCTGCGAGGAAGTTGGATCTACCTTGATATCTTCACCAAGCTCAATTTTATTCACCTCAACATCAAGCACTTTATCTTGTGTCTGAATTGCTTGATAGGCTTGCCCTTTTTTGTTCGCTTTATCCGCCTTTTGTGTTTTCTCCAGCTCAGCCATATGTTTTTTATATTTTTTACGCTTGCTACGCCGAAACGCATCAACAAGAAGCAAAATCACAATAACGATACTCAAAAGAAGTATCAGTTGCACTTTATTCATAAGGGATAAACTCATTTATCTAAATTAATGTCCTATTCTAATCAATGCTGAAATATTTAAAAAGAGACTTTACTACAAAAATCTCACTCGATGAGCAATTAATTTTCCAATCTCATCAACAACTTTTTGATCACTGTCTTGACTTAGCTCAGTATGAAACTGATTAAAACGCTCTACAACTTCATCAAATGCTGCCTCATTGCCTAGGTATTGCATCATTGCCTTTGCAATATTCTCCTTGGTAAAGTTATCTTGAATCAGCTCAGGAATAAGTGCTTCTTGCGCCAAAATATTGGGCAAAGAGGCATACTTTGTTTTAAGGAGCCTTTTAGCAACATATGCTGTTAATTTTGAAACCTCATAACCAACCACCGTTGGTTTTTTATAAAGCATCGCCTCTAGCGTTGCAGTCCCAGAAGCAACTAGCGCTATATCAGAAGCTTGCAGCGCTAAATGTGCATTTTGTTCGACCAGATGGACGCTTAATTTCACATCCAAAAGCGCCTTTGATATCAGCGGCTTTAATGATGGCTTAGCAACCGGTATCACCAACTCAAATTGATACCCTTTATCTTTCAGCAATAAAAGCGCCTCTATAAACACTGGCAAAATTCGCTCAACTTCTTGCTTTCTACTACCGGGCAATACTGCGATTAAAGTCTTTTTTGATAGCGTTAATCCCAACTTATTTCGCGCATCAGAGCTTGAGGTTTTCATCTGAATTTTATTCGCAAGCGGATGACCTACAAACACGGCTTTATGGTTGTGTTTTTGATAGAAAGCCTCTTCAAAAGGCAAAATAGCAAACACCACATCCGTTGCCTTTTTTATCTTTTTCATTCGCCCTTCACGCCATGCCCATACAGATGGGCTAACATAATGCGCAGTTTTCACACCCTGCTTTTTTAATTTCTTCTCAATTGGTAAATTGAAATCCGGCGCATCAATACCAATATAAACATCAGGAGGATTCTCTCTAAAATGCCTAAGAAGGCCATTTCGCACTTTTAAAATGGCTGGCAAGTGCTTTAGAACTTCAATAATCCCCATGACTGAGAGTGTTTCAATGGGATACAGGCTTTTACATCCAGCGGCAATCATTTTTGGTCCTGCAATACCTTCAATAATTGCATGCGGATAACGTGCTTTTAACAGGCGCACCACACCCTCACCTAATTGATCACCCGATAGCTCCCCTGCAACAATTGCAATGCGCACTAGCGAAGAATTCCTCTTTTTGATGATTCCAAAAGCTCGATGAATAAATCAACCTCTGGAGTTTGCTTCTGCATGGTCTTTAATTTTTCAATAGCTTCAACCAAACGAAGACCTTGGCGATAAATCACCTTATAGGCATCTCGAAGCCCACGGATTGTCTCTGTTGAAAAACCTGATCGCTTTAAACCTTCGACGTTAATCCCACATGGTGAAGTTGTTGGTGAGGATGCGACCATTAAATAAGGCGGGACATCTTGGGTAATGAGCGCCATGTGTGAAATAAATGCATACGCCCCGACTCGACAAAACTGATGAACACCACAACTGACACCAATTGTTGCATAATCATCAACATGCACATGACCTGCAAGCCCAGCACTATTGACCAAAGTCACATTATTCCCAATATGACAATCATGCCCAATATGAACATAGTTCATAATCAAATTATTGCTGCCTACTCTCGTAATGCCATCTTCTTTCGCAGTTCCGCCATGAATGGTTGCACATTCACGTATGATATTATTATCACCTAAAATCAACTGGGAAAATTCATTATGAAAAGTGCGATCAATAGGCTCCTCTCCTACAGAAGCAAACTGAAAAATACGATTATTTTTACCTAAAATCGCATTTTTACCAATTACTGCATGTCCTGAAATATTACATCCTTCACCAATTTGAGCGTTTTCGCCAATAATAGCAAAAGGGCCAATAGTAACATTGTCAGCTATTTGCGCAGATTCATGTATGACAGCTCTTGAGTCGATCACGTTTACATTTCCCTATAAGCTGCAAGAAATTCAGCAGAGGCAACCACTTCACCATCTACAAAAGTCTCAACGCTACTTTTACACATTCCACGTTTAATTTTATTCATCTTTGCTTCAAAAATCAAAATATCACCAGGAACAACTGGCTTTTTAATCCGCACTTTATCAATTCCCGCCAAAACAAACAGCTTCTTCTCATCCAGCTGCTCATTCACCGAGTGCATCATTTTAACACCCAAAATGCCCGTCGCCTGCGCCATTGCCTCAACAATAAGCACACCTGGCATAATTGGCTGTTTAGGAAAGTGACCATTAAAAAATTCCTCATTGGCTGTCACATTTTTCTGCGCAGTAATTCTGCCTTCATCACAGTCAACCTCAAGAACTTTATCCACCAATAAAAATGGGTAACGATGCGGTAAAATTTCCTTAATTTGCTGAATATTTAATTGCATTTTCTCGCCTTAATCTTCATTAACTCTCTCTTTCATATCTTGCTCTAAATGCTTGACTCGCTTTTCAAGCTTATCCAAGCGGAACAACCTTGCATGCACACGCTTCCATTCCATATGAGGCCGTGCATTAAATCCAGCTGTATAGAACCCTGGCACCTCAATGCTTTTACTGACATTAGAGGAGGCACCAAGCGCCACATTATCACAAATAGATAAATGTCCGCTAATCCCGACCTGCCCACCAATAAGGCAGTTTTTACCAATATCAACTGAGCCCGCAATCCCTGTTGAACCAGCAATTGCAGTATTCTCCCCGATAGTAACATTATGTGCAATTTGAATTTGATTATCAATCCTCACCCCATCGGCAATTACTGTATCATCAATCGCACCGCGATCAATCGTGGTACTTGCACCAATCTCAACGTTATCCCCGATCACAACACCACCTAATTGTGGAATTTTAATCCATTTACCATGCTCATCTTTTGCATTGCCAAAACCATCAGAGCCAATCACTGTGTTAGCATGTATAATGCAGTTTTTACCGACTTTAACATTATGATAAACACTGACATTTGATTTAATTTCGCTATTCTCGCCTATGACTGAATGGGCTTCAACAACACTATTGGCGCCGATCACAACATTATTCATAAGCTTTACATCTTTGCCAATCATTGCATTTGGACCGACAGAAACCCCCTCACCTATAAACGCAGTTGAATCAACAACAGCAGAAGGATGAATCGTTTTGGAGGGTTTAGGTGAAGTATCAAATAACTCTGCCACTTTTGCAAATGCTAGATACGGATTATCAAGCACAATAGCATCAACTGGACAATACTCTAGCGCCTCTTTGCTTAATAGCACAGCTGTGGCCTTGGTTGTTTTTAATTCTGATAGATATTTTGGGTTTGATAAAAAGCTCAAATCACCGCTTGAAGCACGAGATAATGTCGCAAGCTTTTTAACCTTTAGTTCTTGGTCACCATGGGCAACGCCACCTAAAAGGCTAGCCAACTTTCCTAATGTATACACTGCCAATTCCTTAGAGTCTCAAAAAATCTTTCGCTCATTTTAACGCACTCAGAACACAATGAACAATACAAACTTCCATAAAACCTTATATCAGGCATTATGACTAACATCAGATTGCAAACAAAAAAAAACCCCTGCCTGAGCAGAGGTTTCCAGTTAATTGCTTAACAATGCTTATGCACTAGCAGCCGTTTCTAACGCTTTGATTTGTGCACTCAAGCGACTTTTATGACGCGCTGCCTTGTTTTTATGAATCAAACCTTTTGTCGCATAACGATCTAAAACAGGCTGAAGCTTTTGAAAAGATTCTTTCGCTACAACAACGTCTTTCTCTTCAATTGCTTTGACCGTTTTTTTCAAAAACGTTCTCATCATTGAGCGACGCGCAACGTTATGTTGACGTCTTTTTTCTGCTTGTTTTACACGCTTTTTAGCTTGTCTACTATTAGCCAATGTTATTCTCCGTTATCAATTATAAATATTTATAGTTAAAATTATTAACAATTTTCTAAAACGCAGCACATTTTGCCGTTATTTGTTCAACATGTCAATATTTTTCCTATCCCAGCATTGAGATTTTATTCTGTTCACTTTACTCAAAAACTTAGGCATAATGCACACTATAATAATATCCTTTAAAATATAGTATTAATTGCATATGCAGCACATTCGTAATTTTTCAATCATTGCTCATATCGATCATGGTAAATCAACACTATCTGATCGTTTTATTCAAGTATGCCAAGGCCTCTCTGACCGTGAAATGAAAGAGCAGGTTTTAGACTCCATGGATATTGAAAGAGAACGAGGCATCACCATTAAAGCACAAAGTGTAACGCTGAATTACACCGCTAAAGATGGAAAAACCTACCAGTTGAATTTTATTGACACGCCAGGGCATGTTGATTTTTCTTATGAAGTTTCTCGCTCACTTGCAGCCTGTGAAGGCGCACTTTTGGTCGTTGATGCTGCTCAAGGTGTAGAAGCACAAACCGTTGCTAACTGCTACACAGCTATTGAGCAGAATCTAGAAGTCATTCCTATTTTAAATAAAATTGATTTGCCTTCTGCTGAACCTGAGCGCGTCTCTGAAGAAATTGAAGATATCATAGGCATTGAGGCAACCGATGCAACTACTTGTAGTGCAAAAACAGGCATTGGTGTTGTTGATGTTTTAGAGACCATTATCAGCAAAGTCCCGGCACCCATTGGTGATATTGAAGCGCCATTACAAGCGCTTATTATTGACTCATGGTTTGACCCTTATCTAGGTGTTGTCTCGCTCGTTCGTATTCGAAATGGGGAGGTGAATGTGGGTGATAAAATTAAAATATTCTCCTCTGGTCAAACCCATCAAATTGATCAGCTAGGCGTATTCACCCCTAAAATGAAAAAACTAACAACCCTCAAAGCAGGTGAAGTTGGCTTTATTGTTGCTGGCATTAAAGACATCCATGGCGCGCCAGTTGGCGACACAATCACACTGGCTAAAAACCCAACAACCACAGCAATAGCAGGCTTTAAAAAGGTACAACCTCAAGTTTATGCTGGCATGTTCCCTATTAGCGCTGATGATTATGAATCATTCCGTGAGGCACTTGAGAAACTAAGCCTAAACGATGCATCACTATTTTTTGAACCTGAAGTATCACAGGCTTTAGGCTTTGGATTTCGCTGTGGCTTTTTGGGCATGCTTCATATGGAGATTATCCAAGAGCGTCTAGAGCGTGAGTACAACCTTGATTTAATTACCTCTGCACCGACGGTTATCTATAAGGTCACCTTGAAAAGTGGCGAAGAAATGGATGTCGACAACCCCTCCAAACTGCCTGAGCAGAGTACTATTTTAGAGGTTCATGAACCCATTGTCCGTGCTAACATTCTTGTCCCTCAGGAATATGTTGGCGCAATCATCACACTTTGTGTTGAAAAGCGCGGGGTTCAGGTTGATATGAATTATATGGGAAGACAAGTTTCTATTGTTTATGATATCCCGATGATCGAAGTTGTCTCAGATTTCTTTGATCGCCTTAAATCAGTCAGTCGTGGCTATGCATCACTGGACTATGAGCTTCAACGCTATGAAGCAGCCCAAATGGTACTTCTTGATATTCTAATTAATGGTGAAAAAGTTGATGCGCTTGCTAGCATTGTTCATAAAGAGCAAGCCACCTATAAGGGGCGCGAGCTTGTAGAGCGCCTAAAAGAGCTCATCCCAAGGCAAATGTTTGAAGTTGCCATCCAAGCAGCCATTGGGGGAACTATTGTCGCAAGAAGCACGGTTAAAGCCATGCGTAAAAATGTTCTTGCCAAATGTTATGGTGGGGATGTGTCGCGAAAAAGAAAACTTCTAGAGAAACAAAAAGCAGGGAAAAAACGTATGAAGCAAGTAGGTAACGTCGAAGTTCCTCAGGAGGCATTTCTCTCTGTCTTAAGGAAAAAGGACTAAAGCAATACGCCTCAACAGGCTTTCTACTTCAATTGCAAAACAACTTTATATTTCTAATGTAAATATCTACATGCCTTATTATAAAAGGAAAATTCAAACAATTTTATAGCTTTATGTATACGCCATTTACAATTTTATTCAAGCGCCTGCTATACTGATTTCATATGATAAACGCTTACGGGCGTTACTTTGTATCAACGAGGAAAGGGGTAGAATATGTCAGAAAAGCGTAGCAACTTTGGTTCTGCATGGATTTTTATTTTAGCGGCAATTGGGTCAGCAGCAGGTCTTGGCAATCTGTGGCGTTTTCCTTATCTTGCTTATGAACATGGTGGAGCTGCCTTTTTTATTGCTTACATCATCTGTCTTTTATGTATTGGATTACCGCTTCTTATTGTTGAAGTCGGCCTTGGAAAACACACAAAAAAAGGCGCACCAGAGGCCATGGCAAGCGTCGGTAAACGCGGCTACTTTAAAGTTATCGGCTGGTTATCCGTGATGGTTGCTTTTTCTATTTTAACCTACTATATCGTTATCGCAGCATGGACAGTAAACTACGCCACAAATGCGTTTTCGCTGCCTTGGCAAGGTGGATCTGAAAGCTACTTTTTCAATCAGTTTCTTGCCATCACCACCGATATTGGCAGCTTCTCAACACCACGACTCCCCATTATTGCTGGCGTAATTATCATCTTACTATTAACCTATATTTGCATATACAAAGGCACAAGTGGACTTGCTTTTGTTGCCAAATGGATCACCCCATTACCCTTTATTTTACTTATCATTCTTCTTATTAACTCCCTCTCTCTATCTGGTAGTGAAACAGGGCTTCATGCACTTTTTGTGCCTGTTTGGGCATCACTTTTAGACAATAAGCTTTGGTTTGATGCAGCAAGCCAAGTCATCTTTTCTATCTCATTGGCAACAGGGGTTATGTTTGCTTATGGCGCCCTTTTAGACAAGAAAGTTAACGTTGCTAAAACCTGTACTATTGTCGTTATTGGCGATACGATTGCTTCTGTTATTTGCGGGATGATTGTCTTTTCAGTCATTGGACATGTTGCGCTTATCGATGGCAAGAGTATTCATGATGTCATCTCCGGTGGCATTGGGCTTGCTTTTGTTGTACTTCCACAAGCACTGGCTCTTTTGCCAACCGGACAAGGCATTTTCTCCTTTATCTTCTATCTATCTGTTTTCTTTTTGGCGTTTACTTCGATTATTTCCCTGATTGAATCTGTTTTAGCAGCCTTTATGGACAGCAAAGCAAAGCTAAAGCGCGCCTCACTTCTTCTGGTTATTTGCTTACTGCTTTTAATTTTCAATATTATTTACACCATGGGCAATGGACTTTACCTACTAGATGTCGTTGATCATTACATCAACGGCTATTTTATGCTTTTTGTCATGATCTTGGAGGCGCTTCTTATCGGCTGGGTTTATAATATTTTCCGCTTCAATCAAACTGTCTTTTTATCGAGTAATCATAAAGCACTGAAACTGCTTTTTGCACTTTTGGTATCTGTTGTGGTACCACTTATGTTAATCATCCTTTTTGTCAGACAAATCAGTAGCGACATCACAACAGCATATGGTGGCTACCCAAGCGCCTATCTTACCGGTATTGGAATTGGCATTTTTGCAGTTGTAATTCTTGCCAGCATCCTATTTACCAAGAAATATTAAACTTTCTCACTCGCTCTATCACAGAGCTTTTGATGTAGCCCTTCAAACCCACCATTACTCATAATAACAAAATGTGTGTGGTTAGATTGTGCTTTTACCATTTCCTTTTCAAAGGCCTCTATAATATCGCAAACATGTTGATATATACCAATAGATTGACTGCTTTCATCAACCTTCCATAAAGCATTTTCATTCATATAAAGCCAAGCTTCATCTGCATACTGAAGCACATCAATAAGCTCTTTTTTGTGCACACCCATTTTCATCGTATTCGAACGTGGCTCTAAAATAGCAATCACTCTATCAGAGCTTTGTCCTTGACGCTGTGATTTGGCTCTCACCGCCAAAAGTGTTTCTTTTACTGCTGTTGGATGATGTGCAAAATCATCATAAATGCTAAGCGTTTTATTTTGGAAAATGCACTCCAATCGGCGCTTGACGCCTTTAAACTCAAAAAAGGATTGTTGTATACTGTCATCAGGTATTTCAAGAAGTTTTCCTATCATATAAGCATGAAGCGCATTTTGTGCATTATGCGCGCCAATTAATGGCCATTTTATAGAAAGCGCATCTGCCTTTCTCTCTATTGTAAATTCACTATAATCGCGCTTCTTGGCCTCTACATATACACCTTTTTCTTTCCCACTTGGTAACAGTTTCGACCATACACCCATCTCTAAGAGTCTTTTAATTGCACCAACTTCTTCAGGATAGATAATCGCTGTTTTTGCAGGAAGTGTGCGGATTAAATGGTGAAACTGTTTTAAAATCGCATCCATATTTTCAAAGATATCAGCGTGATCAAACTCCAGATTATTAATTAGCAATACATCTGGATGATAATGCATGAACTTTGAACGCTTATCAAAAAAAGCCGTATCATATTCGTCAGCTTCTATCACAAAATACTTTGAGTCAGTTAAGCGTGAGGAGACGCCAAAATCCTGCATGACTCCACCGATCAAAAAACTTGGGTTAAATCCAGCATCATCAAGCATTTTGCATACAAGAGAGGTTGTTGTTGTCTTACCATGTGTCCCTGCAATAGCAATCACAAACTTATCTTTCAAAATATGCTCATAAAGCCACTTTGGTCCTGAGCTATACGATAGATTATCATCCAGTATTTTTTCAATAATCGCCATGCCACGGCGCATGGTATTGCCGATAATAATATGATCTGGTTTGAGCTCTAGCACCTCTGGCTCATACCCCTGATATATCTTAATACCCTGCTTCTGAAGATAAGTACTCATAGGCGGATAAATCGCCGCATCAGAACCTGTTACTTTAAAGCCTTTTTCTCTGGCAAGGATTGCAAGAGAGCCCATAAACGTACCACAAATTCCAAGAATATGAATATGCTTAGACATCTTAAATTACGCTTCAGATTTAATTTTGTTAATAATATAACTCGTTGAATAATTCGGCTTTAAATCTATTGTTTTGACTTCTCCGCCATTTTCGATCACCTCTTTTGCCCCCGCAATTTCATTCACTTCATAATCAGCCCCTTTCACCAGTATATCTGGCAAAACTTCTGAAATAAGCCTTTGCGGGGTATCTTCAGAAAAGGCAACAACCCAGTCAACACATTGAAGCGCACTTAAGACTTCCATCCTTGCCTCAAGTGGAACAACAGGTCTTGTACTTCCCTTAAGCCTTGTTACAGACTCATCTGTATTGACAGCGACAATGAGCCGATCTCCAAGAGATCTGGCTTTTTGTAAATACTCAACATGGCCAGCATGTAAAATATCAAAGCAACCATTTGTCATAACCACTTTTTCACCCTGAAGGTGAACTTCTTTCATCGCTGTTAATAACTCTTTTTGCGAGAGGACGCCATGGGCAAAAGCACTTTGCTCATCAAGCGCATCATGAAGCTCATTTATATTGACTGTTGCCGTTCCTACTTTACCAACAACAACACTGGCCGCAGCATTAGCAAGACGCATAGCAGATAAATAATCATAACCGACTGAAATGGCCATAGCCATCACCGCAATAACAGTATCACCTGCACCGGTAACATCATAAACTTCTTTGGCTATCGTTGGAATATGCTCATAAGTGCCATCATGGCGGATGAAACTCATCCCCTCAGCGCTTCTTGTTACCAAAATTCCATCAAGTTCAAGTGCCTTTGCCAATTCAGCTCCCTTGTCAATAATATCTTTTTCTGTATGACACTTACCAACAACAAGCTCAAACTCTTTTCGATTTGGCGTAATAACACTAGCACCTTTATAGCGCGAAAAATCATTGCCTTTTGGGTCAACAAATATTTTAATGTCTTTCTTTTTGGCAAGCTTAATAATACTTTGCGGGTCACTTAAAGTCCCCTTACCATAATCTGACAAAACCATCGTATTATAGCCGCTAGATGTATCAATAAAATCGAGTATCTTAGCTTTATCTTCACTTAAAAAATTCTCTTCAAAATCAACACGTATCAACTGCTGCTTTTGTGACAGTACGCGCACCTTGGTAATTGTTGGTTTATCTGTTTTGATAAAATGCTGATCTATATTCTCATCAGATAGAATGCGTGCTAAATCATGTGCTTCTGCATCATCACCGACCATCGAGCAAATAGACGCCTTTGCACTCAAAGAGGCAACATTAAGCGCCACATTTCCTGCGCCTCCTGCTCGATTTTGAATGGATTTCACATGCACAACCGGCACTGGCGCTTCGGGGGAAATACGCTCAGTTGAGCCATTATAATAACGATCGAGCATGATATCCCCGACAACCAACACTTTTGCATGTGATAGATTATGTTGCATGTAGAACCCTTGAATATATCCGCACTCATACCTTTGCATCAAAGCGCGTGATTTTTAACTGATCTTATAAGTTAGTGATGTTATACTAAATTCAGTTAAAGTAACACCCTAATGCAACGGGAGTTCTCAAAAAATCTAATGAAAACAGTTTATATAATTTCAGATTTACACCTAAGTGCAAAACGCCAAAATATCGTACAAATATTCACACGCTTTATTGACACTATTGCTAATAAAGACAATGAGTTATATATCTTGGGAGATTTTTTTGATTATTGGGTGGGCGATGATGATTTATCAGATTTCCACCTTAATATTATCAATATCTTAAAAGCTGCAAGCACAAAAGGTCTTCTGATTTATCTAATGCATGGCAATCGTGATTTTTTACTTGGGAAAGAATTTGCTAAATTAAGCCAAGTGACACTTATTGATGATCCTTATGTACTAGTGAGGGATGAGAGGTCTTTTCTTCTAATGCATGGCGATTTACTCTGCACAGATGACAAGAGCTATCAATATTTTAGAAAGTTTGTTCGAAATAATCTGATCCAAAGAGCTTATCTTATGCTTCCACTGTCTCTGAGGCGAAAGCTGGCAAACAAAATCCGTCATCAAAGCCAACAGAAAAATGCGCGCTACAAAATTATTGATGTTACCGAAAAAGGCATTTCACAGTATATAAGTGACTATCCTATCCTCATCCACGGCCACACACATCAACAAGGCGTTCACCATAAGAGCACTTATACTCGCTATGTACTTGGTGATTGGTTTCACTCTGGAAATTATCTTAAAATCAATCCCGATAACTCAATCAGTGTTGTGGATAACATTATCTAAATGCAAGGCGATTCCAAATATAAGTTCCAATAACAATAATGATCGCAACAACAACTGCAACCGTACTAATCATTGATGCAACGACCTGTGTGCTATAGTCAACTGTCATCGAGGCGATATGACCACCTACAACATTCCAAACCGCCAGCATTAAAAAGAATATCCCTGTCCCAATGCCAACTTTAGATTTTGGCATATACCTTGCAACAACGCCCAAGCCTACAGCACTGACAAGGAGCTCTCCAATTGCATTCACAATATACGTAAGCACCAGACCCGTGCCACCATTCCAGTTTGATATAATAGCGCAAGAGATGGCTATTAGCAGTGTACCCATTGCCATTTTATAAAAGTCATGTATCGCAAATCTTTTATAAATGCCTAAAAATATCGAGCCAACAATAATAATTGTAAGCGGGTTAAGCACAAGCATAAGTTGCCCTAATATTTCACCAACATTTGCTTTTGCCTCACTTAAGAAACTAGTGTATAGCTGCACATAAACAATATTAAACGGCGCCAAAATAAACATTAATGCCACTACAGCCCAAACACTAGGTGTTTTAATTGCTAAAATACAAAGATAGATAATCGCTAGACAACCGATAGATAATGTAATGATCGTCAATAAGCTTTTAAATGATAAAATCATAAAAACAATAAAGCAAAGCACAGGAATAAGCACGAGGACTTTGATAAATTTAGACTTGTCAAAACCCTTTGCCCCTCCAGCTGTTGATACATCTTTTAATGTGTGACGCATAAGATAGAAAGTCGCCAACACCAAAAAGCTAGAAGCTGTACTGACCCAAAAAAGTGTCACATGACTTATCAGTGAAAATGCCACCAACATTAAAGTTAATTTAGCAATCAATGACCCTATGTTAATTGACATATAAAGTGCGGTAAAGTTTCTTGACTCATGACCAGGTTGTGTAATCTGAGCCAATAAAGCAGAAGGCGCCGCCTTAAAAAGCCCAATGCCGACAGCTATAATTGACAGCGCAGCAATTGCCATAGTTAGATCATGAGATAGAGCTAAAAGTAAAAAGCCAACCCCTTTTACAAAAAGCCCTATATATACCATGCGTTTAGCACCAAAGCTATCAGCCAAATACCCCCCTAAAACCATAATAGCGTATGTCACACCACTTGTTCCTGCGTAAAGTAGGTAAGCGTATTTATTATCAACTTGAAAATACGCCATCAAGTATGCGACCAATATTCCAGCCAAGGCTGACCAAGAAAATCGCTCAATGATCTCCACTTGATATAAATTCAAAAGTCCAAGACTCGACAATTTTTCACTCATTTATCATTCCATTCTCATGTTTTTATCATCAGCTACACAGTCTAATAGTAAAATCATCGATGATCACCTTTTTATAGTAATAAGCTTTTCCTCTCAGTTACTAAAAGCCACTCATTTTGTATTTCCAAACCACAAAAAGCTATTCACTGATTAACTCAAAGCATGTTACACTATGGCCGTTTTTAATACAGCCCAATATCCACAGGAGCTTTAATACCATGAAACCCATTAAGCGTGCCCTTTTAAGTGTCTCTGATAAAACAAATATTCTTGATATTGCCAAGACGCTGAATCAATTGAATATTGAGATCCTTTCAACTGGCGGAACGGCAAAGTTACTTGAGCAAAACAACATTCCAGTAACAGAAGTTTCTGACTATACAAAATTTCCAGAGATGATGGATGGCAGAGTAAAAACCCTTCACCCAAAAATTCACGGGGGGCTCTTGGCTCGCCGCGGTATTGATGATCAGGTGATGCTAGATCATAACATTCAGCCCATTGACATGGTTATTGTTAATCTCTATCCATTTAAAAAAACCATTGAAAAAAACAATGTCAGCTTCAGTGAAACGATTGAAAATATCGATATTGGCGGACCTACAATGTTACGTTCAGCAGCAAAAAATCATCAAGATGTTGCCGTTATATGTAACCCCCATCGCTATCAAGATATCATTCAAGAACTTGAGCAAACAAAAGGCTCACTGTCCGATCAAACACGCTTTTCACTTGCTGTTGAAACCTTTGAGCATACTGCCGAGTATGATGGGATGATTGCAAATCACCTTGGCAAGCTCTCAAAAGAAACCAAGGAAATAGAAAGTGATTTCCCAAATACCATTAACTTTCAATTCACAAAAACACAGCAAATGCGCTATGGTGAAAATCCTCATCAAGGGGCTGCACTTTATATCGAAAAAGATTTCACAGGACCCTCTGTTGCCAAGGCAACGCAGCTTCAAGGCAAAGCACTCTCTTATAATAATATTGCCGATACCGATGCTGCGCTTGAGTGCGTCCTTTCCTTCAACACCCCTGCGTGTGTTATTGTTAAACATGCAAACCCATGTGGCGTTGCCACATCAAGCACACTTTTTGAAGCTTATAAAAATGCATTTAAGTGTGACCCTACCTCAGCATTTGGTGGCATCATTGCATTTAATCACCCTTTGGATGCAACAACTGCTGCTGAAGTGATTCACAATCAGTTTGTTGAAGTGATTATTGCTCCTGAGCTGTCAACCGAAGCCAAAGCAATCTTAAGCAAAAAAGTAAATGTCCGTGTGTTAACCTATAATGAAGGCAATGATCTAGCTGTACAAAGAAGTCCTCTTGAGCTGAAAAAGATTACAGGGGGTCTATTGGTACAAGATAAAGACATACAGCAAATAGATGAAAGTGTGCTTAAAGTTGTCACGCAAAAAACACCAACAAGCGCACAGATGCAAGATCTCTTGTTTGCTTGGAAGGTGGTTAAATTTGTGAAGTCAAATGCCATTGTTTATGCCAAAGATAATTATACGGTAGGTATTGGCGCCGGCCAAATGAGCCGTGTTTTCAGCTCTAAAATTGCACTTGAAAAAGCAGCTGAAGCGCAATTAGATATCACCGGATCAGCGATGGCCTCAGATGCCTTTTTCCCATTTCGAGATGGTATTGATGCCGCGGCAAAATCTGGGGTTAGCGCTATTATTCAACCCGGGGGTTCTATGCGTGATCAGGAAGTGATTGATGCTGCTAATGAGCACGGAATTGCCATGGTGTTTACTGGCATCAGACATTTTAGACACTAAACATTTGACAAAATAATACACAAGCTAGCTTTAGTGTTATAATCTATGCCAAAAATAACAACATAATGAAAACAAGATGGCTATTTTAACGCGCCAAAATGAGCTTATTTCTATCTTACAAAAAGCATCTGAACTGGCCAAATCGGCAGAGGTAGATGCATTTGAAATTCATGCTTCAATTGATCAAGGACATGTTATTGGTGTTCGAAATTTAGTGCCTGAAACGCTTGAATTTAATATCACACAACACCTTTCAGTTCATGTGTATTATCAAGGGAAAACAGGCTATGCACAAACCTCTGATTTAAGCATCAATAGTATTAAAGCCATTATTCAAAGTGCAAAAACCATTGCGATGCATACCGAAAAAGACCCTTTCTCTGGTATTATTGATGCAAAGGAGCTTTGCACACCAAAAAGCTTAAGCTCACTGTATCAACCATGGGAAGATTTTACGATTGAGAAAGCCTTGGAATTGGCAAAAAACTGTGAATCTTATGCCTTGGACAATCAAGATATCTCTCACTCTGATGGTGTTAGTATTAGTGGATTTGAAATCTTACATGGATTTGCAAACAGTCACGGCTTTTTAGATGTTTACCCAGAGACAAGATATAGCATCAGCGCTGAGTTTATCGCCGATGACAAGCACGGCATGCAACGAGACGATGCTTATTATGCCAGTCGTAGTATTGAAGGGCTCCCTGATACTAAGCATATTGCCGAAGAAGCAATCAATCGAACATTGGCACGCAGAAACCCACAAAGCATCAAAACGCAAAACTTGCCCATTATTTTTTCACCACAAATTGCTAAATCATTTATCAGCAAGCTACTAACGGCACTTAAAGGCTCAAGGCAATATCATAAAAATACATTTTTATCTGATGTACTTGACCAGCGTGTGCTTCCTCATGGAATAAACATCACCGAGAACCCTTTAATTAAAGGCGCAATGGGTAGCCAACCTTATGATGATGAAGGGGTTAATAAAGGCCTAAACCCGATTATTACAGATGGTGTTGTGAATCGTTATATTCTTAATAGTTACTCAGCAAGACAACTTGGTATGCAAAGTACTGGCAATGCTGGCGGCTTAAGTAATGTTGAAATCGATGCTAAGCACGCTTGTAGCGAGCATGAACTGATTACCAAAATGGATCATGGTATTATTATTCATGAAACAATGGGGCAAGGCGCAAATCTAACAACAGGCGATTACTCTCAGGGCGCCATGGGGTTTTATGTTAAAAATGGTCAAATACAGTACCCTATTGATAACTTTAGCGTTGTCAGCGACCTCAAAACAATGCTTGGCAACATTCAAGGCATCTCAATAGATAATGTTAGCAAAAACTCAGGGATTCAAGTTGGTTCAATACTTATTAATGAATGTCATATTTCCGGTCAATAGATAATCACTCGATCTGCATTTTATATTTCAAAAAAAAATTATAAATGCTATATTAAATTTTCCATACAAGTAGTTTACAGCTGGAATGTAAGCTTTTAAAGGATCTTAAGAGCTTCACATACCCAAATATCAACAAGCGTTTTTGTTGCCCTCTTGCTTACCCATAGCATACAGATATGGGAAATAAGCGGGATAAAGCAAAAAGCATTAAGGAGTAATATGGAGTCATCAATGCCACAACTAAACGAGCAATATGGGCTATACAAGCAAGAATTTGAAAAAGATAATTGTGGTTTTGGACTCATTGTTAATAAATATGGACATAAAACACATCAACTCTTATCCACTGCTTTATCTGCACTTGGGAAGATGAAACACCGAGGTGCAGTGGCAGCTGATGGGGTATCTGGTGATGGATGTGGAATTTTATTTAAAATTGATCATGATTTCTATCGAGATAAAGCAAAGCATCAAGATATCATCTGTAATGAGCGCTTTGCAACAGGGCTACTCTTTTTAAATCCAGAATCCCAACATACAAGTACTCAAATAGATGAGATTTATCGCTTGGCTGAAAAATATTCACTTGAAATTGCTGGAATACATAAAGTGCAAACTGATCAAAGCTATCTTGGTCAACAAGCACTTGAAATTTGCCCTGATATTCAGCAAATATACATTAACTGTCATAATGATATGTGCTCAAATGTCTTTGAAGAGCGATTGTATGTGTTAAGGCGCGCACTTGAAAGTATGTTTTCTGATGATGCTTATTTTTATATCCCAAGCCTATCTGCAAAAACCATCATCTACAAGGGACTTGTCACACCGGAAAACTTACCCTACTTTTATCCGGTTTTAAATAATAAAGATCTAAAAACAGATTTATGTATTTTCCATCAACGTTTCTCAACAAACACATTACCTCAGTGGCAGCTTGCTCAACCTTTTCGCTATCTTGCACATAATGGTGAGATTAACACAATTAAAGGGAATAGAAATTGGGTCAATGCCAATGGCAGCCGATTACTGAATAAGCTTAAATCTTATAAAGATATATTACTGCCAATTACAACCAATAAAGTATCTGACTCAGCAAGTTTGGACAATGTTGCCGAGGCGCTTTATCTTAATGGCATGCCACTTATGCATACCTTGCGCATCATGGTTCCTCCAGCTTGGCAAAACCGTGATGATATGGACCCTGATTTACGTGCTTTTTATGAGTTTTATGGCATGCATATGGGCGCATGGGATGGTCCTGCTGGGATTGTAACGACCGATGGGCGATTTGCCGTTTGTGTTCTTGATAGAAATGGGCTTCGCCCTGCCAGATGGCATGAGAATATTCATGGTGATATTACCATTGCCTCAGAAGCTGGTGTCTATGATGAAAGTATTGAAGTGATCAAAAAAGGTCGTGTTGGGCCAGGGCAAATGATTGCCATTGACACTGAATCAGGTGCTTTTTTAAGCTCAGAAGATATTGAGAAAAACCTGAAAAATCAATTCCCTTATAAACAGTGGCTTAGTACTGGCGTTGTGCCACTTAATCGTCAAACAGACTATACAGCGTTCTCCTCTTACACACCTGAGAAACTTAACACCTATACAAAGCTATTTGATCTCTATTATGAAGAAAAAGAAACCGTTATTCAGGCACTCGCTGAATCTGCAAATGAAGCAATTGGCTCAATGGGTGATGATGCCCCTATTGCAATATTAGGCAAGAAGAACCGGTCACTTTATGAGTTTTTTAGGCAGCAATTTGCTCAAGTCACAAATCCGCCAATTGACTCATTAAGAGAGACAGTTGTAATGTCGCTTAAAACGTTTGTCGGGCGACTTGGGAATTTCACCAAGCCTACCTCAGAGCTTGCCAAGCGTATTGTTCTTGAAAGCCCTGTATTATCAAACTCTGCCTATTATCGTCTACTGCAACAACTTGAGCATGCAACTGAGATTATCTCACTGAACTATCCAAGTGAAACCAGCTTTGAGCAAGCGCTTGAAGATATAGGGCAAAAAGTCTTAAAAAGTATTGAGAGGCAAAAACATATTATTGTCTTAGATGATGAAAACATACAGGAAAATCACTACCCCATCCATGCTCTTTTAGCCACAGGATATGTACATCATCTTTTAAATAGATTACAAATGCGCTGTGATGTGAACTTAATTATCAAAACAGCAACCACACGCGACCCACACCAATTTGCTTGCCTGTTAGCATATGGTGCAACCGCTATTTTACCCTATCTTTCTTATCAAGTGGTAAATACGCTTGTTGATAGCAATTCACTGACAACCAAAGATAAAACACTGGCCAGACGCAACTATCGCTATGGAATTAATAAAGGGCTCAAAAAAATCATGTCTAAAATGGGCATTTCAACCATGACAAGCTATAGAGGCGCGCAGTTGTTTGAAATTATTGGCCTTGATAATAATGTGGTCGATAAATGTTTTCATGGAACAGTCAGCCGCCTATCGGGACTTAGTTTTATAGAGCTTGCTCAGCAACAACGTACTTTGATGGAAGATGCCTTTAGTCGAGAAAATGAACTCAAACAAAAAGGAAGATACCGCTTTAGCGCAAATGGTGAGTATCACGCCTATAATCCTGAGGTGACACTGAAGCTGCAAGCGGCAGCTTCAACAGGTGACTATGAGAAATATCTTGAATATAAAAACGCGGTTGATCAAAGAGGCACACAAATGTTGCGTGATTTTTTCACATTCAAGCCCTCTCAAGCAATTGATATTAATGAAGTGATGCCACTTGAGGAAATATTCAAGCAATTTGATTCAGCAGGCATGTCACTTGGCGCAATCTCTCCTGAAGCGCATGAAGCAATGGCTGAGGCAATGAATAGCCTTGGTGGAAAGTCCAACTCAGGAGAAGGCGGTGAAGCAAAAGAGCGCCATGGCTCCATTAAGCGTTCAAAAATCAAACAAGTTGCCTCTGGAAGATTTGGGGTCACACCTGAATATCTTGTCAATGCTGAGGTAATTCAAATTAAAATTGCACAAGGCGCAAAGCCTGGAGAAGGCGGACAATTACCGGGAGGGAAAGTTAATAACCTTATTGCCAAGCTTCGCTTTTCGGTTCCGGGAGTAACGCTCATTTCCCCACCACCGCATCATGATATCTACTCTATTGAAGATCTGGCTCAATTGATTTTTGATTTAAAGCAAATCAACCCTGATGCCTTTATCTCCGTTAAGCTGGTCTCTGAGGCAGGCGTGGGCACTATTGCTGCAGGGGTAGTCAAAGCCTATGCTGATATGATCACCATTTCAGGGCACGATGGTGGTACTGGCGCCTCTCCTCTAAGTTCAATTATTTATGCAGGAACGCCTTGGGAAATGGGGCTGACAGAGACGCACCAGACACTTTTAAAAAATGACCTTAGAAATAAAATCACCTTACAGGTTGATGGCGGTCTTAAAACCGGGCTTGATATTATCAAAGGTGCTATCTTAGGCGCTGAAAGCTTTGCATTTGGGACAGCACCTATGATTGCACTTGGCTGTAAATATCTTCGCATATGTCATTTAAATAATTGCGCAACAGGTGTTGCTACGCAAGATGATGTGCTGCGCGAGCGTTACTTTAAAGGCACTGTTGAAAAGCTTAAGAACTTTTTCACATTAGTTGCTATGGATGTCAGAGAGCATCTTGCTTTGCTTGGCGTTCGCCATTTAAAAGAGCTTGTTGGTCGAGTAGATTTACTTCAGGCATTGGACAAAGAAACACAACGCTATGGACTTGATTTATCCGCAATTTTAACACACACCCAAATGCCTAGCGAGAAGCATACTTTTCAAGGACAGAAAAACATGCCCTTTGATCAGGCCAAATTGGCACATACAATCTTAAAAGAGTGTCAAAATGCCATTGATCATGATAAAGCATTTACCCAAAGTTATAAGATTGAAAATACCGATCGCTCTATTGGGGCGATGCTCTCTGGTTATATTGCCAAAGCCTATGGTAATCAAGGACTGAAAAAGCCTATTTCGCTTAATTTCAATGGCACGGCAGGACAAAGCTTTGGCGCATTTAACGTAAAAGGACTCACCTTGAATCTTACAGGTGAGTCAAATGATTATGTTGGCAAGTCAGCCTCTGGCGGCACTATTATTATCAAACCACCGAAAAATGCCCTTTTTGATCCGCATATGAGCCCCATTATTGGCAATACCTGTTTGTATGGTGCAACAGGGGGAAGACTTTTTGCCTACGGGCAAGCAGGTGAGCGATTTGCTGTTAGAAACTCAGGCGCTATTGCCATATCTGAAGGTGCTGGAGATCACTGCTGTGAATATATGACAGGTGGTATTGTGGTTATTCTTGGAGAAACTGGGATTAACTTTGGCGCTGGGATGACAGGTGGTATCGCCTTTGTACTTGATCAAGAACATCAGTTTGTTGATCGTTATAACAATGAGTTTATCAAGCTCTATCGCATTCAATCTGAACGGATGCAGGATTATCAAGACATGTTGTATAAGCTCATGCAAAGCTACTTTGAGCACACTGAAAGTAAAACAGCAAAAAGCATTTTAGATAATTTCAATGACTATTTACGACACTTTTGGCTCGTTTCAGCTGATACAATTGAAGTCAGTGATATTCTTGTTCGTCAAACTGAAAAAACTGTCAATTAAGGAGCTGACATGACACGCAAAAATTTTGAGTTTTTAGAAGTTCGTCGTGAAGCACCAAAAGAACGCTGGGCGCCAGAGAGAATTGAAGACTTTAATGAAATACAAGGCAATTACTCTGAAAATAAGGCTAAATTGCAGGCAAGTCGCTGTCTTGATTGTGGCAACCCCTACTGTCAGTTTCAATGCCCTGTGCAAAACTATATACCTCAATGGCTCAAGCTCGTTCAACAAGGGCGTATCTTAGAGGCAGCAGAGCTTTCTCATCAAACCAACTCCCTGCCTGAAATCTGTGGTCGTGTTTGCCCACAAGATCGCTTATGTGAGGGCAGTTGCACACTGGATGATGATTTTGGCGCAGTTAATATTGGCGCCATAGAAAAGTACATTACCGACACCGCCTTTGAAATGGGTTGGGAGCCACAAAAACCATCAATTAAACCGACAGGAAAAACTGTTGCTATTATTGGTGCAGGCCCCGCTGGTCTTGCATGTGCAGATATTCTGATCCAAAATGGAATCACCCCTATTGTCTATGATCGCTATCCGCAAATTGGTGGGCTTTTAAGCTTTGGCATTCCTTCGTTTAAACTGGAAAAAGAAGTGGTTGAAAAACGCCGGAAAATTCTAGAAGGTATGGGCGTTATTTTCAAACTGAATACCGATATCGGACGAGATATTGCCTTTGATGATTTATACCAAAATCATGATGCTGTGTTTATTGCAGTTGGCACCTATAACAAAGTCAAAGCAAGTATCCCCGGGGAAAACCTTGCAGGCGTCTATCAGGCACTCGATTATCTCACCAACAATAACTACTACCAAATGGGTTTGGTTGATAAAAAAGCACATCACAATTTCTACTTTGAACGAGTGGTTATTCTAGGTGGTGGTGATACAGCTATGGACTGCTCTCGTACCGCAATACGCCAAGAAGCATCAAGTGTCTACTGTGCCTATAGGCGCCATGAAAAGGCGATGCCCGGCTCCTATAGAGAAGTGTACAAAGCAAAAGAAGAAGGCGTAAAATTCCTCTGGCATCATCAACCAATTGAAATTATCGGCAAAGATAAAGTTGAAGGGGTGAAATTTGCTAAAACCGAACTGGTTCAGCAAGAAAACACCGGCAAAATGGAGCTTAAAGTCATTGAAGACTCTGAAATCATTATTCCAGCAGAGCGTGTTGTCATTGCCTTTGGCTTTAAGCCTAATGCACTTTCATGGCTTAATGATTATCAGGTAAAAACAGATCAAAGCGGGAGAATTATTGCTAAAGGCGCCAATAAACACCCCTTTCAAACAAGTGATGATAAGATATTCGCAGGCGGTGATATCAGGCGCGGCGCTGATTTAGTCGTTACCGCAATCTTTGAAGGCAGGTCAGCGGCTAAAAGCATTCTTAACTATCTAAGCGCTTAGCCTGTATTTTTCATGCCTGCGGCAATGCCTGCAATGGTTAACATCAGCGCATCTTCATAGTTTTTATACTCTAAATCTTTCTCATTAAGTGCATGCATTTTTTGCATCACATGTGCTTGAATTAGATTTAATGGGTCAACATAAGGACTTCGATATTGAAGTGCTGATGCGCTTTCATCATTCTCGCCCTTTTCAATAAACGACTGTAATACATCATTAACCGCCAACATGGATTGAAGCTTGTCCCTTAAAAAATTCCCATATTCACTCAATGACTTTGATAAATTCTCATCATAGTAATGGGAAATATTGATATCTGATTTCAGTAGCGTCATATTCAATAAATCAATTAAATTATCAAAAAATGGCCACTGATCCACCATCTCTTTCAGTGTTTTTTTCTCTTTTTCCAACACACTTTCAAATGCACTTTCCATCCCAAGCCAGCTTGGTAACATAAGGCGTGTTTGCGTCCAAGCAAAAATCCATGGAATCGCACGAAGCGCGCTTAAAGAAACTTGTTTTTTGCGTTTTGCAGGTCTTGAGCCAATGCATAATCTACCAAGTTCATTTGATGGCGTTGCCGTTGCGAAATACTCCAAAAACACCTTATCATTTCTGACCACAGAGCGATAATCCTTTGTTGAGGCAACAGATAATGACTCCATCAATTTCACCCAGCTTTCTTTTGGCGTAACAGGTGGCGTTAAACTTGCGTGCAACACTGAGCTTGTATACAACATCAAGTTTTGCTGTGTTGTTTTCATAGAGCCAAATTTTTTATGAATAACCTCTCCTTGCTCAGTAATCTTAATCCGTCCATTGACTGTGTTAGGTGGTTGAGATAAAAGCGCCGATTGAATCGGTCCACCACCTCGCCCTACTGACCCACCTCGCCCATGGAAAAAGCAAAGTTTAATATCATAACGGTTGGCAATATCCGTAATCTCTTTTTGTGCTTGATACAACTGCCAACTGGCAGCAAGCTTCCCTGCATCTTTCGCCGAATCAGAGTAGCCAATCATTACCTCTTGTTTGGCTTGGCAATGCGCTCGATACCAGTCAATCGCAAAGAGTCTATCCATCGTTTTCGCACTGCCTTTAAGATCATCTAAGGTTTCAAATAAAGGCACAACAGGCAAAGGCTTTTTAATGCCTAATGTTTTTTGTAATAGCACAACTGATAGAATATCTGAAGGGTCTGACGCCATAGAAATGACATAACTGCCAAATTGATCCTCTGGTAACATGGCAATCGTTTTAAATGTATTAACAACCTCTTGTCCCATTTCATCAAATATGCAGTCATCTGCAAAAAGCGGGCGCTTACTTTGCAGCTCTTGTGTCAGCCAGTTTATTTTTTCATCTTCAGTTAATGCATGATAATCACCAAGGCCTAAGTGTGTATAAATTTGTGCCATGACATTAGTGTGCTCAGTGGACTCTTGCCTAATATCAAGTTTGACAAGATGAATCCCAAAGGTATGCACTTTATGAATGATATCCTCAACACTATCACTGGCAATGGAGCTGGCATTATTTTGCTTTAAGCTATTGTATACAAGATATAAAGGATCCAAAATTTCATCTACTGCAAACACACAGGCACTATCGAGCCTGAAACGGCGCTTAATAATGCGTGATTTATACCAATTAACGGTAAATTCAAGTTTATCTCTAAGTTCCCTTAAAAGCACGCGATAAGGCTCATGAGCGCCATTTGTTGCCTCTTTAATTTCATGGCTACACACATTGATGGATAGATCTTGAATCAAATCATTGATATCTGTCAATATAAGTGCAAATGCTCGCCAGCGAAAAAGCATAACCACTTCTTCGGTTGTTTTTGCAGTAACAAAAGGGTTCCCATCTCTATCTCCACCCATCCAACTGCCAAGCTTTATCGGTGTTTTTTCAATGCCAAGCTCCGGCAAACCTGCACTTGATAGCGCATGATTAAAACGACGAAAATACAAAGGAACACTATGCCATAGACTCTCTTCAATGACCGCACAGCCCCACTTGGCTTCTTCTATCGGGGTGGGTCTTTTACGACGAATCTCATCGGTCAGCCATAAATTAGTGATTACAGCATGAAGCTTTCTATCAATATTAATTTTCTCATATTCACTATCAGTGCGCCCACGCCTTTTAATAAGAGAGGTGATTTGATTGTGCTTTCGAATAAGTGTTCTGCGCTTTACTTCTGTCGGGTGAGCCGTTAGCACAAGCTCAATTGAAAGCGCTTCGATCACTTTGTGTATTTTTGTTTTGTTCACCCCCGCTTTGAGCGCATTTTCAATCACTGATAAAACACTTTCAGTCGGTGTTTCAATATCAATGCCATGAATACTCTCTGCAATATTCACCAGATTTAAAAAGTGCCCAAATGCCCTTGAAACTAATACACTATCTTGTGCATTTAAATGGCGAATAATTAAAAAAAGCTCATCGAGAAACTCTTTTGATCCTTGAATACGAGATTGAATCGAAATGTGGCGAATTTTCTCAACAAGCTCAAAGCTCCTGACACCCTCTTGCTCTTTAATTACCTGACCTAGAATGTCTCCTAAAGTTTCGATATCTAACTTTACTTGCGTACTATAAAGGTGGTTTTTCTCTGATTTTCCCCTGCTAACTGCGTCAGCTAGTTCATTTACTTCATTGCAATTACTTGTCATTTCTTGCCATAAATTCGATCATCCATGTTCTACAGTTATCAACCTTTTTTACAAAAAATGCAAGGGAAAATGTGGCTTTATAACCATCAAAGCTCCACTGACAATCAGGACATCTTCCAAAACCCAGAAATACCAGAGATGCCTTTAGCCCCCATTTTTAGCGCTTTTGGAAGATCTTCTTTTTTCATTCCACCTAATAAATAAACTGCTAAGGAGGTTTGGGCTAATAGCTTTTCTGTCTTGTCCCAACCCAACTCTTTCGCCTCAGGGTGAGATGGAGTCGGTAAAATGGGGCTTAAAGTAACAAAATCCATTTTCTTTTTCTCAGCCAATAAAAGCTCATTGATACCATGACAAGAGGCCGCCTTTAACCTACCGTTCCCCTGCCATTTATCTGCTTTTTTAAGTCCCTCACTACTAAAGTGAATGCCATCTGCGCCATATAAGCTATTTGTAATCATATCTGAATTTACAAGCACTTGAGTGTGATATAAAGGCGCAAATGCCATGATAGATTGCACAATATAAGCATACTCTTTATGACTAAAATGCTTTGAGCGAATTTGTATAAGTCTGCACAGTGGATCTGTTTTGATTAAGCAATGACAATGCTCAATAAAATGCTGCTTATCCAAAATATCATTGCCTGTGATGTAATAATAGGAGCCTAATAGCAAGAGACTTACCAGAGAAATATCTTTTTATGTTAATCTAAGATAACACTATTTCTTAACTTAAGACACCGACTGTGACCTCTCTTTTTACTAAAATCGATCATATTGCAATTAACACATTAAATATAGAGCGTTCAATGATATTTTATCAACAAACCTTTGGGTTTAAACACTATTTTGAAACAACTAGGACTTAGTAAGCATTAAGTATGAATATAAAGCACGGAATGAGAAATACAATATACATAATTTACCTTATATTGGTAATACGCATGCTGTTATTCACTTTCTATTCCTTAGTGCGCTTTTTTTAAGACCTAATACCGTTGCTAGAAACCACAGACAAACAATGGTAGTTCCAAGTTGAACAAGGTTAAGGTTAACATGCCCAGCATCATTAAAGGCAATCAAGACATAAAGTAGCGAAATCACAAAAGTAATAATGTATCCTATCAAAAACAATATTCTATTCTTTATTCTCAATCCAAAGAGTGCTAATGCTGGAGAGGCAATAGAGAATAAGTAGTCGCCCCTGAAAAAGTAGCTTTTCACATTGTTTTTGTGTGTTTATTGTTCACTGAACTTTATTTCAAAACTCAAAGATATGCCCTAATTGAGTTGAGCCAGCTTCTTCTGGATAAAAATAAATCAAACAGTGACATGCAGGACACAAATACCCAACCCATCTACCAGAGTGACTCATTTAATCTGTGTCAGGTATGTCTAAACAGGTGTCAATAACCTCATCACATGCTTAAGATTCATTCCCATTCC
>NZ_KB902249.1 GCF_000379445.1 Fangia hongkongensis FSC776 = DSM 21703
AGAAGGCTTGCTTTGACGACCTGAATGTTCACTAAAGCAGTTTGATAGATAATCATCCAGCTTCTCCCAATCAATAAAATCAGCTAATAAGCAAAGTTTATGAGAAAGATCAATTTGCTCTGATAATTCTGGTTTGAATAGGTCTTTGGTTTCTTTGAATTTTTGCTCTTTATTACGCATGAAATTGCAAGGTTTTGCATGGTTGATACCATAAATCTTGCAATTTAGCTTGCGAAATTTCAAGTGCTAACACACTACTTATATAGCTTTAAGGAATTTTTCAGGGGCGACTAATTCATCAATGAAGATAATTAACTTATTTTTCTTAGCCATACTCTCCAATATATCGCGTAACTCATCGATGTTTTTTTCAGACTCGACATGACTTTCAATGGCTGTAGCTGCGTATTGAAAGAAAGCATCTTCACTTTTACTTATTACCTCTTTAAGGTCTTCATTTAATGTATTGAAATTCTGCTTAAGTAAATGGCTAACAACAGCTTTTCCGCCAGTTTTTAAAAAGAATGCTGAAACTTCGGCGGCTTTAGTAAGCAATTTTTTATAGTTTTCTTTATGTGATTCGCTGCTTATCGCCTTTAATATTTCACTGATTACTGTAATCAAAGGCTGCTCTATATGATCATATTTGAACGCATCAATATAGATAGCATTTACCGTATTATCATTACTGGTATTTATAAGATTGATAGTTTTATGACAAAACTCAGTTTTCCCTACACCCCAATCACCATTAATAATTAAAGGTGAAATATCAATATTACTATCAATCAAACTGTAAATATTATCAGCGATTGATTTTCTATTGAATTCATCTCTATCATCGAATGTATATTCATTTATTGGATTATCTATATTCATAACAACCTACATTACATCCTTTTCACCATCAACAACGCGTGACTTTATTTGCTGAACACGTGTTTTTATAAACTCAATTTCTTCACTTGATGATTCAAATAAAGGCTTATTGTCTTTATATAAAATCTTTAATACTGTCTCGAGTATCAATCTATTTTCATGCGTCATAACGGCAGCATTTTGATAGAACTCCTCCCAGTTTTCCTTATTATCTTCTTCTGGTTGTAGCTGTTTTTCCTTAACATAAATACCTATATCTAACAATTCTCTAACGCAATCAGGAAAGCTTTTATTAGTTTCATTTGCAATATTTTCAATCCGTTTTTTTAGATTTTCATCGACTCTTACATCAATTCTAACAGACATATTCATCCTCAAATATCATCATTATTACCATGGACTACACGATTTTTAACTTGTTGAATTCGTGTAGTGATATATTCTAATTCCTCATTTGCAGATTTAAATTTTGATTTACTTTCATCAAAAACGGCTTTTAAAATAGATTCCAAAATCAACTTAGATTCCAACGATTTAATCGCAGATATTTGCTCTAATTCATCCCAATTATCTTGAGAATCATCTGCGCTTAATCCCACTTGAATTAAGTCTCTGACATACTGAGACAATTGAATATTTTTCTTTTTTGCTTTTTCTTCCAGTTCATCTTTTAAATAATCTGGAACCCGTATTGTTAATATTTTAGCCATTTCACCCTCGTTTTATCCTTGATTTAATTATTCACCAACGTATGACGATTGTATTTTAATGTAAGTCTTTAGTCATACAATAAATTGCAAACGGATAAATTCCACTTGATTTGCTTCATATTCTATCAAATATGATCATACAATTGTATGCTATCAAAAGCTAAACTCATAAATTCAGTGTATTTTTTTGTATGTCGCGACATACACTCGTCACACGTCAATGCAACACTGCATATATATGGCATACAATTTACGTTTTTAAAGCTTTTATCCGCTTAAAATCTATATCATACAATTAGCATACGCTTATTTTAACCGCCATACAATCATATTATATGAATACTTATAAAATCAATCATATTTATTTATTCATATGGATTTATGACGAATGTCATACTAAAATATTTATAAATATCATACATTCGTCATAAATGATTATTTTACATATGATGCGGATATTTTTCCGAAAATACAACGCCATTTGGCGGTATATTGGAAAACAAAACAACTCATTTTCTCAAAAAAACGTATCGCTCGCAAACCCTTTAAAATAAAGGCTTTCACGACTTGGATTATGCCCCTGCTAACAGCGTAGGGTGTGCTACTATATTATATGACGGATTTTATCACTTGCGTATACGGTGAAAATTATTGGTTAAATTTTTAAAAATGAGAGAAAAACTAAAAGCCACTTCAATTTATGGCGACTGAATAAATTTATTTTGCCAATCTAAAATCTAAGCAACTTCTTTATATTTATTTTTTGCATTAACATTTAAGAGATACTAAAAACTTCTACGCAACCTTTAACGGCTTCCCATATAATCATCATCCTTTAAATGTGAAAGCCAAATTTCAATATATTTTACTCGAAAATAATGCGTGGGCTTTTTCCAAGAAAACGACCAACTTTTATTAATGTTTCCAGTGTGAATCCAGATTCACCTTTTAAAATTCTTTGGGTTTGCGATGTGCTTGTTTCTAACCCTTTTTTAACGTCATTAAAAGTTAAGTGATTACTTTCGATATAATTATTTAGCTCATTAGCAATTGACTGTTTCAATATCAAATATGCATCAATGCGTTTGTCTGCTTCTTTATTTATGCTATTTATTTGCTTTTCTGTTAGTCTCTCTTGCATTATTTGGTCTATGCTTCTCATAAGTTCACCTCGCCTTTTTTAATCTTTCTAGCCTGCTTGTCTGCTTTCTTAATATCTTGCTTTTGCGTTCCTTTATTACCACCCAGCAAACCAACATATATTTTATTATAGTGATGCATATAATAAAGGCGATTGCCAAAGCGTCTACAACGCAACTCTTTTATTTTTTCTTTTGTTCCTGACAATGACTTTGTAAATGGCTGCTGTAATTCATAACCTAGCTTTCTAAGCATACGAATCAAAATAAGCATTTCATTTTGTTGATCTAATGGCAAACTAAAAAGCCAATCCTCAGCGTCTTTAAGTAAAACTAATTCGTACACGTTAAATTTACCTTGTGATCATATTTCTATATTTTACCCTAAAATGGGTATATTGTCAATATGCCAATATTTTTATATATTATTTAGCGTAATATTTTTAACAAAGGATAAGAAAATATGCCAGTTATTGAAAAACCAAAATTACCAACTTATACCACACTACCCAAGAAAGTTAAAATCTCAGAAGAAACCTATTTAAAAACCCTAGAGTACTTAGATTGGAATGAGTCACTAGAAGGTGAAAAAGATATTGATTTTTTAATTGATCAAGCCTTGCAACTTGTTTTCGATAGTGATCGAGAATTTAAAAAGTTTAGAAAAGATAATATTAAAAAATAGTCTTTCCTCTTGTCTGAATTGTTTTCATTAATCAAGTTTATCTACCATGTAAATAGAATAAAAATATATGAAACACATAAATGTATTGTGTAATTTCACTGTTTTGTTATAATAGTTTTGTGGAAGCAGATTTGCTTTTACTTAATACAAAATGACCTAAACGGAGAAATTAAAAATGAATAAATTTGAAGCTGCTAATATTTTGGGATTAGTTGGAACAGTTAGTCAGGAAGACATCAAAAAAGCCTATCGGAAAAAAGCCGCTGAATTTCATCCTGACCGCAATCCAAATGGCACTGAAATGATGCAGATAATTAATGCTGCTTATGATCTTTTGCAAGATGTTGAATCCCTTGAAGTTTTTGAAGATAAAGTTACCGCAGATTATCCAAATGAATTAAGTAAAGCATTAAATGCCATTACTCAATTACATGGTATTGATATTGTCATCTGCGGTCTATGGGTATGGGTAAGTGGAAATACAAAAGAACACAAAGAAACACTAAAGGAAAATGGGTTTAAATGGTCAAAAAACAAAGCACAGTGGTATTACCGCCCTGCTAAAGCTAAAAGCTATAGAAAAAGCAAAGAGTGGAATATGGATGATATAAAAAACCATTACGGCTCAACTGTTGTGAAAACAAATCATTATGAGCACCTAATAGAAAAATAAGCTAGCTTTAATTAAAATAAAATACATAAATGTATTGTTATTATTTTGTAGCATGATATGATTATTTTTGTAAGCGGTATTGCTTACATTGTTTAATCAATTGACCTTTACGGGAGTAAGATAAAAATGAGATTTCAAAAAAACTTAGCCATTCTGAAATTACTTAAAAGCGGAATTGATCTAAAAGATTATTCAGGGTTTGGCGGTCTCCATAAAATAATGAGCAAAGAAGAGCATGACGCTTTAAAAAATGTGTTAGGTGATGCTGTATACAAGCAAATAATGGCAAGCTCAAAAACAGCCTATTATACCCCTACTAAAATGATTGAATCAATTTATGCTGGTTTAACAAAACTCGGCTTCACTGGTGGAAAAATTTTAGAGCCTGCTTGCGGTCATGGTGCATTTATTTTTAATTGCCCTGACAGCATAAAAGAAAAAAGTGTATTTCATGCTATCGAATTAGATCGAATCAGCGCACGCCTAACTCGCTTAATTTGCCCATATGCTAAAGTGGCTAATTTAAGTTTTGAAAATACAAAATTTAATGATAGCAGTTTTGATGTTGTTCTCGGCAACCCACCCTATTCATCACAAAAAATCACTTGCCAAGATACGGAATTAGATCAGTTAGTTATTCATCATTATTTTGTTGCTAAATCAATTAAATTACTTAAAGATAATGGTATTTTAGCCTTTGTGGTGCCAAGTTATTGCCTCGATAATATAAAAGGTCATGCACGTAATATTATGGCTAAGTATGGCTCCCTAATTGCAGCCTTTAGATTGCCTGAAAATATGTTTGATAATGCCAAAGTTACCGTTGATATTATTTTTTTTAGTAAAAGTCATAATTATTACTGCAATTACTTAGATGTAAGATACATTAATATCAACAACCATCAACTAGCAATTAATCAATACTTCATTGATTACCCTGAACACGTAATTGGCAATCTTGAAACGTGCAATATGTATAACGAGCGCATAGGTCTAACTGTAAGAAATCATCAGCCAAAAGACATTATCTATCAAACGCTAGATAAATTAATGCAGAAGCTACCAACAGTTATTAATAACGCTATAGAAAAGCCAGTACATAATGACATAGAAAATGCAAAGATTAAAATAGCTCAATCTATTAATGTGCTCAATTCAGCATCGAGTGAGCTTGAAACTAAGTTAAATCATTTAAGTATTGAACGCTTAAAAATACTAGAGCAAGAACTATTAACGATTGAACAACGAAAACACACCATTCTTGAAATGATAAACAGTTAAGTTAAACAGCCCCTTGTGGGGGCTTTAAGGATACAAAATGACAACGCTAAACTTCAAAAAGTTAGGTGATCACCAACCTCAAAACGATCGCGCCCGCTCAGTGCTGCGTCTACATGACGGTAAGCAAGAGCGTATTGGGACGTTATACCTCAACTCCAATGAGTTTGATAAAAATGATAGTATCTTTGAAAAACTCTCCCCAGATGAAATCAAAGAGGTGAAAAGCTTTATCACTAACTACAATAATCAAAGAAGATTAATGGCACATTTCAACAACAAATCACTTAACACATACAGCTACCACATTAATGATGATTTATTGGTACTTTATAACGCCATAGAAGCTGCTACAGAGCAAAATAAATCTTTGGCGCTACTAATCCAGCAATCTATTGAACATGCGATTGACAAAGCTGCGCAAAGTGATGACAAAGTGAAATCTCTTTGCCAACAATATGGATACAACTATCAAGTGCAAAAAACAGTATTTAAACCGATATTTGAGGACAGAAAAAAAGTCATAGAGATTTTCCTATCCCTTGATGAGGATAAAGAGCGTTTAATGCAAAACTTAAATGATTATCTATTGGACTGTTTTAATACGAAAAAGCAGTTTACTATCGATCAGGTATATAACATGATTAACCCTGAATTGGATTTTTTTCCCAAGGCTTACTTTATGGCAGCAGTGATTGATGTCATTCATAGCTATGGTGTTAATCCAACGACAAGTTGCGATATTCAGACAGTATTTCATTACTGGTACCAGGTGCGATTACTTCACTTAACTGAGCCTAAAGCAACTAAGCTTTTTACTAAAGTATTTGAGTTAGATGAAGACTGCATAAATCTTTTGCAGGACTCACTAAGAGAGCTGCTTACACGTGACATTTCTAAGCAATATGTCGGCTTGGAAAAACTCAAATAAATATATGCTTAATAAATTGTTAAAATGCTACAATAAAGCGTTTGATAAATGCTGAAACATGGAGTTCTATAATGGAAAGCAATCAATTAACGATTTATGAGAGAATCATTGATTTGATCAATGAAAAATCTGGTCGTCAACGTAAGGAAATGGAATTTTATCAGCATTTTTCGTACACACTAATTGAAGAACTAAACAAATATATGGGCAAAAAAAATGTTGTTGCACTATGTCCTGAAACTGGCGGTTTCACTTTTGACAAAGAATATCGCTCAGGCGAGCTAAATATTGATTTATGCAAGCATGAATGCCTAATACCTTTAATGTTTAATTTTGAAAATTTGATTTTAAGACGTCGATATATTTTGAAAATCAGTCTTGAAAAACACCTATCGTTCTATCCTGAATATGATCAAAGTGGTGATATTTCAGTAGACGATATTGAAAAACCAAATTATGTTCAAACATGTGAACATATTTCCAAGGATATTATTAATTATTTTACAACCTACCCCGAGCAAGTAATTATAGAGGATGATGATCTATTATATAATTCGACAACAATAGGACTTATACAAAGTCATTAATAATTTACGCAAGGAATAATTTTGAACTTTTTAGATAATTACAATTTACAAGCAATAGATGAATTCAAATTACATGACCTTGAATATGCAGTTAAAGAATCACTAATCAGATTTTCTGATTACAGCCTTGAAATGGCTATCAAAGCGCATAAGGTTTTCTGTCCATCTCATATGATTGGCTTTATGACTAGCTATATCACCTTTGTAATGATCGAATGGCTGGGTGAGAATGACGCTAGATCACATAAACATGATATTATTAAAGCAATCAAAAAAGAGGCATGCCACGTTAATAAGCTCTGTAACCAGTATAAGCCACATCAAGATGATATTAAGCGACCTGAACGCATAAATATCTTTAGAACGATGTCAAAGTCAGCATCAATGGTTAATCAAACCATACAAATCCAAAAATCCATTTGCGATAATGCCATTGAAAGCGGTAGAAGCTTAAAGCTTAGCGGTCAATATTCACCCAAAGGCTCTGAGAACCTATTTACTTTTTTTGAAACTATAACGATGGCACGCAATGAATCAAGTAAGTTAAAGCGTGAAGTTGCAGAATTGATTTTTTCTGATGATGATAGGGTAAATGGGTTATTAACTAAGCAACTAGCCAGACAAATAGCTTGGCTTGCTGGTTTCTTTGCTGATTTAGACAAAGATGAAAAAGTAAGCGACATAATGGATTGTATTTCTGGCGTTTTAGAAACATTAGACTTCAACCAACAACTTTTACTAATAGAGTAAAACTTCGCAAAATCATGCTGCGCTTGGAAACATCAACCAAATTCTATGAGATAATGGTTGCTCAGGATTTATTGGGTGACATGGTGATAATTTGTTATTTTGGCAGCAAAAACAGTAAGCGTCATCAAGCAAAAATGATTAAGTAAGAAAATTGTCAATACTCGATTTAAACATGGATATTGGCTCATCTATTATTGAGCATTAAAATTTAGCACAACCCACAAAATTAAAACCAGACTGATTTATCTGTGATACTAAGACTGGCTCACCATCTGAGTTTATCTTAAAAACGTTATATTTTTTCTGCTTAATCGGCATAATGAATGCATGGTTATCTATTGAATAATATTGTTCCTGACCACCAACAAAAACCGTAATGTCATTACCGTGTGCAGTTGCAGTGAAATTAAGATAGCTATTTGCCACATTCATTCCATTTTCATTTGTATAGCCATAAAAACTGCTATCACTTGCCTTTTTGACTTTGATGGTAACAACTGTCGGCAAGTAGCATGTTACGTTAGTATTCACAATGCTTGGGAACCTCGAGTCACCACATTTAATATCACCACTCTCATAATGCCCATCAATGCTTTGCCAGATTGCATAATCGCCATTACATGAAGTCACAGCATCATCAAAAATATTTGTTGCTTGAGCCACTTCAAATAGCAATGGCAATGTCAGCATTAATATTGTCTTCTTCATCTTATTAATTCCTTATGTTTAATTTTTTAAATTAGCGGGCAATTACACTATGCCATAAAAAATCAAAGAGTTATCCTACATTTGTTAGGTGTATTAAATTTTTATGCCCTAGTGGTTTTTAAGTTACCGCGCCCTTAATGTAAAAAACTCTGCTCCGTCCTCCATCACAATTCTTTTCAAATGAAGTCAAAACTGCTTTGTGTTATGATATTTTCAGCCAAAATAACACCGCTAATTTTCAATGACTGGAAAAATCAACTGGAAAACACCAATACCATTGTCACATATATCAACAAAGCAAGCTGATTACCCACTTGATGCTTTGCCTGATATTATCAAAGACGCTATCCAGTCTTACGCTGAATATGGGCAACAACCCATTCCCTTATTAGCTAATAGCGCCCTTTCTAATGTCTCACTAAGCTGTCAAGGACTCGCTAATATTGCGCGTGATGATGTACTTATCAGCCCTGTCTCCATGTACTTTATTACAGTCGCATCGAGTGGTGAACGCAAAACGGCGGCTGATAAGGTTTTTGGCAAAGGTATTGAGGATTGGCAGGATAAGACAACTAAAACCATGATGCCAGAATATACGCGCATCAAAAATGAGTACAACACTTGGTCAATCAAGCGCAAAGGATTGCTGATGATGATTAGACGCTTAGCGACTCAGGGTTATGAAACAGATCAATATGATGGCTACTATAATCAGGTGATGCTTGAAGAGCCAGAAATACCTTTGTTACCTAAGCTAAAATATGAGGATATCACCGCAGAAGCTTTAAGCGAAAATTTAGCAAAAGAATATCCAAGCACAAGTATATGGTCAGATGAAGCGGGTATTTTCTTATCAAGCCCAAGTATGCAAAAAGATAATACCAAATTTGTCGCCCTACTCAACCGTTTATGGGACGCGCAGCCCATAGCCATACATCGCAAAACCACAAGTGATATTTTTATCAAAGATCGGCGCTTTACGCTCAACTTAATGATGCAGCCTTTGCTCCTTGAGCAGATGCTAAAAAAAGGGGATGGCATTAATAGAAACAGTGGATTTCTGGCACGAACCTTATTAGCCTACCCTGCCTCAACAATGGGTAATCGATATTACAAAGAACCGTTGACGAATGTAACTGAACATCTTGATATATTTCACAGGCGCATTAAAACCTGTCTAAGCAATACTCAGCCAGTTGATAAATATGGTTTTGGATACATCCCTACGCTTACTTTTAGCAAAATAGCTAAAGAGGCATGGGTGAAATACTTTAACTATATTGAAACTGCTATCGCAAATGAATACCACTGGCAATCTATTCATGATTTAGCATCCAAAGCCAGTGAAAATATTGCCAGAGTAGCTGCCCCATTCCATTTGTTTACAGGCAAGCAAGGTACTGAAATATCTGCTGAACACATTGAGTCCGCTTATCAAATTATTGAATGGCATTTAAATGAAGCTAAACGCATCTTTGGAGAAACCAAGCTGACACAGGTTGATCATGATGCCAAATTAATACTTGACGCTATTATCTCAAAGAATATTGTCGAAACCACGTCACGCGAGATTTTACGTGTCACATCCGTCCGTGACAAAGGTAGGCGAGATAAAGCAATTAAGCTACTTGAAAAGTCACATTATCTTATTTCAACACCTGATGCCAAGCGAACAAAGATCATCTTTCACCCAACACTATTCAAAACCTCTGTGACAGTTTGACAATTGTGACAATAAGGATAAATACCTTATAAATATATAGTTCTATAATCATATAATTGTCAAAATAGGCAATGACAATAGTTTAAATTACTCTGACAATATCAAAGTAATGGTTATTATGAGATCAGTTTAAATTGATTCATGATTTTAGTTTGACTTACCAACTTCTTAATAGTGGAAATGCTGCAATCTATATGGAATAAGAGCTATGTATTATATCTGGGAAAAACCCGTGCTGTATGGAATTAACCCCTAAAAATTAAACGCTTAGCCTTGTATCAAACTCAAAATCTAGCAATTTTGCTTTTTTCACTAATGACCCAAAACCGCTATGTAGCGTATTTAGAATATAGTTATATTCTCTTGGTACAACAACGCTAGGAACAGCTAAAGCGAGTGCTTGACAAGACTTCAACCACGCATCTCCCATGTCAGCAGTCTCAGGTGGCGCAGGTTGATCTTTCCAAGTGTCTGGTAATGCTTTTTGTTCAATATACTCAATATCAGATTTAGTCATTTCAACCTGAAAAAGTGAGTAGCTTTGCAGCATGGAGTAATCCTCAATATGAACAAAAACCTCAAGTATTGCAAGCGATTCTGAACTTGCACAATATACACACGGTTGTCCTTTGTTGTTCCACCTGCCACCATATATTCTAGCGCCATCACCAGTAAAGGCTTCATTGGCAAATTTCTTTTTAACTAATCTGTATGCAAAAACCTTGCTCATGCAAATACACCATGTTCAAGGCGACCAATCAAATCAATAACAGCCTTAGTTTCTGCTGATGTTCTAAGCATATCAATTGGTTTCTTTCCGCCAAGACCGATAACAGGTGATGTTAGCCAATGGTGTGCTTTATGCTGGCTCCCCTCAAATAAATTTAGCGCTGACTTGTAAACTTCTGCATAACGATACAATCGATCACTTTCAGCTTCGGTAAAGAAGCCTGATTTATACCGTCTGCTTAATGATGCTGGTGCTATGGTCGTAATCTTAGCAAGTTGGTTTTTCTCCATCCCTGAAATATCAGCTAATTTACTAAATACTTCACAACTAAATCCATCATGGATTGCTTGGTAAAGTCTTTCGCCTCTAGATGGAATGCCAACAGCATCCCAAAAGTTGTTTTGATTGGCTGGTTGCATGATAACGCCTTTTCAATTGATATATTACTAATATATCACATGAATATTTATATGCAAGTCACGGCTAATTCGTTGTTCTAGTAGACACCTTATGTGCAACCTCTTAAATTCCATGTCGATAATTTTAATCAAAAGGGCAAATATGTAAGAAATAGTATAGGTTTATTACAAAGTGATGTATCCAAGAGAAGGTAGTAATCTATACCTATTGTAATATCTCAGCTTAGTGTATTATTGTTTGCTCAGTTATAAAAAGGAGTTTAACCAATATGAATAAAACTAAACAACATGGTTTTAGCGTACTTGGGGCATTGATCACAATGGCATTTGTTTGCGCAATAGTCATGGCATTATACTTTTTAATTTCACATATAATAGGTGAAAACAAAGTTGATAAAACCGAAAAACTAATTGACCGAGTATACCATCTAGCTGATAAGTATTATCAGGAGAATGGCATGCTACCAACAAATAAAACAATACTACCATATTTTAGTAAAGACATAATTTATAACTACAAAGGTCATCAGATAATTGCAACCCCTTGGTATACAAAAGAGAATCCGTCTTTCATTTTGTTGAGAAGCCCTGATAATGACAAAGGAGCATTTGAAATATTTATTAAAAATATTCCATATAAAGACTGCCCAGAATTAATTACCTTATTCCAAAAAGAAATAGAATCCAAGAAATACCCAATTAGTATAAAAGGTTTTGGTGGATATATATTCAATACTTCTGACTCATATGCAAATTGCTTGCCAGACAGTTCAAATGCAAATTACCTTATCTTAGAAGTATTTAAATAATTAAGGCACTACAAATAAATTTTTCTGTACTATTAAACCATACTTTTATGGGAGCATCTATCCACAGATTGTGCTGTCGCTAGTGGACTAGAAATCGTGTCTAACGCACATTCAACCCTAATCATCCTAAGGATTATTTTTAAGGTACTGTATTTCTTAAAGTAAGCAAAGCTTACACTATAGTTTTAAAGCTTCTGCCGCGGCTTTGCTTATAGCATTAGAGTTTTTTGCATCCCAATTACTATCCCACATCATAACACCTCCAACAGAAATATTATACTTAGACTCTAAAGTTGCAATGGCTTCTTTCAACTGGTCTGGTGGTGTATAAAAGCTTGAGATCCCAGCAACTGGAGAAGCTAAAACCCCCATGATCAGTTTATTCGCTGGCACACCATTGAAGTTTGCAATTTTATATGGCAAATGATTCATCCAGCCAAGATAATTGGTTATCAAGAAATCAGATGTGGCTGGGATGGAACCAAGATAACCATTATTATACATTTGGGGCTGCACATAGTTAATTTGACTGAGCGAGCTCTGAAGAATTGGTACAAAATAATTCCATGGACTACCGCCTTGATCTGGCCTAGGAACAGGAATCCCCTGTTGTGGATATACCGTCACATTTTCAGGACTTACCACAATTAGTTTATCTTGTCCTAGCGTAGCTCTTAATTTAGAAATTGTTTCAGAAACTATTTTTGGAGCTGTTGTGTAGCCTTCTATATCTAAATCAACTCCATCCAAATTATTATCACTTACAATTTTGGTAATACTATTTACAAAGTTATCAGGGTTTTTAAAAATAGGCTCCCAGTGCCCATTTTGGCCACCAACTGAAATTAGCACCTTTTTACCTGCTCTATGCCAATCATTAATTAATTGTGTTGGCATTGTATCAGCATCTACACTGCCATCTGTATGTGTATTAACAAAAGCCAAGATAACTATGGTTGCCTTTTCATATACATCATTATCGACAGACTGACCGCAGTAATTACCACTAAACCCACACCAAAAGATAGAAAGTTGCTTACTACTCTCTTGCTTTTGATAGTTCACAGCAATAGTTTGGTTATCTTTATTTGCAGTAAAACTAGACGGAGATAACGTTGCAACATAGTTATTATAAGAAGATGCAGATGCACTCCACTTCTGATTGTCTTGAGGAATAGATAACTGATAAGCTTTATTTGCTGTTAAATTAACAGTTTTCTTCTCCCCTTTCTCTGGTGTTAAAGATAACTGACTAGTTGCGCCTTCTGGTAATCCTGCTACATTAATGCTAACACTCTCAGTTGGAATGACTCTACTCGTATAATCAACTTTAACATGACTAACTTTATTTGCATGTACCTCTACAACTTGTGATCCCACACTTGGGGTATAATTAATACCCTTAGCGGTATAGCTCTGTGTTTTAAGCGTATAGTTTACATCAGATTTAGATATAGGGAATTCTCCAAGATCATTACGACCTACTTGTAATACCCCTTCTTTCAGTACGCTGCCATTCTCAGTCAACTGATAGGGAGCATTAATATCTTCATTACTGGCACTTTTAATAGATGTCATTACAACTACAGAGCCTTTTTCTACAGGTTTTGGAGCTTGATACTCAATAGTTACTGATTGAGAACCTCCACTTTTTAAACTAAAACTCTGTGGTGTGGCACTCCCTGTTCCGCCATCAATGCCAGGAACACTGATGTTAAAGCTTGCCTCATCACCTGAGAAGCTTACAGGGACATGCACAGGCTTGCCCCACGCTTTATTTTTTACCTCAGCAACCATTTTTCCATTAGAAGTAATTACAACATTTGCAAGCTTATCATCTTTAATATAGGCAGGCTTTTGTGGCAACTTAACATTAATCGTTGCTTTTGAGATAGGTGCGACTGGGCCGACACTAAAGTTTGAAATCTCAAACTGATTGTTTGAAGGGGAGAAGCTCATGCTAACTGATTGATTAGCTGGGACAATATAAGGTTCATCAGGCCACCATTTCTTGACAGTTACAACAACATTGCTGCCATTTTGTACTAATTTCGCATTACCACTTAATCCCCAAATAGAGGTAACTTTAACATCATTGCTGACATCAAATTTAATCGGATTGTCTACAAGATTAGTTGGTGCATCACAGTAAAACGTTATTTTTCCTGTCCATCCAGATTGCGCATTATCTAAAACACAGTTGGCCGCTCCTACTCCTGCCGATGCTAATAATATCGCAGTAGATAGTAATTTATTTGATCTTTTCATTTATGTATCCCCATTCTCATTTATTTGTTTCTTTTCTAATAAGTCATTAGGGAAGTATATTTTCCTCCCAATACTCATAATACGATTTTATATTACCTCTCCTCCATTTCGCCTTCAATTCTCTAGACTGTGTTTTTCCTTAGGCTTTCAACCTAAATATAAAACTATTATCATATTGTTAAGCTTTAAATTTGTTGCTTAATAAAAATTTACGATTAAGTTATCGATATATCCCTATGAAATATATACTATATTTGCTCGATCAAGGTGAGACATTCACCAGTAAACCTTAAGGTTACACAAAACTATTTATTATCTAAATCATTGGTTAGCCGGTAAAAACTTGCTTTGCTATTACCATACTTTTCATTATCTCAGCGATTCCAAGAAGCTTATCTCTATCTTTGTCAATCACCCTATCGTTGACCTACACTGTGAATCTCAAAAAGAAAAGTGTCCACAACTCACAGGCTAAGTTAGGCATAAAAACGATCGTTTTACGATAGTCAAAACCTAACCGCTAAAAATCACATCCATATGATCTTAAAATCAATGTTTACGTTATACTATTGCGTTATACATAATAAAAAGTTAAAATTATACCATTATCTATCTTTATGTATAACAAACTGGCGCCATCATCATGATAAAGTTATCAGAGCTAACCACGATCCAAAAAAATGACCTCTATCGAAGTTTAAGAGTCAGTATCACTCATCATTCAAATGCAATTGAAGGATTAACACTGACTTATGGCGAAACAAAACGGCTGTTAGAAAGTGGTATGACTGCACCCAATAAACCACTACATGAGCAGTTAGTTATTCTGGGCTTTGCAGATGCCTTTGATTTTGTGGTACGGGAAGCAGAAAACACGGGACACCATTTTGATGATGAGTTCATGAAAGATATCCACGCTATCCTTTTTGATAAAGCACTTAAAATTGCACCAGAACGCATCGAGCGACCTATTGGTGCTTGGCGCAAAGATGAACGCCAAATACTAGGGGTAGATATTCAGCTATCATCACCTAAAAATATAGATCAGGATATTGGCAATCTACTCTATCGCACAGAAGCTAATATGGATATACGTGCGATTGCTGATTTTCATATTAATTTTGAACGTATCCACCCTTTTGCTGATGGCAATGGCCGTGTTGGTAGGTTGCTGATGGCTTATCAGGCAATTAAAAATAACTACTTACCGCCATTGATCACAAATGATCATCGTGAGGAGTATTTGACATCTCTTAATAATGTTGATGAACATGCTCAATTTATTGAATCGGCTATCGGAGAAACAATGGAGCTTGTCAGTGCTCAATAAAAAATCAGACAACCCAACTGCTAAAGTGTTTGCTTACGCACGAGTGTCCACACGCTCACAAAAAACAGATCGTCAGGAAGTTGATTTAAAAGAATATGGTTACGATGAAATCTTTATAGACAAAATCTCTGGATCAACCACAAAACGCCCTGCCCTTCAGGATATGCTCTCTCGTCTACGTGCTGGTGACACTGTCATTGTTCATAGCTATGATCGATTAGGCAGGTCAACAAAGGATTTATTTGATCTCATCGAACACTTTAAAGATTCCAAAGTCGTATTTAAGTCACTTAAAGAAGAAGTTGATACCTCTACTGCCATGGGTGAATTGTATTTCACTATCCTATCAGGCATTGCCCAATTTGAACGTAATAAACTAAGAGAGCGTACATTAGAAGGATTGCGAGCATCACCCAACAAGGGTGGTCGACCTAAAGGGCAGGCGAAGGAAACGCAACAAAAATGCCTATCCACTTATAACGATTATATTAACAGTGAAACCAAATCAATTCGCCAGGCACTCAAGGAGAATAATGTTTCACCACGCACTTATTATAAGTGGTACAACCGAAATAAAGAGAAACTTAAAAAATAATAGAAAAGTCCTATCTAGCTGTAGCGATAGAACCTCGGGTTAAGCCCGGATACATGTAAAAATAGGACATCTCAAATTTAAAACATAAGTGAAATAAGGGTTTGATCGGTATTTTGTAACATAAACGGAGGTTTGTGATACAGTCTAAAAATGATATGTTCTGAGTCAAAAAAATGTATCTAAACCCGTATCATATTCTATGAATAGCAAACGGTTGGCTCAGATGTCCTAAAAAAACATATATCCGGGCATGACCCGTAGAACTAACATTAAGCTAAAAGATTTGAATTGCAGGTGATGGTGTAGCTTAACATCTGTAACTTTTTAATACTTTGCCGATTTGTCCAGAATCTACAGTGTAACCCAAAATTCAAAACATACCACAGCAGAAAATCAATACACATTAAGCGTTGGCATAAGTTTGTCAAATACTGGATAAATAGGGCTGCGTGTAGATATCTCCAGATAACTGGAAGTGACTAATACACAGTCATTCTCAATATGCCATAAATCAATAAGCTCCTGACCCGTTGGTTCATCTTCTTCTATGGTATATCTATTATCTAAAATATAAAACACCCTTAGCCCTGCGCCATCTAATTTACTCTTTAGCTTACCCAGTTGTGATGTTGTCCTCGCAATATAAATTGGTAGCATGTGATTAATATTGGCTTCATGCACTACCGGAACCATACCAGAAATGTATACCTCCTTGTCCTCTCCAATAATTATTGCATCGTACTCTTTCAGTCGTGATGAGAGCAAACTAAATATCTTGGCTTTGTTACACATTCAAACGCTCCTCAAAATCAGAAAAAACAGCTTATGTATCGATTGGCTGTAAACTTAAATAGCCCTTTCCTAGAACTAGCACAGAATCACCAAATAGCAGCTTGATTTTAGCTAAATAAGCCTCATCGCCAAAATAATGTACACAGATATCATTAAGCTCACATATACTCAAATACTGAGTATATGGATCACTGCTTAATAAATATTTTGTGTTATTTCTCAGTGTATAGAAATTATAAAAAAGATAACCACCTAAATTAGGTGATTAGTGTTATGAGTCATAAATGTAATTAAAAAAAAACTTCTCCAACCCGCTCCAGCCATGCTCTATACAGTATTTGTGCAAAGACCTCTTATTACGACAGTTCGTTTTTTCTCGAATAATCTTAAGATAACACGATACGGTATTGATGGACTTGTTAAGCATATCTGCAATTTGCGTTGAGCTACATCCGTTTGCATATAATATCATTATTTCAAATTCACGATCACTTAGCTCCATGCTCGCATTTTCTTTGCTTAATTCCTTGGCATAGCTTCGTCTAGTTTGTTCAACGACTGTGTACGTATAGCTTGGGATATTTATCCTATTCTCAGGCTTATTCCCTTCAAATATCAGTGATTCAGCAGCTCTACAAAAATATGATATAAACTTAAGCAATTTACCCCTATGGATATCATAAAACCTGTAGGCTCTATCAGCATTGTTTCGATCTGCATAAAATGAAAAAAGATGATATGCCCCATCTACTTCATTCTTGTAAACAAATTCGATCCTTGCATCTATATCATAATTATCACGTGCATCTTCCTGTATAACAGACATGTTCTGACTTTTAGAATGACGCCAATAGTTAATACCGCACGGCAATCTATCCGTAATACACTTAGAGTTGGGAGAATACGCCTCATTAAACTTTGCTTTCCATTCTCTGTGAGTACCCCAGCTTGATATCGTAGAGTCTGCATGAATTATCGTATGGTTGAGAAATTTAATGTATCCAGTTTGCTCATAAATGGGTACGCAAATCCTCTGAACCTCTGGAATAATATTAAAGAAAAAATCTTCATTAAATTTGATTATACTCATAGTAATTCCCCATTATGCTAGCTCACTTCTGTCTTCATAAAGTACAGAGTCATTAGTGATATAATACCAACAACTGCCATATAGAAAGCTGGAGCCATTTTACTCTGAAAAAATGTTATTAAAATTTGGTTAAATAGCGGCGCTGTCGAGCCAAATACGATAATGGCTAATGAGTGCCCAATACCCACGGTTAAAACTCTTGAGTCACGGGTGGCTTGAGACACCAATATGGGAACAAACGAACCAATTAATGCCCCGACAAACAACCCTAACAATAAATAACTTATCAGCATTAAAACTATACTCTCCAGCAATAGGAGCTTATAAACTGGCAATATGATCAAAACTAGCAAAATTAAAGTTATTGCCGCAAACTTTTTATGTCCAATGTAATCAGCTAAGCGCCCCATAATCGGGTACAGCAAAATAACATAAATAGCATTCATTAACATAACCAAAAAAACTTGAGAATGTGAGAAATCTTGTGCTTCCCTCACAATAAGAGATGAGTGGTAAATAAATGAAAAATACAATACATTGATCACCGCCATATACAAAATTATTTTAACCATCCCCCTCCAGTTGATCATCAAAATATTAATAATTGAGGATTTACGAGCATATGATAAATTGAGAGTCTCTGTTAAATTTAATCTGATGTAACTCACGATGAATATAAATACTAGCGAAAATAAAAAAAGAATCTTCCAACCCCAACTTGTAAAATGGTCATATGACAATACCGATGAAATAATTGCTAAAAACAGAATTGCAATCACTTTACCACACTGTGCAACAGTATCAGTTAGACTTGTAAATAATGCTTTTTTTCCATCGGGCGCTAATTCATAAAGCATCACCATTACAGTAGGAAATTCACCACCACACGCAAACCCTTGAAATAACCTAAACGTCACAATAAATATTGAAGCCCATATCCCTATAGATTCATATGATGGAACACAAGCCATACCAATCGCAGGAATTGCCATCATTGTCAACGTTGCAACCAAAACAGGTTTTCTACCATATCTATCAGCAATACCTCCCCAGAACAGTACACCTACTGGTCTTGCTATATAAGCAATTGCAAATATGCCAAATGCTATCGTAACCGAATGCGAAGATACACTACTAAAAAAATAGGTTGCAAACACTGGTGCCAACAACCCATATAGGGCGAAATCGTAAAACTCAAAGCAATTACCAACAAGTACAGGCAATACACGTCTAATTTGGCCTCTCTTTTTCATAAACATATAAGTAACCCTAAAACATAATCATGTCTTAGATATTGTGACAACTGGAAAGAGTAAAACCATACTAACAATGCATCAAAATGTATTGACATTAACCCAATATGGCAAAGCTAAGCTGATTGTGGCGATGCAATTTTATAATGCTATTTGTAGCGACCCGAATTCATAATCACCCCGACCCACTTTTATCACTCAAAGTGGAACCACATTAATTGACTCTATAAATATTTTCCGACCCAAATTAAATGATTTTATCCAACGTATACCCCCCTTTCAATTTTTGACCTCCATGTTGGATCTTCTTTTCAGAAAAATGGTTTTTAATTTCGTCGTTCACGCAACATGCAATTGAGCATTCATTTCAATAAGATTGTTGAATTACCAACCTTGTTTTTAAGTTAAGGAGTAATAGTTGCATCCCGTTTTTCTAGCTTTACTTCATCTATGTGTTCAAAGCTAATTACATTCCCAATTGCTCCCATAAATGCTGTGCACTCTGGCGCATTGGGGAACCCATCTGCCGCAGATTTTGCTTCGTCCAAACTACCCCAGTAAACCCGATCAATCCAACACTGCTCATCATCACAATAATTAAACTCCCGATAACGAAAGCCTGATTGATTCTTCAAGAAAACATCTGATAGTCGTTTAGCTTGTAACAACTCTTCTGTTGTTAACTTAGGCGATACTGTAAATTTTACCTGTTCTACAATCATTGACTGCTGACTCCTATCCTCATATTTCTATCTAGAATATAGATAACATCTTTATTTAAAGGGCAATCTCCTAAATCAGAGCTAGTCTTTAGAAGCTTAAAACCTAATGATTCCACCAGCCTAATTGAAGGCAAATTTTCTCGCTCTATAGAAGCAGATATAGATGTGCTGCCCAACTGTTTGAATAACTCATGTATCACAGCTCCCACAGACTCTTTTGCTATACCAGACCTCCAATATTTAGGAAATATAAGATATCCAATGCTTGTCTCACCACCTTTAGCAACAGTTGCTTGAACATACCAAAAATATCTTGAATCTCCCTTCGATCTAATCGCCCAATTCAGCCATATATCCAAACCATCAGGAGATCGCCTCATCTGTAGTCTAGAAGAATACCGCTCTATTAGGCTTTCAAGATCCTTTGGAGGAAGGTCTGGAATATATCTATATGACCTATCATCTAATAATCCCTGATATAATAAACTTGCATGTCCAACGGTAAGAGGCTCAAGAATAAATCTGTTAGTTAATAAATCTTTTTTGTAATTGACAGTCATTCTTTTCCAAAATGTATTTTCAAAATAAAATGTTTAATAACTACTTCCAGCGCCATCATATAAATCTATTTCAACACAACAATCATAAAGATCAGCCGCACCGGAACACTCATTATATATATGCGCTATTTTACGTTGTAAATCTTCATCGTCAGCATATTCTAACGTTATTTTATAATCAGTTGCGTTTTTGTAAAGCTTAACTAGGATATAAGACTCTCTTAATATGTACTCTACTTTTTCCCTGACTTTTTTAACACCCCTAACAAATTTATTAAGACCCGCGATTTCTAAATCCAATGTCAGCGTTATTGATTTCATTTGTTTATAATCATCAGGTAGTAAATGATCGTACTGCCCTTTTTTAATCATATAATAAGTACTTCTTGAAATACCAAATTGAGGCAGTGTTTTAGATACCTTCACACCTTTATTAATATAACTTTTAACACCTATCACAAGGTGACTGTCAACTTTACCTGGACGTCCAAATTTAATACCATTTTCCAGAGCTTTTTTAATCCCATCGGCTTGCCTTTCCTTACGTAAATCATTCTCAAATTCAGCAAAGGCAGATAACATATTAAACATTAATTTTCCTTGAGATGTGGTGGTATCAATCTTTTGATCCAACACAACCAGATCCACCTTTTTCTTTTCTAACTGATCCGCAATTTGTTTTAGATGTAAGACAGACCTAGCAATACGATCTAGCTTAGTGACGATCAATGTATCCCCTGCCCTTACATAATCTAAGCATTCTAATAGCTTAGGTCTATTTTGATCTGTACCACTTATTTTTTCCTGATAAATTTTCTCACAGCCTGTCTCTTTCAATTTATCAATTTGGACATCTAAAGACTGACCACTTGATGACACTCTGGCGTACCCTATTTTTTGCCCTGTGCTGTGCTTACTCATCATCTGCCCCTTTCGCTTCCAGATTATTTAAAATATATAGCCCTTGGCTGGTAAGACGATATTTCTGTAATTTGCTATTTGGTTTATCTGGGATGGTCATCTCAACCAGCTTGGCCTCGATTGCAGGTTGTAAATAGCGCTCACGAAAAGATTTTCTGTCCTTTAAATTCAATCGCTGTTGAAGCGCATCACGGCGCATTTCATTATTTGACAGCGCCTGTATTAAGCTTTTAACTTGAGGGGTTACTTGCGGGTCTTCTTGAGGGCTCAGCTCAAGTATTGCCTCTAACAGCATACTTAAAATGAATTCGATAAAGGCAGATGAGTCTGATTGCGCTGTACTATCATGAATCGCCTGATAATACGCTTTTTGATATTTATACACTAGGCTTTCAACAGGAATATAAGCTAAAAGTTCATGCCATTTACTTAAGATTAAAGATTGCCATAATCGCCCCATTCTCCCATTACCATCTGAAAAAGGGTGAATAAATTCAAATTCATAATGAAATACACAACTGACAATCATAGGATGATCATCAGTTGTATTTAACCAGCTAAACAAATCTTTCATTAATCGAGGCACTTGATTGGCAGGTGGCGCTACATGAATGACATCTTGTCCTGATAAAACACCTACACCACCAGAGCGATAACTACCGATTTCATCGATAAGCCCTTTCATTAAAATATGATGCGCGTCCAATAGATGTTGCTCTTTGTCAGGCTGCCACTGACCAAAATGATCATAAACCTCTATCGCATTACGTACTTCTTGGATTTCCTTTTGCGGTGCCAATACACGTTTTCCATTGATGATATCAGTGATATGTGATTCATCTAATGTATTGCCTTCAATCGCCAACGACCCCTGAATCGTTTTAATCCTATTAATCCGTCTTAACTTCAAAGCATTTTCATTATTCGTAATAACAGATAGTCGTCCTACCGACTCACTGATTTTTGCAATCAGGTTGATTATTTTTGAGGTAATTGTATAGGGTGGTTGATATAGCTTTCCCATGCAAAATCCGTTTAGTTTTATCTAAGAGGTTATTATTATATAATATATACTACTTTTATAGATAATGATATTAAAGCGATGCACATAGTCTAAAAAAGTATACTTTATAAAACTCCCTATGAAGAACCAACGTAACAAGATATTCTGCTTATAAAATGGATGCAGTACAAAAACCATCCTAGTTTGTGTCAGTGGGGGCTGATAATGTAAATACATAGAAATTAGCTGAGGGGCATGGAGAATCTATGATTATTCATTTACTTGTACTGCGAAAGGCAGGGTAACATATTTTGAAATACTTTTTAGCATTCTCCTACAAAAGTAACGGATGGTTACTATTCTCTTTAGCTATGCGCCAAAATCATAGCTTCCCCAGTTTTTATAGAGCGCATTGTCAACCGTGATCCCGTTAACACGAATCTTTGTTAGTAACTGACTGTATGGAGTTGCATGGGTTGGCGTTACGCCTGGCGTATTACTTAAAACAATTTGGTATATGCGACAATACTTACGTACGGTTGTTTCTTTATAGCCTGTTAATTTACAAATATCTTGGTAGGTATAACCTTGTAGTTGCAGATCCATAAGACTGTCCGAAACAGATTTGTTATATTTATTCTCTAATACCTCTGCAAAGCTGCTACTGGCGTATTGATTGCCCATGTTGTTCTAATATACTTGTTAAACTCTTAAGATGTATATTAGTTGATCATAGCTATATGGTGCAACCATTTTATGGCTGACTCATCAAACTGTCTGCTATCTGTCATTGACATTCGCATCACTTGATAGTACAACATGCAACCATACACTATTAATACCCTTCCCTATGGGATCGAAGAAAATAAAAAAGAATAAAGCGAATCGTAATAAAAAGTACATCCCTTTAAGGCAGCATGGGTGGGCAGGTTATGGTTATATTGAATATTTAACCCATGATGGTAGTAACTATAAATTATTATTTGAAGTTCGCTTTGATCATCTGGATAAAGAAATACGCAAAGACGATGCTTTTGGTGATTATGTAATTGATGCCTTAAGTGAATTTGCAAAGGATGATGGAATAACCTCAGAAGCGATAAACCTAAAAATGCTCAACTGGGTTGAATGGTATAAGTAATTCCATTGCTTTTTGATTTATATACCACTTGGTGATATAATTTGGATATGGTTTAAAATGGTAATGTTGTAATGGTTGCTGTTTATATGCTCCCAGAATTCGCAAAGTGGGTGGAAAAAGAAAAAATCACAAATGATATTTTACTAAACACCGCATCTGAAGTTATTAATGGGCTACATGATGGAGACTTGGGAGCTCACTGCTATAAGAAACGACTTGCCATTAAAGGTAAGGGAAAGCGTTCAGGTGCTAGAACAATAGTATCTTATCGCATTAATGATTTTTTGATATACGTCTATGCTTATGCTAAAAATCAAAAAAGTAACCTTTCACCAAAAGAGCAAAAAGCATTAAAGCTATACTCTAAAGAGGTGCTTATGAAGTTATCAGCTGACAGCATAAAAAGGTTAATAAATGAACGACAGTTAATAGAGGTAGTCATATGAACAATCATACATTACTAGAAGTTTTACATAACTCAGCTAAAAGTATGCATGATCTAAATATTATTGATGGAAAAACAATGCGCAACTTTGATCAGGCCTGTCTTCCTGAAGTGCAAACTCTAAGCCCTCAAGAAATAAAAGCCATACGAATTGAAAACAAAATAAGCCAAAGTGTTTTTGCAAAGCTTCTTAATGCTAGTAACTCAACCATTCAAAAATGGGAAACGGGTGAAAAAAAACCAAAAGGCATTTCATTGAAGCTTCTCAATATCATTAAACAAAATGGTGTAGCCATACTTTATAATTATAGTTAAACTCTACCTAACTCAGATTAAGTGAATAAGTGTAGTGGTTTAACGTAAAATGGCAAGTTATCAGAAACCTACACATTATATCAAAACAGTGCTGTCTGACTTGCGAGGTTCATGGAGCTTATTGGCCTATTAAAGGGATTGTGGAATTTTATACTCTCTTAATTAAGACTTTTAAAGTCTGAATATTCAGAATGTAAGCTCAAATTATGGAAGTCACTATCCATATAGGTTTTAAAGCTTAAATATGAAGTATTAGAAGATTTTTGACTTGGGGTCACCAGCATATTATCGAGCTCGTTATTAAATTGCTCAAGTTTATATTGAGCATTAACTAATTTCTGATCATGCGATCGATTACGAAGCGTATCACTTATGACTTGTACTTCATTCTTAACTTTATGCAAATAACGATTGAATAATCCTGTACTTTGAATACTTACATCATCATTTATTTTTCTAATAAACTGTCGCGTTGACTTAATCATCATATTTAAGGCTTCAAGGTAGGTTTGTGTCGCTTCTGGCACACAATTGACTGTTTGATCATGTAGCCCAAAAACCCTATTTTTATTTTCCTTTCCAAAAGCCTTAAGCAATAGTGCTTCTGGAGTGTAAAGCATTGACATATTTGCCATATGGCTACGAATTGATTCTGTCACATTCTCCAGTGAACTAGAGACTTTAGTAACAAATGCATCTGTTATACAGTTTCTTAAAAGAATATTATTGTCTATTAACAATTTCTCTTTGATAAAAATGCGGATTTTTGATTTCGTCTGATTGTCTATTACTTTATTATTGGGCTGAATAAGCCCAATTAACTGTTTTAGTAGTAGCATGTGATAAATTACGAATTGCGGAGAATAAATAAGAGGTTGATCAAGACCTTTATTATCACTATTTTTAACCCAATCAGATTGGTCTTGTAATGAAAACAAAAAGGCAATGGAGTCATTGAGGTAGCGATTAATATTCTGTGAATTTAGAGATAAATCTTTATTGTATGCTGACAAATTTAATAAAGAACGATAGCTGTCATCACCCCTTAAAATATAATTGGTTTGACTTTCTTTATTCTGCTGTTCATATGCAGCATTTATTTTTTCAGCTTCTTGTTGTAGCTTATCGGCAGATAATTCCCGAATTTGTAATAAATCATTGACATTTCCTCCCAGCTCTTGGTAAAAAGAAGTTAGTAACTTGGGAAACTGATAGCCTACTGCTGATAATGACGAAATTTCTAATAATTGATCTTTAATTTTATCTTGCAAATAAAATTGCTTATTTAAATGTATGTTTTGCTCCAAATAGTTTTTAGTATTTTCAATGAGTTTTTTCAATTTCCATACATTTTTGTTATCTAGCATCTTAACTATATCTGCTGTTTGACGTTGAGCAGTTTCAGCAATTGGCTTAATTAGCTTTTCTCCTAGATCTATTTCAATCTGCTGGTTGTGACGATATCGCGCAGCATATTCATTAATCCATGACTTACATGAGCCCACCAAAATATTTGCCTTTTGTCTATCAAACCAGTCATGACCAAAACCGTCACAATGGTTATAATGTTCATTTAGTCTCTCAATATCTTGTTTTGGAGTATCAATGACGTTACTTATATTTTCTTTAAGCCTTGCCGCTTCATTGTTAATATTCTCACTAATGCGCTGTAATGATTCTCGAGCTTTGTCCTTACGTACATATCTAAGCTGTTCAATACGTGTGACTGCAAAATAACTGCTTACCGTAGAAACTGCTAATGTCACTGCAATCGCTAATAGACTAAAGCCAGCTGAAATCCCCATTGTCGCAACCGCACTTAATGCAATGGCTCCAGCAAGTAGTCCTGCAACACTTGCTGTTAGATAAGGGTGCGTTGCCAATATGCCAGTTTTATTTGACTGACTAATGAGAAATTGGCTATAACCTTTCAAAACCTCTATCTGAAGCTGTTGTGTGAAAGACTGCTGATCCCCAGGTCTAAACCATTGCTTAAACCCACGAATTAATAGGTTAGCCTTTTTTGCAGCATCAATCTCTTGATTGTTTTGGTGATAAATAGACTGAAATACATTATTGAACCAATAACTAAGATTTTGTAAAAAATAGCTTTCAATATTGGTATTAAGTAAATTAGAGCTAAGGTTTATTTCATCGTTTTTCAATTTTTTTTTAAAGATTTTTCGCATATTTCCATTAACTCTATGATGTGCGCCATAAAGTAATGCTTCACGAAAATAAAATAACTTAACCAATTCATTACTAAGCTCCTTATTGATGTTAAGCACACCACTCTCTTGCAATGCTTTTTGAAACGCATCTGAATCGATTGCTGGCTTACTTTGTTGCCCTGAAATACCCGGCCATATAGTATAAAACACTTTAGTCACAGCAGCACCAACTGCTAAACTTAGACCAGTTGCAACGATGCTTTTGCCAGACACTATAGCGTCAGGAATTGGTAATATATTATTTATTGCATAATTGGTCGCAATACCAGCACCTATGCCAGCACCCGTAGCAAGTGCGACATTTTTAAATCTATCGATAATAGAAGGAGATTGTGTAGTATCTTCAAACAGAGTGCTAAAGTCTTGATATAACTTACCTAAATGGAAATTAATTGACTCTGTTTCCACTTCGGTTTGAGGTAATACATCTGCTGCATTAAACTGAATAGTCATTGTGTTTTTAGTCTGCTGTGCATAATAAGTTTCAACATCTTTCAAAAGCTCATCAACTGTTTTTAACATCGTATTTCCTGTAAAAATTTTGATATGTATTACAAAAAAGATACTATAAACATGGTTCAATAAATATTCATTAACTTAATTCAAATTGTATTGACATATTTATAATGCACACATGCAAGAACTAACCAATTTTTTCGACCATTCTCAGCAAATAAACTATTTTTGATTTTTCTATGCTAAACACTTCAACAATTGAATACTTGGCACCCACCGTAATGAATCAACAAATTCACCGTCATTATAGGACACCGCAAAAAGCCCAAGTAAATCGCTAAATTTTGGCTCGATATTCAATACTTCTTTGATCTGCTGGGTAAAACTCATCAACTCAGAAATTGCCTCAGTGATTTCAAAAACATTTTTTTTTTGCTTTAACTCATTTGCCCATCCTTGATACAAACCATTAAGTGTTACCTGTGAAATACTTGGTAGATAAATAATCCCTTGCTCATCAAAGCTCCAAGCCGGATCATCTAGCATTTGAATGTGCGCGCATAAATGACAGGCTAATGCTAAGTTCTTGAGTGTGTTAACATTGTAATCAAGATCCTTATTCACAATATGCAAATTCTTTGTTTCAGTTGAGCCACAAAATTGACAATATGTCGTTTCGCTGCATAATTCCTCTTTGATTGTAATATAGTTTTCATGATTTTGACGCGCGTAAAATTCAATGAAGTTACCACTTTTAGCGCTTAATTTTAGTGGCAAAAGAACGTGTGATTCCATTGTTTTATTTATTTTCCTCTTGCTGTTTTTCTGATTTTTAACTTTTGGAATGCTCTGAATAACCTATTTATATACATATATCTCTTGTTGTAATGCCTCTATTGCTGTTTTAACCATCGGGTTGGGGATTTTGATATTGAGCATTTTTTCCGCCTGCCAATGTGCGGTGATTGCTGCAGCTTCAGTAAAAACCGCTTCTCTGCCAACATTATTTAGAGCATACCACAGGGTTCTATCCTCCTTTTTTAACCACAAAAAAGATGCATTTGGGACAATACCACCTTTACGTGCATACTCCAGTAATCCGCATAACAACGTGCTATTATAGTGGTGCTTTGTTACTATTGATCTGACCTTTTCTACATGCTCATACCGTCTAATACTTGATTCTACTGCACTCAATAATTTTTTTTTGACATGATATTTATCTAGCCAACGATTACTCATATGCCATTGTGTCGCACACTGCAAAATACGTCGTCCCAATTTGCGATTATCTGCGACAAAAGCGATTAAACTTGCATATAAGATATATAAAGCTTTTGAACTGACGAGTTCACCACTGCCAACCTTACCAAGCTGACGACATAACACACCATAACTTTTATGAATATCTAGCTGTTTATCATGACTTAGCAAATTATGTTTTTTAATAAAATCAATGGGTGACAACGCCATGCTGAAATCACCCTTCATCAAATCTTTGTGTTGAGTTTCTGGCAAATAGACATCAGGAAAAGATTTTTGCATCTGTTGAGATAGTGTTCGCATAGAATAACTGCTTTTATACCTACGAACGGGATGACACAGTAATAAAAAAAGCCCTATTACAACACTTAAGGTACACAATAATTTCTTGCTTATTTCTCCAGTAATCAATGCCAGATATTTCATATCTTCTAACGATACTCTGTACTGTGATATGTGATTGCACCAATTCATTAGTAATTGATATTTGTGATTGAATAAAATAATTAAACTTAGCTCAAACTTTTTGATGGCAAACACGATATTGACAATATATTGATGAAATACAAAATATACGATTAGGGTTACTCCCAAACATAGTGCAATCACATAAAAAACGCCCATTTCAGAATGATCACTTGTTTGCTGCTGACTCATAAACTCCCCCAAGCACACTATCAACCGCTAATATGTTTCCATCACATAAACTTAAAGCCTGATCAAAAATGAACAGTAATTGAATTAGATCATAGTTCTCCTCATTGACTCCAACTATCGACTCCTCAAAAATATAGTGATAAAGGTCTTCCGCCTGCGTAATTAGTAGATTAAGCAACGTGGTCTTACAATTTAACTTATCAAATGCTTTCTCGTGTCCACTTTCAATGCAAGTAACTCCTTTTTCTATCAGCATTTTATCTAAAAGATTACTTAAGGGTATCATTGCCAAATACCCCATTAAGCGAACGGGTTAATTTTTCATGTAGTCTTTTACGACCCGTGCTTTTTTTTATTTTCAAATAATACTGTCCCAGTTTTAACACTTTTTGCTCCTTTTCCTGCGCTTTCGCTTTCGCCAAACGCATATTTCTACCATGCATAATATTGAGGGTATAAATCAAGCTAGATAGCCTTTGTATATCTAACAATCTATGAGATCCCTCACCCTTATCATCAGAGGAAACTAAGGAAGTTAAGATGTTTTTATCCTCTGATTTCTCAGTACTTATAAAGGATGAATCAATCTGCATTTTTGTCCTAGTTTCTAGTGTATTCCCTTCGGCTAACTCTTCGTCAACAGTAGACGTTATCAAATTAGTCGATATCGCATCAAGCTGTGTATAGCTCACCTGATCCTCTCTTTGAACATTTTCAAGATTTTCATGCCGAATTTCTGCTATTTCTTCATCGCTATTACTGTTTTGCAATAAAGCCTGTGATAAGCGTCTTGAACTGATTGGTACTGAGTCTTGAATTATCGGATATTGGTCATGCTTATTGGCAAATTGATAACATTGCAGAAAACCATTAGTGAGTGACTCCAACTTTAAAAACCTATTTAAGCGTATCGCACTGGTTTTAGGCGGTGCGGCATAAAACATTTTAGTGCGGTAGATACCCGATTGGAAGAACACATGTGCCTCACCCGGCAGTTGATCTTTTAAATCCATTAGATCCAATCTTGATCTTTTCTCAATCGTTGCTTCCTTGGTATCTTGATAACCATATGCCTGTCCATTACTGCCCATGTTGTAACTTTTGGCAACAGAAACATAAGCCTCTCCTGCTGTTTTATTGAAAAACTCCCAGGTCTCTGTTGGGTCCTCCAACTTCATGCATACTTTGATATTTGTATTAGCAAAGATCGATGCCGCTTCTTCTTTGGATGCTTTTTGAAAGGCAGGGATATCTTGTCCGGCAAAAACAACCGAAAACCCTAAGGATCTTGCCTGTGCTGGAACCACCGCAAAACCTTCAACCGCATAGTAACCATACTCGTCTAAAATGCACAAAAATGGTGTTTCTGCATTAGATGGTTTTGACTCAATGACCTCCTTGTAATCACCTTGAATTCTACTGCCTAAGCCTGAAGCAAGCATTGCCTTTAATGAAGCAATAATTAGCTTTCCTAAGTTTGCTAATTCATCTGGGGATTTCTCCAAAGCCGGCAATAACACAACCAATATACGCCGATTGAGCACTACATCCTTGAAGTTAACTTCAGCCAAGTTGGTACGCATAATATGTGCATAAACATCGGCAAGCGAACCAAATATTCGCGTTAACTGCATCGTAATATAGCCATGTTGCTCATAAGTCTTGTCTGACTGTTTGCCGACATTTTTTTTCTGGTAACCTGGTAATGTCCCTAGATAGTTATAAAGCGGTGACAATACCTCTTTTGGTAAAGTTTCTTGAATGTAAATCTCATGCTCATCCTGATCAATCGCAACCTTATTTTGCAGTAGGTTTTCCAATACATCCAAACTAAAATATTTGCGAATTAATTCTGAATCTAGATTAAAATATGCCTGATCACGCAAATAGACTAAAACACGCATTAATGCCTCAACAAAAGAAATCGCACGCCCTTTCCACATATCACCATCCCCCCCTTGTTTTGATGACCCCATCATACTCACCACCAATTGTGACAACATACTCGATGAGCCAATGGCAAAGGGGTTCAATGTATTTGAAAGTGCTTCTTGCTGTGGACCGATAATATCTTCAGCGCCGGTCATATAGTTAACCACTAAAAGATCGTCTTCACGCCCCATTGATCTGGCCATTGAAAAAACCTGTGCAAAAAGGCTATTATCCCCCTTGCCATCAACATAGATAAATCCACTGCCTTGTATCAAAGCATTATATGCAATCGATAATAACGATTGCGTCTTACCACTTCCTGTTGTGCCTAAAATTAATGCGTGTGTCTGCATATCCTGACTTGAAAACCACACCTCGTGTTTCGTGCCTTTTTCATTAGCAAAAAAATACAGACCATTGGCTTTTTGCGGCTTATGATTCTTAGGATCTTTGTTAGAGACATCTAAATGCTTGGCACCCATCGGCAATCGAACTGGCAGGCGTGGTAATTGCCAAAACGCATTCCAAAAGATGAGCAAAACCAGCAAGAACAGTAAATCATTAATCAGTGGAAAACATAAGATCAAAATACTGCATACGCCGATCAGTGTCACACTCCCCATGAGTGAGGTACAAAAATCATAGGTTCTGCGCAAAAAGGGTCTTGTGTCACGAATAGACATGCTCGGCGTTGATTCTTGCTCCCTTGACAATCCTCTGTATCTCATTGTTTTCATCTTCTATGTACTATTTTTTCTCTACCTACGATAAGCTCTCTAAGCAACTGTAAAAAGTCCTTTATGTTGAGTTTAAAGTAATTTAAAACAATCAAAATCATGGCAACCACAGCACATAGACACACCGTCCATAGCCGAAAATGAAATAGACATAATACAATTGGAATAAAAACTTGCGCATCTATCACAAAAAATTTTGGTGTTCGTGCTGAATCACGCCAATGTGCATCTAAATTGCTCATTACTACTTACCTAATGTATACTATGTTTTGATAAATTAGGACTCAATAAATGGTCCTGTTGGTATAACTGTTTAAGATGTTCATCTATATTGGTTTTATCTTGCCGCATCATTTCGTTTATTACTTGCGCAAATTGATGCTCTGGCGTCTCAAGCAATGTTTTTACTTTGTCATCTGAGAATAACAAATACTCTCTTAATGCCACTCGCCCACCTTTTTGACTTGGTATTAAGTTCTGCCAGATAATGGCTTTCAGCGTACACAATAAATCATATTTGATTGTCCTTTGGTGTTCTTTTGGAAAAAGCATCAAGCCTCGCTGGAACGCTTCTGCAACACTTTTGCTATGTAAAGTTGTATACACTGCATGCCCTGTTAGAGCTGCCTCGATCACCGCTGAAAACGTATCTTGATCGCGAGACTCTCCAACCATAATCGCCGTTGGCGTTCTACGCATGGCATTTCTTACGGCATAAGCATAATTGGGTAACTGCCGCGGCAATTCCGATTGACTGACACTGGCAGGCACTGGCATCTCCTCATCAACAAAGTAAAGGTATTCAATGGGTGACTCCATGGTAATTAACTTTTCACCATATAAATTCCTAGATAGTCGATGTTGCAACATCGAAGATAATAAGGTTGATTTACCTGAGCCTGTTGCACCACATACGATCACAATACCATCATGCACTAAACTTAAATCATACAGATCATCTGTGACACTTAATTTATTTAAGGGTGGCGGACAAGCAGGCAAAATACGTAGTGATAATTGCAAGCCCGAAGCATTGGCACTGTGACAAGCCGTAATATTGACGCGAAATCTTACCCTTTGCCTTTGTTTCATCAGTAATGTATAGCTAAAATCCAGATCACTACCACTTAACACTTTTGCTACAGCATTACTGCCATAAAGCAAGTTGGCTACATTCTCAACTTCGTTATAGGTTAATGTACGTTTGGTCAATGACATCGCCAAACCATCTTTATTTGCAATAACACGCGCACCTGTTTGTAAAGTAATATCAGAACAATTTGCCAAATAACACTGCTCCAATATGTGGTAATAATCCTGCTCTATTAGATAAGATGGCTCTTGGTGAAATATACTAAGTGTCATGATTTATGTGTCCCTTGGAGTACGGGTTGCCATAGACTGCTATTGATCTGAAATTGAGGTAATAATTTTAGCTGGTAGCTTTGGTTATTAATCACCAGTTTATTATTGTTCCCTGTAATCCCATAATCATGCTTCTTAACATAGGGTTGTGATATCTTGTGCTCTAGTACCAAACGACGGTAAAGCAGCATTCCATTAAAATCACGATTGAGTTTGCTGATATCTTGTTTAAAGATATCAATGCCTTGCTCATACCCTCTTTGCCAACCAATTTGAATGATCTTTTTCCAAAAATCCTGCTCCTTTTGATTGCCTGGTAAAACTGATTTGTCCGGCATCTCAGGTTTTGCATAATTCATCCATAAGTAATCGCGCCACGTTGGCACCACGGTCACAAACTTTGATTGTTTGACAATTTGATAGACTTCAGCACCCGCTTTAATCGACAACCTATCTGGTGACAACTGCGAAACATTATAAGCAGATTGGATAACTGGTGGCAGTACATGATTAGGCAATAACAAATCATTGAAGTTATATGCCTGATATAAAATACCAGATAGCGTTTGTAATCTGGCATTAACTGTTTGAGATACCCGATACAGTGCCATTTGTGAACTTAACGCCAAGGCAGCTTCTTTTAGTGCTTGCTGTCTGATGGTTAGATCATCTTTAGCGTATATTGCCGTCGTGCCATTTGATTTATTTAAATTCTCTATATTTACAAGTGAGTCTGCTATCATTAGTTAAGATACCTTATACTGATTACGCGCACTTTAGTGTTGATTGAAAGTACTGCTTTTGCTTTCGCTTGCACAGCAATATTTGTCAAAATATTTAATGCTGAGTTATTCAAAGGGGTATTTAAATTACCCAATAAAATCACAATTGGAAACAATGGCTGTTTACCAAAGGTCTCAACTTTGTAGCCAACGGAATCGGCAATTTGTTTTAATAGCGGCTCAATAGGTCCATACCAAGTAATGGATAAATCTTTGCTTAAATCCTCAGATTTTACTTGCTTAAATGGCATTTTTGGCTGCCCATATTTACTAAGTTCAATTGCATTTAAGTTTTCTAATGAATGTTGTATCGATGAGGTTGATACCTTGATTTGATTTAAAATCACTTTGTTCAAATACTCATCTTGCTGCGCAGTTTTTAAATTGCTCGTACCAGCACAACCTGATAACCATAAACAAGCTGGTAAAGCCATGATGGCAAATAATTTATCTACGATATACATTTTTATTTGTTATCCATCATCAAATTTATTGATTAAGTGCATTTTCATTTACTGTGAACATTGTCTGTGCATTTTTTTCACCAGCTCCACTCATAATTGATCCTTGAATCATCTGTATCCCTGGAACAAGGCACATCAAAAGCACACCTATCAACAAATGACCCGATCCGTTTTTAAGATGCTCTCCTTGTGCTCCCTGCGTGGTATGGTGCTTTCTAAATAACTGCAGTCCACTATAAACAAACCACATTCCAGAAAGTGTTGCAACGACTTGTACAAAATATTCAATCTGAGAAATAAAACCAATTAAATGCTTCGCCCATTCTTTAAAATCATTCTGACTATAGCCATTAGTACTCGCTGCATAAGCCCCTGTTATTGCAATAGCAAAAACTGCAACACTCAGGCCAGTTTTTATTCCTCTGTTACTAATCATCTACTCATCCTTCTTTTTTTATCGCCTATTCACCACAACTTATAATAAAAAGATTTTAATATTCTGAATTGCGTTCACAACAAACTCTGCATTCATAGCAATTATGCCTGCTAACATGTGTGATATTGTTCGTCCAAGGTGCCCCTCTTGACCTTCTGATACTTTTGTTAACAAAATCATTGACCTAATTAAGGACACAAGTCCAACAATCATCAATACACTGTAAAGCACATAGACGGTTTGCTGATTGGTACTGATATTTGAAAAATCATTCATATAACGTAACAGCGTATTTTGAGGATTCAGCGAGGTGATTGGAAACAAACTGGCTGTTAACATTTGAAAGAAATTTGTAATCGACACCAAAATAACACCAGAGAAAATCATGAAAAATGTCGTTGATGGTGCATAATAGCGAAACATCTGTTGCGCTTTACCATGTTTTGTTAATCGAAAACATCCAATCAATAGTACAATAAAACCAATTCCACCAGAAACGTAAATCACAAAAGGATAAACCGACTGAGCAATAGCAATTACAATATACTTAATTGCAATGATATCAGTGCCTTTTAACTGTGAATCCATCTTGATTTTCGCGTTGATTTAGATGGGCACTAGATTACGACTAAAAATTCTTGCATCAAGTATATACTTAACTTCATGTGAAAACGTTTAAACTAGATATTAATTCCCGCGGGGAACACGGTAACCATACATGTCAATCACTCGAATGTTTATCTTTCATGAAGACAACTTTTGCATATAGATATGAAGCCAAAAATTGTTTGCTGAAAGGTGAATTTTTGAGCATTAAATAGGGAAAGCTCTGATATTTTGACTGAACCCATATCTTACAGCAGTTCCCACATTAAAATGGATAGAAAGCAGCGTTTTGACAAGATATTTAATTTATCGTCTATATGTTCATTAAGATATGATTTTATATCCATGCGTGATATCACGATATTTAGCATAATATGATGTTAGCTTAAAAGCGATCATGTTTATACATTTCAATAGCAATAAAGGAGAATGACCATGAGAGATTTAAATACTGTTGAATTGCAAGCTGTTGCTGGTGGAACTGGGGTGTTGAAAGAGTTATATGATGGCATTATAGATATTGCAGAGGGAGGCTGTAATTGGCTTATAGATTCAAAAAAGCATGATAGTAAAGCAGCCAATGCTTATGCAAAAGAATTTCATAATGGCTTATCTGAGTTTGCTGATGGATGGCAAAAACTATGGGGCAGTGGTGATAAAATACCTAGCACCAATGGTAACAACTCAAGCAGTGCCTTTTAGTTAGTTAGTTAGTTAGTTAGTTAGTTAGTTACTTTCATACTCATCACGAGCCATGGTGTAAATTTATGGCTATGGTGAGGATATATCTTTAGGTTATTATATATACCATGAGTAAACTATTTCGCAAAGAAGCTCTTGATGCCAAAAGACAAAAAACCTTTGGAAAAACAACAAATATAATTCCTATATCTTTAACATTTTGGCTGTATTTTTTTTCCTTAATTGGTGTGGGGTTGGCTCTTTTTGTTTGCTTAGGTGTATATTCAAAAAAAGAAGAGGTTATTGGCTTTTTAAAACCTAATAAAGGTATATTGCTGCTTTACCCTCATACGACTGGCACAGTTAAGAGTATTATGGTTAACCAAGGGCAAAGTGTTAATAAAAATCAACCATTACTTACCATAGAGTCAAACAATAATGGTATTGACGGTGTCGATTTAACTCAAGCTTCTGAAAAAGAAATCCAAGACCAAGTTGATTTACAACAAAATATTGTAAAAAATCTTGAATCAGAACTCGATCGCATGCAAACACTATTGAATAGCAATTATATCTCTTTTAGCGACTACCAAAAAAAATATACTCAGCTACTAGATGCAAAAAATGAGCTGGATCAACTGAAACGCCAACAAATAGATACATCAAGAAGCAAAGGATACACCATAACAGCGCCAAGCAGTGGAATTATTGCCTCCTTGAATGCCTTGCCTGGTGATAGTGTCAATTTACAAAAGCCATTGTTAAGTATCCTCCCTCAAAATAGTAAACTAACCGCGGAACTGTTTGTAACATCACAGGCAGCGGGCTTCGTGCATACTGGACAAAAAGTATTGTTAAAATATCAAGCCTACCCTTATCAACAATTTGGCGTATATGACGCCATTATTACACAAGTTAGTAAGACAATTATGACATCAGATCAAATCTCAGCACCTATTAAATTAAGTCAGCCATTTTATATTGTCACTGCCAGATTATGCTCACAATATGTCTCCGTTTATAATGAGTTACATTTGCTTCAATCAGGGATGTTGCTTGATGCACAAATAATAGGTGAAAAACGTACTATTTTACAATGGATTTTGGATCCGATATATAGTCTAAGAGGAAGCTTAACAACATGAGATTATTAAACAATATACAGTTTAGCCTGCGAGGCTCTTTGCCTGTGATTTTGCAAACAGAGACTGCTGAGTGTGGTTTGGCATGTATAGCAATGATCGCGCAATTTCATAAAAAGCCAGTGAATTTAAGAGGTTTAAAAAGTAAATTTTATAGCTCATCCACTGGTTTAAACTTTCAAAACTTGATCGATATTAGTGCCAATATGGGTTTTATGACTCGACCATTAAAATGCGAAATTAATGAGCTCAAGTTATTATGTAAACCCACACTATTACATTGGGATTTAAATCACTTTGTTGTGTTAAAAAAAGTAAGAAAAAACAAGATCTTTATCCATGATCCTGCCGTGGGTGTCGTTACAATGAATCTTGATGAGGCATCTCAACATTTTACAGGTGTCGCTCTAGAAATAACACCTCAAACAGAACTTCATCTTTTAGATGAAAGTAAATTAAGATTAAGACACTTTTTTAATGCTCTTCCCGGACTAACAGGGGTGATATTCCAAATTTTTATTGTATCAACTGCACTTGAAATATTTGGGATATTATCTCCATTGTTTCTACAGTTTGTTACTGATGACGTATTGGTTACAAGAGACTATCAGTTACTTGAGCTGCTGTGTATCGGATTTTCATTATTATTAATTATGCAGGTTTTCGCAGGATATGCTAGGAGTATTGCAATTCAATATCTGTCAACACGCTTAAATTTACAATTAAGTAATAATTTATTTCAACACTTACTTAAGCTACCAATTCAATTTTTTGAAAAACGTCATTTGGGCGATATTATCTCACGTTTTGGGTCAATGAAAACAATTCAATCTAAAATAAGTACAGATATTATCGAAGGAATACTTGATGCAATCATGGTGATTGGCACATTTACTATCATGTTTATTTATAGCAAATTATTAACTTCAGTTGTTTGCATTGGACTACTGATGTATGCAACATTAAGATCTATATCGTATCCCTATTTTCGACAAATGAATGAAAGATCTTTGCACCTATCCGCAAAACAAAGCTCTATTTTTATGGAGTCTATTCGATCAATTCTACCTGTTAAACTATTTGGAAAAGAGCTTGAGCGACAATCACAATGGCAAGCCAGTTATGTAGATACCATTAATACCGGTATTAAAATCACTCAGATATCACTATATTATGGCTCGTTTAATCAATTAATAAGTGGTATTGAATATATTATTGTCATTTATCTGAGCGCTATTTCTGTCATGAATAATACTTTTTCCATTGGTATGCTCATTGCCTATATTTCCTATCGAACACAGTTTGTCGCGCGAATGAAGAGCTTAGTTGATAAAATACTTGACTATCGAATGATATATCTACACTTAGACAGGGTGTCTGATATAGCATTAGAAAAAGCAGAAATTGATATCAATCAAACAAGTATTTCAAATATAGAGTTGCAAGGAGGTATCACTGTAAAAAATATTAGCTTCTCTTATTCTAGCTATGAAAGACATTTATTTAATGATCTTTCTTTTGAAATTTATTCTGGCGAAGTCGTTGCTCTTATTGGTGCTTCTGGTATGGGTAAGACTACATTGATAAAGTTGCTGTTGCAACTCGTCCGCCCATCTAGTGGTGAGATACTATATGATGGCAAAGATATTCATAAGATAGGATTAAAGAATTTTAGAGCACAAAGTGCAGCCGTCATGCAAAACGATGCATTACTTAGTGGAAGTATTTTTGAAAATATAACTTTTTTTAGCAAAAACCCTGATCTTAAATTTGCGCAAAAATGCGCACAATCTGCCTGTATACATGAAGAAATTTTACAAATGTCTATGGAGTATCAAACAGTTATTGGCGATATGGGAAACATTTTATCTGGTGGGCAAAAACAAAGATTACTGCTAGCAAGAGCATTATATGCTAAACCAAAAATTTTGTTCTTAGATGAGGCTTCTAGCCATCTTGATTCAGAAAATGAATCTTATATTAATCAGAATATAAAAAAGCTAGGCATTACTATTGTTATGATTGCACATAGACAAGAAACCATTAATATGGCAGATAGAATTATTGATCTAGGAAAATTACAGTCTGTATAAACAGGGCCTAAGCCTCCTTTGAGGAAAAAGATTATAAGCGATCTGCTTGATTTTAAGAATAAATCTTTTCTAATGGCTTAAAACCTTTACGCTTTATTCAAGAACTGGTGGCCAAAATGAAATTATATATTGTGTTGGCTACAACCACTCTAACGTTATCTTTGATTAAATCAAATATATAAAAGTTAAATTATATACAGTGTCTTAGGATAAATAAAAATACTGCCCAATAGGAGAAATGCATTATGAGAAGAACCACAATAGTCTCAGAACAACAGCTTATTGCTTGTATGGATGATTTTTTTGCATGCGATCAGAAAATAGCAATTATTAATGAGATAAATACAAGATCAAGCAATGAACTTAAGAATCTGTCTCCAACACTAAACTTTAAGAGTCATGAATTTCATAATACATTGAATCCAGATAACACTTTGGGCAATAATAATATAATCGATATTTAGGGAATTATGATGGATTATGGCTGGATATTGTACTATTGGGTCTCCATATAAATCTGAGCCAAAATTCCCTCTTCGAGGTATATTTTAAAAATAAAGGCCAATCCTTCAAAACTTCATTGGTCAAACCTCTAGGCTACCTCTCAAAGAGTTACCTCCAAGGAACTGTAACTCGGTGATTAAGAATGAAGGCATGGACTTGGTAATTGTGTAAACTAGACCTAAACACTGTAGGGCTATTACTATCGGTACGACAAACTGCAAAGGATGTGAAATATCAACAGATCCTGATCAATATAAAAATATATCGTAATGAATGTATATACGATAACCCAAACACAAATGGTTTGATGGTTGATATTAGATGACAAAGGAAATATATTGTTATATTTTTTAATACATTTTATGTACATATTTAATCAGGTTGTTTTGATATCATCATTCCGGTGGCGACTTTTGTCATACTAAATTATGCAGTTGTGTATGCGGTTAAAGGTACCGGCTTCGCGTAATGCAATGCTCTCTTAAGTAACTGCGTTATCGATGCCATAAACCCATAAACTAGGTGATTATGGAGATTGATTAGTGGAAATTCTATCACTCAGACTATACTGGCGTTGCCTTGCTTTATTCATCCTAAGTCAATTCTCATTATCAGTGAGTACTGCCTCTGAAGCATTTTATATTGTGCTGGAAAATCGTTGTCAAATGTTGACCAGACTGTATATCAAAGCACACACAGATCATGTTGCAAAGTATAAGATGTATGTTGTTGAATCAAATTCATCAAAAACCATAGGATTATTTGAGTTGCAGCCTTATCACATATGGGTTAATCTTCATGGTCATTGGCATCAACTGCATTTAAAACCTCATCATCGTTACATAGGAGCCGATTGGATGTCAGTGTTTGGTGTGACGCTGCAACCAAAAACTTATATTGATTGGCATTGGTGGAACCCCTTTCCATCCTTCACCCTGTTATTCTGTCCTGAATGGATTGAGCTTCAGAAGAGTAGATTGTTCTACGGAATGGATCGGGTAATTTTTTTAGGAGACAGCCTTAGTGATAAGGGAACACTACATAAATATACATTCGGTCGTGTACCTAAATCTCCTCCCTATTATAATGGTGTCTTTTCTAACGGTCGTCCATGGACAGTACGACTAGCAGAAGCCTTGCATCCACATCGGATTTATGCTGAAAATTATGCTGTTGGTGGTGCCACAGTACGCTGGCGACTGTGGCCTACTTTACCATATTCCTTGAATTTTCAAATTGATGCCTATCTTCTTAATCATACGGAAATGCACGATCACGGTCGTCATGTTGTTTTTATACTACTAGGGGCAAATGATTATTTGATGGGGAAATATACACGCTCGCAAGTTGATGAGATCACAACAGAAACCATTGCTACAATTCAGACAGAGGTTGACAGGCTACTACGGTCAGGTGTCAGACGATTTGTAATAATAGGCTTGCCAGATTTAGGGTTGACACCAAAGGCTAAGAAATCAGGGGTAAGTCAGGATATGAACAGTATAAGTCTAGCGCATAACCGGAAACTTCATACGATGGTTGAAAGGTATCGTCTACAGTATACTCAACTTGATTATCATTTTCATTACATTGACGTGTTTACTATGTTACATGAGTTGCTTAAAAAGCATAGTCGCATTAATAAACAGTATAGACTAGCAATTTCAAATTTCAGTGACCCATGTTGGAAGAGAGGTTATACGGATTATTCAGTTCGATCTCCTAAGGATAAACAGGTTGAGGTTTTAACCAGTGAAATTTGCTTACATCCTGATCATTATTTATTCTGGGATGAAATGCACCCTACCCAAATTATACATGATTTGCTCTATCGCTACATTCTGAATCAACTTGATATTAAAATACAAAAAAGCACAGATAAAATTGAAGTTTGCTAGGTAAAAGATAGATCATGTTCATTTCTGGTAGTCCTCATTGAACTATGTCAGTTTGACTTAAGGGGACTGTTAAGTGAATACATTATGCTCATTACACCTCCATCATTATTGCACATATTGATAATTTTTTCAGGAAGTTTATACAACTCACACTATAAAATTCTTGGCTTATCAAAGAAAAACTCAAGAATAAAACAGCTACCCTGCTCTACTTGACTTTGTACTTCAATTTTTCCGTTTAAGCAATCCAAATTATTTTTAACAATATAGAGCCCAAGCCCCATTCCATGTATTCCTCGGTAGGAAGGTCTAACACGCTCACCTAATTTAAATATTCTTCCAAAGTCAATTTTGTGAATACCAATCCCAGTATCTTGAATAAAAAATCGTATTCTATAACTAGAATCAAGATCTTCTAATACTTTAGCACCAAAAACAACACTTCCCTCTTCGGTAAACTTAACGGCGTTTGCAAGGATATTTCGGAGTATCTGAGCTAGTTTAGCACGGTCGCTAACAATATCCTCTGGTAGATGCTTATCTATCTGCTGATAGATATGAAGGTCTTTTGTAGTGGGTATTGATGATTTTGCGATCGCTATTTCACTTTCTATTACGTGACGTAAATTAAACTGACTCAAATAGATTTTCCTGCTAAATTCATTACTCAAAAAGGCATCTTTCAATTGTCTGAGCATTCTTGATATACTCCAGCACTCTTTTTCTAGAAGTGCTGCAACCTCCCTCATTTTTGGATTTGTGAGAAAAAGTTGTAAAAATTTGATATTTTCTGACATAGCAGTCAATGGCAGACTAACATCATGATGAAAATTTTCAACAAAGTCTCTTTGTACACGATCTTTATCCTCTAATTGCTCTTTTTGTCTCATAACCTGACTCTCAAGTTGTTTCCGCTCACTGATGTTAATAGAAACTCCAACAACTCCAACAACATTACCATCAATATCATTGAGTGCTTTTTTGGCAGATAGATAGGTTTGAGATTCTCCTCCTATTTCAACTATCTCTTCGACTTCTATTTCACTTTTATTACCTGAAACAATTGCATAGTCGTGTTTCATTAGTAAATTTTTATATTCCGTTTTCCCCCAGTTAACGTCCATGTCTGAATATCCAATGATATCACTTTTTTCTATGTCTAAAACTTTGGCCATACCAGCATTACAGCCATCATAGACTCCTTCGAGATTTTTCCAATAAATATTTGCGGGAATTTGATCCAAAATGTACTCATATTGTGAGAACTTGTTTTCATAGTAAATACATTTCTCCTTTAACTGTATCAGTTCTTTTTCCAACTTGTTCATTTAGTCACTCCTAACAAATTCAGCCAACAAACTACATAATGTATTACAAAATATCAAAGCAAGTATCTAATCTCCGCTAGATATCATAAAATAAACCACAAAACCAATCAAAGCGATAATTGATGTCACCATCTCTCGACTTTTTAATACTTCTACTATTCTTTTTAAAAAGTTAAATGATCGAGATATCTGAGAGTTAAAATTTGTTTCCCCTAGAAAAATGGGAGAATATCGATCCCACTCATTCAATATTGTTGTGATCATTTGCATATGATCGGAGTTTACTTCCACAACATCAAAACTGTTTGCATAATGCTTAAGATTATTATCTTTCCATTTGTATCCAGAATTTTTTAATGCTTTAAATAGTGTGACACGTGTTAGGCCTAATTTCCCAGAAGGCTTAGTTTGACCCAAAAGTATTTCAGTACCTTTATTCATTAGTACTTTTTCGGCATAAGTTTTGTCTAAACCCTTAATAAGCGTATCCACAAACTCATCAATAGTCTGTTCTCCTTTTTGAGGATCAAAATGAGGGTGATAGGTTAAAGTCTTTCCTCTAGGTAAATGTGAATCAAGCAGTATCAATCTGGTTGCAACTTTCTCAGGATAAAATTGCTCTAACATATAGGCCATTTCTAATGCAATTAAGCCTCCCAGTGACCACCCTAGCAGAAGAATTTTTTTCCCTTCAGTATTGTCAAAATCTAAATATGACAGATAATGAAATGCAAGTTCTGATAATACATTAATTTTCTGATCATGGTGAAGGTTGTAGTTATCAACGCCTATACAGCAGTAAAAATCTGATAGTTTATCAACCAACCCTTGATAAACTTCACAACCAGAAAAGGCGGGATGAATAAAGTAGATAATGTCCTTTTTATTTTGCTCGGGTGATAAAGGTTTTATAAGGTTAAATGTGACATTTGAACACTTTTTTATGATCGAGTTGATAGTCTTGAGCCTAAAAATATCTGATACATAAATGCTACAGCCCAAAAATTGAGACATCTGATGGGCTACTGTAATTGATAAGATTGAATTTCCACCGATTTCAAAGAAGTTATCTTCTATACCAATAGGTCGAGTGTCTAACACATTTTCCCATATTCTACAAAGCCGCTTCTGCGTCTCTGACACAGGCTTAACATAACTTCTCACTGAGCTATGATGGTGATCAGGTAGAGCACTACGATCTAGCTTCCCATTCACCGTCAACGGTAAACTCTCTATCCTCACTAGGTGCGAGGGAACCATATACTCAGGCAAAAAAGTCTCTAGTTGGACTCTAATTTTATCTGTTGTTAGATCACTATCGTTTGCTTGAACGTAATACCCGACAAGATATGCTTGAGATTGCCCCTTCTTTATAATCACACAACTTTGCTTGATTCCTTCAATCCTCGATAGCTTATCTTCAACTTCACCAAGTTCAACTCTAAACCCTCTGATTTTAACTTGAAAATCGCTACGCCCTACATATTCAATATTGCCATCCTCAAGATAACGGCATAAATCTCCCGTTTTATAAAGGCGCGTATACCCCTTAAGGACATCGTCCTCTGTAGAAAATGGATTGTCAATAAAGGCCTTTTTAGTGAGTTCAGGCAGATTTAAATAGCCTCTAGCAAGACCGACGCCTCCTATGTAAAGCTCGCC
>NZ_KB902250.1 GCF_000379445.1 Fangia hongkongensis FSC776 = DSM 21703
CCGAAGAATCATTCAACAACATCAAATTAAACAAAGCATGAGTCGTAAGGGAGACTGCTGGGACAATGCTGTGGCTGAAAGCTTTTTTCGAACCTTAAAGACTGAATGTACTTACCATGAAAACTTTAAGACACGAGAGCAAGCTAAAAAAGCTATTTTTGAATATATTGAGGTATTTTATAACCGTAAAAGGAGGCATACACATAATGATTATTTATCCCCTGTAGAGTTTGAGAGAAAATCTAAATTTGCTTAAGAAAACTGTCCGGATTAGTGTTGACACTCCATATGGACGTATCTAACAGATAGTAACATGAGGCATAGCTGAGTTGGCTAAAGGTAAATCGCCAATAGATGATTGCTTATAGAATTTTAATTGAAAGGGCGTGGATTTTATCTTTCATTAAATCGCCAAGGCAGCTATAAATTGCTTGATGTGCTTTAAGGGTTGATAGGTTTTTGAGTTGAGCTGAGGTGATTATAAGTAAAAAATGACGTTTACCCTCTTGAAAGTGTCTATGTTTTTTATGCTTATGCGTCTCGTCAATTAATTCAAGCGCTTGCGGGGAGAAGGCTTTTTCAAGTTTGCGAATGATTTCATTTTGTAAGGAATCGATATTTTGAGACATAGTTTATTTTAATATTTGACTTGGTGTGATGATAATATCCATTTTAATATCCCAAGGGCGAATTTCAATATAATCAAGCGCCTGTTCATCAAATGCAATGCCAACCATTAGAGGTTTTTTAGGGAAAATCTCTTTATGTGTTAAAAAAGCAAAGCTACTGTCATAAAAGCCACCTCCCATCCCAAGGCGATTTTTATGCCGATCAAAACCAACAAGTGGTGTAATAACAAGATCAAGTTCCCACGGTGCGATGATATTTTTAATGTTGATGATAGGCTCTAGTAGTCCAAAGCGATTATGGCGCCATTTCTGAGTATCCTCTGCGAACCATAAATGCCTTGCTCTATAAGGGTGTATAATCGGGTAGTGGAGTGTGTTATCATTGCTTAAATAGCTATCAATCTTCAGTGGGGATATTTCCTCCCAGCTTGGTTTATAGCTGGCAATATTTAGTTGTTTAATTGTTGGGAATGCACGTTTAAACTGCTCTAGTAGCAGTATTTCATCGCTGGCTTTTTTTTGAGAGGAAATAGCTTGCCTTTGTTTTCTTAGCATATCGCGAGACATAAGCGTGCCTGTGCTATATTGGTGATGTAATAATGGCATAGATTCAATGTGATAACAAATAATTACAGGTGAATAACACCCAATCATGATAATGGAGCGTTATCGAGATGGAAAAATCAAGATGCCTTTGGGCAAAAGGGGATGAGTTAATGATTGCTTATCATGATACAGAGTGGGGCGAGCCTGTATATAATGAGCAGAGGTTATTTGAATTTTTATCATTAGAGGGGATGCAAGCGGGACTTAGTTGGTCATGCATATTAAAAAAGCGTGAGGCGTATAGAGAGGCGTTTTATCAGTTTAACTTGGAAAAAGTTGCAAAGATGAATGACGATGATGTTGAAAAATTAATGCTGAACGAGGGCATTGTTCGTAATCGCTTAAAAATCAAAAGTATTATCAAAAATGCGCAAACTTGGTTAAAAATAGCTCAAAATGAGTCGGTGGTGGAAAAGCTTTGGTCATTTGTGGGGGGCGAGCCTATTTATAATTGCTATCAAAGTGACACGGATGTTCCGGCAGCAAATAAGGATGCAACCTTGTTGAGTCAATGGCTTAAATCAGAAGGCTTTAGCTTTGTAGGTCCAGTTATTTGTTATGCATTTATGCAGGCGACAGGGATGGTTGATGATCATGTTAAAAACTGCTTCAAGTATAAAAAATAAACAAATCGTGACTTAATTCCTTGTATTAAGATTCTGTTAATATTTTGTGCTTAGTCTATATTTTAATCGCAATTTATATTGCGGTAGTTGGTAACAAAGTAACTTGAAATATGGTAATTGAGGAGCATGATGATGAAAAAGCTAGCAGCAATATTAGAAATAATGTTACTCCTTAGTATTGCCATAGGTGTCGCAAGTGCAGCTAAGTTTATGTATAAAGTAGAGCATACGGCGCAAATGCAGCAACAACACTAAGTGAGATTATTGGCTATCAAAGACCTATCAAGCCTGTCTTGATCACAGTCACGAAGATTAAAAAGCGCCTCATCCATTAAATGGCTTGGGACAATATGCTTTAATGAGCTAAAAATATTTACAGGAATTTTAGGATTTTCGCCTGCCAGTTCATTAAGTAATTGCTTAATTCTTTGGCGTTTTAAATTTTCCTGTGTGCCACAAAGATTGCATGGAATAATAGGAAAGCTCTCTTCATTGGCAAAGCGTTGAATGTCTCTTTCCTGACAGTAAACTAATGGGCGTATGACGACATTTGTTTTATCTTCTGTCAGTAGCTTGGGTGGCATGGTTTTTATCTTGCCTTGATAGAACATTGACATTAAAACGGACTCAATTACATCATCTCGGTGGTGACCGAGCATAATTTTATCAATGTTATTTTCACGAGCATACCGATAAATATTCCCTCGTCTTAAGCGCGAACACATAGAGCAGTAGGCTTTTCCTTCAGGTGTTTTGTCAACAACGACGCTATAGGTGTCGCGTTTTTCAATTACAAAAGGAATATTATGTGCCTGTAGATAGGCTCGCATCTCTTTATCATCCCACCCAGGCTGGCTTTGATCTAACGTGTAGGCAATGATGTTAATATCGTATACTTTTTCAGCGATTAAGTTATGCATTAGCTTTAATAAGCTAAAAGAATCTTTGCCGCCAGAGAGACAGATCATTACCTTATCATGTTTTTGTAGCATCTTATAATCAGCAATAGCTTTAGTCAGATTAAAACGTAGTTTCTTTTCAGTATTGGTCATAGCTTTAGTGGTGTTTTTTAAATAGACGTTCTTTTTCTCGCTGCCAATCCTTCTCTTTAGAAGCTTGGCGTTTGTCATGGAGTTGTTTTCCCTTGGCGATCGCGATTTCAAGTTTAACGTGGGAATTTTTCCAGTACATTGAAAGTGGCACAATGGTATAGCCTTTTTGCTCAATTTTCCCCATTAGGTTATCAATCTGCTTTCGATGTAGTAGTAGCTTTCGTGTGCTGTCAGCGATAGGTGATACATGTGTGGATGCTGAATGAAGAGGAGTGATATTGGCGTTAAATAGCCATGCCTCATTGTTTTTAATATGAATATGTGAGTCGGTGATTTGCACTTTACCTTCACGTATACTTTTTACTTCCCAGCCATCAAGGACAATGCCAGCCTCCATCCGATCCTCAATAAGATACTCGTGAAAGGCTTTTTTATTTTTGGCAATAATATTTGAAGTTGCCTTTGGTTTCTTTTTTGTTTTTGCCATGATTTTGCAAAATGCGCCTTTAGCGTTACAATAGCCAAGATTTTAACATGAACTGATAAAATAAGAGAAACAATATGACAACAATTCATCGAACAGCGCTGGTTGAATATAGTGCTTGTCAGATGTATGATCTTGTAAATGATATTGATCACTACCCTGAGTTTGTGCCAATGTGTCAGTCTGTAGAAGTGCATAAACATACTGAAACTGAGGCAGAGGCGACACTCAAAATCGCCAAAGGTGGAATTAAAATTGATTTTGGCACCAAAAATGAAATGACGCCAAAGGAAGAGATTAAAATTCGCCTAATGAAAGGTCCGTTTAAACGACTTTTGGGTTTGTGGAAGTTTGAGCCATTAAATGAAAGAGCTTGTAAAGTTACTTTAGATTTGGAGTTTGAATTTTCTAATCGCATGCTCGCGATGGCGCTGGGCGTTGTATTTAATACTTTGGCCAATACGATGTTAGATGCATTTTGTAAGCGCGCTTCGATTGTGTATGGAGAAAATGAGTGAACGTTGAGCTTGTTTATGGAACAGCGGCACATCAAAGAATATATTCTTTGTCATTTACATCTTCTGTCAGTGTTGAAGAAGTCATTCGACAAAGTGGCGTGTTAGATGACTTCCCTGAGATTGATTTAACTTGTCAAAAAGTAGGGATTTATGCTGAAATAGTCTCTTTAGATCATCAAGTGAAAGCTGGCGACAGAGTAGAGATATACCGCCCGCTTAGTATTGATCCAAAAGAAGCAAGGCGTTTGCGTGCTGAGCGAAAACGTAAAAAAGAAGGCATACGATTATTTGGAGCATAATAATATGGCAATATGGAAAACACCTGCAAGCCCTGAGATTTTAAATGAGCGATCCAGTGGATTATTTGCAGATTTATTAGGCGTTCGTTTTATTGAAGTGGGTGAGGATTATGTGCTCGCTGAAATGGAAGTAAAAGATAAACACAAGCAGCCTTTGGGTATTATGAATGGAGGGGTATCTTGTGGTATTGCTGAGACAGTTGGAAGTACGGCTGCAAATTATGCTGTAGATATTACGAAGGAATATTGTGTTGGTCTTGAGATTAATACCAATCATTTAAGACCAGTGAAATCAGGTAAACTGATCGCAAAAGCCTTTCCTTTTCACCTCGGAAAAACAACACATGTTTGGTCAATAGAAATTCGAAATACCGAGGGGAAGCTTGTTTCCATCAATCGCCATACCGTTGCTGTTAAAAAGCGTTAAGACAATTTAATTATTGTAAAAGGGTAACTTTTTCATTATGTCATCTTCTCGAGAAGTAAATGATCAATCCACTGAAGTGAATGTTAGCTGGAAAAGTGGTGAGCCATTTTCACTTGAGTTTGATGATGTATTTTTTGCAAAAGGGCATGGACTTGAAGAGTCGCAATATGTTTTTTTGCAAAAAAATGATCTTTATGCGCGAGTCAGCAAGCTTCTCTCAGGCAAACACTTTAGTGTTGCGGAGACTGGCTTTGGTACGGGATTGAATTTCTTAGCATTGTGCGAGCTTTGGGATTACTATGCACCGAAAGGGGCGAAGCTGCATTTTATCAGTAGCGAAAAATACCCTTTATCTCAAGCAACACTGAAAAAAGCGCATAGCCTTTTCCCAAAGATGCAAAAATACTCTGAGCAGTTACTTAGTATCTATCCAGAGATTTTGTATAATGGGCAGTCACATTACCAGTTAACAAAAGATATTAGTTTGACGCTTTTGATTGGAGATTCACTTGAGCGTTATCGTGCATTTGAAGGGGTGATTGATGCATGGTTTTTAGATGGTTTTGCGCCAAATAAAAACCCTGATATGTGGCAAGAGGCACTATTTGATGAAATTTGGCGCTTAAGCCATACGGGTACAACGCTTGCGACATTTACAGCTGCATCAAGAGTTAGAAAAAGCTTACAGCGAGTTGGTTTTAGGGTTACAAAGCACAAGGGGTTTGGCTGTAAGCGAGAGATGTTAAGTGCAGTTGTGTCACATGAAAAAAGCACAGGTTCTCATTGTGCCAAATACTTATCAGTCGCCCATTCAATAAGCAGCAATTCAAGCAAAAAAGTGGCTGTGATTGGGGCAGGGCTTGCTGGAGTTTCAATTTGTTACGAGTTATCTAAACTTGGCATTCAGGCTGAGTTATATGATAAATCTCCTTCCTTTGCAATGGGCGCATCAGGGAATCCTTATGGTATATTAAAGCCCTATCTAACAGCAGATTGTAACTTATCTGATCAGTTTCATACGAGCGGGTATTTATATACTAAGGCTATTTTACAGGAGCATCATAATAAGATTGATTACATTCAAACTGGCGCAATTGAATTATTTAGCAATGAGAAAGAGAAAAAACGTTATCAGCATATTTTCAATAAGCGCTCTATTGCAAAAGATTTAGCTTTTATTGTATCCAAAGAAAAGGCAAGCGAGATTGCTAATATCCCACTTGAGCATGCGGGTGTGTATTATCCTCAAGCGGTGATGGTGAATCCTAAAAGCCTTATTGAAACACTGTTAATAGAGTCAAAGGCGAAAATGAGTTTTAATCATAGCCTTGAAGATTGTCAGTATCAGCATAAAACTAGAACATGGCAGCTTTGTTTTAATGTGCAAGGAGCTCGTGTCGAAAAGGAATATGATGCCGTTGTATTTGCAGGCAGCTTTGATCTAATGGAGCAAATAGCTATGTTAAACTTTATTGAGGCATATCGCTCATTTGGTCAAATTTCAATAACAAAAAAAGGGACAAGCGTAGCAAATAACAAGTGCATTTTAATTGCAAAAGGCTATCTGCTACCTTATATAGAAGGAACGCAGTTATTTGGGGCAAGCTTTCGAGATAATAGTGATACTAATGATCAAGTAGAGGATAAAGATCATTTGTTTAATATTGCTCAGATAGCCTCTATTGTGAACACGGATATAGAGCAAATAGGGTCGGCTAGAGTCAGTGCACGGTGTGTAACTTCGGATCATTTACCGTTTGTTGGTAATATTGCAGATAAAGATCAGTATGCGAAACAATATGCTTTAGCGCTTAATAAAGGGGGCAGGTTGAAATCATTAGATGAAGCCCAATATTGCCCGAATATCTATCTAACATCAGGGTTTGGCTCAAAAGGGTTGTGTTCAATGTTTATCTCAGCAAGACATATTGCGAATTTAATTCATGGGAATCCAAACTTAACACTCTCTAATGAGCTATTTCAAGCGCTTCACCCCATGCGTTTTATGGCAAGGAGCTTAAAAAAGAAAAGGTAAACCTATTTCTTATCAGACACCCAGTTTGGAATGTTGCTGCCATTACTTTGACCGTCATTGTTGAAAAACCCCATCTGGCGCTGACCATCAGCTTTATTTGGCTCATTCACCATTTCAAAGAGGAAGGTTGGTATTGTGTAGCCACTTGCCATGCTATGCTGACTGGTAAGAGAGCTTGTAATCGCATTATTGACTTTAACTGCATAACTGGCATCTTTATCTTCAATGCCTTCAGCACCCGTTTCTCCAATGAATGCTTGAAGTGGTTTTCCTGATGAGGTTTTGAAGCGTGAGATATAGTTATGATAAACATCAGCATAATACTCAGAAAAAACTTTAGGGGCAGCATTGATAATATTTTGTGGTGTCTTCTGAGATACTAACGCATCAGCATAAGGGTCGAACTCAACAAATGGATAACCATGATTCCAAGTACTCTTCCAGCTGTTAACAACAGCATTCATATAAGGATCAAAAATAGCATTTGCATTAGGATCGTTTCCAATGCGAGGTAATCCATTAAAGCTTGCACTAACACTTATGTCTGGCAAACCATTTGCTGTTAAAGCTTGAGAGATCGCTTGAATACGCGCTTTAAGCTCACTTGCACTAATGTTGTTCGCATTAACCTCGTTACCAATTAGAATAGCTTTTATTTGATTAACACTGCTACCAAAAGTTTGTTTTAGCTTTTTAACCCAGTCATTTGCTGAGATTGGCATAACATTTAAAGTGCCAATTACTGCTTCAATACTTGAATCTTCTTGCATTTGTTTAGCAAGTGCTTGAGTGGGAATATCAATAACACTACAGTTAGCACTTCCAACCGCACACAAGCGATAAACACGAAAAAGCTTAATATTGGTTGAAACATTTTTCATAAGCTCTTCAGCGCTTGAGAGGTTGTTCACACTTGGTGCTGCCATTGTGTCAAAGTTCATGCCCACGTTATAAGAAAAAGGGCTCTGGATGGATTTAATTTGATCAGCGCTAAGCGGAGTGCTTGCATAGCTAAGTGAAAATCCTGTGATAGCTGCGCCAAGAATAATTGTATGAGACAATAGCTTTTTCATTATGTAGTTTCCTTGTTGTTGAGGTTAAAATCCTAAATAATCTACAAACTTTTCTTTTGTCTTAGAAATTACCGGTCTCATTTTAAACATAAATGGGTTGATTACAAGTCATTCTTAAATTTATAGTTACTTTGATACATAAGCTATGCTATTGCAGATTTGCTATTAGGTTATAATATATTATCCATAACGACCACATGCTATAGGTCTCAGGTGATATTGTTACAGGGTGATTGAAAAGTATCACGATACTTCTTTATCCAAACTAATAAATGCATTAAGTGCTAGTGCTAAAGAGGCTTTGGCCCAATTAAGCGGTGTAATAGGAGAGGGTGCGTAGTGCTTTTGATCCTTTATTTTAAGGGTGTTAATGCTCTCTGGTAACAGCTCGCCTTTAAGTAGTGCGCCATCAGCCGCTAGAGTGTTCGATTTTGTCATTTGCGCTAAGGCGCGTTTAATGTGGTAGGCAGCTTTTGCTTTTATGCTTTCCTGAGTGGAAAGAAGCTTATTAGATCGATAGCAGCTTATATAGGCAAGTGCGAGCATACTATCAAAAAACCATTCAGCTTCAGTGTTAGCAGGCATTGCATTTTCTCTTGCTTGAAAGCTTGCTGCATCTGAGCTATCCCCGGTAAGAGAGGGCTCATCTTGCGTTTTTTTAGTTTTCAGCCAGTAATTTCCAGATTGATAGCTATCTTTTACATAGCGAATAATCCCATGTGTGCGAAGTAGCTTGGTTTCAATCAAATCAAGGATTATTTGATACTCTTTTTGCTCAAGCTTAGAGAACATAACAGGGGTAAGTATGTGTAAAAGTGCAGCATCTGCTTGGCGATAGCGTAAATCATCTTTATCATAGCCTGCCGATTCTCCACCTTTTTGCAGGTTTGTTTTAATAGTCTGTAGCCCTTTTTCAGCCAAGGAAGTGATTTTATTCTCTTGAGATAATATTATTTGTTGCTCGTCGGCAATTTTCTGCCAAGCGAAAAGTGCATTTGTCACGAGTGTAATACTGCTGGTATTAACTTTATCTATTTCCTCCCAAGCGCCAGCATCTTCATAATGGTAGTATTCAATCGTCTCAAAAAATTGAATAAAAAGATCAATCAAATTAGCCAAAATAACGTGATGCTGAGCATTAATCCACCCTGATTGAAAGGCATCAGCTAATGCAAGCAAAAAAAGCCCATGGGCATCCATTTGCTTATGATTCCATATCTCAGGTTTTCCATCGACAATTACATCATCTAAATGTTCATCAGTACCATCAAAGCGAATATGAGGGACTTGCATTTTATCTTTAGCAAGCTCTGGTGAGCTGATGATATTCAAGAATCTAGCGTGCTGTTTTTCACTGATATAATAATCAATCAGCCGATTAATCAATGTGCGCGCCTTTTCAGGTGAAAATACCTTGAAATAAAAATATACCCATGCACTGTCACGTACCCAGATGGCATGATAGTTTGTGTCATCTTTATCGACATCTCGCTCAGCGGCAGGTGGAAAGCCATTTTGGTTTAAATCGATATTAAAACTGCTTGGAAAGCGATTGAGAATCTCTTTGGCACTTTGATAAGTCAGCGGGTTTTGTAAATAGGGCGCAAGCTTTGGATTACAAAAATAAATTGGCGTATTTGATTCAGGGGGAAGTACCTTCTCCCAACTTGCTAATTTTTTTGTGTCAATTTGCATTTTAGAATGTCCATTAAGTTTTCTTTCTCAGTGAGTGAATGGTGATAATAAGAATGCTTAAAATTACAAGCATTACAGGGCCGACAAGCATAGCACTTTGACGAGAGAAGCTCTCACCAATGATGCCAGATAATGAGGTGCCAATAGGAATACCAATTGCACCTACTGTGACCAGAAATGAAGTAGCGCGCGCACTGACTTTGTTTAGCTGATCCATCCCATATCCAAGGATAGATGGATAAATACATGAGTCAGCCAACCCAAGTACTGCAAGCACAATAAAAAGCATCCAAAGCGTATGAGTAAAAAGATAAATGATCAAAAAGATAGCAAATAGAAGAGCACTTACAATCAAATAGCGGTGTATTTTAATATAAGGCAGAAGAAACTTGCCAAATATAAGCCGGCCAAGAAGCTGAGCAAAAACATAGGTTGATACCAACATTCCAACTGTTTTCATGTCAATGCCAAGGTTGTAATGCAAGTGTGGTTGGTTGTAGTAATTCATGATTTGCTCGGTATAAACAATGCAAAATAATGCAATAGCAGTCAATATAATCGGCAAGGTTAAAAAGGGTTCCTTTTGGTTATTTTGCTCTTGAGAAGTACATGAGTGTCGGCTTTTGTGCATATCAACCACCTCATCTATACGCAAAGATAATAAGAGGATAATAAAAAGCACAAACAAGATCATAATGACAATAAATACCCATTGCCAGCTGGAGTAAAAAAGTATCATACCAACAATTGAAGCACTGATAAGAAAACCAAGGCTAAAAAAGACATTTAATATGCTGAGTTTGCCTTCTGACTCACCCTCTTTGCTAACTGTGCCCATAACCATATAATTACACGAGACAAGTGTATAACCAATCGCCATGTTGCAAATGAAAACCATGATGGTGTAGATATAAACATCTGGCGCTAGAATGGAAAAAAATGAGCCGACGATCATTAAAACGCCAGATAATAAGAGGGTGTTTTTGGCCTTAATTTTATTGATGATAAGACCGCCGGTTGCCATTGCCAGAATCTGTCCCCAAAGACCAAAACCGTCAAAGAAAATAATCGTGTTTGCAGAAATATTAAAATGGGTGGAAAGGGGCACGCTTAACATGCCATAGATGGCAGCCTGAAAGCCACTAAATAAAAAAGCAACAAAGGTCAGAAAGATGGCTTTTGAAGCATCTACTTTAGATTGATAAATTATGGTGCGTTTCTTGCTAGCTGATGAGGGGGTATGTGTTCCCAATTAGAGATCCTGATATTCTATAGTGAGGCTAACATAACACTTTCACTTTAAAGAATAAATGCTGCTATACCACTTGCGAATCATTTTGCGGTGTTTAATGTTGAAGAAGTTTTTGATAGTTTTGAGTCATTGGGTTGCAGGTAATAGCTTGGACTATTAGCAATATCTGATGACTCAAAAGAACAAGAAATTCAATGGCAGAAATAGGGTGAAATGGTTTGCGGGTGGTATATGGCACCTCTTGGGCACTTAAAATACTGCCTATTACCAACTCACCGTTTGTAAGGGCGTCGTGATTTTTGCAACTGCTTCCAATAGTGCATCTTTATCAAGGAGCCCGGATTTCGCATCATGATACTGAATAACAGAGGCACTATTAACAAGACCATAGGCAACCGCTTTTTCAATGCTTTCCCCTGAATAGATCGCTCCTGAAAAGCTAGAGCCAAATGCATCGCCTGCACCGAGGGTGTTGACAACATTTTTAATTTTAAGTGCAGGATGGAAGTAAAGCTCTTTCTCTGTTCCAACATAAACGCCATTTGCGCCATCTGTAACAACGACAAGTCTTGGGCCCAGTGCTAAAGTTTTTTGGAAAAACTCTTTTAGAGAGAAGAAGCTGTCTTGATAGACAGGTTGTGCTTCAAGTAAGTTTTGCTTATGATCAGTTACTTTTTCAGTTGTCTCATCGCTTAAAAGCGAGCTCATAAGCTTTTGTGCTTCTTCATAGTTTAGAATTAAGATATCAATACCGCTTAATGACTCTTTAATAAAGCCACTGCCAAGTTCAAGCTGGCTGCTTCCTGGGTTGATCGCAACCTTTGTATTACAAGATTTAGCAAAATTCACAATCTCTGGCAATTGGGCAGCAGAGGTTTTACTTAATGAAGTGACATAAACAAAATCAGCACTTTGAATGGCCTCAATCGGTAAATCTTCAGTTAAAAGATCACGGTTAGCACCGCGATAAGCAAAAATGGTTCTATCCCCCTTTAAAGAGGGAACCACATAAGAGGTCGCTGTGCCAAAATGGTTGGAAAAGCGAACTTGAGAGGTATCAACGCCTTGCTTATTGAGCTCTTCTAATAGCGATTGACCTGTGCTATCTTTGCCAACCTTCCCAAAGAAACTTACATCAATGCCTAGTTTTTTAAGAGATACAGCAGCATTTGTCGCACCGCCACCACTAAAGCACTTTTGTTTGGTCACTTCAATTTTGGCGCCTTCTTCTAACAACAAATAAGCCTGTTTTCCGATAGCCTTTTGAATTTCCATGGTTTCCATTTTTTCATATTCGATAATGGTGTCTAAAGTCGCACCACCTATAGTTAAAGCTTTGATTTTCATACAGCGCTGATCTTCATATTCCTTGTGAGTATTGTGCCTGAAATTTATCAAGATGTCATGAGTGTTTTGGGCTTACGCCTTTAAATACGATAGTGCATTAGCAATTAGCTTTATTCCCGTATCATTATGCAAAGTCAAAATAGACTCAGGATGAAATTGCACAGCCAAAATAGGTAGTTCTTTATGCGAAATGGCCATGATATCATCCTTTTCATTGGTGGCAATTACTTCTATCTTTGAAGGAATATGCTCACCATCAGCGATTAAAGAGTGATAAGCCGCTACATCACTATCAATGTCGATACCGCTAAAAAGTGGATGATTATGGTGTTTGAGCTTCCATATTTTTCCATGTTTTGGCTCATCAAGCAATTGAAGCTTGCCACCAAATGCCTCAATGATTCCCTGAAGTCCAAGACATACGCCAAATTGGGCAATACCTTGGTCAGCTATTTTTTGTATCTTTGTTGCCAAATCAAAATCAGAAGGTCTACCAGGCCCTGGCGAATGAATGACTAAATCAGGCTTTTTATCAATAATTTCTTTTGTGCTAATAGCGTCAAAGCGGTAAGTTTCAAGTATTACCCCCAATTTTCTAAAGTAGCTTGCTAATGTGTGGACAAATGAATCTTCATAATCAATCATAATTGCATATAACCCATCGAAGCGACTAAGTTTGCTATCTTCTTTGGATGGCGCTTTTTTAAGATTAAGTGCTCGATAGAAAGTGGTAGCCTTTGTGATGGTTTCTTTCGCTTCATCCAATGGATTAGAGTCCCAAACCAGTGTGGCGCCAGATTGATAATAAGCATGATTATTGGTTAAATACACCGTTCTGATTGTAATTGTTGAGTTCATGTCTCCATTAAAGCCAAGGCAGCCAATAGAGCCACCGTACCACTTACGTGACTGGTTTTCATTTTTCTCAATAAGCTCTATTGCGCGTTTTTTGGGTGAACCTGTGAGGGTAACTGCCCACATGTGACTTAAAAAAGCATCAAGACCGTTGTAGCCCTCTCGAAGTTGTCCTTTTACATGATCCACAGTGTGAAAAAGACCAGTATATCTCTCGATGGTTCTCCTTGAGATAAGCTCAATGCTGTCAGCTTCACAAATGCGTGCTTTGTCATTTCTATCAACATCTGTGCACATAGTCAGCTCAACTTCATCTTTATAAGAGTTTAAAAGCTTACGAATTTGCATTTCATCCTCCATGGCATTTTTACCACGAGTAATCGTGCCTGAAATAGGGCAAGATTCAACCGTTTTCCCTTCGCAGCGAACAAACATCTCAGGGGAGGTGCCAATAATTTGTTCATCCCCTAATTGACAGTAGAACTCATAAGGGCTTGGGTTCATTTCTTTCAAAGTGTGATATAACTCTGAAGGTTTCCCTGACACTTTGGCATGAAAGTGACGGGAGTAGACCACTTCAAAAATATTTCCCTTTTTCATTTCCTTCTTTGCACTTTTAACAAGCTCAGCATATTCTTGATCACTTAAAGATACTTGAATATCTGACTCCGCTTTAAAGGGAGTGTTCTGCTGCTTTAGTGTATAAAAAGGCTCAGAGGACTGTCCGATTGTTGTTAGTGATTCCTTCATGAATTCTACAGAAAGCTCAAAAGCCGCTTCTTTTTGTTTATCAATTGCATAGGCTTTATCAACAAAGAATAGATGGTAGATCTTATTTTGATTATCACGCTTTTGTTGCAACTCACATGGTTCAAATTCAAATATCAAATCATACCCAAACGCACCAAATAATCCCAGCATGTTGTCTTTAAGCTTATCCATTTCAAGGTTGATTAAGCGTAATATGCTCACAGCAGAAGGTTGTTTACTTCGATCTTCTTCACTAAATATCTGATTAGTACGGGAGATAGAAAATATAAGCTTATCCTTTTGCTCAGTTACGATATTGATATTATTGGCCATAAATACGGGCTTAAATAATGCTAAAATCACCTCTCCACGCGGATTAAGGGCAATGAATTCAACATGCTCTTTATAGGCGATGATTTCACAAGGCGGATTAAAGGTACCTAGCTCCCAACGGTTATAACGCCCGGGGTAGTCGATGCCTGAAGACAGCATTACCCCCTTATATTGATCAAGTTTCTTAGTAATATGATCAAGTGTTGATACATCAATCGGTTTTTTTTGATAATGAACTTCTATATTTGATGGCGTTGTAAAGCGTTGAGTTTTCATTGGTCCCACGATGTAGTAATTTAGTTTGTATTTGTGTAACGATACAGTAGTATTTATCTAAAGTCTAGGTGATTATGATGGTATTTTAAACTTTCCACTAAAAAGCAATCAAGTTAGGCGATATTAACCAATATATCTTAACAATATTATGCTATTATAGCTCCCAAGGTTATTTAGCGTAATATTGAAATGAGTCGTTTACAACAAAATATCATCTATGCTTGCTTATTGGTTGCCATTATTGGTTTTTTCTGGGCAGTTTATCCAAAGCATAACTACACACCACATGGGGTTTATCTACCGCAAACCAAAGAAAAATTGGCACCAGTGAAACTGAATCAAGTTAATTTTTATGTCTCTCAAGATATGGATTTAAGAAAAGCGGTACCAATTGTAAATGGCATAAATGAGTCACCTATTGGTATTATTCGTGTGGTGACGCATTTTAAAGATAGCTCAGAGATTCAATCTATCTGTGAGAAAAGTGTGTTGGTAGCAAGAGAGAAAGCCGCTGAAAATGGGGCAACAAAAGTTATTGGAAATTGTATGTCTTCTCGTCAAAAAGGGCCTTTGGATGGCGTGAGCTTATATGCTTATGCTTATAAGTAGTCTGCTTGGAGCTTGATATGACAAATACGAAGCTTCGCATTGTTTTTGCTGGGACGCCTGAGATTTCCAAGGTTGTGCTGTCCGCGCTGATTAAAGATGAGTACGATATCGTTGGTGTGTTTACGCAGCCAGATAGAATGAAAGGTCGAGGGAAAAAAGTGTTACCGAGCCCGGTTAAAACACTTGCCTCTGAGCATAATCTCAAGGTGTTTCAACCTGTCTCATTTAGAAAAGAGCCTGAATATATTGAACAGCTAAAATCATTAAAGCCAGATGTGATGATCGTATTAGCTTATGGTTTGATTTTACCAAAAGCTGTTCTTGAAGTGCCCAAGTATGGCTGTATTAATATTCATGTCTCATTGTTACCAAAATGGCGAGGTGCGGCTCCAATACAACGGGCAATTGAAGCAGGAGATCGGCAAACGGGCGTCAGTATTATGCAGATGGATGAAGGGCTAGATACTGGGGATGTGTTGCATCAACAAAAGATTGATATCGATATCGCCGATACCTCGGCCTTGCTGCATGATAAACTGGCTGAGTTATCCATTCCTGCCGTTAAAAAAGTGCTATCAGATATTAATAACAAGACACTTTGTGCAATCAAGCAGGATCATGAAAAGGCAAGTTATGCTCATAAGATTAGCAAAGAAGAAGGACGTATAGATTTCTCTCAATCAGCGCATGAGATTGAAAGAAAAATAAGAGCATTTACCCCTTGGCCAAGCGCTTATTTCATGCTGGAAGACAAGATGGTTAAAGTTGCAGATGTGCATATTCTAGAAAAATGCTCGAGTGACGCTGCTGGCGTAATGATTGCAGCTGATAAATCAGGTATTCAAATACAAACAAAAGACCATATTATTCAAATTGCAAAGCTGCAATTTCCCGGGAAAAAAATGATGGATGTTGCCAGTATTTTAAATGGTCATGATTTGACACAATATATTGGTCTTACACTTTAGGAGATAAAAATGATTCTCTCTCATAAACATAGAAAAGATGGGGGCGATATTAAAATTGCCTACATTATTGATCCAATTGAGTCGTTTAATATTCAAAAAGATAGCACTTTTATGATGCTGCATGCTGCAAAAGAGTTAGGCTGGAGTCAGTATGTATTGGAGATGAATGATCTTTGGGTTGAAGATGGTATTGCCTATGGCCGAGCACATCATATTGAACTTTTAAGTAATACGGACAAGAAGTGGTATCGTATTATTGAGAGCGAAACGTTTGACTTATCGCACTTTAGTGCAATCTTTATGCGCAAAGACCCCCCATTTGACATGGAATATGTGTATGCCACTTATATTTTAGAGATGGCCGAGAGGCTTGGTACCTTGATTGTGAATAAGCCAAGTACACTTAGAGATTCAAATGAAAAATTCTCCATTACACGTTATCCTGAGTTTGCGCCAAAAACCTTAATTACGCGTGAATTTTCACAAATTATTCGATTTTTAGATCAACACAAAGATATTATTGTCAAACCGCTTGATGGTATGGGGGGGGAGTCAATCTTTAGAATTAAGGAAGCTGATCCAAATCGAAACGTTATTTTAGAGACCATCACATCCTATCAAACACAATTTGTAATGGCGCAGGTATATCAAAAGGAAATTGTTGATGGTGATAAGCGTATTTTGATTGTTGATGGTGAGCCGCTTGAGTACCTTGTTGCGCGTATTCCAAACCCTGAAGATGGTCGTGGCAATACTGCAAGAGGGGCAAAAACGATTGTAAGAAAGCTGAAAACATACGAGTATGATATCGCTGCAACAGTGGGCAAAGATTTAAAAGAGGCAGGTGTATTATTTGCTGGTATTGACGTTATAGGAAGTGCATTGACCGAAATTAATATCACTTCGCCAACAATGATTCAGCAGATCTATCATCAAAGTGGCATAAATGCAGCCGAGCGTTTGATGGAAATAGTAAAAGATAGAATTTCATAAGTATAATAATTTATTTATGTGTTAATAACACCAAATCATTGTTTTTTTATTCAAGGAATATTGAGATGCAATTAAATAATATAGTTACAGATGCTAAAAGACAGAATAAACACTCTGAGGCATTATTCACCGAAGCAAAAGAGTATATCCCAGGCGGTGTTAATTCGCCTGTGCGGGCATTTAAAGGCGTGGGCGGCACACCGAAGTTTATAGCCAAAGCGAAAGGTGCGCATGTTTATGATGTTGATGGCAATCGTTACATTGATTATGTTGGTTCTTGGGGGCCGATGATATTGGGTCATGCGGATGATGATGTCATTAAGGCAGTTCAACATCAGGCGGCTTTTGGACTCAGCTATGGTGCGCCTTGCGAGCTTGAGCTTAAGCTTGCCAAGAAAGTCTGTGAGATATTGCCAAATATGGAGCAAGTTCGTTTTGTTTCCTCTGGTACAGAGGCGACGATGAGTGCTGTGCGTTTAGCACGTGCATACAGTGGCAAAAATAAACTGATTAAATTTGCAGGTTGTTATCATGGTCATGGGGATCAGTTTTTAGTACAAGCAGGCTCTGGTGCGTTAACTTTAGGTCTTCCAAACTCTCCAGGTGTTCCTGAAGCGACAGTAAAAGACACCCTGACAGCCAGTTTTAATGATTTAGACAGTGTAGAGGCGTTATTTAAAAAGTACCCAGATCAGATTGGTGCCATTATCGTTGAGCCGGTTGCTGGGAATATGAATCTTATAACACCGCTCTCAGGTTTCTTAGAGGGATTAAGAGCGCTTTGTGATCAATATAAAGCAGTATTAATTTTTGATGAAGTCATGAGCGGTTTTCGGGTATCATTACAAGGAGCGCAAGGTTATTACAACATCGTGCCAGATTTAACAACCTTAGGTAAAGTCATTGGTGGAGGCATGCCTGTTGGCGCCTTTGGTGGTAAAAAAGAGATCATGCAAATGATCGCACCAAGTGGCTCTGTCTATCAGGCAGGAACACTTTCAGGGAACCCGATTGCTATGCAGGCAGGGCTTGCTACCTTAAACAAAATTACCACAGCAGGGTTTTATCAAAACCTTGAAGCGAAAACCACACGTTTAGTTGATGGCTTAAATAAAGTTGCAAAAACCCATAATTATCCATTTAGCGCAAAATCTATAGGAAGCATGTTTGGCTTGTATTTTACTGAAAAAACGCAGCTGACATCCTTTGATGATGTTAAAGCCTGTGATGCAAATGCATTTAATCATTTTTTTCATTATATGCTCAATCAAGGTGTTTATTTTGCACCGTCTTCATTTGAAGCAGGTTTTATGTCTATTGCACACGATGATAAGCTGATTGATCAAACAATAGCATTATTTGATACTTACCTTTTAAATTGTTTGCAAAATAGCTAATGAAAACTCATAACAGGGTATTATTAATTACCGGTGCAACAGGCGGAATTGGTACGGCAACCTGTTTGCTTGCTGCTGAGAAGTCTTATGACATTGCCGTGCACTATCATAACAATGATGCGAAGGCATCAAAGTTAGTAGAAACGTTGTTATCTAAAGGGGCAAAGGCAATTTCAGTTAAAGCTAATCTCTGTAATGAAAAAGACATTGTCAGGATGTATGAAAAGATTGATGCAGCGCTAGGCCCATTAACTGACCTTGTCAATAATGCAGGAACGCTTTTTAGTGCCTCTCGATTGGATCATATGGACGCAGCTAGGATAAAAGAAGTGCTAGAGCTTAACGCGCTCGGGCCTATGTTGTGTTCAAAGCATGCCATTTTACGGATGTCTCCACGATATGATGGCAAAGGAGGTAACATTGTCAATATATCTTCTAGAGCATCACAGCTAGGTTCTCCAAATGAGTATGTAGATTATGCAGCATCAAAAGGTGCGCTTGATTCGTTAACAGTAGGCTTATCACTAGAGTTGGCTGAGGAAAATATTCGCGTTAATGCTGTGCGTCCGGGGTTTATTTATACAGATATTCATGCAAAATCAGGTGATAAAAATAGAGTTGAAAAAATAAAACATAAGATTCCAATGAAAAGAGGTGGAGAGGCAAGCGAGGTGGCTAATGCTATCTTGTGGTTACTATCAGATCAATCTTCTTTTTGTACTGGCAGTTTTATTGATGTTTCAGGTGGTAAATAAACTAACATGAGAAAGTTATCTGAGATTTTCCAATTTTTTCATCAAGACTTTCCTAAAAATCATCAAGATATCGTGCTTCATCATCTGACGCAAGATAGCAGGCTTATAGCTCAAAATAGCATTTTTATTGCCCTTAAAGGGGAGGTGTATGATGGGCATCAATATGTGCTAGATGCATTTCAAAATGGCGCTTTATTTGCTATCGTTGAAGATAGAAATACTCTCTCACAAAAAATTGATCAACCTTATATTCTCGAGCTGAAAACCATTAAAAATGAGCTGGCAGCATTTGCTGAATGGTTTTATCATTATCCCTCAAGAGCACTTGATATTTATGCAGTAACTGGCACAAATGGCAAAAGCTCAATTGCACACTTTATTGCGGGATTATTTACAACGCTAGAGAAAAAAGCAGCCGTTTTAGGAACCATTGGTAATGGCGTATATCCTTTGTTGCAGGACTCTCCGCTCACAACCTTAGATAGTATTGCAATCAATGATTGGATGGCGCAATTTGTTAAAAAAGAGGCATACCATCTGTCTCTTGAAGCCTCTTCTCACGCATTAGATCAAAGACGACTTGAGAACATTAAGATCAAAACGGCGATTTTCACTAACTTGGATGTTGATCATTTGGATTATCATGGGTCAATGGATAATTACTTTTATGCAAAGCGCTCACTATTTATGATGCCAAGTGTTGAAATAGCTATTATTAATATCGATGATGACTATGGGCAAAAGCTATATCGGCTTCTTGATAAGAAAAAGCTGACATGCTTTAGCTACAGCATTGAAAATAAGTCGGCAGATTGTTTTTTTGAGATTGTTGAGACGATTCAGTTAAAGCACAAAGTGAAGGTTTATTGGCAAAAGCGATATATAGGCATATGTTTGCTATCGATACCTGGCAAATATAATGTCAGCAATATTGCTGCAAGTTTTGCTGCAATGATGGCAAATGGTTATGAGCTTGCTGTTGAAAAACTTGAGCAGCTAAAAAGTGCAAAGGGACGTGTTGAGCTTCTTGAGTATCGCTCTAAAGCAGCGGTTGTTATCGATTATGCCCATACACCAGATGCGCTTGAAAATGTACTGATTGCATTAAAAGAAAGGCTAAGTGGCAAGCTTATTTGTTTGTTTGGCTGCGGTGGTGATAGAGAAACCTCCAAACGAGAAAAGATGGCAATGGTTGCAAAGCGCTATGCTGATGTTTGTATTGTAACAGAGGATAATAGTAGAACAGAGCCATTTAATAGCATTGTTAAAGATATTCAAAAAGGCTTTTCATTAGATGATCATTACACCGTAATTGAAGAGAGGGAAAAGGCAATTTATCATGCACTTGAGATAGCTGAGAGTGAAGATGTCGTATTATTAGCAGGAAAAGGGCATGAAACATATCTTGATAAAAACAATAAACGCCATTATTTTGATGAAAGAGAGATTGTAAAAGCGTATTACAGTCGCGGTGATTCGAGTTTGTAAGAGTAAGCGGTGCAAGGAGTAAATCTTGATTAATTCATTAAAAACATTAGCAAAGTCCATTCAGGCAAAATATATCGGTGAGGATGTTGCCATTACAGGTGCGCATATTAATTCTAAGTTAATTAAGGTGGGTGATCTTTTTATTGCCATCAAAGATAAACGTGATGGTCATCAATATATTCAAAGTGCGATTGAACATGGTGCAACAGCAGTGCTTGTATCCGTTGAGCAAAAGAATTTGCCTATTGCGCAGATTGTGGCTAAAGATACAAGAAAAGCCCTCTATGCGCTTGCTTTAGCGCATAGGGAAAAATTCACAATGCCGATTTTATCAGTAACAGGAAGCTGTGGGAAAACCTCTACCAAAGAGATGCTGGTACAGATATTGTCACATTTCGCTAGGGTATATGGAAACCCCGGTAATTTTAATAATGATCTGGGTGTGCCAATTTCCATCCTCTCGGCGCCACTTGATTGTGATTATATGGTGCTGGAGGCAGGAACAAATGCGCCGGGTGAGATTGAGTATTTAGCGAAACTGATTCAGCCGAATGTTGCAGGCATTACGAATGTGTCTGCTTCACATTTAGAAAAGCTTGGCTCTTTAGATGGTGTGATGGAAGAAAAAGGCGCATTATTGCAGGCGTTAACGCCAAGTGATACGGCGATTATTAATCATGATGATAGACGCATTTATCATCACAGTGAATTTCTTAACTGTCACAAAATTAGTTTTAGCATGACAGAAAAAGGAGCAGATCTATATTTGGCATCGCACTCAGAAGTGTCAGGTGGGTTTGAATATACGGTGCGTTATAAAGATATAAGTTATCAAGGTATTTTAAATGTCAGTGGTGTGCACAATATTCAAAATGCACTCATGGCACTTGGTTATATTGTCGCGCTTGGGCTTGATTTAAAAGAAGCCATTTATGCTTTAAGTGGATTTAATGGCTATCAAGGGCGCTTTTCTTTAACTAAGCTGAGTGATCAGATCTCTTTAATTGATGATACCTATAATGCTAGTGTTAAATCGGTTGAAGCAGCCATTGAAACACTCGAGCGCTTTGAAGGGACGCGTATACTTGTGCTTGGTAGTATGGGAGAGCTTGGAGAGCATGAAATTTACTATCACAAAAAGATAGGCCAGCTCATTAAAGCGGCACACATTGATTCGGTATACCTATATGGACAAAAAGAGGTTATGGCGCATGTGCTTGAAAATGCAGGATCACAAGCGAGATACTATGTCGATAAGCAAGAAATTATCAATAACCTTAAAGATGAGCTTCAAGAAGCACAAGATAGCTTGCCAACTTTAGTGATTGTTAAAGGGGCAAGGGTAAATAAGATGGAAGAAATTGTAAGCGCGCTTAAAAGAATGTAAATTACTTCCCTTGTGCTTTATCGATTGCAGCTTGAATACTTGCTTTAGGCGCAAACCCTGGAATAACAGTTGTATTTTGTGCATTTGCTCCAGAGGTTGGCATAACAATAATAGCTGGTGTACCTTGAATGCCTAGTTGCGTAAAGCCAAGATCCATATCAGATTTGATTATGCCAGTAATATTTTTATCTTTCATAACACTTTCAGCTTTTGTCACATCGACGCCAGCTTGTGCTGCGGCTTTTTTCACATCAGCAACAGTCAGTTTCCCTTCATCATTACCAGTTGCAAATACACCATTATGATATTTGATATAAGCTTCAGCGCCTTTTAGTTGATAGACTGCTAAGCCCATTTCAGCGGCATATTGTGAAGACTCCCAGCGTTGACCGAAGATAGGGAACTCTTTGAAGATGTACTTAACATTTGGATTTTCATCCATGACTTTTTCAACAACTGGCGCAATCTTACTACAGAACATGCAGTTATAGTCAAAGAATTCAATCACAGCAACTTTTGCGTTTTTAGGACCTACTGTTGGCGCATGTTGGCTGTTAAGTAGTGTATCGGCACTTTTTAATACGCCAGCGACTTGTTTTTGCTGCTGCTGATTAATCAGTTGTTGTTGAAAAGCCTGCATGATGCTTTGCATTTGAGCATCGGTGAATTTGCCTTTTTCTTCTGCAGCACCTTTTTTGAAGCCCGCTAGAAGCTCTGCGGTATCTAAAGTTGCTCCTTGGCCTTGAAGCTGAGCAGTCACATTATGACCCACGCTATAGCCAAGAGTGTAACTAACATCATTTAAGAGTTTTGTTTGGTCTTTTGCTGTATGTGTCGTTGTATCTGTTGTTTTAGCGGCAGCTGTTACCGCTGTTTGCTCTTTGGTGCTATCTTTTGTCTCAGACTTGCTGCATCCAGCTAAAGCGATACTGAAGATAGCAGCGCCAACAACGCCAATGAGAAGTTTTTTTGATTTTTGCATAGTGGGAACACTCCGTTTACATTAAATATGAAATTAGTTGAATCCAATATATCAAAGCAACGAACAAAAATAAAAATATTCATGCCTAAATAATCGGAAATATTATATGTGACTGTTTTAGAGTGTTACATTAAGAAGTTGTTGTTGCTGTGGTTGCTGTTGTAGCTTTGCTTGCATCAGCTGTTTTTTGAGCAGTGTCTTTTGCTGCTGCCATTTGTTTTTGCGCTGCTTCTTGCTGTGCTTTCATTTTAGCTTCCATCTCTTTTTGGAAAGATTGCATTGCTTGTTCCATTTGCTCTTGAGTTAGCTCAGGTTTATCACCTTTCACGCCAGCTTCAAATCCAGATTGTAGTTTTGCTAGGTTTAAATCAACTTTTTGTTGCTTAAGCTGTGTAATCATGTTTTTGCCGACGGAGTAACCAATAGTGTAGCTTGCATCAGCTGAGTTATCTTTAGGCGCTGTTGCAGTTGTCATATCTGTTTTGCTTGCAACAGCAGCTGAACTTGTTGTAGCTGTAGTGCTGTTGTGTGCATGATTATCAGCAAAAGCACTGCCAACAAAAGCAGAAGCAATTAATGCGCTAAGGCCGATTTTAGTAACTTTATTCATGATGACTCCATCGTTTTTTGTTTATCAGTTATTAATCTTTATAAAAAGAAGTACACCCAAGCTTAAACAGGCTCTTTAAAAAGAACAAGTGTTTTACAGGGGAAAGTTTAAATCTCTTGCACCAATACCCAAGGTTTGATAACACTCACCCATAGTATTTGATTCTGCTCGTACCAGTTTTTAGCTTGATCATCGTTAACTCTATAAATTAGATTATCTTGCAGGTATTGGTCAATTTTTATCTGCTCATTATTGGCAATTTCAAAGGCAGTTTCAATTAAATCAAGAGAACTATCAACATAAAAAACTTTACCTTGAGCAAATAAACGCTGTAAATTCGACCAAGGCAGCTTCGCAGTTTCACTATTTATCTTTGCTTTTAATAATAATGAATCACTCATTGTTAGCCTCAATCTCAGCGAGCATCTCCCAGCGTGCATATTTTTGCTCTAATGCCGCATTAAGCGACTCAAGCGTTAAATTAGTTTGTTTAATCACATCAGTCTCTTGCCGATAAAAGTTACTGCTGGCAATGTCAGCTTGAATTGATGCAATTTCACTTTCCAATGTTTCAATATCATTTGGCAGCTTATTAAGCTCTTTTCTCTCAGCATAGGATAGCTTTGGCTTACGTGATTTACTCTCAGGTTTATTGCCTTTGGTGTTTTTGCTTGTGGCTGAAGCTTTAGAGGTATCGGTTAATCTCTTGGCGCTTGTTTGTGAAAGCCAATCATCATAACCGCCTATATATTCATTTAACTTTCCACCTGCCTCAAATACAATTGTGCTTGTGACAAGGTTGTTAATAAATGTGCGATCATGACTAATCAAAAGCACCGTGCCCTGATAATTAACAAGCATTTCCTCAAGAATTTCTAAGGTTTCAATATCCAGATCGTTAGTCGGCTCATCAAGAACTAGAACATTACTTGGTTTGGCTAAAAGCTTGGCGAGCAACAGGCGATTTTTCTCACCCCCAGAGAGTGAAGAAACAGGACTTTGTGCTCTTTGCGGTGAAAATAAAAAGTCTTGTAAGTAGCTAATAATATGCTTTTCTTTACCATTGATATTAATATATTCTTTGCCTTCAAGTACATTATCAATGACAGAGCGCTCAAGATCAAGTGAGGCTCTTAGCTGATCAAAATAGGCAATATCAACGCTATCACCATGTTTAACAGCACCTGTTGATGGTACTATTTTTTTAAGTAGAACCTGAATAAGTGTGCTTTTACCCACCCCGTTCGGCCCTAAGATACCTATTTTATCGCCACGGTTAATCTGACAGGAGAAATCACTAAAAAGCTTTTTATCTTCATATTGAAAACTAATATTATCAGCAATTAAAACAACTTTTGCTTTGTTTTGACTGGTTGCAGCTTCAATTTTGCTGACACCTTGTTTTTCTCGGCGCTGTGCTCTTTGCTCGCGCATTTGTTTAAGTGCGCGCACACGTCCCTCATTTCTGGTGCGTCTGGCCTTAATGCCTTGTCGAATCCACTTTTCCTCATCCGCGAGTTTTTTATCAAACAGAGCAGCCTCTTTTTGCTCATTGTGTAAGGCAGCTTCTTTTTGCTGTAGAAATTTATCATAGCTGCCAGGGTAGCTATAGAGCTTACCTCGATCAAGTTCAACAATATCAGTTGCTACATTTTGCAAAAATTGTCTATCGTGAGTGATAAAAAGGATGCTTCCTTTAAACTGCTTGAGAAACTCCTCTAGCCAGTGGATGGAATCAATATCAAGATGGTTGGTTGGCTCGTCAAGTAATAAAAGTTTTGGCTTTTGGATCAAAGCTTGCGCGAGTAAAACACGGCGCTTTAGTCCGCCAGAGAGAGCGTCAAATCGCACATCCGCGCTTAATGAGAGTTTTGAAAGGAGAATCTCTACTTCATTTAAGGCATCCCAAGCTTGATGTTGATCAATATCTTTTTGTAATTGTGATAACTGATCAAGTGCCTCTGACTCGGTTGCATTTTCAATAAGGCGAGTATATTTAATGAGCGTATCACCAATACCATTTAAACCCTGAAGAATGACTTCTTTAACTGTGTGATGATCACTATTTTGTGGCACATCTTGTCTTAACGAGGCAAGATAAGCGCCTTGATGTGAAATACGCTCACCTGTATCGGGGGCAATTTCACCCGAGATAATTTTGAAAAGAGATGACTTTCCCGCACCATTTCGCCCAATAAGGCATAAGCGCTGATTATCATTGATATCAAAAGACACATTATCTAATAGTGCATGGTGTCCAAAACTTAAAGAGAGGTTACGAAGAGAAATAATAGGCATTTAGATAACTCGATTCATCTCAGCTAGTGTGCTTAAACCTAAATCTCCACCAATATGCTTGCCAAGACGTCTGCCGATAAAGCTTGCTGAGAAAATACCACGGATAACTTTTTTATTATTGCTGTCGTGATCATAAACTAAAATATGATCAATATTTCCTTCGTGCAGTAGTCTTGCAATGTGACCAACTAAAGCATCTTTTACCGTGTTGTATTCTAATAGTGGTAGCTCTTTCAAAGATGCCATTAAGTTGGCAATGGTGATATCTTTGGTTTTAATTCCGTGCTGTTGTGCAATTTGTGTTTTATAGGCACCATGAACACGCGCGGCATTAATTAGCCCTACAACTTGATCATGATCATCAATCACCAAAAGGGCGCGAACTTGCTCTTTTTTCATCAGCTCAAGCGCATCATTGGCAAGTGCATCTTTATGGATATGTCTAGGTCTTTTCGTATGAAAATCTGCCAACACATCAAGTGCAGGTGTTTCAAGTGTAATAACTTCTACAGTATCTGGATGATGATAGGGAATGCTTTGTGAATGAATAGAATCTGTATTTAATAACTTATAATCTTTAAACATGGAAATAGCCTTTTTAATATGAACTATATAATAAGTTTAAACTAGGTATGTAAGGCTTGGCAAATGTTATAAAGCAGATATCACCTTTTATAATCCTTTTATAAGTAGTTATGGCTTATGAAGGGTTGTGTTGTGTTTGAAGCGCTTAAAAATTAAGTGCTATATACTGACATTAATCCCATTTCTTAATTTATTGGTTCCCGCGATGACAATGATATCTTTTAAGTGAATGCCATTGGTTAGAATCACTTCATTATCACCTACTTGATTGCCTAGGGTAACAGGCTGTTCATAGGCCTTATCATCAACTATTTTATAAACATAGGTTTTTGTCCCATCATAAACAACTGCTTGAGAGGGCACAATTACAAGGTTTTTCTGCTCTTTGGTAACAAGGTTGATATTCGCCAAATCCCCCGGGAGCAGCTCTTTATCTTTATTGCTAAAATTAGCCCGAACTAGAATGCTATTGCTATCAGGGTTTATTTGATTATTGATTGCACTGACATAACCAGTAAATATTTTATCAGGATAGGCATCGATGGCCAGCTCCACTTTTTGTTTTAGTTGAAGGGCGGCTTGATATTTACTTGGGATGGAAAAATCAACATAGACCGGATCAAATGTTTGTAGTGATAATAAATCATCGCCTGCGCTAACATACTGGCCAACTTTTGCTGAAATAATCCCGACATTACCACTAAATGGCGCATGGATAATGGCATCATTTAGCTCAGATTGAATCAATTTCTCTTCAGCTAAATCTTTCTGGTAGGTTGCTTGTGCGGTATCAAGCTCTGCTTTGGAAGTTGCAGCTTGTTTATATAAACTCTGATAACGGGTAAGATTAAGCTTATCTAATTGCGTTTGAGCTTGATAATAAGCAAGATTAGCTTTTAGTGCATCAGGGTTAATCTCAATCAGCGTTTGGCCTTTAGTAACATACTCTCCTGAGGTTACATTTATTTTTGTGATTGGGCCGGCAACATTTGATTTAATGGTTATCCCGTTAACTGATTCAATATGGCCAAGGGCGTTGATGGTGTTGTCATGGCTTTGCGTTTTAACTGTCATGGTCGCAACATGTGGCTTAGTTATTCTTATGCTCTTTTGTTCAGAGGCTTGGTGCCACATTAATAAAACAATTGCAATGAAAATGAGAATAATGATAATGCTGATAACAGCTTGGAGTCGTTTTTTCATGATATCTATCTCTCTAAACGTGCGGGTTTTCGCTTAAAAATGCAATATATGATGGGCAAAATAATCAGTGTAAATAGTGTGCCAAATAGCATGCCTGCAAAAATAACCATTCCTAGCTGATTTCTTGCATTACTGCCTGCTCCAGATGCAAGTATTAAAGGGATGCTGCCAAAAAGCATTGCTAAAGTGGTCATAAGAACAGGCTTTAAGCGAATGCTCCCAGCTTCGATAATGGAGGTTTCTATTGAGCTTTTGTGTTCTTTTTGATGTTGGCGCGCAAAATCAATCAGTAAAATACCATGTTTTGTAATAAGTCCAATCAGGGTGATGAGTCCAATTTCTGTATAAATGTTGAGTGAATAGTGACAGAAGTACAGTGCCAATAGTGCGCTTGTGATGGCTAGAGGTACGCTAAACATGATAATAAGTGGATCGATAAAGCTTTCATACTGAGCTGACAGGACAAGGAAAATCACTAATAAGGCAGCTAAAAACAGAAGTGTCATGCTGTCTTGCGTTTGCAAAAAAGAACGTGTTTGTCCACTTGTATCCTCACTCATTTGGTCAGTTTTATATTCATTGAAAAGGGATTGAAAATAACTTAGAGCCTGTTGTGTACTGTAATTGCCGGCAAGTTGTGCTGAAATAGTTACGGCGCGCTGCCCCTGAAAGTGTGGCCAGCTTGATGAGACAACCTCGTTTTGTAATTGAATAACGCTGGATAAGGGAATTTGTTTACCAGAGCTTGTTGGAACGGTTAAAACATCAATAATGCCTTGATTGTCGCGTGTCAAATCGCTTAGCTGAGGGATGACATAATAACCATATCCATTGAGTGTGAATTCGTTATTTTCAGGCTGACCAAATGCAACACTAAGCACTTTAGCAATATCATCCATTGACACACCAAGATAATTGGCTTTGGTTTTATTTACCTTGATGAGCACTTGGGGTTGGTCAATGTGTAGATCAATTTGGGTATTGATGATCTCAGGATTATTCGCAGCCTCGCTCACTATTTTATTGGCAACTTGGCTAAGATTACTATAGCTCCCCATGCTTTTTATGACATATTCAAAATTATATATCCCTTTGGAAATTGGCAATGCTGGTGGAGAGTTCAGCATAATGTTAAGCCCTTTATTTTGTGAAAGCTCAGGCATTAGCTTTTGTGTGATTTCGCTGGCACTTAAGTTACGATCACTCCAGCTTGTAAGGCTCAGTATAATCATGGATGCATACTCTCCCATTGGGAAACCATTGGTAATGGTGTTATTTTGAATTTCGGGCACTTTTTTAAAAATGGAGCTAAGTGGTAGCGTATAGCTTTGTGTGTAGTTTAATGAAGCTGAAGTTGGACCGATTGCCATACCGATTAAAACACCTTGATCTTCACTTGGTGCGAGTTCACTTTTTTCTGATAGGAGAAAAAAGCAGCTACCACCTAAGATTAGAATAAGTATTAAGAGCATCAAAATGATTTTCTTTTGATGAATAATACATCTTAGAAGCTTTTTATAAAGAAGGCTTAATTGCGTAAAGCACTTTTCAGTTTTGATAGCAAACCTTCCCTCATGTGTAGTAATCACCTTCGAGCACAACATGGGAGTAAAAAATAGAGCAACGACTCCAGAGATGAGAACTGCTGATGCTAAAGTAAAGGCGAATTGTTTAAAAAGCGCGCCTGTAATGCCGGTGTTTAAGCCTATTGGTGCAAAAACGGCTAAAAGCGTAATGGTGATGCCGATAACAGCAGAAGTGAGCTCCTTAATGCCACACATAGCAGCTTGCAGTGGTGATTTGCCCATTAACATATGGCGGTGAATATTTTCCATCACCACAATCGCATCATCAACGACAAGACCAATTGCTAATACAAAAGCCAGTAAAGTCATCAGGTTAATGCTAAAGCCGAGATTGTACATAACGAGCAATGTGCCACAAAGTGATAGGGGAATTGCGCTAAGTGGAATCAAAGACCAGCGCAGTGACCCTAAGAACAGTGCAATAATAAGCATGACCAATACAATTGTAATAATCAATGTGCTTACAATTTCCTCAAGTGCGGCATTAATATAAAGAGAGCTGTCTCTCATTACTTGAACGTGCAAATCAGCAGGTAGTTGAATGCTGTTGATTGCACGTTTAATTAACTTTGCCGATACAATCGGGTTCGCATCATTTTTATAGGTGATAGCGAGTCCTACAGCAGGCTGCCCATTGGTGAACATTGAGCTTGTCGTATCTTCTGCACCCAGTTTAACCTTGGCAATATCTTTGAGGCGTATAACCGTATTATCAACTTGTTTAATAACAAGGTTACTAAACTCATCTGCCGTATTGTTATCTGTTTTTGCTTCGATAGTAATAATTTGTGATTTGCGATCAATTTCACCGGGCGTTGCCTGCACGTTTTGCTTTGTTAAAGCATTATCAACGTCGATTGCACTAATGCCATATTTTTGCATTTTATAGGGGTTTAACCAAATGCGCATCGCATACTGTCGATCACCCATAATTTGTAGCTCCCCAACACCGTTAAGGTTGGATAATATCGGTTCAATATTGCGGGTGATATAGTCACTTACTGTGCTTGCTTGCATGCTGTTACTGCTATAACTGAGCACCATATCTGGCATGCTGCTGGCATCAGCCTCTCGTATAACAGGGTCATTTACGCCATTTGGCAGTTTTGAGCTGACGCTTGACAGTGCAGTTTGGATTTGAGTAACTGCTTTATTTTCATCTGCATTGATCGTGAGGTTAACAGATACTTGGCTCATACCACTTTTACTGTTTGAGCTGATATAATCAACACTATCAATGCCTTGTAAAGCAGTTTCAATTGGCGTTGTAACCATTGACTCTATTGTGCTCGCATTTGCGCCTGGATAGCTCGTGCTGATCATAATCGTATTTCCACTTAAATCAGGATACTCTCTAAGCTCTAGTTTCTGGTAAGCAAAAAAGCCACAGAAGGTAAGAAGAAGAAATACCGAAGTCGTGAAAACAGGGCGACGAATAAAAAAAGCTAGCATCGGATTAATAGCATTAGAATGTTAATAATCAATGTAAAATAAAGCAGTAGCTCCATAGAACCTCTCTCAGTTTTGGCACCATAGTGATAATAGTAAGAAGTGTATAGGGTAAACGTAACAACAGTGCTACAAGCAAAGGAAAAAATGTAACAAGGTTGTTACATTATTAAAAGGCGATAGGTTTTTAACGGCGATTAAAAAATCTGGTAAGCACTGAAATAGCGATAAACATAAGCATTAAAGCAAAAAGCGGATATAAGCCATATAACAGCCAAATGGTATTGCCTTTCATAGGAGTAATATATCCACTTAAGATGGCTTGAGTATTTTGTGGAAGGTGTTTTGTGATTTCACCTTTTGGGTTAATAATGGCAGTGACGCCATTATTGGTTGCTTGAATCACATATCGCCCTGTTTCAATAGCGCGCATTTGGGCAATCTCCAAATGCTGCCAAGGGGCCAGAGAGTCACCAAACCATGCATCATCACTAATAATACCAATAAGATCTGCATTTTGAAGCTGCGCTCTGAGCTCCGTAGGGTAGGCGCTTTCATAACAAATATAAAGTGCAACTGAAATCCCATTCATATCTAAAAGTGGCTGGATTTCTTGTCCTTTTGTAAAGCTCGACATCGGGATGCTAAAGTGCTGCATGAGTGGTTCAAGCCACTTTGCAAAAGGATAGTATTCGCCAAATGGTACGAGGTGATGTTTATAGTAGTGTCCACTGCCGTTTCCATAAACAAATGCAGAGTTGAAATATTGATCTTGTTTATTGAGAGCGACAGTGCCAACTAAAATGGCATTGTTATGAGCTTTTCCTAATTCATTAATTTGTTGCAAAAATGGCTCAATGTAAGGTTTGAATGTTGGAATCGCATTTTCAGGCCAAAAGATAAGATCAGCACTGTTCTTGTCTGTTGCTTGGTAATAATAATTAATGATTTTTTGCAGCATTTGAGGATCCCACTTTTCCTCTTGGACATAATTGCCTTGAATCAGATTAACAGACTTCTTGCTACCAGCAGGGACTGTCCAAGTGATATGGCTTAACAAAAAGGCAAGCAACAGAGTGATCAAAATGCCAAAGCTAAAAAAGCATGCTTTTTTTATTCTTTTATGCCAGAAGGTTGCAACCAGTTCATTAAATAATATGGCAATAAAGCACACGGCAAAACTAACAAGGTAGACACTACCTATACTAGCATAGGCGCTAAGAAAGTTGTGTGTTTGTGAGTAACCCAAAAGCACCCATGGAAAACCGGTGAATAAAAAAGTTCTGCCAAGCTCTAAAATAACCCAGATAACAGGGTAGAGCAAAACACGATGAGGGGAGAGTGTTACCGTGCAAATATGCGCTAACAGAGAAAAAATCAAAAAGAAAATAGAGAGGACAATGATAAAAAGAAGGCTTAAAAAAATAGCCAGTAGCAGCGATTGACTAAAAGCATAAATGCTCACATAGACCCAAGAGATGCTGGTGGCAAAAAAGCCAACACCATATAGATAGCCGATAAGAAGCTTCTTTTTCAACTTGGTACTATTCTCAAGGAGATAAAAAAATCCGCAAACGGAAATAAAAGCACAAATCGCTATGGCAATCGGTGAGAATGAAAGGGTGAGAATAGCGCCAAAAATAAGCGCCAGTAGCGATGAATAGGTGGTTTTGAGCTGCTTATTTTTCATGGCGAACGTGCAATGTGCGCACACGGCGTTTATCAGCCTCTGTTACCTTAAAGTTAAAGCCTGCAAAGTTAAGCTCTTCACCAACATTTGGCAGATGCTTTAGCTCGTTAATGATAAGGCCGCCTACTGTATCTGCTTCACTGTCATCAATGTGACATTCAAAAAAATCATTAAAATCTTCTATCTCAGTTAATGCATTAACCGCATAGACGCCTTTTTCAAGCTCAGTGATTTGCGTTTCTTCTTCATCAAACTCATCTTCAATGTCACCAACGATTTCCTCAAGAATGTCCTCAATAGTCACAAGACCTGAAATAATGCCATATTCATCCACAACGATTGCAAGATGGTTGTGGCTAGATTTAAATTCACGTAAAAGCGCATCAAGCTTTTTGCTTTCAGGCACAAAAATAGCAGGTCGAAGCATAGAGCGGATATGCTCAGTGCTAAAGCTTTTATTCTCAACAATAATTTTGAGTAAATCTTTGGTGTGCAAAATGCCACAGACCTCATCACTATTCTCGGCAAAGACAGGAAAGCGTGTATGGGATGCTTGTGTAACAATGGATAAAATATCTTGGGTTGACATGCCAACATGTATCGTCGCCATTTGACTTCTGGCAACCATAATGTCTCTTACCTGAGAGCTGGCAACTTTTAAGACGCCATTGATCATCTCACGTGACTCACTATCAATTGTTCCCTTTTTAACAGCAAGGTCAACCAGAGAGATAAACTCACTTGAAGACTCAGGCATAAGAATGCTGGCAGCAATTTTCTCTAACCAGCTTTGTGAGGGTTCAGGGGTGTCATTTTTGTTATTTTTATCGTTTTTATCATCCATAGATTATTCATTCTCAAGATAAGGGTTATCTATATGTAAGGCAGCTAATAATGCAATTTCTAATGATTCCATTTCCAAGGCCTCTTTTTCGCTTATATGGTCATATCCCAATAGATGCAGTATGCCATGAATTAGAATATGGCACCAGTGATGTTCGAGCATTTTGCGTTGGGTTTCAGCCTCAAGTGCTAACTGATCAGAGCAAATGACTAAATCACCCAAAAAATTTGCCATCTGAGCCTCTTTTGGCAAGCCAGGAGGTGCTTCAAATGGAAAGGAGAGGATGTTGGTGACTTTATTTTTATTGCGATATTGATGATTAAGCGCAGTCATTTCTTCTTGAGAGACGATGCTGATGCTGATTTCAGCCTTGAGAATATCTTGAGCATTAAGCACCGATGTGAGCCATGTGTGTATATCGCTTTCATTCGGTGCATAGAGGTTATGTTCATTATAAAAGTCAATATGGAGCATATTAGCCCTTAATTGTGAAGATTATAAATATTCAGGTGAATGGGTTTGCTCATAATGATCATAAGCAGAAACGACACGTTGCACAATGGGATGTCTGACAACATCAAAAGTTTCAAAGAAGGTCATGCTGATGCCTTTTATGCTTGCTAAAACCTCAATGGCGTGACGAAGTCCCGGTGTAACCCCTTTTGGTAAGTCAACTTGTGTAATATCACCTGTTACAATAGCGGTGGAGTTAAAGCCAATGCGCGTTAAGAACATTTTCATTTGTTCTTTTGTTGTGTTTTGGCTTTCATCTAAAATAATAAATGAGTCATTGATCGTACGCCCACGCATATAGGCCAGTGGCGCAATTTCAATCACTTGTTTTTCAATCAATTTTGTAACTCGCTCGACACCCATTAAATCATACAGTGCATCATACATTGGCCTTAAATAAGGGTCGACTTTTTGTGCAAGATCTCCGGGTAAAAACCCTAGCTTTTCACCAGCCTCTACAGCAGGTCGAACAAGGACAAGGCGTTTTACCAGCCCCTTTTCAAAGGCCGCAACAGCGCAAGCCATCGCAAGGTAGGTTTTACCTGTTCCAGCAGGGCCAATACCAAAATTGATATCATTATCTTGTATTCGCTTTAGATATCTCTCTTGGTTAATGGTGCGCGGAGTAATTGCGCGCTCTTTAATCATCACCTGAAATTCAGGAATAAACTTCTCTTTGTCTTGGCGTTTTTGTTGCCCAGCTATACTATTAAGCGCCATATTAAGCTCTTTATTGTTGAGCTCAAATGCGGTGTTTTCAGAGAGCTTTTTATAAGTATCTTCGATAAATTTCTGTGCTTCGGTGATTGACGTTTTTGGGCCAACGACACGAAAATTATTTCCGCGCTGAATGATTTCAACGGCAAGGTATTTCTCAATGAGACTTAAATTTTCATTTAAATTGCCACAAAGTTTAGATAATAGTTGGCTGTTGTCAGGCTCTAGAGTGAACTGTAGTGATTTCATAAAGTTAAATCATATCTCCGCGTAAGGAATGTGGGTATGCTTCGGTAATTCTAACATCAATTAATTCGCCAATTAAACTAGAATCACCGATAAAATTCACAATACGATTGTTTTCAGTGCGACCGGCTAAGATATCTGGGTCTTTTTTAGAAGGTCCTTCGACTAAAATGCGTTGGTTTGTGCCAACCATTTGTCTTGAGATAACCATGGCGTTATGATTAAGCTGATCTTGAAGGCGCTTTAACCTTTCTTTTTTCACTTCTATAGGGGTGTCATCCGGTAAGTTAGCAGCAGGCGTTCCTGGGCGCTTTGAGTAAATGAAGCTAAAGGATTGATCAAAGTTCACCTCTTTTACAAGCGTCATAAGCTTTTCAAAATCATCCTCAGTTTCGCCAGGGAATCCAACAATAAAATCCGATGAGATGGTGATATCAGGGCGAATCTTTCTAAGCTTTCTGATTTTTTGTTTGAACTCTAAGATAGTATGATTACGCTTCATAGCAGTTAAAATTCGATCAGATCCGTGCTGCACAGGCAAATGCAAGTGATTTGCAAGTTTGTCAACTTCGCCATAAGCTTCAATTAAGTTCTCAGAAAACTCAACAGGGTGTGAAGTGGTAAATCGAATGCGCTCAACACCATCGATTTCAGCGATAAAATGAATCAATAGAGCTAAATCAGCAATGTCGCCAGAGGACATTTTTCCAAGATAATGGTTAACATTTTGCCCTAGAAGTGTGATTTCTTTAACGCCTTGCTCTGCCAAATGGGCGCATTCAGCCAATACATCTTCAAAAGGACGACTGACTTCAGGGCCTCTTGTATAAGGAACAACGCAATATGAGCAATATTTATCACAACCTTCCATAATAGAAACAAATGCCTTCACGCCGTCAGCTTTAGGTTCTGGCAAGTGATCAAATTTTTCAATTTCAGGAAATGAAATATCAACCTGAGAGGTTTGGGAGTCCTTTTTCTTGTTGATTAAATCTGGCAGGCGATGAATTGTCTGCGGGCCAAATACAATATCAACAAAAGGCGCACGTTTTATAATGTTTTCGCCTTCTTGCGATGCCACACATCCACCAACACCAATAACAAGCTCTGGGTTTTTATTCTTAAGCGTTTTCCAGCGGCCTAACTCATGAAACACTTTCTCTTGTGCCTTTTCACGAATTGAGCAGGTGTTGATTAAAATAATATCTGCCTCTTTAAAGTCTTCCGTCTTTGTGGTATTAAAATTGGCTTCTAACACCTCATTCATTCTTGAGGAGTCATATTCATTCATTTGGCAGCCAAGTGTTTTGATATATACTTTTTTATTCGGCTTTTGAGTATTGTTAATTGGAGCTTGAAGCTCGCTTACTACTTCAGTCATACTTTATCTCTAATCGGTTTATATTATCTTGTCAATGCGTTCACGTTTTAATCAAAAAATCTGCAATAGGGTACCTTTTTTTTATCAAAAATGCCAGTGACATTTTCTGTTGAAGATAATGGGTTTAGCTTGAGATAAATCAATACAGCGACTTCAGCTTGAACTGCTGATCTAAGCAAGATAGTATGTTGCTAATACAAACTAATTATACTCAATATGACAACAGTGTTAGTGGTTGATGATGAGCCACCAATAAGACAAATGTTAAAATTGGCGCTTACAAGAGGTGGGTTTGAGGTTGTTGAGGCTGAAACAGCACTAAAAGCGCTGGATGAAATTAACCGCAATAAAGCAATTGATCTTGTGCTATTAGATTGGATGCTGCCGGATATGAGCGGCACCTCTTTATTAACTCAGTTGCGACAAAGCAGTGCATATAAACTTTTACCTGTCATTATGGTGACAGCTAAAGCAGAAGAAAATAACGTGCTTCGAGGCTTTAGCATGGGCGCAGATGATTATATTACGAAGCCATTTTCTCCAAAAGAGCTTATTGCACGTGTTCAAGCGGTGTTAAAGAGAAGTCATAAACCAAAACCAAAACTGCTGAGCTTTAAAACATTAAGCTTCGATTTAGAGGGAAAACGTTTGATGCATGAAGGCAAGCAAGTCAAATGTGGACGGCTGGAGTTTAACCTGCTGGTGTATTTTGTGCAAAACGTAAATAGAACGCTCTCTAGAGAGCACCTTTTGGACAAGGTTTGGCCTGCTCAAAAGGATGTTACTGAGAGAACAGTGGATGTTCATGTTAGGCGAATCAGGCAAATTCTTGAAGCTTTTGAGTATCAAGATTATATTCGTTCAGTGCGTGGTGAAGGGTATCAAATGCTTGAGGAGTTGTAATGTCATTAGAAAAACAAAAAGTGGATATGGGGCTTTTTTGGGCAAAAACTTTTGCTAAAGGGATTGGCGATTCTGTAATGATTATTGATGAAGAAGGGGTGCTCTTATGGTTCAATAGTGCAGCAAAAAACTTCTTTTGTTTATCTAAAAGCGACCAAGGTGTTTGCATCTCAATTATACTGGAATCTCCTGCAATTAATGAATATTTGGCGCAGGGAAAAGTCAGCACGCTTGAGCTCCCCTTACCTAAAAAACCAGACCAAGTGCTTTCTATGGTACTTATTCCTTATGGAAAACATTTTTTGCTCATTGCGCAAGATGCGCCATATCGTCATCATGTCGATAGGATGCGCCAAGACTTTGTGGCTAATGTATCTCATGAGATGCGAACGCCTTTGACGGTGATTCAGGGCTATTTGGAGATGATGGAGCTTGAGATGGTGGAAAGCCTCCCGCACTGGCAGCCATACATTGAACAAATGCAGCAGCAAATGACCCGCTTAGAGGTTCTTTTAGAGGAGCTTTTGTTGTTGTCCAGTTTGCAAAGTCATGAAGTTGATGAGAATACACTGGAGGTGGTAGATGTACCAAGAGTGCTTGAAAATTTAATTGCAGATGTGAAACGTTTAAGTGGTGGCAAGCATCATTTTTGTACCAATATCCAAACAGATTTATCTATTTTAGGAAATGAAAAAGAACTCAATAGCTGTTTTGGGAATATTCTCACCAATGCTGTACGTTATTCACCAGATGGGGGGGATATTCGAGTGGGCTGGTATCAAGACAAAACAGGTAAACATTTTTATGTGCAAGATCAGGGAATTGGTGTTAGTCAAAAGCATATTCCGCGGTTAACTGAGCGATTTTATCGTGTCGATAAAGGACGATCTAGAGATACAGGTGGAACGGGACTTGGGTTATCTATTGTCAAACATGTGCTGATACGTCATAAGGCAGTATTGTATATTCAAAGTGAAGAGGGCGAGGGAAGTCTTTTTCGCTGTGACTTTCCCCCTGAGTAGTCATGTTGAAAGTAGAATGACTGGTCGTTAAATAGCTTGTGTGCGCTCAAATAGCCAAGTTTTAATCTCAGGTGAGCTGATCATGCTGGAGAGCTCCTCTCTAACACGCACATGATAGGCATTGATATAGCGAATTTCTTCATTTGTCAGAAGAGTGATATCAATCAACTTTTTCTCATATGGCACTAATGTAAGATCTTCAAATTGATAAAATTGACCAAATCCATTTTGTTTTTGTAATTGCTTAACAAAGCATAAATTTTCAATGCGAATGCCGTAGTTGCCATCGAAGTATACACCAGGTTCATTGCTGAGAATCATTCCCGGCATCAATGCTTGTGCACTCGGTGCAGGAGAGATGCGCTGAGGACCTTCATGTACACATAAAAAACTGCCAACGCCATGTCCTGTACCATGGCGGTAATCTAATGCATGCTGCCAAAGTGCCATGCGTGCAAGTGCATCAAGTTGCTCTCCTCGTGTTCCTTCCGGAAAGGTACTATTTTGTATCGCAAGGTGGCCTTTAAGCACAAGCGTATAGTGGCGTCTTTCTTCTTCTGTCGGCACACCTAGATGAAAGGTGCGTGTAATATCTGTTGTGCCTTCAAGATATTGTCCGCCAGAATCAACAAGGTATAAGGCATTATCAGATAATGGTTTTGAAGTCTCAGGGGTAGATCTGTAATGAATAATAGCACCATTACTTGCAAAGCCACTAATGGTGTCAAAGCTTGGTCCTTTGTAGTGCTTTTGCTGTTGGCGGAAAGACTCTAGTTTTTCCTGTGCGCTAATCTCACTTTGTCCTTCAAAGTTATTCTCCAACCAGTGCATAAAAGAAATAACAGCAACAGCATCTTTTTTATGTGCTCTTTTGGCGCCATCGAGCTCAGTGATGTTCTTGCAAGCCTTGGCAAGCACGATAGGTGAGCGTTCATAGAAAATATCTGCATTATCTGGCAAGGATAGAAAGACAAGGTAATTTGCCGTACTTTTATCAAGCCACACGGTGCTATGGCATGTGCTTAGTGCTTGGAAAAGTGCACTATAAGGTTCGATGTTGATTTGATTGGTTGTCAGATAACTCTCAGTTTCAGGGGTAAGCTTTTTAGTATCAACAAAAAACGTGCAGCTGGTATCGGTTAAAATAAGATAGCTAATAACAAGTGGATTAAATGGAATATCATTCCCGCGAATGTTTAAAAGCCAAGCGATTTCATCAAGCACGGTCACAATTAAGCTTTGCGTGCCTCTTGCTTTCATTTGACTTCGAATAAAAGCAAGCTTTTCTGTCACTGATTGGCCTGAGTATTTCTCAAACTGTATAAAAAAAGGTGATATGCTCTCAGTAGTATTATGTTTGAGCTGCTCTTTGGTCTGATCAATAAGGTTTTGTTGATCAAACACGCAGTTTCCGCCAATGCTTTTCATTGTTTGGATGAGTGAATTAGCACGTGATATTGAAATGGTGGATGGGTCAACGCCAAGCGTTTTATTTGCAGCATGTTTTATAAGCCATGGCTCAAGTTCGCTCGCAAATCCTTGCTGTTTTTGTAAGTTGAAATAATTACTATCTAGTTGATTATCAGCTTGTAAAAAATAGCGTCCATCTGTCCAAAGGTGTGCTTCATCGGTGCCAATGAGCGCCTCTCCAGCACTGCCATCAAATCCGGAGATATATGCGCGCCTTTGCCATTTTTCAGGGGTATACTCATTATTATGTGCATCGGCAGAAGGCACTAAGTAATAGTCATATTGATGGGATTGTAGTAGTTGTCGAATGGTTGAAAGTTTATCGGTCATTGCACTCATGTTATGCCTTTGATGTTGATAGCAAATGATAAGCTAGCATACCTAAATCATGCTGCCTGCTGCAAGCAAGTCGTGAGAAAATTATATAAATATCCACTGCTACTTGCTTTGTCGGTTGTTTTTTAATCAAGCATATCTCAAGGTGAAATTTACGAATATTTTTGTTAGTGTGAGCGAGAAATAACAACCGAGAGAGAATGTATTATGTTATGGATAAAATCGATCAAATTTTCATTTATAGGCGTAGCAGCGGGCTTATTAGGTAGTAATTATTTATATGCAGATTGCCCTAATGTGAAGGCGTATTGTTATCAATATATTGTTGATAGCACATCTCCTATTCCTGCTACAGACAAAGTATTAAGCTTTGGCTCGAAATGGTCATGGAGTGATTTTCAATGCCATGCAATGAATACAAAAGAGCAGTTTATCTCTGCTTGTGAACAGCATTACACTAATATTTTATCCGTTGTTTATCCAGCTCAAGATGGGTTTATTACAGCGCCAACCATGCAAATAGAAAAAACACGAAAGGCGAATGTGGATTATAGTCACTGGATGGAAGATTTAACAAAAGCCTATCCTAAATTTACTTCACTAGCTATTAAATCGCTGATTCTCCCTGGGTCTCATGATTCAGCAACTGATAAGATCACACAAAACTCAGCGATTGCGCCAGATGCGCCTGATTTGCCAGAAGTAGTTGCCGTATTAGAAAAATTAGGTATGGGTAATTTGATTAATAGCATATACGCTGGTTGGTCAAAAGCAGAGCCTTTAAGCATCTCCGAGCAGTTAGCATCAGGCATTCGCTATTTGGATTTAAGACTCTGTGATAAATCAGGTGATATCTATAGCTGTCATGGGCGCTATAGTGACGCTTTTAAAGTTATTTTGGAGCAAATAAAAGCCTTTAGTGATGCACACCCAAATGAGCTTCTTATTTTGGATATCAATCATTTATACAATGTGAATCTAGAGGCTGCGTATCAGTTAATCTATGGCTATTTGGGGGATAAACTTGCCAGTTATAATACTCAAGGTGAGTATAATGTGGATACGCCTTTAGAGAAATTTATTAATCATAAAAAGCCAATTATTGTGCTTTTTGCAGATGGTGCTTTTACAAAGGCGCATCCACTTTTATGGCCACAAAGTGCCATTTCATCACCGTGGCCAAATAAGCAAACAATAGCCGATCAGTTATCAGCAATGAGCAATAATCTCAATAATAGAGATGACACAAAACTTTTTGTGTTGCAGATGCAATTAACACCAAATCAAGATACGATTATAAGTGGCATACTAAAGGAGCCTAAAACACTGCATAATTTAAGCTTAAGTTATAAAGAAAGTGTATATGATTGGCTTGATGATCATCAAAAGGATGTTTTACACAATGGAAATATCCTGATGGAGGACTGGAGTTATGGTAAAGCATTAACGGCTTTAGCAATAAGGTTAAACACATTAAAAGTGCAAAAAGGTATCAGTTAAATTTTAGATAAAGATAAAGCGCAATGAGGAACAGATGGGAAGGACAGATTTATTATTTTCATATGGAACACTACAGGATGAAAAGGTGCAAATTTCAACAATTTGATGGTAGTGTTTTACTTTGTCTTAACTCTGTGTAGAATACTCAATCAAAAATGGCAAAAATTGACGTTACTTGCAGGCTATGTAAATCCAACAATACAGTAAAGGCTGGTAGGCATAGGATAAAGTCAAACCCTGAGGGAGTTCAGAAGTATAAATGCCAAGATTGTGGCAAATACTTTCAGCTTGAATATAAAGCAAAAGGCAGGCTTCCTGAGACAAAAGAAAAGATTATTGATATGTGCAACAATGGTAGTGGTATTCGTGATACGGCACGTGTGCTCAAAGTCAGCACTAAGACAGTGATTAATACAATAAAAAAAAGCCTGTAACTTACTGAAATGTAATTGGGGTTTGCTTTTAAACCTAGGCTCAG
>NZ_KB902251.1 GCF_000379445.1 Fangia hongkongensis FSC776 = DSM 21703
CATCCAGCTTCTCCCAATCAATAAAATCAGCTAATAAGCAAAGTTTATGAGAAAGATCAATTTGCTCTGATAATTCTGGTTTGAATAGGTCTTTGGTTTCTTTGAATTTTTGCTCTTTATTACGCATGAAATTGCAAGGTTTTGCATGGTTGATACCATAAATCTTGCAATTTAGCTTGCGAAATTTCAAGTGCTAACACACTACTTATATAGCTTTAAGGAATTTTTCAGGGGCGACTAAGTAGTATAAAAATATACCTAATGTTAAGCTACTACCTTCTTCTTGCAGTGGCGTAATGCCAATTATCAAATTTAGAATTGTCAAAAAAAAGAAGAATGCTCGGAATTAAAATAAGAATTGTGCAAAGAGTAATGATCGCATTCTTACCAAAATATTTATCTATATATTCTTTCATATAATAATAACAATTATGTATAATATAATCATTATTATTCCTAGCACCGTCATCGGCTTCTCTTTTTTTCCACTGAAATCAAAGCGTGCCGCTTCTTTGTTCTTTATATGATACCTGTACCACAATTTAACGATAACTGCTATTTGAACAATAAATACAATCAAGTTGTAGTGCGCGATAGGAATGCTTGCGGAGAATGTCCATGACAAATGAGACAGAACAAATATTATTGCCCATCCTTTTATAAATAACTTTGATGGCCTCTCTTCTCTTATTTGAATTTTATAGAAATAATGAGCAATCATTAATATGATCGTAAAGCTCGGAATGAGAAACAAAATATACATGTCTTATCTCATATAACCTTTTAATCCTAATCCTAATCCTAATATCGTTGCTAGAAACCACAGACAAAGAATTGTTATTCCTAATTGAACAAGAGTAACATTTCCAGCTTCAGAAAAAGCGCAAAAGACGCATATTAAAGATAGGCAGTAATTTATAGAATAGCCTATCCAGAACAATAATCTTACTTTCAGTGTTAGACCAATGATCGTCAATGCTGCTGGTCCGATAGAGAGCAAGGTGTACACAATTGCTAATGAGAATTCTTTGTCTTCTTGTTGCAATGGAGCAATCCCTATCATTGTATTCAAGACAGTCACGACAACGAAAGAAATTTGAATGACAATAAGCCATATACAAAGATTTATGATGGCTTTCTTGCTAAAATATTTATCTATATACTCTGTCATGTGTATTACTCCCTTGCTCATAATCTACCTTTCTTCCTTTTATCGTAAATAAGAGTACAATACAAAAAACCTACTAGCTGAATTATAAAAAAGATTGATATAACATATATAAACGCCGATAATTCGGTTGAAACTATTCCTTTGTATTCAAATTTTTCTACGCCATCTAATTTTCCAAATAAAATTTTATATAGCAATGGAAGATCTGATATTACAAGAAAAAAACCCCATACTATAAAAAATATCTTTGTTCTTCTCTTGTTTTTCTTTATTAAATAATATTGATGAAATGAAAAGAAAAACAGCGCCCATATTGGAGCTAATATTATTATCATATTGTAATCCATATATCACCAAACTCTAATTGATCTACTCATCATTTCTTGAGATGCTGCTTTTTGTGCTGCTGACACTGTCTTTTTTTCTATACTATTAGCTCCTTGTTGTATTCCTTTCGATATTTTTGTGCCCATGGTATCCCCTTCACGGTTAATAGGTGCGCCTGTTATTGTGTTTGTTGCAAGTGAACTTATGTTTGGATTAATAAGTTTTGATATAGCTTTATTTATTCCTTTACTTAATCCTATAGATGATAATACATCTAATCCTGTAGCTACTGAATTTAATGGTTTTTGATTGACGTCTGAAAAAGCTTTCGCCGTACCAAAAGCAAAACTAGCTTCTGCTAGTGCTGGCGCTGCAATTCCTGATAGCATAGGTGTTATAAATCCAAGAGCAGCTCCAGATGCAGCACCTATTACTCCGCATTTTGTACCACATGTGCTGTTACCGATAAAATATCCAAAAGTTGAATTTATAGACATAAAACCAAATACAAGTAAAGGTATTGGAAAAAGCCCATCCGGATCCACATATTTCATTGGATTATTATTCGCATAGACGTAGCGGTTAAAGGAGAAGATGTTATCTACAGTAGGCTCTATCGGGTCAATTGCCATAAAGCGTCCAGATTTATAATCATAGTACCTGACAGACATGTTTATCAAGTTTATGCCTTCCACTTTATCTTTGCCCGTAAAGCCAACGTGATCTTCTATGACAGGTCTAGTTCTAGTCTCTTCTCCATATGGCTTATAGGTCTGTTTAAAGACAGAGCCGCCTTCAATCTCAGCCAGTGGAGAGCCTAGTGGATCTGTAACGGTATATATCGTCCTAGATCCCTTAATGGTAGCTACAAGTTGTCCGCCCAGGTAGACATAATTCGTTTCCTCACCTGTATTTAAGTCCTTGCGATACATCAATTTGTGCTGATTGTCATAGATAGTAATGACATACTCCTTGCCGGCCTCAGTAGTGGCTACCACATTGCCTCGTGGATCATAGATAAAGGAGATGGTCTTTCCATTCCCGGTGAAGCTAGTCATCTTATTCAGCGGATTATATACATATCGATCAGCACCCTTTTGAATGACATTCCCATGCTTGTCATAGCTCAAGCCATCCTGCTTCATGTTGGTGTAGGTAAAACTCTGATTTCCTCGCTTGGTCATGTTATTTGCTAAGTCATACGCATAGTCTATGGTGCCGTACGGTCCGTTTGCTTGTGTTAACCGATTCACACCGTCATACGAGAAGCGCTGATTGTTACCGGCATTTAAATTGTCAGTAATGGAGGTAACATTGTTCTCACCATCGTATGTATAACTTTTATTCACATAAGAACCAGCAGTGATGTTGGTGATTCGACTCATACTGTCATACATCTTAGTAACCGTTGTACTGCCTAATTTAGCGCCTTTCACCGTATCATATGGTGTGTACTCTATATCACTGACAAGTGTGCCTACCTTCTTGGGTCTTCCTGCCACATCGGGTGCATAATCTACAGAGTAACCATCTGGATAAGCAACAGTCTTTAGATAGCCGTAACTGTCGTACTCATAATGCAAATCATAGTTAGAGCCACCATAACTGATGCGTTGTTTGGTCACTCTATTCATCGCATCATATTCATATGAAAGTGTTGACTCACGGTTGTCACTCGTGCTTAGGTTGCCATTGACATCGTAGTCGTTGGTTATTGTGTTTAAGTCAACTGCAGAAACCGTCTTAAGCTGTCCGTCCTTGTTGTATGTATAATTAATGGAATATGATCCGTCTATCTGACTATTGGTCTTTCTACCAACAGCATCATACTCATAGGTGGTTGTGCCTGTCTCAGGATCCACCTTTGTCTTAACCAGACCCAACTTAATAGGATCATATGTATAGGTTCGCTTTTCTCCATTTTGACTTAACTCCTTTGTTCTACCTAAGACATCTGTTTTAGCTTGATGAATTATCCATTTTGTCCCGTCGTATTGAGCTTGGTTTGACCAAAGTATCTCTTGATCTCCATACCTTGTATAATATTTATTCTTACTATAACCATTTGGTGTTTTCACCACGTGGACAAGATACTGTTTTGTACTTGGATTAGCATTGTACTCAGATATCCATGTATACGACTCAGCACTTGCAGTGCCTGCTAAAAGAAGTGTAAGGGCTAGTGTAGCGTTAATTTTCATCTTAGAAGCCCTCCGTATTCGTTACGAGTCTAACATCTCGATCAAGGGCATCCTTTGTCGTTACTCTGCCAATGGTACACTGACTAAGCGTAGCGCATGGATAACTTACAAAGCTCCTGTTATTTAGATCGTCATACTTATAACTCGTTGCAGAGAAACCTTCCCTTACCGTGCTTAGCTGTCGACCAAAGCCGTCACTAGTGCTTGTAATTTTCAAGGAACCTTTAGTGGCCTCTACGGTGCGTCCACCATCCTTATAAGTGTATCTCGTGGCTAATCCTATCGGTGGGGTCATGCTGGTCATGCGACCCATACTATCGTACGTCCAACGGGTAACATTTCCTTTAGGGTCAGTTTGTGATAGCTTAAGCCCACGTTTATCATATGTGTACTGCGTGACATTTCCCTCTGGGTCTATGACTTTCTGTGGCTGACCTCCCCAATAATCCAGATATTGAATCTGATTGCCTAAAGCATCTTTTTTTGTCTTTAAGTTACCCTTTTCATCGTATGTATAATGAGTAATAATCCCATTAACGGTGCTTTTTGTTTTAAAGCCTTGAGCGTTATAGACATTCTCTTCTTTATACAGAATTTTGCCGTCTTTATCTGTCTTAGTAATTGTTGCTGGTTGAATAAGAAAGACTGATCCTGTTAGAGAGGGCGATCCTGTTTTATGATAAGTAATGGTTGTTGTTCTTTTATCCCCATTAGATGCAGTTTCTACAACTTTCGTTGGATTGTTGTATGTATCATAACTTTGATACTCTATTGAAAATGTGACACCGTCTTGATAAAAATCTGTTTTTGTCACTGTCTCTATGCCATTTACATTACTAAAGGTATTTGTCTCTGAGTATAGTAATCGGTCATTTTTATCGTATATCTTTTTATATAAGTATTGTCCTCTGGTCTGAGTTGCTTCAAAAGTAGGAAAACGATTGTCGTTCTTTTGCCATCTTTTAAAGTGATAATCAATGTAATCACCATTTGGAAGATCAACTCGGACTTTGAAGTTTTGACCCCTTTTATAAATGAGCGATGTATCTGCTTGCATATCTATAGAAAAAAGATTTTCAATATTCTTAAATGTAAATTTTGCATGAGATTTTTCTGTGTAGTGATTATTGCCTGAATTGAAAACAGATACTTCTAGTCCAAGTGGATTTTGATATTTGTGTTTTGTAAGAAAATAAGATGAGCTTCCGTCTGGGTATTCCGTAGTGTAATTATTAATGGTCCATTGACCAAAACCGTTATTTATTTTAACCCAATTATTAACAGTGATATTAACTGCATAATTAAATCTTGACTGACAACTTTGTTGATATCCAGTGCTCAGTGTCATAGAACAATTGTATCTTCCTGCATAAGTATAGCTATCTAGATTATGGGCACTGTAGACCTTCTTTGCCGTTCCGTGAAAAACTTCCCATCTAACCATATTTGGCTCGAATGGGTAGAAGGTAAGGTGAGACCCATCTGGTCGATATACAGCAACAGTCATTGTTCCAAAACCTGAGGTTCCTGTTGCATAAGCATAATACCCTTCCTTACTTCTAAAGAGATTGGCGTGTGTATTTAACCTGGCAAAGGTAACAGATGATCCGTCTATATCGGTAAAAATGAAGACATCCTTGTGCATACTGAGTGCATGAACAGTAGGGATATACCCAAAGACTGATTGAGTAATAGCGCTACTCATTTGAACGTTATAAGATAAACCATCATTGAGTGGAATACTTAATTGATCTTCACTGACTGTAAAACTTAAATCTGAAGGGTTAAGCGTTACATTACCAAATTGAAGCTCCTTCATATTGATATATGTTGCTCTGCTATCCTGTTGTTCAGGACGCAGCATTGGTGGGCCCATTCTAGATGGTTGCATAGTGGGTCCTGCTTTAACAGTCGCCTTCTCTTCTGCATACATAGATGATGATATAGCCAGCAAGGCTAGCGTTATAGTCTTCTTCACTTTATTTTTCATTCGCTTCTTTTCTGTGCTTTTAAAATTCAAATAGAAGTCCGATAGTATTTTAATGATTCCTTGTCATATCACAATGGCAGCGATTAAAAGACTAATTCGAATTCCGTTGTTATAATTTAATTAGTTCTTCATATCATTTGTTTCTTAACTCTGCTTCCATATTCCTTGCCTCTTCTTTCATCGATACTTTCTTTTTCGATAACTGAAGGCTGCATGGATACGGGTAACTCTTTTTTATCCTCAAATAACAAGTTATTGTCTCTAAATAATTTTTGTATCGTGCTATATGCAACCTCAACCGCGTGTCTATTATGAAAAAATCTTTCCTGAATACTCAATAATTTGCTATTCATTTTACTCCCCTCCTATTAATTTTATACATTCACCTGAAACTGGTGAAAATAGTCGATATAGTATTAATTTATCTCTACCGAAATTTTACTGATAATGCCCCTTGCCCTCTTCAAAGATAATTTAACATATAAAAAAATAATGTAAATGCAAATCACATATTAATAATTTATATACTATTGCCCAGATATGTAATGACCGATACAATCAAGACAAACTATATATAACCCAGCTTCTTACTCCCCCACACTGCTTGAATTCGCTTATCTCTGCCACAATTCCATCGGTAAAACTTATAACGCAAAGGGTTCTTTTTATAGTACTCTTGATGATATTTCTCTGCAGGATAAAAGTGTGTTGAGGCAAGTATTTCGGTGTATATATTTACCTTGAGCTCTTTTTTTACTTCATTTAGCACTCTCATGGCTTGTTGTTTCTGTGTATCATTAAGATAGTAAATGGCTGATCCATACTGGGCACCAACATCACAGAACTGCCTGTTTTTAACTGTTGGATCAATATGCATAAAAAAGAATTTAACGAGTTGCTCATAGCTGATTTTCTCTGGATTATACACCACCTCAACCACTTCTTTATAGTGAGTTGTCCCTGATGAAACAAGCTCATAGCTTGGATTTGCTTTACTGCCGCCATCATAGCCAGATGTGACTGAAATAATGCCTCCCTCCAGCTGTTGATAATGCTCAAAGTCAGCCTCCATACACCAAAAACAGCCCCCTGCAAAAATGGCTTTCTCAGATTTATTGGCATATAAAAACACTGGCATTAATAATACAATGATAAACAACTGCTTCATATCCTTCTCACAAAGTATCCTCAGTTATGATTAAGCATATACTAATCACAGAGCATTTTGCACTCTTGCTACATTTTAATCCAATGTACCAAAATGAATTGATTCCAGTATGGACTTTTTATATCACATCGATAAAATAAGCGCCCCACTTCAATCATAATGCATAAGGAATTACCAATGAGTGCATCACATAGCAAAATTAAAGCAGTATTGAGCAATATCTACATGGTAAGCGCAAGCAATCATGTAGAATTTGAAGGCAATCATCTTCAACACTCAAGAAATATGGTCATTCTTCGTGAAGGCCGTGACTTAACCCTGATTAATTCAGTTAAATTATCTGATGCAGGCTTAGCGGAACTTGAGCAACTAGGTGAAATAAAGCATGTTATTCGAATTGGAAGCTTTCATGGCAAGGATGATCACTTCTATATCAACCGTTATCAAGCAAAACTATGGGCCCTTCAAGGCATGAAAGATGAAAACGGCACGCCAGTTGATGTGAGCTTAGATGAAAGCACATCATTGCCAATTCAAAATAGCTCACTTTTTATATTCAAAAACACAAATTTCCCTGAGGCGTGTATCCACATTAACTCTGAAGGCGGCATTTTAATCAGCTGTGATAGCATTAAAAACTGGCAACTGCCTGATCCTTATTTTAGTGACGCCACAGCGAAGCTCTATGAGCAACAAGGCATGTTTGGCCAAGCATCTATCTCGGATATTTGGCTACAGGCAATGGGCGTTACAACTGATGCATTTGGTGAACTGATATCACTTGAGTTTAAACATTTACTAAGCGCGCACGGTCAGCCGTTGCTTAATAATGCTAAAGTGAAACTGCAAGACACCTTGGAGAAACAGTCATTTACATAACACTGCATGATTTTGAGTCTGTTGATTGTAACAATCTGTTTTTTTCCATTTTCTCTTGGTAACGCTTATAATATGCCATTATCTCAGGGCTTAAATGCACTTGTGAATAATAAAGGTGCGGACTTATTAAATAGGGAAAACCTTTTTTATAACTAGCACATACCCTGAGCGTATTGGTATCATCAGCACCTTTTTGCTCTGTTCTAATTGTGTGGTAGATATACTCTAAATACTGTTCCACAAAAGACTGATAGTTTACAGCTGTTCCAATAACAGGAGCAAATAGATCTGGAAAGCCATTTTCACTATCGCAAATAACAACGGCCATACTATTTTGATCAAAGCCCCCTTCTGATTGCATAATACGTGCTAATTCATGGTGCATTGAGTAAATAATATCTCTTTGTTGCCTTGGTCTTGGATTCTCAAAATTCACCATATGCGCACTGCCGAAACAAATAACATAGGTGCTTTCTTCCTGTTGGCTTTTTGTTTCTCGCATTACCGATGCAATATTTTGTGCAATCATATCATTATTCGTTAATCTTACCCGTAAAAGAGCATAGTGCTTAGTGCATAAACGTGATATTGCTTGTCGGTGAAAAATAAACTCCGCCACATGAGGCTCCTTTGCAATCGTTCTATATTGCGCTTTCATTTCTCGTATCTCTTGATCATATTTATCCATAATGTCACGCTTTTCATAGGGGAAAAAGCTTGCAGACCCCTCAATATGAAAAGCAAGCTCATTTCTATCTCTTGTCAATCCATAGTCAGTTGCGGGAGTATCTAATGCATGAAATTCGACTTGTGCATGTCCTAAACGTGAATGCTGCTTATGCGCTTCGCTAAAGAGTAAACTCCGTGCTGGTGACCATAGCCCATTTTGTGGATAGAATTTACTATCTAGAGGATATACTGACAAATCTTCCATACTTGTTATATCAATTTTTGAACGGTGCGAAAAATAATCATATGATCTATTGATTTGTTGGATAACTTGAGATGGAAGTGGCTGAAATCCAAGCGCTCTTTCATGCCGCCCAACAAAGCCATGAACTGCTTGCTCACTTCTTTGTTGCGGTAAACTCAAAGCTCTTTGTATTCCCTCTACACCAATTACAAGTTTCCCTTTTAAATTTTTAAACGCCTCAGGATCTGATGAGGCTGACTCTTCAAATAATCTCGCTAAAGCGGCGGTTGCATAGTTACCATTACTACCATGGCTACTATATAAAAAAACGATCCTATATTTACTAATCAACGAGATTAGTTTTTGACTAAACGGGCTCATGTACTTTCCTTTTTGTCTATTCTTCCTTGTTCTCCAGCCCTCCTTTCTCGGTCATTCTACTAAAAATAATCCTATAGGCAATTATTAGGCTTCTTTTATTCCATCACAACGAAAGTTATGAACAAATTCAGCGTGATATACATACAAAGAAAGACAAATAGCAATACACGCGATGATAAAAGCAAAGATGCCATAGTTAACCACAGTCAGTGTAAAATTAGCAATCAAGTAAGTTGCAATGGAACCCCCAACAAATGAAGAAAAATTAAAGAGCGCAGCTGCTGAACCTGTGATTTTATGCTCAGCTAAAGCAATTGCTCCAGCGCTTGCACTTGGTCTTATCATCCCAATGCCAATGGTTGCTATCCACATCGGCAACATTAAAGTATATATATTCTCCCCTATCAGCACTCCCATCAATATTGCAAACAATGCGCCCAATAAAATGAATATACAGCCGATGATAACCATGCGACTAATACCATAGCGAGCACTTAGTCTTGGCGTTAAGATAGACATTAAAACAATTGCCGATGCATTAAGTGCAAAGAGTACGCCATAACTCATTACGGAATAGTGAAGGTGCTTGATGATAAGGATACTACTTGCTGCGGCGTAGGAGAATAACACACCATATGAGCATGCACTCACTAAGATATAGCCTGTAAATGCTTTTTTCTGTAACAGTGAGATATAGTTTTTATATAACATACTCAGCTTTAATGCATGCATGTTTTTTTCTTTGATTGACTCTTTATACAAAAATAAAACAACAAAAAAATATACTATCCCAAGTACCAACAACAAAACAAAAGAAGCTCTCCAACCAAAGCTACTTTGCAAAAAGCTGCCGAAAAGTGGCGCCAATACTGGGCAAACGCCAATAATAGCCATAATCGTTGCCATCGCTTTTACGAGCTCTTCTTTTTTGTACACATCTCGGGCAATTGCCATTGCTGAGACAATAGTACTACACACACCAACACCTTGAAAGAATCTTAATATTAATAGCATTAAAATATTTCCTGAGAAAAGAATAAAAGTAGATGCTATGCAATAAATCACCAAGCCACCAAGCAACACCACCTTTCGACCGAAGCGATCAAGCAGCGGACCATAAAACAGCTGTGAAATAGCCAGACCCAGCATAAAACTTGTCATAATCAAGGTGATTTTATCACTATGAAAAGCCAGCTGCATACTTGGAAAAGAGGCAATAAATATATCATTTGCAAAAGGGGTAATAATACAAACACTTAAAACCATTAATATAGTCAATTTAGACATAGTCACCTCAACGGATAATTAATACGGGTATTTAATACCTATTGACTATACTAAAGAGCTACGTAAAATGCAAATATTATTTGAGGATGATAATTTATGACCGCTTAACTATAGTTATAAATTATTTAAAGGTATAAAGTGATATGGCTAGAGAGAATACTTCGCGTTATGCGATTTTATGTATGATTAACAAGCATCCAATTTCAGGCTATAAGATTAAAATGTTATTCTCAAAAATTGCAAATTTTTACTGGTCTGAAAGTAATGCCCAAATCTATCCTATGCTCAAAAAACTAGAAGAAGAAGGGCTTGTGCAATCAAGTTTTGACCCCCAAGCAGGAAAACGTAAAACACGCATCTATAGCATTACTTCTGAAGGAAAATCCTATCTGAACAAGTGGCTCTGCCAACCAATCACATACGGATCAAAAGAAAGAAATGAGTTATTACTCAAGCTCAGTAATGGCTTTGCAATTGACCAAGAGCACCTAAGCTTACATGTTCAGCACTACCTGAACTATTTACAACTACTTAAAACACAGCTATATGAAGTTATTGAACATATTAAAACTGATCATCATAGCCGCCAAGATCAGCCTTATTTATTGATGGTATATAATTATAACGATAAACGCATTAATGCTGAAATACAGTGGGCTGAAGAAACACTAAGTACTATTCAAACAATAGACTAAAACTGGTGCTGCCCAAAACAAACTTGTGTTGAGTCAAGTTCTGGAGAGCATATTTTTACCTCTGAGAAATCCAATGATTTCAGTAAGCCTATTGCGGGCAAGTTATTTCTTCTTGTGATCGCGATACATCTTATCGCATGCTTTCTGACATCTTCTATACCCTTCATTGCAATTGCTCTGCCAATTCCCTGATTAATGTAACGATGTGACACTCTAAAGTATAAATTAGCAAACTCACCAAAATCGGGTAATGTTTTTAGACTCACGCCACCCATACCAACTACTTCCTTATTAATCAAGGCAACTTGATACATAAAAGATTGGTTTGTAAACTCTATCCATTTTTCAATAATTGAAAGACTCTCCATATAGGTTGGCGGTGCAGGATTAAACTTATTATTCATAGGGTCAGATAAAATATTGGCAAGTTTGTTTTTATATTTAGGTGATATGCGCTCAAATTCAATTGTCATAGGACAGCTAAGATTTATGTTAGCTACTGATTACTAGAAAGTTAATAGATCAAATGTCAAAATACAATAGTGTTACTCAATTCATCTATTTTTGGAACGCATAAACATGATAACGACTATCATTATTGTTGACTTCAATATCCGCTCACAATATAATCACGAATCTACAAGGGTTTTATTAAAATGATAGGATTATGGAATTTCAAACAAAGCGTCACTATAAAGTAAAAGGCTTTCATCAAAGCTGTCCGCATAACTATATGCAAAAACTCCTGTCATTAGGGTTTATTCCTGAGTCACAATTTTATATTGAGAAAAAAGCGCTTTTTGGCAACCCCTATCATATCACCATCAAAAATTTCTCAGTCTCTTTACGTAAGTCAGAGTTACAATACATCGAGGTTGAGTCTCTATGAAATATGCAATTATAGGCAACCCAAACTGCGGAAAAACCACTATTTTTAATGCGCTTACAGGGCTCAACCAAAAAGTTGGAAACTGGAGTGGTGTTACCGTTGATAAAAAATCAGGTATTTTCACACATCATGGCAAAAAGATTGAACTGATTGACCTTCCTGGCATCTACTCACTGACTGCCTCAGATGCCTCCTCCCTAGATGAGCAAGTGGCAACTAACTTTCTTATTGAATCAAAGCCTGATGCCGTCATTAATGTCATTGATGCCTCTAATCTGGAGCGAAATTTATATCTCACCATGCAGCTGATTGAAATGAATATTCCGGTTATTCTTGCTGTTAACATGGTTGATGTTGCCAATAAAAAAGGCATTGTGATTCACTATAATAAACTGGCAAGCTTACTAGGCGTAGAGATATTCCCTATTATTGGCCGCAAAAAAACGGGGATTAATGTACTTAAAGATGCCCTGACACAAACAGCAAGCCTACCCAATTTTTCACTGAAACGTTACTATCCTCAAAAGATAAATCAATTAGCTGAAACAATAAGCCAAACCAACACAGACTATCCAGCACTTTGGCTTGCCAGCGCACTTGTTGAGAAAAGTACTGCACTTAGAGCGCTATTAAATGATAAAGCTTATTCACAACTTCAAAGTTTATTGCCTGAAAGAGAAGATAACAGCCTTGAGATTAACCTCTCCTCAGCAAGGTATAATGCCATCAATGCACTTATAGCAGAGAGTTGTGATTACAAAAAAATCACACGCCATAAAGCAACGGAAATAATCGATAGCATTTGTATGCATAAATACCTTGGCATCCCTGTCTTTTTATTTGTCATGTATTTGATGTTTGAGTTTTCCATCACCATTGGTGGTGCCCTTCAGCCCCTATTTGACAATACATCAAGTGTTATCTTTATCGATGGATTAACACATCTTGGGATCTATCTTGGATTACCACTTTGGCTGACCGCTGTTATCTCACAGGGTATTGGTCTTGGGATTAATACCGTGTTGACCTTTATTCCGCAAATTGGCTGTATGTTCTTATTTTTGTCTTTCTTAGAAGATTCAGGCTATATGGCAAGAGCAGCTTATGTGATGGATCGCTTTATGCAAGCCATTGGTTTACCGGGTAAAGCCTTTGTTCCTTTGATTGTTGGTTTTGGCTGTAATGTCCCATCTGTTATGGCAACAAGAACACTAGAGACAAGGCGGGATAGGCTAATGACGATTATGATGTCACCTTTTATGTCCTGTGGCGCACGTCTTGCTATCTTTGCTGTATTTGCTGCGGCCTTTTTTCCAGTTGGCGGCGCCCTTGTCGTCTTTAGCTTATACCTAATTGGTATTTTAGGCGCCATCTTAACAGGCTATGTCATAAAATATACCGTATTAAAAGGACAAAGCGCACCGTTTGTAATGGAGCTTCCTGTCTATCATCTTCCAAATTTAAAAAGCGTATCACTTCATAGCTGGAATAGACTCAAGCGCTTTATTTTCAGAGCAGGCAAAGTTATTGTGCCTATTTGCGTACTTATTGGTACATTAAACAGCATCCAAGTCGATGGTAAAGTGGTAGCGGGTGGTTCTCAGCAATCTATTCTTGCTCATGCAGGACGTGTCATTACGCCTGTACTTGAACCTATGGGGGTCTCACAAGATAACTGGCAAGCAACTGTTGGACTGATCACAGGAACACTAGCAAAAGAGGTTGTTGTTGGCACATTAAACACCCTGTATACACAACAAAAGCCCGCTTCACTTGAAAGCGTTGCCAATGAAAAATTTGATCTACTTCAAGGGCTAAAAGAGGCATGGCAAGATACGGTATCTGGCTTTACCAACATGAATCTAAGTGCATTTATTAACCCATTTGCGGCTAATGAGGCCGATGCACATATGGATAAAACTGCTATGGGAACGATGATGGTTGCCTTTGGCTCAGTTGCCGCTGCATTTGCTTATATGCTCTTTGTCCTTTTATATGTCCCTTGTGCTTCTGTTATTGGTGCGATGGCCCGTGAAGCAACACGTGGCTGGGCAATTTTATCTGTTATTTGGAGTATTTCACTTGCTTATGCCGCCGGCGTTATCGCTTATCAAATTAGTCTCTTATCTACTATGCCACTTCACGCTGTAAGCTGGATATTAGCAATTATCCTCTATATGGCACTACTTATCTTTGCCATGAAATATTTCTCACAGAAAATACGCTTTGAGCTGTCATTAGGAAAAAACTGTGCAAAAGGCTGCCAACCACAAAGCGCCTCTTCTGGTTGTCACTAACTACAAATGAGCCTCTGGTCTATTGACGAGCAGACTCCAACTTGTAAAGAAACTTGCATATCGCTGGTTTTTACAGCAGAGCCTATGCTGTTAAATTCCCCTCATTTAAAAGCATAGGATGCTACCCCATCCCTGCGAATGGACGTGTTCAAGTTCTATGTTCATTTATTTTATAAGCCAAATACGGGGAATGAAATAGTAATAACTTACCAATTTAGATTATTTTACGTACATCATAATTAACTTAGTGACCTCTTCTTCTGAAAAAACACTTATGCCGTTTTCCTTCAACATACGTGTTGTTATTCCCATCCCATCTATTAAGCCTCCAGTAAAGCTTCCATCATACATTACTTTAGTGGCACAGCTTGGGCTGCGTTCTTTCAAAAGGGCAGTCTTAATTGAATTTTTTTTGCATATCTTTAATGCCTCTTCAGCACCTCTTTTAAAATATGCTGTCACATCGCAGCCATTCGTATCTATAACGTGCTTCCCTTGAACCTCTGATGGTAGTCTAGGGATAGGAAGACCTCCTAGAACCTCAGGACATGCCGAATATATTTCAAATGTCTTAAATAACTGATCAATACAATCGAGTTTCTTATGACACCCATCATATCTTACCTTTTTCCCTAGTAAACAGCCTGAAATGAGTAGCTTTTCTTTCATTGGTCGAGCATCACACTATTGGATCTTTGCTTTAAGCTTTGCAATTCTAGTTGCAGAAAGCAGTATTTTCTGCTGAATTTGAGGGCTTTCTTTAGCAAGTGTTGTCATATTTTGATAGAGCTCATCTGTTTCTTTGCTTGCATCTGCACCAAAGCCACCTCCATATAAAATAAGATCATTTCCTGCATTAATCGCCAGAAAAGTTGCTTGCATATTGGAGAAATATTGTGTGATGGCACTTTTTAATCACGTAGGACTAGAGAAATTGCTACCCTTAACGCTCTATTTGACGAGAAAACTTATGGGTGTGATCTAAAAAACAATCCCATTTTTGCGCACTATCTGTATAAAAATCAATATTCGGGTTATATACAGAAGGCTGATCAAGTGTGCCTGCTCCAATCATAACATATTCAACAAATTGATCGCACTTTGTAACAACATCTCCTCCACAAGAGGCACAAAACCCACGATGAATCATTTCACCTGAATCAGCCGCTTTAGTATAATAGCGAATCTCACCTTCTAACTTTAACGTCTTGTTACTAAACATGCATACAGGCTTATAGGCACAGCCCGTCCACTTCTGACAATCAAGACAATGGCAATTCCCCATCATCACTGGCATTTCCTTAAGTGTATATTTGACTTTGCCGCATATGCAACCACCTGTTATATCCATATAGCATTTACCCTTTTATGAGTTTTTGTACTGTTTCAAATATATGTTCAGTTGAAATGCCAACAGATGCCAACATATCATCTTTATTGCCATGATCTTGATAGTAATCAGGCAAACCAAAGTTTCTAACTGTCACTGTGCTCATAAGATCATTTGCAATAAGATACTCATTTACGCCAGAGCCTGCGCCCCCCATAACTGAATTTTCTTCAAGCGTGATAATAAGCTCATGCGTTTGCGCAATTTCCTTGATCACATCCTCATCAAGCGGCTTAACAAAACGCATATCAACAACCGTAGCATTCACTTTCGCAGCCACTTCAAGAGCCATTGGTAAAAGCGTTCCAAAGTTTAAAATTGCTACCTTCTTGCCCTTATGAAGCATCTTGGATTTCCCTAAAGCTAAATCCAAAGTTTCTGTTATCTCAGCGCCAATACCAGCACCACGAGGATAGCGCACCATGGCAGGCCCGTTATATTGATAGCCAAGTGTTAACATATGATACGATTCATTCTCATCACTGGGCGTCATAATAAGTGTGTTTGGAATACAGCGCATAAAGCTCAAATCAAAGCTTCCAGCATGTGTTGCCCCATCAGCACCAACAAGCCCAGCTCTATCAACAGCATAGAGCACATCTAAATTTTGAATACTAACATCATGAACCACTTGATCATAGGCTCTTTGTAAAAATGTAGAGTAGATGGCAACAACCGGCTTAAAGCCCTCGCAGGCCATTCCTGCAGCAAAGGTTACCGCATGTTGCTCGGCAATGGCAACATCAAAATAGCGATCTGGATACGCCTTAGAAAAGGCAATCAAATCAGATCCCTCACGCATTGCAGGGGTAATGCCAATCAATTTTTCATCTTTTTTCGCCATATCACAGATCCAGCGACCAAAAATATTGGAGTAGCTTGGCTTTGATGCTGAGCTGCCTTTAAGTGTGGAGTTAAACTTAGGATTCACATGATGAAATTTAATCGGATCTTCTTCTGCTTTTTGATAGCCTTTGCCTTTTTTTGTCAAAATATGTAAAAGCTTAGGCCCTTTATGATCTTTTAAGGTTTGAAGCGCTTCAACCAAAGCACCCACATCATGACCATCAATCGGACCGACATAATAAAACCCAAGTGCTTCAAATAAATTAGCAGGAACAAACATTCCCTTTGCTTGTGTTTCAAGACGTTTGGCAACCTCAAAAGCCCCCGGTAATTTCTTGAGGATTTTCTTACCGGTTTCACGGATTGTGTTATATGTAGAACCTGAGAGTAATTTGGTTAAATGTGTGGTCAGTGCACCGACATTTTCAGAGATAGACATCTCGTTGTCATTTAATACCACAAGCATATCTGCATGCATACCACCGGCATGATTCAACGCTTCAAATGCCATCCCACCTGTTAATGCACCATCCCCAATAATCGCAACTGACTTGGCATTATTTTTTAGGAGTTTATTTGCCTCTGCCATACCAAGAGCTGCACTGATTGATGTGCTTGAATGCCCAACACCAAAGGTGTCATATTCACTCTCTGAGCGCTTAGGAAAACCAGAGAGTCCCTCTGGCTTTTTGATGGTAACCAGTCTATCTGCACGTTCAGTTAAAATTTTATGCACATAGGTTTGATGACCGACATCCCAGATCAAACGATCTTTTGGCGTATTATAAACATAATGCAGTGCCAAGGTAATCTCAAGTGCACCAAGGCTACTGGCAAAATGCCCACCTGAAACATCCAACGTTTCAATCAAAAAGGTACGAATCTCTTCAGCAAGCGGTTCTAGATCTTGCAGTTTAAGCTTTCGCAGATCTAAAGGAGAAGAAACTTTTGCCAATAGCGGATATTCCGCACGATCAATTTTCGACATGTAAAAGCTAAAGGGTTAATACATTTATTGTGCCATAGTATCCTCCACTATGGCCAGATTCTCAAGAAAAACAAAGAAAGTTTATGTTAAATCATACCGTGATTTGTTATTCCCACTCAATCGTACCAGGGGGCTTACCTGTTACATCATATACTACACGTGAAATACCATTGACTTCATTAACAATTCTATTTGATAAACGTTCAATTAACTCATAGGGTAAATGCGCCCATCTTGCTGTCATAAAATCAATTGTCTCCACGGCACGAAGCGCAACGACATAATCATATTTACGCTGATCACCCATCACACCGACTGACTTCACGGGCAAAAATACTGCAAAGGCTTGTGAGACCTTATCATACCATCCGGTTGTTTCTAACTCATGCATAAAAATAGCATCAGCTTGACGCAAGATATCTGCATATTCTTTTTTAACCTCACCTAAGATTCTCACACCAAGCCCTGGCCCTGGGAATGGGTGACGGTACACCATACGAAACGGCAGCCCAAGCTCAACTCCAACCTTTCTCACTTCATCTTTAAATAGCTCTCTTAATGGCTCGACAAGACCGAGTTTCATATCCTCTGGCAAGCCACCAACATTATGATGTGACTTAATAACATGCGCTTTCCCCGTTGCACTTCCAGCCGACTCAATCACATCTGGATAGATTGTGCCTTGTGCCAACCATTTTGCATTAGTGAGCTTTGCGGATTCTTCATCGAAGATATCAACAAATAAGTTCCCAATAATCTTGCGCTTTTTCTCGGGATCACTTACACCTTTAAGCTTTGCCAAAAAGCGCTCCTCTGCATTAACACGAATGACATTTACATGCATGTTATCAGCAAAGGTTTTCATTACTTGATCACCTTCTGATAAGCGCAAAAGCCCTGTATCAACAAACACACAGCTTAGCTGATCACCTATCGCCTTATGTAATAGCGCTGCAACAACAGAAGAATCAACGCCTCCAGATAAGCCCAAGATCACTTGATCTTTACCAACTTGCTTTTTAATACGTGCTATCGCATCTTCAATAATACTTGCTGGGTTCCATAGCGCTTCACACTGACAAATTCCACAAACAAAGTTTTCAAGAATTGCCTTGCCAAACTCAGAGTGAGTCACCTCAGGATGAAATTGCACACCAAAAAATAGCTTATCAACATGAGCCACAGCTGCAATTGGGGCATTTGCTGAGCTTGCGATCATCTTGAAGTTTTTGCCCACATTTGTCACCTTGTCACCGTGACTCATCCAAACACTTTGCTCTAAAGGCGTGTTTAGAAATAGACTTTGGTTTGCCAATGTTTCAATATTAGCGTGTCCAAACTCGCGTTCATTGGAGGCTTCAACTTTGCCACCAAATTGATGCACCATCGTCTGCATCCCGTAGCAGATACCCAATACCGGCACATCAAGGTTAAAAACACATTCAGGGGCACGCACCTTGTCACTTTCATGTACTGACTCAGGTCCCCCGGATAAAATAATACCATTGGCAGCAAAACGCTCAATGTATTCAGGATCAACATCAAAAGGGTAAATTTCACAATACACACCAATTTCACGCACCCTACGGGCAATCAGTTGTGTATATTGTGAACCAAAATCAAGGATGAGTATTTTATGTTGATGAATATCGCTCATGGTTATCGGCTATGCTGCAATTTGAAAAATAAATTTCACGGCATTATAACATGCACTCAAAACTTTTCATCTATTTCCGTTTGAATGGATGTAAATTTAATGCCATTTGCTGCGATGAGCTGCTATGATAAAACTATGTATAGCAGTTTTCATATCACATGGATCTAAGTTTTACCGTTATTGCACTTGTTATTTTGATTTTATGCTCTGCCTTTTTTTCAGGCTCTGAAACAGCAATGATGTCATTAAACAAATATAAATTACGTCATCTTGCAAAGCAAAAAAATAAAGCCGCTGAACGAAGCTTAAAACTGACAAGACGACCAGATCGACTTCTTGGGATGATCTTAGTTGGCAATACATTTGCTAACATCATTGCCTCTGCGATTTTAACAAGCTATGCCGAATCGCACTTTGGGAACATGGGAATTTTTCTCTCCACTATCATCTTAACGCTCTTTATTTTACTTTTCGCTGAGATTATCCCTAAGACGCTTGCTGCTATTTTCCCACAAAAAATTGCCTTCCCTGCTTCGCCTGTCCTTTGGTTTTTACTCTTTATTTCCTACCCTATCGTTGCTTTATTGAATCTTATTGCAAATGGGTTATTGCGCTGTGTTGGCATCAAAATAAAACACAAAGTCAATGCGGAACCCTTAAGCAGTGAGGAAATACACACTGTTGTTCATGAGTCTAAAAGTAAACTTGGTTCACAAAATAAGAATATGCTGATCGGTGTACTGGAGCTTGATATGATCAAAGTTGAAGATGTTATGATTCCACATCATCGCGTTGAGTATATCAATCTCAGCCTTGAAATTGATGAAATCATCCATCAAATCATCCATGCCAAACACTCTATCCTCCTTGCTTGCTATGACAATATTGAGAATATTGCTGGCGTCATTTCAACAAAACGTGCACTTAAATTTATCGCTCAAGACAACAAACCCACTTATGAGGATATCTTGACTTTACTTCGAGACCCTTACTACATCCCTGAGAATATCTCCATTAAAGCACAGCTTATCAACTTTCAACAAAAGGGGATGCGTTTTGCCACCGTTGTCGATGAGTATGGTAGCATTGAGGGCATTATTACCGTGGAAGATATTATCGAAGAGATTGTTGGAGAGTTCTCTGACACCTATAACCTACATACACATATTCGCTCAAGTGCTGATAATACCTATGCGGCAACAGGCGACACAACCATTCGTGAAATCAACCGCCACCTTCATTTACAACTCCCGACACATGGGGCAAAAACGATCTCTGGCTTTATTATTGATGAATTAAGAGACATTCCAATTGGTAATTGTTGTCTTCGAATTAATAACTACATTATTGAAGTGAAAAAAGTTCAAAACAATATGATCAAGCTGGTGAAGATCACAAAAGAGAAAAATATTTCACTTTGATTGGTTAATAAACAGATTGATCCTACAGTAAAACACACAAAAAGATTGCGTATTTTCAATTTCGCCGTACAATCTCTATTCAATTAATGAATGTACAGACTTATTTCTTTTTATTATGATTGAGAATTTACGAAACATCGCCATTATCGCACACGTAGATCATGGCAAAACAACACTTGTAGACAAGCTATTACAACAATCTGGTACGGTTGAAACACGCAATCAAGAGCTTGAGCGCGTGATGGACTCTAATGATTTAGAAAAAGAGCGCGGCATTACCATCTTATCAAAAAACACTGCCATCAAATGGAAAGATTATCGCATTAACATCGTCGATACACCGGGGCATGCTGATTTTGGTGGTGAAGTTGAGCGTGTTATGTCAATGGTAGACTCTGTTCTATTATTAGTTGACGCTGTTGACGGGCCTATGCCACAAACACGTTTTGTAACAGAAAAAGCATTTTCACGTGGCTTGAAGCCTATTGTTGTTATCAATAAAATTGACCGCCCTGGGGCTCGTCCTGACTGGGTGATGGATCAAGTCTTTGATCTATTTGACCGTTTGGGTGCAACCGATGAACAGTTAGATTTTCCCGTTATTTATGCCTCTGCATTAAATGGTTATGCTACGTTAGATGAAAATGATATTCCTGATAATATGGATGCATTATTCCAAGCGGTTATTGACCATGTTGCACCACCTGAAGTGGATGAATCTGGGGCATTTCAAATGCAGATTTCTTCTTTGGATTACTCAAGCTTTGTCGGCACAATCGGTATTGGTCGTATTAAACGCGGGAAGATTACAACAAACTCTCCTGTTGTGGTGGTGGATAAAGATGGCAATAAAAAACAAGGTCGTATTTTACAAATTCTAGGACACATGGGACTTGAGCGTGTTGAAGTTCCTGAAGCCTCGGCAGGTGATATCGTTTGCATTACTGGTATTGAAGGCATTAATATTTCAGATACAATTTGCTCTCCTGACAATATTGAAGCACTCCCAGCTTTATCTGTTGATGAGCCAACTATCTCAATGACTTTTCAAGTGAACAACTCACCTTTTGCTGGCCGCGAAGGAAAATTTGTCACTTCTCGCCAAATTAAAGACCGGTTGGACAAAGAGCTATTACACAATGTTGCACTTCGTGTTGAGCAGCTTGATGATCCGGATAAATTTAAAGTTTCAGGTCGTGGTGAGCTTCATTTATCTATCTTACTTGAGAATATGCGCCGAGAAGGCTTTGAAATTGCTGTTTCACGTCCACATGTAATTTTCAAGGAAATTGATGGACAGATGTGTGAACCTTATGAGCACGCGATTATTGATGTTGATGATGAATATCAAGGTACCGTTATGGAGAAAATGGGACTTCGCCAAGGTGAGCTTAGAAATATGGAGCCAGATGGTAAAGGGCGCGTAAAACTTGAATTTATTATCCCTTCTCGTGGCTTAATTGGCTTTTATACTGAGTTTTTAACCATTACTTCTGGAACGGGCATCATCAACAAGGTATTTGACCACTATGGCCCAATGAAAAAAGGCATCGTTGAGACGCGTCAAAACGGCACTTTAATCTCTAATGGTGCAGGTAAAGCACTAGCTTTTGCACTTTTCAACCTACAAGAGCGTGGCAAGTTATTTATTGGCCATGGCGTTGAAGTGTATGAGGGAATGATTATTGGTATTCACTCCCGTGATAATGATCTGACGGTTAACCCATGCAAAGGTAAGCAGCTATCAAATGTGCGTGCTTCAGGTAAAGATGAGAGTATTATTTTAACACCACCTATTAAGGTGACTTTAGAATATGCACTTGAATTTATTGAAGATGATGAGCTTGTTGAAATCACGCCAAGCTCTATCCGCTTGCGTAAGAAGTTCCTCACTGAATCAGATAGAAAGCGTGCTTCACGCGCACCTAAAGAATAACATAAATACAAAATGAAAAAGCAAACGCACTTTGATTTATTCTCACATATAATTCATTGGCTGTTTGCGATCGCGATTATCTTTCAGCTACTTTCTTCTGAGTGGATGCACCACAAAATAAAGCCAGGCGTTGAGCCTTGGATGTTAAAGCTTTTTTTATTTCATGAAATCATCGGTGTCAGTGTATTTTTTCTTCTCATGATTTATCTTTTCCGTGCTGCCAGCCTTGTTGAAAAAAACAAACTTGCTCACCTTTTCCCTTACAACAAAAAGGGGATTATTACTGTCTATGAAGATTTTAAACTGCTTTTGAAGTTCAATCTTCCAGATAGAGCATTTGCTGGACTTGCCGGCATGGTGCAAGGGCTAGGCTTTTTACTGGCACTTTTGGTTGCTTCTTTAGGGGTGTTATGGCTTGTACTCCCTGTACAATATATGGGGGAGAGCTTTATTCATGATATCAAGGAGTTACATGAGTTCTTTGCAGATATTATTTGGTATTATCTTGCAGGACATGTTGGAATGTTTCTACTGCATATCATTGTTGATAAATTTAAGCGCAATAAGAACTCACTTAGATAGTAAAGCTACTTTTTCTTTGCCTTATTCGGTAACAAAGCAACACTCGCGCCCAAAAGGCAAAGTATAATACTAATTACTAATGAAGCGACGCCAAAGTCATGCCCATCTTCAAATATTCTCTTGACCGGCACACCCAAAGTACCAACAACAAGTCCTAGTAGAAAATACAATGTCATACATTTATTGGCTTTAAAACAAAAGGTGATTATCCTTGAGATAATATATACCCCAATAAGTGCCCCAACTGCAAAGACTAAAAAAATATCAATGTGTTTAATAGGGTTATGCACTGCTTGTAAAATAAACTCATAAAGCCCCATAATCAAAAGAATAAATGCGCCTGATATTCCCGGCAAAAAAAGCGCCATAATGGCAGCAAAACCGCCAACTGCAATATATAACATGGAAGGATCATGAATACTCTGAGGTGATAAAAACACCAAAGAAATACCAATTAAAACACCCAATATACCGACCATTAAATTTTTATTTGAATGCACTTCAATTTCAGTATATACATTCTTTGATGAAGCCAAAATAAGCCCAAGGAAAAAACTGAACACGAAAGTTGGGTAATGCGCTAATAGAAAACTCATCAGCCTTGCACCCAGTAAAATAGAGGTGAGTACCCCTGCAATCAATATCAGCAAAAATAAACCATCTACACGCCTAAAGCCCTCTTTCACTTCTGTTTTATTGAATGTGAAAACACCCTTAATAAAAAGCCAAACCGTACCGGGTGTAATATAATAAATAGCACGAATCAAACGCTCATAGATACCGGTGATAAAAGCGATGGTGCCACCAGATATGCCCGGAACCAAATCGCAAATGCCCATTAACATCCCTTTTAAGTATAACTTCAAACCGCCTTTCACATTTTCTCCAAAAGTTTTGGCTTATTTTAAAAAGGATTTGCTGGCAAAACAATCATATCACTATCTTAAATATTTTGAGTATCAGAAAACTTTCATAGGATAAGTTAACCATTTTCACTTCCCCTATTTTTGTAAATTATTAAAGAATATTAGCAAATTTATCTTTATAATAATCTTTAAGGTGCTTATCTTTACGTGATAAAGTTTTGCATGTTAAAGGCGACAATAGAATAAATAGCAGTGAAATTAAAATCATAGCCCCCATAATAACCATAATGACAGTAATATGTTGACTTTGTGTTGTCTGAGAAAATAATCCAAAAATATAACTCCCAATGGGGATAGTCAAAATACAAAAAAAATAAATGGCCGATTCAAGCCTTCCTCTAATATAGTCTGGAACTGCTAATGCACGTAAAGAGCTTGTCGAAACATTATTTAGTGCTAGACCACTTCCAATAAGAAAGAGCAGAATTAATTTAAAATATAATGGACCGGCTATTGGGAATAGCATAATGCTAACTGCGGTTAAACTGTTTCCCATTAAAATCAGACTCAGTCTTTTCACATTATTAGAAAGTAGCTTCCCCACAAATGGACTTGTAATCAGCAGACCTAAACCAAAGCAAATCTCCATAATGGCTAGATATATTATTGGTAGATTAAGAAATATTTTAATATATACAGGTAATAAGATCATCAACAGTGGAGTCATAACAAAGTTAACAGTCATCCCAACACAACATAGAGAGCGTTCGGGGGTTAATTTTACCAACACACTAAAACCTTTTAGAAGCTGCATATAAAACTTTTGCCCTTTGACCATGGAAGCATGCAATAGCAGCTTATTCCTCATTAAAAGGAAACTAAAAAGTAGTGCAATNAGGTACAAAATAGCAATTATTAAAATTGATATCTGATTCCCGACTAAAGCAATAGTTCCGCCTCCGACTAATGCACCAATAATGGTTTGCAAGGAAGCAAGGGTTGCCCAAAACCCTGTAAATTTACTCAGTCTTTCTTTCTCAACAATAAAGGGGATAATTGTATTAGGGGATGACAGGAGAACTGAGTCTGCGACGCTAAGTATGATTGTTATAAGCACAACAATCATTATATTGTAAGCATAATATACTAAATTGATGTAGAATACTAAAATCAGTATCAATGAAATTAGGTTTGCAAGAAAAACTACTACCCCCTTTTTATATCGATCTAGGAAATAGCCAGAAAATGGTAAACATATGATATTCGCTACCCACGATATAGTTACAATTACTCCTAAGGTATAGCCTGAATGTGTTTCTGACAGCGTTACCCAAGCTAACAGAAGCTGGAAAAATCTAAATGCAATAACTGAAAAGTTTTGAGCGCACAAGAAAATAATAAAATTAGTCAGTGATTTCATCTTGTATTTCTTTAACGTGATCTAAGTATAATAGATACTGCCCACCTAACTGTGTCACCCTAAAGCTCTAAATTCAATCTTTTAGGGAATCTTCACAGATTTTACATTTAATTTTTTTATTATTCATTATCATCTTCCTCCTCCCGATCACTATCACTTAATATAAACTGGAACAATATTGTCTACATTCCCAATTACTGATGGAACCATAAACAATATAATTAATCAAGAGAGTTGTTTACATGAAAAACTTTAATTCTTTGACTGCTGTATATGTCTAGAAACATTTTTGATAGTTTAAATAATAACAATCTTAAAAAAGATGGCCATAACATAAATAAGAGTTACTCGAGACAATCCTCTCGGTGAATAGTTGTTTCCATTATTATCTCCCCCTTTTGGTTTTTAAAAACCGCATCGACCCGCTCTAAAGCGTATATCTCATTTTTCCACTTAGGCATAGCACAAAAATGCTTTTGTACCATAGCATCATCCAATATCAGCCCTTTTTGCACCACCAACTCAAAGAACATTGTATTATAGGTAATGTTACTGTGCTGAACGGATATTGCTTTAGAGTCATCTCGATCTTTTTGATAATACGCATATAGCGCATTTTGAATTTTTGCGTAATAAGGCTTACCTATCTCAACAATGGCATTGGTTTCTTTCTCTAAAAACTCCAAGTATAGCTGAACACTTTTTCTCATAATAGGTGTCTTAAGAAGCTGAATAAACTCAGATAAATCTTGATCACTCCATACTCGATATGTATAAATGCGACTTTCTTTACCTATCAGCCATTGTGCTTTCATCTGAGCTTTATCTAGCACAACAGGCCCTTCATTTGTGATGCTTTTTAGTTTTAATATTAGCAACCAAGTTTTCGAAAACACCCCACTATATCCAGTTAACCCAAAAGCCTCTTCCAGCATTGCCTTTCGCATTTTTGATAGTTTTGGATAAACCTTTTGAAAATACACGCTCACCTTTTCATTGGCAAATGATGTCTCTAAAGAAGCTATTTTTTTATTAAATTTAAGCAGCGCTTGTTTGAGCAATTTTAGTTCTGCCACACTCATCTGTTTAGATAAAAATACAGCATAGCCCACGACTGAAGCCTTAATATAAGACTTCACCTCTTTAAAATACTCAAGTTTTATTTTATTCATCTTTCGCACTAACTTGCCATAATCTCCGGCAATATTGCTCATACGAAGCTTTATTGCTTGCTCTGTTAAACTATCTATCGTCTTTAGAATTTGACTAGAGCCAATGTGATGATCTTGCAAAATTGCAATTTCATACCCCAGCAGAAGCTTCTGATCAATATTACCAGGTGCTTCTTTTTTGAGTGCTTGTGCATTAAGGTTGATTAAAATTCCCAATATGACAAAAACTAAAATCCTTCCATATTTCATAAGCTTATTCCACCGTTAAGTTCAGATCTAACTTATTTAATTGCTATGTTTGATATGCCTATAGCAAAGCATTTTTAGCTTATTTAAGCCTAGCATGTTTTTTAGACAAAAAAATAACGATACAACTTGCATGCCCATTCTTTTGTTTTATCCAAAGAGCTGCCATACTTAAGTTTTATGTCGATAAATATATTACAATCAAAGAGGAAATACCGATGAATGACCTTGCTAAAGAAGCATTGGAATATCATGAATTCCCAAAACCTGGAAAACTTGCCGTTGAAGTAACTAAACCAACTGAGAGTCAAAAAGATTTAGCGCTCGCTTATACCCCAGGGGTTGCCGTTCCAGTTAGAGAAATTGCTAAAGATGAAATTAACGCCTACCGCTATACCAATAAGGGGAATCTTGTTGGTGTGATTAGTAATGGCACAGCGATCTTAGGGCTTGGTAACCTTGGCGCACTTGCCAGTAAGCCTGTTATGGAAGGAAAAGCGGTTTTATTCAAAAAATTTGCTGATATCGATGTGTTTGATATTGAAGTCAATACGGAGTCTGTCAGCCAATTTATTCGCACTGTTGAGAATATTGCACCTACTTTTGGCGGGATTAACCTTGAAGATATTAAAGCGCCTGAGTGTTTTCAAATTGAATATGAACTTAAAAAATCTTTAAACATCCCTGTTTTTCATGATGATCAACACGGCACTGCTATTGTGGTGGCCGCAGGCTTATTAAATGCGCTTGAGATCCAAGGGAAAGACCTTGAAAGCGCTAAAATTGTCTGCCTTGGCGCGGGCGCAGCAGGTCTTGCAACCTTACACCTTTTAATTCGTATGGGCGCGCGCAAGGAAAACATTACGGTGGTTGATTCACGAGGGGTAATTCATGTAGAGCGCGAGGCGCTTGGTCCTTACAAATTTGCATTTGCCAGACGCACCGAAATGCGCACACTTGATGATGCTATTGATGGCGCAGATGTGTTCATTGGTGTGTCAGGACCAGATTTATTCACCGCTAATCAATTGAAAAAAATGGCAGCTAAACCCATTGTCTTTGCTTTATCTAATCCAGATCCTGAAATTAAGCGCGAACTTGCCCTTCAAACCCGTGATGATTTAATTATGGCAACAGGCCGCTCAGACTATCCAAATCAGGTGAATAATGTTATTTGCTTCCCTTATATCTTCAGGGGAGCTTTGGATGTAAAAGCAACCAAAATATCAATGAGCATGTGCATTGCTGCGGTGAAAGCCATTCAAGCGCTTGCCAAAGAGCCTGTTCCACAGCATATTGTTGATCTATACCCAGATGTTGACGCTTTACAATTCGGCCCTGAGTATATTATTCCAAAACCTATGGACCCAAGGCTAAGAGAATGTGTCTCCAAAGCGGTTAGTAATACCGCTATTAAGCAAGGCATTGCGCAGGCTGCTAACTAATACTAGTTGAATACTCTTCTGCCTTTTAAGCGTCAATTAATAAAAATCTGAAGGCTTTTTCCCACCACTTAGGCGTTTAAACATGTGTATAAATGCGCTGTCACTATCATAACCAAGCTCTCTTGCAACAACCGATGTCATTTTCACGACTGCTAAGCGCTTAATTGCAATGAGCAATTTATAATTTTGCAGCCACAAAGAAAACGACATTCCTGTTTCTTGTTTAAAAATTCGCGAGAGATGGCGCGTACTTAGATGAACATAATCTGCAACACATTGAAGCTGTATTGGCTGGTTGAGATGCTCATTAATATACTCTAGCACCTTTTGAAGCCTTGGATGGCTAGGAACAGAAAGTCTATAGACATCTTCAGATTGTAAAGACAAAAGCTCAAGCCTCAGCACCGAAAGATACGCTCTATCAATATCCGGGTTATGGAGGCTCATTTGTGTTAACTTGATGATAAGCTCTTTTAATAACCCACTTGCAAACAACATCAATGCAGTATTTGTCAGTTCATGGGTATAGTCTGTTTCTAAATATAAATGATGCGCTGTTGTTTGACTTTGTACCTCAGCACTATGCACCAACTTACTGGGAATATAAATTAAAAACCCAGAAGGAATAAGATAGATATCCTGACCTACAACAATTTTCATCAAGCCCTTTTCAACATAAGTGATTTGCGCCTTACTATGACAATGTGCATCAAGCGCTGCACCTTGATTCTCTTCTGTAATAGCAAATAGTGGCAGCCTACTATCATCGATAAACTGGATCGGCTCTTTCATTTACTTATCCTCTCTCCGTATCAGTTGTTTCCAGAGCAACAGATGTTACATTCAAACAAAAATTAGTCCTTATTATTATAATAGGTTATTTAAGGATTGTATAAACTTATCCACACTTTCCATTATCACGAAGTGAACAACATGCAAACAATCGGCATCTTAAAAATTGCGATCTTATTAAGCTATATATGCATTGCATCATTATCTGCTGCCATTATCACACCTGGGCTGCATGATATTCAGATACAGTTTCAGCTCTCAAGTGGCGCACTAAACTGGGTTGTCTCAATATTTTTATTAGGTTATGTTTTAGGGCAACTAATCTATGGACCATTATCTAATCGCTATGGCCGGTTAAGTGCACTAAGAGGTGGGTTAACGCTTAATCTTATCGGAATTATCATCTCTCTTTATGCCGCTTATAATAACCTATATGCGCTACTTCTTATTGGACGAGTGGTTACTGCACTTGGCGCTTCCGCTGGCCTTTCGATTACTTATACACTGATTCATGAGTTATTACCAGAGAGTAAAGCAAAGCACGCTCTTTCATTTTCTACTCTTGCCTTTACGATTGGCATTGCCATTTCAGTCACACTTGGTGGGGTGATTACACAGTATCTTATCTGGTATGACTGTTTTTACCTTCTTTTGCTCCATGGGATGATTATGCTGGGTTTGACTTGGCAATTTAAAGAAACGCTTGAGGATAAACAACCTCTTAGCTTGTCTCGTATTACTTACAATTACACCCAAGCATTGAAATCGCCAAAGCTAATCATCTTCTCCTTATTAATTAGCCTTTTATCCATATTTTCCTATGGCTATGCAGCAATTGCACCTTTGTATGCAGAGAATGTGCTACATCTAAGCCCAGATAGCTATGGCTATTGGAATATCATTAACACCATAGGCATGTTTGTCAGTAGTTTTCTGGCTTCTTTTTTACTGAAAAGATACTCAACAGCAAAAACTCTGCTAATTTTAATGACATTATCGATACCTTTTATTTTAGGACTGCTACTTCTCTCAGTAAGTCATTTGGCAAGCGCAGGCGTATTTTTTGGCATTACCATGTTTCTATATTTAATCATGGGCGCAATAATGGGTCCTGGCAGTCATTTAGCAATACAAAATGCTACTGATAAAGCCAGTAGCAGCGGCATGATGTCCTTTATTAATATGGGAATGGCCACACTTGTCGTGACTATCATGGGGTATTTACCCTTAGAAAGTATTAAACAACTCTCCTATACGCTAAGCTTTGTGTTTATCATTATTGCACTTTTAACCTGTGGCTATTTTATCACTCAAAGAGCGCATCATACACTTAGCATCTCCAAGCAGTAGAAATTTAAAAAATAATCATATTCTCTGATAAGCATATTCGTTACAATAGCCCTCATTACTACTTTATATTAACCTAATCTTACCATGCTCTCTATTATCGTTGCTTATGATCAAAACCTAGGGATTGGCATCAAAAACACCCTCCCTTGGAAACTTTCAGATGATTTAAAAAACTTTAAACAAGTCACTGAGCATAATTACATTGTGATGGGTAGAAAAACCTATGAATCAATTGGGCGCCCATTGCCTAATCGAAAAAATATCATTTTAACGCGCAATAGCAGCTTCAAACAAGAGAAGTGCATCATTATTGATAGCATTGATAAAGTCCTTAATCTTGCAAAAGAAAAGCCACATATGGAGATATTTATTATCGGTGGCGCAGAAATATATGAGCTATTTTTGCCTCACGTTCATCGGCTCTATATCACAAAGGTAAATGCGAAAATAAAAGCTGATGCTTTTTTCCCTAAATGGCAGGAAAGTGAGTTTAAACGCATTGGTCAGCGTCATTATGCTAAAGATCAAAACAATGAGTTTGATTTTGATTTTGAAGTCTGGGAGAAGCAGGTTTAACTTTACACTAAATGATAATCAAATGTCTTTTTAAGCGCCTCTTTCATTGAGTATTTTGGCGCCCAGCTAAGTGCTTGTTTTGCATTCTCAATAGAAGGCACACGTCTTTGCACATCTTGATAGCCCTCACCATAATATTGATCTGAATTGGTTACAATGATCTTAGCATTTTCTGCCTTCTTTTTAAGGGATGGATAGCGCTTTAAAGCATCGATTGTCATCTCAGCCAACTCTTTAATAGAGTGCTCATTATCAGGATTACCAAGGTTGAATATACGCTGATAAGCACTGGTATCACGCTTTTTAATAATTTCAATTAACGCATCAATACCATCATCAATATAAGTAAAGCAGCGGCGCTGCAAACCACCATCGACAAGCTGCAAATCTTTTCCATCTAAAATATTGGAGATAAACTGCGCAAGCACACGTGCACTCCCTGCTTTAGAGGATTTAATTTCATCTTGCTTTGGACCAATCCAGTTAAACGGTCTAAATAGCGTATAGCTTAACCCCTCTTGCATGCCATAAGCATGAATCACACGATCTAGAAGCTGTTTAGAGCACGAATAAATCCATCTTGGTTTATTAATTGGTCCTGTTACAAGTGCACTTGTTTCCTCATTAAAAGGAACATCTTCACTCATTCCATAAACCTCAGAGGTAGAAGGGAATATCAGGTGTTTTTTATGTTTCACACATAGCTTGATAATATCCATATTTGATTCAAAATCAAGCTTGTAAACAAATAGCGGATCTGAGACATAAAGCGCAGGGTTAGCCACTGCCACAAGCGGGAAGATAACATCACATTTTTGAATGTGTTCTTCAACCCACTTTGTATTTTCAAGTACATTATCTTTAACAAAATGCAAACGTGGGTGATCAAGAAACGCTTGGATTTTATGATCAGAGAGATCCATACCATAGATTTCCCAATCTGTTTCAGCCAAAATTTTCTCAACCATGCTACTGCCAATAAAGCCATTAACACCAAGAACCAATAATTTTGTGGACATTATTCTTTATCCTTCTTTTTTGTATTTTCTTCTTTTTCTTTACTATCTTTATCTTTTATTGTTGTTTTTTGCGCTGTTTTATCAGCAGCCTCTTCAGTATCTAAGCTATCCTCTAAGTCTTTTATATACTTTGCGGGCTTAGGTTTTTTCTGCTGATCAGTATCAAGATACTCTCTAACAATAAACCTTGGGCGCTTTCTAACCTCTTCATAAATGCGTCCAATATACTCTCCAACGATACCAAGCCCCATCAAAAGCATTCCAATGAGAAAATACGCCACAGCAAAAAGTGTAAACACACCATCTGCATCTGGACCAAAAATCACGCGCTTCACAATAAGGTACACAAAGAGCAAGATACTAATAAAGGCAACAATAAACCCACTCATTGTGAAAAACTCTAAAGGCGCCTTGGAAAAATTAGCAAAAAAATCAAAGTTATAGCGTATCAGTTTATACAAATTATAACTCGAGGTTCCCTCTTCTCTTGCTGCATGTCTGACACCCACATCTGTCGGATTGGAAGAAAAACTATGCGCTAGCGCTGGCAAGAATGTAGAGTTTTCCCCTGTTGCAACGACTCGATCAATCACTTCACGGGTATAGGCTCGTAGCATACAACCCTCATCAACCATATCAACCCCTGTCAGTTTTAATCGCAATGAGTTATGCAGTTTTGATACAAACAAGCGCCATTTTTTATCTTGACGATCCATTCGATAGCCACCCACAACATCATGACCTGCCTCTATTTTTTCTAATAACAGTGGAATATCCTCTGGATAGTTCTGCAAATCTGCATCCATCGTGACAATCACATCACCAGAGACATGCTCAAAGCCTGCCATAATCGCCATATGCTGACCAAAGTTTCGGTTAAAATCGATGATTTTGACCTCTGCTGGCCTTTCATCTTGCATTTCTTTTAACAGTTCAATAGATTTATCTTTACTACCATCATTGGTAAAAATAACTTCATAGCTTTTCCCTGTCTTATCAAGCGCTGGAAATAAGCGTTTAAACAAAGTTGGCAGCACTTCCTCTTCATTATAAATTGGAATCACCACACTTAAATAAGGCTTATGATCACTCATTACTACTCGTCTCTTTATAGCTTGTTAATTTGTTATACTTGTATTAAATATTTGCTCAAGCGCATCTAGAACATCATCTTGCTCACTTATTGTCATATCTGGAAATAATGGCAAACTAATCACATTCTTTCCAATGGCTTCGGCATTTGGAAAATCACCTAATTTAAAGCCATATTTATTGGCATAGTACGGATATAAATGTGTCGCCTCATAATGCACCGAACAGCCGATATTCATCGATTTTAACTTTGCCATCAACTCATCGCGAGAAATTTTGGCCAGCTTATCATTTAGGGTTGGCGCAAAAAGATGCCAAGCATGCTTATGTTGATAATCAGGTGACTTAGGTAAAGTCAAATACTCAAAATCTTTTAATTTTTCTAAGTAACGTTTGGCAAGAGCTGTTCTTTTTTCAATAAACTCATCCAAAAATGGCAGCTGGTGAATGCCAATAGCTGCCTGAATATCCATCATATTGTATTTAAACCCAGGATAGATAATTTTATAATGCGGACTACCATCTTTGCCAAAACGATTCCATGCTTCTCTATCCATACCATGAAAGCGCAAAAGTGAGATTTGCTCAGCAATTTTGTCACTATGGGTTGACAGGCAACCACCCTCACCTGTTGTCATATTTTTATTTGGGTGAAAACTAAATACCTGAAGATCACCAAAAGAGCCTATTTTTTTGCCTTTATACTCCGCGCCAATCGCATGAGCGGCATCTTCAAGCACAGCAAGGTTATACTTCTTTGCCAAAGCATAAATGGGATCCAAATCCACAGGAAGCCCAGCAAAGTGTACGGGCATAATGGCTTTTGTATTTTTGGTAATTGCCGCTTCAAGTTTAGTAACATCAATATTATAAGTATCTCTTTCAACATCCACCAATTTGACTGTAGCGCCAACCATTTCAATTACATTTAACGATGCAGCAAAGGTCATTGGGGTTGTAATAACTTCATCACCTTTTTGAATATCAAGTGCCATTAATGCAAGTTGCAGACCTGCCGTTGCTGAGCTCATACAAAGTGCATGCGGCACATGTAAATATTCTGCCAACATCTGCTCAAACTTTTTAAGCTTTGGCCCTGTAGTTAACCAGCCAGATCGCATGCTATCTGTTACTTCATTAATTGCAGCCTCAGAAATACTTGGCTTTGAAAAAGGTAAAAACGAATCTCTCATGTTTCTCTCACATTAAAATTATACTCTTGCAACAAGATACACACCTATAATAATCACTAGGATACCAATAACTCTTGTTACTGTTAAGCTCTCACCTAATAAAAAATACCCAGCAATTGCGGTGATAATATAGCCAATTGATACCATTGGATAGGCGATGCCAACTGGAATTCGTGACAACACCATCAACCAGACAACAACACTTATCACATAGCAAAGAAGTCCCAAAATAACAAAATAATTGGTTGCCAGTTTCCAACCGATTGGAATTAAGTTTTGTAAGGTGAAGCTAAACTCACCAATACGATCTACACCAAATTTTAAAAACAGTTGTGCGCAGGCATTTAAAAAAACACCGAATAATAAAAGTGACCAGATTACAATTGTCATTTTTCAACCTTAAGCGTTTAAATTAAACCCAGATGCACGAAGCTTATAGGGTAATTGGTGGTTTGTTAATAAATAGCGTTTGGGTGTGTGAGCAAGCAAAATGCCATGCTCTTTCCCAGAAACAAAGTAGCGCTCATAATTATTTTTGTCAGTAAACATAAATACGCGCTGATCACTTTTCCATATTGGCCAAAACTGCTCAGCGGTTCTTAGCGTTTTTTCTGCGCCTGAGTTTGGCATATTAGCGGTATTCTCAAGCTCACCTGCATTAGCTACAATCCAAGTAAGTCTATCTAAATAAAACTGTGCATCATAAAAGTAGCCACCATAGTTGGCAACAATGGCATTTGGGTAGGCTTTTAACATTGGTTTAACAACTGGGATAAGCGGTTTCACTGATTTTTGAGCAAAATACTGCGCGCCCGACCAACCTAAATTTAAGATAATCATCATGGTAACAACAAAGCTTAACATCATCGCCTTGTATGCCTTTTTCCTAAGAAGCCTAAAGCCAAAGATCGAGACAATAAAACAAACGACAGCCGCTGGCCAAAAATACGCTGCAATTTCATTAAAGAACATCGAGAAATTAGGAATAAATGGCAAGACGATAAAGGCTATCCCCATAAGAGCAAACAATATTAAAGCTGCAATGAAGCTTGCTTTTGTGGATCTGGCATCTTTTTTCTGTGAGAGTGAAAATTCAATTCGCATCGCAATTAAAATTGAAAATGGAATCACAATTGGAATGAGATAGCCAATTAAAATTGATTTTGAAAAGGCAAAAAACAGCAAAATTGCCATTCCCCAAATAAACAAAAACCATTCATCAGCATGATGTCTTCTAACACGCCAAGTTGAAATAAGCTTATTAAACACCTGCGGCAAAAAGCCAAACCATGGGAAAAAGCCAATAATAAAGATGCCAAAATAGACAAATTTACTCATCTGTCGACCTTGTTCATCCGTTGCATAGCGTAAAATTTGCTGCACAATAACATAGTAATGGAAAAACTCATGATGAATGTTATTCACCATAATCACCCACGGCACAGAGATGATCGCAACAACAATTAAGCCAAGATATAAGCGAATATCTTTTAGAACATCCCATCTAGATAAGAAAATCGACCAAAGACCAATAATCATCATTGGAAAGACAATTCCGATTAGCCCTTTGGTCATCACAGCAAGGCCTGAGAATATAAAAGCAACTAGAAGCCAGAGATTACCTTGATAACTTTTTTTGCTATATTGCATCGACGCCCAAAAAGAAAGCATTGTTGCATTTAAGAAAAAGGCGACACCCGCATCAAGGTTTAAGTAACGTGCGCCCCCTAAATACAAAAGTGAGGTCCCACTTATAATCGCACCCCAAAGCGCTAATGAACGCTTTTGAAAAACAATTCTACAAACCACATAACTCATCCAGATACCGATTAACGATAAAACCGGATTTGGCAGCCTTGCAGCCCAATCATTCAAGCCAAAGAGTTTTAGCGAAAGTGCCGTTAACCAATAGATCATTGGCGGTTTTTCAAAATAAATAATTCCATCTAAATGCGGCACAATATATTGATGTGTTACCAGCATTTCTCTTGCGATTTCAGCATAGCGCCCTTCATCTGGCGTAAAAAGAACCGGTATTCCATAAAGACAAAGTCCTATTGCCATTACGATCGTTAGTATCAGTAAATCACACCAAAAAACCCTATCAACTTGAGGTCTTAATCGGCTGGTGACCATAGCACATTTTTCCATTATGTAAATCTCAACTTTGGCGATTATACCACAAGGCCCCTAGAAAAAAACCGACTAATATTCACAATAGTTATACTGATTATTTTAAAATGATATTTGCCATACAAAGAGTTGAAAAATAATCATATAGCGCCATATTGATACATAAGCATATTTGAGATAATGAGGCAAACTCAAGCTTGAGGCCACACCAACTCTCATCATGCAGAAATTAAAGTTGTAATTAAAGGAAAATAAATTAAATGAAAAAACTCAACCCTATCCAATTTCTATTCTTACTGATTGTTGGCATTTTACTTTTGCCGCTTCTTGTATTTTTAACATTATGTTTTTTTGTCTACGCATGGATTACTAAACGAAAAATTAATGAAATGCTGAAAAAACGCATGAATCAAACAGCTGAGAATACAGATGGCTCAACTCCATCAAAAGGAAGAACCATCGATCATGATGAAGCGTCTTAATTTATGCCAAAGATGGCTCCTTTAAGCTAATTAGTATTGATTCAAGCTTATCATACTCACTCACCGGATCAACAACTGGCAGTGAGGTCGCTGCACTTAAATCTTGAAGATATTTAGCCCTTTTTTCCTTTGGAATGCGTGAGGTATTGACACAAATACCAATGGTTTTGGCAGATGCATAAAGCCCACATGCCGAGCTGATATTCTCATATAATTCAATAACCTCTAACAAGTTTGGAATTTTAATATCTGGATAGTCTTTGAGCGTCTCTAATGATGCATCATGACACAAAATAAAGTGCGTTGGCGCAGAGCCTCTAATCAGTGGTAAAGTTGCCGCACTTGCTGGATTTAAGATAGAACCCTGTCCTTCTACAAAGACAATATCTGCATCAGAGTCCTCTACCAACACCTCAACTGCACCTCCTGTGAAATCAAGCGCCACAGCATCAAGTGGAACCCCTGAACCAGAAATAGCAATGCCTGTTTGTCCCGTTGCTAAAAACTCAGCATTCATTTCAAGCGCACAGGCTTTCTCCGTGAGCTTTAATGCCGCAGTCATCTTACCAACTGCCATATCGGTGCCAACCAAAAGAACACGTTTATTATTAAGTTTTCTTGCAGAGGCCTTTGCCTTACATAAATATTTAGCCTCAGGCTTTCTTAAATTCACTACCTGATTTGGGTATTGACTCTCGCGCTCTAAAAGCTCACTTGATTGATGAAAACCATGAACCACCTGCATGTCATAAGAAATGGCAATATCAATGCTATCAATAATTTCATCGCTTATCTTCCCACCATTTGGCGCCATACCATAAAGCACACTGGTTGCACCTAGTTTTTTTGCTTCAATCACATCAGAGACAATCTCAACAGAAGGTAAATATTCAACATAGTCACTAACATGCGTACCTGCTTTGCCTTTCGCAATCACACAAAGCACCTTCTCAGGAGCAAAAAGGATCACTGAAATCCCAAGTTTATTTAATTTAGCGCCAATATCATCATCCAAATAAATGGCAACCTTATTCATTTCCAACATATTCCACTCCATGTCCGGTGCACACCGGGGTATAGTTTAACTCACCATCTTTGTAATATAACTGACTATTAAATCCATGTAATGAACTCTTATCTAAATTCATAAACGAATCGAGATCAACATAATCAAGGAGTGGCGTCAAACTCGCCGCGCCACTGATGGATATTTCCGTCTCACCAAAACAACCAATCATGGTTTTAAGGCCATGCGCTTTAGCACAGTGGATAATTCTCAGCCCCTCGGTAATGCCGCCACATTTTAAAAGCTTAATGTTCACACCATCTATACATTGATGAAGTCTTGCCACATCCGATGCAAACTTACATGACTCATCAATGAAAATGGGCAGCACACGATCTTGATATAATAAAGGCAACTGATGTTCATCTTTTTCTGCCAGTGGCTGTTCAACGTAGGCTATATCATATTGTTTAAGCCAGCTCATCATCTCTTTTGCATTTTCAAGCGACCAGCCACCATTGGCATCAACAAACACTTCTATTTGATCTGACTTTGCACTGTCCTTAATCGCCGAGATCACGCTTTGAAAACTGAGCTTATCAGCTTTAATGCCTTCTTTAGCACCTAATTTAACTTTAATTAACTTCGGGTTATACTGCACAATCAAATCCAGCGTGCGCTGATAGACCCACTCTGGCTTACCAATAGAAACAGTAATAGATGTATCAACTGCTTTATACTCTAAGCCCAATAGCTCATAAAGTGGCTTTTTTGCTTCTTTTGCTAATAAATCCCAGAGCGCAAGATCAACCAAAGCAATCTCTCTTGCATTCAACCCAAATGCCTTCGCTTTCTCATAGGCAGGCACAGGCATGTAACTATCAAGTGTCATAAGAAATTGAGAAATACGTGCCTTAGATTCATCCATATCGCCCAGTATCACACTCTCACCAATACCAACATGCTTTCCCTTTTTTATTTTTACAAATAAGTTATTTTGTCCCTTAATAACTTCTCTGCTAATCACCAACGGCGTAATTTTTGCCAAATAATGTTCTTCTAGCACAAAGTCCATCTACAAACCTCCCGATAAACGTTTAAAGTATCTACTTGATAGAGCTATATTAATTCAGTTATCGGTATTTGGAAATATCAATTGATGCACTAATTTAAAAGATTTATTACAAAGTATTTTAGATAAATAAACGTGAGACTAGACAGGCTTAAAGATAGTTTGCGGGGTATCTGATTTAAATCGGCTATAAAGCTCAATAGCATAACGATCTGTCATGCTGGCAATAAAATCACAAATAACCCGCGCCCTATTTGCCTGATCATCTTTTGAGAAAGAGTAAAAAACTTCACCAACATCTTCTGGGATAAGCGAAGTTTCTTCTTCTGTATCAATCAAAATATCAAATAGCGCTGAAATAATATCACGCCCGCGATAGCGAATAATGTTCATTTTAGGTGAGTTAATCACTGAGGCATAAATAAAATATTTCAACACCTCCACTTGCTTTTGCACCTCTTGTGTTAAAGAGACTTTTGATAAAACAGGGCACGCTGCATCCAACGTAAATTGAACATTCGATATGTAATAATGCACCAAATTTGAAGTAAAGCGTGTGCGCAAATAGCTTGAATTTGCCAAAGACTGAGAGCGCTGATAGATATCACTCATTGGCGCATTAAAGTTAATAATGCCATTAAATATAGATTTTAAAATCTCACGAATCTCACTAAGGCTTACTTTAAGCCCACCTAGATGCGCTTCCTCCTGCACCTTCATTAAAAGATCATCACCAGCATTCACTATAGACAACGGATCAAGGAAACCACCTTTAAACGCATCCTCAATATCATAGGTTGAATATGCAATATCATCGGCAAGGTCCATAATATCACACTCGATCGTTTTAAATGCTTTTCCTTTATAATCCTCTGGCGAATAGGGGCTTAAGACATGCTTTTTGATATTGTGAACAAGTTGTTTTTCACTTGCATAATAGCCTTTTATCGGCGTATCAGATAAATTCACAATATAGGCAGGAATCGCATGATCATATTTTAAAAGTGATGCCAATGTACGATACGTTAAATTAAGCCCATAACGATTGTCCACTCCATCATAGACAGGCACATCACCCAAAAGAACTTTTTTTTCTGTTTTTGTGACCACTCGAAGCGTTTGTGCATTCCCTTCAAACCCACCATATTCACGCATTTTAGCATGAAGCGCCTTTTCACCATTATGCCCAAAAGGAGGATGCCCAATGTCATGACAAAGCGCTGCTGTTTCAACTAAATCTGTGTCAATTTGCACTCCTGCATGAGCATCATTAACCATTGAAGCGATAGATTTGGCCACCTGTGCAACTTCTAAAGAGTGTGTTAAACGATTACGAAAAAAATCACTCTCAACACAAGGGAAAATTTGCGTTTTACCCTGAAGCCTTCGAAATGATGCGCTATGGATCACGCGCGCATAGTCTCGTCTAAAAGGAGAGGCATGTGTTTTTTGCTCCGGTTCTTCAAGTGCCCGGTAATAGTCTTTTTTATGATATAGTATACAGCTCATTGATCAATAATATGTTTATGTGATTCAAAATATATAGGCAGTATACCTGAAAGTATTCTTTTTTCGAAAAAATTAGCAGTTTTTAGGTTTTTTTAAGTTTTCTTAAGTTTATCTTAAGTTTAGATTGAGATGATGAACTCACTCAAGGAGAGTTGGTCTTACAGAGAACGCTTTTCTCTCTCCCTTCTCTTTCGGTATATCTGTGATATCGACCTCCTTGAAGCAAGTTTCAAAGTTTAAGACTATCTGACGGGGATTTCCCCCCTCCCTTCTCATCATCTAAACTCCCGTTGATAGTCTTATACCACTTTTTTTTCACACCCAATACCCAATGAATATACCACTCGCAAATCATTTTTCGGTGTTTAATGCTGAAGAAGTTTTTGATAGTTTTGAGTCATTGGATTGCAGGTAATAGCTGGGACTATTAGCAATATCCGATGACTCAAAAGAACAATAAATTCAATGGCAGAAATAGGGTAAAATGGTTTGCGAGTGGTATAAACATCATTTTTTGATAGCAAAAGGCGGCAGCCCTGCTAAGAGCGCTTTGCCGTAGAATTTCTGCTTCAACCTTGAATCTAAAATAATAATCTCGCCCACATCTGTTTCTTGGCGCACCAATCGTCCAACCATTTGCGTGAGTTTTAATGATGCTTGTGGCAATGAAATATCCATAAAAGGTTTTCGCCCTATTGATTCCAGCCATTCAGAGCGCGTCTTATCAATTGGATTGGTTGGGACTTGAAAGGGCAGCTTATGAATAATCAGTCTTGTTAAATAGGCTCCTGCCAAGTCTACCCCTTCAGAAAAACTATCGACACCAAAAATAACCGATGGTTTAAAACTATCAATTTTCTTTTTATGCAGTGCAATCATCATCTGCTTGGAGCGATCACCCTGCACCAACACACAACGTTTAATTTCAGCTGATAAAAGAGAGTAGACCCGCTCCATTGCGTAGATGCTTGTGAATAAAACAAGCGCGCCATCTGGATGACCTTTTAAATACTGCTCATTTAAAAGTGCTGCTGTCTCCTTGATATGATCTTCTTGTGCTTGTGGCATAAAACGCATATCTGGAATGGACAATGTAGAGTTATGATAAGGAAGCGGCGAGGGTAAAAGGAGCGTCTTCGCATTATTCTTAAGTCCCGTTGCGTTTAAAAAGCGATCGAATTTGCCTAAGGAGCGAACCGTTGCTGAGCACAGAATTACACCATGTTGAACTTCTCCCCAAAACATTTTTTTTAGTAATGAGGCAGCCTCAACAGGGGAAGCATGAAGGTCATAATCTTCAAATTGATGGTGAGCCAGCAAATCATCTGGGCGTTTTTGCTGTCCTTTATCGGTTTCTTTTCCCTCTAATGATGCATGAGGCTGAAGCCATTTAGCAACTGGAGGGACACTATTTGTATTTAACAAAAGCGTATAAAGTGATTGCAAATTTTGCGATCTTTCTAACAGAAAACCAAGTTGTGTGAAGGTTTTCTCAAGTGAGTCTTTCTTATGTATATCACTTGTTTCAGCAAAGTCCTCAAGCTTTCGCTTCAAACTCTCACATTCTTTTACATAATAATCAGCAGCTTTTTTGATACTCCCAGCCACTTCCAGCATTTCATCTGACATCGATTTGATGCGCCAGATAGCATCCTCTTTAGTTGCACTTTGATACAATGGGTGGAGCATTTGTTGAAATGCAGTTAACGATTCAATTAATGATTTTTTAATAAGCTGCCAATTCTCACGCATATTCTTTTCAACAAGCTTTTGAGGCAGCGCATTTAATAACTTATCAACATCATTTACCCATTTTTGTGACCCGATTAATGAGCTATAGGCCGAGAAAGCATCGAGCGCCTTATCTGGCAGATGGTGACATTCATCAATGATATAAATGCTCTTTTCAAAAGCTGGCAAAATCGCCCCATCGCCTAAATTAAGATGCGCTAATAACAAACTATGGTTTACAACAATAATATCTTGATTTCTAAGCCCTGCTCTTTCAGTTAAAAAGGGGCAGGTTTTGTAGTATTCACAGCGCGAAAAAGAACAAGCATTGCTGCTATTGTAAATCTCCTGATTCAATGCCTTTGAAATCGGCACCTCTAAATCATCAAAATCCCCACTCCAGTCTTTTTGATACAATCTATCAAGTTTCTCTGCCTCTTCGGTTAGTGCTGAATCACTAGAATCAAAACTATGAAGCTTTCGCGGACACAGATAGCGTGATCGCCCTTTTGCCAAGGTATAAGAGAGACTGGGAGCATCTTTTTTATCCTCACCAATAAGCGATTGGATAAAAGGCAAATCTTTATGAATCAGCTGTTCTTGAAGCGCAACTGTTGCCGTTGAAACGATTATATTTAGCTTCTCTTTTCCTTTAGATTCACGATATTGGTTATATAAAATAGCGCCAAGTAAGTAGGCAAAACTTTTTCCTGTTGCTGTCGGGGCCTCAATGACTAGATTCTCAGCATTTATAAGCGCTGATTTCACGGCATTGACCATATTCAGCTGTGATTCACGAACGCTAAGTCCCGCTGATTGAAAAAGCGCTTTTAACTCTTTTTCATTCATCATTAATTGCATCACCTAATATGCTCAGAAGCCGCTCAAGATACTCTTTATCCAACTGATCAAAACAAGCCTTATCATCAGAGTCAATATCAAGTACAGCAATTAGTCTGTTACCAACCACCCACGGCACAACAATTTCAGAGACAGTGCTACTTGAGCAGGCGATATGATAAGGCAGAAGATTCACATCATCAACGATTTGTGTTTTTCTTTCACTCGCAGCTTTTCCACAAACCCCTCTATCAAATTGAATACTTAAACAGCCGTGCCCGCCTTGATAAGGCCCAACTTTCAGTAAACTATTACCACTATGGCGATAAAAGCCCACCCAGTCAAAGTAGCTAAATGCAGCTTTAAGCTCACAACAAACCGTTGACATAATGCTAATCAGATCCTTCTCTTGATCTAAGATAAGCGGCACATTTTGCAGCAACGCTTGATATATAGAGTGTTTTTTTTCAGTTGAATACACACGGGACATAAAATAAAAGCTCTTTGCAATAAACTCTTTTTAGTATACCACTTGACAGCTGGTTTTCAGATGTTAATTCTGAATTATTCCACATCTCTCTAGGCACAAATACAGCTATTTTACTTCCGTTTATTACATTACAAGTTGACATTTACCTAAAAAATACAACAATGGAGGCTTAAGTGATTGAATCGCATTTACCTTATCAATGAAAATCAAAACTGCTATGTTAGCTGGCATGGGTGCCGGCATTGAGTATTATGACTTTGCCATTTTTGCGCTATTTGCACCAATGATTGGCACAAGCTTCTTTCCCAACTCACATCCAATAATCGCAACGCTATACACTTTTTTAATATTCGCCCTAGGCTATATTATCCGCCCGATCGGGGGGCTTTTATTTGGCTTTATTGGAGATCGATATGGAAGAAAAACAGGCTTTTTCTATACTATGCTATCTTTAATGATTTCCACAGTGCTTATGGCAGTTTTGCCTGATAGTGACAGTATTGGCATTGCTGCAACGGTGATATTTATTATTCTGAGATTAATTCAAGGACTTGCCATTGGCGGAGAAATTCCAACGGCAATTGCCTTTAGCACTGAACATTACCCTAAAAAACAAGGCCTTGCTGTTAGCATCGTATTTGCATTTCTCAGTGTCGGCATTTTACTTTCTTCATTTGTTTACATGATGCTAAGCTCATTCACAAAGGGCAGCTTTGTATTTGATCATGCATGGCGTATTGCCTTTTTAATTGGTGGGATATTAACACTTGTTATCTATATTCTGCGTAAAACACTCTATGAGACACCAGAGTTTCTTGACTATCAAAAGAACATGCAGTCAAAAGGCGCAGTGAAAGAACCAAAGGGACGCAATATCATTGCATCCATGTTAATTGTGGCTGCCCCAGCAATGCTTACCACTCAGTTTTTTTTGTTTTTGCCGAGCTACCTTAATAGCTACTTTTCCTATTCAAATAAACTCATTGGCGATATGTTGTTCTCTGGCTCAATTATCATGATTCTAGGCTGCATTATTGGCGGTTTTATGAGTGATTATGTCAAAAAGCGCATGCTATATACAACCTCCATTTTAATGATTGCTATTCTAGCCATTGTATTTTACCAGCGCGCCAATGAAGGGCATTTATCTATCGCGCTATTTATGACCATCAGTTTTCTTTTTGGCATACTCGCTTCAACCTATACAGTGATTATTGCAAATAGTTTTAGTACTGGATTTCGCTGTCGTGGCATTGGGCTTTCTTATAACCTAAGCTACTCTGTATTTAGCGCACCAATACCCGCGCTATCGATCTATCTAATTGATATGTTCAAAATGACCACCTTACCGATTATATTCATTCTTGCCGGCATCGCTATCAGCTTGATTGGATTTGTTATCTTAAAAGTAGATCGAATTTTATAGCCGATAAGAGATTGAAGAAAATAAAACAATATATTGACCCCTTAGCTTGCAATACCGAAAAAATTCAAAATCTTCTTCCAAATAGACTTATGATGAATGTTTTTTTTGATACTTATACGCTTTAATCTAACTGAAGTGCGTAGATCATTGGGTGTTAGGCGATAGGAGGCAAAGTACTTATTGGTAAGCGGATGCTCAGCATGCTTAAATGCCGCATCAATAATCTCAGAGCAAAACCATCTATTTTCATTGTGATACCAATCACGTCGCCAAAGCCCAAGTCCTAAAGCTGCAAAATAATCATACTTTTTTCCAAGTTGAGCTTTTAGGAAACCAATGAGTTTATCCTTTTGTGTGTCATCAAGTTTGCTCTCCCAAATCTCGAGCATATCTTGAGAATGATAAAGCGCCTTTGTATCTCGCTCATATACACCCTTTGATCCATTTGAACTGTAACAGCATCCATCCACTTCCACCTCAACATGTGAAAAGTGAGACCAAGAAAGCAAGCGAATAAAATAACTTGAGAAATGATAACGTCTTGTAAAATACACTCTAACAACCATATAGATTCATCCATTGAATTGCGTCAACTAGAGTGTAGTTAAATTAAAATATTTTGCAGATTAAGCAGACTATGTGCGCTTTGCTTTTTGCTCTTGTGTGTATTTTCTTGTGATATACCATTGTTGCAAAATACTAATACAGTTATTTGTTAACCAATAAAGCACAAGCCCTGCTGGGAATGATGCAAAGAACACAGTGAAAATCACCGGCATAAACATCATAATTTTTGCCTGTGTTGGGTCAGCTGAAGTTGGGCTTATCTTCTGCTGCACAAACATTGATATACCCATTAAAATTGGCAATACAAAATAAGGGTCTTTTGATGCTAAATCATGAATCCAGAAAATAAATGGTGCTTGGCGAAGCTGCACACTTTCCAAAAGCACCCAATAAAGTGCGATAAATACCGGAATCTGAATAAGAATAGGCAAACAACCACTTGCTGGGTTAACCTTTTCTTCTTTATACATTTCCATCATTTTGCGACCAAGCTTTTGCCTATCGCCTTTATAGATTTCTTGGAGTTTTTTCATTCTTGGCTGTAGCATACGCATTTTTGCCATGGAACGGTAACTCTTTGCTGAAAGTGGGTAAAATAGAATTTTGATCAACACAGTAACAAGGATAATCGAAAGACCCCAGTTTGCTACAACACTATGAATAATCCCCATTAACCAGAAAATAATCACCGAAATAAAAGACAACAAACCATAGTCGACAAGCTTGTCTAAACCTTGAGGTGTCGCTGCACCAAAGTCACTGACCATTGCCTCTAAGTTTTTGGTAATAGTCGGCCCTGTATAAAGCACATTACTATTAGTCATCGTTGCATTTTCATTTAAAACAACCGGCAGGGTTTCAATACCCGCTTGATAGATATTTGTATCAACTTTATCTGCATAGACTTTATAGCTTGCTTGTGGGTTATTAGGCACCCAAAGGCTTACAAAGTAATGCTGTATCATTGCAGCCCAACCTGTCTTGGTTGAAACTTCAGTTGGTGCTACGCTACTTGCTAAATCTTTAAAGGCTTCTTTTTGGAAAGGCTTTTGAGTAGAAGAAAGACCTACTCCTGTAAAGGAATATGAATGCGCATCTAATAGGCTAAAGCTATGACTTTCAGGATTGACTTTGCGTGTAATCTCACTATCAAATGCAATACTAACCGGCTTACCTGTGTTATTTTTAACTGACTGATTAACCGTAATTGCATAGGTGTTTTCATCGATGTGGTAATTTCGTGTAATCGCAAGGTTATTAACATTTGCAGTTAAAGTGACAACAACACCATCAGAAACCTTCTTTGTTGACTCGTGATTAAAGAGAATGTTCTCTCTTTTACCATTAACGACAAGTACAGACTCCGCAATATAACGAGATGCCTTGTCATTATTCAATAGTGGCATCGGGTTTTTATTATCAAGGCTAATGTTGTAGTCAATCAGTGCTGCATTAATAATAGCACCATTAACTGGAGAGATTTGCAAATTCTTAAATACATTTGTATTAATAGTGATTGGCTTATGGTCAGCAACATTATAACTCTGCGTACTTACAGGGGCATTATCAGCACTTTGAGAGAGCGTTGTTTGAGATGTGTTTTTATTTGTCGTTGTAGCCGCATTATTTGCAGTCTTTTGAGACAGCTCAGATGCTTGCGCTTTAGGTGCTGGCTTTGGGGCAAACATTTCCTGCCATTTTGAGGTCAGTGATAGAAAAATCACCACTATAATTGCCAACAAAAATATTCTGATATAATTAGATTTCATTTAACTTAAACCTTTTCTCTACTCTCTTTTACGCACGTTTCGTTTGTTGTTTTTTCAACTTTTTTCTTATCGCAGCAAGAGGTTTTATGCGCCTTTTTTACAGGCACAGGATCAAACCCACCTTCTGAGCCTGGATGGCATTTTACCAGTCTTTTGCTCATTAGCCAAAGACCAATCAGGATTCCATGCAATTTAATTGCTTCCAGCGCATATTGTGAACAGCTTGGATAAAATCGACAGCGAGTACCAAGCATTGGACTAATCGCCAGCTGATAAAAACGAATGATTAGGATAAACGGTAAAGCTATAACACTTCTGAGGCGCTTATAAACTGCTCGAGCGATTGCCATAGTTCACCTTTTTGCGCAGATTTAGCTGATTTTGTAGCAATAGCAACAACTGCTTTGCCGACAAATAAGTGCTTATGTCTGCGAAATGACTCTTTGATTAAACGGCGACATAAATTGCGTTTCACCGCGGATTTTACTTTTTTTTTTGCAATAATAACGCCCACAGCTGGAATCTCATCGCTCTTTTCAGCAATCAGAAAGCTAAAATGTGGGGTGTAGATTTTATGAAAGATATGATCAAAGGCAGCTGAAATTTCATTGCCTCGAAGGATATTCTCTTTTGCCAGCGTGTTACGCAGCAAGCTTATGTCTGCCTTTTGCACGTCTGTTACGAATCACTTTTTGGCCTCTTAATGTGCTCATTCTTGCACGAAAACCATGTGTTCTTTTTCTTTTAAGGTTACTTGGCTGAAATGTTCTTTTCATTACTCTATCCTCATTTACTATATATATTACTAACTTAGTTTTAAAAGCGCCTCACACTTGCAGCATCACACCCAACTGACAAGTCAAGCTCATATAAAGTCTTTGCAAACTTATCTAGCTTCTATCTTCATTTTAAAAAGATATGCTGCTCACAGGCGTGTGAGTCTATAATATTTTCTCTAGCTTGTCGATATTTTTCTCTTTAAAGGCAAAAGAATCTTATATCATTTTGTGAACAATACCATAATTTTATTTGTCGTGATATTATACATATGTGTGATTAGCAACAAGGAGTGTAGAGTTGTCAAGTGAACGTATTGACGCATGCGTCGCCTATATTCATCGTGTTTTAATAGATAAAGACTACTCCGCTGTCGCTAAGTTTATCCCGGAAAACAGCTTGAATATTTCATTATTTGACTTTTCAAAGGGTCCTAATGAAATCATTAATGATCTTAAGATGTATCATAGCATGTTTGAGATACTCGAGATTAATTACTTACAAAAAAGCTATGATAATGATATCGTTTATCTGGAAGTGGAACAAAAGCTCCGACACATTGGAAATTTTTTAGGCATTCAAGCTACAAATAACACCATTACGCTTAAGTGTAAGTTTAACTTTTTCTATATTAACGACCATGTTCAACAATATAATATACTGACGACAAACTTCGATGAAATGGTTAGTGCATTAACCACTGAACAAAAAGCACAAAAGATTATTAACAAAGCTTATGAATCAAAAGCACTTAAAGAGCAGATTTTTCTACACAAGCTATTGCAAGCATTCAAAGCTGGAGATTTTCGACTATCGCCACAGGAAATACGCTGCTGGATGCTGAATACAGAAGGCTATGGCACTGTACATATTGCCAAAATCTTAAACTGCTCCCATGAAACCGTAAGAACACATATCAAACTTGCACGCAAAAAATTTCGTGATGCCAACCCCTATGGAAACATTGCACAGTGGATTAAAGATAAGGACCTAGAGGCACATGTTAGACATTATGTTGCCTATCTTGTTCGCTGACCAACTAAGCTTACAACCCTTGTGACTTGGTAATAGTAACATAGGCAGGTGCTCTTTTCATGACATATAGTCCATCGTTGATTTTTTTACTCTTTGCATATTCAAGACAAAGCGCTTCTGCTTTTTCTACACCAAAGCTATCTATTGTTTTCTCAGCATATTGATTAAAGCAATTCTCTAAAATACAAAATTTACTCAAGGATAACATGTCTCTAAATGAATCTGTTTGATAGCTATCCTCTATAATTTCCTCTGAAAACGCCATCCCTTTTTGGGTTAAAATTTCTCTTAAAATTGCCGAACTTGCATAGTTATCATTATGCTTTTTATACTGCTCAAAATTATCCCCTCGATCGCCACCTAAGATAAACAGCATTTTTCCATTTGTATTTAAATGCGCATAAGCCTTGTCAACAAACCGAGTCCAATCCTTAGGGTCAACATGATAAAGCACATGCGAACAGAGAATAAAATCATACTTCCCCGTCAGTGTTACTTGTAAAAAATCAGCTTCTATACACTTTGCATCTTTTGTGCCTCTAAGACCTTCAAAAAATACAGGATTTGGCTCAATTGCCATTATTTCTTTAAAATAAGGCGCAATTTGACATGTAATTTTGCCATCACCTGCGCCAATATCTAAATATGCCGTATTATTTGACAAATCTGATAATACATTATCTTTTATATAGCGAACCACTCTTTCATGATTTCTATTGTTATCAATAATTTTATAGATACCGGCATAGTCTTGATCCGATAATACCACCTATTCAATCCTCTCTTTATATTTAAAAAGAAAACCATATCAAGGGATTTATTGATTCATACAACACTACAGATCATATACTTAAAGCCAATACCCCATACTAGCTCTATCTTCTACAATATATAGCGCCATCCCCTTTATATCATTCTCTTTTTAACATACCCCATTAAAAATTAAGTTTCATATAGTTGGTCAGCCTCATCAATAAGGCCCTCGTTAGCTCGCTTGGTAATAATCCCCAACTTTAGCCTTTTCAGCCCAGAGAAGAAAATGCTTTACTTCTGGTTCATTTTCTTTTGGCGCCCAAGGCGCAAAGTCACTCTCACAGGCTGGTTTAAACGGACCTGGCTTCACCTCAAAAAAAGCACCTTCTTCAGATACCACATACATAGAATGCCATGTATTTGGTTTTATTTCAAACAGTTTTATGTCATCAGATGCTAAGATAAATTTATCTACCACCCGCCCACTGTCATCATAAATAAGCACTGTAATCTTACCAAAAAGCGAAATAATCATCTCCCACTTATGTAGCTCTGAGTGACGATGTGGCCTGATATAAGTCCCTTTTGTTAAGGTAATACACAGCCGGTTAACCGGATCTGATAACTCATCATGAAAGTTATGGTGACTACGCTTTCTTGGTGATTCATGCGCAGCTTTAGTAAGCGCACAAATTTTTGCTTGATCAAGTTTTTTCATCTATTGCAGCTATCCCTTATTATCTAAAATTTCTCTTGCACCACGCGCAATCATCTTCTTAGCGGCTCTTCGCCCAAGCTCATCTGGCTTTTCATCCTTTAATGCCTTCACATTCATCTTGAGAAGCCTTTGCCCATCTTCACTTGCAACCATTGTAGAGAGTTGTAATAGATCGCCTTTAAATGATGCATGCGCAGCAATTGGCGCATGACAGCCCCCTTCAAGCGCTTCATTAAAAGCACGTTCAGCGTTTGCACAAAGCATGCTTTCAGTGTGATTAATTGCCGATAAGCTCTCAATCAATGTTTGATCTTTATTTAAACATTCAACCACAACAACCCCTTGACCAACAGCTGGAAGAGAAATAGAAAAAGGGATAAGCATCTGAATTCTTTGCTCAAATCCAAGGCGAATCAAGCCTGCTGCGGCAAGGATAATGGCATCATACTCTCCATTATCAAGCTTATTGAGCCGAGTATTGACATTTCCTCTTAACTCTTTGATAATCAAATCATCTCGATAGGCTAAAATCTGTGCTTTTCTTCTTAGACTCGATGTTCCCACTACCGCACCTTTTGGCAGTGCATCCAACGAATGGTAATGGTTACTGACAAAAGCATCATGTGGATTCTCCCTTTTAGTATAAACCACTAAAGAAAACCCCTTTGGGAGCTCATAAGGCACATCCTTCAATGAGTGAACAGCAATATCAGCCTTACCTTCTTCCATCGCAATCTCAAGCTCTTTCATAAAAAGCGCCTTGCCACCAATTTCATTTAATGCACGATCTAAAATCTTATCGCCCTTGGTCTTCATTTTTAATAAAGTACACTTCGTTTCCGGCGCACTTTTTTCAATCAGCGACAATACATATTGACTTTGCCATAGCGCAAGGGCACTTTCTCTGGTTGCGATCACAAGCTGCTTTGGCGCTAGATTTTCCATGTGAATCCTTATTGAATCTTTAGCTGCGTCTGAATAAACTGACTTAATACTTTAATCTCCTCCAAACACAATGAGTGCTCGATAGGATAGTAATGTGCAGTTACATTTAAACCCAGCTCTTCTAGTGTTCTCAGCATTATTTTTGCTGCTTGAATTGGCACAATAGGATCATTCTCACCGTGCGCAATAAGAAACTCTGTCGCTCTATTTGCGCTTGTTAGCTTCTCTTTAAAGTATGCCCAATCCGGTAAGTAGGTTGACAAAAGCATCACGCCTGCAAATTGATATGCTAGCGTTAATGCTGACAATAAAGCCACTGCCCCGCCTTGTGAAAAGCCAGCTATAAGGATTCTCTCATGTGAAATCCCTGATTGTATTACACTTTCCACCAATGCCTGAATACGCGCGATAGAATCCTCAATACCTTTAAGATCTACTTCTCTATCAATATCATCAATTCTCTTAATATCATACCATGCTCGCATTTCATAACCCATATTCACCGTAACAGGCTGAATTGGGGCATGTGGGAATATAAATCGTACCCTATGATTCTCTGGCAGGTTCAACTCTGGAATAACACTTTCAAAATCATGACCATCAGCACCTAGGCCATGCAGCCAAATTACCGCACTATCTGCTGGCATATTTGGCTCAATTACAACACTATCTTGCATATTTAAGCAATATCTCACTGAAAATAATCGACATTATGAATGACAATATGCTTGAATGCCAGCATCATCCGTGGCAAATTGATATGTGTCTATTAGTAAACCAACGGGGAATACCTTTATGATCACACTAATCATTATTATCGTGATCGTTGTCATCATCATCGCGTATGTGATTAAAACATATAATAGTCTTATTGCTGAAATTGAGGCTGTAGATAACTCTGAGCGCCAGATTGATGTGCAACTTGATCGCCGCGCCAAAGTCTTTGACTCATTGATCAATACCGTTAGAAAGTATATGGATTATGAGAAAACCGTCCTTAAAGATGTCACTGATCTTCGAACACAGGCGAATAATGCTAAATCTGAGGGTGATGTACAAACCCGTATGGCCGCTGAAAATGAGATCTCTAAAATTGCCGGCAGCCTTAATGTGCAATTTGAAAATTATCCTGATTTAAAAGCCAATCAAAATGTACTGCAATTACAAGAGGAAATCACCTCCACCGAAAATAAGCTTGCGTTCTCTAAACAGGCTTTTAATGATGGAATAGAAAAATATAATGCGCACAAAAAATCCATGATTGCAGGCATTGTTGTTAATATGTTCAAATCAAAGCTTGATAAAGAATTTATCTACTGGAATGTTGGCAGTGATGAGAAGCGTGCAGAGCTTGAAAATACACGCGTAGAGTTATAAAGGAATTATAGATGCTTGATATACAAAGCATGGATTGGCGTGAAGTTGTTCGCAAAAACACACGTAAATCCTACATTGTCATCGCACTTTTTTTAATTATCTTCTTTGCGCTTGGCCTTTTAATTGATGTTATTTGGCGCTACACACAAATCACAAGCTATTATCCAAATTACACGATTCCATTTTCTGCTGTATTTTGTGCACTTATCACACTTAAAATTGTGCCTTGGGCAACGATTATTTCAAGTGCCATTGCCCTTATTTGGCTGCTTGTCACGTTCAGCTATTATGACAAAATCATGCTCGCTGGCACCGAGTACCATGAAATCCACCCCGGCGATCCCGATCCACTTTGTCAGAGAATCTACAATGTGACAGAGGAGATGAAAATTGCCGCGAATATGCCTTTTATACCCAAAGTGTATATTATTGAAGCGAATTATATGAATGCCTTTGCATCTGGTTTTTCTGAAAAGTCCTCAATGGTCGCTGTAACAAGAGCATTGGCGCAAAAGCTCAACCGAGAAGAGCTACAAGCTGTTATGGCGCATGAGCTAACCCATATCCGCAACCAAGATATCAAGCTTAATTTGTTCACAATTGTACTATCCAATATGCTGATGTTTATGATTGAGTTTTTATTTTGGTCACTATTATTTGGCGGTAATCGCTCAAACAGGCGTGATAATAACAATGGCAATAATGTTATGGCGATTATTTTCATGGTTGTCATGATCTTACGCTTTATCTTGCCTATCATCACCTCAATGTTAATGCTCTTTTTATCTCGCACACGTGAATATATGGCTGATGCTGGCGCTGTTGAGTTAATGCGTGATAATAGACCTATGGCCAATGCCTTAATAAAAATAAGTGAAAATCATGCTGAGCCACAAACCGCTCAAAGCTATAAGCAAACGGCAAATGAGCGCATGCGCCGTGCTTCTTATTTATATGATCCAGCAAGTGCAAAATTTGCAGCAGGCAACATGGAAGATATGTTCTCAACACATCCAAGCTTGAAAAAGCGCTTGGCATCCATTGGTGCCATATTAAAGAAATAGAATTAAGCCGGCAAAAGTTGTCCTCTAATTTCACCGCCAGGATTCAATTTCGTATGAAGGTTTACATAAATTCTACCGTGCAGTAGATCTTGAACTTCATCTTTAGGTACAATCCATTTCCCTGTGAGCACACCATAGTCTTGCTTTTGAGAGTCCTTAATCAAAGGCATAGCAGGCTTATCTGGCTTACCAAAAATAGTTTGCAAAATCGGTCCATTGGTTGTCGCTGAACCTAAGTGAAAGTGCGCCATAAAAGGAGCACTACTTAAGCCTGCATAATCGATTGTGAAATCTAACTCTCTTGTCTTGGGGTTAAACAAATAAGAGCTTGTACCACGAGCGACTGCAGGTGTTTTCACACTTGTTTGTGAAGCTTCTTGCGGCACAGAGAGATTCGCTGTTAGTATAATCGGCTTTGTTACAGGAACCGCTTCTGGCATTGCAAACGAAACGCCCATAGTAAGTACCGAAAGTCCAATAATAGCAAGTGACTTATTCATAACGTTGTCCTTAATCAATTTAATTTCTCCTTTCCTTGAAACAACTAACAACGTAACAAATTAAGTTCATTTAGTCTATGACTGCCACAGAAAAAACCATCTACTCTTCAATAGAAAGATGTAAAGTACCGAGAATATTTGAGATCATTAACACTTTTCAGCTAGCTTATAAATTCCATTTTAGCTGCAAGCCAATTAGGTCTGCTGAGGACTCCACTGTACCATTTGTTGTTTGGTCTACGCCATTAATTTTAACTGTATTATTAATGCTCGCGTTCTGCACAAAGAAATGCGCATAACTTAAAGCGATAGAAAGCGACTTTAACAACTGATACTCAATTCCAGTTGATATAATCCACCTATTTTGATCTGGCACCTGTATATTCCTATCTTGATCATTTGTAGGTGTCATATCATAGCCAAATCCTAATTTCAGTTTCAAACTATGAGTTAACCAATAACTCGACCCTAGCGAAAAATTCCAAGTATTGCTATAGTTTTGAGGAATATCAACGCTGATTAATGAGGAGTTTACTCCCACAACATTTTTCAGCGTAATATCACCAACAGCATCCCATTCGGTATACATAACAGAAGCCATTAATGCTAACTTTTGTGTTGCTTGAAAGTAATAGCTGGCATTCCACCATGCGGGTAAAATAATTTGTGTCTCAAAGGAATCACTGTGGCTTGACGTTACAAAGGTTCCCATAGGGTCTCCTAAGTCACTAGTCCCATGCAAATTTGCAACCATCTTAGAGTGGTACGCCAAACCAAAACGATTATTCTTATTAAAATTAATTAAAAATCCAGCATGATACCCATAGGTAACGTCATGGCCTTTATTGGTGGAAGTTGAATCAAAAGCACTCCCACTCATTGTTGCTACATTATCGAATTCACCTGTGACATAAGCGATATCCGCACCAATACCTAAAGATAAGAACTGCCATGGTTTAAAAGCGATTGCAGGGGTGATATCTATTGCTTGAAGCTGGGTTTTTGTTCCAGTATATTTCAGCTGTGTTCCATCCCCATAATTTGTCTCAGCACCAAAAGGTGCTACAACACCAATACCAAATGCCCAGTTGTTAACGGGAAGAACGTAGTGAATATTCGGCACAGGTGTCCAGCCTCCACCATTAACAGTAAAAGGTGATGATGGAGTTATAGGTGAAATATATCCTGTGGTTTGTGTCCCTGAATACATAATTCTGGTATAAACCATTTCTCCGCCCACACTTAGCTGTTGTTGCTTTAACTCTGTCATCCCCGCAGGATTATACCACTCAGTTGATGCATCATTGGCAGCAGCTGCAGAGCCTGCATGATTTGTCCCAAGGCTTGCAGCATCTTGCTCAAAAATTTGATAGGCACTTGCAAAGCATGTGCCATAGCCAACCACCATTAAACCAAACGCAAGTAAATTACGCACATTCCCCTCCCTTTCTTTAAAAGCTCCCGCTTGCTATAACCACAAAAAATATAGCTATAACATATATAAGTTTGTTTTGTACTTCATCCTTGAAGCAGATTTCCTTAGTTTTTCCAGAGCATACTCAAGCCTAAGCGTTAGCTCTTTTATTTACTGCTTAATGTCAAATTAACATTTTCAGTGCCGTTACCAGAAACATCAACCTTATAGTTTGCTCCTGATGTGATATTTGTTACAGTTCCAGAATGTAAATCATTTGCAATAGTCAGCATTCCTGTACCAATCACTGTATTACTCGGGGTATATGTAAATGTACAGGTTGCAGAAGATTTCCCACCCAGAAAAATCATTTTGACCACACCCCACTGAACATTTTGATTGAAGATCGCTGGAATTGGATTCCCTCCCCCACAGCTAACGACAGTTGTTTTTGCATTAATTGAACTTACATTACTAATCAATTGAAATCCTGCAAATGCTGAACTCGAGATTAATAAACCTGCCAAACCAAGGATAATTTTCTTTTTCATAATGATCTTATACTCCATCATCTTTTATTGATTTCCCACGCCCTTATCACAAGAGCACGCTCATCATGCCGACGATCCCAAAGCATGTCCAGCATGGTCACAATAAAAAATTTAAAATAAATTACATTTTTATAAAAAATATACAAAACTTGAGTGTAAACATCACTAAACACAAGATTAAAACTATTGATAAGTCCATATTTTGTAAATAATAAAACAAATATAACCTGTTATTGATATCGATAGCGCTTCTGCCAACCTTCCCACTAATAAAATAAAGCGCATTGTTATAATGCATATTAATTAGCTTTATGAAGACAAAGGTATCATTAAATCGTCATGACTGCATCATAAGATATGACAGGGTTATACTGAATCAAATTAAAACATCAGAAACAAAAAAGGCCGCAAAATTGCGACCTTCAATGCTTGGCGTCCCCAAGGGGATTCGAACCCCTGTTACCGCCGTGAAAGGGCGATGTCCTAGGCCTCTAGACGATGGGGACACAAAAACTGTATCTGCCTAGGTGGAGCATTGCTCCGAAAACAGGATGCATTCTAGAGCGCTTTAGTCTGACTGTCAAGGCATAAAGACAAGTTTTTATGAAATAAGTATTAACTCAAAAAAACAAGCTTCACCATAAGCCCAATTAGCACGACTGTGACTACTTTTTTCACCCATCTAAGGTCAGCCTTAAGCACAAAATGCGCGCCAAGCTGATAGCCCAATATTGAGGCTGGAAGCGCAATTAAAACAATATTCCAGTCAATTCTTCCAGCAAATAAGAAATACAGCAATGCACTAAAATTAGCGACAAAATTGATAATTTTAGCATTAGTGACAGACTCTTTTGCTGACATTGATAACAAATACATAAATGCCAGAAATAAAAATGTTCCAGTCCCCGGCCCAAAAAAACCATCATAACCACCAATAATAAAACTTATCAGCGCAAGTTTGACAAAAAAACAACCATTCAGTGTATATTCACTTTGCTCTCGATAGCTTTTAAAAAGTCCAATAATCAATATTGTAGGGATCACAATAATAAGTAAAATCGTCATAGTATTATGACTAAGATAAGCGCTTAATTTCGCCCCCAAAAGTGATCCAAAAAAGCAAAGAAAATGCCTAAAAGAATATTGCGCCAATAAACTTTTACCGAACGCACAAGCCGCATTACAGCAGTTAAAGTCCCAACTGAAGCCACCATTTTATTTGTTCCTAACACCAAATTAGGTGGCACGCCTGCTCCTAAGTAAGTTGGAATGGTGATCATACCGCCGCCGCCTGCAACACAATCAACAAAGCCTGCAAAGAAGACCATGGCAAAAATAAAAGTGCCTGAGAGAAAACTGATCTCCATTAGGACAGATTTAAACTTGACAAATCAAGCTTTCCCTTCACAAAGGGTGGACACCATAAGAAGGTTGTGTAATGAATTTTAGAAAAGCGAAACAAACCATCCACAATACCATCTTCATTGCCACACATCCGATTCAACTGTACTTTAAAAGCACGAAAACTCGTTGCAAAGCAAGAAAACATCAAACCACCTTCCAGCGCATCATTATACCATGGCATTGATTTTCGCCACATAAATGCCTCTGGATCAAAGCTCTCCTGCTCCGTCCTTTCAATATGTGAAAAGGCTGCTTTATGCTCAAACTCATGATTATCAGTTAAGCTTCTGCCAATAATTTCCTCTTTAGCTTGCTGTGAGGCTTTATCCAGCCAGTTGAAGTTATGTCGCCATTTCTGTAGCGCCCAAAAGCTGCTTCCAACAAGTTTATCATCCCCTGTTTGCACAATAGCTGTCGCTAATCTTTCCTCTCCTTTTGGATTTGCCGTACCATCAACAAAGCCAGAAAGATCATGATTCACAAAATCATCCTCCTCCTTTCTTGCCAGATAAGTACATCCTCTGACAATATCCATCACCTCAAAGGCTGCGCTTAACACTTGTACATACTGGCGCGCTTTATGCAAAAGCACACCTTCATCCTCATCTCTTAGCCAAAGCGCAAGGTCACAATCTCCTTTTGGCGAGAGTTTTTCTTCTTTTCCTTCTGGTGTATAGACTTCATAAGTTGAGTTTGTTGCCTCTTTCATCACTTTCTCACCGAGCCCAAGAACTGCTTCTTGACCATCAACGAGCTTTTGAAGTGACATCAAGGTTTCTTTCAAATGCCCTTTTTTCTTTTCATTCAGCGAAAACAATAAATAAATTGCTGATCTTGGAATTACATCCATAATGCCTTGCTGGTACTTAATTATCTGCATTTTTATTCACTCCATCCTTTTGCTCTTTCCACGGCCTGATGCCATTTTTTACTATAGGCTAATCGTATATCCTCAGACATATCTGCATTAAATTCTCTCTCTGCTTGCCAAAGCGCCTTAATTGAATCTAGATCATCCCAATATCCAACTGCTAATCCTGCCAAGTACGCTGCACCAAGCGCTGTTGTCTCCAACACTTGAGGTCGAATAACCTTTGCATTTAAAATATCCGCTTGATACTGCATCAAAAAGTTATTGGCAACCGCTCCACCATCAACACGCATCTCATTGACATGAATACCCGTATCTGCAATTTTAGCCGCGACAATATCACCTACTTGATAGGCAATGCTCTCTAGTGCAGCACGTACAATGTGTGCTCTTGAGCTTCCGCGGGTTAAACCAACAATACACCCTCTGGCTGATTGATCCCAATAAGGCGCACCCAAGCCAACCATGGCTGGCACCATATAAACATCACCATTATCTTTCACTGACTGAGCAAGTGATTCGCTCTGGGAGGCATCTGAGATAATGCCAAGCTCATCTCTTAACCACTGAATCGTTGCCCCGCCCATAAACACACTGCCTTCAAGCGCATAAGTTGTTTTATTCCCTATTTTCCAAGCAATCGTAGTTAGAAGATTATTTTGTGACATTGCAGGGCTTTCCCCTGTATTCATCACCATAAAACAACCGGTTCCATAAGTTGTTTTCAGCATCCCAGGCTCTGTACACATCTGACCAAAAAGTGCCGCTTGCTGATCCCCTGCCACACCGGCGATAGGAATTTTGGAAGCAAATAAAGTTGTTGCGGTTTGTGAGTAAATTTCACTTGATGCTTTCACCTCTGGCAACATTGATTTGGGAATATCAAAAAGTGCTAACAAATCATCATCCCAGCTTTGTGTATGTATATTAAAAAGCATTGTCCGACTTGCGTTAGAAACATCCGTTGCATGCAATCGCAGGTTGGTAAATTTCGCCATAAGCCAGCTATCAACCGTGCCAAAACATAACTCACCTCGTTTAGCTCGCTCTCTAGCACCGTCAACATTATCCAAAATCCATTTAATTTTCGATGCACTAAAATAGGCATCCAAAACAAGTCCTGTTTTCTGTTGAATAAGTCCACTGTATTTCTCTTTTAGACTATTACAGTACTCTGCGGTTCTGCGATCTTGCCAGACAATTGCATTGTATAATGGCTCACCTGTTTTTCTGTCCCACACAATGGTTGTTTCTCTTTGATTAGTAATACCAATCGCGGCAATATTGCGGCCATTAATACCAGCTTTGCTGATTGCACTTGCCGCAACGGATGCCTGAGAAGAGAAAATCTCCATTGGATCATGTTCAACCCAAGCAGGCTTTGGGTAAATTTGCTGAAATTCCTGCTGCGCCATTTGTACGATCTGGCCTTTTTTATTAAAGATAATTGCTCGTGAGCTTGTTGTCCCTTGATCTAGGGTTAGAATATACTCTGACATATCAAAACCTTTTAATGGAATAAAACCAATCATTAATATACCACTTCCATAAAAATGACTGCAAAGTGATTCGTGCAGAAAATATCGCTTATGATTGCTATGATGCACTTTTCGGTATCTTTTAATAGCAAACTTACTTAAAATAAGGCCAAATGCAAAGGAGGAAATTAAAGATGAAAAACTATAAACATATTTTGCTGGCAACTGACTTACACTCTGACAATCAACCTGTTATTGAACAGGCAGTGGCACTTGCTAAGCGTAATGATGCAAAATTAAGTGTTATTAACGTTCTGCCTCACATCCCTTATTACATGGCTTCAGGCGTCCCTTCCATCTCTGATTTGGAAGATTACCTTGAAGAGGAGAATATGAAACATTTAAAAGCACTTGAGGCGCAAATTAACTTGGAGGCAGACTTTCACCTGCTGCATGGTTCACCAAAGCGCAAAATTGTCAAACTTGCCGAAGAGCTAAACTGTGACATTATTGTCATTGGTAGTCATGGTAGATATGGTGTTGAGCGGTTCATTGGATCAACAGCCAATGGCGTATTGCAACGCGCGCACTGTGATGTATTAATTATTCGTATAGGAAAACCTGCTAAGTAACATGTTGAAGTTACCGCCTTTATCTTTATATATTCATATCCCATGGTGTGTACGAAAATGCCCTTATTGTGACTTTAACTCACATAAACTCACTCAAAATATGCCGGCAACTGAGTATGCTAAAACATTAATCACAGATTTAAAAAGCCATCAGAAAGACATGCAAGGCAGAGTATTTCAGTCTGTTTTTGTCGGCGGTGGCACTCCATCTTTATTTCCAACAGATGCGCTTGAGCGTATATTTAATTATCTCTTTACCAATAATCTTATTGCCAGAGATGCTGAAATCACTTTAGAGGCAAATCCAGGTACTATTGAACATGGCTTATTTAGTGATTATTATAAAATGGGCATTAATCGTATTTCATTGGGCGTGCAGAGCTTTCAAAATGATAAATTAAAATCCCTTGGCCGAATTCATGATAGTAAGCAAATCTTCCAAGCGGTTGACTCATTGAAAAGCGCAAAGTTTGATAACTTTAACATTGACATCATGCATGGTTTACCCAATCAAAGCGTTAGTGATGCACTTTTTGATTTACAATCTGCTATCGATCTTAAACCTACACATATCTCTTGGTATCAGTTAACCATTGAACCAAATACTGCCTTTTTTGTCCGCCCACCATCTTTGCCGGATGAAGATAACTTATATAACATTGAGCAACAGGGAAAAGCGCTCCTGCTGCAACATGGTTTTGATCAATACGAAGTGTCAGCCTACAGCAAAACTGAAAACACCCAGTCTCAGCATAACTTAAATTACTGGCGCTTTGGCGATTATATCGGCATTGGTGCTGGCGCTCATGGAAAGATAACACACCCTGATCAATCCCTTATCACAAGGCATCGAAAACGCAAACACCCAAGTTTATATTTAAAAGAAAAGACATTTCCTTTTCATAGCGAAGCTATTCACCCGAAGGAGCTTCCATACGAGTTTATGCTCAACACACTTCGCCTATATGGCGGTTTTGACCCAAGGTTATTTGAAAGCGCTACAGGTCTTTCAATTGAAACGATTCGCACAACACTAAATAATGCTCAAAAAAAAGGATTGCTTGACATTACGGATCATAAAATAGCGCCAACGGCATTTGGCAAACAGTACTTAAATGAGCTGATTCAACTGTTTATCTAAAAAAACATTTTTTAATTTGATAGTCATGACCTAAGACAACCAAATCTGCCCGCATACCGACTTGAATATCACCTCGATCTGTAAGCCCCAGAGAATGCGCTGCATTAGTACTTGTCATTTTAACCAGCTCAGAGAAAGAACACTTACTAATAAGATGCATATTTTCCAAGGCTTTATTCATCGTTAAGACACTACCTGCCAGCGTGCCATTTTCAAGGCGAGCCTCATTGCCTTTAACCACTACCTTCTGCCCGCCCAAATCAAAAATACCCTCTCCTTTGGCTTGAGCTGACATGGCATCTGTAATCAAAAGGATATTATCTTGCCCCTTGATCTCATAAACCATTTTCACTGTCTCATCAGCAAGATGCACGCGATCAACAATTAGCTCTGCTAGCACCTTTTTGCTGGCTAAAAGCGCCGTTGCCGCGCCAGGGTTTCTGTGATGTATTCCGCTCATTGCATTAAATAAATGGGTTGCTTGAGAAGCCCCTAGATCGAGCATTGTTTGCGCCTGTGAGGCAGTGCAGTTCGTATGTCCAATTGAGCTTATAATACGCCTTTTAGTACACCATTTCACAAGCTCAATTGCACCGGCAATTTCAGGAGCAAAAGTTACCTTCTTAAGCGCCCCTTGAGAGATGGATTGCCATTTCTCAAGCTTTTCAAAGGAAATCTCCTGAAGATAATTTGGATTTTGCGCACCAATTTTGTTGGGTGAAATAAAAGGTCCCTCTAAATGTACCCCTAAAATTTCAGCGCCCTTTTTGCTCTTATCAAAACCACAATCAGCGTCAACATACTGCCTAACAGCATGTAATGCTTTTGAGATACTCTCGTCACTTTGCGTCATCGTTGTGGCCAGAAAACCACTCACCCCCTGCTTTCTTAAAGAACACCCAATAGTATTCAATGCTTCAATATCACCATCCATCACATCAGCACCATCTGAACCATGAATATGTGTGTCAATAAAACCAGGAAGTAGCTTATCAGAGGCATTAAACTCAAACACAGGCAGGTGTTTATATTGTTTCCTTACATCACCTATGGCAACAATCATATTATCCTCGACTGCCACATCCGCCTCAGCCATATTTGTCGCACTACAAATGCTCGCCCCTGTGATTAAATAACTATTCATTACACTGTCTCGGTAACTTTATTTAAATTATCTGGCTGATCTGGATTAAACCCGCGCGTTACTGCAAGCTCAGAAGCCATAAGATAGAAACTCTGAATGAGTAAAATAGGATCAAGTAAGGGGTGCAAACTTGCTGTAACAGGCAAATTGTGTGAAACATTTATCGCTTTACTTCCCGGCATTGCAAACATCACATTGGCACCCAGTTTTGCCATTTTTTCAGCAACTTCAATGCTCCCTTTAGCACTTTGATCATTTTGTGCAAATACTAGGGCTGGGAAATTGTTTTTGATGAGCGCAAAGGGGCCATGCAATACCTCAGCGCTACTAAAAGGCTCTGAATGCAAACATGACGTTTCTTTAAACTTAAGTGCCGCCTCTTGCGCGATCGCATAACCATACCCTCTTGCAATCACATACGCATCTTTTGCCTCTTCTAATGCACCAATGGCATATGACCAATCAAGGCTACTTGCTTTTTCTAGATACTCAGGCAACTTTTCAAGCGCCTCGTTAAGCGCTTTGTCTTTTGTATAAATAGCAGTAAATTGTGCAATACCAGTGAGTGCAGCAATATAACTTTTCGTTGCCGCAACAGCTTTTTCTTCTCCTGCTAACAAGGGAATGACAAAATCTGCCGCATGAGCTAACGGTGAGTTTTCAACATTGACAAGTGCTATCTTCGTTGCCTGAGCACTTGCACGTTTAAAAGATTCAACTAAATCAGGGCTTTTCCCTGATTGTGAAATGCCTAAAAACAAAGCATTATCTGTTTTTAATGGACTTTGATACACAGAGTATACCGATGGGGCAATAGAGGCTGTCACCAGACCCAAATGCGTCTCGATTAAATACTTAGCAAAGGTGGCTGCATGATCTGAACTCCCACGAGCAATTGTCGCTGCAAAATTCACTTTCTTTGCACTTAGCGCCTTAGCAATATCACCCCATAACGGTGCATTTTTTTGTAGCTGTACTGCCACTTTTTTTGGCGCTTCCAGCGCTTCTTCTCTCATCAATGTCTTCGTTACCATTTGTGCACCACTAGCAAGCTTTTTCGTTAGTTTACCAATTTTGTTTGGTATTGTCTTAAAGTGAAATAGCAAAACTTTTACATCGAAATAAAATATCATTCAGGTACAATAAGCAGTATATAAAAACACTGTTACGGCCATATTAAACGAGATGATTCACTGGTTTCCAGGGCATATGCACAAAGCGACAAAAGAGCTTAAAAAAATCATGCCCAAGATTGATATTGCGATTGAGGTCGTTGATGCCCGTGCACCTGAGGCAAGCGCAAACCCAACTTTACAAGAGGTTGCTGAGGGAAAGCCTATTATTAAAATACTGTCAAAGACTGATTTCGCTGACCCAAGTATTACGAAAAGCTGGCTTCAATTTTATCATGGTAAAGCATTAGCGCTTGATATCATTAAAGATAAAAAAAGCGCCCAAAAAATCATCCAACTTTGTAAAAAGTCACTACCTAATCGCGGTACTGTTTTAAAGCCAATTCGCGCAATTATTTTTGGGGTGCCTAATGTTGGCAAATCAACACTCATTAATACGCTGGCAAAACGCAAAATTGCCAAAACAGGCAACGAACCTGCCGTTACCAAACAACAGCAAAAAATAGAAATTGAAAAACATTTCTATCTAAGCGATACACCGGGAATCATGTTTCCAAGCCCAAAAGATGAGGCCGCGGGGTTTAAGCTTGGGGTGATTGGTTCAATACGTGACACCGCAATGGATTACCCCTCCACAGCATACTATCTTATTGAATACTTAAACACCTACTATCCTGGTGTGTTACAAAAGCGCTACCAAGTTAGTTTTGATGAAAGCACTCAAGAGGATGTAGAGACAATGTTCCTTCAAATTGGTGATCATATTGGACAACAAAACATCCATCACATAGCTGAGAAAATCATTCAAGACTGTCGACATGGTCGCTTGGGACGTGTGTCATTAGAAACACCTGATAATTATTACACTCCTGAAGCAGAGGAAACAAATCAAGGATTGCAAATATGAGTAAAATCATCGATGGCAAAGCTATCGCAAAAGATATCCGCATGGATATTAAACAAAAAGTAGATAAAAGAGAACAAAAAGGCCTTAGAATCCCCGGGCTTGCTGTGATCATCGTTGGCGAGAATCCCGCCTCTAAAATCTATGTGCAAAACAAAAGAAAAGCTTGTAAAGAAGTTGGCTTTATTTCATATGACTATGATTTAGATGCAAGTGTCAGCAACGAGACACTTTTTAACTTAATTGACAAGTTAAACCATGATGATGCAGTTGATGGCATCTTGGTTCAATTGCCTTTGCCTTCACACATTGATAGTGACCGTGTTCTTGAGGCAATCGTTCCACACAAAGATGTCGATGGATTCCATCCTTATAACATTGGCAAACTCATGCAGAGAAACCCACTACTTCGCCCTTGCACACCAAAAGGCATCATGACACTACTGGAATCTACAAAGGAAACATTTAAAGGAAAACATGCTGTTATTGTTGGTGCTTCTAATATTGTTGGCAGACCCATGTTAATGGAGCTACTGCTTGCAGGGGCAACTGTGACCACCTGCCATAGATTTACAGATGATTTGCCTTCACATCTTAAAAGAGCAGATATTGTTGTTGCTGCGGTAGGAAAAGCAAAATTTATCCAAGGGGAATGGTTAAAAGAAGGCGCAACAGTAATCGATGTTGGCATTAATCGCCTAGATGACGGCAGCCTTTCCGGGGATGTTGATTTTGATAGTGCCGTCAAAAAAGCAAAATACATCACCCCTGTGCCAGGTGGCGTTGGCCCTATGACTATTGCAACTTTATTGCAAAATACGTTATTTGCTTGTGAGTACCTACATAACAAGGCATAATAACGAGATACCGTTACAGAGAACAGTGAGCGCATTAGCCTATGAGATCAAAATTCTTGCCGTATTTTCTCATTATTATTGCTATCATTATCGTATCTGTCGGCATTTCTGTCACCGCTCACAAAACACCTCCTAGTGATCAAGGTATAAAAGATCAAACCACTCACCAAGCAAATACACAAAGCACAACTAATGCACAAAATTGTAGCGGCAATAATTGCGAACCTGCAAACACCCCTCCTGCAAATGAATTAACCCCCAAGCAAGCTTATGCTGCAGGAATTGTTTTTTCACAAAATGCATCTAATAGTAAAGATTTAAATCGCGCGGTAGATTATATTCAATACTCTGCTGCCACGGGTTACGCTGAAGCACAATTTAAACTTGGGATCATGTATTTTCAGGGCATTGGTGTACATGCCGATGCAACTATTGGCTTTTACTGGATACAAAAAGCTGCGCTTAATAACTACCCAGAAGCGCAGATTTATCTTGCCTATATGTATAAAAATGGCGTCGGCACACAGGTTGATATGTTTAAATCACAGTATTGGTTAAAGCAGGCGCGCAAAAATGGAATTGAAATGAATCTTGATTCAATTGGCTTTATGTAAAATAAAACCCTTACTAATCAATCCTTTCATAGATCACTGTTGATTTTTGTTTCATTTTTATCATGTTAAGCGCCAAGTCTTTATTCACACCAAAGCATGTTTCGAGTTTCTCTAAAAATCCCTCATCGTTAATAGCAGTTCTAAATGCTTGGTTGAAATGCTGTTTTGAATACCACTCAATTACAATGACAAGCTCAATAGTTTTATCATCAATCACACGCCTACCAAGCCTGCTAGATAGCCAACCTGGTTGCTTCTGTATAATATCATTTCGATAGCGCCATAAATCGACATAGTCTTTTTCTCTGACAATCGGAACAGATAAACTATCAACAATTAAAATACTCATAATCTCAACAAAACAACATTTTGCGCCTAGCTTAATTGATTCTATGCTCAGCATCAATCTACTGTTGATATTTTTACCATAGCCTCAAGATTTTTTGTTTTATATTCATAGCTCAATGCTGCTGCTCTATAACGCATTTTTCAGTGTTTCTGACTTTATGACATTACTGCGTTATAATGACATCCATGACAAAGCATTTTGCCATCTTTCTATTATTTTGAATAAGCTCATAACAGGAAATCATGGATGAAATTAAACACCCTTGAAATCTTTGCATTGGTTGCAAAGTACCAAAGCATTACTGAAACAGCACAAGTGCTGAAAGTATCAAAAGGCCATGTTAGCCAACAAGTTAAGTTTCTTGAACAGGAGCTCAACCTAACGCTATTTAAGCGCCATAAAAACAAGCTGATGCTCACTTATGAAGCTGAATATATACTCAAACATACACTTAAATTACTTGAGCAAAAGAATCTCATCAGCTCATTTGCAAAAAGCCTAAGGCACTCCCCTCAAGGAATCCTTAATATCATCAGTCATTATAAGGCTGCAACAGAGTACCTTTTCCCTCATCTTGAAAAGTTTTCACAGATTTATCCTAATATAAACTTAAACTTTACTTTTATTGACAGCAATGCACCAAAAGCACTAGAAGCTAATGATATTGTCTTTGCACTTGCCGGACACATCAACGCACCTGAAAATTGGAAACGAAAACGCCTGACACAATCACCAATGATTTTTTGTGGTTCAGTCAGTTACTTTCAAACACATCCCATTCCACGAAAATTGGAGGATCTTCACAATCATCATTTTATTGCACAAAGCGCATTACTTGATGCAAACAAGGAACAGCATATCATTACAAATTCAGAGGAAATAAAACTCAAAGCACATATTGAATCGAACAGCGCTTTGGCGTGTATTGAGCTAGCAAAATGCCACATGGGGGTTGTCATGACATCTCTCTTTGAGGTTAAGAAAGAGCTTGATCAAGGAGCATTGATCGAAGTGCTGCCCAATACACTGGGGGGGAACTATAACGATCTTTTTCTATACTACCACGCGACGGAATACACACACCCTAACATCCGCCACTTCATTGACTTTATCACAACCTTTCAAAAGAATATATGATTTCACACTAAACATATTTATACCCCTTATCAAAATAACTACGGACATTTGTTGCCATATTAAAAATAAACCCCTCTACTTTCACTCCCACTAGTGAAAGCTTTGCCATAGTATATTGCACCTGTTTAGGACTATGTTTACCTTCTGCCAACACAAGCATATTCATCACAGCAGATTGCATTATTTCTATTGCATCATTCACTGCAAGAATGGCTGGTGTATCGATTATAATCACATCATATAACAAAGAAAGCTCTTCCATCCATTTCTCAAAGAGTCCTTCTTTGAGTAGATATTCACTTTCAGCAATCACCTCTGAAGGAATATAATCTAAGCACTTATAGTTTGTCTGATAAACATCAATTTTGCTAGCATTATCACAACTTTTCTTTAAATTATTTTTTTCAAAGTAATTTGCAATACCGCCTGTTTTACTATCGCCATCAATCAGCAAAACCTTCATTTCTTTTTGTGATAATGCTTTGGCAACATTTGCAGCAATAAATGATTTCCCAACACCTGAAGTAGGACCAGAGATTGTAATGACTTTATTTTTTTGCGCTTTTAACTGATGGACTATCTGTAAGGCCAAAGCCTTGAAGCTCTCTTTTTTCATGTTCTTAACGGCTATCGCCTTTAAATTTTTGCCATAGCCAAATTTCAATGAAGGGAGTTTCCAATACTTCCTTTTTATTGGTTTTGCCAGAGGTAAAACTGCTAGATTTTTCAGCCCCAATAGCTGCTCTACTTCTTCAAATGTGTTTATTCCATGGAAAATAAAACGCCAAACAAACAATATCCCAGAGGCTAAAAATGCACCTAAAAACAAACCCAGCGCCAAAAAAAGAGTCGTTGGTTTTTTGTGTGACTGCACAATAAAAGGGACATCGATGATCTGTAGTTTTGGCAGCGCCCCAGCTTTAAGTACCGTATAATTTTGAATCAACTCCTGAATGTTTTGATAAATTTTGGTTTGCACATCAACATCACGCTGCAATTGAATCGCATTTTTTTGCGTATCTGGCAGGTTTTTCACCTCCGTTTGCAGATGATTTCTGAGTGATTTCATCTCTTTAAGCGTTGATTGAAGCTGTAATAGCTCAGGGTTTGTTTTAGTAAACACCTGCTCTAATTGCTCAATCTTTAATTGCATATTAGCAATGTTAATATCTGTTTGATTTAAGCGCTGCAACAAGAGCTTGCTGCTATCTGAAAAAGAGATATTCCCACTTTCTTTTTGATATGCATTATATTTTTTTTGCGCTGTTTCTAGCGCTCTTTTTGTAATGGGTAATTGCCCAAGTAAAAACGTTAAAATCTTTGATGCCTGCTTTTGCTGCTCTACAAGGCTAAAATGAATGGCGCTTTGCGCAATGTTTTGCAGTATGATTAACGCCTCTTTTGCTGTTGCTGCACGATAGCTTAAAGACAGAAAATCGCTATTTTTATCTACACTGGATACTGAAAGTCCACCTTGCAGCTGATTAATTGCCTCGTTTAATGATGCCTTTTGCAAGTTAAACATAGCACCAGCATTGGCATTGATTGACTTAATATTAAGGTGTAAATATTGATACTTATCTTTAAAAAAGCCTGCATTCTCGCCGAGCTTCGCCGTTAACACTGTTCTTCCATTATCTTGAATCATATAGCGATCATTGCCAAGATATTCAAGCTCAAAGCGTTTGCCAACCCATGCAGGCCCTACTTCAAACTGTATAATATTAACTTTTGCTCCACCCCAGTTATAATGATCCAAGCCTAAAGGTGCACTATTAGGGATATCTTGATAATTTCCTGCTTGATAACTATTGGCAATATGACGCCCTATAACAGGGAAATAATGAGCACTGACAACATTGTCTAATTGCAATTTTTTCACAACCTCTCCAAGCACGGTATTGGATTTTAGCACCTGAATTTGATTCGCAACTGACTTATCCATTGTATTAACCGCTACACTATTGTTTTTAAGACTATTCGTAATAGCATCAATTTCACTTTGATTATCTGTTTTTACCGCCAAGGTCATTTTTGCTGTAACCGCACTGGTACGAACAAACTTTGCATAAAATACAAATGTCGCACCAAAGACAAGCATTGATATAATAATCAATACCTTATATTTCCACAGAACCCCAAGCACCTCAGAAATATTAATAACATCATTAGCGTTATCAGTATAAGACATCTATAAGAATCCCCATTCTACTTTTATTGATGTGATTAAATAACAACTTTTTCGGCATGATTTTAGTTCAATCATGCAAATATGCTATATCGAATTTCCCCAAGTTTTAATATATAGCAATATATTGAAATCAAGCTGTATTGTTACATAATTGACATGATACAGGTTGTTATTGACGATCACTATTTAATCACATTTTTAATGGGAAAATGAGAGGTAAAATAAAAACCACTGTTTATGATTTGTAAACTTTCTTATTTCTGACTAAATAAAAAGTCCAACCCCATAAATTGAAGGCAAAAAAAAGCGACATAAACGCCGCTTCAGTTTTTGTTTTATATTATAAAGATAGTTAAATAAGTAAACTCAATTTACTTGTTTAGTTTCTCTTTAATAAGATCACCAATTGTTGTTGGTGCCATTTGCTCTGCCTTATAGTTAGACTTCGCTGATTTTTCAACATCTTCATCAAGTGCTTTAATAGAAAGATTGATGCTACGACGTTTTGTATCAATGTTGCTAACACGCGCCTCAAGCTCCTGACCTACTTTAAGCTCATGGCGTGCATCTTCAACGTGTTCACGAGAAATATCTGCCACACGAATAAAGGCTTCAACTTCAGGTGCCAACTCAACAGTAGCACCATTTTGTTGTACCGAAGTTACAACACCTTTTACTTTAGCGCCTTTCTCATTGGCAGCAGTAAATTGTGTGAATGGGTCTTCAGAAAGCTGTTTGATACCAAGTGCGATACGCTCACGCTCAATATCGACAGAAAGCATAACTGCTTCAACATCTTCACCTTTCTTGAACTGCTTAACAACATCTTCAGGTTTGCTCCAAGCAGCATCAGAAATATGCACTAGACCATCGATGTTACCTTCCAATCCAATAAAGATACCAAAGTCTGTGATTGAACGGATTTTACCTTGAACCTTATCACCAGGTTTATGCGCATCAGCAAATGCTTGCCAAGGGTTTACTTTACATTGCTTCATACCAAGAGAAATACGGTGACGAGAAGCATCTACTTCTAGAACCATCACTTCAACTTCTTGACCTAAAGTCACCAACTTATGTGGGTTGGCATTTTTGTTTGTCCAATCCATTTCAGAAGTGTGAACCAAACCTTCAATACCTTCTTTAAGCTTAACAAAGCAACCATAATCAGTAATATTCGTGATTTTACCCATAAGCTTTGTGCCGATAGCAAGTTCTTCAGCAACATTTGACCATGGATCTTCACCCAACTGCTTAATACCAAGAGAGATACGACCTTTTTCATTATCAAATTTGATAACTTTCACATCAATCTCATCACCTAATGCAAGCATATCACTTGGATGCTTAATGCGGCTCCAAGACATATCAGTAATGTGTAATAGACCATCAACACCACCAAGGTCAATAAACGCACCGAAGTCTGTGATATTTTTAACAATACCTTTAACCACTGCACCTTCACTCAACTTCTCAAATAATGCTTCACGATCTTCTTGTGTTTCAGCTTCAATAACAGCACGACGTGATACAACGATATTGTTGCGCTTAGTGTCTAATTTAACAATCTTAAGCTCAATATCTTTATCTTCTAAGTGAGACACATCGCGAAGTGGACGAACATCTACCAAAGAACCTGGTAAGAATGCACGCAAGCCTTTAACTTCAACTGTGTAACCACCACGAACGTGATTTGTGATGCGTCCTAATACTGTATCTTGATTATCACATGCACTTTCCAAGGCATTCCAAACTTCTATACGTTTTGCCTTCTCACGTGATAAGCGTGTTTCCCCGAAGCTATTATCTAAAGCATCAAGGACTACATCCACCTCATCTCCAACAGCAACGGCAACTTGGCCACTGTCATCTCTAAACTGATCAAGCGGGACGATAGACTCAGATTTAAGCCCAGCATCAATCCAAGCAAACTCACGATCAATCGCAACAACATTTGCTTTAATGATTTTGCCCACACGCATTTCAGTTTGCTTTAACGAGGCTTCAAATAGTTCCTTAAAATTTTCTGTCATTTGTATTGTTTCCAATTCTTTTTCACCCAGTGTTTGGTTATACATCGGTTTAAGATATTCACTGGTAGACTCGCTAGTTGCAAGCACATATCTCAAATACCGTCCTAAAAGGTGGCGCTATTCTACCCGATTTAGCCCATAATTTCAATGCGATTGTTTCTGTTTTATACAATTTCGCATATCACAATTGAGCTTTACAGCAAAACGCCAGATACTAAGCTTTAACCACAATAAGCTATTTGCACTTCACATTGAAAGACTATTTATGTTTTGATCTTGGCGGCACCAATATAAAATATGGCATTGTAACAAGCCATGGCGATATTAAACTTTCCAACAAGATGCCAACAGGTAAAATAACAGATGGTGATTTAATCTATCAGCGATTTCTTGCACTATATAACGAGCTATCGATAACACATGAAATTAGAGGCATTGGCATTTCGAGTCACGGTGTTGTTGATCTTGAAAGACAACTCATCTCCTCTGGTTCAAATTATGTTAAGGCTCTAATCGACTACCCTTTAGCTGAAAAGCTTTCCTGTGATACAAAACTACCTGTCATCCTTGAAAATGATGTTAATGCTGCCGCCTTAGGCGAGCTATGGCAAGGCGAGGGGAAAAACCACCAAAACATTGTTTTTTTAACCCTTGGCACAAGCATTGGTGGGGCAATTATTATTAATGGCTCACTCTATCGAGGGAGAAATAATCGCGCCGGTGAGATTGGTTATATGATCACACAAAGCCAAGATACTACAAACCCGCTTATTCCAGGGGCATGGGAGGGGTTTGCCTCAAGCTCAGCACTCATACGAAATTATCAATCTGCAATGAATGATACTACACTCAATCATATCGACTTATTGCACTGCATCAAAAATAATCACACCCCAGCAGTCAAAATATTAAATCAATATATCCATGAACTTGGCGCCGGTCTTGTCTCTTTAGCCCATATATTCGCACCAGATGCGATCATTCTTGGCGGCGCCATTTCAGAAGAGAAAATGCTCTTCCCACAAATTCAAACAAACTTTGCACAAAGGGTTTTAAGCGGCTATGAACACACACCCATTTTACCAGCATGCTGCCAAAATCATGCCGGGATACTCGGCGTCGCTTCACTTTTAAATAAGTGCTCATAGCAGAAGTGTATGAAATGTAAAAGATTGTAAAAACACCCCCAACACTTGCACCAAGTTACAAAGTGCGCTATTAATGATCTTATGTGTTTAAAATTTACAACATGAATCACGACATTGGCAAGGGGGGTATCACTATGGCTAATCAGTATTCACAAAGTTTTGAAATAATCTTGCAGCGAAAATATGGCAAACCGACACACGAGGTCCTACAAATGTATTGTGACGAAGGGCTGAGTTATGAAGATGTTGCCAGCAAATTTGGTTTTAAAAGCACCACCGTTAGAAAATGGTGCAGAAAATATAATGTTGAGCTTCTTGGGCCCACTGAAATTAACTCAGCCAAAGCATATGAAACCCTTTATCAGTCAAGTTTATCTGCCGTAACAGTTAACACTTACAATGTGCTTTATCGCTCATGGGCTATCAATCATAAATACTTTACAACATTTAAACGAGAATCCAGCTGACCTTAGTATGTGATTTCTTTTAAAATTTCCCGAAATTGCTGTGCAAATACATTCATACTAGCACAGTTAGAAGATGTATTTCTTAAACAGTAAACCTGATATTGTTGAGCATGAAAATTTGGTAACACTCTTATCAGTGGCGTATTAAGGCTAGAGTTAACATAAAAATCTGGCAATAACCCAACCCCCATCCCATGACAAGTTAATAGCATCAAATGCTCAATAACATCAGATGTCACACTTCCCTTGAGATGAACCAAGTGCTTTTCTTGTTCTCCTTTATTTTTCATCTCCTCAAAGACCTCTATATATGCAGAGCTATCTGAATTTAGTATGAGACAATTATGCCGCTCTAAGTCCTCAGGAACATCAACTTGACCATGTTTTTTTAAATATTCTTCTGTCGCATAGAACTGGAAAGCCCCCGATCTCGCACTGAGAATACTCCAATGCGACTGCGATATGATATGTTGACAATCTCCCTCAATAAAAATGCAATCATACTCATCAATAAAGCTTTTCATTCTATCGGCATTCAGCTCGAGCAGTTTTGCTGTATACGTGGTAATCGAAATTTGCACCTCATTCTTTTTTTGTATTTTTGGATAGAGTTGCTCAAGAAAAAAATAGGACATTCCAGCCGAGGCTAATATTTTTATTACACTACCACCTAGCCCTTCTTCTTTTGAATTAACATTAACGTGTGTTAACGATTTTTTAATAGCGCTATATTGGTTTCTCACATCAAGCATCAACTGCAAGGCAAACTCTGTCTTTATCACACCTGTTGTCGTACGAATAAACAGCTTCTTCCCAAATTGTCTCTCTAGCGCACTAATTCGTCTTTGTAGCGTTACATGACTAACTTGTGAATATGCAGACGCGCGCAGAAACGAGCCTTTCTCAGCTACTAGGAAAAAAAGCCCTAAATCATCTAAGGATATACCATTATTCATCTAATTATGTTACTCCTTTTTTCACACTTGATTTACATTATTGTAAATCACTTTGCACTTTTTTATATATACTCCATTTTGCTTTTCTTTACAATAAAACGGATGAAACACACCACTATCTGAAGGATGCACAAAATGACCCACCCCCACGTTAAATTGTCTATAAAACAGCGATTTTTACATATCTTTTTCTATGAGAGCATAGCATTATTTATTTTAACACCCCTTATTTCCTCTCTCCTCAATGAATCTCTTGAACATATGTTATCTATGACAGTTACAGCCTCATTACTTGCCGCATTATGGAATTTTATCTATAACTATTTATTTGATTATGTGGAAAGACAGCTGCACAAAGATAGAAGAAAACGTACTTTATTATGCCGCTCTGTCCATACAGTATTATTTCAAGGAACGCTTGCAACCATTATCATTCCCACCATTGCTGCCTTCCTTCACATCAATTTTCTTCAAGCTCTTATGCTTGATATCGGGTTTCTGTCTTTTTTTATGCTCTATACGGGTATATACAACTTCGTATTTGATTTCATAATATTCAATCTTACCAAACCATTATAATTCAATTGTCAAAATACGCCTGAATTGAGATATATTTATTCTCAGGAAATGCCTGACAGTATTGGATTGTACTTTCCTGAAGCACATGATTTTGAAGCTTTGCATAACAAGCTTTCGAAGGGGCAACAACACTTTGAAGTGGCGTTATTTTTGTCGGATCATTATGGTTATTGCCAACAATTGCGCTATCAAACATTTGATTTGGATACCAAACTTTCAATCCAGAGTGCGGGCCAAACCAATCTGTCATCTGATCCCCAATAGACATCAACCAATACACCTGCCTTTTTTCACTTAAAGCTTCTCTTAGTACATCCTTATACGCCACTTTTTCATTTGCTTTTGTACTGCAAGCATTATCGGGAATAGATCCTGATAGAAATACATAATTTTGAATTTGACTTTTAGATAACCCAAGGTGTTTTTGTAGCCAGCTTTTAGTTGCAACAGCTTCATTGTGATTACAACTTCTAGCTGTAATGAAATAGCATTCGACACCATCTTTAAAGCATACTTCCTTAATAAACTCAGAAGTAGCAGGGTCACTTAATTTGGACTTTGTCCAGTAATCATCATCAAATGAGGTGAGCTGAATAGTATTATCAATGTCAAACATAATAGCGGGGGTTTTGCCCTCAGCCTTAATTGCTTGAATAAAGCCAATCTCTTTGAACTTCGATAATAGCACTTCCAAGGCACTCATCATTGCATGGGCATCTTTGGCAAACTGTGAGTCTTTTTTATAATCATTATAACTTTCTGTGCCCATATATGCTTTGGTATCTGAATTTTTGAGAATCACACCAACAGCATCTTTGGCATTAACAGGCATTGCAAACTTTTTACCATATTTTTCATTAAATGCCATGGTAAGCGAGGTCACTTCTGTATAGAGTTTTAGCGCATCCACATGCACCGGTGCTTTGACCTCCGCCTGAGCAATCTGCATACATGCGCCTAAAGCCATGCACCCAAGTAAAACTTTCTTGTATTTTGTGATCATTACATTCCCCTTGTAATTGTTATCTAGTCAAAACCACAAAACTCATCTTACAAGAGATATGTTACATAATTGTTACAAATCACTGTTAAATATGCTTTTAAAAAATCGCGGTGAATTTTACAACAAGCAGTTTATCAAGATTGCGACAACGGTGCTCTTGGTTTGACATGAATTTCATTGCCCTTATCACGCTCACCATGAGCCAAACGATACGCACCAGCAATCGCAATCATCGCACCATTATCTGTGCAATATTCAAGTGGTGGGTAAAAGACTTCAAATCCGTTTTTTTGTGCTAGAGCTTCAAGACTTTCCCTTAAATGCTTGTTTGCACTCACCCCTCCGGCTACAACAAGGCGCTTTATATTTGTCTCTTTTAACGCGCGTTTGCATTTAATCACAATCGTATCAATCACAGCTTCTTGAAATGCAAAAGCAACATCAGCCTTAACCGCTAAGCTCTTCTCTTGTTGATCCTCCCAAGCATTCAAAACCGCCGTCTTTAAACCGCTAAAGCTAAAATCAAGTCCCGGTCGATCACACATGGGTCTTGGAAAGTGAAACACTCCCTTTCGACCAGTTTCAGCTAATTTTGCCAAATGCGGTCCACCTGGATAGGGTAAGCCTAACATCTTCGCGGTTTTATCAAATGCCTCACCTGCTGCATCATCAATCGATTCACCCAAAAGGGTATACTCAGCAAAAGCATCCACTTGAATTAACTGAGTATGTCCACCAGAGACCAAAAGTGCAATATATGGATATTCAGGAGCATTATCATTACTAAGTAGTGGCGCCAATAAATGTCCCTCAAGATGGTGAATTGCCACCGCTGGAATCTCCAACATAAATGCTAAAGACTTAGCAAAAGCCGCGCCCACCATTAAAGCGCCAACAAGCCCCGGCATCGCAGTATAGGCAACTGCTTCTATATCTGATAATGAAAGATTTGCCTCAAAAAGCGCCTCTTTGACAAGCGGAATTAACTTTGCCACATGATCTCTTGAGGCAAGCTCCGGCACTACTCCGCCATATTCAGCGTGCAGTGCTATTTGACTATATAACGCATTTGCTAAAAGTTTATTATTGTGGCCATCATAAATGGCAATACCTGTCTCATCACAGGATGTCTCAATACCAAGGACAATCATATTATTTTTTACTTTACTGTGTTTCTATATGCTATAAATCTTATTGATGCGCCTTGATCTTTTTGCGCTTTTTACGCGAAAAAAGCATTAGCAGTGCACCAATAATTAAACCGATAATAAAGCATAAAAGTGCCAACACGATAATGGGAAGCGTGACAATGCCAAAGATGTAATTAAACGGTATCAGTGTTGTGTTCAACACCGCCAATATACATACTAAAATGAAGATAATCAAAAGTAATATGTAGCCAATATACTTCATGGACAACCCTTATGCTCTTAAACAGAAAAAGTATAGCATGAAGCGAATTACAAACACATCGTTTTATTTTGGCTGCGAGAAATTTAAAATAAAAATATCGTATTTTTTAATCTTTTTATTTAACGTTGAAGGACTCATCCCCAGCACTTCTGCTGTATTTTTCAAATGAAAGCCTGTGAACTCTAAAGTCGCACATATCAAGCCTTTTTCCACCTCTTCACTGATAAAATCATGCATAAATTCAGGCTTGATTTTTTTTGACTTGAGTTCTTGATAATGCCATTCCATGGAGTGATAAATGAAATCTTTAATATAGGTCATGGCTAGACTCCCCTATTTATTGTTGTCATTGTAAGACTAGTCTGCCCACAGGGAAATACATAAGGATAAAAGCGGAAATTTATTCAGAGAATGTTAGAAAAATTACGCATACATTCTCCATGTATAAAATTTAATCACACAAGAGCATGGCATCGCTTTTCAATACAGATCTGTTGATTAATTATTCAAATTACATTTATTAACTATACACTTAAAGCGGATTGTAGCACCTAGACACATGCCTGTACTTTTTGGTGAAGAGCAAGTGCTATTGAGCCTTTAAGCCCAGCATTCCCACCAAGCGCTGCTGGCACAATATACTGATTGATATTCTCTTCAATTAACGGATGCGAAATATAGCCATTTAAAAGCGCTTGCACACGTTTGTGGATTTTAGGAAATAATTGTGACTGCTTCATCACGCCACCACCAAAAATAATCTTTTGTGGTGATACAATTAAAATATAATTTACCAGAGCCTGTGCAAGATAGTCTGCCTCAATCTCCCAAGCAATATGATTCTCAGGAAAGCTGCTACAGCTTGGAACCTGCCAACGTGAATTAAGTGCAGGACCAGAGGCCATTCCCTCTAAACAATTTTTATGTGATGGACAAATCCCTGTAAATCCGTCAATTTCATGCTCACTTCTCATCACACGAATATGTCCTGCCTCAGGGTGGGTTAAGCCATGCACCATTTTATTATTACTAATGATACCTGTTCCAATCCCCGTGCCAACTGTAATATAGACAACATCACTTAAACCTTTGGCAGCGCCCCATGTTTTCTCACCAAGCGCGGCAGCATTAACATCTGTATCAAATCCAACAGGTAAATCTGGAAAATACTGCTGTAAATAGTGAACAACATCAAAATATTGCCATGCAAGTTTAGGCGTTTTCATTATTTTGCCATAGTCTTTAGCTGATTTATCTAGACAGATTGGACCAAACGAGCCAAAACCAATGGCAACAATATCAGGGTGTTGCTGCAAGAATTGAATCACTTGAGGCATCGTCTCATCTGGCGTTGTCGTTGGAAACTGTATTTGATCAATAATGTTTCCCTCACTGTCACCAACTCCACAGATAAACTTTGTGCCGCCAGCTTCAATACCTGCATATAGACTCATCTAATTTACACTCCTATTTAAATCCACGATTTCACACCTGTTGTCATTTTGTGGAAGTTGTATAGCAACAGATCGCTCAACATCATAATCATTAGGAAATTAAATTACAAGCCCAAAAGCGCATAGAATTTACACAAATACCCCCTATTGTATCAATACCTCAACTGACCTTCTGTTATTGTGTAGCGCCCTAAAATACTTTACGATTGATTTACTTTTACATTACTCTTCAGATTCTTTGATCGTTTAAAATGGATATAGTACTACCTAATGATTATACTGAACGTGAACAGGCGCTTGATATTCGCCAATCATTTATCGTCCAAGCACCTGCTGGATCTGGAAAAACAGAAATTCTGACACAAAGGTATCTTAATCTATTATCACATAGCACAACTGCACCTGAGTCAATTATTGCACTGACATTTACCAATAAAGCTGCCAATGAAATGCACCATCGTATTTACTCGGCACTTTTATCCGTAGCAAATCCGCCACCAGGAGAAGCACATAAGCAGAAAACCTATACCCTTGCAAAAAAAGCACTCAAAAATAGTGATAAGCATCATTGGAACTTGTTAAAAAACCCAAGGCGACTTCGCATTATGACAATTGATGCTTTTTGTCAGCTTTTATCTAACAGACTTATCTATGAAGCGGAAGATGCTTTAAATGCTGAGGTAACTGATAAACCAGAGCGTTTATATCAAGATACTATTGATAAGTTTATCAGCTCAACATATTCCACAAGCCCATGGAAGGCATCACTTGAAACAGTTCTACTGCACCTTGATAACAATTTAGAGCGCTTTAAAGCGCTATTTAGTAGCATGCTTGCTAAGCGTGAGCAATGGCTTGGCATTCTCTTTGAGCTCGATTTAACACAAAAACCACACTCCAAGCATGCCAAAGAAAAACTAGAAGCAGGCTTTCAGTCGATTATTAACTCACTACTATCCTCACTTTATCCTGTGCTTGTTGAAATGAATGAACACATACTTTGTGAAATTTTGCGCTATTGCCACCCTAAAGCCACCTTTCAACTCTCAAGCCATTATGACACTTTAGATAGTTGGCAGGCGCTGATTAAACTGTTATTTACCGACAAAGGACAATTTAGAAGTGTATTTAATAAATCAATCGGTTTACCTGCTACAGATCCACAGGCAAAAAGCTATGCCACATGGTTGAAAAATTTCACAAAAAACTTTAGTGATTCAGAAAAAGCGTATATTGAGGAATATATAAAAGAAATCTCTAATTTTAAATGCCATAGTTTCACAGAAAACCAATGGGAGGTACTACAGGCAATCTCTGAAGTTGCTTTATATCTGGCACAATTTTTGCGACTTTGTTTTAAAGAGAAAAGCACGATTGATTTTAATGAAGTTTCACTTCAAGCACTCTCTGCACTTGGACAAAGTGAATCCCCAACAGATTTGGCATTATATCTTGATCATCAAATTCAGCATCTTCTTATCGATGAGTTTCAAGACACCTCCATTATCCAGTTTAAACTATTAGAGCTACTTACCTGTCAATGGCAGAGAAATGATGGGAAAACGCTTTTTATTGTCGGCGATCCAATGCAATCCATTTACCGTTTCCGACAAGCAGAAGTGAATTTATTTTTAGATGTCAAAGAATATGGCATTGGATTGATTAAACCGACCTTCATCTCACTTAGTTGTAACTTTCGCTCCAGCCAAATTATGGTCGAGTGGTTTAACCGTACGTTTTCTGTGATATTGCCCGCAAAAGACATTAAAACATATGGCGCTATTGCCTATAGTACCTCAGACACATTGAGTTCCGCACATGAAAAAAACAGTATCTCCCTTGCTTATTTTGACTCTGCTGAAGCGGAAGCCTATGGCATTGCAAAGGCTATCAAAGACTTCCAACAAACAAACCCAGCTGGCAGTATTGCCATTTTGGTTCGCTCTCGCTCACACCTTAAAACACTGATCCCGATTTTAAAATCACAGAAGATTGAGCTCACGGAAAGTGAGATTGAACCATTATATTATCAAGAGCAAATACAAGATTTGATTGCTTTGAGTTTTATTCTTATTAACTATGAGGATATTTTTCATTGGCTCAGCCTTTTGCAATCAAAGCTCTTTGGTTTCACACTGGAAGAAATAGATAACATACAAACACAATCGGGCGATTTTTTTCTTGAAAGAGCTCATGACTACCTTGACTCGCTTATTGAGCCGCAAGCACATCAAATCAAGCTGAGGTACTTTTTGGACTACCTAAATAACGCTCTTTATCATCCAAAGCGTACCGCCATAGATAAAAAACTGTCATTTTTTTGGCAAAAGCTTGATGGCTGTTCAATCCATCCAGAAAAAGAAGCTTATCACAACTTCATTGATATATTGGATCAGCATTTAAATCAAGACCGAACAGATATTCTGGATCATACACTTTTTCTAAGCGCACTAGAGTCAAGCTTTTACTCTACTGACAAAGAGACCCCCATCAAAGTAATGACCATTCATAAATCCAAAGGGCTAGAGTTCGATTTTGTTATTATGCCTGATTTAAATAAAGCCAGTCGTAGCGATGATCCTGAGGTGTTTTTATATGACAACTATCATCTCTCACCCACTGAAAACCACCTTCTTGTCAGTCCCATCCGACATGCTTTAGAAAGCGAGGTTTCCTCTTTATATAAAGTCATTCAATCACTACAAAAAAAACGTGCTCTTTATGAATCTCAGCGGCTTTTGTATGTGGGCGCAACGCGAGCAAAATCAAAGCTTTTTCTAACATTTAATCACAAAGAAGATGGCAAAACACTTAAAGCAAAATCTGGCAGCTTCTACGCACTTTTAGAGCCTGCTACAGTAGATTGGGAAAAAATAAACGACGAACAAAAAGATCAATGTAAACACACATCGGAAGCAGCAACTGATTGCATCATGCCAACTGTCGATCAAGTGCAAACATTCTCCCTTTCACCATTTGCTATAAATGAACCAGAAGAAGATGCGCAAATAGATAAAGAAAACCCGCTTAATCAACCCAACCCAGATGATGTTTTACTTAATACTGACAAGCAGATTGGCTCTATCTTACATGCTTGTTTTGAGTATCTCTGCTATAACAAATATGACCAGCATGCACTTAACACCTTTTTGAATAAAATGTGTTATCAATTTCACCTGCCAAGAGTGCTTTACGATAAAGCACACTCACTTTGCCATCAAGCGATTACAAATACCATCAAAGAGTTTCCATGGATTTTCACCGCCAAAGGCAAAGCCGAGCAGAATATGTATCAAAAACGCTTTGGCAAGGTCAATAAAAAAACAGCTGATCGCATCATTGAAAAGGATGGTGAATATAGCATTATCGATTATAAATTCTCTACTCCTTTAAAAGATGAGTCATTAGATCAATTTATTGCTGAGCATAATATGCTTTATCAGGGTCAGCTACGTGAGTATCAATACCTACTTGCAGCCAAACAGCGCATCGCTAAAAAGAGCATCAAACTTTTTTTATACTACCCGCTTATTCCTCATCTCGCTCAGCTACCCAATCATGCGGGGGAAGAAGAAAGATAACTTTCCAGCCACTTTGTGGATTAAAATCACTATCTGGTGAAACAACGTGAATTTGTTCTTTAGGGGTAATAAAGAAAAGCTCAATTGCCGATTCATTCAAAGATTGAAATTTCTCCCAGCTATATTCATCTGTTAATGTGGTGCTTTTAATTTCACCACCTTGTTTGACTGCGGATCGAAGCATATGGTAGGACAAATCTCGACTGAAAAGACGTTTTGCATATTTTTTAGTAAGATAGGTCAACTTAGAGTTTGCTCGATTTTGTGAGGTTGGCAGTGTAAATACTGAAGAGCGTCCATCAAATTCACGGTAATATTTAACCGCAGAGAGCACATTCATTTGCTCACTACTAGAGCACCCTAACATACGACCTATTCCAACCAAATTTAAATGCCAATCAGCATGCTCTGAAACTGAGCTGCCATAATAACAAGTCAGTCCCTGAAGGCGACAAGCCTGCACGCTTCTCCAACTGGTATCCGTCAAAACAACATTAAAGCCATTTTTTTGTAATATTAGTGCAATGCTGCGTGCCAAAGTGTTGCCACCTATAATTAAAAATCCTCTGGGCTCAGGCGCTGAAGCATGTAGTACTTTTGCCAAGAAAGGCGCGGTTAAACTTTGGATAATCACTGTCCCTAAAATAATAATAAAGACCAATAACACCAAAAGCTCACCCTCTCTTGGCAGTCCCATCGTTTCAATCACTTTGATAGAGAAAAGCGCAGCAACGGCAGCGGCAACAATTCCTCGTGGTGAAATCCAACAAAAGAGCATCCGCTCTCGCCAATTAAGCTCACTACCAATAGTTGAAATACCCGCTGCAATGGGCCTGACGATACATTGCAAAATTAGCACTAAAACAATCCCCTTCCACCATACTTCTGATAGATAGGCAAAACTAACATTCGCACCGAGCAAAATAAACAAACTTGAAATCAAAATCAAACTCAATGACTCTTTAAAATCAAGAATTTCCTCAATATGCGCATTAGGCATATTGCCAACTATAATACCCATAATTGTGACAATTAATAGCCCACCGCCTTCAACGATATGCTCAGCAATCACAAATGATGTAATGACAAAAGACAGTACAAACATGTTATTAAGATAACTTGGCACCCACTGCTTTTTTAAAATGTAGCCAAGCAAAAATCCCATAAGGACACCACCGCCACCGCCAACAATAACGACCAAAAACACATGAATAACGATGCTCCATAGGGCGACATATTGTGACGCGGTAATCGCGGTATAGACAATCACAGCCAAAATTGCACCTATCGGATCAACCAGCATCCCCTCCCAGCGAATAATGTTGGCAAGTTTAGTGGTTGGGCGCACACTTCTTAAAATTGGCACCACAACGGTTGGACCACTCACAGAGGATATAGCACCAATTAAAGCTGCAATTTCCCATGCCAGCCCAAAGATATAATGTACAGCAATGGTCGTTAGCACTGCGGTAATTAAAAGCCCAATAGAAACAATATTGCGAACCGTTTTCCCAAGACCTCTTATCTCTCTGAACTTAAGCCCAAGACAGCCTTCAAAAAGAATGATTGAAACACAAATGGAAACAATGGGATATAGTGCATCTTGAAACAGCCCAGAAGGGTTTAAAAATGCATATTCTTTGCCAAATACAATGGAGGATATAGGGCCTAATAACACACCTGCAATCAGTAAAAACAAAATAGCAGGAAGTTTTAGCCGCCAAGCAAGCCACTGACAAATAAAACCAATAAGCAACACGGCCATAAGAACAATGGGAATATACGCACTTGAAAGAAAAATATCAGTGGGCATTACATTCATATAAAAACTTATCCAGATCAAAGAGTATGTCAATATTGTAGCAAACCAACTCAATTGTAAAAGATTTTTTGTCTCTATAAATAGTCTTGCAAAATACGTGATCATACGCTGGCAATCTACTAAAAACCGTCTATGATTGACACAACATGAAGGATAATTAATTAAATTGCTTGATATGGTTTTCAATTCAGCTTGAATGGCGTAGACTCTGTCAGCAATTTTACAGCACCAAAATGATAAGTTTTTGGAGAGTATTGGATGGATATGTCGCAGCTTCTTGTCGATTTGTCACGATCACAGTTTGCCTTTACCGCACTTTTTCACTTTATCTTTGTCCCCTTAACCCTTGGGCTTTCATGGATTTTATTTATTATGGAAGCAGCCTACATCAAAACAGGCAAGGTTGTTTATCGAGATATGGTCAAGTTTTGGGGTAAGCTTTTTGCCATCAATTTTGCGATGGGCGTGGTCACCGGAATTACCATGGAATTTGAGTTTGGGCTGAATTGGGCCTATTTTTCACGCTTTATTGGCGAGAGTTTCGGCACGATTCTAGCGATTGAAGGACTCACTGCCTTTATGACGGAGGCAACACTCTTTGGTTTATTCTTTTTTACTTGGAATAAAGTCAGCAAAAAAACACACCTTTTAATTACATTTTTCCTTGCACTTGGAACCAATTTATCTATTGTTAATATCCTTGTTGCCAATAGCTGGATGCAACACCCAGTTGCTTCGTTCTTAAACCCTGATACGATGCAAATGCAACTGACAAGCTTTGTTGATATCTACCTTCAAGAACTTGCTCAAATTCGAATTGGACATGTTGCCTTTGGCGGTTATGTTATCTCTGCTATGTTTGTTGTCGGCATTAGCTCATGGTATCTTCTTCGCAAACGTAACACAGGCTTTGCGATCCGCTCGCTTGCCGTTGGCCTTGGTTTTGGCGTCTCAAGCGCAATTTTCATCTTCTTTTTAGGTGATGCGAATGGACTTGCAGTTGATAAATACCAACCTGCTAAAATGGCCGCCATTGAAGGGCAATGGGAAACACAAAAACCACCAGCTGCTTGGACAGTTGTCGCCATCCCATCTCAAGAAAAAGAGAAAAACTATTTAGAAATCAATATTCCTTGGGCGTTAAGTCTCATTGCAGGGCATAATCTAAGTGCAACTGTAGAAGGCTTAAAGCCTATTATGAAAGAGAATGAAACCAGAATACGTGATGGCGCTATCGCACTTAAGGCATTAAGCCATATTCGAAGCGGGAATGGAACCAAGGCAGATTATGCTATTTTCGATCCCACTAATCAGGCAACTAAAAAATACCGTGATAATATTGGCTATGGCTTTATTCTACAGGAACATGCAAAAGACCCTTTCAACCCAACAGAGAAAGAAGTTCAAGCAGCTGCTAAGGACTCGATTCCTGAAATGTGGCCTGCCTTTTTTGGCTTTAGAGTCATGATTTTCTGCTGGTTTATCACTTTCTTGATTATGGTATTAGGCTCTGTATTTCTCCTTCATAGAACACTGTTAAAACACAGGTGGTTTATGTGGGCTGCACTGTTTGCTATTCCTTTGCCTTATATCGCAGCTGAAGCTGGCTGGGTTATTGCAGAGATGGGCCGGCAACCTTGGGTTGTCCATGGCATATTACCAACCTCCCTCGGTGTGTCATCATTGGAGTCTTGGAATATTGTTATTAGTCTATTTTTCTTTGCCTTGCTATATGTCGCACTTTTTGTGGTTGAATTGATTATCATGGTGAAAATTGCACGAAAAGGTCCAGGCTCTCTAGGAACAGGAAGGTACGACTTAGAGGAGAAACACTAATGCTGTTTGATTATACAACACTTCAAGTTATCTGGTGGGTCTTGATTATTGCTGTTTTAGTCTTATATGCCACCACATCAGGCTGTGACTCAGGGGTCACCATTATGATGCCGTTTTTATCTAAGCATAAAAACTTTAATGAAAATGATGATGAAAGACGCCTTGCATTAAATACAATTGCACCTACTTGGGATGGAAACCAGACATGGCTTGTTATTGCTGGTGGTGCACTTTTTGGCATTTGGCCTGCGGTTTATGGCACGATATTCTCAGGGCTTTATCCTGCACTGTTACTTGTTCTTTTCACCTTATTTTTACGTCCCCCTGGTTTTGACTACAGAAGCAAAATAGACAGTGATAAATGGCGTAAGTTTTGGGATTGGGGACTTTTTATTAGTAGCTTCTTTCCAATGCTTGTCTTTGGACTTGTCCTTGGCTCTTTATTTATAGGACTTCCTTTTTACCATGATGATTTTATGATGCGCTCTGAATATCAACAAAGCGCCTTTTTAAGTGTTATTTCACCTTTTAGTATTTTGGTTGCAGTTCTTGTCATTATTATGTCTTTGATGCATGGCTCTTTCCATCTTAACCGACGACTGACTGGCGAGCTAAAAAGACGCTTTTCAAAACTTGCTTATCTCTTCTCAGTTTTAGCGCTTATTCTTATCACAATTGGTTTAGTTGCACTTATCTATTGGCTGCCGGGCATGAATATCAGCGCGACACCCAAAACCCTATCCTATCACACTGATGTGGTGATACAAATGGGTGGCTGGATGCAGAACTACACTCTTCACCCTTGGATGTGGATTGCCCCTGTTTTAACCTATGCAGGCATTGTCCTTGCGATGCTTTTTCAACGTGTTTCAGGCACATTTGCTTACTGGTGCAGCGCCATTAGTATCAGCGCACTTTTATGCTCTGGCGCCTTTGCACTTTTCCCTTTTATTGTGCCATCATCTTTACATATTGCCGGCGGCATTGGGACACAAAGCTTAACCATCTGGAATGCCTCTTCTGCACCTTATAGTTTAATGGGCATGTTTTATATTACTATCGTTATGTTTATCATCATTATCGCTTATAAATTCTGGGCGTTTAATGCAGCGTGGCGCGGAAAAAGCGCAATTGGTAAACAAGATTTAGATGAAAACAAACATACGTTCTACTAAGGAGAATAAATCAATGTGGTATATTGCCATTTGCCTGATGCTTGCTGTCTCGATGTATGTTGGCTATCGATTTACACTATATGTTGATAAAAAGATTGAAGATGATCGCTATTTAGAAATCAGCGATGACCCGAACCATCCTGCTAATAATGACAGTGCAGACTCACACAATCACACACAAAAATAATTTTATATTTTCTCTTCCATGCTAACAACTCCAACGCATACACAATGGCAACAAATTCGCTCTTTTGCGCTTGATACTTTAGCATTCTCTGAGATCAGCGCCACTGACTGTGATTTAAGCCACTATATTCCTCATTATCAAAAATGGCTTAAAAATGGCTATCATGGCGATCTTGAATACATGGAAAAGCACGGTGTGAAGCGCTATATTCCCTCTGAGCTTATTGCAGGCACTCAAAGTGTGATTGTGTTGAGGCTGAATTATTTACCAAAGCGCTATTCATATAAACAGCTTAAAAATAAGCTACAGTCAGATGATGATCAAGCTGCTATCTCTTACTATGCGCTTGGACGAGATTATCATAAAGTCATTAAACAAAAACTCAAAAGACTCAATAACTTTATCAGCACTTTATTTCCAGAGCACTATGGACGCATTTTTACTGACAGTGCTCCGGTGTTGGAAAAACCACTAGCAGAGAAGGCAGGGCTTGGCTGGATTGGCAAAAACAGTAACTTACTCTCTGATAAAGAAGGCTCCTTTTTCTTTCTTGGCACGATTTATTCCAATATTGATTTTTCCCAATATCGTCAAAGCAAAGTAAATGATGGGTGCAAATCTTGCCAAGCATGCATTAAAATATGCCCAACCAATGCCATTATTGCCAATAAAATCATTGATGCAAGGCGCTGCATCTCTTATTTAACCATTGAAAATAAAGGCGAAATTCCCCTTCAATTTCGAAAACAAATAGGAAATCGAATCTATGGCTGTGATGACTGTCAATTGATTTGCCCTGTTAATCTCAAAGCGCCTTTGACAACTGAAAATGACTTCTTAGCAAGAGCTGCGCTTGATAACCAATCCCTCATTGAGCTTTTTTTGTGGGATGAGCAAACATTCCTTAAAAATACAGAAGGCTCAGCCATTCGCAGAATCGGCTATTTAAGCTGGCTCCGTAACCTTGCTATTGCACTTGGCAATGCACCCAAAAATCCTGAAATTGTTAAAAAACTACACAATAAACTCACTACCATCGATGATCCTATCGTCTGCGAGCATATCAAATGGGCAATAAATGAACAAACCTCTCTTTAATCAGGATATCCTTATCCTCAAAATATTCATCCATGTGGGGGCATCATCCATTACTAGCTTTTATATCCATTAAAGCTACAATCCTTTGCTGATTTTCATTATATCCAACGAAAGAAATTATTCAAGTAAAATTTGTAAAAGAAAATCAATAGGAAATATGCCATAGTTTAAAATTTATGTCGAAAAGCGCACTTTGCGCACTAATTTTGGAAAAAAGCTACAGCTTCGACTTCAATCAAAACATCCTTTGGCAAGCGGGATACCTCAACACAAGAACGCGCAGGAAACACCCCTTCAAAGTAGCTTTCATACACACTGTTAAAGCGCGCAAAATCATCCATGTTTGCTAGAAAACACGTGGTTTTAAGCACTTGTGAAAGTGAGCTGTTTGAGTCATGTAAAAGTGCTTTTAAATTTTGCATAACCCTGTGTGTTTGCTCTTCAATTGAGCCACTAATAAGCTCCCCTTCAGGTGTCAATGATATCTGTCCAGAAGTATATAAGAGGTTATTAAATTTCACTGCTTGAACATAAGGACCTATCGCTGCAGGTGCAGCATTTGTTGTCACAATTTCTTTTTCCATTTTTACATCCATTATTGCATTTTTAGTTAACAAGAAACTTTAATCTAAACGAAGCGAAGTAAATAGCAATCTTTTTTCTGCCTGACAAAAATCTTAAAAAGTAGTACACTGTCGCCCTATTCATCTAATTTGTATATTGATTAATGCTATTACTTCTTATTCAACGTTTTTTAATGCCAAATAAAGATGGCAAATATTTAACGGACTTTCTCTCTGGTTTAACGGTTGCACTTGCACTTATTCCAGAGGCAGTTGCCTTTGCGCTTGTCGCAGGGGTTAATCCAACAGTTGGGCTTTATGCTGCTTTTATTATGTGTTTTATCACTGCTGTATTTGGTGGTCGCCCCGGTATGATATCAGGGGCGACAGGCTCAATGGCCGTTGTCCTTGTCTCTATTATGCTGTTATTTCCAAACGATCCAATCACTGGCATGAGCTATTTATTTGCCACGATTATTCTGACAGGAATTATCCAAATTATCGTTGGGGTACTTGGTCTTGGAAAGTTTATTCGCATGATGCCAAAATCAGTGATGGTTGGGTTTGTTAACGGCCTTGCCATTGTGATCTTTATTGCGCAATTACAACAGTTTAAATACACCCCTCAAGGCTTTGATCATAAAATCTGGCTACAAGGTACTGATTTATATGTCATGATTGCACTTGTCATTCTCGCGATGGCCATTACCCATTACTTACCTAAATTCACCAAAGCTATTCCTTCTGCTTTAACGGCAATTATTGTTGTCACCTTAATTGTTTTATTTGCCCCTTTACCCACAAAGCATATTCTTAATGTGGGTGATATGATTGGCAGTGGCAAAGAGGTTATTGAGCATAGCTTTAGCATTCCACATATTCCGCTTAGCTTACACTCTCTTAGCATTATTGTGCCTTATGCTTTTATTCTGGCTATTATTGGTCTTTCAGAGTCATTAATGACCTTATCGCTTATTGATGAGCGCACAAAAACGCGTGGGCGTGGCAACAAAGAATGTATTGCACAAGGTGCCGGCAACATTATTTGCGGCTTCTTTAAAAGCATGGGCGGATGCGCCATGATTGGCCAAAGTATGATTAACATCACCTCTGGCGGACGTGGTAGACTCTCTGGTATTACGGCGGCAATCTTTCTTTTGCTTTTCATCGTTATTGCCATGCCACTTATCAAACTTATACCACTTGCAGCCCTTGTCGGTGTTATGTTTATGGTCGTTATCGAAACCTTTGAATGGGCGAGCTTTAAATTTATTCGCAAAATACCACTTCATGATGCTTTTATTATCATTGTTGTCACCGTAGTAACCGTATTAGCTGATTTAGCGATCGCAGTGATTATTGGCATTATTTTGGCTTCACTTGTCTTTGCATGGCAAACTGCTAAAAACATCTATACCGAGCAAAAAACAAATTCAGATGGTTCAAAGGAATATGTACTTCATGGACCGTTATTCTTTAGCTCCAGCACACGTTTTAAGTCCCTTTTTAATCCTGCAAGTGATCCCAAAGAAGTGATTATCGACTTTAAGTATTCACGTGTATGCGATCACTCTGCAATCGATGCGATTCGATATATCGCTGAGGGGTATAACAAACTTGGGAAAAATCTGCATTTAAAGCACCTGTCCAAAGAGTGTAAAGAGCTTTTGGGTAAAGCTGGCAATTTAGTTGAAGTGAATGTGATGGAAGATCCAGATTATCATGTTGCCAGTGATAAACTAGGCTAACTTATGTGTTTTCACAAGAAAGCCCTGCTGCTGAAATGCTTTATAATGCGCACGTAAACGCTCTAACGCGAGAGGCTCCTGATCGCCAACTTCAATTAACCTTTGACACTTAAGCGCTGTAGACAAAACGCTCTCACCGAGATAAATAACAACATCCTCCCACTGTACTAATACCTCCCTTTTGTCAGACAGTACAACAGGGAGCCTCTCACCCTCTTCCGCTTTTTCTATATATGCATGCGCTAAAAAATCAAAAACGCCATCCTGCCAGAGCGCTTGATCTAAATGATCTAAAAGATCAGCGCTTGCATAGATTAAAACACGATGAGATTTTGTGCATATTTTTTGTGTTAGATTGACTATAAACTCACAAAAGGTCTCTTTTGAGTTGGAAGATAGAATGTAAAAGTGCACTTGCATCTGATAATATCAATTGAGGTAAACTTAATGGTTATCATACCTGATATTACCCTACTCTATCAAAGCAGAATTTAGTTTTTGGATAGCTTAATAGTGATGCAGCTTCTAAAGTCTTACTGACTGATAAAACTCGCACCCAATTCTTTAAGAAGATATTCATACAACACAGCATGAATTTGTTTGGTTGGGTGCACACGATCCCAGAAAATATAGCGCTCTGAATCAGTACACATCTGACCGCCACTTCTTACTTTCAATACAGCTTGCAAATCACCTGTTCTTGGCAAAGTGCTATTGAGTAACTGATTGGTACTCATATTCGCCTCTGCTGCAAAATAACTTCCATGCCAACAAGAGTTGTCCAATATACTCAAATTAAGATGATATTCATCATTGTATTTTTGTGGATTGCTTAATAAATCATTAAAAAGGTTCTCTATATCAACAAACTCAAAGCGTTTATCTGGATAGTCACCTCGTAGCTCATCAACAAGTGCTTTGAGTTTTTGGTTATGAAGCTCTGTTAACCTTGCGGTTGTTGCCGTATTTTGATTATCATACTGACTCTCTGGCGTTTTGGATAAATCCGGCAAATTCATAATGACAAATTTATTAATGCCTTTTTTGATTAATTTAGTAATGTTCTCCTTAATTGAGGCTTTGACCTTATTGGTCAAATCAATCATGCTTTGCTCATTCATCAATTGTGGTTCTGTCAGATAATCATTAGCGCCAATCCAGATAAATGCCAGAAAATGGTTATAATCCTGCCAATTTTTAAGCGCTGCATTGGTATTAAACGTGCTGACCTCTGAGCTTAAGCTGTAAGGCAAATGTTCAAGATCAGGGTTAAGCACTGCCGTTGCGCCCCCTACAGCATAGTTACTTAATGAAATACCATACGAACGAAGTGCATTTTTTAAATGCCACGTCCAAACATTACCGTTACTGAACATGCCGTTATAATAATGTTTATCATCAGGCACCACACCTTGTGTGTATTCAAATAAGGTTCCTTTATCAGAAAGACTATCACCAAACACTAATACACGTGTAACATCATCAAACAAGCTTGCATTTTGAATGTCTAATACATCTTGACAGGTACTGACAGTAATATTAGGCGTTCCATACCAGTTATGCCAAGACTTTGATAGATTATCAACGGCAATATTGCCCATTTTACTTTCTAATTTATAGTCATTACTTGTCCAGCCATTATCAAGACTAAATAAGAGCTTTCCAAGTTCCTGGCCATCAGCAGTTGCAACCATTCCACGAACAATATGCGTATCAGTCAGATAGCCTGTTGAAATATAGTTAAATAATGCACTTTGATAAGCTGCCAGTTCAACATTTTGTGTGGGATCACTATAGTGATCCTTTGTCTGGGTGAATTTAACAGGGTAAGCACAATGGTTCTCCACATAGATATTCATCCCTGCCTTTGCACTGACAATAACCGGCGCTGCCAACAAGCCCAATACAAGCATTTTTTTCAACATTTCCCTTCTCCAGTGTTGTATACAAATGTAATTCATAACTATTCTCTCTTCAGTTATTTATGAAATACAAAATTAACTATAGACAAGGGACTATCAAATTTACATTGAAGTTATGCTAAATTTTATGAAAATAAAAAAACCACCCGAAGGTGGTCTATATGTTAAAAAGGCAATCAACTAGCTTGAGATAATTTTATTATCTGCATCTGTTGAGCTATAGGTAGTAGGCTTAGCACCAAGAGCAGGGTCAGTCCAATTAGCTGCAATTGTTGGCAAAGTCAACCCTTCAGCCGTTGTCATTTCACTGGCAAGTCCTGTTGTACAGTTTGTCGTATCAGTGGCAACTCCAAGCTCTTGCGCAATAACAAGCTGACGTGAATAGTAATTTGTCTGCTCATCAACTGAGGTTAAGGTCACATCCACATCATTTGTATTTACAACATTATACAATGGTTTGAATATAATGTTCTCTGAATGAACACCATCATTTGAAGCATAACAATCTACTTCATTTCCTGTCCCAATATCCACACAAACCTCAGGAATACCACTAAATCGACCAAAGCCTTCAAATTGCAAGAATTTCTTCTCTCCAGCCGGATTAGTATAGACCAGTTTAATTGGCGCATCAAAGCTAGATAAGACTCCACTGCTATCTTGATAGGTAATAAATTTATTCCACTCATTTGAGCTTGATCTCCATGAATAGAATACTGTTTCATCAAAACGACCTTCTCTATCTGAAGTTGCAAATAACTCATAGATATCAATGGTACTGTCTCCAGAGGCTGTCATTGAAACAGTCGGTGTTGAAGCAACTGATGCTAGGTTATTATTTCCATCCACCGTACCGGTTGGCCCTTTTAAAATATAAACATCTGTACCACTTGTACCAAGCTCAATCGTGTATTTAACACTATTCACTGTTTCATTAGTGTTATAATTACTGATTGTACCATCCACTTGAACTGGGCAGTTATCAAAACAGTATAGCGTCAAGGTCGAGCCACTAGAAGATGGACTTTGAATTTCGTTCGTAAAGATACGAATACCGCTACTACTAGTTGGCGCATTAAACGTTCTAGACTGCGCCTCATAATCACGCAGGTTCAATCCAGTAAAACCAACGCCTGGAATATCAAGCGGCATAAAGTCACTTGGCATCTCAGAATTATTAAACACATTGGTTTCAACATCATACTCAGTCGCATTTGCATCTCTATCAATGGTACATCCACTTCCTTGATTACAGCTTTGCACCCCTACTTTTTCAAAGTGACCATCATCGTTATTCCATTGAAGCACAGGGCTATTACCAAAGCCACCTTGAAGCGATAGGATCATATCAACACCTTCAAGCTCACTCAGTGTTTTTGAATCCACTGTATTTTTCTCTAAACGTCCATCGTAGTATCTTAGGGTACCTTCTTCTGTTGTACCATCTGACATATTAATTTTAGTAACAGTAGCCCCATCTAAAGCACTTGTTACACTCACACCCGGTAGCCAAATACCATAATAGCCAATCCAACCATCAACCACTTCATTATTATCATTGGTATAACGAATTGGGAATCCTGTATTGACTGACACACGTGTCCCATCAGCATTATATAGCCCATAACCGTAAACGATATCTGTTACACTGGTTCTGTCAAAGCAAAGCTCTCTGTTGTCGCCTTTCACATACAAGAAATTTGTATTAAATGCGGCAAATAAAGAGATGCTTTCTTGCTGCTCCTCTCCTGGGTGACCTGCTGGGAAGGTAATTCGACCAGACCCAACACCATCAGCATCCTTACTAATTCTCATCTGAATATCTTCTGTGCCATCACCTTCTTGATCTTCGACATAAACCATTTCATTGACACCAGAGGTATTGGTTGCCCCCACATGGCCTTGCATATTGATGGTGCTTGAAACTGTCTGATCAGCGGTGACATTCCTAGAGGCATAATCCATTGAAAACACACCATAAGGAACACTACTACTTGGTGGTGTGGTAATGGTTCCTTTACCCTGAATAATCTGCTGAGCGCCTCCACCATCTGGACCCACGGTAACGCCATCAAACCATAAATCTGCCGTCATAATCCCACTTGAAATAGAGGAATTCACAAAAACTGCAATCATTTGTGACCCAGTTGACTCTGCACCCTCACCCATACCACAGGCATTCATATCAACATTGGCCAAATAAGCCCCTTGACCGACATTTTCTGTTGCATCAGGCTCCGTCTGCTTCACCATACACATAATACTATTCACCTGCTGCACACCTTTTTGCAATGGACTATTGGTAAATGTTCTTGCCGTATCTGTCGTATAAGCACCAGAAGTTGGCACCGCAGCATTGGCTGAAAGCGAAATAGCAGCACTGATATACAACACCGTTTTAACAATTGTTTTAATTTTCATAGCTATCTCATCCTATAAGTTAATTATTCCGAGGCCGGAACGGCACTTAAGTTTGAAGGGGTACAGTTACTTCCTACACTGCAACTACCAGTTGCACTGCTACTGCTGCCACTGCTACCGCCACCACCGCAGCCTGCAATAAGGCCAATGCCGATTAATACTACTATGCTTGCTAGTAACTTTTTCATACGCTCTCTCCGCCATATTTCTTTTATTTTCTTCACAATAAAACAAGGTAATTGAAAAACAACCTGCATTAAAAGAATATAAATTAATCAAAAATTTTCAAAAAATGCTTCAAGTGCACAAAAAATTTTATTAAACTTCCATACTATATAAAATCAACTAATGTGCCATTAACATAGTATTGAACCTCAAGGTTGGTAAAATACAAATGCTTTAGTTTCAATTTATATTTTACAAATTCCTTTTTTGCGACTAAGAGCGCTTTGACATTATCTCCCCCTAAAGCGCTTTGAGGGTGACTCTCAGCCAGCTTTAACTGATAGTATGCATTGAAATACTTAAGAAGATAATACCAATAATCATTGGTATGATAAAACGCATACTTGGGTGCAATACGCACATTAAAATGATCTGGATTTTTAAGGAAAACGGCAAGTGCGGATAAAAAATCTCTTGCATGCGTTTGGTAGGTTAGTGCCGCGCGATTAGCAACATAGCTACTGATTAGTTGTCTCGCCATTTTTTTATCGAGTGGCGCGTAGCTATCAAGCACGCTATCTAACAACCCATTATTATTAAATATAATATCTAATCGGGTCATATCTAGGCTATTTTCAAACACCCTCCCTTCAAGCTTGGCTAAGTTTAACGCTGAGAGCATTGGAAGTACATATAAAGGGTATGGTGTAAAAAAATCTACCGTGGTCGTTAGCTTTGCTTTGCTCTTATCCTCCACATTCATATAAATCCGCTTTGTCTCATGCGTAGTATCCTTGGAGGCAATCTCAACTCTCAGGCTATTAATATCAAACAGCTTAACAAGCTTTTTAGCACTATCACTGAAGAGCATGCTTGTTAAAAGATTGATAAGGTTTTGATTTATTATTAGCTTTCCCTTTATCTCAAAGTTATTAAAATAAGCCGACTCAAACCAAAGCGCTGAGTGAAAGACAAATGTAGCCAACTTTGGCGCACTCTGCAAAAAAGAAAGCACTTTATCTGCATCAACATTTATTATATCAACCGATAAAGTCATACTCGTTTTTTGAGTTTTCTCGGTTAGTGAAATTAACAGCGTGAGTTTATTTGCTCCTTTTTTCTCCACCTCTAGCTGATAGTCACTCTTTTGATATTGCTCAAGCATATTTTGTGATAGGAAAAACAAAATTTGGCAATAAATTGGCGCTTGTAATGTCTTTGGACAGTTTTGCTTTATCTGTAGTAAATCACTCGTTAAATGTCCTTGATGCGTCCATAGATTCTTATCATTTATCGCAAAGGCATTATTCAAGCACAAAAAAAAGCTAATACCATATACTAAAACCATTAAAAAATAGCGCAATTGCCTTTGCATATTTCACTCTCATGAGACGCACTTACTATAAGTTTAGTGCTCGTGGCAATAATTGCCATTCGCTTATTATAATGTCCAAATGAACAGCTGAATTAATCGACCACAATCTGCTCTAACACAAGCTCAACTTGATAGTGTTGGTAGATTTTCTCTTTGATAAATAAAACTAATTTAAGCACATCTTCGCCGGTCGCATTACCTAGATTGATAATCACACCACCATGTTTGTTAGCAATTTGCGCACCGCCAATTTGGTGGCCTTTTAAGCCGATTTTTTCAACCATTTCACCCACTGTAATGTGATACTTTGGACGCTTGAAAACACTGCCTGCACTTGGATTTCTCGGCAGTTTTGCCATTCTCTGCGCGAGAATATGGTTCATCTTCTCTTTGATCTTGTCTTGTTTTGCCGCTTGAAAGTGAAAAAAGGCACCCAGAATCAAACAAGGCATTGTTTTAAACATTGAGTAGCGATAACCATAATCAATGTCTTTTTTCTCAAAGCGCTCGCATTTATTGGTCTTTAAATTGAGAATATTAACATAGCACAAATGATCATACATTTCATCGCCGTATGCCCCTGTATTCATGATCATCGCACCACCAACACTTGCCGGCACATCAAAGAAAGTCTCCATTCCTGAGAGCTTATGCTCATAAGCATAAAGTGAAAGTTCTCTTAGCAACGCACCTGCTTCAGCGTAAATGCCATCCTCTTGCTTTGTGATTTGATTAAAATTATCCGAAAAAATAACAAATGCGCAATCATGATAAAGCGCTTTTGCCAAAATCACGTTACTGCCATTTCCAAGCACAACGACTTTTTGATGGTTTTGATAAATCTCAACAATCTCTTGTATACCCTTTGGGAAATAAACATGCTCTGCTTTGGCATCGATCGCATAAGTATTATACTTTTTTAAGCTGATCATTTCTCATAGTACTCCGTTGCCACTGCAATATGCATAAAATGCGTCATATTTTCAAGCAGTCTTTCATAGCCGCGAAATACCTGTTCAGCATGTGTAATATAACACACTTTTTCACAAAGAGAGGCCGCCATAATCACAGCCATGCCTGCACGCAAATCAAAGCTTTTCATCGTCGCACTTGCCAGTGGTTTTTTGCACTGATTAAGCGGTGTAATTTTAATTTGCTTACCATCAAATAAGATAGGAAACCCTATTTTTTGTAGCTCTGCCACATATTTCACCCGCTCAGGATAGACGGTATCTAAAATAGAGGACTCTCCATTTGCCGCTGACAACATAACGGCAAAAATAGGCTGAAGATCCGTTGGAAATGCTGGGTACGGCTCAGCTGTGATTTTCGTTTTAACAAGCTTACTCTTACTACCAAAAAATTGAATCGATTGCTTAGCGGCATTAAACTGCCATCTTGCGCCAATTTTGGTTAATACTTTGAGCGGGGCATCAATATACTCTTTGGTGCTAACCCCTAACACCACAACATCCAAATGGTGCAAATAAGCAAGTGCCGCATAGCTCATTGTTTGAATGCGATCGTACATCACTGCAAAACTCACCCCTTTCAGCATATTTGAGCCATTAATCTGCATTGCTCTTTTTTTATGATCAATACGAACCTTACCACCGCATTGATTGATAAAGCTTGCCACCTCAACCACTTCAGGCTCAAGTGCGATATTATGAAGCTTCACAATCGATTTCCCACGCGCGGCATATAGCATCAGGTTAATGCTGGCGCCAACTGAGGGATACTTTAATCTAAACTCAGCATTTTTCTCTTGTGTCTTAGTCACTTCAATATGATATTCATCCACTTTCACAGCAGCACCGAGCGCCCGAAGTCCATCAACATGAATATCAAAAGGACGCTCCTCAGCAAAAGAGCAGCCCCCAGGATAGCCAATTCTTAGTGATTTCACCTGTTTACTAAGCGCCCCTAACAGCATTAAAGACGTGCGTGTTTTTTTAGTATAATCTATTGATAAATCGATGCTTTGCGCTTGGATATGTGAGGTTAATTCAACCGTTTTTTCATCTAGCTCATTCACCTCTGTACCAAGGTAGCGCAATATATCACAAATCCCACGATAATCCCTAAGAGAAGTGGGCACATTTAAAAATCGTGTTGTCCCTATGGGCAGCAAACTTGCAAACATCAAGTGTAGAAGTGCATTTTTGGCACCCGTTAAAGAAATCTCAACTGGCTCTAAGTGCTTTCGTTTGCTGACCTTTAATTGCATATTGTGCTATTCACTTCGTTTTATTTGTTTTATTAACTTGTTTTGCCTGTCTTGAGCGCTGTTGGTTATTCTTTCTCACTGACTTAGTGCGAGAGCCTTTCTCTTCTTTATAGCGCTTTAATGGTGTTGTATTAGTCTTCTTATCCTGCTGATAAGGATTGATTGATGATTTGAATTCAAATTTAATCGGTGTGCCGACAAATTCAAATGCTTCACGAAAAAACTTCTCTAAATAGCGCTTGTATGAACCAGAGAGTTTATCGACCTGATTTCCATGAATCACAATTACAGGTGGATTGTGCCCGCCCATATGCGCATATTTTGGTTTTATTCTCGATTTGCCTGACACAGGCGGTGGATGATCTTCTGTAGCAAGTTTTAAAACTTGCGTTAAATCAGGTGTTGAAATACGTTTATTGGCACTTTTAAAAGCATCTTCGATTGATTTGAATAAATGTCCAACATTGCTTCCATATAGCGCTGAGATAAAATGAATATCGACATAGTCTTTTAAAAACACCATTCTTCGATTGATTTCATCTTTTAGATAATTCTTATCAGAAAGACTCATGCCATCCCATTTATTCACTGCAATAACAAGAGATCTCCCGGCACTTAATGCGAAGCCAATCAAATGCAAATCCTGATCAGTCAGGCCTTCTTTGGCATCAATCAAAGCAATAACAACATTGGCATCTTTAATTGCCTGAAGTGTTTTAACAATCGAGAACTTCTCTAATACTTCCTTGATTTTTCCGCGCTTTCGAATCCCCGCTGTATCAATGATTGTATAATCTTTATCATTACGCGAAAAGGGAATATACACGCTATCAATCGTTGTCCCCGGCATATCATAAACAACGACTCTATCCTCACCCAACATGCGATTTGTCAGGGTTGATTTGCCTACATTTGGTCGTCCAATCAGTGCAAATTTGATCCCACGCTGGTTGGCTTCACTGGTTGCATTACTGGAATCTTTTTCATCATCTGCCTCACTTTCACAAAGTGGCAATAAGGTTTCTTCCAACAGTGAGTTAATCCCACGCCTATGACTTGCAGCAATGGGGTAAATATGCTCAAAGCCATATTCATAAAACTCAGCCATTGCACCATCTTCTTGAAGGCCATCAATCTTGTTAACAACCAACACACTCGGCTTGCCTCGTGAGCGTAGTAGTGAGGCAATATAATCATCTGCGACGGTTTTACCTGCTTGTGCATCAACGACAAAATAAACTAAATCTGCCTCTTCAATTGCCAGAATCGACTGCTCAGCCATTGACCCATCGACACCAGCATCACCATCTGAGATACCACCTGTATCGATTAGGATATAATGATGCTCATCATAGCTTGCTTGTGCATACTGCCTGTCACGTGTCACCCCCGGCATATCATAAACAAGTGCGTCTCTTGTTTTGGTGAGCGCATTAAAAAGTGTTGATTTCCCGACGTTTGGGCGACCAACAATAGCAATTACAGGCGTCATAGCTTCTTATATTTACAGAAAATTATACTGGCTTGAAATATAACGTATTTGATTACAAAGAACAAATACTAACTCAGCTAATATTTGTGATGCCTATGTGCTAAATTGAAATGCTTAACTATATAATGGCAATAGTCAAGCATAAACTCCCTATCGTATTCATTAAAACTAGCAGCGTTATTCTGATATGTTTTCTACAAGTTCAACGATTATTTTTCAAACAGAAAAGCCATAATGTGTTCCGTCTGGAAGTTCAATATCTAGTCTTAATTTTCCACCAGTAGCTTCAATATATTTTTTTAATGACGATAGCTTTAAATCTCGCCCTGGTTTCTCCATCTCTGCAACTGTTGGTTGCTTAACACCTAGTGTATTAGCTAATTCAACTTGTGTTTTGTTCACTTTTTCTCTAAGTTCAGATAAGTGTATATCCAAAAGAATAGTCTCTGCCTTTTGTTTGGCATTTGTGACAACTTTTGCATTTTCTTGAGCAAGTATCTGTTTAAGTGTTCTGGCCATATCTTACTCCTATGTTTTGTTTTTATTTAAATGAAGCATAAATTCTTTATCTGCAATGGGTATCATAACCTCGTAAAACCTTTTATCTTTACCTGTTTTATTTCCTGCACATAATAAAATCGCATTTCGTTTTGGGTCAAAAGCAAAAAATATGCGTATTGGCTTACCTTTGCTTTGGACTCTTAGTTCTTTCATATTTTTGTGGTTTGAGCCTTTGATGGTGTCAGCATATGGCCTTGAAAGAGCAGGTCCCCTTTCTTGTAATACGATCATAGAAGCTAAAACGTTGCTTCTGTCGGTATTATCTAGCGAGTCATACCAATCATCAAATAAATCAGTTGTTATAACTGACCACATAAATACTGCCTTCTTTAAATTATAGCCTATATTTTATATAGGTTAACCCCTATAATCAAGTTAAATTCAATTTATTCAGAACCTTTAGAGTAACCCATAAACCTACCTCAATATCTATGTTTAAGCGTACAGAATATACCAAGCTTGAATTAGCTATGATGCCTTGCAACTATCATAATATATACAAGTAAAAGAATCAGGCTCACAATCACATAGCAGCTCAAAAGGGGCATGAGACTATGTACTTTTAAATTTGCTGCGATAAATGAAAAAAGACTAAATGAAACCCAGATAATGGCAAATAAAAGTCCATTTGCTGAAGCGGCCTCTTGGCGAAAAAGCGATAAGCATTCACCAACATAAATAGGAAATAAGAAGCCCGCTGACATTGTGATAATAAATACAGGAGTGATAAAACGAGGCACACTTAAACTTGAGAGGTTAATGACAAACATGATCACACTCATAAGGAGTATCAATCCTAAAAGCGCATAACTTTTATGTTTTAGTTTAAAACGAAAAAATAAACGACTTATCATGTTGCCTGCAAACCATGCCACGCCCATTAATAGCGCAATATAGCCATAGAAAATGGCGTTTTTGCCCATTAGATTTTGTATAATAAAAGGACCTGCTACATTGAAAGTTGCGACATAGCCAAAGAAGAAGCTCAGTAAAAGTGCACCGGTTACAAACTTTTTATTTGTCAGCACCGTGTGGTAGCTATGTGTTAAATGTGACAAAGAAAAATTCTTTTTGCTATTAATCGTCTCTGGAACGAACAGCAAACAAATTATAAATAACACCACTAAGTAAATCAGTACAAATATAAAGCTTGCATGCCAGTTGAAGTAATGTTGTAAATACCCACCAATAAACGGCGCAATAATCGGACCTAGTGCGAAAGCCGCGGTAATGTAGGTATATTGTTTTTTTAATGCTGCCCCTTCAAAAACATCATTTAACATCGCGCGAGCAGGCACCATCATCAAAGCTGCTCCAAAGCCTTGAATAAAGCGCACAATGATTAAAGAGAGCACGGTTGTTGACAGTAAAATATAAAGTACAGATGCCAATTGCAGAATAATCCCCAAAAGGTATATTTTCTTTCTTCCAAGCGCATCTGAAATAGGTCCTGTTAGCACCTGACCAATTGCAAGACCAAGTGCAAAAAGCGTCACGGTTAACTGCACTTCTGTGCTTGATGTATTAAAGTACTTCGCCATTGCCGGCAAAGAAGGAAGATAAATATCAGTACTCATTCCACCAAGCGGAATGGTGAAATTAACAAAAAAGGCAATAAAATAACGATTTACACTCATATGACTAAAGGCTGTATTTGCGCGCTTGATATCAAAAGTCTATCTTAAGCCAATCTCACATACAATTCAAACAAGCAAATGGGTATTTCTTGTAATAAAACTGTAATATTCATCTGTTAAACTCATCAATATAATAGCAATTAGACATGGAAAGGTTTATAAGATGAATAATAGAACACACAATAGTGAGTATTATGCTAAGTTATTGCAAGCAGAAGAACTATTACAATTTGGCGTGCCATTATCAGTGATATCATACACGCTTGAATTAAAAATTAGTGACATTTTATATCGCTCCACCACTAAGGGGCAGCAGTAAAGATCGTGCCTAATGCCGTTATGCGCTAATGTTTATACTTTTCCTCAAGCATCTGATAGGCCGCTCTAATGCCCATTGCCTCACCGCCTATTGCGCGTCCAGGCAAGTTACTAACATTCCAGCCCATTAAATCAAAATGCGCCCAACTGGTTCCCTTTTTAACAAAATGCTCTAGAAAAAGTGCCGCACTGATACTGCCAGCATAAGGCACAGTTGCTGCATTTTTAAGATCTGCAACATGGCTATTTAATAGCTTTTTGTATTGCGGGAATAAAGGCATTTGCCAGATAGGGTCTTGTGTTTTATCCGCAGCTTCATTCAAGTGCTTTGTGAGCTTTTTATCATTACAGAAAAAAGCTGCCATTTCTGTGCCAACAGCCACTCTTGCCGCCCCTGTCAACGTGGCAAAATCAAGCATCATATCTGGGTTTAAGTGAGAGGAATGATGTAAAACATCTGCAAGGATTAATCTGCCTTCAGCATCTGTGTTTGACACCTCAACGGTGGTGCCATTTCCCATCGTAATAATATCACTTGGTCTATAAGCATCACCTGAGATTGCATTATCCACAGCAGGAATCATCATTGTTAATCGAATAGGTAACTCTTTATCCATAATCAATCTTGCAAGACCAAGGGTGTTTGCAGCCCCGCCCATATCTTTATGCATTAAACGCATACCACTTGCCGCTTTAATATCAAGCCCACCGGTATCAAAGGCAACCCCTTTCCCAATCAGCACAACATGTGGATGCTCTTCTTTCCCCCAGCTTAATTGAATAAGTCTTGGCGCACGCGTACTGGCTCGCCCGACCGTATAAATACCCGGATAACCTGCTTTTATTAAATCCTTACCAACAATTTCACTAAATTTTGCAGAGAAAGTTTGCGCAAGCTTTTGTGCCTGATGCGCAATGTCAGCAGGCCCCATATCTTCAGCAGGCGTATTAATCATATCGCGCGTTAGATAAACTGCTCTTAGCGTTTTTTCCACCTGCGCATACTCGCTAGGCAAAAACAATTTCATGTGCTTTTTAGTCTTCTGTGACTTATAACTATGAAATTGATATGCGCCTAAACCAAAACCAAGATAATACAGCTCAGAGTCAATACATTCAAAAGGATCTTCTATTTTATACTCAAGTGCAGGCAAATGATCACAAAGTGTTGCCAGCGCCCACATATCATCGGCCTCAACACACCATATCACCTGAGAGAGATTCCCCTCTTTATCACTTAGCTTTAAAAATTGCCCTGAAGCGGCATGAAACAGCTCGCTTTGCACCCTATTTTGTATTTCAGTGCTAGCTGTCTCCAACCAAGTTTTGAATTTTTTTACTGGGATAATCGTTAACTGAATTGCTGTATTTTTTTTACTCTTATAAAAACATGAAAATGCCATAATCGTTCAATCCGCATCTTTGAAATGGGTAGATTATAGCAAACCTGAAAAATGAGCGGAAATTTTTAAAGCATTTTTTGCAAATAAATAGCTTGTGAAGCGTAACTACATTTCTAACCAAGAGTTAAATGCATTAATATCTTTTTCTGATAAGGTGCCTGCATCTAATTTCAATTGCAGCACGCTTGTGATGTAACTGTAGGTTGCCGTTGCTAGAAGCGACTTATTTTGATAAAGCGTTTGTAACTGTGTTAATACATCATTGACCGTCGCAGTACCCACTTTATAACGCGCTTGATACTGTTCATAAGATGACTCAGCTGCAATCACAGATTGGCGAAGTGCTTGGATTTGCTTAACGGCAGAGACAACATTATAAAAATCTGCCTGAATACTCTGCTTGATTGTTCTTTGTTGATCTAACGTGCTAAACTCAGCTGCCTGATAGCTAAAAGCCGCCTGCTTTCTTGTGGCATAATCTGCGCCACCATTTAATATATTCCACGTAAAGGTCAGTCCAATGTAGCCAGTTCTTACATTGCCCGGTGCGGTACTTAAAGCCCCTGCAAAAGCATTGGTAGCCATTGCGCTACTATCGCCTTTAAAATCATTTACATTATACTGGGCATCCAAAGATACGGTTGGCAAAAATGCCCCTGTTGTTGCAGAAAGTGCTTTTTGCGCAGCTGCCTGAGCATAAATCTGAGCACGTAAAGAAGTATTGTTCATTTCTCCTTTTTCGACCCACGCATCAATATCATCAGGATAAGGCTTAGTAAAATTCAGCCCATTTTTTAAAGCAGCTAACGCCTCTGTTTTAACCCCTGTATATTGATACAACTGATAGTAGGCTGACTGGAGCGAGTTTTCATCTGCCTTTAGCTGCGCCAAAGCACTATAGTAGTTTGCCTCGGCAACCTTAACATCAACCTGTGTTGCCATCCCCACTTTAGCTTTCACTTCAGATTGCTCAAGCGTGCTTTTCACTGCATCTAAGTTTGCTTTTGCAAAGCTCAGCTGATCTTTGGCATTTAGCACATTGAAATAGGCTGTGGCCACGTTCAATATAAAGGTTTGCTTTTGTGACGCGTAGGTTTCTTCTGCTTGAAGCGAGCTTTGTTTTGTTGATTGATAGGTTTGATATAAATTATAATCAAATAATACCTGTTTGAGCTCAGCGCCTGCACTATACACACGATAAGTGCCACTTGTATTACCACTTTGACCATAGGTTTGCTGCGCCACTGCACTAAAGGTCAAATTTGGCAAAAGTGCGCCTAATGCAATATCTTGATTACTCTGAGTCGAGCGCATAGTGTAGTAATTTGCTTTGTATTGAGGCGAGTTGTTTAATGCCTCATTATAAATTCGATTGAGATCTGATACCCCTTGGTTTGCCCCTTCAGCGACAGCACCACTGATAACCATGGCAAAAGTTACAAACGTCAATATTGCTTTTTTACTAAAGGTCATACCTTTTCCTAATCATGATTATTCGCTTTGCATTCTACTAAGATCGCTGCTATAAATCTCGCAATCTCATACTTTTGTATAACAAACATTATAGCCGTTCTTTAAGCCAATCGCTTAGTGTTCTCATAGCAAAAGGTAATTTTTCTGGATTTGAGCCCCCAGCTTGCGCCATATCAGGACGTCCTCCACCTTTACCACCGACTTGCTCAGCAATATGATTGACAAGCTCACCTGCCTTCACTTTGGAAGTGATTGCCTGACTCACACCAACGGCGATTTGTGCTTTACCTTTATTTTCTGTTGCTAATGCTACCACAACGTTTTCTTTTTGTGATTTATATTGATCAATTTTTTCTCTTAACACACCCATATCAACATTTGGCAACAAGGCTGATACAAGCGTCACACCCGAGATTGCTTCCTCATTAATTTCGGCTGTTGCACCAGAGGCTATCTTTGCTTTTAGGCTTTTTATCTCTTTTTCTTGTGTCTTTGCATGATGCTGTAATTTAAGAAGCTTATCTAGCACATTGTCACTATTGGCTTTTAATAACTCCTCAATCGTCAAAAGCGTCTCTTCTTGCGCATCAATAAACGCCTCAGCGAAAGCACCAGTCACCGCTTCAATACGTCTCACTCCTGAAGCAATCCCAGACTCACTGACAATTTTCAATAGACCAATATCACCTGTTTGTCTGACATGCGTGCCACCACAAAGCTCAATAGAAAAATCGCCCATTTTTAATACACGTACAATCTGACCATACTTCTCTCCAAAAAGCGCCATTGCCCCCATTTCAGTTGCATGCTCAGGTGTTGTCTCTACTGTCTCTACTGGCAAATTCTCGCGAATCACATGATTGACACGTCTTTCCACTTCTTTAAGCTGCTCTGTACTAACCGCAGTGGGATTGGAAAAATCAAATCGAAGTCTTGTTGGCTCAACTAAAGAGCCTTTTTGCTCAACATGCTGTCCGATAACTTCTCTTAGAGCCGCATGAAGTAGATGCGTGGCACTATGGTTTAATGCCGTTGCAATTCGATCTTGATTATCCACATAAGCTGTGACTTCATCTTGAGGCTTTAACTCACCTTCACGCATCTCACCAACATGAATAATCGCTGCACCTGATTTTTGCGTATCTTTGACAATAAATTTACTGCCAAGTGCTTCAATAACACCATGATCTCCAACCTGACCACCTGATTCGGCATAAAAAGGCGTCTGATTTAAAATAATCGATGCTTTTTCTCCCGCTTTCAATACATCAACAGCCTTTCCATCAATGTATATTCCATCAATGGTTGCATCAGATACGACAAGCGAATAGCCTAAAAATTCACTTTTACTCTCTGTTTTAATGGCATCATTATAATCTACAGCAAATTTGCTTGCTTCTTTGGCACGTGCTTTTTGCTCGGCCATGGCAGATTGAAACGCCTGTGTATCAACACTTAAGTCCTTTTCTCTAGCAATATCCTCTGTTAAATCAAGCGGAAAACCATAGGTGTCATAGAGCTTAAAGGCAAGCGCACCAGAGATAACTTTACCCTCAAGCTGCTCTAAGGCTTCTTCAAATATTTTCATCCCGTGAGTCAGTGTTTTTTGAAACTGCTCTTCTTCTTGCTTTAATGTATTCTCAATAAAGTGCTGTTTTTCTTTCAGCTCAGGGTAGGCATCTCCCATTTCAGTTACAAGTGCACTGACCAATAAATAGAAAAATACCTCTTTTGCGCCCAGTTTATGCCCATGGCGAACAGCGCGGCGAATGATGCGCCTTAGCACATATCCTCGCCCCTCATTCGATGGAATCACACCATCTGCAATCAGAAAGCTACAAGCACGGATATGATCTGCAATCACCTTAAGCGATGGATGCGTTAAGTCATTAACTTTAAGAAGATCAGCAACTTGTTTAATCAGATTTTGAAACAAATCAATCTCATAATTACTGTGAACATTTTGTAATACCGCAGCTAATCGCTCAAGCCCCATTCCTGTATCAACAGAGGGGTTTGGTAAAGGCTCTAAAGTGCCATCAGCTAAACGGTTATATTGCATAAAAACCAAATTCCATATTTCAATATAACGATCACCATCTTCCTCTGGCGTGCCTGGCGGACCACCCTCAACACTTTCACCATGATCATAGAAGATCTCAGTACAAGGACCACAAGGGCCTGTATCGCCCATAGCCCAGAAGTTATCTTTAGCGCCAATGCGAGAGAAACGGCTCGGCGATACGCCTATTCTCTCCAACCAGATTTTTTCAGCTTCTCGATCTTCTTCATAGACAGTAACCCAAAGCTTTTCTTCAGGGAGCTTTAAAACTTCTGTTAAATACGCCCAAGCATAGGCAATCGCTTCTTCTTTAAAATAATCACCAAAACTAAAATTTCCAAGCATCTCAAAAAAAGTATGATGTCTTGCGGTATAGCCAACATTCTCCAAATCATTATGCTTTCCACCTGCCCTGACACACTTTTGTGAAGTGGTTGCTTTATTATAATCACGTTTATCTACACCAAGAAATACATCTTTGAATTGCACCATCCCAGCATTGGTAAATAAAAGTGTGTCATCTCCAGCAGGCACCAAGGACGAGCTTGGAACGTGGCGATGGTTTTTGTGTTTAAAAAAGTCAATAAATGACTGTCTAATCTGGTTTGTTGTTAGCATAGCTATGTTTCTTTATATATTTAACTTTGGAGAAAAATCTATTTTACAGAAGGACAGTTTACTATGAAGCGTATAAAGTCAAAAGAAGTTCGCACAACTTTTTTATTCTATTGCCCTCTCATAAACAATTTATCAAGCTCAGCAATGCTCATTTCAACCCAAGTAGGCCGGCCATGATTGCACTGATCTGCGCGCTTTGTCTTTTCCATTTCACGCAATAAATGATTCATTTCAGTGATGGATAAGACATCATTTTCACGCACTGCACGATGACAAGCAATTGTTGCTAATATTTGATTTAAATACGCCTCTAAATCATGTGTGACATCAAAATGCTGAAGCGTTGATGCAATTTTATTAATAAGACCTGCGATATCTTTATTTCTAAGATAAATTGGGATCGCCCTTATCACAATTGAGTTTTCACCAAACACAGACAGCTCAAAACCAAGTTTCATCATTTGATGCTCATGGGTCATTAGCGCATCGATTAATACAGGCGTTAGCTCTAAAGTTAATGGCACAAGAAGCTGCTGGGAGAGTGCTTTGTCTTTTGACCAACTCTCTTTGATTTTTTCATATAACACCCGCTCATGCGCAGCATGCATATCAACAAGGATTAATCCATTATCATTTTGCGCTAAAATATAGATACCGTGAAGTTGGGCAATGGCAAAACCAAGCCGGTAGCATGCTTCACTTATAACACTTTCATCTGTAACGACAGAAGCTTCTTTTGTAACAACCGGATCGATATTCAGTCCTTCAGAGTAACTCCATGCATGGCGCTTATTTTGACTTTCTTCATCAAAATCATCCTTTTGATCACTGACACCGCTACCAATTACCTCTTTATAAAGCTTTAAGGTTTCTACATAATCCTCTGTCTTGGTATTTGTCTTTGGCGTCATAACCGCCATCGATTTTTCTTTTTGCGCTGAGAATGTCAAGCCATCAATATCACTCTCTATACTCTCCAACGCCACTGGTGCATCCGGTTTGGTTTCAGACAAGGCATGATTTAATTTACTAAATAAAAAATCATGTACTCGTCTTGATTCACGAAACCTGACTTCATGCTTGGTTGGATGCACATTCACATCCACCGCTTCTGGATCGATACTAAGATATAAAATAAATGCCGCATAGCGCTGATGGTGTAAGATATCACGAAATGCTTGCTTAATTGCATGCGCCACAAGCTTATCTTTAATCACACGCCCATTGACATAAAAATACTGCATATCCGCGCGTGATTTTGAAAACTGCGGCTTTGCCACCCAGCCTTGTAGTGCAAGGCCTTCTATTTCCTCATTGATTACAATGGCATGCTCAATAAACGCCTGTGAGCACAATTTTTCAATTCTTTTTTGCTTTTGCTCTGGGCTTAAGGCTTTGGGAAAGCTTTTCACCTCTTTGCCATTGTGAAAGAGCTTCATGCTAATGTGAAAATGACACAGCAAAAACTTCTTTAATAACTCATCGATATGCGTATATTCCGTGCGCTCAGCCTTTAGAAATTTGCGCCTTGCTGGGGTGTTATAAAATAGCGAGCTCACTTCAATGGTGCTCCCAGTTGGGTGTGATGCTGGAACTAATGTATCTAAATCATTATTATCAACGCACCAGCCATGCTCAGCACTGTCTGTCTTCGAAGTAATTTTTAGCTTTGAGATAGAGGAGATGCTTGCAAGTGCCTCGCCTCTAAAGCCCATGCTATTAATCGCCTCAAGCTCGCTTAAAGAGTATATTTTACTTGTTGCATGTGCTGATAGTGCGAGTTTTAAATCTTCTTTTTGAATACCACTACCATTATCACGAATTAAAATACGTTCTTTTCCACCATGATCAAGCTCAATGATAATATCATCCGCGCCCGCATCAATGGCATTTTCGACAAGCTCCTTAACTACCGAAGAGGGCCTTTCAACCACTTCCCCTGCAGCAATTTGATTAGCAAGCTCACTAGGAAGGAGCTTAATTGCACGCATAATTAGCCCCCTTTTCTTTATCTCTAGCAGACTTTTGAGCATAACAAGAGAATTTAACCATGATTAGATCTGCAAGCTCTTTTGCGATAGCCTCTTTCGGCGCATCGTCAATTATTTGCACTAAAGTTTTTGTGCCATCATAGATAGATACACTATTATTTGAATGATAAAACGGGTAGCCTGTTTTTGTATTCACTTGATTTAATACCAACAAATCAAGGTTTTTGCGCTCAATTTTTGCTAATGCATTTTGCTCAGCATTCTCTGTCTCTGCTGCAAAACCCACACAAAATGGCCGCTTATCTTCGCCATAATCCTTGAGTGAAACACTTTTTAAAATATCCTTATTCTCAATCAAAGAGAGATGCATTTTGCTTTGGTCTTGGTCTTGCTTTTTAATCTTCTGATTTGCTGAATGTTCAGCTTTAAAATCAACCACTGCCGCGGCACTAATAAAAATATCAGCCCGATTAATAGTATCATGCACCGCCTTATGCATTTGATTGGCTGTTTTAACATCCACACCTTTTACCCCATAAGGGATTTCAAGATTCGTGGGACCAGAGATGAGTGTGACTTTAGCACCAAGCGCTTTGAAGCTTTTTGCCAGCGCATAACCCATTTTCCCAGAGCTATGATTTGAAATAAAGCGCACAGGATCAATTGGCTCAATCGTAGGTCCCGCAGTAATAACAACATGTGGCGTATCTTTATTTTCAACCGCAAAGAGCTCCACCACCTTTGAAGTAATCACCTCAGGGGCAAGAAGCCGCCCTTCCCCCACATCACCACAGGCCTGCTCACCCTCTTCTGTTGCTAGAATGTCGTAGCCTCTATTTTGAAGTTTTTGTAAGTTTTCAGCCACAGTAATATGTTTATACATCTGCTGATTCATTGCTGGCGCAAGCATAAGAGGTGCTTGGGTGGCCAGCACAACATTTCCTAACAAATCATCTGCAATCCCATTTGCAAGTTTGGCAATGGTATTTGCTGTTGCCGGCGCAATCACAATCAAATCTGCCCACTTGGCTAAATCAATATGCTCGATGGAGCTCTCTTCATAATCGAATAAATCATCATACACAGGGTGCTTTGAGATCGCTTCAAAGCTAAGCGCTGTTACAAATTTCTTCGCCGAATCTGTCATCAGAACCTTGATATCAAAGCCCTCTTTTTGTAGTAATCGCAATAGCTCAAGGGCTTTATAACAAGCAATGCTACCTGTGACGCATAAAAGAATGTTTTTCATCGCACTTTTTAGTTTAACTAAATCACAATTAGTCTAAAGGAGATTTGCTTTTATGTAAAAACAAAAAAACCACCCGAAGGTGGCTTTAGCATAGCGTCAACATTTAAAAGATGATTATAGTAAACTATAACTTAGATCATAATATACACTTAGCTTTGTGCATCAGTGTTATTTTCATCATCTTGATCTTCAATAAATAAATCATCAAGATCAACCGCATCATTGCTATCATCTGCGTTAAGCGCAGCACTTAATGCCATTTCCAACTCATCCATTGATGGCGCCGCATCCAACTCTTCTTGTTCTTGAAGATGTTTACGCTTACGCTCTTGATGATAGGCAAGCCCCGTTCCAGATGGAATCAAGCGTCCAATCAATACGTTTTCTTTTAAGCCACGCAAATGATCTTGTTGACCTGAAACCGATGACTCGGTAAGCACACGTGTTGTTTCTTGGAATGATGCTGCTGACAAGAATGATTCAGTTGAAAGCGATGCTTTGGTAATACCCAAAAGCATTGGCTCATAGTTTGCTTCCATTTTTTCAGCTGCTCTTAGCTCATCATTCGCCTCAAGCACCTGAACAAGCTCAACTTGCTCACCATCAACAAATTTACTATCACCCGCTGAAGTAATAATAACTTTACGAAGCATTTGGCGAACCACCGTTTCAATATGCTTATCGTTAATGCCAACACCTTGTAAGCGATAAACTTCTTGAATCTCATTGATGATATATTCAGCCAGCGCATGCACACCTTTTAAGCGAAGTACTTCATGTGGATCCATCGGACCATCTGAAATGATCTCACCTTTAGAAACATGCTCACCTTCAAACACGTTAATGTGGCGCCATTTTGGAATCATAATTTCAACTGGATCGCTATCTTCTGGTGAAATCACCAAACGGCGCTTGCCTTTTGTCTCTTTACCAAAGCTCACAACCCCTGAAGTTTCTGCTAAAATAGCTGCATCTTTTGGACGACGTGCTTCGAACAAATCAGCAACACGAGGAAGACCCCCTGTAATATCCTTGTTCTTAGAGCCTTCTTGTGGGATCCGTGCAATCACATCTCCCACTTCAATTTGCGTGCCATTTTCAATGTTCAAAATGGCGCCCACTGGCATAAAGTAGCTTGCTGGAATATTGGTATTCGGGAAGCATAGCTCTTCACCTGTTTTATCAACAAGACGCACCACTGGTTTGACATCTCTGTTACCACTTTTTTGTGAATCAGAGCTAATAACAATACTTGAAAGACCCGTCATTTCATCTGCTTGGTACTTCATCGTAACACCGTCGATAAAGTCAACGAAATTAATGCTACCTGATACCTCAGCAATTACAGGGTGTGTATGCGGATCCCAGTTTGCAACAACAGCACCGGCTTCAACTTCAGCATTATCATTAACCGGTAATACCGCACCGTATGGTACTTTGTATTTCTCACGCTCACGACCAAATTTATCAATAACACTTAGCTCACCTGAACGTGATACAACCACATGGTTATTTTCACGGTTAATAACTGTTTTAATGTTATTAAACTTAATACGCCCGTGGTTTTTAATTTGTACGTTGTTATCTGCTGTATCCTGAGAAGCTGCCCCCCCAATATGGAAGGTACGCATTGTTAACTGTGTACCTGGCTCACCAATAGACTGAGCGGCAACAACACCAACAGATTCACCAGAGTTCACCAAATGTCCACGCGCCAAATCACGGCCATAACATTTTGCACAAAGCCCACGACGTGTTTGGCAAGTAATAGACGAGCGAATCTTAAACTGATCAACACCATTTTCTTCAACAAGCTCAACAAGTTTCTCGTCAATTAAAGTGCCCGCTTCAATTAAGATGTCATCTGTGCCCGGTTTGTAAACTTCTTCAGCCGTCACACGACCTAAGATACGCTCACCCAAAGGCACAACAACATCGCCGCCTTCAATCAATGCTGATACTGTTAAACCGCGTGTTGTACCACAGTCATCTTCGATAATCACCAAATCTTGCGCTACATCAACCAAACGACGTGTTAAGTAACCTGAGTTCGCTGTTTTTAATGCCGTATCCGCCAAACCTTTACGCGCACCATGCGTGGAGGTAAAGTATTGAAGTACTGATAGACCTTCACGGAAGTTTGCTGTAATCGGTGTTTCGATAATGGAACCATCTGGTTTTGCCATCAAACCACGCATACCGGCAAGCTGTCTGATCTGAGCGGCACTACCACGCGCCCCAGAATCTGCCATCATATAAACAGAGTTAAATGATTCTTGCTCAATTTCTTGGCCTTCTTTGTCAGTAACGTGCTCTTTTGAGATAACATCCATCATTGATTTTGCGACTTTCTCATTCGCGCGTGACCAAATATCAATTACCTTGTTATAACGCTCACCTGCTGTTACAAGACCTGAAGCATACTGATCAGAGATCTCTTTTACTTGTGACTCTGCCTCAGCAAGCACATCAGCTTTCGCATCTGGAATAATCATATCGTTAATCCCGATAGAAATACCTGATTTTGTTGAGTACTTATAACCGGCGTACATTAATTGGTCGGCAAAGATCACTGTTTCTTTTGTCCCTAAACGGCGATAACACTGATCGACAATCTTACCAATTGTTTTTTTCGTTAACGGCTGGTTAATTAAAGAAAAAGGCAAGCCTTCTGGAAGGATGCTTGATAATAATGCTCGACCCACTGTCGTTTCAATAATCCCTTTTTCATCTTCATACTCACCAGACTCTAAAAGGACTTTATGGTTCAAACGCACTTTAATTTTTGCATGAATTCCAACAACACCTGCTTCATAGGCACGTTGTACATGCAATAAATCAGCAAATAGTTTGCCTTCACCTTTAATATTCACACCTTCACGTGTGATGTAATAAAGACCAAGGACAATATCTTGTGTTGGTGCAATTACAGGGGAACCACTCGCTGGTGAAAGAATGTTGTTTGTTGACATCATCAGCGCACGCGCTTCAAGTTGTGCTTCAAGCGTTAATGGCACATGCACCGCCATCTGATCTCCATCGAAATCCGCGTTAAACGCTGTACAAACAAGTGGATGTAGCTGAATTGCCTTACCTTCAATCAAAGTCGGCTCAAATGCTTGAATACCAAGTCTATGAAGTGTTGGTGCACGGTTTAGTAAAACTGGATGTTCACGAATCACTTCTTCTAGAATATCCCAAACGACCGCTTCTTCACGCTCAACCATTTTCTTAGCAGCTTTAATGGTAGAGGCATGCTCATAGTGCTCAAGTTTTGAATAAACAAATGGTTTGAATAGCTCAAGTGCCATTTTCTTCGGCAAACCGCATTGATGCAAGCGAAGTGTTGGTCCAACAGTAATCACTGAACGACCTGAATAATCCACACGCTTACCTAAAAGGTTTTGACGGAAACGACCTTGCTTACCTTTAATCATATCAGCAAGTGATTTAAGTGCACGCTTGTTTGATCCTGTTACTGCACGACCACGTCTACCGTTGTCTAAAAGTGCATCAACTGACTCTTGAAGCATACGCTTTTCGTTTCTGACAATAATGTCAGGTGCATTTAACTCTAACAAACGCTTTAGACGATTATTACGGTTAATAACACGGCGATATAAATCATTCAAATCTGAAGTCGCAAAACGTCCACCATCCAATGGAACAAGCGGGCGAAGATCTGGTGGAAGCACCGGTAAAACGGTCATAATCATCCACTCAGGCTTATTCCCTGAGTCACGAAATGATTCCAATAATTTCAAACGTTTTGTCAGTTTTTTAAGCTTTGTCTCTGAGTTAGTTGTTGGAATTTCTTCACGAATAGTTTCAATTTCATGATCAAGATCAACATCAATTAATAGACGCTGAATTGCCTCAGCACCCATTTGTGCTTCAAACTCATCACCATATTCTTCCAACGCATCAAGATACGCTTCTTCATTTAAAAGCTGACCCACTTCAAATGATGTCATGCCGGCATCGGTAACCACATAGGCCTCAAAATATAAAATTCTTTCAATATCCCTAAGTGTCATATCCAAAAGAAGACCAATGCGTGATGGCAGAGACTTCAAATACCAAATATGTGCCACTGGACAAGCCAAATCAATGTGCCCCATGCGTTCACGACGAACACGTGATTGTGTCACTTCCACACCACACTTCTCACAGATAATACCGCGGTGTTTTAAACGCTTATATTTACCACATAAGCACTCATAATCTTTGATCGGACCAAAGATTTTCGCACAAAATAAGCCATCACGCTCCGGCTTAAATGTACGATAGTTAATTGTTTCAGGCTTTTTAACTTCTCCATATGACCATGAGTGAATCATCTCTGGAGAAGCAAGACCAACCTTAATTCGGTCGAACTCTAAATCTTTACCTTGCTGTTTCATGCCGCCTAGTAAGTTCTTCAAGGCTCTACTCCTATTCTCTACGAAGTTGTATATTACAAGTTATGTTGTGTTTGTAAGTAATGGATTATGGCTCGATATCAGATTCAAGATCGATATCAATACCCAATGCACGCACTTCTTTCATCAATACGTTAAATGATTCCGGAATACTTGCATCCATTTTAAAGTTACCATCAACAATATTCTTATACATTCTGGTACGACCGTTAACATCATCTGATTTAACAGTTAACATTTCACGTAATGTATAAGCAGCACCATAAGCCTGAAGCGCCCATACCTCCATCTCACCGAAACGCTGACCACCGAATTGTGCTTTACCACCAAGCGGCTGCTGAGTAACAAGTGAGTAAGAGCCTGTTGAACGTGCATGCATCTTATCATCAACCAAATGGTCAAGTTTCAGCATATACATACATCCAACCGTTACACTACGATCAAAGGCCTGACCTGTTCTACCATCATATAAGGTCATCTGACCACTTTCTGGAATGTTACACAGGTTCAAAAGATCTTTAATATCTTTCTCTTTAGCCCCATCAAATACAGGTGTTGCAATAGGAACGCCTGATTTTAAGTTATAACTCATCTCAATAATTTGATCATCATCAAACGCTGATAGGTCAACTTTTTTGTTACCAATAGTGTTATATACTTTCTCAAGTGTTTTACGCAAATCACTGGCTTTTTCACTTGACTCCAGTGCATCGCTCACAAGAGAACCCAATCCTCTTGCTGCCATACCCATATGTGTCTCAAGCACCTGACCGATGTTCATACGAGATGGAACCCCAAGTGGGTTTAAAACGATATCCATCGGTGTACCATCTTCCAGATAAGGCATATCTTCAATTGGCAATATACGAGATACCACACCTTTGTTACCATGACGTCCAGCCATCTTATCACCCGGCTGAATACGGCGTTTAACAGCAACGAATACTTTAACGATTTTCAATACACCAGGAGACAAATCATCACCCTGTGCAAGCTTTTTACGCTTCAGCTCAAATTTCGCTTCAAAGTCTTTACGTGCCGCAGCAATTTGTGCTTTAGCGCGCGAAATTGCCTCAGTTACCGCTTCATCTTGAACACGAATTTCTAGCCATTGCTGAAGCTCAAGTGCATTTAAGTACTCTTTTGTGATTTCTTGGCCACGCTTCAAGCCTTGAGGACCTGCTGCTGCTTTAACACCCGGCAATAACTCAAATAAATAAGAGCGAACCGCGCCTTCAATAATACGAAACTCATCACGTAAATCTTTACGCGCACGATCAAGCTCTTCTTTTTCAATCTCAGCTGAACGTTCGTCTTTTTCAATGCCATCACGAGTGAATACTTGAACATTGATAACAGTACCGTACATACCTGTTGGCATGCGAAGTGAGCTGTCTTTTACATCAGATGCCTTCTCACCAAAAATAGCTCTTAGTAGCTTTTCTTCTGGCGTTAATTGCTGCTCTGCTTTTGGTGTGATTTTAGCCACCAAAATATCACCAGGGGCAACATTGGCGCCAATATGCACAATCCCGGAAGTATCAAGCTTATTCAATGCATTTTCACTGACATTTGGAATATCCGCTGTAATCTCTTCTGAACCAAGCTTCGTATCACGGGCAATACAAGTTAACTCTTCAATATGAATAGAGGTATATCTGTCTTCTTCAACAACACGCTCAGAAAGTAATATTGAATCCTCAAAGTTAAAACCATTCCACGGCATAAAGGCAACAAGCAAGTTTTGTCCTAATGCCAGCTCACCCATATCAGTAGATGAACCATCTGCTAAAATATCACCTTTAGCAACAACATCGCCCGGCTTAACAATAGGTCTTTGGTTAATACAAGTGTTTTTGTTTGAACGACGGAACTTTGTTAAGTTATAGATATCAACAACAGAGCTGTTTTCTTCCACTTCATCTGAGTTGACACAAACAACGATACGCCCACCATCAACTGCATCCACAACACCTGAGCGTTTTGCCACGATACAAGTACCTGAATCGCTAGCAACAATACGCTCCATCCCAGTACCAACTAATGGCTTTTCAGCACGAAGTGTTGGAACTGCTTGGCGCTGCATGTTCGATCCCATAAGTGCACGGTTTGCATCATCGTGCTCCAAAAATGGAATCAATGCTGCGGCAACTGACACCATCTGTTTTGCTGAAACATCCATATATTGGATTTTGTCAGCACTGGTAAACATCGCCTCACCTTTAGAGCGACACTGGATTAGCTCATCAGTTAAACGGCCATCTTTATCCATCGCTGCAGATGCCTGCGCAATAACATAGTTGCCTTCATCGATCGCTGAAAGATATTCAATCTCATCGGTAGCAACACCATCAATTACTTTTCTGTAAGGTGCCTCTAGGAAACCATATGAATTAGTGCGTGCATAACAAGCCAATGAGTTAATCAAACCAATATTTGGTCCCTCTGGCGTTTCAATTGGACATAAGCGTCCATAGTGTGTTGTATGTACATCACGCACCTCAAAACCAGCACGATCTCTAGATAAACCACCTGGGCCTAACGCTGAGATACGTCTTTTATGTGTCACTTCTGATAATGGGTTGTCCTGATCCATAAATTGAGATAATGCACCTGAACCAAAAAACTCTTTAATCGAAGCTGTGATTGGTTTTGCGTTCACTAAATCTTGTGGCATCGCATTTTCACGATCAACCATTGATAAACGCTCACGAACAGAACGCTCAACACGCACAAGACCAATTCTAAATTGGTTTTCAGTCATCTCACCAACAGCACGAATACGACGGTTACCCAAATGATCGATATCATCCACTTCACCGCGACCATCGCGAATATCAATCAGTGTTTTAACCACATCGATAATATCTTCTTTGCTTAGAATGCCTTCGCCTTTTTCACTCTTGCGTCCTAAACGATTATTAAACTTCATGCGTCCAACTGCTGATAGATCATAACGATCAGAGCTAAAGAACAAACCTTTGAACAAGCTTTCTGCTGACTCTTTTGTCGGCGGCTCACCAGGGCGCATCATGCGATAAATCTCTACAAGCGCATCTTCACGCGTATTACAAATATCATTACGTAACGTATCTGAGATATAAGAACCACGATCTAGATCATTTGTATCAATCGTTGTAAACTTATTGATGCCATAAGCATGCAATTTTTCTAAAATTTGCGGTGTAATCTCTTCATTTGCTTGAAGTAGAACTTCACCTGATGTTTCATCAACAATTTGCTCATAAGCCGCTTTACCAATCACATATGAAAAAGGAACTTCCATTAGAGAGAGGTTCTCTTCTTTCATCTTTTTAGTGTGTCTTGCAGTAATTCTTTTGCCTTCTGAGACAAGAACTTTTCCTGATTTATCAAGAATATCAAAAGAGGCAGTTGTCCCTTTTAATGAATCAGGGTCAAAGCTCATCATAAGCGCACCATCTTTGACTTCAAATGTCACTGGCTCATAGAATGTTTTGATAAGCTCGGCATCGGAATAACCTAACGCCTTTAATAGAACTGTTGCTGGCAACTTACGTCGTCTATCAATACGAACGTAAAGCAAATCTTTAGGATCAAACTCAAAATCAAGCCATGATCCACGATAAGGAATAACACGTGCTGAATGTAAAATTTTGCCTGATGAGTGCGTTTTGCCACGATCATGGTCAAAAAACACACCTGGAGAGCGGTGTAACTGGGAAACAACCACACGCTCAGTACCGTTAATAACAAACGTACCGTTACCTGTCATTAATGGGATTTCACCCATGTAGACTTCTTGCTCACGAATATCTTTAATGACTTTATCTTCTGCTGGGGCGTCCTTATCATAAATAACAAGACGCAACTTCACACGCAAAGGCGCAGCATAAGTGACACCACGAATATGGCATTCATTTTCATCAAATACTGGCTCACCTAAGCGATAACTAACATAATGAAGCTCAGAGTATCCGGACAAGCTCACAATAGGGAATACGGATTTAAATGCGGCTTCAAGGCCAATGTCTTTGCGATCTTTGACTTTTGCGTCTCTTTGCAAAAACTCTTTATATGAATTTACTTGAATAGCAAGCAAATATGGGACATCAAGAATATTAGGAAGGTTCCCAAATTCTTTACGAATTCTTTTTTTCTCAGCGTATGAGTAAGGCATCAGGCATTTCCTCTGATTACATTCATTTTAACCACTAAATCATGCCAAAAGTTTGAAAAAACTTTATTCTTTGTACAGCTTCTTATTTTTCAATGGCATAAGAAGAAAGCCATATAAAACATAAATATTACATAGCAGAAAAGGCCAACAGGTCAATACCTGTTAGCCTTTTGCTTTTAGTTTAAATAATCAGGTGATTATTTAAGCTCAACTTTAGCACCAGCCTCTTCAAGCTGTTTCTTAAGTTCTTCTGCTTCATCTTTAGAAGCTGCTTCTTTAACTGTGAAAGGCACGCCTTCAACAGCATCTTTAGCTTCTTTAAGACCTAAACCAGTCGCTGCGCGAACTGCTTTAATTGATGCAACTTTGTTTGAACCAGCTTCAACTAGGACAACGTCAAACTCAGTTTTTTCTTCAGCAGCAGCACCTGCATCAGCAGCTGGACCTGCAACTGCAACAGCAGCTTGCGCAGAAACACCGAATTTTTCTTCCATCATTTTAACTAATTCGCAAACATCCATAACGCTCATATCAGCAACAGCATTTAGAATGTCTTCTTTAGTGATAGCCATTTTTATTTACTCCTATTAAATAGTATTTGTAATTCAAAAAAAACGAAAAGTGGGCTTTATTTCGCTTCACCAACAGCGGCAAATACACGTACTGCCTGAGCTGGAACTTCGTTAAGTGTACGAACAAACTTCGTAACAGGTGCATTAAGCACATTGCACAATAAGCCAAGTGCATCTTGACGGCTTGGTAATTTAGACATTTCTTCTAATTTATCCGCACCGAAAAGCTCACCGCTCATCGCAAGATTCTTCACTTCAAAATCTTTATTATCTTTCATAAAGTTTTTGAACAATTTAGCAGAAGCGCCTGGCTCTTCTTTAGAAAAAGCCAACACTAAAGGACCAACAAATGCACCAGTCATGCATTCAAACTCAGTTCCTTTAACTGCAATTTTTGCTAAGTTGTTGCGAACAACCTTTAAGTAAACACCTGTTTCACGTGCTTGTTTGCGTAGTTCACTCATCTGGTTCACAGTCAAACCACGATAATCAGCTACCGCCGCAGACAACGCTGAGGATGCTTGTTCAGCTACTTCTGCCACAATCGCTTTCTTGTCTTCAAGCTTTAGCGCCATGTGCTAAGTCCTCTTGTTTTTTTTGTCTACGTTATTTAATACGATGTTTGGAACCAATCAATTTTACTCTCAGGTCACATTCACCGTCTGCGTAGGAAATTAAGCACCAAGTGGCACACCTACGGTCTTTGACATCACTTGATATATCGCTAAATATACCAGTGACCCAAAGAAACTCAATTCAAAAGGTGGCTTATATTACACCTCTAAAGTTGCCGTGTCAAGCATAAGTCCAGGACCCATTGTGCTTGAAACAGTAACTTTCTTAATGTATACACCTTTAGCATTTGCTGGCTTTAATTTTTTCAAATCAACAAGCAACGTTTCTAAGTTTTGCTGTAATGCATTTGACTCAAAATCAGCCTTACCAATTGTTGTATGAATGATACCTGCCTTGTCAACACGGTAACGTACTTGACCTGCTTTTGCGTTTTTAACAGCTTGCTCAACATCAGTTGCCACTGTACCAACTTTAGGGTTCGGCATTAAACCTTTAGGGCCTAAAATTTGACCTAACTGACCAACAACACGCATAGCATCTGGCGTTGCAATAACAACATCAAAATCCATATTGCCTTTTTTAACTTCTGCAGCCAAATCGTCCATACCAACAATGTCAGCACCCGCTGCCTGTGCTTTATCAGCATTTTCACCTTGCGTGAAAACAGCAACACGAACGCTTTTACCTGTACCATTTGGTAATACAGATGCACCACGAACAACCTGATCAGATTTACGCGGATCAACGCCAAGGTTAACCGATACGTCAATAGACTCTTTAAATTTAACTTTTGAAAGCTCTTTTAATAAATCAAATGCTTCAGTTGCTGCATAAGCCTCAGTCTTATTTACTTTCTCAGCCAAAAGCTGCATTCTTTTAGATAGCTTAGCCATTATTCAACACCCTCCACATTAAGACCCATACTACGAGCACTGCCCGCAATTGTTCTTACTGCAGCATCCATATCCGCTGCAGTTAAATCAGGTTCTTTTATTTTTGCAATCTCTTCTAACTGCGCACGGTTTACTGTACCTGCAACTTCTTTAGAAGGGTTTGAACTACCTGATTTAATTTTCGCTGCTTTTTTCAACAAGAAAGAAGCTGGCGGTGTTTTCATTGTAAAAGTAAAACTTCGATCACTATATACTGTGATCACAACTGGAATTGGCGCACCTGGCTCCATTGATTGTGTTTGCGCATTAAACGCTTTACAAAATTCCATAATATTCACACCATGCTGACCCAAAGCTGGACCAATCGGTGGAGACGGGTTTGCTTGACCCGCTTTTACTTGAAGCTTAATATAAGCTTGTACTTTCTTAGCCATTTCTAACTCCTATTTGGGTATAACGCCTTTCAGCTTCCCGGTTAATATTACCAAAGCTTTTGCTTTTGCTTTTGCTTTAGCTTACTCAACACCTAAAATTAGGCATCTTTTTCCACTTGAGAAAACTCAAGCTCAACTGGCGTTGAACGCCCGAAGATCGATACAGCAACCTGAACGCGAGATTTCTCATAGTTAATCTCTTCAACTGTGCCTGTGAAATCTGCAAACGGGCCTTCCAATACACGTACAACTTGACCAACTTGAAAGGTTGTTCTTGGTCTTGGCGCAGCAGTATCGTCTGATTTAATTGCGCCTAGAATTCTATCTGCTTCTTTCTGCGTAATCGGCAACGGTCTCTCAGAGGTTCCGCCAATAAAGCCACTCACTCTTGGAATACGACGCACAAGCTGCCAAGCGGCCTCATTCATTTCCATCTGTATTAACACATATCCTGGAAAGAATTTACGCTCACTTTTTCTTTTTTGCCCTGATTTCATTTCAACAACTTCCTCAGTAGGCACCAAAATGTCACCAAACAGGTCTTCAAGACCTGCAAGTTTAATTCGCTCTTCTATCTGTGTTTTGACACGTTTTTCATAGCCTGAGTAAGCTTGAATCACATACCAGCGCTTTTTACCAGCAGAGGTTTCTTTTGACTCTGGCTCTGTCTTTTCAGTGTTCTCTACACTCTCATCATCATTTGATATGTTTTTATCTTCAGACATAATGACCTCTTAACTTAAAATCCACTGAATCAAGTGCATAAACAACAAACCTACAAAATAAATAATCAGTGATGCAACAATCACAATTGCTAGCACAATCAAGGTTGAATTTATCGTCTCTTGTCTTGTCGGCCACACGACCTTTCTCATTTCCAGTCTTGCATCTAACACAAACTGCCAACCTTTGGCACCCTGATTAGTGAAACGTGCAATAGCAAGCATCACCACAATGCCCACAATAATAAATGCAGCCATTAAAGGAGATGAATTCTTAAAAATGGGGAAATACATGCTGGCAAAAACAACAATTGCACCAACAACAATCACAGCCAACCATAACAGCTTGTTTAATCCACCGGCAACTGTTTTTGTTTCCACTTTTTTTGTCGTGGTCGTTGTCCAAACTTTTTTATTTCCAGTACTCTTCATTCAAGCATCTCTTTAGGTTACAAACAAAAACGGCGCGTAATCTTAACATAGATTAACACGCCGTTCAAGCAATTTATTTGGCAGGCCAGGAGGGACTCGAACCCCCAACTTGCGGTTTTGGAGACCGCTGCTCTACCAATTGAACTACTGGCCTACAAAATAGCTTTCCAATTAGGCAAGAATTTTAGCTACAACACCTGCACCAACTGTACGACCACCTTCACGAATCGCGAAACGAAGACCGTCTTCCATCGCAATTGAGTTGATCAAAGTTACAACCATTTTGATGTTGTCACCAGGCATAACCATTTCAACACCTTCAGGAAGCTCAACTGAACCAGTTACGTCAGTTGTACGGAAGTAGAACTGAGGTCTGTATCCTTTAAAGAATGGTGTATGACGTCCACCTTCTTCTTTTGATAATACATATACTTCAGCTTCAAATTTAGTGTGAGGAGTGATTGAACCTGGCTTACAAAGAACTTGTCCACGCTCAACTTCGTCACGCTTAACGCCACGGATTAGAACACCAACGTTCTCACCGGCTTTACCTTCATCAAGAAGCTTACGGAACATTTCAACACCAGTAACTGTTGTTTTTTGTGTATCTTTAATACCGACGATTTCAACTTCGTCACCAACTTTAACGATACCACGCTCAACACGACCAGTAACAACTGTACCACGACCTGAAATTGAGAATACATCTTCAATTGGAAGAATGAAAGGCTTCTCGATATCACGCTCTGGCTCAGGAATATACTCATCTAAAGCTTTACCTAACTCAAGAACAGCGTCAACGTACTCTTGCTTACCTTCTAAAGCACCTGTTGCAGAACCTTTAATGATTGGCGTATCGTCACCAGGGAACTCGTACTGGTCAAGAAGCTCACGAACCTCCATTTCAACCAACTCTAAAAGCTCTTCATCATCAACCATGTCACACTTGTTCAAGAAAACAATAATATATGGAACACCTACCTGACGTGAAAGAAGGATGTGCTCACGTGTTTGTGGCATAGGGCCATCAGCTGCAGAACATACCAAAATAGCGCCGTCCATTTGAGCAGCACCAGTAATCATGTTTTTAACATAATCCGCGTGCCCTGGGCAGTCTACGTGCGCATAGTGACGAGTTGGTGTTTCATATTCAACGTGAGATGTTGAAATGGTGATACCACGCGCTTTTTCTTCTGGCGCATTATCAATCTCATCAAACGCTCTAGCAGCACCACCGTATGCTTCTGAAAGCACTTTAGTGATTGCAGCAGTTAACGTAGTTTTACCATGATCAACGTGACCAATTGTGCCGACATTCAAATGCGGCTTATTACGTTCAAATTTTTCTTTAGCCATTATTAACTCCAAGTTTTTATTAATAAACTCTTTATCTGGTGCTCACAACCAGATTTGAACTGGTGACCTCTCCCTTACCAAGGGAGTGCTCTACCTACTGAGCTATGCGAGCCCGTATTCTTACTTTTTTTATAAATTACGCAAAAACAAAGTTACTTAAATGGAGCGGGCGATGGGAATCGAACCCACACTATCGGCTTGGAAGGCCGAAGTTCTACCATTGAACTACGCCCGCGATTTAAGCTAAATCGTGGTGGAGGGGGCAGGATTCGAACCTGCGAAGGCTGAGCCGTCAGATTTACAGTCTGATCCCTTTGGCCACTCGGGAACCCCTCCCAGTATGCTGGCAACAATCATAGGGCTTTAGTTTTTAAAAATCAACTTTTTTTCGTAGATTTTTTGCCTATACTAATTAGTGCCAGAATTGAGACAATATAGGATGTTTAACGCGTGACAGTATATCCCAAACTTAAACGAATATGCCAGTGTTTTTTTTGCCTAATTTTCACTTTTTGTTATAGCACTCTCTACGCCACAATTTATCAATATGAAAATGAAAATGGCGAGATGGTTTTCACCTCAACGCCACCAGAGAATGTTAAGGCAAAAAAAATGACTCTGGATAATATCAACATTGTTCCAAGCACCCCTATTGAAAAGAAGGACAACACCAATAGTCAAACGGTGGGATCAGGTGCTTCTTATCTTAATGCAAAACAAGATGGCGAGTCTGTATTGGTACTTAGCCCCAAGAAATCACTCACCATCACCTCTCCACGCAACAATTCTCACATTCACACATTTGAAAGCACCATTGCACTTAAGACCTCTCCTGTTTTAAGTGAAAAGGCACATGTTTATGTGCTTGCAAACAATCGCTCGACCAGCGCTATATATAAAGACGGGTTATGGCATATGTTAAGACCTTACCCAGGTAAAAATGAAATTATCTTAGCAGGTCACTTTGCCAACGGGGATGGTTTCAAATCAAACCCCATTACTATTTATGTTCATAATTAAACAATCTAGCGCAACTTTGCTTATAATAAAGCATCATCAATGAAAAGCCCTTGTGACTCTTTCAACATTGGCACTGCTACTTATCTTCTTCATCAACACTTCCAAACGATCCATATGAGAGACAGCAATCCCCATTCTAACAGAAGTCCCTTTTTCTGAGCTTGGGTATAAATGCGTCATCGTCACCTTTTCAATATTAAGAATACTCGTTACTTCAGCAATTGCCTTAGAAAGATCAATACAATTTAGTACAAATTCAACCTGATATAACTGCGAGTCCTTCTTTCCCCACTGCACTTCAATCACTCGCTCTGGGTGAGATTTTTGCAGTCTTTTAGCATTGGGGCAACCCTGCCTATGCACACTGACACCTCTACCATGCGTCAGATAACCAACAATTTCATCTCCCTGCACAGGCTTACAGCAACCTGCCATATGTGACAAAAGATTATCCACACCATATATGGTTAAATCCGATTTGGTAGAAGGGGCTTGAAAGTGCGTTTTTGCATAGCCTGCTTCCAGCTTAGATTGACTCTCAAGCTTTTCTTCTTTCTTATAATGCTCAAGAATATAATTTAATACTTGATTAAAACGTAGCGCACCCGTTTCAATGCTTGAGAAAAAAGTTTCCTCATCCGTCATATTAAAATGCCGAGCAACTTCTAAATAATCAATCCCCGATAGGCGATAACTCTTTAGCTCTTCATGAAGGCGCTCTTTACCCAAAAGCGCATTTTGCTCTTTATTTTGCTGTTTAAACCATCTTGATACGCGCGCTCTTATTTTTGCTGAATGGATAAACCCACTTCCGGCATTTGCCCAGTCCAAACTTGGTTGCGGCTCTTTTTGTGTTAATACCTCAACACGATCTCCCGTTGAAAGTTTAGTTGTTAACGGGACAATACGACCATTAATCTTAGCACCTCTTGTTCTATGACCCACCATCGTGTGCACCATGTAGGCAAAATCAAGTACAGTTGCACCCGCTTCAAGATCAATCACATCCCCATTAGGTGTGAAAACATATACACGGTTTGCACTATCATTCTGTAAAAGCTTATTCCCTTCAAACTCTTCTGAGAGTTTACTCTCCCAGTCTAAAAGAGATCTTAGCCAGTTAACCTTAGCTTCATAACTTGGATCATGCTTCACACCATCTTTATAACGCCAATGTGCAGCAACACCCATCTCTGACTCTTCATGCATCTTATGGGTTCTAATTTGCACTTCCAAAGTTAAATCTTCTGGACCATATACCACCGTATGTACCGAGCGATAGCCATTTGGTTTTGGTGTTGCGATATAATCAGCAAACTCGCTAACGATGGGTTCCCATAGATCATTAACCACACTTAATGACTTATAGCAATCATCAATAGAACCCACAAGCACACGCACAGCCCTTATATCGTACAACGCATCGATATCACGGTTTTTCTTCTGCAACTTGCGCCAAATACTATATATATGCTTAACGCGCCCAGCGACATCTGCATCAATTTTTTCTTCTTTAAGCGCTTTATTTAAAGTAGCAATTACATCTCTAATATAATGCTCACGCTCAAGCCTTTTCTTTTTCAAAGACTTTGCAATTTTTTTATACTCTACAGGATATAAGCAATAAAAGGCTCTATCTTCAAGCTCCCACTTGGTTTTTGACAGCCCAAGGCGACTTGCAAGCGGCGCATAAATCTCTAAAATCTCTTTTGAAATGGTGCGTTTATATTGTGCGGTCCAATGCTTGGAGGTTCTCATTGCGCAAACTCTGTCAGCAAGCTTCACCAAGACAATACGCACATCTTCAACAATGGTTAATAGCATCTTACGAAACGTATCAACTTGATTACTATCAGGATCTGGATTTTGCAGCGCCCTCACAGCTGACATATCACGCGCGCCATTTAAAATTTTAACAACATCACTACCACATGTTTTTTGCACCTCGTCAACATCAAGGCGCTGATTATAGTGAAGCTCAAATAAAAGCGCAGCGGCGATTGCATCCTCATCTGCTTGAAGATCAAAGAGCACCGCAGCCATCTCAACACCGTAATCAAAACAACTACCACCATGCGCAGAGGGCTCATCCACGCCAAATTCCGCCAAAAGATCCAGCGCTCCAGCAATAACCTGAAGACGTTCTTTTGAGTAAAAGTGTTCAACGAGCGGCAACCATTGATTAAAATCAATTTTTCCATCAGCGCTTAATGCAAACTTGTCCGTCACTTTTACCATGGTATTTCTAGGTATATAGAGCTTCTACATATTCTTAGAATAACGAAATCACAACAATAAACATAGTCTTAATCGCGAATGTTATGCATTTTGACAATATTTTGAATATTCGGTTTTAAAAAGGTTATCCTTACAAGCCTCAACTCCACATAAAGCACAAAAATGCTTATGATAAATATAAATTTTCATAAATCATTGCAAGTTAGCCGATAAGCCGGGTTCTGTCATGAACAGTCATTTATCTAGGCTTAATGTCACCACTAAGCTCAAGCAGCCTACCCGATTGCCGTGCGAGCAACACGATTACAATTCTATTTGGCCTTGCTTCAGACGGGGTTTACCATGCCACCTATGTTACCACAGGCGCGGTGCGCTCTTACCACACCCTTTCACCCTTACCTACATAAGCAGGCGGTTTACTTTCTGCTGCACTTTCCGTAGGCTCACGCCCCCCAGATGTTATCTGGCGCCTTGCTCTATGAAGCCCGGACTTTCCTCGCCTAATAAATTAAGCGCGACTGTTTGGCCAACTTGCAAAACTCAACGCTTCAACTTTTGTCTTAGTGAAGCCATCTCTCTTTCATTTAAAATCTTCAACTTACTAAACTCGGCTGTGAGTGAAGCAAGCCTCTTTGCATTTTCTTTTTTAATCTCTCGAATTTCCTTTTCACTGTCCATACGCGCATTTAATGCTTCATTATGAGCCAGTTGATATGCTTCCAATGCTTTAACTCTTCGCTCTCTTACCAACATTAATGACAAGAAAAGCTTTTCAACAAGCGCATGCTCTTTTTTCAAGCGCTCCAAAGAAAAGTTCCCCATACTTGATCGAGCGGGTCCATTTGATGATCTTTGATTAAGGTATTGAGGTGGATTTCTATATTCTTTTCCAGAGGTTTGTTTTTTATCACGAAAACTCATATCCGGTCGACGAAGTCCATTTTTTTTGCCATTGTCGCCTTTAAATCGTTTATGTTCCTGCGCTCCTCTTCCTTTATCATAAGAAGATGCTTGATGTTTTGAAGCCCCTGATTTTTTCTGTGCTTTTTGCCAGCGGCCTAAAAGTACTGCAATTTGCGCATGTGTTCCTTTACCTAACTCACGGCGCATATACTCCAGCGTAACACGTTTCCCCTCAAGCATGAGTCTATCAGCTATAGCTGCAACTTCATCATAGGTTATATCTTTGCTATCAGGCATTTTTTCCTCAACATTTATTCATCTATTTATCAAACGTGATCTGATCGTTTTTTACCTTTTGAAAATCTTTCAATGAAAACGCATATTCCAGAACACGTTCATTCTTATTCAATACAGCTAATACATCTGTATTTTCACAAAACAAACCAAAACCTTATTAGCACCCTATCTACACCAAGCACACACTCTTTAAAAAATAGTCACGAAAGGAAGTGATACACTTTGAATAAAATTGCATATAAAACTAATTCAAAAGATAACTTAAAAGACATAGGCTTACTGTGAATTATCGCCAACATTGCTGATAAATTCAAGTAAAAACTTCTATAACATTGCCAACATACCAAAGCTTGCAAAAAACTGTAAAAGAATAATAAACACGCCTGCAAGTAAAACCAGCGTCAAAAACAGCTTACTTCGCATCGTATTTCTATTTTCTTTATTTCTCAGCGACCATGCCATCATCACAGGTAATACAATTAATAACACACAAACAAATATACTGGCGTAACCAAGCGCCGCCAAAAATCCATTAATAAAGAACACCGCAAAAATAAGGGGTGGCAGATAGGTTATTGCCGCATTTAAAAGCCTTGCTTTGGTTGAGCTTTTTAAGCGATAGGCATCTTGGTTAAAGTGAAAAAGTGCAAGCGTCACACCAAGAAATGAAGTCGTCACCGCAATATTAGAAAATGCAATGATAAATCCACTTGCCGCATTAGCACCAATTAAATAATGATAAGCAGAGCCCAAATCTCCACCATGATTCATCATAGATTTAAAACCATAACTCCCCGCCACCGGAATGACCCCAAGTGTTACAACAAGCCAAACAATATACACGATAAATGGTACGCTAGCCCCAGTAACAACAACCTTCTTCAACACCTGATCATTTTGAAAATAATTTCTAATAGTTGGAATCACAATATGAAAACCAAATGAGGTAATTAAAATAGGAAAAGAGAACCAAACATAGCTTATCCCCATGCTTTGAGTAGATAAAAGCGCCCCTTGCACATGCGGAACAACAAAAACAATCAACCCTATAAAGCAAAGCCCTTTTAATGAAAAGAAAAGTTTATTTAAATTATCTACCGCCTGCGTTCCAACATAGACAATCACACCCAAAACACCACAAAAAATCAGCGCCCCATACCAAGTGGGTGCTAAGGAGGAAATATGAAAAACATATTGATCAATAAGTCCGCCGCCCATTGAGATATAGGCTGTCGTTAACGCATAAAGAAGCAATAGATATGCAATCCAGTTAACAATTTGCCCTGCGCGCCCTAGCGTCGCCTTTGCCATTGTATTAAGGTCTGTATGAAGTGGCTGGCGAATATTCACCTCTACAATCAAAAGCGCCGTGATCATCATGATGATCCAGTTGATAAATAACAACACCACAGCCGACTCAAAACCAACAGCCGCAACGGCAGCGGGAATACCCAGCATCCCTGCGCCAATGGATGTTCCTGCAATTAAGAGCACCCCACCTACTTTTTTAGAATGTGATACAGAGCGATCAATGCTTTGCGCTATCATCATCTAGAACTCATCTTGATAAAAACTAGCATCATAACGGCTTCAAAAATCATGCGCAAATAGTTTATTGGTTTTAACAGTATCTATTACCCCAACACCCCAGCACTAAAACCGTATCTACTACTATTTTCAAAGTCAAAAAAGTATGTTGAAATATTTAAGCTGCATGTGAGCTTAGCATGTGACATTTCACTAGGAACAATACAAATATAACTGTCAAGGAGACGGAACCATGCCCACAAATTATGCTGAAAAAATCACTACCATAGATGCCTATTCTCTTCCAGCCTTACTGGAAGAGATTGCAATCATATTTGAAATTTACGTCGACAAAAGAAGGGCTTTCCTAAAAAACTCAGGAAATAGTAGCGGGCTTGGTTGGAGAGGTAGCACACTTGGATCTAAACTATTTCGCCCAAAAGCAACACAAGCTAATATTGACTGTATCGAGCGCATAATCACATCTGTAGAGGAAGAATACAAAAAATATAAATCCCCTACTGAGCATCTGACTTTAAAAACCAACTCTCTTGAAATACTACGAAATGAAGTTATTAATTTAACTTATTATGGCAAGGCCAGAGAAATGGTGGATGCCACTATCGATGTGATTTCAAACTTTGATATTAGACCTATTGAAATACCATTATCACCTTTAACATCACAAGAGAGTCTTTCTTCCTTTATTGGGCAAAGAGTTATTGAGCCCTCTGGGTGTTATGACCTTAGTGATGTTTCACGAACACTGACACGAGGACTATCTAAAAATCCACGAGCACAAGGAAGGGAGTTATTAGAAGAACACAAAAATCAATATCAATTCGACCGAACTAACTTTACAGATCCCTTGGATTTTGATCCGACAAACTATATGCTGCTCATTCATATTGTGCGCTCTCTTGAAAGAGTCGTCTCTTTGCCTGACTATAAGATTAAAGAAGAGGACTGGCTCGGCAATGTAAGAGTGTTATCCACATCTGTGGTTACCCAACGAAACTATACACAATGGGGAAACTATGGCTTCTCCCTCGCTATTGATCCAAGACGTGTTCTGATTTCTAGCTATTGTGATTTATCATTCAATCTTCAAACCAGACAAAAACATGTTGCAATCTCTGAGGTACAGAGCTTAACAAGAGCTACCATGGACTCTCCTATCTTAGCTGTGAGAAAGCAGTTAGAGCACGGAACTAACTGGAATGAAATTTTAATTCGTGGAGACAAACAAAACAAACAAGATACAAACCCTCTTGGTACGCTACAGATAAACGGTGTCGTGATTTATAAAGATAAAGCAGATTCACAAGAAATGGCTCATGCACAAAAAATTGCTAGAGCCAATAAGCTACCACTACTTGAGCTTTCTTCAGAGCCTTTAGAACTGGATCCAACTGAATTACAATCTGATGGCTTATTATAATTTAAAGCGCAACTTCAACTTCTAATGCTTCTTAAAGAAGCACATAAACTGGATGTATCAAATTAACAAGTAACGCTGGGAACACGCCTAGAAGCAAAATTAAAATTGAATTGACACTAAGGCCCAGCAATGTGTTTTTATTTGCATGAATACGCGTCATTTCTTTTGGCTCATCAAAGTACATTACTTTAACAACGCGCAAATAGTAATAAGCTGCAATCACAGACATTACTAAGGCATAACCTGCAAGCACATAGTGCTGATGATCCACAAGCCCCATAATAACAAATAGTTTTGCAACAAAGCCTGAGAATGGAGGCACTCCTGCCATTGAAAACATATTAATCAAGATCAAAAAAGCAACCCATGGGTTTCTTCTATTAAGCCCTGCAAAATCAGAAAGGTTTTCAACATCATTACCCTTCACACTCAGCACAATCAACACACCAAATGACGCAGTTGCCATTAATACATAAACGATAATGTAATAAAGCGCGGTTGATACCGCCAGTGAATGAGGTGACAACATAAGCGCCAACAAAACAAAGCCAACATGAGAAACCGTCGAATAACCTAAAAGACGCTTCATATTTGTTTGTGCTAATGCCAAAAGATTACCAAAGAATATAGAAAGCACAGCAAGGACTGTTAGCACTTTTGTCCATGCAAAAGCTTGCGCTGGCATGCCTATCATTAAAATATTCACCAGCATAGCAAAGGCTGCAAGTTTCGGCACAGAACCCAAATAAGCAGTTACTGCATTTGGCGAGCCTTCATAAACATCTGGCACCCACATATGAAATGGAACAGCGCCAAGTTTAAAGGTTGCCGTTGCGATCATTAGCACCATTGCCACAAGCACAATGTTTAAATGTGCTGCATCTGGCGTTGCCAAATAAGTTCCAATATCACTTAGGTTTAAGCTTCCTGTAATCCCATAGATAAAAGACATACCATATAAGAGTATTCCAGAAGTGATTGCACCTAGAATAAAATATTTAATTGCAGCCTCAGCCCCAATAGCAAAGCCACGGCGAATTGCCAATAATGCATAAAGCGGCAAAGATAGTAACTCAAGACCAATGTAGATAGTCAAAAGGCTGTGCGCTGAAACAAGGGTAATCGCACCTAGAATCGATAAAAGTGATAATACATAAAACTCACCCTTTGGTAGATTTCGATCTTGCAGGTAGTCTTTGCCATAAATAAACACCAAAAATGCAGCAAGAAAAATAAACTCTTGCAAAATAAAGGTAAATGCGTTTGAAGTAGTATGACCATCGAATCCAACAAATACCGGTGTAATGTACTGTTTAAAGGTCACCCAAGCCGCGATAATTAAAAATACTTGCGTTAAAATGTATGCAAGGCTTTTGATGTATTTGCCCAAAAACAAATCCGATAACATCACAACAATAGCTGCAATAGCAATTGTGATTTCAGGCAATACGGTGATAATATTTGCTAACATCATATCTCATCTTATCCTATTGTTATCGCATGTGCAGCTTGAATGATATGCGTTGAAGCCGCCGAAGAAAGTTGGAGTATTGGTTCAGGGTAAAAACCAAATAGCACGGTTGGGATTGCCAACAGAACAAAAATAACAATTTCCACCCCTGAAATATCTTTTAAGTTTGCCACTTGATGTGATACGACTTTACCAAAGAAAATACGTCTATACATCCAAAGCGTATATGCTGGCGCTAGAATTAAGGTTAAACCAGCAAGAAGCGCAACCCACGGCGCATATTTAAATACCGCGAGGATAATTAAAAACTCACCCACAAAGCCACTTGTTCCCGGAAGGCCAATATTAGCAAGCGCAAATAACATAAAGAACGTTGCAAAAATCGGCATCGATCTAGCCACACCTTGAAAATCAGCAATCATCCTTGTTTGCATCCTAAGATACAAAAAGCCACAGCCTATAAACATCCCGCCTGAGGAGAATGCATGGGCAATCATCTGGAACACCGCACCTTGCACTGCCATATGCGCATCAGCAACCCCAAGGCTATAGTTAGGATTGTTTTTAACCAATAAGAAAATTGAAAATAGTGCTAAAGTTACAAGACCCATATGTGAAATGGATGAATAAGCAATCAAACGCTTAAAGTCAGTCTGGGCAATTGCAACGATACCGACATAGACAATAGCAATTAATGAAATACCAACCAAAAACCAATCAAGCGTTGCTGTAATTGCTGGAATAAGCGGTAATACAAAACGTAAAAAACCATATGCCCCTAGCTTTAACATCAAAGCTGCCAGCACAACAGAACCACCAGCTGGCGCCTCAGAGTGCGCATCTGGAAGCCATGAGTGAAACGGCCACATTGGAATTTTAACAGCAAACGCCAAGAAAAATGCACCAAATAGTAGCCACTGCGCTGTCAAGGTTAAATTAACCAGCTGACCTGTATCGTTTACTTGCGTCGCCCAATGAATAAAGTTTGCAATTGAGAAAGTGCCACTATTAACAAGCTCATTGGCTGGCATTAGCGCCACTTCGTGTTGAATGTATAATAATGCCAAAAGCAGAAATACTGAGCCTGCGAAGGTATATAAGAAGTACTTAAGCGCTGCATATGCTTTTTTCTTGCCACCCCAGATACCAATACCAAGCGTAGTTGGAATAAGGAGCGCCTCCCAGAAAAAGTAAAACAACATGGTATCTTGCGCAGCAAATACACCATTTGTAAGACCTGTGGTAATCAAGAATATAGCCATATGCTGGCGAAGTCTAAAGCTAATGCTATTCCATGCTGCAAGGATAATAACAAGATTTGTAAAGCAGGTCAGAATAATAAAAAGCACTGAGAAACCATCGACACCTAGATGATAGTAGACAGCATCTCCTGTACCAAATAAGCTAAACCAACGATATTGCTCGACAAATTGCATACTCGCACTTGAGGAGTTAAAATCAAGATAAAGCGGGATACATAACAAAAGGGTCACGATAGAGACAGCAAGTGCACTCCAGCGCGCTGCTTCTTTTTTACCATCTGAAGATTTCGCCGCCAATACAGCAAAACCACCAATAATAGGCACCCATATCAATAAGCTTAATAAGTGGTGGGTTATAAACATAGTATTAAATTTCCTCTAACCGACCTTGTTAGTTTACCCAAAAAATTAGCCATATAATCAGTGCAATGACACCAATTAACAAGACCAACGCATAATCATAAATATACCCACGCTGTACTTTGCGAAGCTTTTTACCTGTCAGATAAATCGCACCAGCACTACCATGAACAATAACCTTATCAATTAAGAATATATCAATAACAACCCAAAAGAACTTCGCTAAAAGAATAACGCCTTTAACAAATACAAGCTCATAAAGACCATCGATAAAGTATTTCTTAACAAGGATATGATGCAAAATACCAAAGCCTGATCTGACTTCACTTAAGTATTTTGGAATGCTTGGCGCAACGACATAGAATATATAAGCCATCACAAGCGCAATGATCGCAAGCCAAAATGGTACCGTTTGCACTGAGTGTGCAATATAATCCCATGGTGTTTTTGTAAAGGGCTCACTTGCCAATGCTGACACAACGGTCATATTACCAAGCGCAGGTTGAATGTACTGCGCAACCGTATCACCAAAAATACCCTGATGCACATTTAAGTTTGGCGTAAGCGCCGCTTCAAAAAATAGCATTCCTGCAAAAATAGAAGCGATCGCAAGCACAATAAGCGGAATCAAAATACTCATTGGTGACTCTTTTAAATGCGAGCGCGTATGCGCATCCATTCTTGGCTTACCATGAAAGGTCATAAAAATCATTCTGAACGTATAAAAAGAAGTGACAAAGGCACAAGCAAGCACAAGGTAATAGGCAAATTCATGCCCCGGAAGCGTTGTTATTTGCGCCGCTTCAATAATTAAATCCTTAGAAAAGAAGCCTGATAACGGCGGAATAGCTGCAAGCGCCCAACCGCCAATAATCATACATAGATAAGTAATTGGCATATATTTTCTAAGACCACCCATCTTACGCATATCTTGCTCATGATGCATAGCAACAATAACCGAACCTGCCGCCAAGAATAAAAGCGCCTTGAACATTGCGTGTGTCATTAAATGGAACATACCGATTGAAAAACCTGATGCACCTTGCGCCACCATCATATAACCAAGCTGCGAGAGCGTACAATAAGCGATCACACGTTTGATGTCCATTTGCACAATCGCAATCAAGCCCATAAATAAACAGGTGATCGCACCAATAATCATCACAAAGCTAAGCGCAGTTGCTGAATGGATAAACATAGGTGAGAGTCTTGCAACCATAAAGACCCCAGCTGTCACCATCGTCGCTGCGTGGATCAATGCGGAAATAGGTGTCGGGCCTTCCATTGAACCCTCAAGCCATGTATGAAGTGGAAACTGTGCCGATTTACCCATTGCACCAATAAATAACAGCACGCACATCAAAGTAATTGGGCTAAACTCCATACCCAAGAATGAGATCATATGCGTATTATCAAGATTGGCAACTGCTGTGAAAACCGTATTGTAATCAATTGAACCTGTATAGTAGATGACTGCTCCGATTCCTAATAAAAAGCCCAAATCACCAACGCGGTTGATAATAAAAGCACGAAGGCTTGCTTCATTTGCAGAGTCTTTATTAAAGTAAAACCCAATTAATAGATATGAAAATAACCCTACACCTTCCCAGCCGAAAAATAACAGCAGGAAGTTATTGCCCATCACCAAGCAAAGCATCGCAAAAGTAAAGCCTGAGATATATGCAAAAAAGCGTGCATAACCCTCTTCACCACGCATATACCCCATAGAGTAGATATGAACCAGCATGGAAACGAAGGTCACAATCAGCATCATAAACACACTTAAACGATCAACTGTAAAGGATACTTTCATCCCAATGCTTGGAAACATTGCCCAGTCAAAATAGGTCGCTGTGAATGTTTGATTTTGGAAAAATACGCCATAGGCAAGCATCAAGCTCAAAACAAAGGAAAGCCCAACCAGAATAATCGTAACAAAATTGACACCTGAGAGTTTAATCTTCTTTGGAAAAAACCCTGCTAGAATCGCGCCTAAAGCTGGTGCTAGAAGAATAACAGCTATAATAAAATCAGTATCCATGCCTAGCCCTTAAGTGTATTCAGTTTACTAACATCAATTGTTTTACGCGTTCTAAATAGAACCACTACAATCGCAAGTCCAATTGCCGCCTCTGCCGCTGCAACAGTTAATATGAAAAAGACAAACACATCACCTGTGCTCTGCTTTAACATGCTTGAGAAGGTCACAAAGTTGGTGTTAACTGCTAATAGCATGAGCTCAATTGACATGAGCAGCACCAAAAGATTGCGTCGATTCATAATAATCCCAGCAATACTAATACAAAAGATAATGGCACTAAAAATCAGATAGTGTGTTGCTGGAACAGGAATACTAGTCATCATTCGATGCTCCTTTATCTTGCTTGTTTTGCTTTTTCTCAGCATTCATCTTAATCATGGTTAAACGCTCATTTGGATCTGTCTTAATTTGTATCGCAGGATTAATTGATTTATTGCCAGGTTTTTTGCCTCGAAAAGTCAATGTGATTGCCGCTACCATTGCAGCTAAAAGCACCATTGCAGCAAGCTCAAAGGCATACAAATAGCCATCAGAGAACATCTCCTCTCCAAGCGCCCGAACAGTTCCATGACCGCCTGAAAGCATACTACCGGCGAATGTGTGGCTCACTAATATCGAAATAAGCACCGCCAAAACAGCACATAACAAAATCACCACTGGCCAATAAAAAACCAGCTTCTTTTGTTTTGTCGCGACATCGATATCTATCATCATCACCACAAATAAAAACATCACAAGCACGGCGCCAACATAAATTACAATTAGCAAAAGAGCCAAATACTCCTGCTGCATCGTAATCCAAACACCAGCTGCTGCAAAGAAAGTGAATACTTTTGCAATGACCGCTCGCACGGGGTTTCTTGAGCTGACAACCAATAGCGCACCAATGATGGTCAGGGCAGCAAAAATATAAAATACAATATTAACTGTCATCTTCGCCCCTATCTAAATGCTTTATCCATTGCTCGGTCATGCGCAATTTCTTGTTCATACTTATCACCCATTGCCAGAAGCTTTGCCTTGGTCATTATATTTTCACCACGATTTTCAAAATGGTATTCAAAAACACGCGTCTCAACAATTGAGTCAACTGGACATGACTCTTCACAAAAACCACAAAAAATACATTTAAAGAGATCAATTTCATATTTTGTTGTTCGCCTAGAGCCATCTTCTTGGCGCGGACCGGCTTCAATCGTAATTGCCAGCGCAGGACATACCACCTCACACAACTTGCATGCAATACAACGCTCTTCGCCATTCTCATAACGCCTTAGTGCATGAAGCCCTCTAAAGCGCCCCGACTGCGGTGTTTTTTCATCTGGATATTGCACTGTCACCTTGCGTGTGAAAAAGTGCTTTCCTGTGATTTTCAACCCTTTTAATAATTCCCATAATAAAAAGGTCTTACAATAGCGTTTTATCGCTTTAAACATATTCGCTCCTAACCTACCACCAAGGTCCAAGACCCAACTTGACCATGAAGGCAACGACAATCACCCAAACCAATGTTAATGGAATAAACACCTTCCAACCAAGACGCATCAATTGATCATAACGATAGCGTGGGAAAGTTGCTCGAATCCACAAAAACATAAACATGAAAATTCCGGTTTTAATAAATAGCCAAATCATCCCCGGCACAAATGAAAAAATATCCTCTAAAACAGGAATATGTGAAAAAGGAGACAGCCAACCACCCAAGAAAAACACAGCCGTTAAAAGGCTAATTAAAATCATATTGGCATATTCTGCCAAAAAGAATAAGGCAAAACGCGCCCCTGAATATTCAACATGGTGACCGGCAATAATCTCAGATTCCCCTTCAACCACATCAAATGGTGCACGGTTCGTCTCGGCAACACCTGAAATAAAATAAACAACAAACAAAGGAAATAGCGGAATGAAATACCAATGCCAAATTCCACCTTGCTGCGTTTCTACTATATGTGACAAATTAAGTGAACCCGCTGCAATTAACACGCCGACAATTGCAAAACCCATTGCTAGTTCATAAGAGACAACCTGCGCCGCAGCACGAAGCGCACCAAACATAGCATACTTTGAATTAGACGCCCATCCCGCAATAACCACACCGTATACAGCGATAGAAGTCATGGCTAAAATATATAGCACCCCTGAATTTAAATCAGACAGCGCAAGCCCTTGCCCAAAAGGAACCACCGCCCATGCAGCATAAGCTGGTGCAAAGGCCAACATCGGTGCAATAAAAAACAAATAGCGATTTGATTTAGTTGGGATGATAATCTCTTTTAATAATAGCTTTACCGCATCAACAATTGGCTGCAATAATCCAAATGAGCCAACTCGGTTTGGTCCCACCCTATCTTGCATATAGCCAATTACTTTGCGCTCAGCATATGTGTAATATGCCACGACCAATATCAGAGGAATAACAATCAATAAGATTTTTAAAACGATCCAGATAATGTTTAAAATCATGATACTGTCACCTCTACTTCAACCGGCTTAATTTTAACACTAGCCCCACGATAAGCACAAGGTGAAAGAAGCTCAAAAGGCACTGCAATCGTGCTATTTGCAATATTCTCATCAATCTTAACATCAAATTGATAAGATCCATCCTCAAAGGAGATCTCCACTTGCAATGCATCATGCTTGATTTGATGTTTTTTTGCCATCTCAGGAGAGATTCTAACAATCATGGCATCTTTGGCATCTTGTGTATTTTGAAGTGCATTTGATCGCCTTAAAAGAGCGTCCGTGCGATACATAGAAACTACAGACAGCAAATTAATTTCATCATCGAGCTCTGGCAAAGCATCACCTAAAACAGTAATTAAAGGGGCTTCAAACTCACCTTTTTCTAACGCATCTAACTCATCAAAGACTTCTTTATTTGTTTGGTACTCAAAGCCTTCAAGTGATAACAAGTTACCAAGCACACGTAATACTTTCCACAAAGGCTTAGACTCATGACAAGGCGCAATAACAGCGCCAAAGCTTTGACAGTCACCAACAATATTATAATATGACCCTTCTGTTTCAAAGTGCGTTGCCATTGGCAGCATAATATCAGCATACTCTCTAGCATACTCATTATCATATGCATTCATATAAACAACAATATCTGTCTTTGTAAGTGCCTTAAGTGATTCAGCACCTAAAATACTGTCTTTCTCTGGCTCAACACCTGCTAATAATAAAAGTTTAGTGTCACCCACGCCCTGAAGCACTTCTTTAGCAGTTATACCAGAAGATGGATGCTTCACACCTTGAGCCTCATACTCAGGTGTTGCCCCTGCCAATAAAGCGCCTTTTGCATTTGCATTAAAGCTTAAGATGCCACCTTTAGCACCAATAAGCTCGCGAAGCGCATTTGCTAAGAAGTAGATCTTGTCAAAATATGGATTTAAGATTGCATCAAACCCTGTAATCACAACCGGCGCATTCGATGCAGCAAGTTTAACCGCCACATTTTCAATTGCTTCACTGATTTCAAGTGGTGCAAGCCATTTTTTTAGTATATCTTTTGACGGCAATTCTTTTGACACACGTTGAGAGAGTGCTTTTAATAATGCAGCTAGCGCATATACAAGCTCATTGGCTTCAGCCACTACACTTTGAACCGGATAGTTAAAATCATAAGCTTGGCTATTGATAGCAAATACATTGGCACCATTTTTTTCGGCCTTATGCACACGATGATTTAAAAGCGGAACCTCTTTACGCAAAAAGCTTCCAATAAGCAAAACGGTATCTGCTTTCTCAATATCTTCTAAGGAGCCATCGATTCCATAACCGCTATAAACACCCGAAGCAACAGCACCTTCTTTAATGCGCGTATCTATATTATTAGAGCCAACCTGACGCATCAGCTTTTGTAGCAAATAAAGTGACTCTGTTGTCAGGGACTCTGAAGCAACTGCCGCGATTGACTCAGCGCCAGATTCGGCTTTTGTCTGCTCGATTGCAACCTTAACAAAATCAAGCGCCTCTTCCCAAGAGACTTCATGCCACTCGTTATTTTTCTTAATCATTGGCGCCTTTAGGCGATCTTCAGCATTGACACCGATATAACTAAAACGATCTTTATCTGCCAACCAAGTTTCATTTGCTTTTTCATTTTCTTTTGGCACAAGACGCATTAACTGGCCACGGCGTGTGTGCGCATAAATGCTCGCTCCGATTGGATCTGCTGGAGAGATGCTAGCAGCCTGCTGAAGCTCCCATGCGCGCGCCTGAAAACGAAAAGGCTTTGATGTCAGTGCGCCCACTGGACACAAATCAATAATATTTCCTGAAAGCTCTGAGTTCACCGTTTTTTGAACATAGGTTGTAATTTCAGTATGATCACCTCGCCCCATAGCACCGAGTTCTTTCTCACCAGCGATCTCTTCACCAAAGCGAACACATCTTGTACACTGGATGCAGCGAGTCATGTCAGTTGAAACCAATGGTCCCAAATCAGGATCATCAAATGCACGTTTTGTTTCACTATACTTAGAGACATCTGGGCCATAGCCAACAGACATATCCTGAAGCTCACACTCACCGCCTTGATCACATATCGGACAATCAAGCGGATGGTTAATTAATAGAAACTCCATTACTTTTTTCTGATAGGAAAGTGTTTTGGCCGATTTGGTATACACCTTCATCCCATCCATCACAGGTGTAGCACAGGCTGGAGATGGTTTTCTTGCATTTTCAATATCCACCAGACACATGCGACAATTCGCAGCAACAGAGAGCTTTTTGTGATAGCAGAATCTTGGAATATAAATACCATGTTTATCAGCAACCTGAATCACCATTTCACCAGGCTCTGCATGATAAGCCTTGTCATTAATTTCAATGGTTAGCTGTTTTTGTGCTTCTTTTTCTGACACGGGTCTCACCCTTAAAATTATTTACTCTTTTAAACTCAATCGCTTAATTCAACAGATTCATTTGAAACAATACTGCGCTTATGTTTGATCATATACGCAAACTCATCTCTAAATTTTCTAATATAACTTTGCACAGGCCAAGCTGCAGCATCACCTAAACCACAAATCGTATTGCCTTCAATATTACAAGCAACACGCTCAAGGTTGTCTAAATCACTTTCTTTGCCTTCACCATGCAAAATACGCTCCAAAGTTCTGGCCATCCAGCCCGTACCCTCACGACAAGGCGTACACTGACCACATGACTCATCATAGTAAAACTCGGCAAGCCTTGCCAATATACTCACCATGCATGTTCCCTCAGCAATAACAACAACTGCCCCTGATCCAAGCATTGAGCCTGCTGCTGCAATCGCTTCATAATCCATTGTCAGCGCAAGCATCTCATCGCCTGTGAGAATCTTACATGAGCTTCCTCCGGGAATAACCGCTTTAATTTTTTTGCCACCTGTTACACCACCTGCTAGCTCTAAAAGCTTAGTAAAAGGAGTACCCAAACCAACTTCAAACACGCCGGGGTTATTCACATGCCCAGAGACACAAAAAAGCTTTGTACCGCCACTTTTTTCCGTTCCAAACTTCTGAAACCACTCACCACCATGCTCCATAATGGGAGGAACAGATGCATAGGTTTCGGTATTATTAATATTGGTTGGCTTTGCATACAAGCCTTTGTTTGCAGGGAAAGGCGGCTTAAAGCGCGGTTGACCTTTTTTGCCTTCAAGTGAATTTAAAAGTGCCGTTTCTTCACCACAAATATACGCACCTGCACCAATTGAGCAGAATAATTCAAAATCTATCCCCGAACCTTTGAGGTTTTTACCCAGTAGCCCAAGCGCTCTTGCTTCTTCTAAAGCGGCTTCAAAACGTGCAATTGGCTCGTAAAACTCACCGCGAATATAGTTATAGCCAACTGTTGAACCGGTGACATAGCCTGCAATCGCCATGCCTTCAATTAATTGATGCGGATTATTGCGTAATATTTCACGATCTTTACACGTTCCGGGCTCACCCTCATCCGAGTTACAAACAACATATTTTTGTCCCGGGAGATTTCTTGGCATAAAACTCCACTTCAAACCTGTTGGAAAACCAGCACCACCTCGACCACGAAGACCTGATTTTTTCAACTCTTCTATAATGACTTCTGGTGGAATTTTCTCTGCTAAAATTTTACGCCAATAAGAATAGCCACCAACTGATTCATAGGCTTGCATTGACCAAGGCTTATCAAGATGGAGTGTACGAAAACATACTTCATTAGCCATAAATCTACTCCAATGAATCTATAATTTGATCTACTTTTTCGATGGTCAAATTCTCATAAAAGACTTTATCCACCTCTAACATTGGTGCGCCACAACACGCCCCTTGGCATTCAACCGATCTTAATGTAATTCGACCATCTTCAGTGGTTTCACCAGCTTTAATGCCAAGCTTGTCTTCAATATGGGAAACAATTTTTTTGGCACCATTTAACATGCAAGAGACATTCGTGCATACATTTAACTTATGTCGCCCGACTTTTTCTAAATCATACATGCTGTAAAAAGTGGCCACCTCATATACTGAAGGTGCGGGCACATCTAAATAAAGCGCAAGTTTATCCATCAGCTCAGTAGTCAAAAACCCGCCATGCTCATCCTGAAGCACATGAAGTCCAGGCAGAATTACTGAACGTTTTTGATCTTTTGGATATCTTAATTCCCAAGCTTGCAGCTTCTTGATAATCTCTTGTGAAAATAACTCACTTTTTTCTAACATCTTACAAACCTAAATTATCTATCCACATCACCAAACACAATATCTTGCGTGGCAATAATTGCTGGCACATCCGACAGCATATGACCACTTAGCATTTCATTCATTGCACTTAAATGCGTAAACCCTGGCGCACGAATTTTTACACGATATGGCTTATTAGCCCCATCTGACACCAAGTATATACCAAACTCACCTTTAGGGTGTTCTGTACCAACATAAACTTCACCCTCAGGGACACAATAGCCTTCTGAGAACAATTTAAAATGATGAATAAGCGCTTCCATCGAATTTTTCATCTCATCACGCTTTGGTGGCGTCACTTTATGATTCTCCGCCATAATCGGACCTTCATTTTCTCTTAGCCACTGAACACATTGACGAATGATTTTATTCGATTCACGCATCTCTGCCATCCTAACCAAATAGCGATCATAGCAATCGCCATTTTTGCCAATTGGGACATCAAAATCCACTTCATCATAAACATCATACGGCTGTTTTTTACGCAAATCCCAAGCAATACCAGAGGCTCTAAGCATCGGCCCACCAAATCCAAGCGCCTTTGCTCTTTCTGGCGTCACCACACCAATACCAACGGTACGCTGCTTCCAAATACGGTTATTGGTTAAAAGCGCCTCATATTCATCCACACATTTTGGGAACCGCTCGGTAAAGTCCCAGATAAAATCTAGAAGTGAACCTTGGCGTGCTTTATTTCGCGCTTTTGTTTTCTTTTTTGAACTAAAACGAGAAGCTTCATATTTTGGCATTTCTAAAGGCAAATCACGTGCAACACCGCCAGGTCTAAAATAAGTTGCATGCATTCTAGCGCCGGAGACAGCTTCATAGCAGTCAAACAAATCCTCACGCTCACGAAACGCATACAAAAACATGGTCATCGCGCCCAAATCAAGCGAGTTTGCCGCCGTCCATAACAAATGATTTAAAATACGGGTAATCTCAGCAAACATCACACGGATATATTGCGCGCGTTTTGGTACATCAATATCCAAAAGCTTTTCAATTGCAAGCACATAGGCATGCTCATTACACATCATCGACACATAATCCAAGCGATCCATATAGCCAATACTTTGATTGTATGGCTTTGATTCTGCAAGTTTCTCTGTTCCTCTGTGCAAAAGCCCCACATGCGGATCAGCGCGCACAACGACCTCACCATCAAGCTCCAGCACCAAACGCAACACCCCATGCGCTGCTGGATGCACTGGACCAAAGTTCATGGTATAGTTTTTAAATTCTGCCATAGCTCAGCCTACTTCTCATCATCGCTTAAATAGCGATTATCTTGACGAATAACCTTTGGAGTATTGATTCTCGGATCAATTTCAACCGGTTCATACACAACGCGTTTTTGTTTTTCATCATAACGCATTTCAACATGACCACTTTGCGGAAAGTCTTTTCTAAAAGGGTGGCCAACAAAACCATAATCTGTCAGGATTCTTCTTAGATCAGGGTGACCGACAAAAATAATCCCAAACATATCAAATGCTTCACGCTCATTCCAGTTTGCAGATGGCCAAATTTCAACAACACTTGGCACCATCATATCTGCTTCAGTTAAATGAACTTTCACTCGCATCCGAACATTTAAAGAAAGGCTTAAAAGATGATAAACCACCGCAAAACGCTCTTTTGATGCATTTGGTTCTTTATGCAACAGCTCGCCATGAACAACCCCTCTTGAGAAGCCACTTGAAGTGGCGCTGTGTGTTTTCCATTCATCTTCACCATAGCAAAGATAATCCACACCAGAGACATCAATCAGCTGCTCAAACTTATAAACTTCTTTAAGTCTCGTTAATACGGTAATCAGGTCATCTTTTTTAACATTGACTGTGAATTCACTGTGCTGAAATGTGCTTGAAATAAACCGATCGCCAAAATCGCTTTTTAACTCTTCAACAAAAACTTTTGTAAAAGACATGGTTATTTCCTTGCAATTGTATTTGTACGTTTGATTTTATTTTGTAGTTGAATAATTCCATAAATCAGCGCCTCAGCTGTTGGCGGACAACCAGGGACATATATATCAACAGGCATAATTCGATCACAGCCTCTGACAACAGAATATGAATAGTGATAATAGCCGCCGCCATTCGCACAAGAGCCCATTGAAATCACCCATTTAGGGTTAGGCATTTGATCATATACCTTTCTTAGCGCTGGCGCCATTTTATTACAAAGCGTGCCTGCGACAATTAATACATCTGATTGCCTTGGGCTTGGTCTAAACACCACACCAAAGCGATCCAAATCATAACGCGCTGCGCCTGCGTGCATCATTTCAACAGCACAGCAAGCAAGTCCAAAGGTAACCGGCCACAAAGAGCCTGTTCTCACCCAATTTACTAAAGCATCTGCACTGGCAGTGACGAAGCCTTTATTTGCATTTAAGCCTTCTTCTACTCCCATTCTAATGCTCCTTTTTTCCACTCATAAATAAAGCCCACAAGTAAAATAAACAAGAAAATCATCATTGCAATAAAAGCTGCCCAAGAGATCCCAGCTGCCCCAGCAGTATCACGAACCAAAACGCCCCACGGAATCATAAAAGCAACTTCTAGATCAAATACAAGGAATAAAATCGCCACCAAATAAAAGCGCACATCAAATTTAATACGCGCATCTTCAAACTCTTCAAATCCGCACTCAAATGGTGCATTTTTCTCTGGAGAAGGTTTATGAACGCCGACAATAATAGAAAGCATCTTTCCGCCAACGGCCATCGCAACAGCAATCGCAAGCGCAACGATTAAAAAGATCAAAATAGGCAAAAAATCATGATATACATTATGTTGAAACATGCTGTATTTCCTTTCGTTTTATGGTGCCAAAGGCGGGACTCGAACCCGCACGACCTATCGGTCACCACCCCCTCAAGATGGCGTGTCTACCAATTCCACCACTTTGGCTAAATATAAACTTACAAAAAAGTTATTGCGCTTCTTTGGTTGTTTTGGTTGCAGGTTCAGAACCCTTTTTACTGTCTTCTTTTGCAACACTTGTATTATGCGTTGGCACTTTAGGTGCTAAAAGAGTGCTTGCATCAACCCCAACAGGCTTGCTTGACTGACTATGCGCTGCTGCGCCAGCTAAAAGCGCCTGTTGTTTAGCCTGCTGCTGTTGATAATCTGCCTGAGAAACACCCTGAGAGGACGCCACTTTAGCATCAACTGCTGCGTGCTTTCCAATATAGCTCAAACCTACGCTCGTTACAAAGAAAACCGCCACCAAAAAAGCAGTAAATTTAAAGAGAAAAGGCGCCGCTCCACGACTGCCAAAAACTGTCTGAGATGATCCTGCGCCAAAGGATGCGCCCATGTTCGCACCTTTGCCTTGCTGAAGGAGCACAACTGCGATAATTAAAATCGCAACGATAATATGAACGGTTACCACCAATGCTAACATGTTATGCATTTTGCCTGATTTATTATTTCACCAAAGTCTTCGCCTTTAAGCGAAGCCCCACCTATTAATCCACCATCAACATCCTCAAGCGCAAGAAGCGTCTTGGCATTCGACGGTTTCAGGCTGCCACCATATACAATTCTGATGCTTTTAGCAAGTAATTCGTTGGATTTTGTCACAACTGAACGGATAAATTTATGTACAGATTGCACCTGCTCTGGAGTCGCCGCAAGCCCTGTTCCTATTGCCCACACTGGCTCATAAGCAATAATCACTTCCTCAAGCTCTTTTTCTGACAATACATCAAATAGAATTTCAACTTGCGCTGTTAACACACGCTCAAGCTCACCTTCATTTCTCTCAGCTAGCGTTTCACCCACACACACAATCGCTTTCATACCAGAAGCAATCGCTTTTTTTGCCTTTTTAGCAACCAACTGATTAGATTCTTGAAATAGCGTGCGTCTTTCTGAGTGACCAACAATCACATACTCACAACTTAAATCCTTAAGCATTGATGCACTTATCTCACCTGTGTAAGCGCCATTATCATGCTCACTAACATTTTGCGCGCCCAAGCCAATTTTTTTAATAACATTTGCACGCACATAATCAACATAGACAAAAGGGACACAAACAGCCACATCAGCTTTAGCATCATCACTAACAGCACGATTTAAACTCTCGCACAGTGATTTGATTTCAGCAAAATTGCCATTCATTTTCCAATTACCCAAAATAACCTGTTTTCTCATATTTTACTCCTAAACGCTGACAAGCTTTTCTTGTACTTTTTTCACTAAATATTCAGCCCACTTACTGGCAAGCTTCTTATCTTTTGCTTCCACCATTACACGCAACACAGGCTCTGTTCCAGAAGGCCTTAATACAACACGCCCGCTATCAGAGAGTGCCTTTTCACTAAAGCTTACATCCTCAATCAATAAGCTCATATCATCTGCATCAACTTTACGAGATAGTGGCACATTAATCATTACTTGCGGCATTTTTTTAACCGCGCTAAGCGCTGAGAGTGCTTGTTCTCTCTGGCTTAATACAGCTAAAAGTTGCAGCGCTGCCAAAAGCCCATCACCCGTTGTGTTATAATTTAGATTAATCACATGCCCAGAGGCCTCACCGCCAAGTTTCCAATGAAGTAAATTCAACTGCTCAAGCACATAACGATCGCCCACTTTGGCGCGCTTAAAGGCAATTTTCGCATCATCAAATGCCTGCTCAATCGCAAGATTTGTCATCACGGTGCCAACAACACCGCCGACTTCTTGAGTAATACTCGGATGTTTAGAAAGAATGTATAAAATATCATCACCATCGACTGTATTGCCTAGCTCATCAACAAACATCACGCGATCTCCATCACCATCAAAGGCAATACCAAGATACGCTTTTTCTGCAATCACGCGATCTTTAAGCATTTGTAAATGAACCGCGCCACAGTTAACATTAATATTTTTCCCATCCGGATTTGATGCAATATTCACACATTGAAGTTTAAGCCTTGAGAACACTTCTTCTGCCACTCGAAACATCGCCCCATGTGCACAGTCAACAATAATCTTCTTATCACTTAAATCAATTTTCTCTTTAAACAGTGAAACGCAGTATCCTATATATGGCGAAATTTCATTAATTTTACTGACGATTTGCCCATAATTACCATCAGCATCAGAGACAAACTCCTTGTCTAAAGCCGCTTCAATCTCAAGCTCAATTTCATCGGAAAGCTTTTCTCCTTCACTGGAGAACAACTTAACACCATTATCATAATAAGGATTATGTGAGGCACTTAAAACCACCCCGGCTGACGCCTCTAAAGCTCTCACCATAAATGCGACAACTGGCGTTGGCACGATTCCAAGATTAATTACATCCATACCAGTAGCTGTAATACCTGAGACAAACGCTGCTTTTAACATGTCACCCGAAACACGCGTATCTTGACCTAAAACGATCGTTTTTGCACTCTTATCATGTGCCTTTAAAACTTGCCCTGCCGCGTTACCCAGCTTTAAGGCAAACTCCGCAGTCACAGGAAAAACACCAACTCGGCCACGCACACCGTCTGTACCAAAGTACTTTCTTGACATATAACATCCACTAGAGAAATTTCAATAAACTCGATATAAACTACCAGAAATCATACCACTTATCCATGGCAAATTCCTTGCCTCTCATAAAAACCAGCTTAACAATATACCACTCGCGAATCATTTTGCAGTGTTTAATGTTGAAGAAGTTTTTGATAGTTTTGAGTCATTGGTTTGCGGGTGGTATATCCTATAACGAATCCGATGGTAAGCGGAGCAACATTAAAGCGCCTAACAATAACAGAATAACGGCTATTGGATAAATCCACCCCCCATAACCCATATCAACAAATAGCCCACCAACGATCATGATAATAAATTGAGGCAAAGAAAAAAATAAATTCAGCCACCCCAAATACTCTCCCAAGCGTCCTTTTGGCGCAAGTATTGACACCAAGGTATAACACGATACTTGACACAATATAAACCCAATCGCAACAACCGCACTAATAGCATAAAAAACGCCACTTTCACTATGCACAAAACTTGCATACAACAAAGCCAATGCAAATAACAACATTCCAACAAACATCAACCACTTGGGCGAGTAATTAGAAAGAAAAACTGTCGCTAAAAATCCAGCAATCACACAAAAAATACCGAAAGTTAACACAAGTGAGCTCGTAAATGACTCTGAGAATAAAAGATAATGATTCATATAACTTGCCATCAAAGGAATATAAGCGCCAAAAGCAAATAAAACACAAAATGTCGCAGCAAAAACCAAATTAATACGCTTATCTGAAAACACATTTAAGCTAAAACGGTAGTTTGCCACAGCGTAATTATCTTTTTTCTCTTTAACCACGAATGGAATCACTACAATTGTAGTCAAAAGCATTACAGAAACAATAACTATTGTTGATAGAAGCGCACCACCAGCTGCCCAAATAACTGCTGCAACAGCGCCAACAACAATTGTTCCAACTTGCGCAGTTGTTCGCGCCAACATGGTTGCAAACTGTATCTGATCTTTATCCACAACCTCAACGATCATAGTATAATAAGGCGCCTGATAGAAGTTCACGAAAAAGTATGTAAAAAACGCCACGATCATCAGCATCCAAAAGCTATCGACAAATGCCCATAACATTTGAAAAAAACAAGCGCCGAAAAGCGCCAACAAAATCCAAGGCGTCCGCTTACCAAAACGTGAATTTGTCCGATCTGAAATCATTCCAGAGAGCACTTGAACAAATATTCCAAGCAGTGCAGACATAGAGATAAGCATGCCGACTTCAGTCGCAGAGTTTGTATGCAAATAAGCAATCCACGATCCAATCGTGCCTGACAGCGACCAAAACATACCAAGACCAATATCAGGAATAGCAATTAAAAATGGGTTCCATTTACGTGTATTATATCTCATAAAGCTCACCTATCAACCGCGAATAAAGCAAACTTCATATGGCTCCAAATCAAGATCCATATAGCTTGAACGCTTATCATTATGATTCATGACAATATACAGCTTCTCACCCTTATCGTTCTCTCTTATCACACACTCCACACCCTCTTGTGTTAAGTTATGCGCCACCCCTGTATCAGATAAGATTTTACTTGAAAGCGTATTCCAAAACTGAACATCTTCAATACCCGAGCCCACATAGTAAACTGCACCATCACCAATAGCGCGATAAGATACGGCTCCATATTCTGAAAATTCACCCTCGTAGTATGCTAAGAGTTCAGTTTTTTCATCAGATGTTACAAGCATATCGCGCCACACAGCGCCCTGAGCTAGAGCTCCATCATTTAAACGAATCTGACACTCCTTTTCATTTAGCGCCTCAAAATACTCAGCCTCAACACCCGCCAAGGACAAAACTGGGTTAGCTTCAGCGAAGCGAACCTCATTGTGATATTTTTTCAAACCAGCACGGAAACTAAAAACAACGTGCCCGCCTCTTTCCACAAAACTTCTCAGTCTCATCATATCTTTATCCTCAATTAATAAAGGGATGGGAAGCAATAAAACCTTATAGTGAGAGAAATCATGCTCAATATCAATCACATCAACAGGGACGTTACAATTATAAAACCCTTGATACAATCGCGCATGCTCATCTTGAGTATTCATCTTTTCAGATTGCGGTTGGATTTGCCAACTATAGATATTATCCATATCATAAATAAGCGCCACATCTGAATGAATATCCCCCATGAGGAAGTCTTTATAGTCATCTGCTTCATCAAAAACCGTCAGCATCTCCTGATAGCGTTTTCCTTGCTTATTATCATGACCCAAAACACCATAACAAAATTGCTCAGCACCTTTAACCGCAGTTCTCCAACGAAAATAAATCAATCGATCACAGCCATGAGCCAAAGCCTGCCACGACCAAAGCCTTGCCTGATTTGGTCGTGGCACATAGCCCATAATTGTGTGTGCTTGCGCACCAATAATTTGCTCAGTGATCCAAAAGTTCTTCTTCAAAAAGCCTCGTGTTTGGTCTAATTTCATTGCAAGTTTATACGGGGAAACAGGTTTACTCAAACCGCCCCATACAGGGTAATTATTTAAAGAGACCACATCCAATGGCGCGGCCAATTCAGTATGATCTTGTGACTTTGAGAAATAATCCCCTGTAAAATTATGCGTAATACTGCTTAAAGAAATCAAAGGGCGTAAAATCTCTATTTGCATCTGGATAAACTTTTTTATCGTATAGGAGCGAAAGCGTTTAAAATAGATTTGAAGCCCAGGGTTCATTGCTGGAATCGTTTTTAAGGGAAGGTCTACCTCATCAAAACTATTGTAACTCTGCGACCAAAAAACACTACCAATTGCCTCATTAAACGCTTGAATATCATGATTAAACACTTCTAAAAGGTAATGCTGAAATGCCTTTTTGCAATGCTGACAATAACACTCATCACTAAACTCATGGCCTAGTTCATTATCTATCTGCCACGCATTTACAGCTGGATGTTCACCATATGCTTTAGCCATTTGATACACAATAGCACTTGCTGCTTTTAAATACGCTGGCGCATTTAAACAAGCTTGGCGTCTTCCACCAAAAGCACGCACTTGCTGATTATAATCAACTGACAACACATCAGGATGTTTTCTCACCAACCATGCAGGCATAGTTGCCGTTGGCGTCCCTAACATAACTTTCAAGCCATAGTGATGCGCCCTGTCTAATATGTGCTTAAAATAATCAAAAGAAAACTCGCCCTCTTTAGGCTCCATTAGATGCCAAGCAAACTCTGCAATACGAATATAGTTGACTTTTGAGCTCACCATAAGAGACAGATCTTCTTCTATCATCTCTGAAGACCACTGCTCAGGATAATAATCAACACCCAGAAATAGCTCTTTTTCTACAACAACATCATTACTCATATAATCACCTTTACTATCTAGCAGAACCCAAAACTTGCATCTTGTTACAAAAGCTTCAACAAGTTGCTCAAGACATTTAATGCCAAGACTTCACACCATTTTAAAAGTTTACGACAAAAAGACCACTTCAAATACAACAGAAACACATGAAGGGTAAAAGGGGCTAATAATGCGCATAACCACTACTAAATCTCAGTGTTAAGCGCATAATATAAAAGGATTTAAATAAGCGTCTACTCTGGACGCATGTGTGGAAATAAAATCACATCACGAATCGATGGACTGTCTGTGAAAAACATCACCAAACGGTCAATACCGATCCCCTCACCAGCCGTTGGCGGCATGCCGTACTCCAATGCGCGAATATAATCAGCATCATAGAACATCGCCTCATCATCTCCTGCATCTTTTGCGGCAACTTGCGCCTTAAAGCGCTCAGCTTGATCCTCAGCATCATTCAACTCTGAAAACCCATTAGCAAGCTCACGCCCACCAACAAAGAACTCAAAGCGATCAGTAATAAATGGATTTTCATCATTTCTTCTTGCCAGCGGTGATACTTCAGCCGGATACTCTGTAATAAAGGTTGGCTGAATCAGCCTATGCTCAACTGTTTCCTCAAAAATCTCTGTTTGCACTTTCCCTAAGCCATAATGCGGCTCAACTTTAATACCCAAACGCTCAGCAATTTTGCTCGCACTTTCAAGAGTCATTAAATCTTCTTTTGCAATATCATCGTTAAAGTGCAAGATAGAATCAAATAAACTTATGCGTGTAAATGGATTTGAGAGATCATAATCCACACCTTGATAGTTAAGTTTTGTGTCACCAAGCACTTCTTTGGACATCTTTCTAAGAAGATCCTCTGTCAGGTTCATCAAATCCTTATAGTCAGCATAGGCCTGATAAAACTCAACCATGGTAAATTCAGGATTGTGGCGCGTTGATAAGCCTTCATTACGGAAGTTGCGATTAATTTCATACACACGATCAAACCCGCCGACAACCAATCGTTTAAGGTACAACTCTGGGGCAACACGCAAATAAAGCGGCATATCAAGTGCATTATGGTGCGTGTTAAATGGCTTTGCTGAAGCGCCCCCTGGGATCACATGCATCATTGGCGTTTCCACTTCCATAAAGCGATGCTCATCAAAATAACGGCGCATAAAGGAGATGATTTTAGAGCGCGTTTTAAATACATCACGTGATTTTTGATTCATCATTAAATCAACATATCTTTGACGATAACGTGTCTCTTGATCAGCAAGACCATGGAATTTATCTGGCAGTGGACGAATTGATTTTGTCAATAAGCGAATATCACTTGCATGTACCGAAAGCTCGCCAGTATTGGTTTTAAAAAGCGTCCCTTCAATAGCGACGATATCACCCAAATCCCAATTTGCTTTAAATTTTGCATATTCACCCTCGGGCAAATCACTCTTACGGATATAGGCTTGAATACGTCCTGAGACATCTTGAAGCGTAATAAATGAGGCTTTTCCCATGATCCTTCTTAGCATCACACGACCTGATATTTTGACTTGCTCTTTTTGCTCTATTGCTTCAAGCTCATCTTTTGACAGCGAACCATAACGCGCCTGCAAACAAGCTGCCACAGCAGTTGGTTTAAAATCATTCGCAAAACCAACACCATTATTTTCCTTAATGTGCGCACTTAGCTTTTCTTTACGCACTTCTATTTGCTTATTTTCTTCTTGTTGCAGCTCTTCAAAGGTTGGCGTATTTTCCACTTCCTGCTCTAATTTATTCTCTAACATATCTTACCTGCTTACTCTTGAATTTTTTAATCTAACCTTATAAACCCATTTTTAAACTTGCCTGAATAAAGCGATCCAAATCACCATCTAAAACAGCCTGCGTGTTTGTGTTTTCAACACCTGTTCGCAAATCTTTAATACGCGACTGATCCAGCACATACGAGCGAATTTGACTGCCCCAGCCAATATCTGATTTTGTCTCTTCAAGTGCTTGTTTTTCTTGATTTCGCTTGTGCATTTCAAGCTCATAGAGTTTTGATTTCAACTGCTTCATCGCTTGATCTTTATTTTTATGCTGAGAGCGATCATTTTGACACTGCACCACAGTCCCCGTTGGTTCATGGGTAATTCTAACTGCGGAATCTGTCCTGTTAACATGCTGCCCACCAGCCCCAGAAGCCCGATAGGTGTCAATACGCAAATCAGCTGGATTAATCTCAATCTCAATATCATCGCTGACCTCAGGCGAAACAAATACAGAGGCAAACGAAGTATGGCGTCTATTGCCCGAATCAAACGGTGATTTTCTCACCAAACGGTGCACACCTGTTTCTGTTCTAAGCCAACCATAAGCATATTCACCCTGAAAACGTATCGTCGCACTTTTAATTCCCGCGACTTCACCATCAGATACTTCAATAATTTCAGTTTTAAAATCGTGCGCCTCGCCCCAACGAAGATACATCCTCATAAGCATTTCAGCCCAATCTTGCGCCTCCGTGCCACCAGAGCCTGATTGGATATCTAAAAAAGCATCATTGGGATCCATCTCATGGCTAAACATGCGCATAAATTCAAGTTTCTCAAGCGCATTTTCTAAAGAAGAGATATCCTCAACCACTTCCAGTAAAGTTGCTTCATCTTGCTCTTCTACTGCCAAATCTATCAAGCCATCAGCATCTTCGATCTGCACTGATATAGCATCGATATTATCAACGACAATCTCTAAAGATGCCTTTTCTTTACCCAGCTTTTGCGCGTAATCAGGATCATTCCAAATATCGGGATTTTCCAGCTCCATTAAAACTTCAGCTAAACGCTCTTTTTTGTGATCAAAGTCAAAGATACCCCCGAAGGGCATCTAGACGTGTGCGCATTTCTTTTAGCTGCGCCCTATAACCATTAACTTCCATTATATTATCATTGCTTTATTGCGATTAATTGAGCAAACATTCTACCTATTTAGCAGCATTTTGTACATATTGATTTCACATCACTTCTTGCTTATAAAAAACAAACCGATTACGATAAAAAGTTAATTTTACAGCATCACTAGAAGCTTATGATTCTCTCTTTTTTGATTGCCTTGATTATTGCACTTGCGATAGCTTGGATTGCAGCGCGCATCTTGTTTCGCACCTCAGCCAGAAAAGGACTGTTACGAAAACGAAGTGACTTTGCTATCAATGGCATCATCATCGCCTTTGTCTTTTTTTGCTCCAGCTCTTTTGCCTATATAGTTTTACTTCAAATTTTAAGATAAAGAACGCTCTGGTTATCAGAAACTTATGCGAGATGTACTCGATGCTTATGCTAAGGCACATGCAAAAGAGCTAAAGCCACCCCATACATTTAGTTATACTTATGGCGGCAAATTCGTCCAAAGTCACAATACCTGCATGTGTGCGCTGAAGGCTTAAGCATATCATCTCCAGAGGCGAATGCCTGCATCAAAGATTCAAAGTTACCTCGCCAATGTGCTTTTAAATCACTGAACGCTTCAAGCTCTTTTGCTAAATCATGCCTGACACCTCTTGGAAAAGCCTTTGGTACATTTTCAGAAATCCAACTACTTGTATTTGAAAGTGCTTTAAATTCCACTTTTGCAGCGTTAACGAGCGCAACAGCAATCGCATCGGCATCTTCAAACACTGCATAAAGTGGCAACTGCGGCTCTGTAACAGGCGTATCCAGTAATCTTTTTAGCTCAAATTTCTTTGAGGTTTTATAATCAATCACCACCGTATGCCCAGTGACTAACCTGTCAACCCTATCAACACGAAGCGATAAATTTACACCAAAAATCTTTACATCAACACGCTTCTCAAGCGCAACAACCTCAAAATCAACCTCGCGCAATTTCTCATACTGAAGCCAGTTTCGCACAAGCTCAATAAGCCTTTTTCTTTCCACTTCACGCATAAAATCAGGCACAAATAGAAGATAAGCTTGGTGCACTAAAAGCGCACTATCTACATGCTCACGAATAAGCGCATCAAGTTCACCTTCATTAAGAGATTTTAACGTGGATGCATCTTTGATCACTCGAAACACTGACTCCAACACATAATGAATCAGCACCCCTTTTTCAAGGGAGTCCAACTGTTTTTTATAACTTGGAAATGGCTTGATACAAAGCCTATGCACCAGTTGCGCACGATAAGGACACTCAGCCATATTTTTAAGCACGGAGCTGCCACCTTTAAGAGAGGTTTTCTCCTCAGCATCAAGTGACGAAAGTTTGTTTTTGCACTCTTTTAGCACAATCGAAACTAACGAGTTATTTAGCTCTATTTCTTTTTGCTCAACAGCTATCTCTGATAATAAAGGCGAGGGTAACTGAAGCATTTTTTGAGATAGCATAGCATAGCTAAAGCGAACATCTTTTGATTGATTAAGCAGCCTTTTTGTTACTGACTCAGCAAACTCAAGCTCTTTTTCACTGCTTGAATGCGGCATATTATGCTCTCGCTGAAAACCGATAGGTAAAAATGGATTCGCTGGCGTTAGAGATGGCCAGTTAGCATCACTCATGCGAATAACATAAAGCCTATCAAATGCAATTTCACTTGACTCCAACACCCCTAAAATATGAATTTTTGCCTTTAGGTTACTTTCAGTTTGGAACACAGTTGCCTGCACAAGCGCCTGCAAGCGATAAACCCAGTCTCTATAGCTTAAATTAAGCGCCATCCGCTCAAATTTCATCAAGTTATTTATCGCCAAATAAAACTTATTCACTGCCTGATACTCTGTGCTATCAAGCACCATCTCCCCTGGCCATGCAATCACCTTAATTAATTTTTTCAATAAAGCGATAAACTCATAGGCGCTATATCTTTTATGCTCATTCGCCATTAACAGCCCTGAGCATTCTTGTAACAGCATCAAAAGAGATTCATCCATTGCACTGGTAAACAAATCCATGGAGAGCGCCTCTTTAAGCGCTGATTGCGCCATCATTTTATCGGTAAATTGATAGACCAACTGCTGGCGCGCCGCTTGATACTCAGGCGCACCTTTAATATACGGACTACAAAGCGCCAAAAAAAACTTTGAACAATCCTGCATGTCATCTAGATGCAACCAGAGTAACAATTGTGAAATGACAGGGATTTCAGCTAAAGGCACGCCACCTGAAATCACATAAGGGCGAAGTGAATTATCAATGCTTAATTGCGCTTTAATTTCCTCAGGCAAAAGTGCTTGATCAAATACGCGCTGTAATGTGCGAAATTGCCTTTGCAAATCGGGCACAATAACCCCAATACTAAGATCAGGTTCATTTTTATGGAGTCTTTCGACCTCTCTAGAGACAGCTTCAAGTTCTTTTTCATCATTCTCAAATGCATAATAGTAAGATGAGCTTTTCTCTTCGGTAGCAAGCTGCCAATAATTAACTGAAACCCCTAGGCTCGCAAGTGATTGTATCAACTGAACCATCATGGGGGTAAAGGTATCAAAGCCAACAAAAAAAACCTGTCTGATCTCTTTTGTAGCCACAAAAGACTCAAGTGCATTCATCTCAAGCAAATAAGAAGCTAATTTAGCCTCATGAATAACATTATTTCGCTGACAATACCTGTCAAACTCCTCACTCCAACGAAGAAAATTTGCAACATTCACATTTTCTGTGTAGTCATTTAACGAACTTAATGGCATATTCCATTCGCACATCATCTGATAGGCAGACTCAATCAAAGCCCTCTCTTTTTTGCCAATTGAGAACACCGATTCATCCTTAGAGATAATCAGCTCAAAAAGATAACTTGACTCATCATTTGAAAGAAGCTCTAAAGCACCCTTGTTTTCAATCAACATTTGTTGATACATCAGCTGCTGCCAAGCACGAAAGCCAAACACTTTCTCATCAAACAGCACCTTACTCCCAGTAGCGTGAGCATATTCTAAGTAAATAGTGAATAAGTGCTCGGATAAACGGTTGGTCGCTGCAATAACAAGTGTATGCTCATCAATCTTTTGGATTAAGCTATTGTAAAATGACTTACTCATTTTTTAGAATGACAACATCACAAGGCGCATTATTGGCAATCTTAGTTGCAACAGAACCCATTCTACCCAAAACCCCATGGTGGTGCCCATTTAGCACTAATAGATCGATATCGTTTTCATGAATAAGCTCAATAATCCCATCTGAAATAGAATCCGCCTCAACCAATAAAAATTTAGTTTCAGAGTCAGCAACATACAGCTCTTCAAGTGCATCAAGCGCCTTTTGCATACGCTCTTTCACCACTTCATTCGGTGAAAGCGAATTAATGCCAGCACCATAACCATAGTCAAAAATAGTTTTATGCACACTCACCACAGACAACTCAGCACCTTTTCTTTTGGCATAAGCATAAACTTCTGTAATCTTATTATCCAAGCCCTTGTCATTAACATCCACTGCATAAACGATTTTTTTGTATTCAAACATGACGCTTCCTTTTACTGAACCCTTTTATCTAAGTGTATAACGTCATTTTCAAAAGACAACCTCTGGATGGTTGCTTATGTGTATCAAAACAGATACACCCTGAAACATCACTGAAACGGCTTTTTTCACAAAATTCAACTAAATTAGTAGTAGACAGAACAAAACCTAAAGCTTTTTGGAGGTCTATTATGATGTTTGATATTCTTTACTGGCATGCAAGAAATGTAGAAAAAAACGAAAGAAAAGCCCACGATCAAAGCGAAGGCGATTGATAGAAAACAGATGAAAATTATGACGATAAAATTTCGTTTTCAAAGTGTTTTACAGCGCGAATTACCCATGTTAGATTAGTAAGCGTAAGACGAGGATAGGTTCAACGGAAATTCACGCTCCCCCGCATACATCCGTTGGATTCGCCACTTATCCCCCCCTGCGAATGGACCACAAAGGCAAGGATATCCTCGACTTACCCCCTGCGATTATTTTGATGTGTCCATTCCACCCCCCTCCTGCATATTTTACAATGGCCACATCATTCGCATGGTATATTGCAAACTCTATCGATTGATATATTTTTGTGTTGCTTTTTCAAAGCATGGCACCTTTATGCCAGCGATATACCTCACCACAAATGAGGCTTTCAATGATATAATATGAATGGATAGAAGATAAGCGATACAGTAATGAGCATTATTAAAGTAAGCTGGGATGAGATTGCCGAGCGCGTAAAAGCAGTGAATCCAGAGGCATTTGAGATTTTAGATAATGATCCTGATATTAGAAATCATTATTTTGAGATCTGGCAATATAAATATGGTGATATGGTTGGTGATGTCCACTCACATTACTTGCCAGATGGCACAGGGGTAAGAGAAAACATCCCTTTTGGCATGTTTTTATCTAAGCAGTTTGACTTTTATATAAACAACAACCCCATCAAAATATTTATGTCATTTACAGCTGGCGACTTTATTTATACCAGCTATATCACAAAAGATAACTTTTCTTACTTTGCTCCCTCTAATTTTTGGATTAGTGCTGGCACCATTCAGCCCATTTTTGCTTGCCGTGTCGCTGATGATAAAAAGCATAGGAGATTTCACGAGCATTACAACAAGCATATCGCGCGCCCCTACACTAATAGTTTGCACTTAGAGACCATAAGAGAAATTTCTAAACTTACTGACTCCAACTGGCGAGCAGAGTTTCTCTGCTTCCCTAAAAAATGGGCTTCCAAGGTTCGCGAGTCAAAGGCACACCCCTTCAAAGATCTTATTCACTTATATGCATTCAAGCGAACAGCTTACTCACGCTATACTGAATACTACCAATACTTCTTATCCAGCATAAGACGAAGCTACACTGACTCAATATTTCATAGCGCATATACAAGTCAAATGGTCTTACATATTTTTTCAGCGCTATGTGACCACACACCAATACACAGCCTAGCAACAGATGAAACCTCTTTACCTCTCCATGATATTCAACGGGCCTACTTAGATATCTACAAAACAGAGCAAGCCCCTTTTATCTTAGCACCATCCATCTTCTGTCGAAACGCACATAAAATACATTACTTTAGCACTTCACACCACACTGAAAGCTACCGCCCTAACTCGGTAAACAACTCCTTGAAAATATGCTCAGATATCAAATATATTTTTGAAATTTATGCTGACACCTTTAAAAAAAGTGAACAAACACACCCTCATAACAATCTCTTTTTTGACATTACACAAGATATCCAAATTGATATTATTCATGAACGTCAAGGCAGCTTGCATAAACAAGGAAAAGCCTATCTACTGAGTGATATTGATGAATATGATCCTGGTTTTTGTCAGCAGCTCGAGGATTTCCAAAATGATGGCTATGATGTCACCACACCTAGTAGAGCAAGTTTCTTCAGCGGAACGTTAGGGTTAAGCTTTAAAAATCCCGATATTTTTAATAGATAGCTCTTCGAAGCAATAAATAACTACGAAAAGTTTGCTCAATCACTTGGAAATCAAGATTATGGTTTAAACACCACTCTTTAAATTGATTACCATCCAATAAACCTAAGTTTTTACGCACTACCGCCAAACTTTGCTGAAACCCTTTCTCTGTTAAGCTGATATTTCCCTCTGCAATTAAATTTATTGCAAATGCAGCAATCGCTTTATCCACCTCCAAGAGCTTAGCCAACTCATTGGCTTGAACATCATCAGCTGATTCCACTCGAGTCTCTTTTAGCGCCAAAGCCTCTCGTTGGTATTTTTCTTTTAAGATTGCCACAATGCCTTTGATTTCATCTTGATAGCTAACATCACGTATCAGTTTTTTCAGAAATACGGTCTTTGGCACCTTGATTGCACAAGAGGCAGATGACTCAATGATTTTAGTCAAATTTCTTAGCGCATCTTTTGCGTCCTTCTCTTTAATATCCACATAGGATTGCTTTAAAAGTGCATACTCACTTTCAGTTAAGGCTGCTTGTAACTCAGCCCATGTTCGCCCTTTGTAATAAATGCTCTTTGCTTTGTTAAAAATGCTCTCTAGAACAGGTGGTACCACATTTTTTATTTGTGACAAACTATAGCGAATGTTAATCAATGCCAGCGTTGATTGGAGTGTTTCATCAAGCCGATAATAACTAATTGCCACCTCACTATCATCTGTTGTAACGTTATTTTTATAACTCTCAAATACATAACCAGATCCAAGCATACCATAAGGGTAAAGCTCAGCTGCACGAAGCGCACCCATTGAAGAGACACCGATAACTATCATGTCCTTTTCAATGGCATATAAAATCTCTTTATGCCAAACCGAGCTGACAAAATCAAAATTGCCATCAATAATAATTGCAAGGCTAAAGCCATCATTCAGCGCTTGAATCATATCCCCCGTTTTAATTGAAGATACAACTTTTGCTTGCGGCAAATATACGTGCACCTCTTTTTTACTTAGCGTTGTTTCGCTAAAGACAATGGTTTTATGTGGAGAAAACTGGCTCATCTTTGCACCTCGCTTATTACATTGCAATCAAGCAAAATACTCTTTAGGAACGTCAAATCCCCTTGATGATAACAATAGACAAATGCATCTTGCTTATTTTTACTGAGCGCGGTTTTTAAATGCGCGACACACTCAGCGACGCTCGTGAGCTTATTTCCGCTTATCTCAGAGAATAAAATCTCTGGTTCAGAAACGTCAAGCGCTTTATTTTGGTGCGTATAAACTAATTTGTGCAAATCATCTCGAGAGCCTGCAACTGTGGTCACTTTTGACTGCATCGCCTCTGTTAGTGCACGCGCCAAGGCAATCTCTTTATTCATATGCGCCCCATAACCACTAAAGGTCATTTGTGAATCATAGTCATATTTGCTTTGAATAACACAACTAATCACACACACATCATAAGAATTAGCATGATAACTAAGCTTTACTCTGTGCGCTTTTTGAAGCTCAGTTAATAAAGCAAAATCAGCATCAACTCCAAGCGCTTTAGCATTGCTAGTGCAGAATTTTCTTTCAATACACTCAAGCAAACTATGAACTAGCGCTTCATTATAACTATTACCAGAGGCAACGCCTGTAGTATCCACCGCTTGAATTAAAACCTCACGGTTTGTTGTATCAAGACTTAAAAACTGCATCGGGATATAATAGGACTGATCAGTTATAAAGCTTTGCCCTTTACACCAGTTATGGCGATATTCATAGGAATATGTCACATTTGAAGGAAGCTTATTTGGGTCAACAAATAAAGGCTCATTAGTAAATGCTTTATCTTGGATCTCTGGAAGTACATTCTCTGCAAAATAAACCTCTAATGATTCCATATATGCCCCAACCACTGCATCGACAGGGTTCTCAGATTTTCCTTGACTGGTTGTCAGCGACTTCGACATGGGTCTAATGGCAGTATAAACCGGAATACTTGCCTGATCTAAGTGCGTTAAATCAGCAAGCCTTGTAATCCCTGCTTCTTTTGCATAGGGCAGAATAATTTTTAAGGTTTCTTCAGAGCTTCTCTCTCGAACTGAGTTTAATAACATAACACCTTGTTTTGACGCGCCAAATAAGCTTGCATGCCACCAGTATAGGAAAAAACCGCTAAATCAGGCGCAATTTTCTGGCAATATATTGCAGCCTTAAGGCTGCGAATACCAGCTTTACATAGAAAAATTACCTTTTTTGCCTCTCTCAGCGTTTTAAGCTCAAATTTGCCTTGCAACAAATCACTCAAACGAATGTGAATATAGCTTTGATCATAGGGGTGAAGCTCTATCTCCCAATCTTCTCTCACATCAACAACTAGCGCCTTTGGATCAAATTCAGCTATTTCAAGCTTAGCTAAATCCATAAGCTCACAAGCCTTTTCAACTGGTGTATATGCTTGAGATATGCAAGAAGGACAAGCCTCTCGCTGAGAAAAAGAAAAGCTCTGCCAAGATAAACTCTCACTATTATAGCGCATTAGCTTTTGTGGGATCTCTTTTCCCAAGCAAAAGTTAATTGCCATATTTGCCGCCATTGTACCGACAACACCAACCACCGCGCCAACAACACCAGCCTCTGCACAGCTAGGTGAGATACCCTCTGGCGGCGCTACAGGATAAAGACAACGATAGCAGGCATGCTCAGCATCAAAAAATGCAAGCTGCGCTTCAGCCTTTAACACACTTGCGCTAATAAACGGTTTTCTGAGCTGACAGCATACATCATTGATCAAAAAGCGCGTCTTGTAATTATCTGTGCCATCGATAATTAGATCATACTCAGCAAAAAGCGTTTGAGCGCACTCAAAGCTAAGGCGCTCATGATAGGCCTTGATTTCAATCTCTGAATTAAGTGCATTTAAACGTGATTTCGCACGCTCAACCTTAGAGCAATCAATGTCATTTTCCGAATAAAGAATTTGGCGCTGCAAATTTGACAGCGAGACAATATCCGAGTCAATAAGCGCAAGCTTGCCGACCCCTGCCGCTGCCAAATATAGCGCCAAAGGAGAGCCCACACCGCCACAACCGACAATACAGATAGACGCTTGCCTCAGCTTATTTTGTCCTGATAAACCAATAATAGAATAATGGCGTTGATAGCGTAAATTCAAATATTCTCCTGACAGAATTAAACTTCACTCAAAAAGTAAGTTCCGCCTGAATAAACCGTAATTGTGTCAAACATATTAACCTTCTCCTATCTTTAGTTAGCAATATTAAGCTTCACAATAAAGCGTAGTCATACTACTGCTTTGAATACAAATACTTATAAACATACGACCCCATACATATGCTGACTCTCTCATCTTGGAAGAAATTATAACAGAAGATAACTAATCTATAAAAAAATTACGGCAAAATAAGTTAAATTTTCACCAAAAGACACCAAAAACCAATAAAAAAGCCACAAAAATGTGGCCTTTAGAATAATATATTTCGCTAAAACGGAAGGGTTTTATAGCTTACGCTTTTTCATATTACCGAAACGTTTTTGGAAGCTATCAACACGTCCAGCTGTATCAACAACACGCTGCTTACCAGTGTAGAAAGGATGGCAAGATGAGCATACATCCAACTGTAAGTCTTCGCTCTTTGTTGAGCGTGTCTGAAACGTATTACCACAGCTACATGTTACTGTAATTTCTTCATATTTTGGTTGAATCGCATTATTCATAATTAAAACCTCTTTTTAGTCGTTGCCGCCACTTAAGCCCATCTTAAGCACCGCAACCTCACAATTCTAAGCTCACAAATCTTAGCGAAAACACGCGCAACACTCAAGAACTTTTTGATCAAATTTAATCAATTGGATGAGATATATTTCTCGCGGCGCACCATTTTTGCATTAAAGCCTGCTGTTGTTAATGCTTCAAATGCCTGATCAATCATATTTGGATTCCCACACAAATAAACCACATCTTGCTCAGGGTCTAAATCAAGCTGATCAAACTGATGTTGAACATAACCTTTTGTTTCATCTGCCTGCAAGCTATTTTCTTCACGACTTAAACAGGCTTTGAAATGTAAATGCTCAAGCTTATTGGCATAAACACGAAAATCCTCTGCATAAATCGCATCTTGTTGGTACTGAACCCCTAAAAGAACGTGCACCTCTTTGGCATCATTTCCTGCAATTTTCTCAAGCTCTGGCAACATCGCACGATAAGGCGCAATACCTGTTCCTGTTCCGACCAAAAGAAGCTTTCGCACTTTTTCATCTTCTTTTAGCACTAAACGCCCAGCAGGTCCCATCGCATTAAACTTATCGCCCGGCTTCATATTAAAAAGATGCTCTGTCGCAATGCCACCATCGACATAGGAAATGGCAATTTCAATATATTGAGATTCCCCTTTAATCGTTGCCACACTATAGCTTCGTCTTCTAACTTTGCCATCTTCGTGATCAAACAAAAAGGTAATAAATTGTCCTGCGACAAAGTCAAATGCACTATTATCTGCTTTTTTTAACACCAAATGCTTCACATTCGGCGCAATCATTTTGGCTGAAACAAGCTCAATTTCAAAACGTTGAATTGCCATAATTATACTGATGATATTTTTAAAAAGAATGCGTGGGAGTATATACTACTCACAGAAGATTTTATATATTTTTCCTTTTAGTTTTGCTTTTAGCTCACCACTTAAGCAGGGACTTCAGCTTTATGCTTTGCTGTCTTCTTTCACTAAGCACCTAAAATATCAACTCCTTTGGGCGCTGTAAAATAAAAAGTATGCTTAGAAATCGGCTGAAAACTCACATTATCAAATGTAATCACAGTTGATTGAGCGGTTTCACTTTGAATCACAAGCTCTGTCAGCTTCTTCCCTGAAAAGCGCATATCAACATATTGAATCAATGAGTTTGTGCCATCTTTGGGCTTTAAGCGATAGCTATCCTCTGATAAAGCACTGACTGAAAAGACCTTTGTAAGCACTGACTCATTCCCCGACAGGAGTAGTAAATATGGTGCTTGAGAGACATCTGTTGGCACACTTTGCACTGTCACTTGCTCTAAATCTTCATCATAATTCCAAAGCTTTTTGCCATTAGACACCAAAAGCTGCTTATTCGGTGAGAGAATTTGCCACTTAAAATAACTTGGTTTTTTAATCCAAATTTGACCTGTGCTTTTTTGCAGTTGACCTTGATTTGTATCACGAAGCACCTGAGTAAAATCTGCGTGCATATTATCAAGTGCACTGATTTTTGCAAAAAGTGCTTGAGCGGCTTTATTTTCAGTCTGCGCATGACTTTTGACGCCATTTTCACTTTGCGCATAGGACAATGACACAAGAAATAGCGTCAAAGTGTAATAACAAACCTTTACAAACAATCGTTTCATACAACTCCTACGTTTTAGCGTTTAATTAATACTTCTCGCATACCATTTGACTGCATTTCGCTAACAAGCCCTGCCGCCTCCATCTCTTCAATCAATCTGGCAGAGCGGTTATAACCGATGCGAAGACGCCTTTGAATATTTGATATCGAGGCTCTTTGTGTCTCAAGTACAATTTTTACCGCATCATCATAAAGTGGATCTTGGCTTGCGCCAGAGCCATCAGCGCCATCGCCTTCTTCAGATTCACCTGCAAGAATATCATCAATATAATCAGGTGCACCCATTTCCTTCCACGCCCCGACAACACGGTGGACTTCATCATCATCAACAAATGCACCATGCACACGCGCTGGCACACCAGAACCCGGTGGCAGATAAAGCATATCACCATGCCCTAACAGCTGCTCTGCCCCTTGCTGATCCAAGATGGTTCTTGAATCAATTTTTGATGACACCTGAAAGGCAATTCTTGTTGGAATATTTGCCTTAATCAGCCCTGTAACAACATCAACTGATGGTCTTTGTGTGGCGAGAATTAAATGAATTCCCGCTGCACGAGCCTTTTGTGCCAAACGTGCAATCAACTCTTCTACTTTCTTACCCACCACCATCATCATATCTGCAAACTCATCGGCAATTACAACAATAAATGGAAGCTTTTCCAGAACTGGCGCATCTTCTTCTTGGCCCGGATGCAACTTTAACCAAAGTGGATCTTTCATTGGCGTGTCTGTTTTCTCTGCTTGCTTAATTTTATCATTTAAGCCTGCGATATTTCTCACCCCTGCTGCAGCCATTAGCTCATAGCGTCTATCCATCTCTTTAACACACCAACGAAGGGCATTTGCCGCCTCATTCATATCGGTGACAACCGGTGTTAAAAGATGTGGAATCCCTTCATAGATTGACAGCTCAAGCATCTTAGGATCAATCATAATAAGGCGCAAATCCTCTGGGGTAGACTTATACAGCATACTAATGATCATCGCATTCACACCAACTGATTTGCCTGAACCTGTTGTTCCTGCAACCAATAAGTGTGGCATTTTGGCAAGATTTGCCGTCTCTGGCATTCCTGCAATATCAACACCAAGCCCCATAGTCAAAGGTGAGCTTGACTCTTTGAACTTCTTATGTGACAACACCTCCTTTAATCGCACCATTTGGCGCTTTTGATTTGGAAGCTCCAAGCCAACATAAGGCTTCCCAGGAATTACCTCCACCACCCGAACACGCGTAGTGGACAAAGAACGGGCTAAATCCTGTGCAAGACCGGTGAGTTTACTGACTTTAACACCGGGGGCTAATTCAACCTCAAAACGGGTGATCACAGGACCGGGGTAAGTACCAACCACTTTCACCTGCACACCAAAATCAGCAAGCTTTTCCTCCACAAGAAGTGCCATTTTTTCCAAAAACGCCTTGGAGACAATCTCTTGCTTTTCTTCAGGATCATCTAACAAATCCAAATCTGGCAATCCCGTTGCCTTATTGGTTTTAAACTTTATTGCTTTTTTAATTGGCAAGATCCGCTTTTTAACAGGCTCATCCTCTTCCTTTGGCATCACAACCGTTGATCTGCCTTGAATGCGATCATCTGGAATTTCATCAAAATCAAGCACTTCATTAAATGGCTCTGGTGATGTTGGCAGAACCTCCTCTTCGGCTTGTGCTTTTTTAACTGTGTTTTCATCTTGCATTTTTTCAGCTAAGGCGTCATTGAATGTCAGCGTGTCAACATTCTCCTCTATATGCGCATCATCAAAATGCTCTTGAAATTGATCGCTCTTATTTGCTGTCTCTGGCGCTTCTTTTTTTCGTTTTTCCTTTTTAGGTTTATTTGGATCTCTGGCAAAGAGGCTTTGAATACTCAAACAAAATCGAATGAGCATATTTTTTAACTGGACACAAAAAACGCTCACGCCCTTTGTGAGCGCACGAATCCAAAAGCCACCTGAGAATAAAGTCAAACCCAATAAAAAGGCCACAAATAAAACAAATACACCACCAGCTGTACTTAAATATAGCACGGTATATTTTGCAATTTCTTGCCCTAAAATACCGCCTGATCCCTCTGGCATCGTCTCGTTAAAAACCGCCAGAGAAATATTGGCAAGTCCGCTGCCTGCGCATAAAAGCAAAATAGCACCGATCACCCTGCATAGCATTAAAAGCACACTGCTTTCAGCAAAATTTTTCTTCTCCAGGAAAAAAAGCCAAATGCCATAAACCAGTAAAAACGGCAGTAAAAAGCCAAAAATCCCCAAAATAGCTAATACAAAATTAGCCGTATAGGCACCAGCAATCCCTGCATAATTATCGATAGTTGCATTTGAGTTTGCAACTGTCCAACCCGGGTCTGTATGTGAATAGGAAAAGAGTGATAACAGTAAAAAAAGTGCTACAGCGCCAACAATTACAAGCCACGCAATCTTAATGCGCTCCCACAAAAGATGATTGATCTCTCTTTTCGCTGCCTCATCAATGACCAATTTTTCATTGGCAGCTTTAGCTGGCTTTCGTTTTACTCTAGAAGTTGATTTTCTACTTTTCACTTCTTTGTTTTTCTTGTCCTTTACCGCCACGGCGATAGTCCCCTTTTTGATATAACTTCAAAACCAATCTGCCTCTAGAATATCATATTCAAAGCTGACAGCATTTACATTTGCATAAAAAACAGTTAATTTGTGCTGCGCGGATCATTCTAACAAATCTCTTGTAGTAAGTTTAGAAAATTAATACACATCTGCCTAAGAACAATAAGTATTATATGGGGTACGCTTAGATGAGCAAAAAGCTTGGCTTTATTTTTATGTCACAGATTTGGAATATTTAAAGGATAAGGAATAACGAGGATAACATGTCAAATAATCTAAAACGCAACTTATACACACGCCACCTTATTATGATTGCCTTAGGTGGCTCGATTGGAACGGGGCTTTTTCTCGCAAGTGGAAGCGCGATTGCTCAGGCAGGACCCGGCGGTGCGATGTTAGCATACGTCATTATTTCATTAATGGTCTATTTTTTAATGTGCTCACTTGGAGAGATGGCAGCACATTCACCCACCACCGGCACTTTCTGCGAATACTCCAGTAAGTATGTCAGTAAAGATTTTGGCTTTGCCATGGGATGGAACTACTGGTTTAACTGGGCGATTACTATTTCAGCTGAGATTATCGCCGCTGCGCTTATCATGCAGTACTGGTTTCCAGATGTACCCGTTATTATTTGGAGCGTGTTATTCTTCCTCCTTATTTTTGGCTTGAACCTATTTGCTGTAAAGGTATATGGCGAAACAGAATACTGGCTATCCTTTGTGAAAGTTGCTTTTGTCATTATCTTCATTGTCGTTGGTATCTTAACTATCATTGGAGTAACAGGAGTTGGCGGACCTGTTGGCTTTCAAAACTGGCATATTGGCGATGCGCCTTTTCACGGTGGTTTTGTTGGCTTTATGGCTGTCTTTTTAATCGCTGGCTTTTCCTTTCAAGGCACTGAACTTGTTGGTGTTGCTGCCGGTGAAGCTGATAATCCTAAAAAATCTATCCCACTTGCGATTAAGCGCACATTTTGGCGTTTGGTGCTTTTTTATATTATTGCCATCGGTATTATTAGCTTTTTAATCCCGTACACCAGCGATATTCTTGTTAATGCAAACTCTGATGTTGCCATTAGCCCATTTACCATCGTCTTTAAAAATGCAGGGCTCACGTATGCTGCAACAATTATGAACGCCGTCATTTTGATCGCTATTTTATCTGCTTGCAACGCCAGCATGTACTCTGCTACGCGAATTATGTGGCACTTAGCCAACACCAAACAAGCACCGCGCGTTTTTGCAAAAATCAGCCCACGCGGTGTTCCAATCAATGCACTTTTAATTACTGCATTAGTCGGCTGTTTTTTCTTTTTAACCTCATTTTTAGATAATGGCACTGTTTTTGTTTGGCTAGTAAACATCTCCTCTTTAGCAGGATTTATTGCTTGGTTTGGTATTGCCCTTAGCCACTATCGCTTTAGACGCGCTTACAAGAAACAAAACTTAAACCTAGGCGATTTGCCCTATAAAGCAAAATTTTTCCCTCTAGCGCCTGTTATTTCTATGATTGTGATTGCCATCATTATCCTTGGGCAAGAGTTCACTGACATTTTTTCAGGTCATATCACTTGGGAGAAGTTCTTTGCAACCTATATTGGTTTTATTCTCTTTTTACTATTACTGGTTGGTTATAAGCTGATTAAAAAATCAAAAGTCATTCCGCTTGAAAAGTGTGATGTAAGTCCTAAAGAATAATCTATCTGGCGGAGGGGAAGAGATTCGAACTCTCGATACGTGTTAACGTATACACGCTTTCCAGGCGTGCTCCTTCAACCACTCGGACACCCCTCCAGGAAAAAAGTAGCCACGGCTACTTAACTCGCTGCAAATCTTAACAAAGGCAACCGCGTTAAACAAGTACTCAAGCTGATTATTTTACGCTTTTAAATAATTCCTAAGTAAATCCCGTGTCTTCATTTCTCTTCCTTGCAAACAAGCATCTAAATTGATTCTGGTGAGCTTTTTCAATATTTTAAACTCATCATCTGATAACCGAGTCAAATCACCGTCCAGCTTTTGAATAAACTCACCCTTGATCCCTTGATGATGAGAGCTAAGATAAAACGCAGATAGCGGCTGCATAAAATAGTAATGCTCTTTTTCAATGGGCTGCCCTTTATCATCATGATCACATTGAAAGCTATAACCAAGGCTTGATAATAAGCTCACCTCAAAATAACGCAGTGCCCTTGAAACATTGTCATCTTTAAGAGCATCAATTGTCTCTAAATAATGCATAAATAAAGCATCATCATGATGATCAATAGGCAAAAGCCAATATAAAAGCTCATTCAAATAAAGCCTTGATAACTGTGAAAGGTAGCTGCCTTGAGGATAGATTCTCTCTTGCTCAATATCTTGAATCAGGGCGAGCCCATCATGTGAAGTGGGCAATTTAACTTTAAGCTGTAATAGCGCAAAGCTCTGGCATAAATTGGGTTTTTTCTTTGATTTTGCACCACGATAGATTGCTGAAATTTTACCATGATCTTGAAGCCATGCATGCACTAATAAAGAGGATTCTTTATAAGGCCTTGTATGCAGTACAACCGCTTGGTGATACTCAGCGCTCATCTTTGATGATTTCAATTAACTCTAATAACAAAAGCGCATCTTTGCGTTTAATAGACGGCAAAGAGAAAAGATCAATAAGCGCAGGGAAATCATAGCTCTGCAAGGCCTTATTATCTTCTAGCAGTACTTGTTGAAGCCATTTAACCATTGCTGTTAAATAGGCGCTGCCAATCACAGCAAACTTGGCAGGGCTTGATGAAAGATCAAAATAAACCTCTGCTCCTTCCCCACCGACATACAATGCCTGTTTAAGTTTATCTCTCTGAAGACAATCTTCTTCCTTAATGGAGAGCAACCACTTAAGTACAAGCTTATTATACATCTGAGCACTCCTGCCAGCGCGGTGAAAGTCCTCTTAGCTTATTGACAGACTCCAGTACTGTTTCAGCAGCAAAAATCACCTCTTTCTTGGTTGTATATTGCCCAAAAGAAAAGCGAATAGAACTATGTGCGTCTTCTTGAGAAAGTCCAATTGCTGTTAATACAAATGAAGGCTCTACACTTGCTGAATTACAAGCAGAGCCCATAGAAACAGCCATTTTGTGTAAAAAGGCAATTAGCGCCTCACCATCTATGCCTTTAAATGTGATATTAACAATCCCCGGATAACTATTCTCAAGCGGGGTATTAATGATAATGTGTGACAAGCTACTTAGCTTTTCAAGGAATATCTCTCTTAGCGCTGTGACATGCTTTAAAAATATTGTTTGCTTATCAAACATCAACTGACAAGCTTCTCCTAAGCCGACAATTTGATGTGTTGCGAGCGTTCCAGAGCGATACCCTCCTTCATGACCTCCCCCGTGAATAAGGGGTACAAGCTTAATTTTGGGTTTTCTTCTAACATAAAGCGCACCAATCCCTTTAGGGCCATAAATCTTATGTGCTGATAATGATAATAAATCAATATTCATCATCGCCACATCAATATTAACCTTACCCACACCTTGCGCTGCATCAACATGAAAAAGAATCTTTCTCTCTCTTGCGAGTGCACCTATTTCTGCCAATGGATAAGCTGTTCCAAGCTCATTATTCACTGCCATAATGGAGATTAAAATAGTATCTTGACGAATCGCTTTTCGCACTTGCTCTGGTGTAATTTGTCCCTTATCATCTGCCTCTAAATAAGTCACATCAAAGCCTTGGGATTCTAAGTACTGACAAGTATCAATCACAGCTTTATGTTCAATGTTGCTGGTGATAATATGCTTACCTTTATTTTGATAGCTAAATGCAGCACCTTTAATTGCAAGGTTGTCTGACTCCGTTGCCCCAGAAGTAAAGACAATCTCGCGTGAATCAGCATGAATTAACTGCGCTACTTTTTCTCTTGCCTCATCTACCGCAAGCTTGGCGATCATCCCAAAATCATGTGTATTAGAGGCAGGGTTACCAAACTGCCCATCAATGCTTAAATACTCACACATTTCTTTGGCAACCGCTTTATCTACTGGCGTTGTCGAGGCATAATCAAGGTATATTTGTTTTGTCATTATCTATGTTTATTTAACTTATCAACAGTGATAAGAATAACATATTTATCAGATTGTGTTATCTGAAATGTGCTTTGGGTGTCCTTCTACATAGACCACTTATAACGCTACTGCTTCTAACTGAATTTCTTTTTTAGTTTGTCTTTTTGAGGTTAGAAGTGACATAAAAACGACGCTAACGATAAATAAAACAAGCAGACTCTCTATAAATGACAGCACTTGCATATATTGCAGCCATGCGTCTAATAGCATACAAAACAAAAGCCCGATAAGCAGTATCATATCTAATTTGATCTTACCGTATCGCTTTGCTAGGAACACATGATATATCAATGATAACGCCAGCATTAAAATAACAATGTAAAAAGTATTCTTTAAACCAGAAAAGTAGACTAACAATAGACAGCTATAAAATGACAAATGTCCCACAATTCGGTAACTCCGCACTCTAAATGGGCGCTCAATCTCAGGCAGTCGTCGCCTAAAAACTAATAATGAAATTGGACCAACAATACAAACAAGCATGACTAAAGATGATAAAAATGACACAAGTTCCGTCCAACTTGGAAAGGGCAATAGAAAAATTAGTCCAATGACAAAATTAAACCAGACACAATTAGCAGGCGTTCCATGACTATTTAATCTCACCAGCACTCTTAAGGAAAATTTATCTGCAATAATATTCAATATGCGCGCACTTACCGCTGCGTAGACATTCCCTGTACCAAATGGTGCAACAACTGCATCAATAAACAACAGTTTTACCAATATATTCAGCGTCAATAAGCTTAGAATACCTAAAAATGGCGCCATCGAGCCTTCTTTTAAAGAGGCTTCAGGCAAGCATAAAATAAATACTAAAGATAACAGCGCATACATAATAAAGCCCACGATAACTGGGAAAAATACTGACAGTGGCAGTGCTAATCTAGGGTTTTTAGCCTGCCTTGCAAAAATCAGTCCATTTTGAAAACCAGTAAACGCGAAAGCAAGTCCTGTCGATGTAATTGTAATCAAGATGATATTAAGATCAAAACCTGTGCGCTCAAAATGCATTACAGCCGTTGAGCTTTTCCCATAGACTACAATCACAATAGTCGCAATGATAAGTGGAATTGAAATTTTTATCAGGCTTAAAACCATATTTGTGCTGGCTACTTTCTTGATATGCAAACTATTAAATGCACTAATAGAAAACATAATCAGTAACGCAACAATAAGTCCCATATCTGAAAGCACGGTTCCTGTTAGCTCCTGATCAACCAAAGCAGGGAACCAAAAGCCTAAATATTGTGTTACACCTTGTGCCTCTAATGGCAAATATACCACATAGCTTAACCAACAAATTGACATGATCAGAAAACTAAATGAATTTGAGTGTGTCTTAGATGTATAGCTGACAAAGTTATCATTCACCGGCACACTACTTGCTACTTCTGCAAAACTTAATGCCACTAAAAATACCAGCACTGCAGTGATCAACCACGAAATCAACACCCAACCACCAGCCATCTGAAAGCCATAATAAGGAGAAAATAGCCAGCCTGTACCAATCATTCCACCTGTTGATAGCAATATTATTTGTAGCGTTGAAAGTTTATTTGATTTCTCCACTCTCTTACATCCTTTTTTTATAATCTAGATAGCACGCTATCCTATATCTCAACCATCATCAATATGGAAGCTACTCAGCAGAGATCATTAACTACTTTGTAATTGGCATAGCTGCTTTTTAAATGGCGCTGGTAATGCATAATCATCAAGTTGATCCAATGCCACCCACTTTCCTGTTTTATCACCTTCTACTAGAGCACTAGATGGCATTTCATGCTTAAACTCATTTTCCGTGAGATAGTGCATTTTAATATCATAGTACAAATCATAATGTGTAAAGCTGTGCTTTTGATTCTCAATCAGCATCTCATGATATTCACCCATTTGGCAATCACTATCTGGAAGAACATATAAACCGCCCCAAATGCCTGTGGCATTGTTTTTCTGGAGGTAGATTTTATTTTGGTAACGATAAAGATAATATAGCTTTGTTTTAGCTGGCTTGGCTTTTTTGGCTTTTTTAACTGGGTAACGCTCTGGCATGGCTTTTTTATGTGCCAGACAAATGCTTTGATGTGGGCAAAGCGTGCAATCTGGCTTTGTCCTTGTGCAAAGTGTTGCACCCAAATCCATCTGCGCCTGAGTATAAGCTTGTGTTCGCGCTTTTGGCATTAAATAATCTGCAATTTGCCAAAGCTTTTTCTCTACTTCTTTTTCGCTGGGATGCTGATCAATTGCAAACACTCTAACAAACACACGCTTTACATTACCATCTAATATCGCTGTAGCCTGATTAAATGCAATGGATAAAATTGCATTGGCTGTTGAGCGCCCAATACCCGGCAATACAATCAGCCGATCATAGCTATCTGGGAGTTTCCCATTATGCTGAGAGCAGATAAGTTTTGCCGATTTTTGCAAGTTTCTTGCTCTGGCATAATAACCAAGACCTGCCCAGTGTGCCATTAATACATCTTCACTTGCCTCTGCCAAACTCTGAATCGTTGGAAAGCGATTAATAAACGCATTAAAATAAGGAATAACTGTTTTGACTTGTGTCTGCTGCAACATCACTTCAGAGAGCCAAACGTGATATGGGTTAAACTCACCTTGCCATGGAAGATCATGACGCCCACTTTTATCAAACCAAGATAATAAGCGGCTTTGGTAATCTCTAATATTGAAATGGACTAAACGCTCGACACTCATTATGGGTATTGAATCAGCGACTCAACTGCAACATTAGGCAGTTTTTTGCGCCCAGATAAGCCTTGAAGCTCAATTAAGAACATTGAGGCGGCAACCTTGGCACCTGAAAGCTTCACCAAATCAATACACGCCTTGGCTGTCCCACCTGTTGCCAGTAAATCATCGACTAAAAGCACATGATCATCCTCAGAAAAAGCATCTTGATGCACTTCTAAGGTATCTTGACCATATTCCAAATCATACTGACACTGATAAGTAGCTCTTGGCAATTTCCCGGGCTTTCTGATTGGAACAAACCCAAGTGAAAGATACTCAGCAAGCGCAATGCCAAAGATAAACCCACGACTTTCAGGGCCTGCAATAATGGTTGGCTGAATAGCTAAAGATTTGATTCTCTCAGCCATTTCTTTAGCCACTAGTTTAATGCCTTTCGGGTCTGCCAAAAGTGGCGTGATATCACGGAATAAAATACCTTCTTTCGGAAAATTAGGCACAGATTGAATTAAGTTTGTGAGATAGGGAATACTCATTTTTCTACCGTTTTAAACCTCAAGTAGCATTCTTGCTGGATCTTCAATTAGCTCTTTAATGGTCTTTAAGAATTTCACCGACACACTTCCATCAATAATACGGTGATCATAGGATAACGCCAGATACATAATTGGACGCACAACAATTTCACCATTTATAACAACAGGACGCTCTATAATATTATGCATCCCAAGAATGGCACTTTGCGGCGCATTGATAATAGGGGTTGATAACATTGAGCCATACGTTCCACCATTGGTAATCGTAAAAGTGCCCCCTTGCATCTCTTCAAGAGACAGCTTACCATCGCGTGCTTTGATTGCTTTCTCTACAATATCGCCTTCAATTTTCGCAAAAGATTTTTGATCTGTATTACGAATAACTGGCACAACCAAGCCTCGATCAGAACCAACCGCCACACCGATATCAAAATAACCATGATAGACAACATCCGTGCCATCAATAGACGCATTCACCTCTGGGTAGCGCTTTAATGCTTCAGTCGCTGCTTTCAAAAAGAACGACATAAAACCAAGTTTGGTATCATGTGTTTTCTGGAAAAGATCTTTATATTGTTTTCTGAGATCCATCACAGGTTTCATATCAACTTCATTAAATGTCGTTAATATCGCGTTTGTGTGCTGCACATCGACTAGACGCTTCGCAATTGTTTGGCGAAGTCTTGTCATACGCACACGTCTTTCAGGTCTTTCTCCTGTAAACTCCGCCGCCATTTGCACTGGCGCTTCTGCTTTTTTAGCAGGCGTTGGCGCTTGAGGCGCATTTAAATCTTGTTTTGTAATGCGTCCATGTTTGCCTGTGCCTTGTATCCCAGACACATCAATATTATCCGCTTTCACAGCACGGCGCACAGAAGGAGAGAGGCTGTCATTTTGCTTCGCATTAGACTCAGGAACAGATGCTGGCGATGAAGGTTCTTCAACCGCACCTTCAGCCACCTCAGCAACTACTTCAGCACTTAGTACCGTATCGCCTTCATTTTTGATGATTTTAGTTAAGATTCCAGAGCTTGTCGCTGGCACTTCCATCATCACTTTATCTGTTTCAATTTCAACAACCGTCTCACCTTCAGTGACAGCTTCACCTAGCCTTTTATGCCATGTTGCCACAGTGCCCTCAGAAATAGACTCAGGGAAAGTCGGTGCATTTAGCGCGACACTTTTACCTGAAGCTGTTGCTTTCACTTCTACCTTGGTTTCTTTTACCTCAGGCTTTGCACTCTTAGCACCTTCTTCAAGGGTAGCGATTACCTCTTCAGAGAGAACATTATCGCCTTCTTGTTTTTTAATCTCACCGATAACACCACTGACTCCCGCTGGCACTTCCATCATCACTTTGTCTGTTTCAATCTCTGCGACAATATCACTTTCTTCAACCACATCACCTGGTTTTTTATGCCACGTTGCAATTGTGCCCTCAGCAATCGACTCTGGAAATACCGGAACTTTAATCTCTGCCATTTTTAACCCTTAATACCTTCTAATATTTATATTTAAAAAACTTATTTCTAATCATTTAACTTGAGCCTCAGGTGCTCACAGTAAAATCACCGCTTATTTTTCAATTTTAAGTGCATCATTAACCAGCTTATTCTGCTGTGCATGAAATAATGATGGATAGCCTACCGCTGGCGCAGAAGATGCTCTTCTTCCGACATATGACAGGCTTTGGTCTTTATTTAATACACGGCGTATCTCATGTTGAATCATCCACCACGCACCTTGATTCTCAGGCTCTTCTTGCGCCCAAACCACATCTTTCACATGCGCATAGTTTGATAACACATCAGCCAACTCTTTTTGCGGGAATGGATATAACTGCTCCAAGCGAACAAGGGCAACATCATTAATTTTTTCTTCACGCCTTTTTATCAGCATATCATAGTAAACCTTCCCGGAGCACAAGACAACGCGTGAGACTTTTGATTGATTCAAATCATCCACTTCATCAATCACATTATAAAATGCGCCATTTGCCAACTCATCGAGCGTTGAGGTTACCAAAGGATGTCTCAGCAAACTTTTTGGTGACATCACAATCAGTGGTTTTCGATATGCTCGCACCATTTGCCTTCTTAGCATATGGAACATCTGCGCAGGTGTCGTTGGAATACACACTTGCATATTATCATTTGCACAAAGCTGCAAATAGCGCTCAAGCCTTGCAGATGAATGCTCAGCACCAGCACCTTCTTGGCCGTGAGGCAAAAGCATTACAAGTCCTGACAAAAGTCCCCACTTCTCCTCAGCAGAAGCGATAAACTGATCAATAACAACTTGCGCGGTATTGGCAAAATCACCAAATTGCGCCTCCCAAATCACCAATGACTCAGGTGCAGAAGAGCTATAACCATAATCATAACCCAGTACAGCATACTCTGATAACACCGAGTCAATAATCTCACATTGTGATTTTTGATTCACATACTGAAGCGGGATATAGTCTTTGATGGTTTTATTTTGATAATCATAGTTATGTAACACAGCATGACGGTGCGAGAAAGTTCCACGCCCTGAATCTTCACCTGATAAACGCAGATGATAGCCTTCATCTAACAATGTTGCATAAGCCAAATTCTCAGCAAAACCCCAATTCCCGGGAATTTTACCCTCAGCCATTAACATGCGATCATTAATCGCTTTTTTTACCTGTGGCTGTAAGGTCAAACCATCAGGCAGGGTGTTAATTGCTTTTGCCAGTGATATTAAATGTGCTTCATCTACCGCTGTTGAAACATCTTGATCCCATTTTTGATGCGCATACGGGTGCCAGTTAGCGATACAAGGCAAGTTCAGCTTATTTTCATCAATATGCGCCACATCTGCCACAACCTTACCCTGTTGAATGCGATCACGGTACTCTTTAACAAACTCATTGGCTTTCTCTGCACTGACAACGCCCTCTGCCTCAAGCGCTTTAGCATAAAGTGCACGCGTTGTTGGCAGTTTCTTAATGACAGAGTACATCTCAGGCTGTGTACCAGAAGGCTCATCTGCCTCATTATGTCCATGACGGCGATAACATACCAAATCAATCACAACATCTTTATTAAATGTCATTCTGTAATTCATTGCCAATGCTGCGACACGCACTACTGCCTCTGGGTCATCAGCATTAACATGAAAGACAGGCGCCTCAACCATTTTAGCGATATCAGTGCTGTAGGTGCTGCTGCGGTTATCTTCTTTTTTATCGGTAGTAAAACCAACTTGGTTGTTGATAACAATATGAATGGTTCCACCTGTGCCATAATATCTGGTTTGAGAGAGCGCAAAGGTTTCCATCACAACCCCTTGACCACAAAATGCAGAATCACCATGAATTAAAATTGGCATAATCTTATTTTGTGCATTGTCCTCAAAACAATCTTGCTTTGCTCTAACCGCCCCTTCAACCACAGGGTCAACTGTCTCCAAATGTGATGGGTTAAATGCGAGCGCCAAACGCACATTCTCCTTGGCCGTTTTATGCCACGAGGCAAAGCCCAAATGATATTTTACATCTCCTGAGAGAAACTTTTTATCCTGAGAACCTTCAAACTCTTTAAATAAGTTCTCCGGCGATTTGCCCATAATATTAACAAGCACATTCAAACGACCACGATGCGCCATTCCAAGGCCAATTTCTTTAACTTCTTTATCTCCGGCAATATCAATAATTTCATTTAATGCAGGAATAACCGATTCGCCACCTTCAAGTGAAAAACGCTTCTGACCCACATACTTCATCCCCAAATATTTCTCTAAGCCTTCAGCTGCAGATAAGCGCTTTAATAGCCACTTTTTCTTTTCAGCAGAGAAAGGCACAGGATCGTTTTCAATTTCTTGGCGAATCCACATTTTCTCTGCCATATTGGTCAAGTGCATATACTCATAACCGATGGAGCCTGTATAGATCTTTTCAAGCTTCTTCACAATCTCTTTTAATGGCACTGGCTTGTAGTTTGAGAAAATCCCGACATTAAAACTATCATTTAAATAACTTTGTTTTAAGCCATGAAAATCAAATTCAAGCTCTTCTGTCTTCTCTGAGGTCTTGATACCAAGTGGATCAATTTTTGCACGTTTATGCCCCATAGTGCGGTACATATAAACCAAGTCCATTACCGCTGAAACTTTATCACCACCTTCAGGATAAAAGGTATTATCCATGTTTTGCCCGCTAGCTTGCATAACCACACGCTGCGGGTTCTTTGCCAACTCAATAAAATCTGCTCTCGCCTTAGCATGAGAGCTTTCATGCGCATTACCTCTCAGAGAGTCAAAGTACGCCTTCCAGCTGTCATCTACTGAACTTGGATCATTGAGATAATCTTCATATATTGCGTCAAGATAGGCACTATTTACACCTGAGACCTGTGAGGTTTCCCACCACGAAGACATTGAATCGTTTGTTTCACTCATGGTTTTACTCTTTAACTACTCGCTTTTTTCTTTGTTATCATTCTTCCAAAGCTTCTAAACTAACCTACTAATAAGGTTAACAACTCCCTATCCATCGGCAGCTGCAAGGCAAATAATTGCCTCAAAACTAAAAAGCACTGATTTGACCAGTGCTTATACTTAATTTATACGTTACTTTTCAGCATCATCGACCGGAGTTTTCCAATCGCTTTTGTTGGATTTAACCCTTTTGGACACACACTTACACAGTTCATGATTGTCCGACATCTAAATACACTGAAAGGATCTTGAAGCGCATTCAAACGCTCTTCAGTTGCCCCATCTCTGGAGTCAATCACAAAACGATACGCCTGCAAAAGACCTGATGGACCAATAAACTTATCTGGATTCCACCAGAAAGATGGACATGAAGTTGTGCAACATGCACATAAGATACACTCATACAAGCCATCTAGTTTTGCTCTCTCTTCAGGAGATTGAAGACGCTCTTTGACTGGCATATCTCCTTCTTTTGGAATCAAGTAAGGCTGCACTTTTTCATAGTTCTGATAGAACTGATTCATATCAACGATCAAATCACGAATCACAGGCAATCCCGGAAGCGGTCTTAACTTGATTGGCTGAGAAAGCTCGCCAATAGAAGTAATACAGGCAAGACGATTTTTGCCATTGATATTCATGCCATCCGAACCACACACACCCTCACGGCATGAGCGGCGCACGGCTAAAGTCGAATCTTGTTGCTTTATTAACTCAATTGCAGTTAATACTTTCGTACCTTCATTTTCAACAGTTACCGTATAGTCTTGGTAATAAGGCTTTTTGTCTACCTCTGGATTATAGCGATATACTGAAAATTTAACGTCCATCGTCTACTCCTTAGTAGCTTCTAACTTTTGGTTTAAATGGTTCTAGTTTTTCAGGCTTCATATTCACATCTCTTGCTGCACAACGATCCCCTTCCAAGAAGTAAAGTGAGTGCTTGAGCCAGTTTTCATCATCACGATCTGGATAATCTTCACGAGAGTGCGCACCGCGTGACTCGGTTCTATTTAATGCCAAAACGGCTGTAGCCATCGCAGTTTCCATTAAATTATCAAGCTCTAAAGCTTCAATCCTTGCGGTATTAAACACGTGTGAGTGATCTTGTAGCGATGCGTTTTGAACACGCTCACGAATTGCTTTTAAGCGCTCCAAACCATCTTCCATCTGTTTTTGTGTTCTAAAGACACTAAAGTCGATCTGCATTGCTTTTTGTAGCTCAGCTCTCAATTCAGCAACGTTTTCACCGCCTTTGTTATTCTCCCAGCGATTATAACGCTCCATCGCTTTATCAAGCGCATCTTTTGCTGGATCACGCTGCTCAAGTCCGCGTCTTAGTGCTCCTTCTGCATGCATCCCCGCAGCACGTCCAAATACCACTAAATCTAGTAGCGAATTTGACCCTAAGCGATTAGCACCATGCACAGAAACACTTGCACATTCGCCAACTGCATAAAGCCCATCGATCACAACATCTTCGCCTTGCTGGTTTTGTGTCAATGCCTGACCGAATTTATTTGTTGGAATACCCCCCATCATATAATGACAGGTTGGCACAACTGGAATTTGCTCTTTAAGGGGATCCACACCGGCAAATGTCATTGCAAGCTCACGAATTCCTGGCAATCTTTCAAGAATCACCTTTTCATCCAAGTGTGTTAAATCCAAATTCACACAATCAACTCCAGCAAACTTAAGACCGCGACCTTCGTTGATCTCTTGCTGTGAGGCGCGAGAGACGACATCACGTGATGCCAAGTCTTTTGCATTTGGCGCATAACGCTCCATAAAACGCTCACCATCTTTATTTCGAAGCACACCACCTTCACCGCGGCAACCTTCCGTTACAAGCACACCAGCTCCAGCAATACCTGTTGGATGGAATTGCCAAAACTCCATATCTTGAAGCGGAATATCTGCACGAAGCGCCATCCCAATACCATCGCCGGTATTGATATGTGCATTTGTACTTGATTCATAAATTCTACCGGCACCACCTGTGGCCAAAATAGTCACTTTTGATTGGAAAAAGACAATCTCACCTGTTTCCATATTCATTGCAAGGACACCAGAGATGGCATTATCAGAGGCTTTCACTAAATCTAGTGCATACCATTCATTGAAGAACTTTGTTTGATGCTTTAAGTTGCCTTGATAAAGCGTATGTAAAAGCGCATGCCCTGTTCTATCTGATGCCGCACACGTTCTTTTTGCAATATTACCCACATCATAATTTCTAGACATACCACCAAAAGCACGCTGATAAATCTTGCCATTTTCTAAACGTGAAAAAGGCATTCCCATATGCTCAAGCTCAATAATCGCCTGTGGTGCATTTTCACACATAAACTCAATGGCATCTTGATCACCAATATAATCAGAACCTTTTACTGTATCATAGGTGTGCCAGCGCCAGTCATCTGCTGGCAAATCATCACCAAAATCATCCACATTCCCAAGCGCAGCGGCGATACCGCCTTGCGCTGATACAGTATGAGAACGCGTTGGAAACACTTTTGAAATCGCTGCTGTTTTAAAACCAGACTGCGCTAATTGAAATGCTGCTTGCATACCTGCACCGCCAGCACCAACAACGATAGCGTCAAATTGTTGTACTGCAATTTTCATGCTCAAAACCCCTTAAAATAAAACACAGATTAGCCAGATAAAACAAGCAAAGTAGCCGACAACCGCCAACACTTGCAACAGGCCACGTAGACATGAACATTTGACATAGTCTGTAAAGATTGTCCACATCCCAATCCATGCATGGAATATCAAAGATAAAAAGGCTAAAATCGTAAATATTTTCACCCATGTGTTTTCAAATACACTCACCCAGCTTTGATAGCTACCACCATCTGAAAAACAAAGCACAAGGACAATGGCAAAAATTGCATACAATAAAATAATAATTGCGCTCACACGCTGGATAAACCAGTCTTTCAAGCCTGAGCGAGAACACGCTGTTACATTACCCATATCCAAAGCCCCCAGAAAATCGTTACCAATAGACCCAACACAATAACCAGCATTGAGGTTGCATTTGCTGTTTTCATTTCTTCAGCGAAGCCAAGATCCATAATCAAATGACGAATCCCTGCAATCACATGATAAGAGACAGCTGACAGGAATATCCACACCAGAATACTCCAAGGAGAGTGAATTAATAGTGCTTTAATATGAATAAAGTCAACTTGGGTTTTCATAGATAAACTAAACGCCCAAACTAAAAATGGTAGCAGAACTACCATTAATACGCCTGTGATCCGATGCAATATTGAGCTTATTGCGGTCACAGGAAACTTATAGGCCTTGATCGAGCCAAGCCCGATATTCTTAGGTCCTTGTGGTCTCATGTTTTTCTCCTGCATGATTTTCGCTCACTTAAGGTGGTCAATTGCTCAAACTGAAACACTTCTTCATGAACATAAACAAAACACTCAGTATTTTAGCATAATTGCTCATGAGCACCAGTGGATAGTAGCAATAATTTTAAGCAAATTATAACTTTATTCCAAGATAAGGAACACCCTGACAAGCAGCGCCCTTTTGAGGCTGTTTTTTTGGTTAATTTTTAATAGCCAAGTTCATCGAATCAGCCTGTTTCAAATTGACAACATACACCAGATACGTTTAAATATGTGCAAAATCACTTTCATGCCAGAAAATTACACTGAATTGTACTTAATTTTACTGGGTGTAATCATCAATCCTACCTGTCGAAGAATTTCTACACAAGTTTTAGGGTTTCGGCAAAACAGATGGAGAATTTTATGTCTGAGAAAAATGCATCGCTTAGCGTCCCTTACAAAGATCTAACCTTAGATCTGCCTGTACACACTCCTGTTTTAGGTCAAGATACGGTTGATGTATCTTCTTTAGTTAAAGAAGGACTATTCACCTTTGATCCAGGCTTTCTATCAACCGCCGCTTGCTGGTCTAAAATCACCTATATCAATGGTGCAAAAGGCGTGCTTTTACATCGTGGCTACCCCATTGAACAATGGGTAGAAAAATCAAGCTACGGTGCACTTTGCTATGCACTTTTAAATGATGCTTTACCATCAGATGCTGAACTTAAAAGCTTTAGGGCAGATGTGCGCAAAAACATGTATGTATGTGAGCATGTTAAAGCTGCGATTAAAGCATTTCCAAAAGATGTGCATCCAATGGCACCATTAATGGCAGCTGTTAGCGTTCTTGCCGGTGAAAACCATAAAAGCATGAATAAAAAAGATGCCTCTCAGCAAATAAGCCGAGCAACGAATATTATTGCAAAAATGCCAACATTGGTTGCGATGGTCTATCGTCATAGCAAAGGACTTGAGTTCGTTGAGCCAAAAGAAAGTTTCAACTATGCTGAGAACTTCCTTTATATGATGTTTGCTGATAATGAAAACTATCAACCAGATCCACTTGCTGCCAAAGCGATGGACACAATCTTTATTCTACATGCTGACCATGAGCAAAATGCTTCAACTTCAACCGTTAGATTAGCCGGCTCAACAGGAACCGATCCATATGCCGCCCTTGTTGCAGGTATTGCTGCACTATGGGGACCTGCTCACGGCGGTGCAAATGAGGCTGTGGTTAAAATGCTTGAGGAAATTGGTAGCGCTGAGAACATTGATACTTACATTGCTAAAGCCAAAGACAAAGAAGATCCATTTAGGCTAATGGGCTTTGGACACCGCGTGTATAAAAACACCGATCCACGTGCAACGGCGATGAAAAAAGCCTGTGAAAGCATCTTAAATCAACTAGGTGATAGCGATAACCCACTTCTTGTCATTGCTAAAAAACTAGAAGAAATTGCTTTACATGATGAGTACTTTATTCAACGAAAACTCTTCCCAAATGTCGATTTTTATTCTGGGATTATCTTAAAAGCACTGAATATTCCAACTTCAATGTACACACCGATTTTTGCTTTAGCAAGAACCTCAGGTTGGATCAGTCAGTGGATTGAAATGATCAATGATCCAAAAGGCAAAATCGGCCGTCCACGCCAGCTATATATAGGACATGACAAAAGAGATCTTCCTTAGAATCTATCACTAAAACCCGTAGTTGCCACGGTAGCTTACAAACTTTTGATTGCTATGATAAAAGGACTTCAACTTGCCAACAGGGACTTTTATGGCAGTTACTATCATAAGAAATATCGATCAATTGCAACCACTTGAGATTCTCTCTCAGCTCTATGAACAAAGGCGAGAAATTGGTGCCTACGCCAATAGGCATTTGCGAAAAGCTGACAACCAGCTTTACTTTCATAATTCCTATTCTTTAGGTTTTAGCACTGAAGCTGCTGAAAAAAGAAATCAAAAACGCCTTGCTGCTAGTAATTTTATCAAAGATATTTTGCAACTGTTTCCCTGCTGTCATAGCCAACCTATTTTTAGAAAGCTTGAGAGAGATCAGCTTATAACAGGCAATGATCTAGTTGATTTCATCTCCACGCATCTCTCACAATATCACTTGCCTCAACAAGAAGCTCCAGCACTCAATAATGCATTTAATGATACGCCTCTTAAAACGATGTTAGAAAGATGGCGTCAATTCACTCATGACACAAAATTACAAAGCACTGATTACTTATATAAAAGCATTCCTACAAAGTATCAATTTATTAGCGATATTCTCCAAACACTGCACTTTACTTACGGATTCACTTATTGCATGTGCCCGGATTTTATTCCCTCAAGCAAAGTAAAAGCTATTATCTCAATCATAGATAATATCCAATTTGATCTTCCTGTTACAATATATGGCATTGCTTGTGGTGCACTTAACTTTGAGATGACACTCGTGTTAATGCTAAGGGTTTTAGGTTTTCGATCTGACATTACACTTCATGGCATCGACCCCGGACTGGATCCTAAACTCACAGGAGGGGATAAATTTGGTTTCTCCCACGGGAAAACTGAACAACAAACCCGTGAGCGCCTATTTGAAGACATCGGTCTTAGAATTACATTTAATGGTGTCACAAGCACAAAGTACTTTCAGAGATTTAATGTACGAAACCTTCCTCAACAAAGCATCTTTTTGATATGTGATACCGGTGGAGCTAGTGATGCAATCTACAAATCATTGCCCGATCTATCTAATATACAAGCACCCAAAACTGCCAAGATATTTTTTGGTGGCTCACATGAATGTGCTTATATTAAAGAACAAGGTTACAGCGCTTATAAAGAAGATGCCCAACTACGTGCAAAAACCATTGGCACACGTGAGATTCATCAAAGGCGCTTTTCCACTGATGATGATAACACGGTTAGAAAATCATCGATTTTTAATGAGATGTAATCTACAACAAGCCTTATATCCCAGGAGAATGAACTACCTTTTATGCGTGCTGATCATCTATTAATTTTTAAAAAAATAGAAAAAAATAAGAACAAAACTTGAAATACAAACATAAATGGAACATAATAAAGATATCAGAAGATCACAAGGTAATGCATCAATGTTAACTAGAAAGGAAAAGCAAGTTCTGGATATCATAGAAAACTTCATTGAAAAGCATCATTACTCTCCTACTTTTGAAGAGATTGCCCATGCACTTGGCATCAAATCAAAAAGCACAATCTTCACTTATATTAAATCGTTAAAAGAAAAAAATTATATTTATATTCCTGAAGGAAAACGAAAGCATATCGAACTTATTAAGAACGAAAGCACACATTCCTTGCCACTTATTGGCACTATTGCCGCAGGTCAGCCGCTTGATGCCTATGAAGTGATTGAAAGTGTTAATATGCAAAATTTAATGAAAACAAAAGATCGCTACCTGTTGAAAATCTCTGGAGACTCAATGATTGACAGCGGCATTATGGACGGTGATCTTGTATTAATTCAAAGGCAGCAAATTGCTAAAGATGGACAAATTGTCGTTGCACTTGTCGATGACTCAGAAGCAACATTAAAGGAGTTTCGCATGCAAAGCGATACAAGCGTAGCGCTGATTCCACACAACAAGGAGATGCCGCCTATGATTTACCCTGCCAATCGCATTAGCATTCAAGGCATTTATCTTGGTCTTCGCTTTGATCGCTCATTCACAGACAACACTTAACTATATTTCAAAGCCTAACTTATAGTTCTATCTCCTCTTTCTAAATCCTGTACTGTTAGGCTTTGATCTTAATTCAACCATAGGAGAGTAATAATGAACAGTCGCAGAATCATTACATTTTTGCACGCGAAAGAAGAAGCATTCTTTTGGCAAATAGATGAGTTCTACCCCATTGAAAACGGTGTAGAAGCCAAAGCAAATGATAACTATTATTTGCGTATTTTATTTCACCCAAAAGAAGGGTTTAAAGTGGTTCTCATGCATTATGGCTTAATACGCAAAAAGCTGGTAAAGCGCTTAAGCCGAATAAGCCCTTTTGATTTACATGACGCCATTTCAAATATTTTGGCCTTTGTTAGTCGAAAACATGCAGCTTAAAACACATCAAGACTTTGAAATAACAGCATCTAGTCATGCTGAAATAACGTAAACCTGGGAGGATTTATGCGATTTGTATTTAATATCATTCACTTTAGACAACGACGATATAAAATTGTTCAATCTCGTTCTATCGAGCAGAAAAAACGCCAATTGCGAGAACGTTTATATCGTGCCATTTAATAGCAAATGAGACATTATTTAAAAATAATTAGCACAAAAATATTGACAGCCTGTTTTCACTTTTGCTAGCGTAATAGTCAGTTAATGAATTAGGAATCTACTTTTGTTATGAAATTAAACGCGTATCGCAAACGAATGATGATGCTCAGCCTAGGCACTGTTGTCGAGGTTGAGCTTAGACAGTTTGCTTAAGCGCGTAGCCTTCTTTCTAAGTTTCAATACCAGTGCCTAGGATTCAAGGCACTGGCACTCTTGCCAGAAACCCCATACATGCGCAAATAGAATATAAGCATAACGAGGTTTATCATGGCAAAGCAATCTATCAAATTTGAAAATCAACAGCACTTCACAAGTAAATGTATACATGCTGGTGTGCAAGCAGATCCCACAACTGGCGCACTGCTACCCCCTATTTATCAAACAACCACTTACCTGCAAGAAGCTGTTGGCAAAGATAAAGGTTATACCTATAGCCGCTCATCTAACCCAACAGTGAGTGCACTTGAAAACAAACTTGCAGCACTTGAAGAAACACCAAGCGCTACCTGCTTCACAACAGGCATTGCCGCCATTAGTGCATTTGCCTTTAGTTTACTTAAAGCCGGTGATCATATCATCTGCTCTGATGTTATCTATGGTGGAACCGTGCGTTTTTGTAAAGAAATCTTGCAAAAATTTGAGGTCAGTGCCAGCTTTGTCGACACATCAAACCCAAAGGAAGTTGAGGCTGCTATTCAAGAGAATACTAAAGTCATCCTTATTGAAACGCCTGCCAATCCAACTTTAAAATTAACTGACATCAGCGAAGTGGCTAAATTAAGCAAAAAGTATAATTTAACCCTTGCCGTAGATAATACATTTCTAACAGCTGCACTATTAAAACCAATTGACTTTGGCGCTGATGTTGTTATCTATTCGACAACAAAATATATTGACGGTCATAATGCGACAGTTGGCGGTGCGCTCTTAGCGAAAGATGAAAGTTTAAATGAGAAGTTTCGCTTTACACGCAATTGTCTTGGCTCCATCCAAACACCCTTTGAAGCATGGCTAACCCTACAAGGCATTAAAACGTTGCCACTTCGTTTGAAACAGCACTCTGAAAATGCCCTTGCTGTTGCACGCTATTTGCAAACACATGAACTTGTCAAAAAAGTCTACTATCCAGGACTTGAAAACTTCCCTCAGCATGAACTTGCCCAAAGACAGCACCAAGGCGCCCATGGTGGCATCATTGCTTTTGAGCTAAAAGGTGACATTCAAACTGGTATTGATTTTATCAACTCGGTAAAACTGTGCGCTCTGGCAGAAAACCTAGGGGCAATTGAAACACTGATTACCCACCCTGCTAGCATGACGCATGGACCTATTCCAAAAGAGCAACGTGAACAGATTGGCATTGGCGATGGCCTTGTTCGCTTATCAGTTGGCCTTGAAGATCCATTTGATATTATACAAGATTTAGATCAAGCATTTGACCTTGTTGCTAAAAAACACAAGGAGCTAAGTGAATGAGCGCTCACAGTATATTACATTTTACCAATAAAATTGTTGTTCTTAAATTTGGTAGCTCAATCTTGCAAGATGCTAAGGCCTATCAAAGCGTAACTGATGAAATAAAAAGATTTTGTGATAAGAAATATAAGGTATTAGCCGTTGTTTCTGCCATCGGTCAAACTACCGATAATCTTACACAAAAACATGCAAGCCTAAGTCTTGGCAAAGGCATCAAAGACAAAGATGAGGCGCGCCTTTTATCAACAGGTGAAATTCAATCAGCCATTTATCTTAATGCTACTTTGACCGGTCATGGACTTAAAACCGAATGCCTTTGTGAAGCTATCTATGCAAAAGGCACACTTTTAAATGCTGAGCCCACAGGTTTTGCACAAGATCAACTGGAGCATTTATTTCATCACAATGACGTCGTGGTGGTTCCCGGGTTCATTGCCACAAATGACCAAGGTGAAACATGTTTACTTGGCCGCGGTGGCTCTGATTTATCTGCACTTTATCTTGCACATAAATTAAATGCACTTCATTGTATTTTATATAAAGATGTTAATGGCGTTTATGAATGTGACCCAAATCTCCACAAACACGCTAAGTGCTATCAAGCACTTACCTACCAAGATGCACTAAAGTGTGCAGGTAGCGTGATACAAGAGCGCGCACTTCTATGGGCGAAAAAAGAGCATCTTCCTTTTCGCGTTGGCGCACTTGGCACAAATAGCTATACCGTCATTGGTGCAGTTGCTACTTACTTTGATAATTTTGTTCAAAACAAACTATACAGTGAGGTTGCCTGATGGATCGCTGGACAGAGCTTTTACACTTTGATAATGGGCTTAATGATCCACATTATGCCAACAGCACGCCTATCTATCAAAGCGCCACATTCCAACAAGCTCCATCCTTTGACGAGCAAAGAAATTATGATTATTCAAGAAGTGGAAATCCAACAAGATCTGTGCTTGAAAAGCAGCTTGCGATATTAGAAAATGGTCACTATGGTTTTGCTTTTAACAGCGGCCTTTCTGCTATTTATGCCACTTTACAGTTACTCTCTGCCAAAGATCATTTGATTATTGGAGATGATGTGTATGGTGGCACATATCGCTTAGTGGATAAGATCATTAAGCGCTTTGATATTGAAGTCTCACAAGTGGATTTGACTGATACAAATGCGCTTTTAAACGCAATACGCCCGAATACAAAACTGCTTCTTTTAGAGACACCAACGAACCCTTTTCAGCATGTCAGTGATATTGAAGCGATCTCAAATCTTTTACAATCACACAATATTTTATTTGCCATTGATAATACTTTTTTATCTCCATGGCTACAAAACCCACTCTCTTTAGGCGCAGATATTGTCATTCACTCTGCAACCAAGCATCTATCAGGCCATAGTGACATTACAGCTGGCGCGGTGATCACCAATGACAAATCCCTTGCAGATGAAATTGCTTTTATTCAAAACGCAACCGGAAGCGCTCTTGAGGCCTTACCCGCTTGGTTACTATTAAGAGGCATCAAGACCCTTGGGCTTCGCATTGAAAGAGCACAAGAAAATGCACAAAAAATAGCGCGTTTTCTTGCATCTCACCCTGAAGTGAAAAATGTCTATTACACAGGGCTTTCATCTCATCAAGGTTATCCAATCTCGCAAAAGCAGACCAGAGGTGCTGGAAGTGTCATCAGCTTTGATACTTATAATAGTGAAGTTGCAAGATATCTTGTTGATCACAGTAAACTATTTAATATCTCGGTAAGCTTTGGCGGTCTACAAAGCGCAATTAGCTTGCCTTTTAAAATGTCACATGCTGCTGTTGATGATCCTACTAAAAAAGTACCAACCAATTTGATACGCCTTTCTGTTGGCATTGAAGACCCACAAGATTTAATCAACGATTTAAACACGACGTTAGCAAATGCAGGTGCGCTCAAAAGCGTTTTATAGCCAGCATAACAATAATCAGCTAGTATGAAGTAAGTAACCATATAAACCCACAACGACTCACCAGAAGCACAGGAATAACATGTTAAACAATACCAAAATTAGCTTTGAGCTATTTCCTTCTCCCTTACAGCTACAAAATGGGAAGCTAGGTAGCGTAATAGATCATTTCAACCAATACGAGCCTGATTTTTTCTCCGTGACTTTCGGGGCGGGAGGGTCTTCCTCTTATGTTAGCTCATTAGAACTAGTTAAGCATCTTGTTGAAAAAGGAATTGAGGTCACGGCACATATCACTTGTTTTCATCTTACAAAGAAGCAAATTTTTGACCGCCTACAGCAATATATCTCACTTGGAGTCAATAAATTGGTTGTTATTCGCGGCGATCAACCAGAGGGTGAGCATACGGAAGTCAGCTTTAATTACGCTTATCAACTAATTAGTTATATCCGTGAGATCAGTGGCGATTATTTTGATATTACCATTGCCGCTTATCCTGAGTTTTATCCTGAATCAAAGGCAATTGAGGAAGATGTATTAAATCTAAAACAGAAAATTGAAGCAGGGGCTGATCGCGCTATTACGCAGTATTTTTATAATATTGATGCTTTTTATTATTTTATGGATTTATGCCAGAAAAATGATATCAACATTCCAATTATCCCCGGCGTTATGCCCATTAGTAACTATGAAAAGCTGAAAAAGTTCTCTAAGATTTGTGATGCTGATATTCCACAGTGGCTCGATAAAAGGCTTTCAGCCTATGCAGATGATCCTGTTTCATACAGAGAATTTTGTACTGATGTTGTCAGTAAATTATGTGAAGATTTAATCGCACAAGGTGTCCCGGGCATTCACTTTTATATCCTCAATCAGACCACCAGCGCCAGCGCAGTACTTGACAACCTTAGGTTAAATCAAACCAACAATACCCAACAAGCTAAGGTTTAACGGCCTTAACATCACCTTTGAACCATCTTGATGCTTTACGTTGATGTAGAATAATCATTGCTGCAACAATAAGCACCATCTCAATAAAGGCAAGCCCAAAATTAAGTGGGTGACCCGGAATATGCGAGAGCACAAACACCAATAAGAAATACCAAATAACCGCAAGGACAATATAGAGATATTTGGCAAAACTAGAGCCAAGACTAATCCAAAATGCAACGACAATCAGGATAATATACGCAATCGCATCCACCCATACAAAATGCGGCTGGATCATCATCAAGGTATATGAGGTTAACATATCCAATAATCCCAAAATACTGACAGCATATAGCATCCAAATTGCTGCATACACTCTTTTAGGTCTTAACATAACAAACTCCTTATCTCTTTTCCATTACTTTACGCATCCTCTATAAGTATACACTAACCTATCTGATTTAGTGGCCAAATAGACAATATATACCCTCTGCTTTTAGCGCATTTCTACGTTGAAGTCTTTCAAAGCAAAGCATAGCTAAAAACATCCTATTTTTGAATATTAGAGAATAGAGTACAGTATAATTAGTATGTTATAAATTTACATGATAAGAAATAATATTTCAACTGAAGATCTTTAGAACAATACAAAATGATTGCCGTACTATTGAATCTCGTTGTCAGAGAAAAATGAGCTTAACCAAAGCTAATGGCAACTGATTAAACTCAACTTGAAAGATAGAAAAAAGAAGTCGCTTATGCAGTAAGATATTTATTGGTTAATTTTACAAACTCTGCTGGATCATCAAGCTGTGCACCTTCTGTTAAAAGTGCTTGTTGCAGCAAGATATTTGACCAGTCAGCAAACTTCTCATCATCCTGCTCTTCTTTTAAGTGCTCAACAAAGCGATGCTCTGGATTCACTTCCAGCACAGGCTTTCCACCCATGCCAGGCATCATCATTTGACCAGCATCAGCCATCATTTTTTGTAAATGCATGCTCATGCCATAGTCATTGACAACAATACAGCTAGGTGAATCTGTTAAACGCTTAGAAATACGCACATCTTCAACCTTCTCTTTAAGCACTTCTTTCATTTGCTTAATAATGGATTCAAAGTCTTTCTCAACTTTCTCTTGTTCTTTTTTGTCTTCATCAGAGTCGAGCTCACCAAGATCTAAATCACCCTTAGCAATTGACTTTAATGTCTTACCATCAAATTCACTTAAATGAGAGGTCATCCACTCATCAACACGATCATACATTAAAAGCACTTCAATATCTTTTTTGCGGAAAATCTCAAGTTGTGGATTGTTTTTCGCTGCATTAAAGCTTTCAGCAGTCACAAAATAAATATGTTTTTGCCCTTCTTTCATTCTGGCAACATACTCTTCTAAAGAGACTTCCTGATTGGCTGTATTTTGATGCGTTGATGCAAAGCGAAGAAGTTTTGCCACTTTCTCTTTATTTTCTTGATCTTCAGATGGCGCCTCTTTAATAACCTGACCAAATGCTTTCCAGAAAGTATCGTATTTCTCCGGCTCATTTTGTGCCATCTTAGCAATCATATCCAAGACTTTTTTAGTTGTCGCTTTTTTGATTTTCTCAACCACACGATTATGCTGTAAAATCTCACGGGAGATATTAAGCGGCAAGTCATTGGTATCAATCACACCTTTTACAAAGCGCAAATATGATGGCAAAAGATTCTCATTTTCCATGATAAATACGCGCTGAACATAAAGTTGTAGCCCTGATTTACGCTCACGATCCCACAAATCAAACGGTGCACGCTCTGGCAGATACAAAAGACTTGTGTATTCTAAGTTTCCTTCTACTTTATTATGCGACCAAGTCAAAGGATCACTAAAATCATGTGAAATATGCTTATAGAACTCTTTGTAATCCTCTTCAGAAATATCTGATTTTGAACGCGTCCAAAGTGCTTTGGCTTTATTGATAGTTTCCCACTCGTCAGTCACTGTCTCTTTACCATCTTTATCTACATCAACTTTAATCATTTGAATCGGTAACGAGATATGATCAGAGTACTTGGTAATAATCTCTTTTAACTTCCATGCATCTAATAATGCTTCTTCAGAGTCTTTTAGATGTAAAACAATTTCTGTACCGCGTTTTTCTTTTGTGATGGTTTCAACGGTAAATGATCCATCTGCTTTAGACTCCCAACGCACAGCCTCATTTGCATTTTGACCAGCCTTTCTTGAGTTAACCGTTACTTTATCTGCAACAATATAAGCAGAATAAAAACCAACACCAAACTGGCCGATTAACTGAGAGTCTTTGCTCTGATCACCGGTTAAAGAATCTAAAAAGCGCTTTGTACCTGATTTTGCAATGGTACCTAGATGCTCAATTGCCTCTTCTTTTGTCATACCAATACCATTATCGGCAATACTGATTGTCTTGGCTTCTTTATCAAAAGAAACACGCACATGTAAATCAGCATCATCTTCAAATACATTGGCATTGCTTAATGCTTCAAAGCGTAGCTTTTCAGAGGCATCCGAAGCGTTAGAAATAAGCTCTCTTAAAAAAATTTCCTTGTTGGAATAAAGTGAATGAATTACCAAATGAAGCAGCTGCTTCACCTCAGTTTGGAAACCAAATTCCTGTTTATCTGACATATAAACTCCTATCTTGTCTTAATAATTACTCGTTTGACCGTTAAGAGATGGGGGTATATTTATAAAGATCAAGAAAGAAAAATAAAAAAGAATGCGATAAATGCTTATTCAACATTTCATGTTGATTTTATCACTCCCTGTTGCATCAAAATAAGAGCTTATCAAGGTTACAGCTATAAGAAATATGCACAAAGCAGTGGTGCGCTTATAAAACACTAAACGTTTTTTTGTTTGACACTGTCCACTACTTTCTCTGCCCAGTGCTTTTGATTATGTGTGACAGCACCAAGGTCTATGGTGGTTAAATTATAATTGCAAAGCAGTTTTTTGCCATCACACCACACATCAGTCACCTGTGAACGAGAAGCAGCATATGCTATCTGAGCAATCGGGTTATAAACAGGTTGTGTTTCAGGTTGATCAAGGTCAATCACAATAAAATCAGCCTTTTTCCCTTTTTCTAAAGAGCCTACAAGATGGTCGATATGTAACGCTTTTGCGCCATTTATTGTTGCCATTTCAAGCACTTGATGCGCTTTTAATGCATCAGCACCAAATTGCAGCTTTGCAAGAAAACTTGCTGATTTCATCTCGCCAAACATATCTAAATCATTATTACTTGCAGCACCATCGGTTCCAAGGGCGATGTTGATATTTTTATCTGCCAGTGCTTTCCAAGGAAATGCACCGCTTGAGAGCTTCATATTAGACTCAGGACAGTGCACGACAGAAAGCTTGGTTTCCTCGACAATGTCCAGCTCATTTTGTGATAATTGCGTCATATGAACGGCAATAGTGTATTGATTAAGCCAGCCTTTGTTATAAAAGTGCTCAAGCGCCGATTTGCCATGAGCTGTTTGGTAAGTCTCTACTTCGGCTTTTGATTCATGCATATGAATATGCATAGGCAGTTTGTGCAAATCAACAAGCTTGTGAACTTCCTCCATAGTCGTATCATCTACTGTATAAGGGGCATGAGGGCCTATGGCAGGGTAGATTCTTGGATGTGATGCTACAGTGGAGATAGTCTCTTTAGTGTGAGCAAAATAGCTATGGGTATTATTAATCCATGGCAGGGGAAAATTAAAAATACAATTGGCAATTACCGCGCGAGTGCCTGCTTGATCAACGGCTTTAATGACACTCTCTGGGAAAAAATAATGATCATTGGCCGTGGTAACACCAGAGCGAATACACTCAGCCAGTGCATGTGTTGTCCCTTCAAATACCATTTGAGGCGATAATGTAGCACTTTCAGCTGGCCAAATATATTCATTCAGCCAGCTCTCCAAAGGTAAATCATCAGCAAGCCCTCGAAAATAACTCATGGCCAGATGTGTATGGGCATTAATCATGCCAGGCATAAGTGCATGATTATTAAAGTGCTCTACCGTTTTTGCATGATACTTCTCTTTCGCCTGATCTTGAGGAAGTAAATCGATAATTGTATCCCCTTCTATTATCAGCGCATAATTTTCAAAAACCGTATTTTTTGGAATGACCGGAATAACCCAACGTGCATAAATAATTTGACTAACTTTTTGCATTTTTGATCTAACACCCCTATTGTTTTCCATCCAGCATTATATACCAGTCACAAAGTGATTTGCAGTCTTTCTAAACGTAAATCTTTATGCTCAGATGGGTTAAACAAGCTGCAATGATTCCTCTTATTGATTTTTTTCACGAAAAACACAAAAAAAATAAACTATTAAGTTTAAGTTAAGTTTTCTAGACTACACTTGAAAGCATAGTGGTAAGCGCTTAGGTTTCTTTCTCCCTTTCCTTTCCCTTCTCGACCGCATTAAGCGCTTGCCACTACAAGATACAACAATTTTCAATGCTCTTCTTGTTATTAACCCCCTAATCACTTATATTCATCGATTCAATTCTGATGTTTCTTTTCTTAAGTGGAGCGACAATGTTAAAAAAAGTAAGTGTGATTTGGCTCGGCGCTTTTGCGCTAAGTGCAAGTTATGGCAGTGAGCTATATATTAACAAGGTGATTTCAATTCCAGAGGCGCACCGTTCTATTGATCATTACTATCAATCAGGTGAGTATGATAAAGATGTGAGTTTGCTTGTAAATAATGCTATCTCATATAGTGACAAGTATTTAAAAACGCATCCAAAGAAGAAAAAATTAGCGTTTAGTTTTGATATTGATGATACCTTGTTGACAAGTTATACATTTACAAAAAAGCATAACTATATGCTGAACTTTTCACAAATTACAAAAGGATGGGATAATCCTGACAATCTACAACTAAATAAGCCCATTGTGCCTTTATTACAATATGCAAAAGCGCATAATATTACGGTTTTTATTATTACAGGACGTGATGAGAAGTATAGAAAAGTCACGGTTAAAGACTTGCATGCACACAGCATTAGCAATTATGCTCATTTATATTTAAAACCGGATAATAAACATTATAACACAGCGGCAGATTTTAAATCGCAAGTGAGAAAGTCCATTGAGAAAAAAGGGTATACCATTTTATTGAATGTGGGCGACCAGCAAAGTGATTTAAGTGATGGCTATGCTCTCAAAACAGTAAAATTACCCAATCCACTTTATTTTATACCTTAAGGAGATGATATGAAGTTATATTTAGCGCATTTAGGGTTTTACGATAAACGCTATGGAATGTATGAGATACATGTCAATAAGCACGTGGTGGCTGAGGATATAAAAGCGGCAAAACAAAAGCTCTTTCAAGATGAAGAGTTTAAACGTTTGAACATGCATATTGATGGCATTCAAGAAATTAATGCTATTGATGGCTATCAAATTGTTGTAAGCAATAAAATTGAAGATCAGGTAAGTAACCAAACTTATAGTCATACTGATATGAAAAGGATGTAATGTGAAATTAAAAAATAAAATCGTTTTGATTACAGGCGCTTCAGCTGGTATCGGAGAGGCCGCGGCAAGGTATTTTGCAAAAGAAGGCGCTTCACTTATTTTAGCAGCAAGGCGTTATGACAAACTTTTACAGTTAGCAAGCTCATTGGAAGATGAGTATTCAGTAAAAGTGCTACCTATCTTGCTTGATGTAAGTGATAAGCAAAAGGTTAGTGAGGCAATTAGCGCTCTAGATGAATATTGGCAGAAAGTTGATATTTTAGTCAATAATGCTGGAATGGGCGTTACAAGTGACTTGATGCAAAATGCCTCTATCGATGATTGGGATAAGATTATTGATATTAACGTTAAAGGGCTTTTATATGTGACCAAGGCTGTACTAAATAGCATGATAAAAAGGAACTCTGGACACATTATTAACATCGGCTCGGTTGCAGCGCATGATTATTATATGGGCGGCAATGTTTACAGCGCGAGTAAACATGCTGTAAAAGCAATATCACGATCACTTCGTATTGATGTTAAAGGATATGATATTCGTGTTTCACAGATTGACCCTGGAATGGTGAAAACAGAGTTTAGTGAGAGGCGTTGGGATAAACAAAAGGCTGAAAAGTTTTATGAGGGAGTTGTTGCACTTCAAGCAGAAGATATTGCTGATGCAATTTTATATTGTGCGACACGCCCAAAGCATGTCACTATTTCAGATATGAAGGTATATCCATCGGCTCAAGTTGCACCGACTATTGTGCATAGAGAAGGAGATAAGCAAGTCAGTTTGTTTGATTAATATATTAAGCAAAATTATCTGGGGGCATATCGTCCACTTTCGCATCAAATTTAGTATAAAATCCACACCTACAAATCTCTCCTTTTAATAGAAAACTTTATATACGCCAGAAATAAAATAAGACTAATAATTGACATAACAAGCATGGTTCCTGCCAATGGCAAAGCCGTTGTAATTGGGAATAAAGTTGAAACTGATCCAATAACGGCACTGCCGCCAAGTTGTAGTGCACCAAACATTGCAGATGCAGCTCCTGGGAAGGCGCCAAATGGCTCCATTGCGCCACTTGCACCGGAGCCTGCGGTAAGAGCACAACCAAAGGTAGCAAACATACATGGCGCAAAAAAGCCCCAAAGAGAGAGCCCAAAGATAAGATGGATAACAACAAGCAGCACGCCTGAGAAGAAGATCAATATACTGCCAATCAATGAGGTTTTAAAAGTCCCAAGCTTATGTACAACTGAACCTGCTATTAATGAGCCTACCATAAAAGCAGCACCAGCAAGACCAAAGAAAAAGCCAATTTTAGAGCGCGGCTGTCCTAGCGTTTCGATAATATAAGGAGTCATTGAAAATAAAGTGAAAAAGGCAGATACCCCCGCAATTGCAGGAACAGTATAAGCCCAGAAAGTCAGTGATCTGCAAATACTAAAATAGCGTGAAAAAACGCCCCAGTTGAAAGGTTTTCTATTGCTAACTGGCAAGCTATCTTTAGCAAAAACCAGCATCAGAAGCATTGTAAATGCGCCTAAAATAGCCAAAAAGTAGAAAATAGCATGCCATGGGAAAAAAGCCGCTAATATAACGCCAATAATCGGGCCAATGATAGGTGAGATTGAAATCATCGCATTTAAAAAGCTATAAATCATAGCGCTTGTTTTGCCATGATAAGCATCACGCACAATTGCAAAAGCAGTAACAGACATTCCGCACGCGCCAACACCTTGGATGATGCGATAGAATATTAAAAGACCGACATGGTTAACCGTAGCGCACAATAAAGAGCCAATAAAGAAAAGTAAGATGGAACCAATGAGTACTTTGTAGCGCCCCATAGCATCTGATAGTGGGCCAAGCAAAAGCTGTCCAAAACCAGTAACGAGGAAAAACAGTGACAAAGTGAGCTGCACCATTTCCTTACTGGTATGTAAAATAGCACGCATCTCAGGGATAACAGGCATGTAAACATCAAGTGCTAGTGCAAAGCTAAAAACAACAGGAGCAAGTAAAAACACAGTTGTAATGGGTCTATATGGCCACATAAAGAAAATACTTATTTTTATTGTTTGTTATTAGCGGATGATAGCAGAGTTTTGCCTATTTACTGAGAAATTTTAATGACAACAGTGCAATCTATACCACCCGCAAACCATTTTACCCTATTTCTGCCATTGAATTTCTTGTTCTTTTGAGTCATCAGATATTGCTAATAGTCCGAGCTATTACCTGCAACCCAATGACTCAAAACTATCAAAAACTGCTTCAACATTAAACACCGCAAAATGATTCGCGAGTGGTATATCCTGATATTTTGGGGTCATGAGTGTGACTCGCATCTACTTTTCAGCTAACAATTCACACACATTTTAATTTCAATGGATTGTGGGGAGTTGACATAAAAAAACTCTGAAACAATCTCAGCAACATGACCCACAAATGCCAGGTTCCCTGCCTGTTTAATATAAATATTCAGCTCATTTGCCACACGATTATATTGAATGCGGTCAATGGCAAGTTTGAATCGCCGATATAAATCAACATATTCCTCGCCACAAAGAAATTTCAGCGCAATCAAAAAGCCATCCTGCTCACGTATATCCAAATCTGAAAACGTCCTGAATATCTGAACCACTCGATTGATATAGCGAAAACTATTGATGCCAATCTCGGATTTAGAAGAGATCAAATCATAGCGAATATTCGATGCAGCAAGTGCATTTGAACTCACTCTTAAGAAATTACCATGACTGATATTTTGCGTCCATAGCACCTTGGCAAACACTTTTTTGCTTTGTTTTAAGCTCTCTGTTAAGTTCTTTGGATAATATGTCAATTTGCCAACATGTTTATGAAAGACATATTCACTTACCGTGTGATTATAATATTCTTTATATAAATTATTGTTCACCCAAACTTGTTTAACACTAATGGCTTTCGCATTAGGATCCTCCGGGTTTAAAAGAGGAATTTTGTCATACTTTTCATCAAGCTTTTGTGCACTGGAGTAACTCTCATAAAGGTTAAACAGCGGGACAATATTGGTTGCAAAAAGTGGCTCTTTAGTCGCTGTGACATCAAAGAGCTCTGTCTGGCGAAATGAGCTGACATCGAATAGGCATTCCATCTCAACTACTGTACTTTCATACTCCGTTGGAATATCTTCAAACACCACCTTAAAACCAAGGTCAAACTCAGGCGATATCAAACGTAGACGTACTCTATCATTTAGACCTAAAGTATACTGAATTTCCTCAATCCGAGCATTACAATATTCACTCACTCCATTGTCGTAAGAAAGCTTAACCTTACAATGTGGGTTTTTAAACAACAGGCGCTTAAAGCGTAATAACCGATAATTTAGCTTGCCCCAAAGCTCGGGGTTTAACCATAGATCAAAACTATAGGCATCCATAACCACTGCTCTGCCAGCTGAGAGCTCCACCATTAATCTACCCGATGCTAAATCAACATTCTTAACATCAAATGCACTTAATATCACCTGAGATTGTGTTGTATAATTAAAGCGCTTTTTCTCTGAGACATCCTCCACTTGATACTGTTGTGCCACATCAATATCAACAGCAAACTTTTTTAAGCTATGTTTTGCTTTGACTAAAAGATGTTTAGGAATCGGCATTAAAAGATTTTGATTATAGCGAGATAATCGATAATCTCGCTCTTCTCTCAAGCCTTGCTGTATTTCACTTTGAATATTATCGCTAAGCTCTTCAAAGGCACTTGATAATAGCTGATAATGCGCCTCAGATAAATCGACTTCAACTTCTAACTCATCACTCTTATTACCATTTTTATTCATGTTAACACCTCAAGCTAGCTCGACATCGTTGTCGTTTGTGATGGATTCATAAAGCTAATCACACCGCCTGCGGCATAACTGCACATCGCTTTATTATTAATTGTATTAATGGGCGCACCTTGCACAGTGGTCAGCGGATTGGTTGGAATGAAAGGCGCAAGCATTGGCATACAAGCCCAAGGGTAAACAAGCGGGTTCATTAATGGATTTGCCGGATTAGAACATCCAGGGAAAGAAACAACATTAACCATTGGCACGGTATCATTAATATTAGATGCCGGTTTATTATTCACTGTTACAAGTGGCCTTAAAGGACTTATCACACCCGGTGCAATACCAAATGTGCACATTACTTGAGAGCTCAAACAAGCTGCCATTGCACTTGAAGATTGTGCAGAGCTTGCAGCATTCACCGCAGCTTGGCTACCTGTTGCAACACTATAATCACTAAGCTCAATGGTGATATCAGTCATCAAAGCGCTCATTTGCTGATAGGCTGGCTGGTTAGTGACACTAGGTTGTGTACTGATTGCACCTTCAGCATTATTTGCGGCCGAGGTGATTGTGCTTTGTGCAGAAGTTACGGTTGATTCAGCGCTCGTTTTCACACTCATTGCCTTATCTGTTACCATATTACTCATTGCTGTTGCCTGTGATAAATAACTATCCATCAACCCACCGATCTCTGCAGAGGCATTTGAGGTATTTTGTGATGCCAAAAGTGCATTAATCGTATTGACTTGTGTGTTAATTTCACTGATATTTGGACAACTTTGTGCTTGCGCTAATAGTGTATTGATATTGGGCACAAGGATGGAAATATTGGGCTCTGTTGGCATAGTAAAATTAGGCATTGGCATACCATTTGGCAGTGTTGGAATCTCTTGCATTAATGCGCCGACATTGGGCGTTTGTATCTCAGATAACAACATATTTGCATTGATTTGATCCAGCGTATAAAAGCTATTGTTGTAACTTAATACGCCTTGAATTTGACTTTGTAATGACTGAATCTCAGATAACGACACCCCCGCTGGCAATGCAGTTTGCCCATTTAATACACTTTGAAGGCAGTTTGAAAGCGCCTGAAGCTCAGCAGAAAAGTTAACTGAAAGCGGCGGCAAGTTACCAATACTTAGTCCCGGGGGCATATTAAATGACAACGCTTGCAAGGTATTAAAATTTAAACTTTCAAGTTCTTGTAACAGCGCTTCTAAGGATGAAAAATCAAAGCTTGAGCCTTGACCACCTGCTAATAAAGCCTCCAAAGCCTTCTGAATAAAATCAATATTGACAATAGGGTTAATAGGAGGAAGAAGCTTTGCTAAAGAAAAGCTAAGCCCTGACAATGATCCCAATAGTGAGTCACAAACACAGTTGGCAACTGACAAATTTGGCAGTGATGATGTATCCGGCAACTTCTGAGAGAGGTTATTCAACTCTGTCAGTGAGTTTTGATACTCACTCATAAGCTCAGCCTCTGGAATCTTGCTATCAGCTAGCAAGCTTTGAACACCAGCGGTATATGGACCGGTTATTTCACTTGCTTTTGCTTGTAAGTCAGCGCTCAAGGTTCCCTCTAGCCCATTTAACTTACTTACGCCATTTGATTCAAGTGCATTTAACTGATTTAACTCATCTGTTAGCTCTGTTGGTAGTTGAGGCAAAGTGCTTAATTTGGCAGAAAACTGACTCATTGCCGATGACAGCGCATCCGGCATCAGTGGTGTTCCTGATGTACAATCACAAATAGAGCTATGTATGGACTGGCACTCAGCCAAAAAAGCACTTTCTTTTGCCATCATCTGAGGCAATGAGGAAGATAGCGAAGTTAAACTACTTTGATAGTCACTTAGTGCACTTTGATAATTTTGCTTGGCAAGAAAATTATTCGGCGCATCTTTATAAGCACTAAGCGTGCTGCCTAAAGCACTGTATTTACCCTCAGCTTCACTGGTAAACGACTGGAAGGTGTTTCCCTCTGAAAAGGCACTACTGCTGCCCTGTGAAAGTGAAAACGCACTCATAACAGGAGAAATCATTTGGGTATAGTTTTGTTGCAAGGAGGTTAACTGCTGTGAGGGTAAACTTGCTAGGTTTTGATTTAACAGCATTTGCTTTTCTTGCAGCATTGCATTTACATTTAAATTCGCCCCTTGTGCCTTATACTTTGCACTAATTTGATCTAGTTGTGCAGAAAAAGGAAGACTCGCATCCACACTTGATGGTTTCATTATTTGAGTCACTTGCTGATTAAAAGTGCTGCTATAGCTTGTCCCTTGTGCCTGATCTTGCACTCGGCTCCAGTTACTCATTGTTGATTGTAATTTATCTAAAGCTGCCTTTTGCTCAGCGCTAACAGTGTCGCTTAAGGAGGCTATGTGTGAGCTTACATCTGGCATATCAGTAGTACCAGGCACAGATTTAGGCAAAGATGCATAATACTGATCCATTTGATCAAGCATTTGTTTTTGTGATTCAGGCAAGCTCACCATTTGCATATCACTTAAGCCTTTTGTGCTATTTGTAATGGCTCGATCAATAACAGGCAAACCTTGGCTCCCCTCTGGGTTTCCAGAGAGTGAGGCAGATTTTGGGTATTGCATCACCTCTGTCAACTCAGGATAAGACATTAACGTTTGCATAGACTGATCACTTTGATTAAATGACATCACTTGAGACTGAAGATTCAGCAAATAACTTTGATAACTACTTGATAGCGTATCAATATCTGAAGCGGGCGTTGAACTGTCAATTTTGAGGATACTTTGATGTAAGCTTGTAAGCGTCCCTGAAGCAGTTTGTGTACTTGTAGATGGATCACCACTACCAGTCGCTTCTGGCAATGCAGAAGACAGTGTTGTTAAATATGCATCACTTGGCATAAATGCGCTTACACTCGTTGTATCAGATGCCGTACTAGTTGAACTTGATCCTGATGGGCGCAAAGCTGAGAGCTTTTGTAAATCGCCCATTTGTTGTGTCTTTAAAGACTGAAGTCCTTTAGAAAGCTCATCTTTACTGGATGCGTAGGTTTTGCTATCACCTGTTGAAAGTGCTTTTAACATACTTGTGTGTGAGCTTTTGACACTTGATGCAAGTGTAGATGTCTCTTGTGAAGTACTGAAATTTGTGACTGTATCTAATTTGCTACTGGTAGAGGAAAGCTGACGCAACTGTGCAAGAGAGCTGTCATCTACTGGCATATCTGGAGAGAGGCTACTTAAGGTTAAATCTCTTTGAAGATCACTATGCAGCTTTGTCATATTTGCACTGTCACTATCTTCATATAGCTTCTTTTGCTGCAAAAGCTTTTGAAAATATGACAGCATTTGTTGAGATTGACCATCACTCATAACTTACCCCACAGATGTTGGCATGCCTTTTAATGTAGCTGCAAGAGAGGCTTTTAGATCTAAAGTCATACTACTTTCAACACTGACAGCTTGATTGCCTTTTATGGAAACAGAAGCACCCTCGAGACTGGCATCGCTACTAGATTTAATGGCAACCCCTTTATTTCCTGTAATACTGATATTGTCTGCACTTAATGTAATCTCTCCATCTTTAATCGCAATGCTGCTACTGCCAACACCAAGATTAATACTACTGTCATCCAAGGTAATCGTGCTTTTACTCTTATTAACGGTTACATTATCTTTCGTGATTTTAATTGAAACATCACCAACAACCAAAGAAATCGTATTATCGGCACTAATGCCATAGGTATTACTCACTTGAATAGTGGCATCACCTTCGCTCTTGTAGTTTACTGCACAAAGGTCGCTATCACTTTGCCCCTTAACGTTAATGCCAAAACCATCTTTATTCATTGTAACTGCATGCTTGGCCATTGCTGTCTATCCTTTTATTTTATGTCCCTGAATTTGGAATGTAACCCCCATGCTAACTCAGGCTTTTATACTTTTTTCACCTCATATTGACTGATTGAGAACGATTCACTTGCTCCTTGTGGACTCTCTACAAGATATTTCCAGTTAGAAATTGGCTGATTTTTCATAATAAAGTAAATAGCAAGCGGTGCATCTTCAACAGTCATTGAAATACTTTCACTATCTTGATTGCCAAGTAACACATAGCGTTGAGTGCCTTTATTCAATGCTGATTGTGCAACCGTTGAGTAATTAGCAGTGACAAACTCTTTTTGCTCTACCGGCTGCATAACAATCACAGTGACAGGATCGTGTGATTTATCTTTTGCAACACGCTCTAAATTGATTTTCATCGTAGTTGAGTGATACCAAGGCATCAAAGAACAACCCGACAAAAATAGTAAAACGCTGATAACACTTAGATATTTAATGTATTTTTTCATTATGATTCTGCCTTAATTGCTTGTGGTTGCACTCTTTTTGTAATGAGTTTTAATATAGGAGATTTAATCTCAAAGCTTACCTGATAAGGCGCAACCTTATCGTTATCACCTTTCACCTCCCAAGTGCACACCCAATTTTTATCACATTTAGCATCTGCCAACATTTTAAAGAATGCCCATTCACCTTGATAGGTTTTTTGAAAACTGACATTCCCAGTATTTAACCAACCCACGGACACAGTTGGCTGTAACTGCCAAGCATAAGACAGTGGAATCAAAGCTTCATTTTGTGTGTTCAATCCAAGTGCTTGTGATCCACTTCCAGCTTGAATAAAGCTTAATACCATTTTATTTTTGCCATCGAGTGATACTTGCTTAAACGGCATTGATTTGACTTTAAAATCAATGTTTTTTGGCTTCCCAGTATCATCCCAAAGGGCTTTTTGCAAATGGAAGAAGTTGTTAAATGTTTCAATATATGGCGCCAGTGTTTTACGCTGATCACTGGTTAAAGACTCATCAACCACCCATGCATTTTTTGTTTTATCAAAGCTAATAAATGCCGATAGCAAACGTTTCATTTGGTTAAATACATCACCTTGCACACCAAACATGTCATTTAAAGCCTCTGCACTAATGGACTCTTTGGCATTAAGATTCAGTGGAAACTGTGCCTGTGCGAATGAAATTTTCGGTGTAACATCCTTATTCCACATCATTTTAATGTTTGAAATAAGCCTTTGTGCCAATGCACTTTTAATGGTGCTTAACGGCACATTGAAAAGCTTATAGACATTCGGATTACTATAACCCACTTTCGCAACCAACGTATTAAGTTTCACAGCCAAAGAATTTTGCCCTGAATCACTTAATTGCTCATAGGTTTTCATATAATTTTGAAAATCATTTTGATACAACGTATTACTAATACTCAAAAGAATATTCTTATAGTCTTGATAGTCTTTAGAGCTGACAAATGAGTCTAATCCTTGAAACTCTTTATTAATCTTATCAAGCGCTTTTGGTAATACCTGATCTTTAGAGAAAGTTGTATTTTTCTTGATGTAATCAAGCATGTGAGAGAACGGCGTATTATCTGATGTGATATCAATTAAAAACATCTGTAGATTATCAGAGGATACATCTGCCGGAAGTGCATTTTTGAGTACATAATTCAATGTATCAATATAGCTTTGCGCATAATTGGCAAGCGCTGCCTCTTTTAAGCGATCAAATGCTTGATAGTTAATATTATATTGACCAAACATGCTGGCAAGGAGTTTATAGCGCTCTAACAGTGGGTTGATCTCATCAAGTATAATGCTCTTGGTATAAGCCAAAGAGACTTTGGAAACATTACGTGAGAATACTGTATTGAAAGTATATTGGTAGTAATCATCTGCATAAAGAAGATTCAGATCTCCCCTGTTACTTTTTAGTACATCATATAAAATAGAGTTCAGCTCAGCGCTGATAAGCACACCTTTCCACTTGGATTTCTCAACAGAATACGCCTCGTTGCTGCTGAAGAACTTATCAACTTTCTGATTGTAATTCACCAGAAGATCAACGGCTTGTGCGAAACTTTTAACCTGCAACTCATTATTATTCGGAATCAAATCCTGCATGCTTAATAAGATGCTGCTATTATCACATCCGCCTTGTGTTTTCGGTAAGTTATTGGCAACAAAAGAGCCAAACTTACTGGCATCTTGTGATAAATCAATCTTCGTACTGGATAAAATATTCGGTAGCACATCTTTTAATAAGCATACTTCACGGTGCAGCACCACACTTTTGCCAATGAAATCTTTTAGCTGATTATTGGTAAAATGAAGAATGTTTTGCAATACAAACTGATCAAACACCTCTGTTGAGAATAAGTTTCTACTGGCGAATTTAAGCTCATCTGCACCACCTTGTTGCATATAACTCTGTGAGCCTATAGATAAGCGATCAATATCTTTAAACGTTGCATATTCATACATCAGATTAAGCTGTTCATCACTTAAGCCTGTCATTAACGTTAACAGTGAATTTTGATCTTGCAAACTATTTGCAACATCTGAAGAGTTAGGTGCGGCAAGTACTGCTAAAAAGACCGCCTTACTCACAGGATCATTGGTTGCACGCATCTTAGGCAGAATAATTTTCTTCAATAGAAACTCTGCATATTCTTCATTGAGTCGTGTAAAGCTGCCATGACCATATAAGAAACCCAAAACAAGCCCTTGTTTGTAAAGATTATACCATCTTGTATAACGCTGCTCTGCACTTCTTAAATCTCCCGAGGTGATATTTGCAAAAGGTGAGTTTTGCTTCACATAGTCGTTAAATTTCTGCGTATGATAAGCATTATAAACAAATGCAACTGTTGCAAATAAAGAAATCACAACCAACACCGAAACGGCAACATAACTCAACCGAATAGGCTTTTTATAAGACAATGTCGCACTGTCAAAGAAAGTATAATAGTAATTGCTATGATGAATACCGAAGTTCACATTAATAGATTCAAGCGTGTTTTGCTCTTGTGTATTTGATAACTCAGCGATAAAACTTGCCAAAGGCATAATGGCTTTTTCAATGGAAGCGGCAACCTGCATCGCATCTATAATGGATTCATCCAATGCATTATTTGTCACAATATGCGCTGAAATCTTATTGCGAATGCTCGCCATATTCTCTTTAATCGATTCAGCGACTTCTTTCTCTGTCATCCCGCGTTGAAAATTAATACTGGTTTGCTGTTTGACCAATTCAAAGAAGGATTTCATTTTCTTATCATCTTCTTTTAAATCAACCGTAAGCTCTAAATTAAATTCGTGTTTTTGATACAGATATAGCTCAGAGAGAAACTTCTGAAACAGAACAAACTGGCCAGGTTGATGTGCTTGTTCTGTCAAACATACAAGCAAAGTTGGCAGCTGTATTGCGCCTTTTTGGTAAATGCTTATCAGCATGTTATTCAATGGTACAGGGTTCACATTTTGCAAATCTTGCATGGAAATAACAAAGAAAATACGCCCCTCTTCAATCACAACCACTTGTGAGTCATTAAGCATAATACTCTCAGCACTTTCCAAATTTACAAAACGACCAATATACGACATCATCTGGCTGCTATCGCCTTCATATAGACACATAAAAGCAGGTAATGCCTTTCGCTTTGAGGTTTTCAATATCTTTTTAGTGACATCTTTGTACACATTAACTTTAGGTGCTGCTTTTTTCTTTTTCGCCTTCGGCAGCTTAATCTTGTTTTTAATCTGCTTCGCTTGGCGATATTTTTTAATCGCTAAGATAATAAACACCAATACTGCGGCAGCCCCAACCGCCCCAAATAACATCATCGCATATTTTCCAGTTAGTAAGCTCATTCTGATTCCTTTTCATCACTAAACATTAACACGACACCCTCTTGCTGGCTTAAAGAAAGCGCATTTGCCCCTTGGCCATCTTTCCCATTTTGCATTAATTGCAACACTTGATCATTGCTATCTTGTGTATAAGCAAGTTGGCATTCCTGCTGAGGCCCATACAAAGATTGTTGCACCATTTTTTGTGACGCTTTATCTTCAACAACTGCACTTTTAGATTGTCTTGCAGCAATTTCCACTACTTCGGCATTTAGAAAACGCACTTCAACATAATCACCATTTCTAAGTGGCGTGAATGAATTACTTGCTGAAGTTCTAAGTGGAACAGGCACAAACACAGGTGTTTTATTTTGCGGATCCTGATATAAGATCGTTGGTAAATTTACCGCATAAGTCAGCGCATTCTCTGATTGCCCTGAATAAACATAATCTTCAAGCTTAGATGCTGGATCATCAGCAAAAGAGCCCTCTGTCACCGTTTGACCTTTATAGAATTTATACCCATATTTCACACTATCATCAACATTCTCACCAATGGTAACCGCTGCCTCACACACAAAGCTTTGAAAAGGCACATACTCTGGTAAGTCATTTTCTTCGGAAAGTCCATCTTGCCAGATCGCCATAATATCAATGAAATGTGTAATGCCAGAGCTTTCCCCTACCATGGTAATTTTCTCAAATCTGTCTTTATCAGCTGTTGCATCTGGCTCATAGTTTTGTGACAGAAGCTTTTTTTGTAGCTCAACAATCGTTGATTTATTCTGCACAAGGCGAAATCCTTGTTTACTGACCAAGATGCTTTTACTGAAATTCGCAAGCGAACACTGCCACTGATCTGCATCAAGATTCATTGGATTATAACTTGGCTCGACAGGAACAAAAGGCATCATCTCTTTGAGTTCAACTTGATAGTAATACTCACAACTAGCTGCGCGCTTTTTCTGACTTAATAGCCAGTTCGTCGTATTTGTGGCAATTTTCACATCGCGCATCAAGGTATGCTTTACTGACTGAACTGCATTCAATGCAAGATACTCCTCAGGGTAAATGCCAGTCACTTGCGTGCAAACACTGTTATCCTGAGCCAGATTTAAAATATTCTCTGTTTTATTCCAAGGCGGCCTGACTTGAACATCAACCGCTTCAACCTGTAGTAAATCTCTTGAGGTAAGCGTGCCTTTTTCTGTATCTTTCACCTGAAAATCACTGATTTCATCATATAGATGATACAAAGCCTTGCCGTTAGCTAGTTTTTCATAATCATAAACCAAATAAACACCATAGCGATCAAGCGCTTCAATAAAGTAGTCATAAAAGCTTCTATCATGTGTTGCCACCGTAATTTGCTTTTGCTTCACAGCCAAACGCTTTGATTTTGCTGAGTCAATTTCAGCCCAATTTGCAAAGAAGTTATTTTGCTCAAACACATCCAAATAACTTTTATTGAAATCGACATACAATGGCTTATGCAAACGCCAAAAACTTTGTAACGCATCGGCAAATTTAAAGGTGAAAAAAGGCAATTTTGCTGCAAACTCACACGTTTGCGCATCAATATCTTGTGCCACAAGTGGATCTGTAAAGCGAAGATGATCATCATAACTTAACTCGGCAACACCCTGTAATGTTAGCTCTTTAACATACTTGGTGTTTTTCTTTTCAGGATCGTCGAACACATAAGTGTTCTCAATAGTTAGTGCAATTGATATTGGCTGATTTTGATATAGAAACAAATAATCTGAGTGAAACTTATCATCGTATGAAATTTGAAATTGTATCTCACCTGAAAATCCATAACGACAAAGCTCAAATTCAAGTTTAGTAATATGATAATTTGATAACATTAAGCCTTTTAGTTTTGAATATTCAGTATCATTTTGTGATGGATTGCTTACCAAAGATAGTGCAGTTGGCGCAAGGGTTGCATCTAATGGGTTTAACTCAGCGATGATCTTTTGCTCAAGCACAAATGCATCATATCCAACCACTGGCTTAATCTTCTCTTGTAAGAGGCGAAAAAGCTTTCGTGCCTGATTTTTACTGGTTTCACTTAAGGCAAAAAACTGCGAGAGTTTTGCAACCACTTGTTTGAATTTATATAACTCGGTGCGCGTAAGCTGTAGTAGAATTTCCTCGATTAACAACGACTCTAATTCATCTAACATTAAACTTGCATTGGCAAGCATGCCAGAGGTTGTTTGAAAATCAACCCCCAAAATCTCATCCAATAAGTTAATAAAAGTTAATTTCTCAAAGTAAACTTTAAAAGGGCGAATCAGATAGCGTGACAGCACTCCCGCAGATAATACATCCACCACACGCGCATAGGCAATACTTTGGGTGTAATTTGGCTTTTGCTTTGCTTTTAATAGCATCAGCATTTTCTGATGAAAGAGCTTAAGCTTATCGATACTGTCACTATTTAGCTCATCAACATCTTTCACCTGAACACAATCCAAGATACCATGAGAAATTTGGCTGAAATCATCCGCGGTTAATGCCATATTCGGCATCACTTGAGATAAAATCCCGCTTAACTTCTCATTAACATCTTGCGTGCCTTCTGAGCTACTTTCTTGCTTAGTCTGAGTATCTTCTGAGCTATTTTCTTGCTCAGTTGTCTCTTGTGCATTTTGTGTTTCTGGCATATTACACCTCTAATCTACATCCACTGTTTTATAGGCTCGCGTTGGATAAAAAGCAACTGTATTTGGATTGTTTTGTTGATCAATTTTTCCTGTAGCCACAGTTTCTGTCTTACTGAGCGCCAAAGAAAATTGCCCATTACTTTGATAACTGGTTATTTCACCTTGCAGTACTTTGCTATCATCCAAAATTAAATAGGCTTTCGTTAACATATACTGCGCCTCACCTCCAGAGAATACATCTTTAACCGCTTTTTGAGTGGCTCTCTCTGCAGGAGTAGTTGGATTAAAAGCTCCAAGGTAGTTGCTATAAGTTTGATCAAAACCTCCAAAGCTTTTCACTAACAATGTACGTTTGGTTTTACTATCGGACATCTTGCCTCGAAGCAAACGAAACTTCTCCACCTCCAAGGTACTATTATTACTTAAAAGCTGATCTTCTACATCCAAATATCCACTATTCCCCGCATACTTATTTAACAACTGGTAGTTCCCACTTGTCTCTTTAAAAGAAGGCAAAACATCATAGAATAACGGAGAAGTTCTAAGGCCACCTGAGGTTGTTTTTCTAGTAATTAATGCAATAGGGTCATTATCACCTCTTTTCTTTATGCTAGAGAACATTTTATTATCCCCTGTGAATTTAGTATAACCAGCACTTTCCCCAGCAAGCTTTAAGATCGACTCTAAGTATTCCTCTTGTGTGTCTTTTAACTTTCCAGCCACAGTCAACTGAATGCCGGTTCTATAGTTCATTAGCTCTGCCACTTTTGATCTTTGCATTTCATTTGTTTGTGACAGCATGCTCATCAATACTAATGATGGTTTTAGATCATCCTGTTTATAGATTTTTGCTAATGCCTCATAACGTGGCAGCTCTTCATCACTTAATTTTTGCATTGCAAGCGCCTTAAATACTTTATCCTTCCACGTAGTTAAAGCACAACCGTCTTTTTTAACAAAATTTGGTCGCGACATTGCAAAATCAAGATTGATTGCCACTTTTGCATAAAGACCCAAAAGTGTATGCATAATTTCAGCAGCTGTTGTAAAGTATGGCAAGGTGCTGTCACTTACGGTAATTGACTTTGCGCCAACCAGTGCCATAAACTTAGTAATATACTCACTTAAATAATACGACTTACCACTATTACAAAGTTTACAATATACCGCTAAATTTCCATCAAGTTCCCTGCTTACCCGCTCATCTAAAATTTGATCTAATTCATTACCTTGGTAAATAGGGATCGAGCCACCTGCTGTTTTTGTCTTTAAAACTTCTTCATTTAATTTTTGGAACAACTGATATAAGTTGACACAGTCATCCTTAATTAACACAAAGTCAATCAACTGGCGAAAATTCATTTCATTTTTAAGCGAGGAATCTTGTGCTGATAAGACAAGCTGCATATAAGTATAAGCTTTATCATCGCCATTAAATAATCCTAATACCTTTTGCGAAGTCGTTAAAGTTCCGACAGCGCCTCCCTGAGCTACAGTAAATGAATATGGGAGTGTCTCAGGGTTATACATCATTGCGGTGATTCGGCTTATTTCATCCTCAAATACAAAACTGGTTGCATCTGGCGTATCATCTTGTTTTGCTCTTAATTCTTTAAGAACTGTAATACCAGCATCCAAATAGTTTTCCATTGAGTCTTTAAATTGCTTGAAGCGCTTTTCTTTCAATGTGTCCTGCGCTTTTAAAACACTCTGATCATGAAACTCCACTAGTGTTTCACTCTCTAATTGCGGCGCATAAAGCTGTGGATTATTGACATCTTTTTTAACAACATCACACAGTGCAATATACCCTGTAATCGCTGGAGGTTCAGAAACATCTTCAATTTTTTTCACTTGTACATTTGTTGCCGCTACCAGCTCCTGAAAAACACTTAGACGCTCTTGTAACTTTAAGATCTTTCTTGCAGCCTGATAGCTATTTGTATGTACTTTGACACGTGTCGCATCATTTCTTAATGCCTCTTTCCATAGCTCAACACTCTTAGCCTGTGCACGGGCAATATCTTCAACATTCTCATACGTCTCTTTTAATACTTCATCAAAGTTATTGATAATTGTTTTAAAACTCTCTGTTTTAATAAATTCCTCTCCATATAAACCAACAACCTGCCTTAAAGCTTGCTGCACAAGATAGAGCTCAACCAAGCGATCATACTCTGTCATCATCGCTGCCACACATAAGGAGATTAAGAAGCGGAGATCTTGCTCATCTGCACGAAGATTTGCAATCTGATCAACAAGTGCCTCTTTCTCATCAGAAAATATAGCCCTGTCTTTTACATATTTACTTCCTTCTGATTGATCTTGTTTTCTAAAGATCGAACCATTTTTTAAATAATCAGCTAATTTTGTTTTTAACTCACCATCACCAATGTCACCTCTACTATGCCCCCCCTCTTTTTCATATAGATCCTGAGTTGAGAAATAGAGCATACTATGCGCTAGCTGCCAATGGACAACCATATCGTAACTACTAAATTTTGAAAACTGATTTAATAATCCCATTCTTGTTCTAAACATATGGTGTAAAAATGGCATTTGCTCAGGGTAGGAAGCTGAGAACATTTGCATAGTTAAATCAGAAACTTGTTTTATATGCGACTGATTAATACCAAAAACAAACTCATTAATAAATGCTGTCATTTGGCCATAGCATGCTTTACGGTAATCTTTACTGGCATCAAAGGTAATAACCTTTTCATTTGCTAAGACAGCCGCTTCAATTTCACGTAAATAGCCTTTTACCGCTTCCAAAGCTACTGGGTATTTTTGTACCCACAATCCAAATGCATCCTCTGTAGTTGTTTTAAAACAAACCAATAGATTCGCTACTGTCTTATTAACAGTTAGATTTTTTTCTACCGTTTGATCAGTATAGATAACTTCTAATGCGGGAACGGCCTGACTAATACTTTCCCCGTCATGAGTTAAGGTAAGTTTACTATTTGCAAAAACACACTTAACCTTAATGGCTTTTAGCTTCGTAATAACGCCATTTACTTTCTCTAACTCACCTTGATTTAGCTTATCTTCATCGACCATTAAAAAAGCAAAGGATGATGAGAACATTTGTTGAAAGTACTTCTCCTTACAACTGGTAATAAATATTCCACTATCAATAGCAGGATAGTTGGGAAAAATCAGCGTTGATAAGTGAAAGGGCATATTTTTAACAACATATTCCAAAGAGCGATCGGAGAGGCTTAATGCGACTTGATCAGAAGGCAGGCTTTTTTGTGCAAAGCTCTCAACTGCAATAACATAATCTTGAAACACTCTTAAATGTCCCTGAAAATCATATAGTTTGAAATAGCTTGAGATCACTGTCTGGCGATTATTTTTCAAAATACCAAAGAGATTACCCAATGATGCACTATCGACAAATACATCACAGTTTTTTGCTGATTCTTGTAACTGATGAATTGCATTAATTGACGCCATATGTGCACTATGCGCTTCATTTATATCTGAAGTACTGCTTTCAAGCTGCTGCTTGAATTTTTGAACCACCTCACCTTCTTTTAAATTTGCCAAAGTTCCACTGGAGTTCTCTTGAGAAGATTTTAGTGACTCCTGAATTAACTGTAGTGCTTTAATATTAACTAAGTTTGCAACCTCAGTATCTGTGATTTTACTTTGCGTCCCTTGAGCATACTTTGCCATCGCTTTTACAAGAGAGCCTTTCTTTGTTTGGCCTTCTGTTAATTTTTGCACAACTTTTGTAGCCTGAGTAGCGAGTTTCTCTCGGCGTTTTGCAACCTCTTCATCATCTTGTGGTTTTCTGTATTCCTGTTGCAAAAACTCATTTAAAAAGTGAATATGATACAGCGCAATTGGCACGATATTAGCAGAACCAAAGCTACCTGAAACTGCCATTTTATCATTATGACAATTCACTCCCGGAGCACATAAAATTTTAATCAAGTGGCTGGTAATAACCGCTGTTTTCCAAAGTTTATCATCATAGATAATCCAAAGCTTTTTCTCTTGCGAGTAAAAGCAACCACTATAGAGCTGCTCACCATCTTCTTGTGTCATCTTTTTTGCATCTTCATTCATGGCAAGCCATTCATAATACGACACATATTCATGATACAGTGATTCCAATACTTTGGCGATCAGTTTGACATTCTCACTTTCAATATTCTCATAATTAAAGGTGAGAATATTCTTAAGCATCCTTGGGTTAAATATGTCAGTAATATAGGCATTTTTCCCTAAAAACCAATCAGAAAGGCGTATTTTGACCTTTTGCCCAAAACTTAGCTTCTCTTGCACTTTTTCAAACTCAGATTGTGAAACCTGAGAGCCCATTTTTACCGCAACATCAAAAGCACGCTCGTTATAGCCTGAGCTGACCATCTTCTTAAGCCATAGTTTTTTCTCATCAAAGAATGCTCGATATGCCTCAGCTTCAGAGGGCTTGGCAACGATGACAACCGTGTCAAAATCGGCTACTGCATACTTTGCTTCTACCTCCTCAGAAGCACTAAGACGTTTTCTTACCTGTGCGTAACCATCTAGCATTTCATTGGCTTTTGATGCCATTGTGGCTAATTGAATCGCTCCTGTTAATAAACCCATTGCAAACTCCTTTTTACGATTAATTTATGATAATGCCCCATTAAAATCATGAAAATATTTTTTAAGCTTATATAATCTTTGACTCGTATGAGAATAGGACTGCACCTTAATAGAATCATATTTTTTAAACAACCCATTAGGGTCAAGTAGATCCTTACCACTGAGCTCGGAGTCAAACCAGTTTAAGCCTGAGTCTAGAGCCATTCTTTCACCAAGAAACACTCCTTTACCTTTCGATTCACTCGCTGACTCATACACACTTTCATCTAATAATCGATTCATGGCCGTTTGATGAGCACTTTTTTCTGTTGATTCCGAGGCAGTAACCAGCTCGAATGGACAAACAAAATCACTGTTAAAGGCCTCATATAATTGTCTATATATTGGCTCATACTCTGTGTCAATCAGCCCAAATTTATCTAACTTACAATCCGTAACCTTAAGAATTTTTTCAGATAGCCCTTTTGAGTTTACTGTTGTTTTTGTATCAAAAACATACGAGGTTTTTGCTAAATAGCCCATCATTAAAACACTTGCTGCAACAGTTATAGAGCTAGTGTGATCAGGCAATGAGCTCTTGTTTATAGCTTTGCTACCAATTGCATCCAACAGTATCTGAACTTCTCGATTAATTAAAGTATAAAAAGCGGGGTAGGATAAAACAGTTAGTGCATGTTTTAGGTTTTTCAGCCTCACAGGACGCCCACTGTCGCTGCCAGTCACCGCTTTTAAAAACTTGCCTGAATAGGCCTGACTATTTGACATCCGTGTAATAGGAACATACTCTGACTCTGAGAAACGCTCTGGGTTCCAACCTAATTGTCCTTTATCTCCTGAGCCGAATATGCCACTAGAAGTGGTAACAAAATCTGGTGCAGTTACCGATAACCCATTTTTAACAAACTGAAAATATGATACTTTTCTCTCAGCAGAAGTAGATTTAGGTATCATAACACCTGTTGCCTTTAATAGTTTAACAACATTTTGAGCACTTTGATAAAGGCTACTTGAAGCCAGTCTTTCTTGAATATGTGTAACGCTTTGTGAGGCTCTGTATTGGATTCTGGTGCTAGCACTCTCTTGCGCTGAACGCACTGAAAAAATCTCAAGCAAAGCTTTTAATGCTTTATGGATATTCTCTTGAATAACGGGGATAGTAAGCTCAATTTGCTGTTTCACTGTTTGTCGTTTTGAGGCATCACAATCTGTACATAAAGCTTTAATCACCATTGCCTCTTGGACAGATATTTCTTTTTTACGACAACGCTCTTCTTCATTAAGAGCTTTTAACGCAATGGGCTTAAAATTAGTACCAAATGCTTCAAAAAAATCCTCCGTATTAGCTGAAAGAACAGTATATAAGCCAAATAGGATATAGTACATAGGGCCTGGCATATCTGCCTCATCATAGCGAAAATAATCAGCAATATTATCAATAATTTGATTATAGCGGACATCATCCTCAATCCCTTCAGACAGCGTCCCTGAAAGAGGCTTTATTTTTTTATATAAAAAATCAGATTGTAAAATAGTGTAAACCAAAATGGCTGTAATTGTTTTTTTCATTGCTTTTGGCTGTAATTTAAAGCTTGAAAACAATAATTTCACCTGCCTGATTTGTTCTAACAAGCTTGCACGCATAGGGTTATCTTCTTCATCAAGGAAGTGTAACCATATTACCAATTTATTAAAGTCAGTTATTGTAAAGTGTCCTTTTCTCGCATCTTGCGCTGACTCTAATAACAGCCAGTCAATCATATAATCAGGACGATAGCCTAATACTAACTCCTTATTAATATCCATAAACAACTGTGAAGGTGTTGCATACTCTGTATCATCCTCAGTTAATAGGTAATCTTGTCCTTCATCATCTAGAAAAGCACACATTAAAAACTTTGTATCAACACTAGAGAGCAAAAAGTTGCGAAGCGGTATTGGATGTGTGCTAAAAAGTGTCCACATTCCACCTCTTAACATGCTATAAAAAAACATCTTTGTTTCAAGAGGGTACTTATGCTCTGAACATATTTCAGCCACCTGTTTCTCTAATGCCTCCTTTTCTTTTTGGACATTAGACTCCATGGACTCTTGTGTGATAATCGCAGAGTTAACAAAAGTCCCATAGTCAAACTCCTTTCCAGCTTGAGAATAAGGCGCTGCTTTTATTTGCTGGTTAAGGTAATGATTAATATTGGTCAATAAAGTCAAGTATGCTTGTTGTTTGATTTCGACCTTTTCCTCATCATGAAGATACATCTTGGCTTTTTTAACATAGGTTGCGGCCATATTTCCATGCTTTTGTAAACTATTTGACAATACCATTAAGCGCGGTTTTACATCGACATATACTTTCTTCAACGATTCTAGCCAATAATTACTATCAATCGATTCAGCATAACGCTCAAGCTCTGGTAAAAGCTGGTATATTACTGCCTCAAGCACTTGCCCTAGACTTTCCTCATCTTGATACATTTTTTGCAGTTGATCGGTAAATGCAGGCTTATGGAATATCATGCTTCCATATTGCTTAATCATACTGGAAGCTGAACGCTTTGCAATATCCAACAAAACTAAACGCTCAAATACCGAAATCATAGTTGCAAGAGACAACGCTAAAACTGGCAGCAGTGCATCTTTAGAATTTTCTGCAATTGCCTTAACAACTTTATTTCTTTGCGCATCTTCAATAACTTCAACTTTTGATTTATCAAAACACTTTTGATAGCGTGTAATATAATTTGTAATTAAGGTTTTTAACTTCTTATCAACACCTTTATCCTCAACATCATCACCACTAACGTATAGATGTTTTTTTATTGCTTGGTTTGCTTTATCCACAGAATCTCTTGCATAATGAGATACAAAAGAGTGCACACACATGCTGTAGGTATAATCTAAAAGCAGATAAAATGGTGTTACTCCTGTAATTTCAAGTGATTGAGGGCTTAATGCTGTGCGCTTTCTAAATAAAAACTGAAGCATTGGCATTTCAAGCGGAAAACAGCTCGAAATGACTTTTTCCAAGTCATCAGAACTTTGCTTCATATGTTTTTTCACTTCACCAAGTGTTTCTTCTTGTAATAAACTTGATACATCATCACCAAAACCTTTAGTTGACTCAGAGTCTTCTCTAGCACTTTCAACAATCGCACTTTTAGGCTTCGCTGCCATTGCTACGATTGTCAACACTTTATCAACCCAAGCCTTAACAACTGGAATTTGCTCTATATCTACAAATTCAACAAATAGTTTATCTAATTTCACCTTATTTGAATTAAATCCAGCAACACCTGAACTTGCTTTCCCTAGAGAAATTTTATAAGCATCTGGCGACTCTTCTACACCAAATAATAAAGAAAGGATTTTTGCCTTATTAGCCTCAATATTTCCAAACTTAACATTCACGATTTCGTAAATATATGTTTCTGGCTTTTCAGTCAAGTTTACAGATAGAGTAATTTCAATTTCATTATCTGTATAACCACTACCAAGAACAGAAGTAAGCTTCTCATTTTCCTTGATCCCCTTAACATCCTCAAAAAAAGCATCGTAATAAACAAACATCTTAAGGTATAAATGGCCAATAAAGGTGTTTAGCAAGGTACTATTTAATGAAATATCATTATAGCTAAACAACAATCGCATAATTGGTCTGACTAGATCATAATAGTAGTTCATAAGTGGCATTGACTCATGAATATGCTTTAGCATTGCCGTTGGCGCGCCAGATTCCACTTTGTATAAAATGCTTTGAAAATATGATTGAGAAAGCCTTGCCACTTCAAAAGGTGGAATGGCCTTTTTAAATTTGCCACCTAAATCTGAACCTCCCAACATGGTGCTGCCAAAGTTGCCACCAAAGAATTTCCATTTCTTAGCATTTGGGTTTTCTTTCATCATCTGTTTAGAAGCTTCGATTGCTTTGGCATTTTGCGCTAAAAGTTTTTGCATTTGATCATAATGCCCCTTTTGCTCAGCGACATCATTCACAAATGATTTTACCTGCGTCATGCTGGAAGAAATATTGCTAAAGGATTGTTTCGCAAGCAAGCTTGCAACGCTGGAAGATGGCGCGGCATTCATATAAGAGACTTCTTTTACCTGCTGGTCGCCCACACTGCCTAACACATTCGATATTTTCTTAAGATGTGCGTTACTACTTTTCCCTAACACCTCAACTAAATGTTTGGTTGCACTTCTAAATGACTCAGATCGTTCAGTTAAATTCTTTTCTTGCTTTTGCTCCAAAAGTGGAATGGCAATAGAGGTCACATATTCATTTAAATGATCAACATGCGCATAAAGTGTTGGATAAACAAGACCACCATTTTGATACAAATAGTGTGTCATATTAAGCATATTATACAAGTGATTGGTAATCATGAATAAAAGCACAATATCCAAAGAAACAAAGGTATAAACTGTGCCACTTTTATTAACCATCGTCGAGATATCAGCATCACTTTTGGCTTCAGAGAGTTTCTTCGGATCTAAAGAGTTTGCCGTATGAACTTGCAAAAAGGTCACAAGATCAGCGAATACCATAATTAAATCACGTTTTACATCATCAAGCTCAAAGAAGTTACTACCTGTGTCGATGCGCCCGCTTTTAGAAGCAATAGCAAGCTTATAAGGCGCAAGTCCATCAGTTAGAAAAACACGCTTCCCTGTAAGGTAAGCCCACATTTTCTTAGAGGTTTCACGAATTCCCCAACTTTCAGACAAAAAACTATGTGCTGCCTTTGAGTTTTCGCTACCAAATTGCATGCGACATTGTAAAGAATTTGTTTCAATTGTATTCAAAGACCCCTTAAGTCCTTCTTGTATTTCGCTTGTTTTTCCATCAAAAAATTCCACGTATTGCTGAATGATTTGTGGATCGACAACGATTAGTGAAACATCTTCAATTTTCGTATTATCATTGACCTCTTCAATGGAGCCAAAACTATTATATGCTTCTTGCATCGTCTGATACCCAAGCTTTGCAACTGGTGAAAAGCTTGCAATCGAAAATGGCATTCCTATCATGACAATAATCCTTTATTTCTATCCGTGACACTCACCACCCATATTTTATCTGTGAAATCGTTTCAGATAAATATGAACTACCCATAATTAATCTACCCAGAATTTTGCTTGTTGGTCAAGCAAAAAGAATCGCTTGTCAGACAACAAATTTAATAATCGCCCAAAGTGTATATGTAAATTTACTATTATATCATCACAATATTTAATAAACCTCTGCCGCATTGCACAAAAATAATACAGCTAAAAATAAACATGCTTAATTACGTAGTATTACTGTTTCTATCAACAAGAAAGAATAAGAGAATAAAATATTTGTTTCTTTTTTGGTGCCAAAGGATTGACGCCAAACAAATTATGCAGGTATAGTAAGTCTTACGAAGATTGGTCAATTGTGTAACACAAAAGAGTTAATTTCTCTACACAGATTGAGACAATCGCTAGGGAGTGTATCCACACAGACAATAGATAAGGATGTAACTATGGCTGTTAATAAAAAAATTCCTCAATCACGTTTAATGATCCAATACGACACTCGCGTCGAAGGTGAGCCAAAGAAAAAAGAGCTTCCTTATCGTCTTTTGGTAATCGGGGATTTATCTAAAGGAAAATCTAAAGATGCGAAAAAAGAATTTGAAGATCGTTCGGTTCGCGTGGTTAAAAACGGTATCGACGCTGCTCTAAAAGACATGGATATTTCCGCAAATATCAGCGTTCCAAACAGCATTAACCCACAAAAATCAGCAATGTTAAACATTAACTATAAGTTTAACTCTGTGGGTGATTTTCAGCCGGATAAAATCGCTAAGAAAGTGCCAGAATTAAATGCACTACTAAAGCTTAAAGAGATGCTTTCCTCTTTCGAAAAGGATATTGATAATAATCGCACTTTGAAAAAAACCATCGACAAAATTTTCTCCAACAAAGAAGCACTATCACAGCTTAAAACTGAGCTTCCTCAATTGGATAGCTATCGCTTGCATTCACCAGAGCCTGAGGCATTGGAAGGTGAAGTACTTGAAAAAGAAAAGGAAGAAGATAACCAGTAGCAATGAATAGGTAGCACCGCTACTTATTATTAAAAACTGGGGAGTTTTCATAAGTGAATGATAAAGACACAGAAGGTCTTCAACTTACGCAACGCGCAAGGAGTACAAAATGAGTGAAACAACGACTGCAAGCTCAACTGCATTAAATGATATTTTCACCCTGTTCGGCGGGTCTGAAAATGAACATAAAAATTCTTTGGCCAAGGTTGATGTTGATATTAGTGACAACATGCAAGCCATTTCAAACATCTCTGATGACTATTACGCACGCAACATCGCAGCCCTTGCGCTTGTGCTTGCAAATAATGATGAGATTGTAAACTATAATAAAGTATACGTACAAAGAGCCATCGAGCGCATTAACGAAATCATTGAAGCACAAGTAAATAGCATTATCTCTCACCCAGATATGCGCTATCTAGAAAACCAGTGGCTACAATTAAATGAATTGATGAAGCACGATTATGACAATATTGATGTGGCTATTTTAGATGTTTCTAAAGAAGAGCTTCAATATGACTTTGAGCGTAATTTATATGACATCTCCAGTAGTGAGCTATTTAAAAAAGTATATGTTGCAGAGTATGATCAATACGGTGGTGAGCCATTTGGATTGATGCTTGGACTATATGACTTTAAAAATACAATGGATGACATCACATGGCTAACCGGAATGGGGATGGTTGCAGAAAGTGCTCATGCGCCATTTATCTCTTCAGTTAATCCAAGCTTCTTTGGTGTGAATGATATCGGCGAGCTTAAACAAATTAAAAGCTTTGAAACGTTACTTGAACATCCACGCTATAGAGACTGGAATGCCTTTAGACAAACCGATCAGGCTGCCTACATTGGTCTTACGCTTGGTGATTTTATCTTAAGACAGCCTTATCATCCAGTGAATGCCCCAGTTGCTGACAGCCGGATGAACAATTTTGTTGAAGAAGTCAATGACTATGAAACAAATGGCGCCTATCAATGGGGAAGCGCAAGCATCTTATTTGCTAAAAACGCCATGCGCTCTTATGGAAAAACAGGCTGGTTCCAATATATTCGCGGACCTGAGAATGGCGGTTATGTAAAAGATTTGATTGCCCCTGTTTATAACATTCGCGGCTTTGATGAACAGCGATCTGCTTTGAATATCTCTTTGCCAGATTACATGGAGCTCTCCCTTGCAAACATTGGCATCATGCCTGTTATTGAAGAAAAAGGCACGCCAAACTGCTGCTTCTTCAGTGTTAACTCAATTAAAAAGGTTGAAGAGTTTGTTGATAACTTCGACTCAATGAATTCACAACTTGTTGCCAATATGTCATACACGTTATGTATCTCAAGAATCTCACATTATATTAAGTGTGTTATTCGCGATAAGATTGGTAGCATCACAAGCACTGAAATTATTCAACAACAATTATCAGACTGGTTGAGTCGTTATGTAACGACTGTTTATCAACCAACTGCTATCGAAATGGCAAAATATCCGTTTCGTGCCGCTGAGATCAAGGTGACAAATATTCCTGGTAAAGCAGGCTGGTATAAGTGCAGCATCACCGTGCTACCTCATATCCAGTTTGAAGGGATGGATACCACTTTGAAGATAGATACCCGCCTTGATCCGGGTTTATTTGCCGCTGAGGAAGGCGGTGAGTAAAATGCATCAAACTATCAATGTCTAACGTAAAAAAAGGAGTGTAACTATGTCAAACATTGAACCTAAAGTACCAAGATCTGTGGTTTTAGATGCAAAGCCGTTAAGCTTTCGTCTAGGGGAGGCTGATTTTGCAGGGAGTCATTCAAGACCTAGGGTATGGGTTGACTCATGTACTATCTTGGGACAGGATATGGGAAAATATCTATTTGCAATTGAAGGCGGGCAAGATTTAAATGAAGTCACTTCACCAACTGCAGCGGCAAACCTGATTGAGTTCCATCTTTCGGGGCCTCAAATGAAGGCAAATCTTGAAATCACAATTGGCTTACCACTTAGCCCATCAATAAAGGAAAAAATCGAAGCACTTGTCTCTTCGGTAAAAAAATCTGAAGCTGATGACAATACCATTAAGTTCGGTACGGTCAACACAAAGCAAGAGTATAAAAATGATGACCAATGGGGACAGATCGTTGATATATCTGAACTTGTTGTAACACCTATTGAAAACTCTGGCTTTAACATTGATATGCAACAATATGGTTTCCTAGGTGGTTCAACTGCCTCTGCTGATTACTATATCTTAACCATTACTGGCATTATGGTTGATAAGTCCAACTTCTCAAAATCAGCACTTGATGTTGAGCACGGTAACAGTACTGACAAAGGTCAATATGGTCTACTTAGTATTGATGAGTCAGCAGCAACGGCAACCGCATCTTAACAACCTAACAAGAAAAAACATATGTACACTCGCGTTCATTGGCAAGACGGTGCTTTACTCACCGCGAAACATTTTAAAACGCAAGACCTGTTACAACAGCAAAATATCTTTCAAAGCATTAGTCTACCTTATCAAATGCACTATGGCATTCTAAAGCTTCATTTAGATATTCGTTTGTTGCAGTTAGGCACTGTTAAAATCAATGAACTTGAGGTGTACACAAAAGAACATCGCCTTATTAAAGTTTCCCAAGATACTGCTTTAAAGTTTTCATTAGAAGAAGCGAACACCTCCTCTGTTGTTTCTATTTATCTTAGTTTAAGTGAGGAGAATACGGATAAAAATGGACTGACAACCACTCAGCTATTACCAACACTGACAGACAATATTGACAATCAAAGTATTGAGTGCCTTAAATTGTTTGAAGTGGTTAATATTAATGATGTTTGGCAGCTTAATAACTACTCCACAGGACTTATTAGCTGTGACAGTTACACCTTTATTGCTATTTTAAATGACATAGACAAACTGGTGAGTTCATTGACACACTTTGCCGCCCATCAGCAGCAAAACCCACATACTTACTATCTACTACAACTGCAAATTCATGAGTTTTGCCGCTTATTAAATAGCATTAAAAGCAAACCCATTCATTTTCACCCAAATGCCCTTTTTAATGCAATTGAGTCACTTTATTATATGGTTTCAACCATTGAAAACGCCCCGTTTAGCGAAATCATTTATGACTTCTACCAGCCTAATAAAAGCTTTACAGAATTACTGCAAGCTTTTTATGAGTTATTGAAAAAGCCTATTAAACAACAGTTTGTTGCACTTGAAAAAGAAAATAATGCTTATATCGCTACAGAGCTTGATGCTGCTTTTGTCAATGCCACACAGTATTATCTTGTTATCCGTAAGCGTAATGAGCAAAGTGCACCAGATATTAACATTAAACACTTAAAACTAAGTAGTGTTGAGCGCAATAAACATGTTAATCAAATGTCGCTCTCTGGTATCCCGCTTGAACGTTTACCAAATAATGGAATACACCAGCTGCATGATGCCTTTGTCTATCAGACATATCGCTTAATTCCAGGTAGCGAGCTTGATTACACTTTGCGTGAGAAAAACATTATGTTTAAAAACATAGAAAACGCACAACATTACCAGTTTTTCTTATATTACCGCTAAGAGCAAACAGTATAGAAATAGTAAGGACGCCCAATGCAGGATACCTCCAAGCTCTCAGAAACTATTTCACAACTACATACATTAAATAAGCGCCTCAATATCTCAGAGCTTTTGCACATCATTTATGAGCACGGCATTGAGGCCAAAGATGTACGCTTTGTGCCTATCTTTTCAATGATTCCAGAGAATGAATTGATTAAAGATATTATTATTACCAGTAGTGGCGTTTATATCTATATTCATCTCTCTAAAGTACCTGTATTTGCAAAGATGCTGAACCTTTATCATCAGGCAAATAAAAACGAGCAATACCGCACTATTGATATTATCACAAAGGCCTGCTCTTCATACTTACACCGCTATTTTTACGGGTTAAATTTAGGCTGCAATAGCAAGTATTTAAACTTTTATCATCATGGCAATGGACTCTATGGAATACATGATACAATTAGCCACTCAGCCGCTATTTTATGTACTGCCTTACAAGCAAAACTCGCCGATTACACGACATTTTTTCACATTACAAAAGAGCGTATTTGCGATAAAGCTCTAGATACTTACCTAAGCGAAAATAGCACTCTTAGCTTTATGCACTTATCAGGAAAAACCCCTATTGATAAATCAGTTGTTAACATTACCATTGTGCTTGAAAACTACAATGCACACTTGATTGATATGCTAACTGATCGCATCTCTAACGACCCTTATTTACAGAAAAATACAACTTACTTGTCTTTAAAGCTTGCTTTTATTTCTCAAGAAAATGGTATCACAAGCTATCTTAATGCCGCTAAAGTTGGCCAAAGCACAATTAACGGCACCCGAGTTCTTATTTTGTAGAATCAGAAAGCCCAGCGGAATCCCAGATATCTTCAATCTCATTTAAAATACCTTCTATTTCCTCCACCTTCTCTTGCCTTTCCATTGACTGGGATGGTTCAGCTTCATCACCCTCTATTTCATTAAAGCTAATCTCCTCATCATCAGGTAAATTTGCATTCTCATCTAATAAAATATTATCATCATTGTGCACTTCATCTTGAAAGCTTCCCTCAGTGAATTGCTCTGCATGGTATGAGTTTTCTGTCATCAATGGCAAGTCTTTCAAAAAGCGCATCTCATCAACATCATACATTTGTTTGGCAATATGCCACTGGAGTGAATTTGAGTGCATATCAATATATTCATGCATCTTGCGCGCATTGGGGGCAAGCGTTTTATATAGTGGAAAGAATAATCCCGGAAAATATTGTTTAGGGTCAAATTTTACCAACTCTCCTTGTATATCCTTATACACAATTGCCGCTTCAAACAAACGCTTCTCTTTAATGAGAATTTGCAATATCGCAATTTTTTTAACCAGCTTATACCACTTTGCAGAAGCAAACTGATCCACCCACGCATGTTTTTTCTCAACATCCGCAATAATGCTCTCAGCATCATGCGCACTTTCTTTATCAGCTTTAGGCTCTTCCTCTGGCTCTGGCGCCTCTACATTCATCCTATCAACAATTACTTCAACCTTCTTGAGCACTTTTCTCATGTTAATGACATTTTTTAGCGCATCAATCTCAACACCACCTAAGTTGGCACTGTATGCTAAAAGCTTCTCAGCAACCTCACTTAAGGCTTTGGCATCAAAGTTTCCAACTGATTTAATCTCTTCATTCACCTTAAGCTCAAACATCTGGGCAAAGGCTTCAATGCCATTTTTAAGTGTGGCATCAAACCGATCAATAGGTGAAAGCATCCCCGCGTGCTGATGTAATATTGCCGAGTATAAGTTTAGCTTTTCCTCCAGCGCTTCAATTTTTTTGCTCGTTGTATACAAATCAACGGAAAAGGCAATAAAGAGAATATAAACATCCAACGCTTCAGTCTGATCAATATAGTTTTTTATGGCCTCCTGACAAAGCTGATATTCCCCCTCTTGAAAGTTCTTCACTACCCCACTCATCAACATTGGATTGACGCGACTTTTTAATTTTATATCCTCCAACTCTTGAAGGTAGCTCATTAAATCTTTCATTATTGATATCCTTATTTCTAAATCACTTGTACTTCAAACTTAAAACAGTGATTGCTATTAGTGTAAGAGCAACTTTAGGTTAATAGATAAATACCAAGTGGCAGCAAAATAGCCACTGCAATAATTGTGCCAATCGTTGTTCTTATTTTTTTATCATTCATTTTATAAACAGTTTTTTGCACTTTATTGTTTGTCATATCAAGTGTATTGCCATTCATATCCGCCAAGATTTCCTTTAGGCTTGTAACATATTGATGACGTTCATTATGGTTTGGGTTGTGATAGTACTTACCTAAAAATCCATCTTGCAGCACAATCAATAATACTTCATAGCAAATTTTTGGATAAATCTTATTTGAAATCACATCATCTAAAATTTCAAACACATACTCACCACCATCTGAGCGCTGAAAAAACTCAATTTGTAAATCATGCCAAGTTAACGTACTTGAGCACTCGCTCAACATTAGTTTACAGCGCTCATCAATGTTTGAAATAATCGGAAACAAAATATAGTTGGTGATTTTTTTACTATAGCAACTTGAAAGCTCGTTTTGCGTAAAAAGTAGCTTCGATCTCGTGGTTTCTCGATAATTCAAAAGTGCACTCTCACAGGCATCCTCTGTTTTTTGTAAAAACTCCTGTTTAAGCTCTCTAACTGAGAGTATAAGCTGTGTTAACTCAGTTAATAAATGAAGTTCACTTGGCATAATTTCTCCTTTTAAACTCATACCTTGAGCTATTTCCATTATTGCCATATCTAAGTCTGTAGCTGCTTAAATATGTCCTCGTCTTCCCCTATCTCAACATCAATCACAAATAGACTATGATTGACATATTAGCATGCTATTTCGCTTGTGCCTTTTAAATTACGGCGCACACTCAATAATCACAATATTGCCTAAAAATTATCTCATTTTGTCCTTAATTATGTCAAACTTTTCTGGTGAAAATATCAACTTTTAATGTCGGAAAGTGGATATCAGTGTACGTTTATTTCTAAGGATAGTGGTATACTAAAGCAACAGATCGACCTTACATGAGGTGTTATTTGATATGTCAAACGCCCACAGCACAGAGAACAAAGACAAATACTATGTCATTGGCTACCCAGTTAAACACAGCCTATCACCAAAGATCCATACTGAATTTGCCAACAAAACCAAACAAAATATGCAATATGAAGCAATGGAAATATGCCCTGACAATCTGGAGGCAACTTTAAATCTATTGCGCCTTGATCCAGAAATAAAAGGACTAAGTGTGACCTTGCCCTTTAAAGAAAAGCTATATCAGTATTGTGACAAGCTAGAGCCATTGGCACAAAATGCCAAGGCCGTCAGCAATGTCATCATTAATGATAAGCGTGAGTTTATTGGGCTTAACCTTGATGGGCTTGGTCTTGTTAATGATATTAAAGAGAATTTAGGAACAAGTTTTGAAGGAAAATCTATTTTAATCATTGGTGCAGGAGGCGCCGCTAAAGGAATATTGGGCGCGATTGTCAATGAAAAACCAAAGCATATAACCATTGCCAATCGAACCTTTTCAAGAGCCTTGTCTCTTATCAATGAAATTGAAGACAAGGACATCACTATCGCAGCGAGTGAACTTGACAGCATTTATGGCAGCTTTGATATCATCATCAATGCAACATCTGCTAGTGTAAATGGAGAAAATCTACCTGTAACAAGCTCTCACTTCACTCAAGGCGCGCTTGGTTATGATTTAATGTATGCACCTGATGGCACTGTGTTTACAAAGTGGTGCGATCAGCATAAAATCAGGTCATCCGATGGAACAGGCATGTTAATGGAACTTAGCAAGATTGCCTTCACACGCTGGCGAGGCATCACACCACAATAATATAAAAATCTCATAAAATCGCTTAAACTGTCATTAAATTACAGGAAAAATGGTTTATAATAGTGATGGATTTAACGCGCAACCGGAAGTTGGAGAGAGGGTTGCAAATATAGCTGTATTTGCTGCAGCTGAAAAAAGGAGTATGCAAAATGTTAGGCAAAACATTTTTATTAACGTTCGACTGGGTTGTTAATCGGTTAAGTAGCTTTAATCAATCACAAAATAAAGATAAAAAAATGCTCCACCGCCTACGCTATATTTTTAAACTCGCCGCTGCCCGCGGCTACAAGACGGGTGTTGAATTCTTCAAACGCCTATGTCATATGAGTTTAACCACTGAACAAATTCGAAAATCAACAAAAAAACTCGCTACATTTGTCAGCCCAGAGGAAATGAAACTACTTATTTCCTCTGACGAAAAAATCACAGTGAAAGAATCTGCTTTTTAACTCTTGTTTCAGAAACAGGCATTATTGTTTTTATCTCCTGTGCATATCGTGCAATCCAAAGCTCATGAAACTGCCAACGAATTTCAATAACCCGAGCATCGGTTGGCTCAATATTTTTATCACTTTGCACTTTATTTAGTAGCGAGAGAAGTGCTTCAGACTCAATGCAAAAGCTGCGATCTTGTTTTAAATTTCTCGGTGCTTTTTCTAGGCGCTTCTGTAAAGATTGAATATAAAAAGGGATACGCGCTAAGTATTTAACTGGCGTTTTTTCTATAAAATCAGGATAAACAAGCTCACTTAATAACTCCCTTAGTGATTGATAAAGTGGAATCAAATCAAGTGGAATGCTTTTACGGCTAAGCTGCTTATTCAAGCCTTGAAAAGACTGCATAATTGTAAAGAGGGTTTTCGAGAGCGCCACTATTGTATCGACAAGCTTGCCTTTCCCCTCATTAAGAACATCTTGAAAGCTTTCCTTATTGCGAATATTCACATAACTATCAAGTGAAAAAGCAATATCATAACTTTTTTTAAGCAGTGTGTTTTGCCAGTTCGCATCTTTAATGATGGCAAAAAAGAGATTCAATGATTTTGCATCAAAGATACTATCTCGCAAAAGCTTATGCATCGATTTTAACTGACACATTAATAAAACTCTTACCCCTTCTAGATGAAAATGATTCGCCTCAGCTGAAGAAGGTTTATAACCAATACTCACGCCTTCATCATCCTCATTAATAAGACAAGGATAAACCGTCACATCAATACCATGCTGCTGGATTTTTTGTTGCTTTTCAAGTATGCCAAAGTCCCAACTTTGATAGAGCTTTTTATCTTCTTGTATGTTAGATGAGTCCTCTAATGATATTTTCTCAGGTTGAATTTGTGCTTTAAGCGCATAAAAATCACGCGAGCTCTGTAGTACTTTTTTTGAATTATCAATAATTTCATAACGCATCTGAAGATGTCTCTCAAACACACTATCATCCCAAATACTTTGGTCAAACTTAATACCCGTCATTTTCACCAATGCCTTTGCAACCACTTCCTTTAGTGATTTTGAGCGATCTTTATCTATCACTTCCAACACGGCCTTTGCATAATGAGGCGCAGGAACACAAGCCTTTCGGATGGATTTTGGCAGCGCCTTAATAAGGGCAATGATCTTTTCTTCTAAAAGCCCAGGAACCAGCCATTCAAAATATAACGGATTTATTCTATTCACCAAGATAGCTGGGATTTTCACACTAACGCCATCTTGTTCATCGGTTGGATCAAAGTGATAAAAAAGCGGTAATTGAAACTCGCCAACACAGAGCGTATCTGGGTATAGTGTATCTGTAACATTATCAGCATCATGCTGCATCAACATGGATTTTTCAAAGATAAGCGCCTCTTTTTCTTTGGCGGACAATCCTTTATACCAGCTTTCAAAATCGACGCCTTTTGCTATACCCTCGGGAATAAGTTTATCGTAATAGCTAAATAAGGTTTCATCATCTATCACAATATCTCGCTTTCTTGCACGGTGCTCCAAATCCTCAACTTCTGATAATAAGGCCAGATTTTTCTTAAAAAATAGCGCTTTTGTTTGAAACTCACCATAAACAAGTGCATGTCGAATAAATAACTCACGAGAGATAACAGGCTCAATATCTGAATAGTCAACTGCGCGATTTGTGACAATATCAAGCCCATATAAACTAATTCTAAGCTTTGCCATCACCGCCTTTTTCTTTTGACTCCAATACGGCTCACTATAGTGTTTTTTTGTCAAATGCGCGGCTAAATGCTCCAGCCACTTCGGATCAATCTTAGCCACCATTCTCGCATAAAGCTTACTTGTTTCCATCAGCTCCGCCGACACAATCCATTTCGGTGTTTTTTTAAACTGGGATGAGCCTGGAAACAAATGAAACTTAACACCTCTTGCGCCTAAATATTCTTTTGGTTCATAGTTAAAGCCAATATGTCCAAGCAAACCACATAAAAGTGCTTGATGAATATAAGCATAACTTCCCTCAGATTCACTTATCTGCCAACGATTTGCTTTTGCCAATGTTAAAAGCTGCGCATAGACTTCTTGCCATTCTCTAATTCTCAGCTGAGATAAAAAATGCCTTTTACAATACTCTTTTTTTAAGCGATTTGTCAGTGGTTTCAACTCGCTCTCAACTCTATTCCAAAGCTGAATAATCCCCATGAAATCAGAACTGTCATGATAATCTTGCTTGTGCGCCTCATCTGATTTTTGCTGGAAGTTTAAAGGTCGCTCTCGTGGATCTTGAATGCTTAAAAAGCTGACAATAATAAGCACTTCTCTAAGCACATTCAGTTTCACCCCTTCACATAACATTCTGGCAAATCGTGGATCAAGTGGAAACTTTGCCACTTCACGCCCAATCGGTGTGATTTTAATATGATGCTGTTTTGTATGCTCATAAATGGCGCCAATTTCATGCAGTAATCGATAGCCATCTTTAACAAAACGTGGATCGGGTTTATCGATAAAGGGAAATTTATCGATACTACCAAGCTTTAAACTTTCCATTTGCAAAATTACTGAGGCTAGGTTTGTTCTTAATATTTCAGGATCTGTAAAAGGTGCTCTTGATAAAAAGTCCTCTTCAGAATATAGTCTAATACAGATTCCATTAGCAACACGTCCTGAACGTCCCGCCCTTTGATTTGCACTGGCTTGAGAGATTGGCTCAATGGGTAATCTTTGCACCTTTGTACGATAGCTATAGCGCGAGATTCTAACCTCGCCAGCATCAATGACATAACGAATGCCAGGCACAGTTAATGATGTCTCAGCTATATTAGTTGACAGTATAATTCGCCTCACACCTCCCTTTGGGTGGAAAATTTTATCTTGATCAGATGTAGAAAGTCTTGCAAACAAAGGCAAGATTTCGCTATGACGTAAATTCGCCTTTGTTAGATAGTCCCGCGTTTCATGAATGTCTCGCTCTGTTGCCAAAAACACCAAAACATCGCCTGATTTTTCCTTTGCCAACCGATCAAGTGCTTTGAGCACTTTCTCAGGCCCACTTAGCTCGCTATCAATTTCTTCTTGATAGATGATCTCAACTGGATAACTTCTGCCAGAAACTTCAATGCAAGGGGCATTAAAATGCTGGGAAAATCGTGCCTGATCAATTGTGGCTGAGGTAATAATCACTTTTAAATCTGGGCGTTTTTTAACAATAGAAGCCAAATGCCCGAGCAAAAAATCAATGTTCAAACTTCGCTCATGCGCCTCATCAATAATAATCACTTCATACTGAGAGAGGTACTTATCTTCACGAATTTCTGCAAGCAAGATTCCATCTGTCATTACCTTAAGATAGGTGTTTTGATTTGTTTTATCATTGAATCGAATCTTAAAGCCCACTCCTTCACCTAAAGGCATCTTTGTCTCTTCTGACAGGCGCCGTGCAATTGCTCTTGCTGCCAGTCTTCTTGGTTGTGTATGCGCAATTAAACCCTTAGCACCAAACCCAAGGTCAAGACAAATTTTAGGCAGCTGCGTTGATTTTCCAGAGCCTGTCTCACCTGCAACAATCACAACTTGATGCTCAGATAGTGCTAGTTTAATGTCATCTAAACGCTCACACACTGGTAAATCAGGATAGCTAATACTTGGCAGATTTTTTCTTCTTAGGCTTGTCTTTTCCCTTGAATGGGCAATTTTTTCCATCAATGTGTCATTATTAAGCGCATTATCATCTTGTGTTTTTTGCGCGTTTTGCAAACGACGATAATAGCTTATAAGCCTGCCTCTATCTTGACATTGAACATCAGAAAGTAGTTTTTTAAGTGAGAAATTTGACATATTTGATAATAACTTTTTTAAATTTTTGAAGGAATAAAAATAGTGAAGTTACTTAGACTGGTAACATAAAAGGGTCTATATTGATATGCGTTGCAAAGCCATGATGGCTGGTGCGATTTTTTGCATTATTCTTACCATAGGCAAGAATCACTGACAATGATTTTCCTTTTTTAAAGCTAAAGCCTTCTTTTATTTTCGAATGAATAGGAAGAGTGAATACCAACGTTGTCCACCCATCTTTAAACGTGCCTGAAACCAGTTTCACATCTGGATTTTTAACTTGAGAGTGACTAAAGGTTCCAGAGCCATACTCTTGAGAAATATGCGCCTTACCTTTTGCATCAACATAGCCCATTACAATACGTGCATCTCTCATGGCATATTTTGCACCAAAGCCAATGCCTACCCAGCCACTTGTCTTCGCTGAGACATGAAACAAAATCCGATCAGAACCCGCTTTCTGATAACTAAAATAAATTGTCTTCAAATGCACCGAGCACACTTTATCTGTGCACTTCTCAATAGGTTTTGTACTGGCAAAGCCAAACGTAACAGACAACATCATTATTGAAAAAACACTAAAAAGCCACTTTCTCATCATAAACACCTCTGGTTGATACTATGCACAACCGATTATACAAAATTGCTGTCAACTTGAATATGGTGCCTGTGAACAATGTCACTATTTATACTGGGTTTCTTAATGCAATATTAAAATCATCACCCGCCTTTGTGCGAGAGACGCCCATTACAACCGGGTTAAACTTTAGTGACTCACGGTATAGCTGTCTTAATTCTTGTTGGAATTGAATTTCGTCCCAGTGGTGCTCAAAATGTGTTGCCGTAATATTACCACAAGAGGCATGGAATATTTGCAAATAACGCAACAACCATGCTTTACTATTAGGGTAATCAACCCACACATCGCCTTTTTGTACATCTATAAAAAAGAAACGCTTCGTTTGTGGCTTAACATAGCTAGCCACTACATGACGCCCCATAACTGGATGCGTATAACTTAGGACTGTCACACCCTCTGAAGCACAAATAAGAGCCGACACTCCCTCTGCTTCACTTTGGTCAAAAGCATATTCAAATAGATGATTGGCACGAGGCTTCATACCACAACTCATCAAAAGCCCTCTTAGAGATTGTCCACGATAACGTATTGCTTCTTGTACAGTTGCAATATCCTGACTTTCTCGTGACATTTGCTGATTAGTATATAACGCATCCCGACTCAAGTAATGACGTATCCAAAATAAACTAGAAGCCGAACATACGCCACTTTTTGCAATCGCACTATCACCAAAATATGTATTAAGGTCATCACTACCAATAGCCTGAGAAAACTGACGATAATACTCACCATCATATCGCCGCGCATCATCAAATAACCCCATAAATATATCCTTATAATTAAGTTGCTGCATCCAAACAATCTAAGCATATAAAGTTATTAGAAAAAATAATAAATTTTACGTTAGATAAAAACCTTCACAGGCTTGATATTTTAATACAGCGTTCGCTTATTACGCCAAAATCAATTTGGCACTCTTGTTTTAAAAACAACCAAATTACACCAGCATATATTAAACAGTAACGATGCTATAAATCAACAAAAATATTCAATTTTTGATTGATTTTTAACCTTTTCTTTCCGTGGAAAAATAACCATTGGCAGATGAGCGCCAGCTTAACATTTCATGTTTATTTTATCATTCTCGTATATTTACAAACAATTTAGTGACACAGGCGCAAGAATCCTTTATGATTATTTCCCTATTTGAGGGTTCAGTATGCAAATCAAGCTATAACTTGTTGTTTTTTTACCTTAAATTCACACTCGCTCATCTACGTGATGGATTTACAAAAATGGGCGTGTACAACAAGAATGAATATATCTAATGCTAGTTTGAATGAGCACTGTACAATTACAAGGGGAAATAATGCACAAGATTAATTTATTGAGTGCGACACTGATTGGCGTAACCTGCATGATTGGATCAGGCTGGTTATTTGCGCCCATGATCGCAGCAAAACTTGCAGGGAATTATGCTTTTCTTGCTTGGATCATCTCAGCACTTTTTATTATGCTAATCGCTTTTTGTTTTACACATGGATTTATTAAATACCCCGTTCGAGGCATTACTGCCAAAATATGCTCTTTGACACATAATAGATCATTTGGACTGCCTTTTGCGTTTGTGAACTGGTTTGGAATTATTGCCTGCGTTGCAACAGAAGCTCAAGCCTCTACACAATATCTATCGTTTTATTTAGGCAACCACTTTGCCGTAAATGGCACACTGACACTATATGGAAAGGCTGTTGGCATTGTTCTATTACTACTATTTTTACTTGTTAACTACTATGGCATTAAGTTTATGTCACGCATCAACAACATCGTGACCATATTAAAAATCGCCACCCCTTTTATTGTTATGATTGCACTGGTTATCGCGAGTTTTACACTTGGCAACTTCCATCTACCACAGAGCACACCACAATATGGCATTTCCTCCTCTATCTTTGCAATGATTGGCGCGGGGATGATTTATTCATTTAATGGCTTTCAAACGATTGGTGCCTTTGCCAGCGAACTTAAAAACCCCAAAAGAACCATCCCTTTAGCACTTTTTCTTTCTGTATCAGTGACACTTGTTTTTTATTTAATTCTACAATTTACATTTATGAGTGCAATACCTGCCAGTTACTTAGCAGCACAAGGATGGCTTGGGCTTCACTTTAATGCACCAATGATTGATTTGGCAGGCATTTTAGGCCTTCATCTTATGTCAATCATTTTAATTTTAAACTCAGTGATTGCCCCTTCTGCAACTGGTTATACTTACCTTGGCGCATCCTCTCGTATGCTAGTTGGTATGGCACAAGTTAGACAAGCACCAAAATTTCTGGATAATATCTCTCCAACGAGAGGATTTTCAAAGCCTTCGATGCTGATCAACCTGATTATTGCGGTTTTCTTCTTTTTAAACTCCTCTGGCTGGGCAACACTTATGGTTGTTGTTACGGTTTTTAATGTGATTTCTTATATGTCAGGTCCCATTAGTATGGCCGCCTTGAGAAAAAATTTTATGCTTGGTTGGATCGCTTTTATTCTTATTTGCTTATTGTTAAATACCGCCACACGGGACGGCATTTTCATCTCGAATGTTGCGCTGAGTTTCGTTGCGATCATGTTTCTTTTAAGCTCTCTAAAAGATAGATTGTTTAAACAGATTATTATTCTTTTGCCTTTTTATATTCTTATGTGGGGCAATTATCTATTTCATGAAATCTATATCACCATTGTCCTTGGCAGCTTGTTTTACTTCTTTGCAACCAGCAAATGGTTTATCAATTACTGCCAAGAGAGTGAAAATACAGGCTCCAATGCTTATGTAAAGCGAGCTAACACTGCGCTGTAGAAACCCCAACTTTTTTAAATACTTTTTTGACATCTTGTTGAGAATAACCCAGATCTTCAGTTGCCTTAATAACATCACATGCAGCATAATCCATTGTGATATTAGGCGTCCAATAAGCTAAATTTGCCTGCACCATAACAGCAAATGCCTCTTTAACTCCCTCAGCATAGGCATTTGAGAGCATATTATTTGGATTTTTCTCCTGATGGCTTTTACCCCATTTAACCGATAACAAATAAAATGCCTTGTTATAAATACCACTGGCTTTATGTACAATGTAACTTTGCTGGCGGGATAAATCCGTTGGATACGCTTTTTTTGCTGCCACTACAACATCATCATAGGTGATTTTGCATTTTTCACCAGCAATCGCTTTATCATAGCAATCTGCTGAACCACCATCTTTAGAAGGTTTATTCATATAACGAAGTGCATCATGCTTCTTGCCTTTTGTGATCGTTTCACCCAAGCCCCAGCCAATTTTACCTGACTTATCATACGGGTAGAGTTTTTGGTATGCCGCTTCATCTAAGTTAAGCAAATACGCACGAACTGCCTGACCTGACATATCTGAAAAGGCTTCATTTAAAGCACCTGACTCATTGGCATAAACAAGACTTGAGTTTTGCTCTGTAAAACCATGACTTACCTCATGCCCTGCAACATCTAAAGAGACAAGTGGGTAGAAACGATCTTTACCATCTCCAAAAGTCATATTTTCACCATTCCAAAATGCATTTTCATATTCCTGACCATAATGCACCCGCATGATAAGCTGCATTGGTTTCTGCGTTTGACTATCAAACAAGGCATCCAAGTTATACCAGTTTTTATACATATCAATAATCAGCTCACCAAAGTAGTAAGCATCGTTTAAAGATGAATATGAACCATTAACATACTCACCATAGTTTTGACGGCATAGATAGCGATAAGCTGATGTTTTATATTCGCTGTAATTCTGTTCCAGGTTCACCGCACGCACACGCGGATTATTCATGGTGCAAATAATGCCCTCCCTTGCAACATCAAGATAAGGCATTCCCCCTTCACCATAAAAATACTGCTTTACCTTCTCATTTCCCCCAGGGCCACGATCTTCAAAGTATTGCAAATTATTCCAATAGTTGATCACGCTGCCAGTTTTAGCATCAACATAATAACGCATTTTCTGTGGCGCTTGACTGACATGGCTTGCACTAAAGCTAACAAGATAAGCCAGTCTATCTGCCTTCTTATCAGATATAATTTGCAGTTTTGCAAGCGGGGCGTTTTCTTTGCTGTCATCAATCACATAACCATTTGCCGTCCTTTGGTAGTTGCTGATTGCTTCTTTAATCGCATCTTCCTTGCTAATATTCGCTGTTGTATCCACATTTAAATTGCGAACAATAATACCATTCACCTTTGTGCTTGCATTATTTAATGCCAACATCTGCGTATTTCCAGAGGCATTATTGACAGCTTCAGTAACAATCACCTCAGCACCTGCCACCTCAATGCCTTTATAATATTGTTGCATCCGTTGATAACGAATATTGCCTTTTTCTCTGTGTGTAGTTGGTTTGAGCATATTCTCTTTTACTACACTGTCACTACTTAACATCTGATAGTTATTCGCTCTACTATTTTCAATTGTAAATTCTGCTAGTTTGGAAACATTCGCATTATTAAAACGCTCAAGTTCACCACCATACAGCGCGGAGGAACATAAAACAGCTACAGCTGATAGCATCATTACTTTTTTAGTTATCATGGATCTTCCCTTCTCTTTTATTTCTCTGTTATGTCGTTTGACTATTGATACCAATATGCATATTGGCAATCCATTAAAACTAAAAACAAGCGATAAGAAAAACAAAGGCAATATACAATGTCTTAAAATGGATGTTTTTTGTCTTTATTTGCATATTTCACCTGCATAAAACAAGGTTGATCAGAATTCAGCATTTTACAATTTGGTTTTTATGCATAAATTTGATGCATGGAAGTAATTTCCTTGCCATCTACTTTGCACCTTGGCTATAGTGGCTATAAGAAAAGCTATATCTCAAGGTTTCAGCACTAATGAAAGTAACTAAAATTGAAGTTTTCGACATCCATTGCCCAAAACGACCGGCATGGACTCCTGTTTTTGTTCGAATTTTTACAGATGAAGGGATACATGGCACAGGTGAGGCAGGCCTAGCCTATGATCTTGGTCATTCTGCTGTTGCCAATATGATTAAGGAGTTTTCACAGGAAATGATCATTGGCATTGATCCTTTTAATAGTGAAGATATCTGGAACCGCATGCTAAGAGAAAGCTTCTGGGGACTGGGAGGAGGTCCTGTTATTTATGCTGCAATGAGTGCGATTGACACAGCCTTATGGGATATTAAAGGCAAAGCACTTGGTTTGCCTGTATATAAACTATTAGGCGGCAAAACTAATAAAAAACTTCGCACCTATGCAAGTCAGCTACAGTTTGACTGGGATTGCTATGAGCGAAAAACGCTCTTTAAACCAGAGGATTATGCCAAAGCAACCGAAAAAGCAGTTGCTGAGGGCTATGATGCTGTGAAAGTTGACCCGATGATGTTTGATCATAAAGGCGATACGATTTATGACTGTACACTGCCATTTCGTAGAAATCATTTACATCTGATTCGTGAACGACTACAAGCAATTCGTGATGCTCTGGGTGATAATGGAGATATTATTTTTGAGTGTCATTCTCTGCCGGGGTTAACTTCAGCACTTCAGCTAGGTGAAATTGCTCAAGACTTTAATTGCCTTTATTTTGAAGAGCCTGTTAATTACTTAAATAGTAAATTACATCACCCACTTAAAGATAAACTCACTGTTCCCATCGCTGCCGGAGAAAGGTTGTATCTTCGACACGGGGTAAGAGAGTATATTGAGTCACAAACTATTGATATCTTACAACCAGATATCGGCCTTTGTGGTGGTCTGACTGAAGCGAAGAAAATATGTGATTATGCTGATATGTATGATGTTAAAATTCAAGCGCATGTTTGTGGCGGTCCTGTGGCAACCGCTGCGAGCCTCCACTTGGAAACGGCCATTCCAAACTTTATCATCCACGAACATCATACCTATGCGCTTAAAGACTTTAATCGTGAACTTTGCATTGAAGATCCTCAGCCTAAAGATGGTTACTTTGAAGTTTCTGAGAAACCCGGCATCGGCATTGAGCTAGATGACAAGGTTGTTAAGCGTTCGAACTATGTTACCATTCAGTAAATGTTAAATAGCTAGCCCTCTTTAATACTGCATTTAGCAATAATACACCTCTCCTTTAGCAAGCAATCTTGCTGTTCTTTTATAAGTGCACTCAGCGACATCTAATGGAGAGTCATGCCCTGTGATATCAATTTCCACCTCCCCTTGTGCATGCCCAATATAGACTTCTTTAGTATGATCATCAGCATCAAACTGCTTATTACTTTGAGCACAAATTGTCCCTTTAGAGACAACAGCACTAGCAAGTGCCATTGCAGCTGTCATCGCCATTGCCGGATGAATCTGTCTTGCTGTTGGATTACTCCAGTAGCGTGCATAAATACTCTGATTTTTCGCTCTTGGTGCACTGACAAGCGCAATTCTTGGAAATGTCTGACAGGGATGTGTGATGTGCATTTTTTTTGCGCATTTTAATCTAAATGCTTCTATAGCACGATTGAGCTCAATATCTTCTTCCAATGCTTCATTACTTTGCTCATCACTAATATTAAAATCACATGCTCTAGCAATTACTAATGCACGTCCACAATCGATTAATGTCACAGGAATACCATCAACGATATCCAACATCTTGCCTGATGGAAAAATGGCTTCGGTTTGAGAGGCGCTTGGGTGCAAAAAAGAGATTTTTATAACAGAACCCGTAGACCCTACCCCATCAATATGATAATCCCCTTCATATAGCACCTTCCCATCCTTGCAAGGCACGATTATCTCTTTAACTGAATCCGTCGCAGGGCTATACACCCTTACTTTTGTTTCATCCTCTTTGGCATCAATCAAATGTGCCTCTATTGCACAACATGCTGCCGCTGTTGTCATATTGCCACAATCACTACTGGTATCGACCTCATTTGATAACACAGCAACTTGGCCAAAGATATACTCAATGTCTGCATCATTACGATTAGAAAGCGATAAAATCCCAATTTTGCTTGCATTAGATACACCGCCACCAATACCATCCACTTGGTATGGGTGAGGACTGCCCATTATTTTTCTAAGCACTTCATCACACTTTTCTTTTGAACTTGGTAAATCTTTTTTAAAGAAAAATGGACCTTTAGAAGTACCGCCACGATATAAATAATAAGGAATACTTTTCATGATAATCACCTCTATCTTTTGCTGAGATAGCTTTATCATATCGCACTGATATTGATTAATAAATTTTCAAATTCTATACTTAAGATTAAGAAAAATTTAATCAAGCTTGAAAATGAACTACCCTCCAATGAAAACCTTACCTGTATTTATCACCGCAGCAGAAAGTGAAAGCTTTTTAATTGCATCTCAAAAACACTATCTCACTTTACCTGCTATCAGCCAGCAAATAAAAGCATTAGAGCAAGATCTAAATTGTCAGTTGTTTATCAGAGGGAATAATACGGTTAAGCTTACCACGAAAGGCAAGCTGTTCTTAGATGCAATAAAGCCGGCTATGAGCGCAATTTCTGATGCTAAAAGAGAGCTTTCTCAATTTCAAACCCACACCATGACAATCAGCGTATTAAATTCAATTTCAACTTTTTGTTTAATTCCCTATTTGGGGGAGTTTTATGCTAAAAACCCACACACCGATGTTCGCCTTTCAACCAACTGGTCTTTGCCACCCACGCAACAGCATGAAGTTGATTTCATTATCGGTTATGGTCAAAAATCCAACTGGCCAAATAACAAGGTGGAGTTTTTATGTAACGATCAGCTCATTGCTGTTGGGCATGCTGATATTGTTGCTGAGCATGATTTAACAACCTTACTACAAACCTATAAGCCATTAATGGTTGATGGCATCTACTTTCGCCAATCAGACTGGAAGACATGGAGTGATTTTCATAATATCACCATGCCTCAAAAAGAGCATTTCACACAATTTGGAAACTCTGTGCAAGCAATTCACGCTTGTCTTAATAAAGTCGGTGTGCTTATCACCCACGAGCTATTTGTTCGCGATATGATTAACAATAACCAATTAAAAGCCATTGGTAAGCCAATGAAAAATGAAAACTGGGATTATTTCCTTATCCATCAAAATAACAATCCCTCAACAGAGATGGAGAACTTAGCTTACTGGTTAAAAAAACGTATTTGTGAGAACCCTCACCGACGCTAAATCCAATACAAAAGAACATGACATCATTTTACTCTTTAGGGTTTTGATCTTCAGATTTTTCAGTTTGCATCAGCTGTGATAAGGTGTCTGAATTTGCAGTTAACTGATTGATATACACCTTACTTTCACCACTTTTCAACCATAGTGTTTTTAACTTCTCCAACGTTTTTTGATCATGCTCTTTAAAAATACTGACTTTCTCAAACGCTGATTCTTTGCTATCTCCAAGCTTTATTAATACTTCTTCGGCTGCTTTGGCAGCAGACTCAAATGTCTCACGAATAACATAATTCGCCCCCGCTTCTTCTAGCTCATAAACATGGTGGCGATTGGTTGCTCTGGCAATAATTTGAATACGTGAGCTGTGACGGCGAATCAAATGTACAAGCGCTGTTTGAGCTTCTTGATCATTGGTTGCCGCCACAAATACCTCAGCGCTCTCAATACCCGCGGCAAGCAACATCTCTGGGTTTAATGCATTACCATAGTAGGCTCTGTTACCATATCTTCTAAAGGTATTAATCATATTGCTGTCATAATCTAAAATAACCGATTCATATTTGTTCGCCCTTAGCACCCGCGCGACAATTTGCCCAAAGCGGCCTGCTCCGGCAATAATGACTTTTCCTTGATGGGCAATACTATCTTCAGGTGCATTATTTCTCCCCTGATAATGTGGCAAAATAACCTTTTCATACATTAAAAATAATATTGAAGTAATGATCATTGATAAAATAACCACCAAAGTAATTATCTCTGAAACTCCCATGGTTAATACAGAAAGACTAACGGCAAAACTTAGAAGCACAAATGCAAACTCACCACCTTGTGTCAAAGACAGGCTAAAGAGCCAAAAATCAGCCCCTTTAAGCCGAAAAATTTTAGCCAGCAGCATCAATACCACCATTTTAATTAGCATTAATACGATCACATAGAGTATGATATGCTGCCAATGTGCTTGTAGCACACTAAAGTGAATACTGGTGCCAATTGAGATGAAAAACACCCCCATTAACAAACCCTTGAAAGAGGATATTTGGCTTTCAATCTCGTGACGATACTCACTGCCTGAGAGAATCACACCTGCAATAAATGCACCAAGCGCAGCAGAGAGCCCAATACTTTCCATCATTAATGCTACACCAATAATTAACAGTAATACGAGTGCTGTAAAAATCTCTGCAAGCCTCGTCTGGGCAATATAGCGAAATACATAACGCATGATGTATTTCCCAATAAGCACCATTAAACAGATAATCACAAAGATAATCAGTGCTTGAATGCCAGCTGGAAAATGTGATAACCAGCTTTGATGCTGAGTATTAATCACCTGATCTCCGACCACCAAAATGGGTAATATTGAGAAAATAGGAATAACTGCTATATCTTGCGCGATAAGTACCGAGAGTATAGATTGGCCAGCCTTGGTATTCATTTGCTTTATCTCTTGCAGAGACTGAAGCACAATTGCCGTTGAGGATAGCGCTAAAACCATCCCGACAGCCAAGGCACTTTGCCAAGTAAATTGTAATAGAAATACCATTAAAACAGTGAGAATCAATGCACTTATCAGCACTTGCATTGTACCAAGCCCGAGCAGCTGATAACGCATCTGCCAAATGCTTTTTGGCCTTAACTCAAGGCCAATTAAAAACATCATCATCACCACACCAAACTCTGCAATATGCTGTATGGTTAATGCTTCAGAGCCAATAAGACCAAAAAGTGGGCCAAGAAGAACCCCCGCAATTAAGTAGCCTAGAACTGAACCTAGCTTTAATCGTTTAGCAATCGGTACAGTAATCAATGCAAATAAGAGATATAAAGCAATCTGAGTCAATGTTTACCCCTTCCAGTTTAATATTTTTCTTATACCCTACCACCTTTCGCCATTTTGTAGGGATCAAGCGCTGCTTTAAATTCTGCATCAGAGAGATATTTAAAATGATTATTGGCATCTGTTAATGTCAAATCATTATCCGCAGCATAATGCGCCATTTTAGATGCTTTATCATAACCAATAAGTGGACTGAGCGCAGTAACAAGCATTAATGATTCATGTAAATATTGATCGATTTTTTTCTTATTAGGTGTTGCCCCTTCTAGTAAGAACTTAGTGAAGTTGATACAACTATCAGAGATGCAGCGAACAGACTGAATGATATTAAAGATCATCATCGGCTTATAGACGTTCATCTCTAGATAGCCTGCGCTTCCTGCAATCGAAACCGCCATATCATAGCCCATAACTTGTGCAGCTACCATTGCCATTGCTTCACATTGTGTTGGGTTTACTTTTCCCGGCATAATAGACGAACCTGGCTCATTCTCAGGAATCAATAGCTCATGAAAGCCCGCTCTTGGACCACAACTTAAAAGACGAATATCGTTGGCAATTTTAAAGAGTGACACCGCCAGGGTTTTTATCTCTCCCATCATTGCAACTAATGCATCATGTGATCCTTGCACTTCAAATTTATTTTCCGCTGACACAAAGGGTAACCCTGTTAATTTGGCGATGTGTTCGGCAGCTTTCTCTGAAAAGCCAGAGGGGGCATTTAACCCTGTTCCCACCGCTGTGCCACCAATAGCAAGCTCATAAACATCATGAAGTGCATGCTCTATTCTCGAGATATCTTTTTTCAATAGTGCAGCATAACCTGAGAACTCTTGCCCTAAGGTTAATGGAACTGCATCTTGCATATGCGTGCGCCCAATTTTGACAATATCATCCCAATCTTTTGCCTTTTTTGCCAAGTCTTTATGCATCATTTTAACAGCAGGCAATAGTTTCGTTTTCACTTCATACGCGGTTGCAATATACATTGCAGTTGGAAAGGTGTCATTGGAGGATTGCGACATATTGACATCATCATTTGGATGAATAGGCTTTTTACTCCCTAAAACACCGCCTGCCATCTCAATCGCTACATTTGAAATGACTTCATTTACATTCATATTCGACTGCGTCCCACTGCCTGTCATCCAAACATGAAGTGGAAATTCAGATTTTAGCTTTCCATCAATCACCTCATCTGCCGCTTTTACGATTAAGTCTTTTTTCTCATCAGATAAAATGCCAAGCTCATTATTCGCAAGCGCTGCCGCTTTTTTTAAGATTCCCATAGCTTTAATAACTTCATGAGGAATCAAATCCTCCCCAATGGAAAAATGAATAATAGAGCGTTCAGTTTGCGCGCCCCAATATTTACTGTTATCTACCTCAATAGAGCCCATACTATCTGTTTCAATTCGCATGCTGGCCATTCTGATTTCTCCTTTATATTAAAAACCCACACTTACTATATTGATGAAAAGCTAAAAAAGACTTCCGCTATAATAAATATCACCAGTGATACAATTAGCATCATAGCACTTAACTTACTGGCACCACGCCACTCTCCTTGCAACCATCCCCAAAAATTAGACGTCAAGATGATGAAAATCATAAACGTTGGCCATGCTATCGTATTGGTATATACTCCAGCATAACGCGTAGAAAGACCATATGAAATCAATGCTAAGAAAAACAAAAGCCCCATGATTAATGTGTAAAAATAACTCATTCCAGTATTGATTTTCTTCCGCTTTGATTTATCTTCATCCACAATATCCATTTGCTTTATATTACGATAACAAAAGTATATAAAAAACGGGATAAACATCCCTATACACATAATAAACCAAGGAATACTAATCGGCGAAATGACTGTACTATAGCTTGTGTTTGCAACACTTTTTGTTATATCTGAAATACCAAGACTAAAGCTAATGCCTTCAACAGCAGAAGCCACCCCTGCTAAAAGCGCAAAGATAATGCCAATAAAGTACGCACCTTTTTTATGAATAATTCGACCAGTATGTTTAATATCTTGTGCTTGTTTCTCACGCTCGCGCAGTTTCCCTGAAATAATCGAGAAAAGCATGCCAATAATAAATAAGACAAGCCCAATCATCTGAAAAATAATAAACCTGCTCGATGCATCTTCCACTGAGAGTAAACCAAACAATGAAGCAAGCACCGTTCCTGTTCCAACATTAATAATAAAGCCAAGTGCGATGCCGATACGATGGAAACTTAAAATAAAAAATATCAGCCCTATACCATAAATCACACCACCAACAAACAATGTTAGTAAGCTTATAATAGGCGTGTTGGTTAACACATATAGAACATCAGATCCACTGAATACCGTGATTAACATTGGGACAAAAAAGAGGCCAAAAAAACACCATAAAAGCCAGATTTTTGCATGAGAAAAACTGTGAATATACTTACTTGGTGCGGTAAATGACCCATTAAAAACGCCTGCAATTAATGCAAAAACAACGGCAATAGACACACTCATTACATCTATCCTTTTGGCTTACGTACTAAAAAGTGTAGATCTTAATCTATAAGATTCAAGTGGCATCATCTTCGTTAAACACAGGCTTTTGGCGGTATTTTCCCTCTGGGATATCGGTGATGAACATATATCCTGGACTATGTGTGATTGCAATAGGTAATCGCGCATTAACTAGCGCAAGCTGTGGTGTTACGCCACAGCCCCAAAATACAGGCACCTCATGCTCTTTAATCTCAACCTTATCGCCAAAATCTGGTGCATTGATATCCATAATACCAATCTTTTCAGGTGAGCCTATATGCACAGGAGCACCATGCATTTTAGGATACATTGAGCTAATTTCAATCACCTTCTCTACCACATCTCTATCAAATGGGCGCATGCTCACAACCATATTGCCAGAAAATACACCTTTAGGCTTACACGCTATATTGGTTTTATACATCGATACATTACAACCAGAGTCAATATGACGTAAGGGCAAACCTGCATCCATCAGTGCGCTTTCAAATGTAAAGGAGCAACCAATTAAAAAACTAACAAAATCATGCTGCCAAATTTGGCTTATATCATTAAGCACTTTCTCTTGTAATACGCCTTGTTTGAAAATGCGATACTTTGCAAGATCGTAGCGAATATCACTATCTTTAGCGACGGATTTAGAAAAACGCACCTCTCCTGGCCTTGTGCTAGCAATCACCGGGCATGCTTGCGCATTTTGTTCACAAAACACCAAAAACTCCTCAGCATACTTTTGTGGCAGAATCACTACATTTGCCTGCACAAACCCCTGACAAAGACCTGCTGTTGGTTGAACAAGTTTACCTTGTTTCATTTTTTCTCTAAATTCAAATGGTGTCATTTTACCTCCAATAACTTACATCCCCAGCTAACAGCTTATTTAATTTCCTGCAAAAATAACAATTAAAACAAGCATTATTTCATCTACGATAATCAGGTTATTTAAAACTATTTAGGCAACTGCCCTTGGAATTTCAGTTAATTCATGTCAGGCTTACAAAGAAGTGTATTCAACTATAAGTAGCATGAGCAAGAATATAGCGGGCTTCGCTCGACTGTCATTTGGCAACATCATTGAGTGGTATGACTTCTCATTATATATCTACTTTGCGGTTTTCATTGCTAAAGACTTTTTCCCATCACATGACCCTTATGTCAGTTTACTATTAACCTTTGCCACTTTTTTCCTTGGCTCTATTGTAAGGCCACTTGGTGGGCTGGTCGTCGGTTTTTTTAGTGATCGTTACCACCCTAAAACCATGGTGAACTTCTGTGTTATTGCTATGGGGATTTCAACTTTTATTGTTGCCATTTTGCCTGATTATCACACGGTCGGCCTCTTAGCACCTATCTTACTTATCCTTTTGCGTATTGTGCAGGGTTTATCCGTTGGCGGCCAATTCCCTGGACTTATTTCATTATCAGTTAAAGATTATCATAGTGAAAAAGGCTTTGCCGTGGGTCTTGTTTTCTCTATCTCATCGCTTGGTTTTTTACTTGCCTCTATTGTTGGTTTTTTTGCCTCTAGTTATTTCTCACATCATGACACACAATTAATATGGCGTATTCCTTTTGCACTAAGTGGCCTTTTGTTTTTAGTGTATTTATTTCTTAACCGTAATGAAAACTACACTTTTTCAAAGAACAAAGATAAAAAGGCAAATATCTTTATCGCTCTTCTAAGGCAATACAAGGCTATCTTAGCGGTCACCTGTTTAACGACTATGGCAGCATCTTTATATTATGTTGTGTTTACCTATCTTGTTAGTTACCAAATTAGTGAATTGGGAGTCAATGAGCAATCTGCCTTTATGGTAAATAGTATCACCTTGCTAATCGCCTGCATTTTATATCCTATTTTTGGTTATTTTGCTGATTATATTGGTGCTAAACGGCTCTTTTATATTGCCGGCACGCTCTTATTTGTATTACTCATTCCACTTATTCATCTCATTCAAAGTGGCAATCCACTGTGGATTTTGCTCTCCATGCTCATATTCACCGTTTTTATGGCAGCCATTCAAGGGGCTATTTCTCCACTTTTTGCTGAAATATTTGAATCAGAGTGGCAAACAACGGGCTGTGCTTTTTCCTATAGCATCGGCAATGGCCTTGCAGGTGCAGCGCCTTTAGTCGCACTAACCTTTGTGCATATTCACCCTGTATATGGACTCAGCTTTTTTATGATGGGACTTTTATGCATTGGCGCTATTGGGCTTATTCTTGTCAAACATGTACAAAAAGAAGCCTTGCCTTACCCTGTGGCCCTCTAGCCTGTATACTGTTTGATGTGCATTACAAACATTGTTTGAAAAAATTATGGATCAGTGCCAACTTACGTGTGTCTGCTATAGGCTCTTTTGTGACCATAAAGATATCAAATTGCTGTGTTGTATAAGGTGTTAAGACTTCCACCAAATCTCCAGCTTCAAGCTGTTTTTTAACTGTAAATGACGGCAAATAGCAAAGACCTAAATCATTTTCAGCCATTTGTGCGATCAATGAAGAGGATGAACAGCGCTGTGTAATTCGAATGGGATAACTTTGATCTAACTGCCATGTTGATTGAAAATTATCAATATGATCAAGGCAATCATGCGATAAAAGCGCACTTGGGCAATCTAATTTTTGATGTTCTTTCAAATAGTTTTTTGAAGCACACACAACCTTTTTCCATGTGCCCACTTTTTTTGCATAAAAATCTCCCATGGGTAAGGCGCCACAGAAAATCACCGCATCAAAACTCTTCTCATAAAGATAAGGCAAATAGTTTCCAACGACCCAATTTAAATGAACTTTCTTCGGTAACTCACCCAGCGTATCATTAAGGATGTACTCAAGCAAACTATGCGGAATGCCTATTTTTAACTCACCAACAATATGATTTTTAGCATACAAAAGATCATTTTGGTAGTGTTTTACTTTGTCTTTTATATGTTTCTTCCCCATTCGACTCGGTTGATGTAAAGACCAATCACAGTATCATGCATAAACTCACTTTTTGAAAAACAAATGCTCTTTCTAGCAAGCCTTTTAATCCTTGTCCTAAAGGTTAGAAACTTACGCTCAATCTTTTGTGTATTTCGCTTCCCTATCTCATGATATCTCTCAGGAATATATTTCGTGTAGCTGCCCCAGTCATCACTGAAAAAGCACTTTACCTTAAAATGCTGTAATGTTTTAAGCAGCA